>NZ_JACEMT010000049.1 GCF_013868415.1 Marinobacterium marinum | reverse complement strand
CATCTATGGACGCCCCGTTTTGTGCAAGCAAAACATTTCGTGACATGAAGGTATTGCAGCCATCTATCCGGATTTTTACGAGGTATTAACCTCTATCCCTGATGAATTCCGCTGACTGGATGCTAATCATTTTAACGTTCTCTGTACGAACGATGTTAGTCGCAGCCTTATCCAGTCTCGGCTCTACCTGTCTGTCATCAGCAAGTTCTGCCCACGCAAACCTCAGCGCGTTCCTGTCATTGGTTTATTCAGCAGCCGGTTCTATGTACCGCTGCCCTTTATTCAATAATGCCCATGCTATACGTGCTAGCTTGTTTGCCATTGCTACAATGACCACATTCTTGTTTGCTCGCACTGATAGTGCATGTAACCAGTTGCTAACGGCATTTTTCTTGGTCGCTGAATGCCTTAGCACTGCTCGCGCACCATGAACCAACATCCTGCGCAAATATGCATCCCCACGCTTACTGATCCCTCTGAGTACTGTTTTGCCGCCACTCGAGTGCTGTCGTGGAACAAGGCCTAACCACGCTGAAAGTTGGCGGCCGTTCTTGAATGCCAATGCATTACCCACGGTTGCTACCAAAGCTGAAGCGGTTAAACGACCAATACCTGGTACTTCAAGTAAACGCTGGCATGCCGAATTGTGTTGCACGTGTTGGTCAATTTCACGATCCAACTCACCAATGCAGCGCTCTAGCTCCACCCAACGAGCTCTCATACGCTCAATGTGGCGCTGCATCAGTACCGGCAGCTGATCTTCATTTATGCCATAGCTGTCGCGGAACCACTGCTTTAGACGCGCCGGGCCGGATGGCACTGCTATGCCAAATTCACCTAAGGTTGCACGTAAGCGGTTGATTAGAGCAGTACGGTCTCTCATTAACCCATCACGCTCACGGTGTATCAGCAAAATACTCTGCTGATCAGGCGTCTTCAGCTCCACAAAACGCATATGTGGCCGAGATACTGCCTCACAAATCGCTTCCGCATCAGCAGCGTCATTTTTGTTGGTTTTTACATAAGGTTTTACGTATTGGGGTGGAATCAGCTTCACTTCATGTCCGCAGTCAGTAATAACTCGACCCCAGTAGTGCGAGCTGCTGCATGCTTCCATCCCAACTGTACATTTGGATAACTTTGCAAAAAATGCGTAAACCTGTGTCCTCCGCAATGACTTTCTGATTACGCAGCGCCCACGTTCATCAGCACCGTGTACTTGAAAGACATTTTTCGCAAGATCCAAGCCGATCACTGATACCTGTTCCATGATGCATCCTCCACCTGGTTGCTACCAACTAGCAGTATAGGAGGGGCGTCCATTTCATTATTTTAATCGGGTATTTACATCCCCGCAAAAGCAGGGTTATTTTTTGCCGCCGGCCTGATAAGCTTGCCGCTCGATAAGGAGCCCTACATGTGGATTGAGTTATCTGATCTGTTTTGGCTGGCGCTGACCGCGCTGGCATGCCTGTCATGGTGGCACAACCTGAAAGTGCGTGAGTACGCAACGCACAAGGTACTGCAGTACTGCAAGCAGCAAGGCGTACAACTGCTGGACGAGAATATCGCGCTGAAAAGCCTGCGCCCCATCCGCTCCGACGAGAGCGGAATGCTGGTCCTGGCACGCTGCTACCAGTTTTACTTCACTTCAACCGGCGACGAGCGCTACCCCGGCACGATTGAGATGCACGGGCGGCAGATCATACGGATAGAACTGGCCGCCCACAAACTGAACTAGCGCTGCTTAAGCGCTCGGGTAATCAGCCGGTCAAGCTGATTGGCAAACTGCTGGCGATCGGCCTGACTCAACGCAGCAGGCCCCCCGCTTTGAACACCACTGGCCCGGAGCGTTTCCATAAAATCACGAATATTGAGCCGGGCCCGTATATTTTCAGTAGTAAAACGCTCACCTCTTGGCGTCAGTGCCATCCCGCCCTTTTCCAGCACCTCAGCTGCCAACGGAATATCACCGGTAATGACCAGATCCCCCTCCGATGTCCGGCGGACAATCTCATGATCGGCCACATCAAAGCCCGCTGCCACCTGAACTGCTCGTATATTGGCAGCAGGCGGCACTCTGAGTGGCTGATTAGCAATCAAGGTCAGTTCCAACCCGCTTCGCTCAGCAGCCCGAAACAGAATGTCCTTGATCACCACCGGACAGGCGTCCGCATCAACCCAGATTTTCATGCCTGCTTTCCTCTTTCCTCAGCGCAATTGGCGAACACGACAGCTACGACCCTTGATCTTGCCCTGAGCAAGCATGCGCACCGCATCGCGTGCGACCGGACGGCTGACCGCAACATAGGTGCAGAAGTCAAAGACACGAATCTTGCCGACCTGATCGCCCGCCAATTCGCCCCCACGGGTCAATGCACCCAACACATCGCCGGGCCGGATTTTCTGCTTCTTGCCAATATCCAATTGCAGAGTTGCCATGGGGGGGCGATAATCTTTCGCCGTCCCGGGCTTCGGCAAAGGCTCATCCGATATAATCATATCCATCTGGGCCTCAATTCCGGCCAAACGGAAGCGCTCACGTTCATTAAACAACGTCACCGCTACACCACTCTGCCCAGCGCGCCCCGTTCGCCCAACACGATGAACATGCACCTGAGCCTCTTTTGACGGACGGTGATTGATCACCAGGTCCAGGCCTTCTATATCCAGCCCGCGCGCCGCCACATCCGTCGCCACCAGCACCGTGGCACTCTGATTGGCAAAACGTACCAGGGTTTGATCACGTTGACGCTGGTCCAGATCACCGTGCAGGGCAACGGCAGCAATTCCATCCTGCTGCAAGCGCTGCTCCAGATCGCGCACTTCCTGCTTGGTATTGCAGAACAACACAGCCGAAACTGGACGATAGTGGTACAACAATCGTGTAATGGCCGCGTCACGCTCGGTATCGGTCACCTCGTAAAAGTGCTGCTCGATACTGCTACTCTGATGCAGAGCTTCAACGACAACCCGCTCGGGCGTACGCATGATCCGCCCGGCAATACCGGCAATCTCCTGCGGATAAGTTGCGCTGAATAATAGCGTCTGGCGCGTATCTGGCGTTGCTGCCACAATAGTATCAACAGCTTCTTGAAAGCCCATTTCCAGCATCCGGTCCGCTTCGTCTAGCACCAGTGTTTGCAACCGATTCAAACGAAGCGTTCCTTTGCGCAGATGTTCTTCAATGCGCCCCGGTGTGCCCACAACCACATGAGCACCATGCTCAAGAGAGCCGATCTGCGGCCCCAGCGGCATTCCGCCACACAGGGTCAATACTTTTACATTCGGAATCTGGCGTGCCAGACGGCGCACTTCCTGTGCCACCTGATCCGCCAGCTCTCGCGTCGGACACAACACCAGTGACTGCACATGAAAGCGGCTGTTATCCAGCGCCTGCAACAAGCCAAGACCAAACGCAGCCGTTTTGCCAGAACCGGTCTTGCCCTGGGCAATCAGATCACGCCCAGAAAGAATCACGGGCAGACTGTCCTGCTGGATCGGGGTCATCTGGTGGTATTCAAGCGACTCCAGATTGCGCAGCAATTCGGGCTTAAGGGGGAGTTGAGAGAAAGCGTGTTGGCTCAAAGCGGGTACCTGTTCATGGCCTGGCTTAAAAGCCGCATTCTAACAGAAGCACTTGCGAAGACTTGCTCCAGACACAAAAAAAGGCAGCCGAAGCTGCCTTTTTTGTCGCGTTGCGTCGAGACGAAGCGTATTACTTCATTTCCCAACCGGTCAAATCGGCCAGAGCCTTGCCGATGTCAGCCAGGGAACGAACGGTTTTCACACCGGCGTCTTCCAGAGCTGCGAATTTCTCGTCCGCTGTACCCTTGCCACCGGAAATGATCGCGCCGGCATGGCCCATGCGCTTGCCCGCAGGCGCTGTTACACCAGCGATGTAAGAAACAACCGGCTTGGTAACATTGGCCTTGATGTAGGCAGCTGCTTCTTCCTCGGCAGAACCGCCGATTTCACCGATCATAACGATCGCTTCAGTCTGCGGATCGTTCTGGAACATTTCCAGAATATCGATAAAGTTGGAGCCCGGAATCGGGTCGCCACCGATGCCAACACAGGTAGACTGACCGAAACCGGCGTCAGTGGTCTGCTTCACGGCTTCATAAGTCAGTGTACCTGAACGGGAAACGATACCTACTTTACCCGGCAGATGGATGTGACCCGGCATGATACCGATCTTGCACTCTCCCGGAGTGATAACTCCCGGACAGTTCGGACCGATCAGACGCACGCCCAGCTCGTCACATTTAACTTTGCACTGCAGCATATCCAGAACCGGAATATGCTCGGTGATGCAGACAATCAGTTTGATGCCGGCATGAGCGGCTTCCAGGATGGAATCCTTACAGAAGGGAGCTGGAACGTAAATAACGGATGCCTCTGCACCAGTCGCGTCTACAGCTTCCTTGACGGTGTTGAACACCGGCAGGCCCAGGTGTTCGGTACCACCTTTACCCGGCGTAACACCACCGACCATCTTGGTACCGTAGGCAATCGCCTGTTCAGAGTGGAAAGTACCCTGGCCACCGGTAAAGCCCTGACAAATGACTTTGGTATCTTTGTTGATCAAAACGGCCATGATTATTTACCCTCCGCTGCTTTAACTGCCTGCTGAGCAGCATCAGTCAGACTGGTCGCTGCAATGATGTCCAGACCGGACTCAGCCAGCTTCTGCGCACCCAGTTCAGCGTTGTTACCTTCCAGACGTACAACAACCGGTACGTTTACCCCTACTTCTTTAACAGCACCGATAATGCCGTCTGCGATCAGGTCGCAGCGTACGATACCGCCGAAGATGTTAACCAGTACGGCTTTAACATTCTGGTCTTCAAGGATGATCTTGAACGCTTCGGTTACACGCTCTTTGGTCGCGCCACCACCAACGTCCAGGAAGTTGGCCGGGAAGCCGCCGTGCAAAGAGACGATATCCATGGTACCCATGGCCAGGCCTGCGCCATTCACCATGCAACCGATGGTGCCGTCCAGAGCAACGTAGTTCAAGTCCCATTCGGCAGCGCGTGCTTCACGCTCATCTTCCTGAGACGGATCCTGCATGGCCTGCAAGTCCTTGTGACGGTAAACAGAGTTGCCATCGATAGCAATCTTGGCATCCAGGCAGTGCAGGTTGCCTTGGTCAGTGATGACCAACGGGTTGATTTCCAGCAGCGCCAGATCCTTTTCTTCAAACATCTTCGCCAGACCCAGGAAGATATTGACGAACTGTTTAACCTGGTCACCCTGCAGACCCAGCTGGAACGCCAGTTCGCGACCCTGGTACGGCTGAGCGCCGGTCAGAGGATCGATGGTCGCTTTCAGGATTTTTTCCGGAGTTTCTTCAGCAACCTTCTCGATTTCGACACCACCTTCGGTGGATGCCATGAATACGACACGACGGCTGGAGCGGTCAACAACAGCACCCAAATACAGCTCGTTGGCAATATCGGTGCACGTTTCAACCAGAATTTTGGAAACCGGCTGACCATTGGCATCTGTCTGATAGGTTACCAGACGTTCGCCCAGCCATTTTTCTGCAAAGGCCTGTGCATCAGCCGGAGTATCTACCAGCTTTACACCACCAGCCTTACCACGGCCACCAGCGTGGACCTGGGCTTTTACAACCCATTTGTCACCGCCAATTTCTTCAGCCGCTTTAGCAGCCGCTTCTGGAGTATCTACCGCGATTCCCTTGGAAACCGGCAGACCATATTCGGCAAAGAGTGCTTTGCCCTGGTACTCGTGAAGGTTCATGCTCTAATCCGTAGTATTATCGATTATACAGGTGCCCTTACCCATAGGGAGAGGCGGGCACGCCTTTTGCTCTGCAGAACCCTGCCGACCGGCAAAACCAATCGGCAAGGCAACCTTTACAGGTTATCGCTTTTTGCGATTTGCAATATGAATCGCGTGATTGTCTGCTGCCAAAGCCGCCTCATGGACAGCCTCGCTGACAGTCGGGTGAGCAAACACCATCAGCTGCAGATCCTCTACACTGGAGCAGAATTCCATCGCAATCACACCCTGGGCGATCAGCTCGGAAGCAATGCCACCGACCATGTGAACACCCAGAATTCGGTCAGTTTCTTCGTCAGCAATGATCTTGACGAAACCGTCAGTCGCATTGGCTGCCATTGCACGACCAGAAGCCGCGAACGGGAATTTACCAACCTTGATCTTTACACCCTCAGCCTTGAGTTCCTGTTCGGTCTTACCGACCCAGGCCAGCTCGGGGAAGGTGTAAATGATATTGGGAATACAGTCATAGTTCATTGCGGCCTTGTGACCTGCAATGATGTCGACCGCCATAATACCTTCTTCAGATGCCTTGTGCGCCAGCATCGGACCACGCACGGAGTCACCGATGGCATAGACGCCCGGCGCATCCGTACGGCAGCTTTCATCAACGAAGATGAAACCGCGCTCGTCCAGTTTGACACCTGAATCTTCAGCCAAAAGACCCTGGGTCTGGGGACGACGGCCAACCGCTACGATCAGCTTGTCGAACACCATCTCCTGTTCGCCACTGGCATCGGTGTACTTGACCTTGACTTCTTTGCCATCAATGATTTCAGTACCGGTGCAACGGGCGCCCAGCTTGATATCCAGGCCCTGCTTGGTCAGCAGCTTCTTGGCTTCTTTGGCAACATCAACGTCCGCCAATGCCAGGAAGTCATCCATGGCCTCGAAAACGGTTACTTCAGAACCGCAACGCGCCCAGATGGAACCCATTTCCAGACCAATAACACCCGCACCGATGATACCCAAGCGCTTCGGAGTTTCATCGATCTTCAGTGCGCCTTCGTTGTCAACGATCAGACCTTCAGTCAGCGGTGCCGGCGGGATCTCGACCGGTACGGAGCCGGATGCCAGGATCACGTTTTCAGCCGCATGCACGGAGCTGCTGCCATCCTGAGCCGTCACTTCAACCTGCTTGTTGGCCAGCAGCTTGCCGGTACCCTGCAGCACAGTAACACCGTTCGCCTTGAACAGACCGGCAATACCACCGGTCAGGTTCTTAACGATCTGGTCCTTGCGGGCCACCATCTGCTTGGTATCCATGTGCACGTTGTCTGCCATGATGCCCTGCGCGGCAAAGCCGTGCTGAGCTTCATGGAACTTGTGCGTGGTTTCCAGCAAGGCCTTGGACGGGATACAACCCACATTCAGGCAGGTACCGCCGAGAACGGCAGCACCCTTGTCATCAACCCACTTCTCGACACAGGCAGTTTTCAGACCCAGCTGGGCGGCGCGAATAGCAGCCACGTAACCACCGGGGCCGGCACCGATTACAATTAGATCAAATTTATCTGACATTACTTAATCCTGTCTTTCACTCGTTCGATTGTGGGTCTGATCAGATGTCCAGCAGCATGCGTGCCGGATCTTCCAGCAGATCCTTGATGGTCACGAGGAATTGTACCGCCTCTTTGCCATCGATCATACGGTGGTCGTATGACAGCGCCAGATACATCATCGGCAGGATTTCAACCTGACCGTTGACCGCCATCGGACGTTCCTGAATCTTGTGCATGCCCAAGATAGCAGTCTGCGGCGGGTTCAGGATCGGTGTCGACATCAGGGAACCGAACACACCACCGTTGGTGATGGTGAAGGTACCACCCTGCATGTCATCCATGCCCAGCTTGCCTTCACGGCCACGCTTGCCGAAATCGGCAATGGTCGCTTCAACTTCAGCCAGTCCCATAGAGTCGGTATCACGCAGAACCGGCACCATCAGGCCACGGTCAGTCGATACGGCCACACCGATATCCTGGTAACCATGGTATACCATGTCGTTACCGTCGATGGAGGCATTCACGGCCGGGAAGCGTTTCAGCGCTTCAGTTGCCGCCTTGACGAAGAAAGACATGAAGCCCAGACGAGCGCCGTGAGTTTTTTCGAACAGGTCCTTGTACTGCTTGCGCAGCTCCATGACCGGCTTCATGTTGACTTCGTTGTAAGTGGTCAGCATGGCCGCATTCTGCTGGGCTTCAACAAGACGCTTGGCAATGGTGGCACGCAGACGCGTCATCGGTACACGCTTTTCAGTGCGTTCGCCAACCGGCACATTCAGCACAGGCGCAGCCGGTGCAGCCGCAGCCGGCGCTGCAGCCGGCTTGTTCTTCAGGAAGTTCTGCACGTCTTCCTTGGTGATACCGCCGTTTTTACCGGTACCCGGAATCTGGGCAGCGTCCAGACCGTTTTCTTCAATCAGTTTGCGAGCAGCCGGGCCAACCTTATCAGCGTCGGTAGTCACTTCAGCAGCCGGTGCGGCAGCCGCTTCAGCTGCAGGGGCTGCAGCCGGAGCAGAAGCGGCAGCACCCGCTTCAAACAATGCGATCACCTCTTCACTCAGAACAGTGTCGCCCTCGCCTTTGACAATTTCCTTGATCACGCCGTCAACGGGCGCGACCACTTCCAGTACGACCTTGTCGGTCTCGATGTCGACAATAAGCTCATCAGCTGAACAGGCCTCACCCGGCTGCTTGTGCCAGGTAGCAACGGTTCCGTCCGCTACGGATTCAGGGAAAGTAGGCGCTTTAATATCGATGGACATGCTGTTTCCTTTAATAATGCTGCGCAGGTTTTACAAACCTGTCATTAACCGTTGATTGCTTCGTTGACCAGCTGTTCTTGCTGCTCAAGGTGAGCCGAAATATAGCCAACCGCAGGAGCGGCTGCATGCGGACGTCCAACACCCACCAGATTCAACTTGGCGTCATGCTGCTGCAGTACGTTACGCATGTGGTGCTGGCTGCAATACCAGGCACCCTGGTTCATCGGTTCTTCCTGACACCACACCACAGATTCAAGGTTGGTGTACTCGGCAATGGCCTGCTTCAGCCCCTGTTCCGGGAACGGATAGAGCTGCTCGATGCGCACGATGGCAACATCATCTTTTTCAAGCTCGGCACGGCGATTGTACAGGTCGTAGTAAACCTTGCCACTACACATCACCAGTCGCTTCACTTTCTTCGGATCCAGTGTATCCACTTCCGGGATCACCGGCTGGAAGGTACCTTCAGACAGGTCTTCCAGTGTGCACACCGCCTGCTTGTGACGCAGCAGAGATTTCGGTGACATAACAACCAGCGGCTTACGCAGCGGACGCGCAACCTGACGACGCAGCAGATGGAAGATCTGAGCCGGCGTGGTCGGTACGCAAACCTGAATGTTGTGTTCAGCACACAACTGCAGGAAACGTTCCAGACGTGCAGAAGAATGCTCCGGACCCTGACCTTCGAAACCGTGCGGCAACAGCATGGTCAAGCCACACAGACGACCCCACTTATGTTCGCCAGAGGTAATAAACTGGTCGATTACAACCTGTGCACCGTTGGCAAAATCACCGAACTGGGCTTCCCAGATAACCAGAGCGTTCGGTGTTGTGGTCGCATAACCGTACTCGAAGCCCAGCACCGCCTCCTCGGACAGGAAGGAGTCATAGATATCAAATTCAGGCTGCCCTTCCGCCAAATGCTGCAGCGGTACGTAGAGGGACGCATCTTTCTGATTGTGCACCACCGCATGACGGTGAGAGAAAGTGCCTCGACCCACATCCTGGCCGGTCAAACGAACCGGGTAGCCTTCCGCCAGCAGAGTGGCGTATGCCATTGTTTCGGCGAAGCCCCAGTTGATTTCCATGGCACCAGCTGCCATTTTCTTGCGGTCTTCGTAGATCTTCTGAACCTGACGCTGAATGGCAAACCCTTCGGGAAACTCACAGGTCTTGTTAGCCAATTCCTTCAGCAGTTTCGGATCAACGCTGGTATCACAGTCGAAAGACCACTTATGGCCCAGGTATGGACGCCAGTCGACGAAAAGCTCCCGGTTCGGCTCCATCACCAGAGACTTGGCTACATGTTCACCATTTTCCAGCGCCTTGCGGTAATCCTGATCCAGAACCTTGGCTTCTTCCGCAGTCAGCACACCTTCTTCAACCAGACGCGCCGCGTACAGCTCCTTGGTGGTCTTCTGAGACTTGATTTTGGCGTACATCAGCGGCTGAGTACCGGACGGCTCATCCGCTTCGTTATGACCACGACGGCGGTAGCACACTAGGTCAATCACAACGTCTTTGTTGAACTCGTTGCGGTAGTCCAGTGCCACCTGAGTCACAAAGCGTACTGCTTCAGGGTCATCACCATTCACATGGAAAATCGGTGCCTGAACCATTTTGGCCACATCGGTGCAGTACTCGGTGGAACGCGCATCTTCCTTCTTGGAAGTGGTGAAGCCCACCTGGTTGTTGATCACGATATGAATGGTGCCGCCGGTCTTGTAGGCACGTGTTTGAGACATCTGGAATGTCTCCATCACCACACCCTGACCTGCGAAGGCCGCATCACCATGGATAGACACCGGAATGACACTGTTGCCAACTTTGTCGTCACGACGATCCTGACGCGCACGCACGGAGCCTTCGACAACCGGAGAAACGATTTCAAGATGAGACGGGTTGAACGCCATTGCCAGATGAACTTCGCCACCCGGAGTCATCACGTTGGAAGAGAAACCCTGGTGATACTTCACGTCGCCAGAGGTTTCGATGACGCGTTTGCCTTCAAACTCGCCGAACAGATCCTGCGGATTCTTGCCGAAGATATTAACCAGCACGTTCAAACGTCCGCGGTGCGCCATGCCGATAACCAGCTCTTTGGCACCGTCACGGCCCGCACGCTGCACCAGCTCATCAAGGCAGGGAATCAGGCTTTCGCCACCTTCCAGACCAAAGCGCTTGGCACCCGCATAACGCGAGCCCAGGTATTTTTCCAGACCTTCTGCGGCAGACAGACGCTCAAGAATATGCTGACGCTCGTCATTGGTCAGTACGGGATGGCTGCGCACTGGCTCCATGCGGGACTGAATCCAGCGTTTTTCCTGAGTGTCGACGATATGCATGTACTCGGCGCCGACAGTAGTGCAATAGGTTTTCTTAAGATCAGCCAGGATCTCTTTCAGTGAGCTCTCTTCTGGACCGAAGAACAGTGAGCCCAACTGGAAGCGGGTATCGAAATCGGCTTCGGACAATTCGTGGAAACGCGGATCAAGGTCAGGTACCTGTTCACGCTCCATCAGATTCAACGGATCTATATCGGCATGCTGATGCCCACGCACACGATAGGCATTGATCATGCGCAGGACACGAACCTGTTTCTTTTCGTGCTCCGAGCTGACACTGCTGCCGGAAACCGGTGCAGCCCGCTTCTGATTCTTGGAGAGGAGAAGGAAGTGATCCCGGATGGTGGAATGAGGCACATCTTGAGTGATGCTGTCACCAACCTTCGGTAGTCGATCGAATTCGTCACGCCACTCTTGTGGAATGGCATTCGGATCCATCAAATAGGTTTCGTATAGTTGTTCAACATATGAAAGGTTGCCCCCATAGAGATGGGCATTCTTCCACATCTGCTCCATTATGCCATCTTGCATTATCATCTCACCCTGGCTCTGAGAGGGCGCTGCATCGGTCAGGCTGCACTATTTCCTGTACCGGCAGTCCTGCAACCCTCTTCTGATTACCGTTTTTGTATATCCCAGCATCCATACGGATCGCGCATGGATGCGGGCATTAATTCTACGCTTTTTATGCCAGCCTTTACACTGTTAGCAGCCAACGATTCTACAAAATATTACTGTTTCGTCGACATAGACCTTATGTCTACTTAAAACGCCCAACGGGCAACGTCAGATTAAAAAAAAACGGCACCCAAAGGATGCCGTTTTATGTAAACACAGTGTTCGATCAGGTCGCTTGCTGAATCAGCATGTTGCGAATTTTACCGATGGCCTTGGTCGGATTCAGGCCTTTCGGACAAACGCTCACGCAGTTCATGATACCGTGGCAGCGGAACACACTGAACGGATCGTCAAGATCAGCCAGCCGCTCATTAGTTGCCGTATCTCGGCTATCCGCCAAGAAGCGGTAAGCCTGCAACAGGCCGGACGGACCGATAAATTTGTCCGGATTCCACCAGAAGGACGGGCATGAAGTTGAACAGCATGCACAGAGAATACACTCGTACAGACCATCCAGCTCAGCACGCTCCTCCGGAGACTGCAAACGCTCAATCGCAGGCGCCGGCGTATCATTGATCAGGAACGGCTTGATCTTTTCATACTGCTTGTAGAACTGAGTCATATCGATGACCAGGTCACGAATCACCGGCAGACCCGGCAGCGGACGCAGCACCAGCTTGTCGTTTTCAACCACTGCAGAGAGCGGCGTAATACAAGCAAGACCGTTTTTGCCATTCATGTTCATGCCATCGGAGCCACACACCCCTTCACGACAGGAACGACGATAAGCCAACGTCGGATCTTTCTCTTTCAGGAGCTGAAGCAAGTCCAGCACCATGATGTCCTTGCCACCCGGGATGTCGATATGAACATCCTGCATGTAAGGCGCATCATCAATCTCAGGATTGTAACGATATACACTTACCAGCATCGTACCAGCCCCTTAATAAGTTCGTACTTTCGGCGGGAACGGATCCATTGTCTTCGGCGCAAAGTTAACTGCGCGCTTGCCAATGGCCTTGGTCTGCGGGAAGAATACGGAGTGGCACAGCCAGTTCTCGTCATCACGCTCGGTAAAGTCGTTGCGCGCATGCGCACCACGCGATTCCTTGCGCTCTTCCGCTGCAATAGCAGTTGCTTCTGCCACTTCCATCAGGTTTTCAAGCTCCAGCGCCTCAATACGCGACGTATTGAATGCCTGACTCTTGTCTTCCAAATGTACGTTGGCAACACTTTCACGGATCTCTTTCAACAGACCCAGACCCTTCTGCATGCTTTCGCCATCGCGGAACACGCCGAAGTACAACTGCATGGTGTCTTGCAGCTTCTTGCGAACATCAGCAACCTTTTCACCACCAGTACTGTTGTTCAAGCGATTCAGGCGCGACATGGCCGCTTCGATGTCAGCATCAGTTGCATCCGGCACCTCATAACCTTCGCGCATCTGCTGTTCGATCTGCATACCCGCCGCACGACCGAATACCACCAGATCAAGCAGAGAGTTACCGCCCAGACGGTTTGCACCGTGAACAGAAACACACGCCGCTTCACCGCAGGCAAACAGACCATTGATGATCTTATCTTCACCACTCTCCTGATCAGGAGAGATCGCCTGACCACCGATATTGGTTGCAACACCACCCATCATATAGTGGCAAGTCGGCACGACCGGAATCGGTTCTTTAACAGGATCGCTGGCAGCAAAAGTCTTGGACAGCTCACAGATACCCGGCAGACGAGAGTGCAGCACTTCCTCACCCAAGTGATCCAGCTTCAGGTATACGTGATCGCCGTTTTCACCACAACCACGACCTTCCAGGATTTCCAGAATCATGGAACGCGCAACAACGTCACGACCCGCAAGATCCTTGGCGTTAGGCGCATAACGCTCCATAAAACGCTCACCGTCCTTATTGACCAGGTAGCCGCCTTCACCACGACAACCTTCGGTCACCAGCACGCCCGCACCAGCAATACCGGTCGGGTGGAACTGCCACATCTCCATATCCTGAACAGCCACACCGGCACGCATCGCCATACCAATACCATCACCGGTATTGATCAGGGCATTGGTCGTGGACGCGTAAATACGACCCGCACCACCGGTTGCCAGAACGGTTGCCTTGGATTTGATGTAGACAGTTTCGCCAGTTTCGATGCAGATGGCGATACAACCCACAACATCACCCTGGGAGTTTTTCACCAGATCAACGGCATACCACTCATTCAGGAAGGTTGTACCGGCCTTCATATTGGCCTGATACAGCGTATGCAGCAGTGCGTGACCGGTACGGTCAGCTGCCGCACAGGTACGAGCAGCCTGACCGCCCTCACCAAAATTCTTGGACTGGCCACCGAACGGACGCTGATAGATACGACCAATTTCGGTACGAGAGAACGGCAGACCCATATGATCCAGCTCGAATACGGCCTGAGGACCTACAGAGCACATGTACTCAATTGCGTCCTGGTCACCAATGTAATCAGACCCCTTAACGGTGTCATACATGTGCCAGCGCCAATCGTCATTCGGATCCGCACTTGCGATTGCACAGGTAATACCACCCTGAGCAGATACAGTGTGCGAACGAGTCGGGAATACTTTGGTGACACAGGCGGTATTCAGACCTGACTGTGCAAGCTGCAGCGCGGCGCGCATGCCTGCACCACCACCACCGACCACGATTGCGTCGAAAGTAAGCGTACGCAGTTTAGACATGTTTTAGATACCCCACAGAATCTGGATGCCCCACACGACGTAGATAAACGCCAGCAGGCCGCATACGGACTGGAACACAAAGCGAGCACCGGTCGGCTTGATATAGTCGGTAGATACAGACCACATACCGATCCAGGCGTGAGCCACCATGGACAACAGTGCCAGCAGGGTATAAATACGCATCACCGTACCGCTGAACAGCTCTTTCCACTGCTCATACCCCAAATCGGGATTCAGCAGAAGGTAGCCAATCATAAAGACGGTATACGTCAGTAGAACCAGCGCAGTAACACGCTGCATCATCCAATCGTACAAACCGCTACGACCGAAGCTTGTAATGCTAGTTACCATATCCAGACTCCTGCCAGCAGAATAGCGACAACCGCTACTACCAAGGTGACTTTGGCCGCCAGACGACCACCTTCCAATTCTTCACAGTGCCCCAGATCCATGATCAGGTGCTTGATACCCGCAAAGAAGTGGTACAGCAGCGCTGAAACCAGTCCCCATGCAATGAGTTTTGCCAGGAAAGATTCCTGGAGCATCTCAGCGGCTTCATTAAAGCCCGCCTGAGACTCCAACGACAAACTCAATACGTACATCATGAAGATGGCGCCAAAGAAGAGCGCGACACCCGATACACGGTGCAGAATTGAAGTAATCGCCGGAAGTGGCTGTTTTATGGTTCGCAGATCTAAATTTACAGGTCTTTTCTTGTTCACGGCTCTAGTTCACACTTTTCTGCCCAAATGCAGGACAAGAGGACAAGGTTGCTAGGAAGTGCTCAGAGAGTAGTACCTCGAGATGCCAGAACTGACACTAAACCAGTGGGCACGGTGCCAACTCAGGTGCGAGAGTATAGACAGATCACCACCAAAATACAATGCGACAACAGCGCCTTACGGCTTAAGTCTAGTGTTTGGCAGGCTCCGGTTTTATCAACATATTTAATATCGATACGCGCATTAAACTAATTATTTATTCCCTTGCAAGTATCAATTTTGCTAACACACAAAAGCATCCTGTGGCGCACCATTAAGCGAAAGGCTTAATTGACAATCCTGTTTCAAACTCTATAGTGTTCGGGTCCTTTTTCGGGCCATTTCCTATGACGCGGCGCATTGTAGTTTGCCGCAGCAATACAATCAGAATGATAGGAGCCTCTTAATGGCTGACAAGAAAGCACGTTTGACAGTCGATGGTCTGGACGAAGCGATCGAATTGCCGGTCTACACCGGCACTGAAGGTCCCGACGTCATAGATGTACGTCCGTTAACCGGCAAAGGCCTGTTCACTTATGATCCCGGCTTCGTATCCACAGCGGCCTGCGAGTCCAAGATCACCTATATCGATGGTGCCAATGGCATTCTGCTGCACCGTGGCTACCCGATTGAACAGTTGGCTGAAAAGTCAGACTATTTGGAAGTCTGCTACCTGCTGCTGAATGGCGAGCTGCCGACCGCAGATGAAAAGGCCAAATTCGTCGACACCATCTCCAACCACACCATGGTGCACGAACAGCTGAGCCAGTTCTTCAAGGGCTTCCGCCGTGACGCACACCCCATGGCCATCATGTGTGGCGTAGTAGGCGCCCTGTCCGCCTTCTATCACGACTCGCTCGACATCAACAACCCGCACCACCGCGAGGTTTGCGCATACCGCCTGATCGCAAAAATGCCGACACTTGCAGCCATGTGCTACAAGTACTCTATCGGCCAGCCGTTCATGTATCCGCAGAACAACCTCAGCTATGGTGAGAACTTCCTGCGTATGATGTTTGGCACCCCCTGCGCCGATTACGAAGTCAACCCGGTACTGGCCCGTGCCATGGACCGCATCTTCATTCTCCACGCAGACCACGAACAGAACGCCTCCACTTCTACGGTACGCCTGGCCGGCTCTTCCGGCGCCAACCCGTTCGCCTGTATCGCAGCCGGCATTGCCGCATTGTGGGGTCCGGCACACGGCGGCGCCAATGAAGCAGTGCTGACCATGCTGGATGAAATCGGCGATGAATCCAACATCCCCGAGTTCATTGAAAAAGCCAAAGATCCGAACGATCCGTTCCGACTGATGGGCTTTGGCCACCGCGTTTATCGCAACTTCGACCCACGCGCCAAAGTGATGAAGAAGACTTGCGACGAAGTTCTCGGCCTGCTGGGTATCGAAAACGATCCGCAGCTGCAGATTGCCAAACGCCTGGAACAGATCGCCCTGGAAGATGAATACTTCGTACAGCGCAAACTGTACCCGAACGTTGACTTCTACTCAGGCATCATTCTGAAGGCCATCGGAATTCCGACCAACATGTTCACCGTGATCTTCGCCCTGTCTCGCACAATCGGCTGGATCTCTCACTGGAACGAGTTCCATTCGAGCCCGAACAAAATCGGTCGCCCACGCCAGCTCTACACCGGCGAACAGAAGCGCGACTACCCCGCCTGATCGCCTCCACATCAAGCCCCGCCATTGCGGGGCTTTTTTTTGCGGGCAATTTAGGAATTACTCCTAGTGCGATAACCCGCGAACTCCTTTATAGTTATTCGTTGTGCAAGCGTTCAAAAGGAGTTGAACATGCCGTGCCAATGCCCTCTCTGTCAACAACTCATCCGAACAGGCCAGCGCCACCCCAGGCTTGAGACAATCAGCCATATCAGCAATAGCGAACTGCTCAAGTGCACCCTCTGTCACGCTTTCTATCTGCACGAACACGACCGCTGGGAACCGCTCTCCGACTATCGACAATCCTTTACGCACCCGACCGCCACTTATGAAAATCAATTAATGCAAAACTGAATTGTCATAATTTATTCATTATACACCCCTTCACAACACGTCTTATAACAACTAATGTATATACATAATATATACCATTAATTATTATAATTAAGGTGTTGGAATAAATGACTGAATGTCGTGATTGCCGTAATTTAATGGGCACATGCCTTTCCCCACACCAGGCGATGATTAAAATCAATCAGCATCGCTCCCACCCCATCTACCGCTGCAAAAACTGTGGCACTGAACTTGTGCGTCTGTATGAGCACTGGGAACCCAGCTTCCCGGGCTGGTTACCCCGCCTGGCGTAAATACTGCAGCACCTGATAAAAACTGATACGACGATCAGCATTTCACATTGATCCAGATTGGCTTAAACAGTTTTTGATTGGACAGCTCCACAAGGGATCGCAATAATCGCCCCATCCCGTCTGCAGTAATGGAGTAACCATGCCCCTAGACTCACGTTCCGACCTCCGACCGATACCGGCTCTCATTGCAATTGCCATCGGCATTACCATTTGGCTACTGCCGCAACCGGCTGCCGTCAACGATCAGGGCTGGCTTATGCTTGCCATGTTCATCGGCACCATCGCAGCCATTATTGGCAAAGCCATGCCTATTGGCGCCCTTTCCATTGTCGCTATCGCCATGGTCGCCACATCCGGTGTCACCAGCAGTCATCCCGGCACCGCTATCAAGGACGCTCTCAGCAGCTTCACCAGTCCTCTGATCTGGCTGATTGCCATCGCCATCATGATCTCCAGAGGTCTGATCAAAACAGGGCTGGGCGCACGCATCGGCTACTACTTCATTGCTCTGTTCGGCAAACGAACACTGGGTATAGGATATGCCCTGGCACTGTCCGAACTCACTCTGGCCCCTGTCACACCCAGCAACACGGCACGCGGCGGCGGCATCATTCATCCAATCATGCTGTCCATCGCCCGCAGCTTTAACTCCACTCCCGAAAACAACAATACCGGCAAAATCGGTAAATATCTGGCCCTTGTCAATTACCATGCAAACCCGATCACCTCGGCCATGTTCATCACAGCAACAGCCCCCAACCCACTAACCGTCAAGCTGATTGCTGATGCCACCGGAGCCGACATCAGCCTGAGCTGGACCACCTGGGCACTGGCCATGTTGCTACCAGGCCTGGTCGCTATCTTGCTCATGCCGCTGGTTCTGTATTACTTTTTCACACCCGAAATACGCAAAACAGACAATGCTGCCTGCTTCGCCCGCCAAAAACTGTCAGAGCTGGGCCAGATTACCCGCGGCGAAAAAATCATGCTGGGCGTATTCGTCATCCTGCTACTGCTATGGGCCGATATTCCCATGTGGCTGCTGGGCGATAGCTATCAGGTGAACGCCACTACGACCGCCTTTATCGGCCTGTCTATACTCCTTTTAACAGGCGTTCTAACCTGGCAGGATATTCTCAGCGAAAAAAGTGCCTGGGATACCCTGGTCTGGTTTGGCGCACTGGTTATGATGGCTTCCCAGCTGAACCACCTGGGTGTTATCACCTGGTTTTCCGACAGCATTCAAAGCGCCATCGCACAAGCAGGGCTCGGCTGGCAGAGCGCCAGCGCATTGCTGATCTTGATATTTCTCTACTCACACTACTTTTTTGCCAGCACAACGGCCCACATCACAGCCATGATGGGAGCCTTCCTGACTGTAGGGTTGGCACTGGGAGCACCCGCAATGCCATTCGTGCTCATGATGGCCGCAGCATCATCCATCATGATGACCCTGACCCATTACGCGACCGGGACATCACCCGTTATCTTCGGCTCCAACTATGTCACCTTGGGCGAGTGGTGGCGCGCCGGATTCATTATGAGCCTGGTCAACCTTCTCATCTGGACTCTTATCGGCGGTCTCTGGTGGAAAGCCCTGGGCTACTGGTAACCCAGAAACAGCTGGCGGCAGACTTTCTGACCGCCAGCCCCCTCAATTCACCCAACGCTGCCGATCACTGTCGACCACGGTCTGCCCAACCGGAGCCAGCGCGATCAGCGCCAGCTTAAGGTGCTGAATGCCGAAGGGAATGCCGATAATCGTCACAAAGCATGCCACCGCCGACATCAGATGACCTATGGCCAACCAGATACCCGCCAGTACAAACCAGATTACATTCCCCAGCATACCCAGCGCTCCCGTTCCTATATCATCTTCGCCCGTCAAAACCTTCCGATTTACCGGCTCTTTACCAAACGGAAAAAACGCAAAGGCCCCAATCACAAAACATGATTTTGCCCAGGGGATACCCACAATCGTCACCAGCGCCAGCACCCCAACCAGCCACCAGGCCAGCCCCATCACCACACCACCCATCAAAAACCAGAGGATATTACCCAATACACGCAGCATGATTATTCACTCCCAATAACAAAACAGCTCCAATTCCATGAAGCTGACAAAATACCACTTTTCCAGCCTCGACACCCGAAAACTGGATGCCTCCCAAACTCTGTAACACAATACAACCGCATTGACGTGGAGCCTCTCATGCAAATCCGAACACTCCTCGCCATACTGGCAATCACGACCGCAACATCTCTATATGCTGGCACACAGCAGATCAACACCGCCAACACTCACAATGCAGAAAACACCCGACAACACGAAAAGTTTCGCAGCGCAGTCCTGCACATACATGCATCCATCGGGCAGCAGTGGCGAATTCCACGAATGATAAATGGCAAGACAAGCGCAACTCTTCAATTACAGCTCAACCGGGACGGCTCTCTGCATACAGCAGCCATTTCGAAATCCAGCGGCAACCCGGCGTTTGATGACTCAATACTGAAAGCCACCCGTCACGCCACTCCCTTTGACATCGTCAAAAATATGGATGATACAACCTTCAAGCAGCACATGAAGATGATCAAAATCCAATTCCATACAGGCCATGTCAAATAGACCGCTTGCGGACAAATACATCAGACAAGCAAACTATCATGAGTTGAAGCGTGGTGGTTCAAGGAATATATGATGTGGTGGAGCCTAGCGGGATCGAACCGCTGACCTCGACACTGCCAGTGTCGCGCTCTCCCAGCTGAGCTAAGGCCCCACATTGGGTCAGACACAATGTCTGTAGAAATGGCGTCCCATAGGGGGTTCGAACCCCTGTTACCGCCGTGAAAGGGCGGTGTCCTAGGCCACTAGACGAATGGGACGCTGTGGTACATGACGATTTTGGTGGAGCCTAGCGGGATCGAACCGCTGACCTCAACACTGCCAGTGTTGCGCTCTCCCAGCTGAGCTAAGGCCCCTTCGTCACAGGACGGGGCGTATATTAATAGCCCCTCCCTGCTCTGTCAAACATTTTCTGCAGATTTCCTGCAAAAAATATTTAGACGAATCATGCGGTTAGCGCACGGTACTCTTTCTCGAGACGCTTGGTCTCTTTCTTTGACGGCACGCCTACCACGTCCAGTGCGTGACGCAAACGCGCGCGACTCATATCGGCACCCAGAATTGACATGGCATCCACAACAGAAACACTGTGCGCCGTTCCCGAAACCGCTACAAACAGCGGGAACAGGAAGTCACGAATCTTGATCTCCATACCATCCGCCAGCACCTTCAACTCGGCAAACAAGCTGTCCTTATCCCAATGACGCTGCTGGTCCATATGCCAGACACTGAACTGAAGAATGCGACGAACCTCATCCATGTCCAGTTTTTTGTGCTCAAAGTCCGCCTCATTAATGGACAACATGCCACTCAGGAAAAAACCTGCCAACGGGGCAACATCCGAAAACTTTTCCACTCGCGGCTGGATCAACGGCACGATCTTCATCAGATATTCGGGATTCAACGCCCATTTCTGAACTTGGGCCGCAAACTGCTCCGGCGACAATTCCTCACGAATCCAAAGGCCATTCAGCCAACTCAATTTTTCCTGATCAAAAACCGGCCCGCCCAAGGACACACGCTGTATATCGAAATTGGCGAACATGTCATCACGGTTAAACTTCTCACGCTCATCCGGCATGGACCAGCCCATGCGACCCAGATAGTTCAGCAATGCCTCCGGCAGATACCCCATACGCTGATAGTACAGAATGCTGGTCGGATTCTTGCGCTTGGAGAGCTTGGACTTGTCCGGGTTACGCAGCAGCGGCATATGACACAATTGCGGCATATCCCAGCCAAAGTACTGATACAGCAACTTATGCTTGGGTGCCGAGTTGATCCACTCTTCCCCTCGAATCACATGCGTGATCTTCATCAGATGATCGTCAACCACATTAGCCAAGTGATATGTCGGCATACCATCCGATTTCAACAAAATCTGGGCATCAACCTGCCCCCAATCCAGCTCAATCGGCCCGCGCAGCATGTCATCAATGACACACACGCCGTCTTCAGGCACCTTCATTCGTACGACATAAGGCATGCCATCCGCCATCCGCCGTTCGATCTCGGCTTGTGGCAACTCCAGATCACTTTGCTTCAGCGCTGTATGCTTACCCTCCAGACGACGGGTTTCACGCAGCTCATCCAGCTCCTCAGCCGTGCGGAAGCACAGGAACGCCGTACCCTCTTCCACCAAGCGCATGGCGAAATCCTTGTACATGTCCTTGCGCTCGCTCTGACGATAGGGGCCATACTCACCCCCGATATCCGGCCCTTCATCCCACTCAAGACCCAGCCAGCGCAACGAGTCCAGAATCGCCTGTTCCGACTCATCGGTACTACGGGTCTGATCAGTATCTTCGATACGCAGAATGAACTGCCCTCCGTGCTGACGAGCAAACGCGAGGTTGAACAATGCGATATAAGCGGTGCCGACATGCGGATCACCGGTAGGAGACGGCGCTACACGGGTACGAACAGTCATGATTTACTGTACTCGGTCCTGTTTGTGATTGGGTAAAAAGAAGTGATTATAGCCTGTGAGCGGGGGTGACGACCATGCCACCCCAATCCCGCTAACCGGCCAAAAAATTGTCATACAAAATACCACCCCAGATAAGGGCCGTAATAAACAACGAAAACAGTACCGCCGCCGACCCCAAATCCTTGGCCAAACCGGCAAGCGTATTGAACTCGGTTCCTGCACGATCGACCACCGCTTCAATGGCCGTATTCAACAGTTCCATGATCAAGACCAGCAACAGCGTACTGATCAACAGACCCAACTGCAGTCCTGACTGGGCAACCCATAACGCTGCCGGCAACATCGCCAGTGCCGCCCAGCTTTCATAACGAAAAGCAGGCTCATTACAATAGGCTGCACGAATCCCTTTAATCGAGTAACGTGTTGCATGGTAAAACCGGGCCAACCCGGTTGTTTTAGTCACTATCACACCCTTCCCTCACTTCACCCTTGACGACAGTCAAAACGCTCAATACCAGCCAAAACATTCCCACGCAATGGTGCCACACCCGGACTGAAGGCCATTATGCACATATATGCATCATTCGCCGCCTCGCATACTCGTTTCAGGCGCTCGCCGATTATAACAAACTGACCACCCTCTTAAGCTGATCGCATATCAGCATTAAGATTTAATGACGCTTCGTTTGTGGATCAATTATCCTTTTACTACAATGCGTGCCGTTATCATCTTGCTAAATGTACATACTATGAGCCTGTTCATCATAGAAACAGGCCGACTTGGAGTTATCTTTATGAAATCGCTGCACAAGACCCCGCTGGCCCTGGCCATCGCCGCCAGCACCCTGGCAACCGCACCTGCTGCATTTGCAGCCGACGAGCCCAGTCTGAATATCAACCTGCGCACATTGTACTTTAACCGCGATTTTCACAACGGTGCCGAAGACCGCGTCGCAGCTTCTCAGGCGATCCGTGTTGATTACGTATCTCCCTACTACAACAACCTGATCGGTTTTGATGCCTCTGTATTCGGCGCGTTGAAGCTGGATGGCCGCAAGGCTGACGAACAGATCGGCATGCTGAAAGCCGATGGCAGCCATACCGACAGCTATGCCAAGCTGGGTCAGGCGTTTGTAAAAGTAAAACTGGGTGACAGCGCCATGCTCCGCGCAGGCCGCATGGTATTGGCAACCCCGCTGTTGCAAGATGATGATTCACGCTCCACACCCAGCTCGACCCAAGCTGTAAAACTGGATGCCAACCTTGGCGGAGCCGATCTGTACGCCCTTTACAGTGACCGCGCTGTCAGCATGTCAGGCACCAAGTTCAACAAATACTCTGCCAACGGTGAAGACTACGACCTGTACCTGCTGGGCGGCGGTTACACTTTCGCAAACGGCATGAGCGTCCACCTGGCTCATGGTGTGGCCGACGACTACATGCGTCAAACCTATGTAAACGCCGCCTACCCGATCAAGCTTGCCAATGGTGACAGCCTGCTGATCGACGCACACTACTACGATGGCTCCGACGATGGGGCCCTGTACGGCAGCGACTACGACTCCAGCCTGTTCAACCTTGCCGGCCGCTACACTACCGGTGACCTGGCTCTGACCTTGTCCTACCAGAAAGTGGGTGGCGATGATGGCTATGATTACAGCTGGGACGGCTTCAAGAACGACAACAACGTCCTGATGACCTGGAACTCCGTACAGGTACTGGACTTCAATAACGCCGACGAAGAATCCGTACAGGTTCGTGCCGACTACAGCGTATCTGCCGTTCCCGGACTGAGCCTGATGGCTCGCCACACCGAAGGCTGGGACATCGACGGCGCGCTGGATGATGATCTGAAAGAAAGCGAAACCGACCTGGAAGCACAGTACGTATTCCAGGCCGGCTCACTCGAAGGCCTTGCACTGCGCGCCCGCATCGCTCACATTGAAAGCGAAGCCGGCCAGGATATCGACGAAATTCGCCTGATCGCCAACTACGGTTTCGACGTCCTTTGATTGGACAATAGCGGTAATCACAGAACGGGTCCGGACGGGCCCGTTTTCGTCAGAGCAAGGGCATGTTACTGCGAACACTGACTCGCTGTAGATGCTAAATACCTTGTTCCTGTTACCCTCTGCCAAAGCGCTTGAATTGCATTTCTCTAAGCCGACTTAGCGTTCTGCGAAACGCAAAGCTCAAATGACCGTCAGGGTACAGTTCATCCATGGCCACCTCGGCTTCAATCCAAAGCGGCACACCACGGTCGTAACATTCGTCCACCAAAGCGATAAAACGTCGGACACCATTATCCTTGGCTGTCAGTTTCGGCAGTCTTCGATCACCGGCTGCCACCAGCTGAACAGCATCTTCAGTGCCTCTGGCAATATCGGCCACATGCTGCTGACAGGTCAGTACCGGCACATCGGACAAGAGTACATGAGCAAAGCGATCACAGAGTTCAATGTATTCAGCTGCCGCCAGAGGTGCTTCACACAACTGATCGTAGGTACACCAGATTTGATGTTCATCGTGCCAAAGACTATCGACCGGTCGATTGTTGAGTTCCAGGCGCCCCCTGCCAATGCGGCCTTTATTTTGTGTGCGAAACACGTCCTTCAAGGCTGAAGGCTGCTCTTCACGGAGCCAGTAGCGCTGACAACTGATACCTGGATGCAACCGATGGTCCTGCTCCCCATCCAGAGCAAACACCGTCATCCGTGTCTGAATCGCGTCAATGGCAGGCTGCAGCCGCTCGCGGTTGTGTCCCTCTGAATACAACTGCTCAGGCGGCTGATTGGACGTCAATACCAACACAACCCCCTGATCGAACAGGCGCTGTACCAGCCCCCCTAAAACAACGGCATCTCCGATATCGTTAACAAAAAACTCATCCAGACACAGCACCTTGACCTCTGCAGCCAATTCTTGTGCCACTACAGTCAACGGGTCCGGCGTTCCGTTCAGACGAAACAATCGCTGGTGGATGTCACGCATAAAATGGTGATAATGCTGGCGACGAGACGCGCAGCTCAAATCCGACTGAAACAGATCCATCAGCCAGGTTTTGCCGCGACCCACTCGCCCCCACATATAAAGCCCGGACACATCTGCCGCCTGCACCTGCAACCGCTCAAAACAGTCCTGTAACAAACCAACCGCATGGGCCTGTGCCGGATCACTGACGAAACCATCCTGTAGCGCCTGCCGATAGCGTAAGACCGGGCTGCTCTGAACCATCACTGTTGCCTCTTGTCCTGCTCCAGATGCCGCTCAATGCGCTCGAGCTGTTCACTCATCAACGCCATCCGCTCACGCATCCAATGTACTTCTGCCGCCTCACCCTGCCCCGACTCCAACTGTTCAGCAGCGCTTTCCTTTTGCATGACATCCAACACGATGCCGATCATCATATTCAGAAACACGAAGGCGGTCAGGAAAATGAAGGTCAGGTAAAACACCCAGCTGTAGGGATAGACTTCCATGGTGTCATACATCACGTCGGTCCAGTCTTCAAAGGTCGCCACGCGAAACAGTGTCAGCATTGAAATACTGATATTGCCCCACAATACAGGATCGATGCCGTTAAACATGAAGCTGCCAATAGCGGCATAAATATAAAAGATGATAAACATCAGCAGCGCCACATATCCCATGCGCGGAATCGATTTCACCAGTGCCGCCAACAAAATACGTAACTCAGGAATCATCGATACCAATCGCAACACCCTGAATACGCGCAACAACCGCGCAACCAGTACCATCTCGGAATCGTTGATCGGGACCAGACTGGCCACCACGATTATAAAATCGAAGATATTCCAGCCATTACGGAAAAAATTGAGAAACCGTTTTTCGGCCGCCATGCGCACCAGAATTTCGAACAGGAAAAACAGCGTAACCGCCGTATCCATCCACACCAGCCACTGGTCAAACCGGGAAGCTTCCTCATAGGTTTTGGCGCCAATCAGTAATGCCGAAGCAATGATCACGCCAATAACAAACGATTCAAATATTGTGTTGGCTCGCAAGCGCTCCAACCCGTCTTGCAGGCCATGCCAGTAAAGCTTCATGACAACGGTGTCTCCACAGCAGAATCAGTAATGAGGATATTTTGCGGCGGATTATATACGACGGGGGCTTATCAGCCCCAATGTTCTTCTTCATCGCTGAGATCAAAACGAACGTCGTGACCATCCGCTCCCAGCTGCCAGACTTCTTCCGGTTCGCCATCTGCCGAAAAGCGTACCAGCCCGATCCCCGCATTATTGACCAGACGACACCCGTCCGCCGCATCCTGTGGACGTCGTGGCGAGACCCGCATCAAGCGGCGACGGGTAAACCAGTTCAAGGGAGAAGCCGGTGCATACAACCAGCGGTTGAGACGATCGAAAATCTTCAGCAGCCGATGCGGGAATTCGTTTTTCAGACCACTGCTGGTGATCTGCCAGATTTTGGGTCCACCCTTGCGAAACCTGATTTCGATATCGTACACAAACGAATAATGTACATCGCCCGACAGAATCACAAAATGCTCCGGAGTGCGGGTATGGCGGAAAATATTGAGTATTACATTGGCTGCACCGGGATGCGCCATCCAGTTTTCCGCATCGACCATCAAAGGCTGACCACATGCGGTGAACATTTTCTGAATCGCCTCGATCAGCTTGACCCCAAAAATGGGGGCCGGCGACACCAGAATCACGGCCTTTCGATCCAGTAATTGCTGCTGCAGTTCCGTCAACGCCTCCCAGTCCATTAGCCCTGACGGGCTTGCCAGGTTCCGCTCGGCACGCCAACGGCGAGTACGCGTATCCAGCACCAACACGCCGGGGTCCACTGGAATCAGATAATCCCAGCGCTGGAAAGCGAAGAGTTCGCTGATCAGCTGATGATGATCGTTTTCCTCCCCGGTTCGCAGCCAGCACTCGATATATTCGCCCAAATGTTTGCGGATTTTGTGCGGATCATTACCACCCCCCTGGCACAACAAATAACCGATCATGGCATTGCCGATGATCTGACGTGAAAAGGGATGCCCATAGGCCGACATTTCCCAGGCCGCTGACAGGTTCCAGTCATCCGTCACATCATGGTCATCAAAAATCATATAGGTCGCCAGGTGAGCCATAACCCGCCGCGCCTGACCCAATTGTGCCTTGAAGCACAAAATGGCATCCAGCTCTTTGGTATACAAAGCCGCATGTCGTTCAGGCAGAGCCGGCGGCGTCAGTTCCAATCCCTGCCAGGACAGAGGTGACCAGACAAGACAATAGCTCGCCATGACCTCAGCAAAGGTAATCAGGTGATTATGGGCCGAGTCGCTGGTAAAAATGGGCTTGCGCACCCCCGCGAAAAAACGTTCCTTAACGTTTTGGCTCAATTGATCCTTGGGCAGTAGCTGTTCTCGTTGATAATAACAATGCGGGCTGCGGCGCAGCTCGGCACCGCTGGATACAGATCCACCTTCCAGGCGCTCATCCCACAACCCCAATCGGTCACCCAGTTGATGTGCCGCATGTAAAAACGGGCCGGCCACATCATCGGCATAGAGCTGATCGCCACTGAGCATCAGCACGGCTGGCCAGTCATCCGGAGATGACAGATGTTCTTCAACCCAGACATCGGCACGCGCCAGGCCATCCCGGGAAGGATGATGCGGCTTGCGGCAGGAGCCGTGCAGCATTGATTTCAGCTGAGCTTGCAACACAAATCCGGGCAAGGTCTCGCCGGGGTAGAGCAGATCGCTCCCCCACTCGCTGATTGAACACCAGGTCTGCTCACCTTCCGTCCGTATGCGCAAGTCATAGTCAATCCGTACACCGACTGGCAGGGCCTGATCAGGCTGTATCTGCAACAGGTTAATCCAGGCCCGCTCACCAATCTGCAGTGTCCAGCACTCGTCAGTGGTCAGCGGTCGGTCCAGATAGGACACCTCCGCTGCCTGCAGCTGCAATGCAAAACGCAGAGGTTGGGTCGTCACACACCAGAGCGCTATGGCCTCAGGGGTCATGCGACGCAGAATGGGGCCCACCAGGACGGGGGGCAAGGAGTTCGTCGGGGATGTAGCGATCGGTGTCAACATTGCCAAAAAGTGACCGGATGGCAAGCACCCGGCCCTTGTCTCGAAAGTGAATGGGGTATCAGTGCAGAGGGTCTTCGTATTTTTTACGAATCGCCATTAAAGCAGGCTGAATATCCAGCGGGGCATAATTCATCGCCTGCTCGAACAGCTCTTTGTTTTCTTCCGATAACCGCTCCTCTTCGCTCATTGCCGACAGTTGGCGCATAGCTTCGATAAATTTGGGATGGGGTGTTGTCTGGCTCATGGAAGGCCCTCCTCGGTGGATGCAGATCGGAATTGCTCTGCTCGCTGCCTATTGTGCCTTCAGGCTGCAGCAAGAACCAGCCTCAGCATTCACTCGCTGTGTACAGCGGCATTCACGCGCCAAATCGATACAGATCAAACTAATAAAGAATTTCCTAATGCATTAATTGTTGCCTTCATGCGTCAGTGTTAGCGTAGACCTTATCCCGGTCGCAGCGCCGGAAACAGGATCTTTCCCATGCAAGGAGTTGCATTATGTCTGTTGACCCCAGAAACGTTATTCTCGCCCGTATCTCCACCGGTTTGTCTGATATGCTGGGCCGTATGGGCGCCCATGCCACCATGCGCGACATGGGTACCCACAGCAGTCTAGAGCTTTGGCCAGACTGGCCGCAGGACCTGGCAACCGAAGAGGCCTGCATCCTGCTCGGCGATGCCTTGAGCAGCATAGGAACCTTCGAACAGGTCACACTCGAACCCGAAGGCGAACACATCAAGATTCATATCAGGGGCTGTGAGTTCAATCATTTGGGCAAAGTCGAATCGGCCCCTGTCGGGCAGCGTTCAATCTGCTTCTTTGGTTTTGGACTCATAGAAAAATCACTGGAACGCCTGACCGGTCATCAATACCGCGTCGAGCTGCTGCATCATAAGGCAGCTGAAGATACATGCCACGAGATAGCACGTTTCCGGTAATCCGACCACGTCCTGTCGGGCGATAAAAAAGAGGGAATGACTTCCCTCAAGTCCGAGAGACCTTCCATGGAAGGTTTTGCAACAACGAAACACAACTGACAACCGGGGGGAGGCTATCCCCCCGGTTAGTATCAGGCGATACCCACCTCACGAATTTTCTGCTCTATTTCAGGCAGGATGCTTTCATCATCAATGGTGGACGGCATCTTGTACGCCTCACTCGCGGCGATCTTACGCAGAATGGCCCGCAGAATCTTGCCTGATCGCGTTTTCGGCAGACGCTGCACCACTATCGCACGGTGGAAACAGGCCAGCGCCCCCACCTGCTCACGCACCATCGCCACTAGCTCCCGCTCCAAATGGTCGTCCTCGATCTCAACGCCAGCCTTGAGCACAATCAAACCAACCGGCACCTGCCCTTTCAGTGAATCGGCAATGCCGATAACCGCACATTCTGCCACGGCGGGGTGAGCCGATACGACTTCTTCCATTTCACCGGTCGAGAGGCGGTGACCCGAGACATTAATAACATCATCGGTGCGTCCGGTGATGTAGACATAGTTGTCTTCATCCTTGTAGCCGCCATCACCCGTATGGTAGTAGCCCGGAAACGCTGTCAGATATGAACTGACAAAACGATCGTTATTGTTCCAGATGCTCCAGGCAACGCCGGGCGGCAACGGCAACTTGATACAAATATTCCCCGCGTCACCGGCAGCAACAGGCTCGCCGTCTCCATCCAGCACCTGAATATCATAACCGGGGATCGGTTTGTTAGTGGACCCGGCACGCGGCTCCGACGGATTGTCCCACCCCATCATCGGTGCGGTAACCGGCCACCCGGTTTCGGTCTGCCACCAGTGATCCATCACCGGCACCTTGAGCAACTCACGCAACCATTGGTACGTCGAGGTATCCAGTTTTTCGCCGGCAACGAAAATCCAGCGCAGGCTGCTCAGGTCGTACTCTTTTGACAGTACGCCTTCGGGATCTTCCTTACGGATGGCTCGATAAGCCGTCGGCGCACAGAACATGGAATTGACCTTGTACTCGTCAATAATGCGCCAGAATGCGCTGGCGTCCGGCGTTTTAATCGGTTTGCCTTCGTAGAAAATGGCACTACAGCCCCCCATCAATGGGCCGTAGACAATAAAGGAGTGTCCCACCACCCAACCGATATCGGACGCCCCCCACCACACGTCACCCGGCTTCATGCCATAAACATTGTTCAAGGCATATCGCAACGCCACGGCATAACCACCGTTATCGCGTACAATCCCCTTCGGCTGCCCCGTAGTACCCGAGGTATAGAGTATATAAAGGGGATCAGACCCTTTCACCGGCACACATTCGGCAGGCTCCACCCCCTCCTGTGCCTGATACCAGTCAAGATCACGGCGCGGGTCCAATTCAGCCTTCAGCATCGGGCGCTGGCATACCAGCGTGTATTCCGGCTGGTGTTCGGCCAGCTCAATCGCCTTGTCGACTAAAGGCTTGTATGCGATCTGCTTCTCGACTTCGATACCGCAGGATGCAGTCAAAATGACCTTGGGCTTGGCGTCATCAATACGAATGGCCAGCTCGTTCGGCGCGAAGCCGCCAAACACGACTGAGTGCACCGCCCCCAGACGCGCGCACGCCAGCATGGCGACAGCCGCTTCCGGTATCATCGGCATGTAGATCACAACCGTGTTGCCTTTCTCCACACCCAGCTTGCGCAGAGCACCGGCAAAGCGCGCAACCCGCTCCTTCAGGTCACCGAAAGTGATCGCTTCCTTGGTATTGCTGACAGGAGAGTCATAATAAATCGCAACCTGTTCGCCACGCCCCTGTTCGATTTGATGATCGACCGCCAGATAGCAGCTGTTCAGTTCACCATCGGCAAACCAGCTATAGGTACCCCAATCGGTCATCGTCAAGGGGGTTTGTGGCGGCGTGAACCAGGCAATCCGTTTGGCCTGCTCTGTCCAGTATGCTTCCGGACTTTCACTCGCGGACCGGTACTGTTCGTTGTAATCCATGCTCCACCTCATTTTATTTTTTTTATGCGTGAGCGGCACCCTCGGGTGCCGCCCCAAGGCACGGCCATATATGGCCAATAATTTTTATTCCGCGTCCTGATACAGCTTGATCAAGCTGGAAAAGTCCAGACTGCCGTGACCAGCCGCCTTATGCAGATTGAACAGCGCACGTGCGGCAGATCCCATTGGTGTCGCCGACGCGCTCTGCTGACTCACTTCCATGGCCAGTCCCAGATCCTTGAACATCAGATCAACCTGGAAACCGCCCTGGTAGTCACGTGAAGCCGGAACGCCATCCATCACACCCGGAACCGGGTTATACACCTGCAGCGCCCAGTTGTTGCCTGAGCTCTGCTTCATGATGTCCGACAGGACTTTCGGGTCCAGGCCGTTCTTGACACCCATGTTCAGTGCTTCACAGGTACCGGCCATCAGAATGCCCAGCAGCATGTTGTTGCAGACCTTGGCGATCTGCCCGGCACCGTGATCACCGGCGTGAAAGATATTCTTGCCCATGCATTCCAGAATCGGCTGCGCCTTCTGGAACTGGGCATCGGTACCGCCGACGATAAAGGTCAGCGTGCCCGCCTGAGCACCACCTACACCGCCGGATACCGGTGCATCGATAAAGCCAACGCCTTTTTCGGCACCGGCAGCAGCCACGCTGCGCGCGGTTTCGGCATCGATAGTCGAGCAGTCGATGACCAGAGCATCGTTACCCAGCAAATCGAACAGGGGTTGTTCACCGGTCACATACAGGCCCTGGACGTGTTTACCAGCCGGCAACATGGAGATCACGAAATCCGCACCGGTGGCCGCATGCTGAGCACTTTCGGCAACCTGGCAGCCCTGCTCGGCTGCGGTTTCCAATGCCTTGGGAGAAAGGTCGAACGCTTTTACGGTATGACCGGCCTTGGCCAGATTGGCTGCCATGGGGCCGCCCATGTTACCCAGACCGATGAATGCGATAGTCGCCATAATGAGTATCCTTGTTTTTATTATGCTGTAAGTCGTAAGTGTGTATCGGCAGGCCTCGCAGGCCCACCTCTGCCCGTCTCAGAACTGACTGTTAAAGGTCAGCCAGCGGATGTGCTGCCCAGGGTGATTCAAACAAGCCGCTGAGGAATTCGTCTTCCACCTCATCAACAACCGAGAACGTCCACTGTGGCTTGCCATCCTTGTCGATCAACAAGGCTCGCACCCCTTCCTGAAGCTCTCGGTGGCGACAACACTGCACGGACAGCACCAGCTCATTCTGGAACACCTCGCGCAGTGACATGTGACGACAGCGACGCAACTGCTCGTGAATTAATTTCAGTGACAGCGGGCTACCGTGTGTGATCGCCTTCTGAGCACGCTTGACCCACTTGTCATCCGATTCAATCGCCTGCAGCGCTTCCACCATCTCTTCAACAGAGTCATGGTCAGTCACTTCACGGATCAGCGCTTCGTGCGCCCGAATCGGTGCGACCATCTCGTCGAACGTAGCGCGGGACTCATCTTCAAGTTCGCGCAGCACACGACTGACAACACCACCGGCATCATCGCCCCAGTGCTCGCTCTGCAGGCGCTGCAACATGCCTTCGCGCATATCCGCCTTAACCGCCCGGTCAGCCAGGCCCAGATACAGGGCGTCAGCCGCATTGATCGGATTACCCGTCAACCCCAGGAACAGGCCGGTGCCACCTGGCATACGGTTGAGGAACCAGCTGCCGCCCACATCCGGGTACAGGCCGATGGTCACTTCCGGCATGGCCAGATGTGAGGTTTCGGTCACGACACGATGACTGCAGCCATTCATCAGACCCATGCCGCCGCCCATGACAATGCCACTGCCCCAGCAGATCACCGGCTTGGGATAGGTGTGCAGCGAATAGTCCAGGCGATACTCACGGGTGAAGAACTGCTCCGGGAAATCGCTGTCGTTGGCAACCATGGATTTGTACAAGTTGACGATATCACCGCCTGCACAAAACGCCTTGTCACCGGCACTGTCGAGCAGGACTGCAACCACATTGCTGTCGTCGCGCCAAGCATCCAGTTTGGGCTGGATCAGATCGATCATTTCCAGCGTCAGCGCATTCAGTGATTTCTCCGCATTGAGACGGATTTCACCAATAATCTGGCCATCCTTGGTCGCGTGTTCGGTAAAGAGTACACAGCTCATGTCAGACTCCTGTTAACGGTTCTTCCATTCAGCCTTGCGCTTCTCAAGGAAGGCATTAACCCCTTCACGCTGGTCTTCGGTATGGAACAGGTCCACGAAGAGTTCGCGCTCGATGATGTACCCCTGGTCCAGCGGCCGGCTACGACCGGACTGGATCAGCGTCTTACAAGCCGCAACGGCGGAGGGACTCTGCTCGCCTACCTGCTCAGCCAGCTGCAATGCACGCTCCAGTGCCTGCCCCTGCTCGACCACTTCCTCCACCAGACCGATTTCCAGCGCCTTGTCAGCCTTGACACGCTCGCCACACAGAATCATGCGCTTGGCCCAGCCTTCGCCGACCAGCCAGGTCAGATTCTGGGTACCGCCTGCACAGGGCAGCAGGCCGACTTTTGCTTCCGGCAGTGCCATCTGCGCCTGAGCTTCAGCCACACGCAGGTCACAGGCCAGCGCCACTTCCAGGCCACCACCCATGGCGAAGCCGTTCACGGCCGCAATGGAGACACCACGGAAACAGCTCAAGGTTTCAAAGGCTTCACCAAACAGGCGCGCCATATCACCGGCAACCGCTCGATCACCATCGGCAAACAATTTCAGATCAGCACCGGCCGAGAAAAACTTTTCGCCTTCACCGGTCAATACCAGACTCCAGATATCGCGATCTGCATTCAGTTCTTCAACAATACTGACCAGTGCCTTGAGGCTATCTGCGGTCCAGGTGTTGGCCGGCGGGTTGTTCATGGTCAGCAGTGCAACATGACCACGCTTTTCTACTCGAATCGGTTCAGACATTTCCCTGCTCTCCTTAAACTCTTATCTCGTCAATCGGCTTACAGCTCGGCCGCACCTTCCGCCAAAACACGGCGGGAGATAATCAGGCGCATGACTTCGTTGGTGCCTTCCAGAATACGATGCACGCGGGTATCGCGCAGATAACGCTCCATCGGGTATTCCTTGATATAGCCGTTACCGCCATACAACTGCAGTGCTTCGTCGCAGATGTTGTAGCACACATCCGTGGCGAAACGTTTGGCCATGGCACAGTATGTGGTGGCATCAGCATGGCCGTTGTCCAGTTTACTGGCAGCCAGGCGCACCATCTGACGGGCAGCAACCAGTTCGGTCTGCATGTCCGCAAGACGGAATTGCAACGCTTGGAAATCGGCCAGGCGCTTGCCGAACTGCTTGCGCTCCAGCATGTACTCGGTAGCCTTGTTCAGCGCCTGCTGAGCGGTGCCCACGGAGCAGGTGGCGATGTTGATACGACCGCCGTCCAGACCCTTCATGGCGATCTTGAAGCCTTCACCTTCCTGTGCCAGCAGGTTTTCAGCCGGTACACGCACGTCTTCGAAGGTAATCATGCGGGTCGGCTGGCAGTTCCAGCCCATCTTGTCTTCCTTGCGGCCGTAGCTGATGCCGTCAGCCTTGGCATCTACGGCAAACGCCGAAATGCCGGCAGCACCTTCACCGCCGGTACGCGCCATTACCACCAGCACGTCGGTGCTGCCTGCGCCGGAAATGAAAATCTTGCTGCCATTGAGGACATAATGGTCGCCCTCAAGGCGGGCCGTGGTTTTCAGGGATGCCGCATCGGAACCTGCATTGGGTTCAGTCAGGCAGTAGGAACCCAGCATCTGGCCACTGGCCAGCCCCTCACCCCACTGCTCGATCACAGCGGGACCACCGAAACTCGCCACCATCCAGCTCACCATATTGTGGATGGTGATATAGGCCGTGGTAGAGGTGCAACCCATCGCCAGCTGTTCAAAAATGATACTGGCATCAAGGCGACTCAGCCCCAGACCACCCACCTCTTCTGGCGTGTACAGGGAGCAGAATCCCAGTTCACCGGCTTTCTGCAGCACATCAATGGGAAAAATTGCCTCCTGATCCCATTCGGCTGCATTGGGCTCCAACTCGTTTTGAGCAAACGCCCTCGCCATATCGGCAAAGGCGGTCTGATCTTCATTCAGTTCAAAATCCATTCCATACCTCGGACACGCTTTTTATAGTTATCGCCGTGGCCATCACTACAGCGACAGCCACGGCTTTTATTTATTCAATCAGCGTTTTATTTCAACTGGATGGTCATATTCGGACCGCTGGCAATATCGTCTTCAAACCAGCGTGCCGTAACGGTTTTGGTTTCAGTGTAGAATTTCACAGCCTGCTTGCCGTAGGCGTGCTGATCACCATAGAAGGACTTGCGCCAGCCGGTGAAGGAGAACATCGGCAGCGGCACCGGAACCGGTACGTTGATACCCACCTGCCCCACCTTGATTTCGTGCTGGTACTTGCGTGCAGCTGCACCGGACGACGTAAAGATGGAGGTTCCGTTACCATAGGGGTTCTCGTTGATCAGGGCGATCGCCTCCTCGATAGTATCCACCTCCAGCGCGATCAGCACCGGCCCGAAGATTTCCTCCTGATAAATCGACATGTCACGCGTCACATTGCTGAACATGGTCGGCCCTACCCAGTTGCCGTCCGGATACCCATCAACCACACACTCGGTACCGTCCAGCATGCAATCCGCACCCGCATCCTTGCCTTCCTGGATCAGGCGCAGCACGCGTTCTTTGGCCTGCGGATTGATTAACGGACCGTATGCGGCTTCGGGATCATTCCAGACGCCCGGGCGAACTTTGGCCAGGGCATCACGCACTTCCGGAATCCATTCGCGCGACTCGCCCACAAATACGGCAACCGAAATCGCCATGCAACGCTGACCACCGGCCCCCACAGACGCACCGGCAATGTTGTTGATAACCTGGTTTTTCGACGCATCCGGCATGACAACCATATGGTTCTTGGCGCCGGCAAAAGCCTGAACACGCTTCATATGATCGGTACCGGTGCGGTAGATGTGCTCACCCACGTTAACGGAACCGACGAATGAAATAGCCGGTGTATCCTTGTGCGTCAGCAGCTGATTGACGACATCCTTGGTACCGTGAAGCACCTGAAGTACACCATCGGGAGCGCCCGCTTCCTTGAACAGTTCAGCCAGACGCATGGGTGTCAGAGGGTCTTGTTCGGAAGGTTTCAGGACAAAGGTGTTGCCGCAGGCAATAGCCATCGGGAACATCCACAGCGGAATCATGGCCGGGAAGTTGAACGGCGTAATACCGACACATACACCCAGTGGCTGGGTGATGCTGTAGCAGTCGATTTTGCGGGCCACATTCTCGACCGTTTCCCCCATACTCAGGGAGGCGATATTACAGGCATGCTCCACCACCTCAATACCGCGCCATACATCACCTTTGGCATCATCGAAAGTCTTGCCGGTTTCCTGCGCCAGCAGTTCAGCCAGCTCGTCATGATGCTCCTTCAGCAACGCCTGGTAACGCAGCATCAAACGCGCACGGTCACCAACAGACGTTTCCTTCCAGGTTTCGAATGCCGCTTTGGCGGATTCCACCGCACGCTCGACCTCTTCCTCCGTGGCACAGGGCACCTGGGCCAGTACATCCTGGGTCGCGGGATTGGTCACCGGCAACCACTGAGCGGTTTCACTCTGGACAAATTCGCCACCGATCATGAGTGGTACATGCTGAGTCATTCGTTTCACCTTCACTGTCGTCAATTTTTGTTGTTATGCGTATCAGCCCTAATGGCTATTCGTTTACGTCAACGTCATCTGTATGACCATTTTGTAACACAGCCCCCGTATACTCAGGATTGATAATGTTGCTCAGATGATGGACTATATTGCTTAACACTAAGGGTTTTCACTGAAACATCTACCACCAAGGTCTGAGTGACATATGAGCTCCCCCTCCAGCTGGCCACTCCTGCCCGAAAGCATCCGCTTCGTGCTGCCACGACGTATGGTCTCCCGGCTCGCCGAGCACCCGCTGAGTGAGCAGCTGTATCCATTGGGAATCGGTTATTACCAGTTGGCCCGAGGCCATGAGATGGAGCGGGAGCAGCACGACGATTTCCTGCTGATCTATTGTCTGGAAGGCAGCGGGCGGGTGGAATTTGGCGCACGCAATAAACGCCGCATAATAAGGCCTGGTGACCTGCTGGTATTACCGAGAGGAACGCCTCATCATTACTGGACTGAGCAGAAGAACCCCTGGAGCATTTACTGGATTCATTTTGACGGTTCACTCAGCCAGAACTTCGTCGACCAGCTGAATCTGGCACCCCAGTCGCCGCTGTTACGCCTGGGAATTCACTCTCGCCTGGTAGCGGATTTCGAGGCTTTGCTGGACACCCGACAGGCACGTCATCATCTTGAGTCCTACCTCCACAGCGCCAACCAGCTGCGACAATTAATGACACATATTGCGCTGCTTCGACCTTTGGCCAGCCTACAGCAGGATGACACCCTGGATCTGGAAAAAATACACAGCCTGATGCAGGCACGCCTGCATGAACAGATTGACGTCGACACACTGGCTGCAGCCGTGAGCCTGTCAAAATTCCACTTCATCAAGAAATACAAGGCATTGACCGGCAGTACTCCGATCAACCACTTCATCCAAATGAAGATCGAGCGGGCCTGCCATCTGCTGGATGTCACGAACAAGGGCGTAAAGGAAATTGCCTGGGCCGTGGGCTATGAAGATGCCTACTATTTTTCACGCATCTTCCGTAAAACGATGGGGATTTCACCCAGCCAATACCGCGCCATTAGGATGGGGCGCTCATCCTATACGGCCGACTGAGTTCCTGACAGCGGGGCCTCATGCAACACCATCCGGTTTTTGCCCTGTTGTTTGGCCTGATACAGTGCCGAATCGGCACGAGCCGTCAGATTGACCAAGTCTTCGGCATGATCGGGGAAAACGGCAACGCCTGCGCTAATGGTCAATCGATAACCTGCCAAACGGCCTTCAAACGTCAGGCACGCGATGCCACGACAAAGCTTGGTAACCAGCTCCTGCATCCCTTCGATACCTGTATCCGGACAGGCCAGCACAAACTCTTCGCCGCCCCAGCGAAACAGCAGATCGGAGCGACGCACAAAATTCACGATATAATCCGCCACTCGGCGCAAGGCCTGGTCACCCGCCAGATGACCGTGCATGTCATTGATCTGTTTGAAGTCGTCAAGATCAATCACACATAACCCGAGCTGCCCCCCCTGGCGCCGCATCAGCGCTAATTGATGCTCGACACAGGCTTCACCCCGACGCCTGTTCATCAGGCCGGTCAGTACATCGAAATCCGCCTGCCGCTGAAGCTCCTGCTCCATCAGCTTCAAATCGGTGATATTGTTGACCAGGCCAACCATCTGCAACGGTTGCTGATCGGACGAGCGTATGCGCACCTGGCCACGGTCACGAATCCAGAGATAATGACCATTGCGGTTGCGCAAACGGTACTCAGCTTCATACAGATGCCGCACACCTCTGAGATGCTCATCCAGCACCCGAAGCACCCGCGGCGTGTCTTCGGGATGAATAATGTCCTTCCAGCTCTCCATGCAGGGCCGCATTTCCTCGGGCCCATATCCCAACAGGCGCTTGAGGCCCTTGCTGAAATACAGCATCCCCGTGGCCAGTTCCCACTCCCATACACCCTCGGCAATATCGTGCAGACCCTGCCACTCCTCAGCCTCATAGCTCCGACGACGATTCATCCCGTCAAAACGACTGCTGATGTCTCGGGCCACTGAAATCAGGTATTCTCGGCCACTGTTCACCAGCAGATTGGAGCTTACTTCAACCGGATAAAGGCTATTGTCCGGGCGTCGGTGGTGACCGGTAAACAAATAGCCCGGCTGCCGGCGCACAGTGTCCAGCAGCGAACGCCAATGCTCAAGATCTTCCACATCCTCCTGAATCTGCACCACCGTCATGGCCGTCAGCTCGGCACGCGACACCCGCATATCCTCACAGGCACGCTCATTCGCATCAATGATGGCGGCCGTTTCGGGGTCAATCACCAAAACGGCGTCGGGAAGATAAAACAGCTGTCGCGCCAAATCCATTTACACAGGGCTCCTTGCCTGACATTCACTCAGCAGTGGTTCACCGCAGTTTAATCCCTCGCTGGCAGATGGGAAGACAATTGTGCGACTATTGCGTGGCCCCTTGAGCCTGAGCAAGGCTTTGACGTACCTTGCCATCGACGACCTCATCCAGCAACCAGCCCTGTAAATGGGTCATGATCAGCTGCTCCAGCGCATCAATATGCAGGGGCTCCGCATTCAGTGCCGGAATATACTCGTAACGCTCCCCTCCGGATTCGAGGAAATAGTCACGATTTTCCTCACCGATTTCCTCAATGGTTTCCAGACAATCCGCCGAAAACCCGGGGCATATCATCTGCACCGACTTCACTCCCTGACCAGGCAGCGATTTGAGGGTTGCATCCGTGTAGGGTTTCAACCATTCCTCCCGACCAAATCGAGACTGGAATGTGGTCAACCACTCATCATCGGCCAACCCCAGACGCTCGGCCAGCAAGCGGCTGGTTTTGTGGCATTCACAGAAATACGGGTCCCCCTTGCGCAGGTAGCGTTCGGGCACGCCATGATATGACATGAGCAACCTGTCCGCTCGTCCACTGTGCTGCCAGTGTGCCTCTACGGAGGCGGCCAGGGCCTCAATATATGCCGGAAAGTCATGATAGTGGTTTACCATGCGCAACTCGGGCAACCAGCGACGTTGCCGGAAATCTTCCGCCACCGCATCAAATGTGGAAGCCGTTGTGGCGCCAGAGTACTGGGGGTATAAGGGCACCACCAGCAAGCGTCGCACACCGGCCTGCTGCAAGCGCTCAATGGCACTGCCGATGGAGGGATTGCCATAACGCATGGCGAACTCGACTCGCACCTGCCCCCCGAACCGCTGCTGCAGCCGATCATCGAGCTGACGCGCCTGCTCCCGGGTGTGAAACATCAACGGAGAGCCCGCTTCGGTCCAGATGCCGCGATAGGCAGCAGCAGAGCGGCGCGGGCGGATATTCAAAATGACACCATTGAGAATGCACCACCAGATGGGGCGCGGGACTTCAACTACTCGTGGGTCCCAGAGAAACTCTTTCAGATAACGCCGCAATGCCGATGTTGTCGGAGCATCCGGTGTTCCCAGATTCGTTACCAGTACACCGGTCAAATCCTGCTGACTGTGATTAAAATCCTCGACCCCGCGAAATGCCATTATCACTCCTCATCCGAATCAGACACTATTATCCCTGTGGCGCATCCTAGTTGATCCCACAACGGGGGCCAAGCCTTCATGAAAAACAAACAAAAAACGCCCGCCGGGGGCATCTCCGGCAGGCGAATGGCTCGACGATAAATCCTTAGCCGAAATTGCGTTTCCAGACCTTCTGCAACTCTCCCACGATCCCGCTGCGGAAGGCCAGCACGCAGATCACGAAAATCAGCCCCATAATAATGTGCAGATAGTTGCCCAGCTCACCACTGGACAGGTAATTCTGCATCGTAACGATCACCCCCGCCCCAACAACAGGTCCCAGGATGGTACCGACCCCTCCGACCAGCGTCATCAACACCACTTCACCGGACATGTGCCAATGAACATCCGTCAGCGATGCCAGCTGGAACACCAGCGTCTTGGTGGAACCGGCCAGCCCTGCCAGCGCAGCTGAAATGGTAAAGGCCACCCACTTATAGTCGTTGACGTTATAACCCAGCGAGGTCGCCCGTGGCTCATTTTCACGAATGGCTTTCAGCACCTGTCCAAAGGGAGAATGAACCGTGCGATGAATCAGCCAAAACCCGAACAGGAAGATCGCCAGCACGAAATAGTACATGCTGATGTTGTCGGACAGATCGATAACACCAAACAACTTGCCACGCGGCACGCCCTGCATACCATCCTCACCACCGGTGAAGGGAGCCTGCAGATAGATGAAAAACACCAACTGAGACAGAGCCAGGGTCACCATCGCGAAATAAATGCCTTCACGCTTGACCGACAGCTTACCGTACAGTGCCCCCAGTGCCCCGGCTGTCAAGGTGCCCAACAAAATCGCCAGCTCGGGCGTCAGCCCCGAATTCATCATCAGCCAGCCCGTGACATAACCGCCGGTTCCCAAAAAGGCGGCATGTCCAAATGACAACAGCCCGACGTAGCCCAGCATCAAGTTGAATGCACAGGCAAAGAGCGCAAAGCACAGCAGTTTGGCCAGAAACACCGGGTACAAGAAAAAGGGAGCAACCAGAGCCAACAATAGCAAAACCAGATAAAGTTTATTGATTTTCATACTTTTCTCCTCAGGCTTCCTTGCCGAACAGACCGGCTGGCTTAAGCAGCAACACGATCACCATGACCAGAAAGATCACCGTATTGGAAGCCTCTGGGTAAAAATACTTGGTCAGCCCTTCAATGACGCCCATCCCCAGCCCGGTAAGAATGGCACCGCCGATCGACCCCATGCCACCGATCACCACAATGGCGAACACCACGATCAACAGGTTAGATCCCATATCGGGTGATACCGAATAGATGGGGGCCGCCATAACACCAGCCAGCCCGGCCAGCCCGACGCCAAAACCGAATGTCAGCGTCACGATCAGAGGCACGTTAATGCCGAAGGCCTGCATCAACTGGGGATTCTCGGTACCCGCACGCAAGTAAGCGCCCAGCTTGGTTTTTTCGATCATCCACCAGGTCAGGCCACAGACCACCACGGATGCCAGGATAATCCAGGCACGGTAGTCCGGCAGATACATGAACGGTAACTTGGTACCGCCACGTAAGGCCTCGGGAATGGCATAGGATTGGCCGGATGAACCATACACATGCGTAAAGAACCCCTGCACCATCAGCGCCAGACCAAAGGTCAGCAACAGGCTGTACAAGTGATCCTCGTTGGCGATCGGGCGAATCAGAAAGCGCTCCATCAGTACGCCGACAAAACCTACCGCCAAGGGCACCAGTATCAGCGCCGCCCAGTAGTTGATCCCCAGATAACTCAGTGCCAGCCAGGCCGAGAAGGCCCCCAGCATATACATAGCTCCTTGCGCAAAGTTGATAATCTTCAGCAAGCCGAAAATGATCGCCAGGCCCAAACTGAGCAATGCATAAAAAGATCCGTTAATCAGCCCGACCAGTAGCTGGCCGAACAAGCCAAACAGGTTAATGCCTAGAAATGTCGCCATAGCCTTGTCCCACTCCCCCGCCTGCCGCCCCTTTCGGACGGCGGTTCCCGCACCGCTGTCATACCTCGACAGCGGCGGGACCCGTCACAGCGGTTTAACGCTTATTGTTATTTGAAGTTGCACTCGGGCAGGATCGGCGCGTACGCCTTGTCGCCCGGAATAACGCTGAGGACTTTGAAGATGTCATCGCCGTCACGACGTTCTTCCGGCTTTTTGATCTCAACATAATACATGTCGTGTACCATTCGGCCGTCCGCACGCAGCGTCGCGTTGCGGGAGAAGAAATCATCCGGTTTCATTTCCTTCATTTTCTTGATGACTGCATCCGAGTCATCCGTACCGGCCGCTTCAACCGCTTTCAGGTAATGCATAGTCATGGAGTAAGCACCAGCATGCCCCATAGCCGGGATGGAACCGTGACGTTCCATGAAACGCTTGCTCCACTCACGAGTCTGCTCATCCAGGTCCCAGTAAAAACCGGTAGTGGTACGCATGCCACCCGCTACATTCGGATCCATCGCCTGCGCGTTCGGCGTAAACACCAGCAGGCCGGCCACACTCATCATCTCCGTCAGCCCGAACTCGGAAGCCGCCTTCAGTGCATTCACGGTATCATTACCGGCATTCGCCAAAGCCACTACATCCGCACCGGACGACTGCGCCTGAAGAATATAGGATGAGAAGTCAGTGGTACTCAGTGGGGCTCGGGCAACGCCGACAACCTCACCACCGTTTTCCTTGATTACCTTGGTCGCGACATCTTCCAGCGCATGACCAAAAGCGTAGTCCGCCGTAATGAAGAACCATTTTTTATTACCGGCATCCACCATGGGCTGAACCGTACCGTTCGCCAGGGCCGCCACGTTATAGGTCCAGTGAACATTGTACGGCGAGCATTGCTTGGTCGTGAACGCGTTGGAAGCCGCTGTCGAAATCAGCGCGATTTTCTTGGCATCAGTCAGTACCTTGGTCGCTGCACCGACAACCGCCGAAGACACCAGCCCTCCGACCACATCCACCTGCTCATCTTCCACCCATTTGCGGACGATGGCAGATCCCACATCCGGCTTCAGCTGGTCATCGGCACTGATCACCTCAATCGGCATCCCCAGCACCTTGCCACCAAAGTCCTCGACCGCCATTTCCGTTGCCGTCACACAGCCCTGGCCACAGATATCGGCATACACACCGCCCATATCCGCCAGCACGCCAATTTTGAGCTTGCCGTCCGATATATCGGCCATAGCAGCGGAAGAAGCGAGAGCGGCCACGGATGCAGCCAGCAGGGTTTTCTTCATCATTTTCATCAGTACTCTCCTGTCGAGCATTTTTATTTTTATTTCTCACACACAGACGTCAGACGCCCAGATAGGTATTCAGGAGCTCTGTCTTGGTTTCAAGCTCGTGGGCTTGAACCTCCTCGACAATATGACCGTGCTCCATAACATAGTGACGGTCGGCAATCGGGGCAGCAAAACGGAAATTCTGCTCCACCAGCAGGATGGTCAAACCACGCTCCTTCAGTTTGACCAGCACTTCACCCAGTTTCTGTACGATCACCGGCGCCAATCCTTCGGTGATTTCATCCAGCAGCAGAATATTGGCGCCCGATCTCAGAATACGGGCCAGCGCCAGCATCTGTTGTTCGCCGCCTGACAACCGCGTGCCTTGGCTATAACGGCGCTCGTACAGATTGGGGAACATTTCATACAATTCCTCGACACTCATGCCATCAGAGCGTACCGAAGGCGGTAGCAGCAGGTTTTCTTCCACATTCAGGCTGGAAAAAATCCCTCGCTCTTCCGGGCAATATCCCAGCCCCAAATGCGCGATTTTGTGCGCCGGCATGCCAATGGTCTCAGTCCCATTGATATTGATCGAACCGGTGCGGCGCCCCACCATATTCATGATGGCCCTCAGTGTCGTGCTGCGACCGGCACCGTTGCGTCCCAGCAACGTCACCAGTTCACCCTGCCTGACATGCATGTCGATACCATGCAAAATGTGGGACTCGCCATAAAACGCATGCAAGTCATCAATACGCAATTTTTCGCGATGGGTACTCATGCGTCCACTTCCTCCTGCCGCTCGGCCTGGGCCGCTTCCGCGTTGATACGGTCCTGCTCTGCACTGGCTGCTGTCCCCATATAGGCCTCACGGACACGCGGATCAGCCGATACGGTAGCGTAGTCCCCCTCCGTCAATATGGCGCCACGCTGTAATACCGTAATACGGTCGGCCAGCTTGGACACGACATGAAGGTTATGCTCAACCATCAGAATGGTACGGCCGACCGACACCTTTTTGATCAGGTCGGCCACCAGCCCCACATCTTCATGCCCCATCCCCTGCGTCGGCTCGTCAAGCAGCATCAACTCAGGTTCCAAAGCAAGAGTGGTCGCAATCTCCAACGCTCGCTTGCGACCATATGACAGGTCAACCGTCTGCGCCGAGGCAAACTCAGCCAGCCCTACGGCATCAAGCAGCTCAATTGCACGATCATTCAGCTTGTTCAGCACGGATTGAGGGCGCCAGAAGTGGAAGCTGTTGCCTTCCTTGCGTTGCAGCGCGATACGCACATTCTCCAGCACCGTCAGATGCGGAAAAACAGCGGATATCTGGAAAGAACGCACCACTCCCGCACGGGCGATGGCAGCTGGCTTCATGGCCGTTATATCGGTGCCATTGAATAGGATCCGACCTTCGGTGGGGGTCAGAAATTTGGTTAGCAGGTTGAATACGGTTGTCTTGCCGGCCCCGTTCGGACCGATCAAGGCGTGTATATGGCCGCGTGTCACCTGGAGATTGACATCGTCGACCGCAGTGAAACCCTTGAACGCTTTGATAAGGTTACGGGTTTCGAGAACATAGTCTGCACTCATGTGTAAACCAAGCCTCTTGTTGTTTTTATGCTGGCTTTTCGCACTTGGCGTCGAATGGTGACCTTGGCGTAAGGTACGGGAAAAAACTAGCAATTTACCTTACGGGAATACAATTACTACTTTAGTCTAATGCAACACTATGTTGCCAAAAACATAGCCAAAAACACCAACCCAATCATGGCCTTATAAATTTTATTGAACTTTTGGCTTAGGCAAAAAGAAATATTTTACCCTTTACGTAAACGTCAACTTGTTTTAGCCTCGATGGAAAGTGGCTATCGGAACACACCGTGACAATGTGCAAAAATTTTTCAATCAGCGAATTATCGGCCGAGTTTGACGTAACGACGCGCAGCATCCGTTTCTATGAAGACCAGGGGCTGCTGCACCCCTCTCGTCGCGGTCAGACACGTATCTACAGCACCAAGGATCGGGTTCGGCTAAAACTGATCCTGCGTGGCAAACGGCTCGGTTTTTCTCTGGCTGAAACCCGAGAGCTGTTCGACCTTTGGGATGAAACCCTGAGCGGCAGTGAAAAGCAGCTGAAGCTGCTGCTGAAAACCATTGCCGGCAAACGTGCCGAGTTGGAACAGCAACTACAAGATATCGCAATGGTTCAGCTGGAACTGGACAACGCCGAGACGCGCTGTCTGGAAACACTGAACGAACTCGAACAGAAAAAGATGACGGCTGTCGACTAAGCCCCCACGGCGATCGGCACAATAACAATAAAGGTGGACTAGATGATCTCTGCATATTCTGAACTGAACTTTGGACTGGGCGACACCCTCGACATGCTGCGCGATCAGATCAACAGTTTCGCAGCTCAGGAGATTGCCCCTCGTGCGGAAGCGATCGACCGGGACAATGCTTTTCCCAACGATCTCTGGCGCAAATTTGGTGACATGGGCCTGCTTGGCATTACCGTCAAGGAACAGTGGGGCGGTGTCGAAATGGGCTATCTGGCCCATGTCATCGCCATGGAAGAGATCAGCCGAGCCTCCGCGTCGGTTGGCCTCTCCTACGGTGCGCATTCCAACCTGTGCGTCAACCAGATTCATCGCAACGGTAACGACGAACAGCGTGCCAAGTACCTGCCCAAGCTGATCAGCGGCGAACATATCGGCGCACTGGCCATGTCCGAACCCAATGCCGGTTCCGACGTAGTGTCCATGAAGCTGACCGCCCGCGATGCCGGGGATCATTATGTGCTGAACGGCAACAAAATGTGGATCACCAACGGCCCGGACGCCAACGTCTATGTCATTTACGCCAAGACCAATCCGGCGGCCGGCCCCAAAGGCATCACTGCCTTTATCGTCGAGCGTGACACCGAGGGCTTCACTCAGGCGCAGAAGCTGGACAAGCTGGGCATGCGCGGCTCCAACACCTGTGAACTGGTGTTCCAGGATGCCAAGGTACCCAAGGAAAACATTCTGGGCGAGCTGAATGGCGGCGTGAAGGTCCTGATGAGCGGTCTGGACTACGAACGCCTGGTCCTGTCCGGTGGACCTCTGGGTATTATGCAGGCCGCCATGGATATCGTGGTGCCCTACATCCGTGACCGCAAACAGTTCGGCCAGGCCATCGGCGAGTTCGAACTGGTACAGGGCAAGGTTGCCGACATGTACACCCAGATGAACGCTGCCAAGTCTTACGTCTATATGGCTGCCATGGCGGCTGACCGAGGCGAAACGTCGCGCAAGGATGCCGCCGGTGCCATCCTCTACTCTGCCGAAATGGCCACCAAAGTGGCGCTGGATGCCATCCAACTGCTGGGCGGCAATGGCTATATCAACGAATTCCCCACCGGTCGTCTGCTGCGTGATGCCAAGCTGTACGAGATCGGTGCAGGTACTTCCGAGATCCGCCGCATGCTGATCGGCCGCGAGCTGTTCCTCAATAAATAAGAATAATCGAACGCTCCCGGGCAGTCTGCCCGGTGCAGCGAGGAGCCTTTCGATGACTCAACTGCATAGCAAAGTAAATCCGCGTTCTGACGAATTCCGCGCCAACCAGGACGCCATGGAAGCCGCTGTCGGCGACCTGCGTGACAAGGTCGCCCAGATCGAACAGGGCGGTGGCACCAAATACCAGGAACGTCACCTGTCTCGTGGCAAACTGCTGCCGCGTGATCGTATCAACACCCTGATCGATGAAGGCTCTCCTTTCCTCGAGCTGTCACAGATGGCTGCATACAACGTGTACGGCGAAGATGTACCCGCTGCCGGCATCATCACCGGCATTGGGCGAATCAACGGCGTTGAGTGCATGATTGTGGCCAACGACGCCACCGTAAAGGGCGGCTCCTACTACCCGATTACCGTCAAAAAGCACCTCCGTGCCCAGGAGATCGCCGAGCAGAACCACCTGCCCTGTATCTACCTGGTGGACTCCGGCGGCGCCAACCTGCCGCGTCAGGATGATGTTTTCCCGGACCGCGACCACTTCGGTCGTATCTTCTTCAACCAGGCCCGCATGTCCTCCAAGGGCATCCCGCAGATCGCCGTGGTCATGGGTCTGTGTACGGCCGGTGGTGCCTATGTTCCCGCCATGGCCGACGAATCGATCATCGTGCGCAACCAGGGCACCATCTTCCTGGCCGGCCCGCCGCTGGTGAAAGCCGCCACCGGAGAGGTGGTCAGCGCCGAAGACCTGGGTGGCGCCGATGTGCACTGCAAAATATCCGGCGTCGCCGACCACTATGCCGAGAACGATCAGCATGCACTGCAGATCGCCCGCGACTGCGTGAAAAACCTGAACCACCGCAAGCAGCTGACCGATCTCAACCTGCGCAAGCCCGAAGCCCCGCTCTACTCCGCCGACGAGCTGTACGGCATCGTCGGTACCGACCTGCGCAAGCCGTTCGACGTGCGCGAAGTGATCGCCCGTATCGTTGACGGTTCCGAGTTCGACGAGTTCAAGAAGTACTACGGCACCACCCTGGTCACCGGCTTTGCCCATATCCACGGCTACCCGGTCGGCATCGTCGCCAATAACGGCATTCTGTTTGCCGATTCCGCGCAGAAAGGTGCCCACTTCATCGAGCTGTGCTGTCAGCGCAAAATCCCGCTGCTGTTCCTGCAAAACATCACCGGCTTCATGGTAGGCCAGAAGGCCGAATCCGAAGGGATCGCCAAGCACGGTGCCAAAATGGTAACCGCCGTGGCCTGTGCCAACGTCCCCAAGCTGACCGTCCTGATCGGCGGCAGCTTCGGCGCCGGCAACTACGGCATGTGCGGCCGCGCCTACAGCCCCAATTTCCTGTGGATGTGGCCCAATGCCCGCATCTCAGTGATGGGTGGCGAACAGGCCGCCGGCGTACTGGCCACGGTCAAGCGTGACGGTATGGAGCGCGCGGGCGAGGAATGGCCGGCCGACGAAGAGAAAGCCTTCAAACAGCCGATCATCGACACCTATGAGCATCAGGGCCACCCGTACTACGCCAGTGCCCGCCTGTGGGATGACGGCGTCATCGACCCGGCCCAGACTCGCGATGTGATCGGCATGGGCCTGTCGGCCGCGCTGAACAAGCCGATCGACGAAACCCGCTTCGGCGTCTTCCGCATGTAAGCCCACGTTGGCCAAGACAGGTATATAAAGGAAAGCGCTATGGACAATAACAATAACACCGTGCTGCTGGAGATCTCCGCCGAGGGTGTTGCTACGCTGACGCTGAATCGACCGGAGGTCCACAACGCCTTTGACGACAGCATCATCGCAGCACTGATCGAGGCCTTGGAAGCCACCGACCACAACCCCGAAGCACGGGTGCTGGTACTGCGCTCCAACGGTCGCAACTTTTCTGCCGGTGCCGATCTGGGCTGGATGAAGCGGATGGCGCAGAACAGCCATCAGGAAAACCTCGAAGATGCCGGCCAGCTGGCGCGCCTGATGGAGGCACTCAACACCCTCAGCAAGCCGACCATCGGTCTGATACAGGGTGCCGCCTATGGCGGTGCTGTTGGCCTGGCGGCCTGCTGCGATATTGTCATCGCTACCGAACAGAGCCAGTTCTGCCTCAGTGAAGTCAAAATTGGCCTGATTCCGGCCGTGATCAGCCCTTACGTGGTACGAGCCATCGGCGAGCGTCTGTCCCGCCGCTACTTCCTGACCGCCGAGCCGTTCAGCGCCAAAATTGCTGCGGATGCCGGCCTGGTGCATGAAGTGGTACCACATGCGGAACTGCTTGATGAGGCCTGTAACCGCTTTATCAAAGCCTTGCGTCGCAACAGCCCCCAGGCGATGAACGCCGCCAAGGCGCTGATCTTCGCCGTCAGCCAGAAACCCATTGACCCGTCGGTCATCGATGACACGGCTCACCGTATTGCCGATATCCGTGTCAGCGAAGAAGGTCAGGAAGGGCTCAGCGCCTTCCTAGGCAAGCGCACACCGAACTGGATCGAGGAATAATTTGCCATGTTTAACAAAATTCTGATTGCGAACCAGGGCGACCAGTTGCATCAGCAACTGGCGGCGAAGCCAAATTGCATGCCGATGCGCGCAGCGCATGCAGGCGATCTCGACACGGAGACCTCCCATGTTTAATAAAATCCTTATTGCGAACCGTGGCGAGATCGCCTGCCGAGTGATCCAGACTGCTCACCGTCTGGGCATCCGCTGTGTCGCCGTCTATTCTGAAGCCGACCGTCACTCCCGACATGTTGCCATGGCCGATGAAGCCTTCCTGTTGGGCCCGGCGCCGAGCAGCGAAAGCTACCTGCGTGCCGACAAGATCATCGAGGTGGCCAAGGCCAGTGGCGCCCAGGCGATCCACCCGGGTTACGGCTTCCTGTCCGAGAACACCGATTTCGCAAAGGCGTGTGAAGCCAACGACATCGTGTTCATCGGCCCGCCCGCCTCGGCCATTGCCTCCATGGGCTCCAAGTCTGCCGCCAAGGCGATCATGCAGGATGCCGGCGTACCGCTGGTGCCGGGTTACCACGGTGACGACCAGTCCCCCGACCTACTGCGCGCCGAAGCCGAGAAGTGCGGTTTCCCGCTGCTGCTCAAGGCGGTGGCCGGTGGTGGCGGTAAGGGCATGCGCGTCGTTGAAGCCATGTCTGAATTTGACGAAGCCTTGGCTGCCGCCCAGCGTGAAGCCAAAAACGCTTTCGGCAACCCGGACATGCTGATCGAGAAATACCTGACTCAGCCGCGTCATGTGGAGATTCAGGTGTTCTGTGACAGCAAGGGTAACGGCGTTTACCTCGCTGAGCGTGACTGCTCGGTCCAGCGCCGTCACCAAAAGGTCATCGAGGAAGCCCCGGCACCGGGGCTGAGCGATGAAACCCGCAAGGCGATGGGTGAATCCGCGGTGCGTGCCGCCCAGGCGATCGACTACGTCGGTGCCGGTACCGTCGAGTTCCTCTACGACGTGGATGGCTCCTTCTACTTCATGGAGATGAACACCCGCCTGCAGGTGGAGCACCCGGTCACCGAAATGATCACCGGCCAGGATCTGGTCGAATGGCAGCTGCGCATCGCCAACGGCGAAGCCCTGCCGCTGCAGCAGGATCAGATCCGTCTGCGTGGTCATGCACTGGAAGCCCGTATCTACGCGGAAGATCCTGACAACGACTTCCTGCCCGCTACCGGCACCCTGCGCTACCTGCGTACGCCGGACGAAAACGCTCATGTGCGTGTCGACACTGGCGTGGTCGAGGGTGACGAGGTCAGCATCCATTACGACCCGATGATCGCCAAGCTGATCGTCTGGGACGACAACCGCGAGCGTGCCATCAACCGCATGGTGCAGGCGCTTGAGGAATACCGCATCAGCGGCGTGAAGACCAACATCCGCTTCCTGCATGCGCTGGCCGATGCCGCGCCCTTCCGCAACGAGGAGCTGGACACCGGTTTCATCAGCAAGCATGAAGACCTGCTGTTCCCGCCCGCTCAGCTGGACGAGAACCTGGGCCTGGTACTGAGCGCCTGCTTCTTCCTGCTGCGCAGCAAGGCGGAACAGACATTGCCGGCCGATCCGTTCTCACCCTTCGCACGTCAGAACAGCTGGCGCCTGAATTCGCAGTACGCCCGCCCGATGACCCTGCTCAGCGATGATGTACAGCATCAGCTCAGCATTCTGGAGCAGGATGATCGCTATGAAATCCGCATCGGTGACAGTTGCTACGACGTTCGCGCCAACCTGAATGACGACCGTCTGCAGGCTACCGTCAATGGCCACCGCTTCAGCATCTGTGGCGACCTGCATCAGGACCAGGTGGTGCTGTTCCATGAAGGCGAAACTTTCCACTGTGCCCAGCACCGCGAGCAGTACGGCATGGAAGACCAGGCCAGCGAAGGCGGTCTGCAGGCACCGATGAACGGCTCAGTAGTGGCGGTACTGGTCAAGCCCGGTGATACCGTCGAAGCCGGTCAAACACTGCTCATCATGGAAGCAATGAAGATGGAACACTCCATCAAGGCCCCAGCCGCCGGTACCGTCAGCGAGATTTTCTTCGCCGAAGGTGATCTGGTGTCCGAAGGCGCCGAACTGATTTCGGTCGAGCTGGATTCAGAGGAGGCTGCCTGATGGCTTTTCCGCAACAGGTACGCATCGTCGAAGTCGGCCCTCGTGATGGTTTGCAGAATGAGCCGGGGCCGATCATTCCGACCGAAATCAAGGTTGAACTGATCGACCGCCTGGCAGCAGCCGGTCTGCAACATATCGAGGCTGCCAGCTTTGTATCACCGAAATGGGTACCACAAATGGGCGATGCCGCCGCCGTCATGGCCGGCATCCAGCGCCGCCCCGGCGTAACCTACTCGGCTCTAACCCCCAACCTGAAGGGGCTGGAAGGCGCCATTGCCGCCAACACGCCCGAAGTCGCGGTGTTTGCTGCAGCCTCGGAAGCGTTTTCGCAGAAGAACATCAACTGCTCCATTGCCGAGAGTCTGGAGCGCTTTCAGCCTCTGATGGAACAGGCTCAGGCCGCCGGCATTCGCGTGCGTGGTTATGTCTCCACGGTGCTCGGCTGCCCCTATCAGGGCGAGATCGATCCGGCCCAGGTAGCCGCCGTCAGTCGCGCCTTACTGGACATGGGCTGCTACGAGATTTCGCTGGGCGACACTATTGGCAAAGGCACGCCATTGCAAGCCAAGAAGATGCTGGAAGCCGTGGCCAGAGAAGTCCCGATGTCGCAGCTGGCCGCACACTTCCACGATACTTACGGCCAGGCGCTGGCGAACCTCTACGCAGTACTGGAGGAAGGGCTAGCCGTCATCGACAGTTCCACAGCCGGACTGGGCGGTTGCCCCTATGCCAAGGGCGCCTCCGGCAATGTGGCTACCGAAGATGTCCTCTATCTGCTGGAAGGGCTGAATATCAGTACCGGTGTCGACCTCCGAGCAGTCGTCAAAACCGGCCACTGGATCACCCGCGAGCTGGGACGACACAACGGCTCCAAAGTGGCTCAGGCCATAGGCCCTTGCGGTTCAGACTAACGTTTATCGAGGAGTAATCAGGATGTCTCAGCCAACACACATCACGGCACTGGGTCTGCCGATTCCGGACCGTCATCAGTTGCCGGAAGAGGTACAAAAGTACTTCGGAAAATGCGACAAAAAACTGGGCATGGTCCCCAACGTACTGACCGCTTACAGCCAGAACATGGCCCAATTCGAGGTTTTTACCCGTTTTTACAACGAGCTCATGTTCGGCGATAGCGAACTGACGCCTCTGGAGCGCGAGATGATCGCCGTGGTCGTTTCTTCAGAGAATCATTGCTATTACTGCTTGACCGCTCACGGTGCCGCCGTACGCGAATACTCCGAAAATCCGGTACTGGGCGAGCTAATGGTGATGAATTATCGCGTCGCCGAGCTGGACGGACGCCAGCGCGCCATGCTCGACTTCGCTCATAAACTGACGGTCACGCCTGCCGAAATTGGAGAGTCCGATCGCCAGACTTTACGTGATGCCGGTTTCAGTGAGCGCGGCATCTGGGATATTGCCAACATTGCCGGGTTCTACAACATGACCAACCGTGTGGCCAGCGCGGTAGACATGCAACCCAACCCGGAATACCACGGACGTTTTCGTTAAGGCCAGCTGAGCACACATTTCATCTGACCGGATAACAACAAAAATCGGAGTCATAACGATGAGCAAACCCCTACCAAGCTACACCAGCAGCACCGCCGACAAGCCGCTGATCGGCATGACCATCGGCGACAAGTTCGACGAAATCGCCAACCGCTACCCGGACAACGATGCCCTGATCGTTCTGCATCAGGACATCCACTGGACCTACCTTGAATTACAGCAACAGGTCAACCAGTGCGCCCGCGCCCTGTTGGCACTGGGTGTACGCAAGGGTGACCGTATCGGCGTCTGGTCACCTAACTGTTCGGAGTGGACTGTCAGCCAGTTCGCGACCGCCAAGATCGGTGCCATTCTGGTCAATATCAACCCGGCCTATCGTACCCATGAACTGGAATACGCTCTGAACCAGTCCGGCGCCCGGTTCCTGATCACTGCTGACAGCTTCAAGACCTCAGACTACCGCGGCATGCTGTACGAACTGGCACCTGAACTGAAAGCGTCTGCCGAAGGCAAGCTCAAATCACAAAAACTGCCGGAGCTGGAGTGCGTCATCAATCTGGACAGCGAGAAGCATCCGGGCATGTGGCGCTGGTCCGACATGCTGGAACAGGCAGAACAAACCAGTGAGCAAGACCTGATCGACCTGCAATCAACACTTCAGTTCGATGAAGCGATCAATATTCAGTACACTTCGGGCACAACCGGGTTCCCCAAAGGCGCTACCCTGTCACACCACAACATTCTCAATAACGGCTTCTTTGTTGCCGAAAGCATGGGCTTTACCAGCGAAGACCGTCTGGTGATTCCGGTACCACTGTACCACTGCTTCGGCATGGTGATGGGGAATTTGGGCTGTGTTACCCACGGCGCAACCATGATTTATCCGGATGAAGGCTTTGAACCAACATCGGTACTCAAGGCCGTCCATTCGCAGAAAGCCACGGCGTTGTACGGTGTTCCCACCATGTTCATCGCCGAACTGGATCATCCGGACTTTGCCAGCTTCGATCTCTCGACACTGCGTACCGGCATTATGGCTGGCTCCATCTGCCCCACCGAAGTGATGAAGCAGGTGATCAACAAAATGAACATGTCGGAAGTACAGATCGCCTACGGCATGACCGAGACCAGCCCTGTTTCCACTCAGACCGGTGCCAATGACAGCATCGAAAAACGGGTCTCCACGGTCGGGCGTACCCAGCCTCATCTGGAAAGCAAAATTGTCGATCCGGGTACTGGTCGTATCGTGCCTCGCGGTGAAATCGGCGAACTCTGCACCCGCGGCTATAGCGTGATGATGAAGTACTGGAACAACGAACACGCCACAGCCGAAGCCATCGACAATGCAGGATGGATGCATACCGGTGACCTGGCCACCATGGACGACGAGGGATATATCCAGATCGTCGGCCGCATCAAGGACATGGTGATCCGTGGCGGCGAGAACGTCTACCCGAAAGAAATCGAGGAGTTCCTGTACACCCACCCGGCGGTGTCTGAGGTTCAGGTCACCGGTGTACCGGACAAGAAATACGGCGAGGAACTGATCGCATGGATCAAGCTCCACCCTCATGCCGACAACGTGACTGACGACGACTTGCGTACCTTCTGTAAAGGCAAAATCACACACTTCAAGATTCCACGATACTTCAAGTTTGTCGACGCCTTCCCGATGACGGTGACCGGCAAAATCCAGAAGTTTAAAATGCGTGAAATTTCAATAGAAGAGCTCGGGCTGGATGACTGATCCTGACCCGGCCTGGAGCCTGCAACGCCGGCCTCGCGTCGGCGTTTTTCACTATGACAATTGATCTGCACTATCAACAACAGTTGGACACTCCCTCTCTGCTGGAACAGGTGCGCACATGCTACCCCAGCGGGGCCGATCTATATCAACTGGCCCCGCTGGATCAACTGCATATCGGAGGCATCAAGGCTTCTGAACGCCTGCTGCGCCACCTGGATCACGCACACCACCAGTACGTACTGGATGTCGGCTCGGGTGCCGGCGGCCTGATGCGCCAGGCCTCGGCTCGCGGCGTCAACATGATCGGACTGGATATTACCCATGACCTCAACCGCCTCAACAAAGGCCTGAACCGCCTCTACTCCGAACCGGTCGACAACCCGATTCTGACCGGTGACGCACACCACCTTCCTTTCTCCCGCCACAGTCTCGACCTGATTCTGTTCCAACACAGTTTTCTCAACATGCCTGATGCCCTTCAGGTACTCAGAGAATGCCACCGGGTACTGAAGCCGGACGGGCAGCTGATCATGCATGAGGTGGTACTTGGCAGCCATGCTGACGCCATGCGCTTCCCCGTCCCCTGGGCTGATGATCCTCAACATTCGCACCTGTTGTCGAAACAGGCTCTGGTCAGGCTTCTTCAGGAAGCCGGTTTTTCCTCGGTGCAGACCGATGACTGGAGTGATGAAGCACAGGCCTGGCGCCGCCGACAACACGCCAAAGAGACAGCCGGTGCCCCCGCACAAGCTCCCCTATCTCCCGCCATGATACTCGGCAACCGCTTTCGCACCATGGGCAGCAATGTCATGCTAAATCTGGAAGCCGATGCCATCCGCGTACTCGAAGTCCTCGCCACCCCTGTCTCCTGAGCGCTGAGGTCGGTCATGGGGCTGCCCATGACCGGCACTTCGCGATAACATACCGGCCCTATTTACAGCCTATCCAGACGTCACCCTATACGGACTACCATGGAATACACCTTTACCTTTCTGGCCAATTTTTCCAATGGCCTGGCACTGATTTCCCCGCTTATCCTGTTCCTTCTGATGGTGATCGCCGGCCTGGCGACACTAGTGGGCAAGCTGGAACAGTGGAGTCTGCTTGATGCCCTTTACTGGGGCTTCATTACCGCACTGACAGTGGGCTACGGTGATATGAAACCGACCCGAAAGCCCGCCAAGTTACTGGCAATTCTGATCGCGATGCACGGCATCATCATGACCGGCATCATCGGAGCCCTGTCGGTAGAAGCCACCATAAGAGCCTTCGGCAACCACTTCCCCCACGCCTGATCACGCGGTCGGCATAGGGTATATATCCGCAATAGTGTGTTTGGTACAGCAGGTACATGATCACGCTTTTGATATGCCATACTGCTCCCGACAACATGCGTTGGTCACGCCAAACCGCTACAACTTGGCCGCCTGCAACACGCATGCGTGTTTCTGAGCACGCCGCCCATAATAAAGATCAAGATCAGGAGGAAGTCATGGCAAGGACGTTGTTCTCAGACAATATCAGTCTGTTTTACGGTCAGTTCTATATCGATATTCTGGATATGGACGATAGTGACCATTTTGACATGGACTCGGCCTTCAAATATCAGGCCAATGGTTTATGCGGCACGGCACATGAGGGAAAACTGTTTTTTGTGGCCGGTCCGCAGGACGGCACCGCCAAGATCACCATCGAGCTGCATGACTCCGAGCCGGTACTGAACTCGGACTGTCAGAATGTTGTGGAGGGCAACTTTTCGGCACTCTCCGACAGGCTTTACCTGTGCGAATGGGCCCATGAAAACACCTTTCTACTGAACCTGCCCTGCGATCACTACATCGTGCGATACAGTATCAGGCACATGGATCGTGACTACGATGAACAGGACGACTGGGACCTCCCTGTCGATGGACAGGAATACATCATTCAGTTCTGGCCCGGTCACCTGGACACCGATCGTATCGTCCGGGCCGACAGCGACATGGGCCAATATTGGCACCGGGAGCTGGGCAAGATCTAACACATCCTCCCGGCTGCACCTGAGAAGGGTGCAGGGGGGCCCATACCACGACCTCACCCTGCACACCTGTCAGTCGGCAAGCACCAGCTCGACACGTCGGTTGTTACTACGGCCAGCATCAGTGCCATTGCTCGACACCGGGCTGACCGGTCCGACACCAATCGGCGTCAAACGCCCCGTATCAATACCATGCTCCTGCTGCAAGGCCTGAGCCACGGTTGTCGCTCGATCCTTGCTCAATTTCATATTGAAATTGAAGTCACCCTGGCTGTCGGTGTGACCTACCACGTAGAAGGACTGCGCCTCATTCTGCTGCAGATAATCAGCAATGATTGCTACGGCTTCGGCAGATTCGGTTTTCAGGGTTGCCTTGGCAGTATCAAAGAACACACCTTCGAGTTCAACCTTACCGGTTTCTGCCAGCGCCTTACTCATGCCATCCAAATCGATACTGATGCGATCATCATCCAAAGATTCGATTTCACCGATATCAAGAACCGCTATGGTTGGTGAATCGCCGCCGCTGTATTGAGAGACCAACAAGGTTGCATACACCTCTTTACCCTGCACATCAGCCTTGCCACTCCAGTAGAAATACTTATATCGACTGCCATGCAAATTTGGAGCATTGAGCCCTCTATCACGACCTTGGCGAGCCGAGTTGCCATACCAGTAGAGCTTGTTTACAAAGAAAGGGCCACATTCATCATCGCTGCGGCAGGTGAAAATCGGCGTAAATCCGGCCTTGGCAAAGGCTTTTTCATAATTCCGGTATATTTGCAGCGCTGAATATTTAAGTTCATTCGCTTCATAACCCAGTGTCGTGACCTTACCCTCAAGGCGCAACACTGGCGGCAGCTCCTGATCGGTACGAGGGCCTGTCGCAACAAGAAACTCATTATATTCGCTGGTGTAATAACTGTTGATATGAGTATCAGGGAAGCGGGAAAGCAGTGGATGATCTTCAGATCCTTTAACGTCTCCTTTAGCGGCCAAAACAGGTATTGCAACCAGGAAACTCAGGACCAGGGCGGGCAATTGCTTGAGCATTCAGTAAAACTCCATTATCTATCTGATGCGGGAAGAGGAACAACATTATTGTCATTTCATGCAGTGACAACACCAAAAAATTGCCTCCCTGACAATTTTATTGCTCCCGGAGTCTAATCAGATTCCAGGGTGCCCATACTGAATTAAGTACAGATAAAACCCTGTATAAGCCATTCAAGATCACCCGCCAGCCTTCATTTTCTATGCCGATAACCAGGTCACGGATACTCACCATGACCATAGACCTGCCATCGGCACCCTTATCCCAGATTGGAGAAAATGAAACGCCCCGCTACCACAACCAGAAATACGGCAAAGACCTTTTTCAACACCGGCTGCGATAACCTGTGGGCTAACTTCGCCCCTAAAGGGGCTGTGAACGCACTGGTCAAAACGATACCGGCAAAGGCCGGCAAGTAAACATATCCCAGGCTCCACTGCGGCAATTCAGGCTCACCCCAACCCATCCAGATATTGGTCAAGGCCCCCATAATAGCAATGGGAAGACCACAGGCCGCCGAGGTAGCTACTGCCTGCTGCATCACCACCCGACGCCAGCTAAGATAGGGCACACTGAGGCTACCGCCACCGATCCCGAAAATGGATGAAGCCCAGCCGATGAGCCCGCCTGCAATTCCCAGCTCCACTTTTGACGCAACCTGCTCCCCCGCCCCAGGCTTCAGGTTGAGAGCCATCTGTACTGCTACCATCAGGGCAAACACCCCAAGCGCAACCTGCAGCACTCCACCCGGTAGCTGCACAGCCGTGTTCACACCGAGTACAGCACCCAACAGAATCCCGGCCGCCAGCGGCTTGAACAGCTCCCAGCGCACGGCTCCGTGCTGATGGTGCGCCCGCACAGAACTGACCGAAGTCACCACGATGGTCGCCAACGAAGTGGCCACCGCCATATGTGTCAGCACCTCAGGCGATACGCCCTGCAGCTGGAAAGAAAAAATCAATACCGGCACGATCAGCAACCCGCCGCCAATGCCGAAAAGACCTGCCGCCACGCCCGCAAACGCGCCCAACACCATATAGAGAAGCAGAGTTGTTAACATTCCACATTCACTCGCAAAGAAAAGCGAACCATCTTAGAGCCTCAACTCGATAATTGAAACAACATCCGTCTGACCGCTGTTTTCCTCGGAGGGCCAAACATACGAGTCTTGATCCCCCTGATACCGTCAACCTCCCAAGGCGCGCCGGCTTCAACCTGATCCACAACCCCAAACCTCAAGACTCATGAGTAAAAATCATATATCAACCAAATAAAATCAATATAGTTCATTACTTAGATCGCGTATAAAACCCTCTGTGCTCTTAACGCTAGACAACCTTGCAGTTGGTTCATACTTGGCCCTTGCCCAGCAATCAGGAAGTTGCGAAGCGATAGACCGGATAAGTCAGAATATAAAATTGGCAAGCCCATAAAGAGCAGGCTAAAGATTAAATTCCAAATTTAGATAAAAGAATATCCAGCTACCATGAATAAAGACTTCACATTTACCCTTAAGAGCATTTGTTTCGATGAAAATTATCGACCATCGGACAATACACGTATCACGACAAATTTTGCCAACTTGGCGCGAGGAAAAAGGCGCCAAGAAAATCTACGCGATACTTTAAGCATGATTAATAATCGTTTTAATGACCTGGCCTCCTGGGACAACCCTAATGGAGATCGATACTCGGTCCAACTTGAGATTGTCTCCGTTGACCTGGATATTAAAGGTGACGGTCATAAATTTCCGACGATTGAAATACTGAAAACGAACATTTTTGATAACAAAACCAAAAAACATGTAGAAGGCATGGTAGGAAATAATTTCTCCTCCTATGTACGAGATTATGATTTTAGCGTATTGCTGCTGGATCATAACAAGGGAAAAGATAACTTTACTGTCCCCGAAAATTTTGGCGACCTACACGGAAAACTATTCAAATATTTCGTAAGCTCGAACATATATAAAAATAATTTCAATAAACTTCCAGTCATATGTCTGAGCGTTTCAGATAATAAAATATATTATCGAACGGAAAATCAACACCCGGTATTGGGCTTTGAATACGAGCCTAATGAACCTTCATTGACCGAACAATATTTCAAGAAAATGGGCCTGCAGGTTCGCTATTTCATGCCCCGTAACAGTGCCGCGCCTTTGGCCTTTTATTTCTTTGGCGATCTACTCAACGATTACACGAGCCTCGAGCTTATCAGTACCATTAGCACCATGGAAACTTTCCAGAAAATTTACCGGCCCGAGATTTACAATGCCAATACAGTGGCAGGAAAGTGCTATCAACCGAGTCTCCAGCATCAGGACCACTCATTAACCCGAATTGATTACGATAGAGAAGAACGTGGTCAGTTGGCTATCAAGCAGGGCCACTTTACTAAAGAGCATTTCATCAAGCCCTATCAGAAAATGCTTGAACAATGGTCTGCCAATTACACTCTATAACCCAACAAAGCATACGAAGTTGTGATCATGAAAAAACTGTTACCCACATCAACAGCTGGCAGCCTGCCAAAACCCTCTTGGCTGGCAGAGCCGGAGACTCTCTGGTCACCCTGGAAACTACAGGATGAACAGTTGATTGAAGGCAAACAGGATGCCTTGCGCGTGTCGTTGCAAGAGCAACTACACGCCAGTATCGACATCATCAGCGATGGCGAGCAAACGCGCCAGCATTTTGTTACGACATTTATTGAACACTTGAGTGGCGTTGACTTTGAAAATCGCAAGACCGTCAAGATTCGTGATCGCTATGACGCAAGCGTACCGACGGTTGTTGATGCTGTAGCCCGACAAAAGCCCGTGTTTGTAAAAGATGCCCAGTTTCTGCGTCAGCAAACCAGCCAGCCTATCAAGTGGGCTCTGCCCGGCCCCATGACTATGATCGATACGCTGTATGACGATCATTATAAAAGTCGTGAAAAACTGGCCTGGGAATTCGCCAAAATACTCAACCAGGAAGCCAGAGAACTGGAGGCCGCCGGGGTTGATATTATCCAGTTCGACGAGCCTGCGTTTAACGTCTTCTTTGACGAAGTCAATGATTGGGGCATCGCGGCTCTGGAAAAGGCCGTTGAAGGGCTCAAGTGTGAAACGGCCGTACATATTTGTTATGGCTACGGCATCAAGGCCAATACGGACTGGAAAAAAACACTGGGGAGCGAGTGGAGACAATACGAAGAGGTGTTTCCCAGACTTCAGAAGTCCAGTCTCGACATGATATCACTGGAATGCCACAACTCTCGCGTGCCCATGGAGTTGATCGAACTCATTCGAGGCAAAAAAGTCATGGTCGGCGCCATTGATGTCGCCACCAACACCATCGAGACACCGGAGGAGGTCGCCAGCACTCTGCGCAAGGCCCTGCAGTTTGTTGATGCCGATAAACTCTATCCTTGCACCAACTGCGGCATGGCTCCTCTGTCTCGTCCAGTGGCAAGGGGCAAGTTGAATGCCTTGAGTGCAGGCGCGGAGATTGTCCGCAAAGAACTCTCGGCATCAAACTGAGCTGTCAAAGCACCGTACACCCGAGTGACCTTTTCAGGTTTGATCGAACGCATCCCCCAAGATCAAACCGGGTCACCAGCCTCGTATTATTCCCCTCGTTGTCATTGACAAAAGCACAGTTTCCGAATCGAAAAGGCCCCGCACGGTTCAACACCGAGCAGGGCCTTGCCAACATCGATCTGATCGTCAGATATCGATCACATCAAACTGTACATCCGGGTTCACGTCTGCTTCGTAATCAACGCCGTCAATGCCAAAACCAAACAGTTTCAGGAATTCATCCTTGTACAGCTGGTAGTCGGTGACGTCGAACAGGTTCTCACTGGTTACCTGGGGCCAAAGCTCACGACAGGCTTTCTGCACATCATCACGCAGCTCCCAATCATCCATACGGAAACGGTTGCCATCATCCATCTCGGCAGTAGTGCCATACAGGCCAGTCTTGAACAGGCGATGTACCTGCTCCATGCAACCTTCGTGAATACCCTGCTCGCGCATCACCTTGAATACCATGGACAGGTACAAAGGCATCACCGGAATGGCAGAGCTGGCCTGAGTTACGACAGACTTGAGAACAGCCACGTTAGCCTGGCCGTTATGCGCACCGGACAGCTTGTCATTCAAATCGCCCGCTGCGCGGTCCAGATCCTGCTTGGCCTTGCCCAATGCACCGTGCCAGTAGATTGGCCAAGTGATATCGGTACCAATATAACTGTAGGCCACGGTCTTGCAGTCGTCGGCCAGCACACCGGCGTCTTCCAGCGCGTTGATCCAGAGTTCCCAGTCTTCACCGCCCATAACGGTAACGGTGTTGGCCACTTCTTCTTCCGTCGCCGGTTCGATCTCGGCTTCGGTAATCACGTCCTTGTTGGTATCAATCGCAGTTGAACGGTAGGGTTCGCCGATCGGTTTCAGTGCTGACCGCACGACTTCACCCGTATCCGGCATTTTGCGCACGGGAGAAGCAAGCGAGTACACGACCAGATCAATCTGGCCCAGATCTTCTTGGATCAGCTCGATAGTTTTCTGCTTGGCATCATGGGAAAAGGCATCCCCGTTCAGACTCTTGGCGTACAGCCCGGCTTCCTTGGCACACTTGTCAAAGGCAGCAGCGTTATACCATCCGGCCGTGCCCGGCTTACGCTCAGTGCCCGGCTTTTCGAAAAAGACACCGATGGTGGCAGCATCACTGCCGAAAGCGGCGGCGATGCGTGAAGACAGACCGTAACCGCTGGATGCGCCGATCACCAGCACACGTTTGGGGCCGTTTTCAATCTTGCCCTGGGCCTGGGTGTAGGCGATCTGTTCACGGACATTCGCTTCACAACCTACGGGGTGCGTGGTCGTACAGATAAAGCCACGAATTTTCGGTTTGATAATCATATTCGATTCGGTGCCATTCTATTCAGGTACAAAGCCGCCTAAGATACCGTATTTGAAGCGCTGACAACAGCGCGCCAAGCAGTGCCTAACGCCGAGTTGCACCATACAGAAAAAGTTCGACGGCCTGCTCGACCGCCCGCTCACGTTCACTCTCGGGAATTTCCATGCCCATCATGGCACGCAACTGAAAATTGCCCTTGACCATTTCCAGAAACTGAAAGGCCGCCAACTCCGTATCCTGAATCTGCATGCCGCCCTGCTCAACCTGAGTCTGCAGATAAGCGCTCAGTTTGCCGTTGAGGCGCTTGGGCCCCTGTTCGTAAAACAGAGCCTGAATACGATCTCTTTCACTGCTGCAATCCGTTGTCACCAGACGGTATAAACCAACGGCCTCCTGGCTTAAAACCCGCTCCAGCATCAGGCGACCATAATGTTTCAATGCCTGTTCAGGGGAGTCTCCCCGCCGGGCGGCACACTCTACTGCTTCGAAGGCGGCAAACACCCGGTTGGAGGTTTGCGTCATCATCGCCTCGAACAGCCCCAATTTGTTACCGAACAGACGGTACAGCGTACTGAGCGAGCCGCCGGCACGACACATGATTTCGTTGATACTGGCGTTATCGTAACCCTGTTCCAGAAACACATCACGGGCAGCATCCAGAATTCGCTTCTGTCGCTCCAGCCCCTTTGGGGTCAGGCCACAGGGTTTGGCATTCGGTTCAGGTTGCACGTTACTCTTCAACTTAATTTACAGACTCGACTGCTACCATTATATCAGCGCCATTGGGCGATGATATCGGCTTGCATCAATGGAATACTCATATTAATGTAACGTATGTTACATTACACTATTGTTTATCTTCAGCTTCCCTTCCGCAACATAATCAACACTGAATGTTACTCGGGCAGCCTGCTGCAATTCCACCGGCCAGACGAGGCGCAACCATGACCGCTAAGCAGATTCCCATACCCGGCCTGATTCTGATGTTGGCCGGCCTGACGGCGCTGGGCCCACTTTCTACCGATGCCTATCTGCCGGCCATCCCTACAATAGCCGGTGAGCTTGGTATCTCCATCCACCAGGTTGAACTGTCGGTCAGTCTGTTCCTGGCCGGCTTCGCTCTAGGCCAGCTGACGGGAGGCCCTTTTTCCGACCGTTTCGGTCGCCGCCGTGCTATTTTCAGCGGTCTTGGCCTGTTCCTGCTGGGAGCCATCGGCGCCATGTTGGCCAACTCGATCGACACCCTGCTGGCCGCCCGTATTCTGCAGGGGTTCGGCGGCGGCATGAGCGTAGTCAACTCGGCAGCCGTCATTCGCGACCGTTTCACCGGACGTGACAGTGCCCAAGCCATGAGCCGCATGGCCAGCATCCTGATGACCGCCCCACTACTGGCCCCCGTACTCGGTACAGTCCTGCTTGAAGTCGCCAACTGGAGAGCCATTTTTCTGTTTCTCGGTGTCTACACCCTGCTGATCATGCTGATACTTTTCTGGCGTCTGCCCGAAACACATACGCGACCGGAAGGCCCCATGCCCAACCCCCTGCGCAGCTACGCATCCGTTCTGAAACACCGTACGGCACTGGGCTATCTGTTCTCTATTGCAGCCAGCTATGCCGGCATGTTTGCCTTCATTACCGGTTCCGCCGGCAGCTACATTCACTACTATGGTGCTTCACCCAGTCTGTACACGATCCTGTTTGGTCTGAATATTCTAACCCTGCTGGCCTGTAACCGGATCAATATCCGCCTGCTGCACCGATTCAGCTCTCGACAACTGCTACAAAGCGCGCAACGTGTGCAATTGCTGACCGCCGGAATCCTGATACTGACATTCATACTCGCCCAGCCGCCGCTCTGGCTGGTTGTCGGGCTGATCATGTGCTACATCGGAGTACAGGGCTTTATCATTTCAAACGGAATGGCAGGTACCTGCGAACTCTTTCCCCATATGGCCGCCACCGCCACCGCCCTGATTGGTGCCTGCGGTTTTGCGTCCGGAGCCCTGGGCGGCTCTCTGGTCGGTCTGTTGGGTGATGGAACGCCTTTCCCAATGCTGGCCATCATGTTTGGCGCCAGCGTCCTGGGCAACCTGCTGGGCCTGTGGCTACTGCCAAAGTCCGAAACCGTTAACCACCCGTGTCCGAGCGTTGAAAGCTGAACTCGATGGAATCGGTACTGCCGCTGCTGTCTACCACACTAAGCCGATAGCGGCCACTGGCGGACAGCGTCAAGGCCAGCCGATACCCGGCTTCAGTCGGCAGAGGTTCACCATTCAAATACCAGTTCAAGTCACCCGAGGCTCCTCGTACACGCAAATCAATCACCAGCTCCGCACGGCCAGGCGGCAGCCGCAAGTGGCTCCCGGCTTCAATGCCGATGATACGGATGGGGGCATGTAGAAACTGTAACCGCGTACAGCTGTCAGCGACCGAAGGCAACCGCTGACTGCGCCGCCATTCGGGCTTGAGCCAGGGTTCCGCCGGCAGCGGCCAAAGTGCAATCTTGCGCACGCTCAAAGGCCCCCGAATGTCATTGACACATCCGGGCGCTACCGCCTGTTCACTTGCTATATCCACTACAACCGAACGCAACAAAGACGGCTGCAGCAGATCAGGCACCTGGGGCAATGTCGGCGGCGCCGTCTCGTTCAGCAACCAGGCCTCGTGCTGCTGCAAACAATTCCTCTCCTGATTATCAGGATGCTCCCGGACCGTACCGAGCGGCCAGCAGATATGGTGCTGGCTCACGCTGTCGGGGCGAGGCAGGGACTCTCTGCTGTCAGGTAACAGCTCATGCACCCTGAACAACAGCGGCGCGGCCGCTTGACGTCCATAGCGCCCGGGACTGGGGCTGCCATCAGGACGCCCGACCCAAACACCGATTGTCCATTGCGGCGACACGCCAATCGCCCAGGCATCTCGATACCCATAACTGGTACCGGTTTTCCAGGCCAGATTCCAGGGCGTCTGACCAATATGCCCTAACGCTCGCCAGGGGTTGTGCGCCAGCATGCGCCAACTGATCCAGGCGGCTCCCGGGCTCATCAGCCAGCGTCCACGTTCAGGTTCCGCTGGCTGTAAACGCACGGAACCGGCCTGCCCATCACGCGCCAAAGCGGTGTATATCCCGACCAGCGACTCCAGGCTTGTTCCAACCCCCCCCAGGACAACCGACGCATTGGGCTGTCGCACGCCCGCCCCACGCAATTCCAGTCCTGCATTCAGCAAACCCGATACAAAACGCTCTGGCCCCAGATGGTCAACCAGCTGCACCACCGGTAAATTCAGTGAACGCTGCAATGATTCGATGGCCGTGACCGGGCCGCTGAAACCGCCCGTGAAATTATGCGGCCGATACCGCAAGCCATAGCGAGGGGTATCCAGTAACAGTGAATGGGAATGAATCAGGCCACGGTCCAGCGCCATGCCATAGGCAAAAGGCTTCAGGGTTGATCCCGGTGAGCGTATGGCGCGTGTCATATCAACATGCCCCTGGCTCAGCGCATCACCGAAATGCGCACTGCCGACGTATCCTCGGACAGCCCGATCGGCATTACGCACGACCAGGACTGCCACCGATTGACGTTCCCCCAAACGGGCCGTGTAACTGCCAACCAAGGCCTGCAACTGACGCTGCAAACCGGCATCGATAAACGTGGGCAATTCCGTACAGGTCGGACATGACTGACGCAAGCGCCGTGCCGCCAGAGGCGCCAATAGCGGGGGTTCAGGAGGCAACGCGGAAACCGGTTCGCGTAGTGCCGCTGCTACCCGGTGTTCAGACCAGACGCCGAGTGACTGCATTCGCCGCAACACCTTGTCACGGGCCTGACGCGCACGTCCCGGATAGCGATCAGGCCGCCAGTCACTCGGACGCTGTGGCAAAACGGCCAACAACGCAGCTTCGGCATCACTGAGCCGGGCGGCCGGTTTGCCAAAGTAGTGGCGTGACGCAGATTCGACCCCCGACAACATACCGCCGAAGGGCGCATGGTTCAGATACAACGTCAGGATTTCGTCCTTGCTGTAGTACCACTCCAGCTGCAGCGTCCGCAGGGCCTGGCGTATCTTGCCTTTGAGCGTGCGGGGATAAGGATCCAGCATGCCCGCCACCTGCATGCTCAACGTTGAACCACCCGACACGACCGTCCCCGTCTTCAGGTTCTGCCAGCCGGCGCGGACGATCGCCAGAGGGTTAATGCCTGGATGGTAATAAAACGCCCGATCTTCATAGGCCAGCAGGATTTCCTTATAGACTGGCGCCACCTGATCGGAGGCCACGGGGTAACGCCAGGTCTGGTCCGGAGCGGGGAAGGCGCGCAACACCTCTCCGCCATCCGCCAGGATCCGTATTGCAGGACCGGCAGGCGCCGGTAGCGGAAAGGTTCGATCCAACCCCCACGACAATACTATCAGCAGGGGCAGGATCCAGAGCCCTGCTCGACGTTTGACACGCATGCAGTATCAGCGCGCCCGAATACTCAGGGTACCGCTATCTCCCCCCAGATGACGCAAGGCCGGTCGGTACATGGATTCGGCAAAACTTGGCGGCACACGATACTCACCCGGTGTGACGGCCCGTGCCAGATAAAACAGTCGCGCCCGTCCCCAGTCCAGCTTCACCGCAGCCACATAGCGGTCATCCCGGAATTCCTGATGACGCAGATCGATCAACGCCATCAAATCGGCAACGCGTTCGTCACCCACTTTCAGTTCGGACATGGAAACACTGGTGGCCAGATTCTGGTTTTCCAGCTCCAGCCCCGCCGGGAGCAGATCCACAATCAGTGCGTCCGGTATCGACTCTTCACTGTGAACATCCAGCTCAACCAGCACCTGATCACCGGTTTTCAGCTGCTCAAGCTTGAGCGGCTGACCATTCCCATCATAATAGCGGCGTTCAACCTTAAGCCCTCGGCTGTAAGCAGCCGGGGCCTGATCCGTATACCCCTGCAAGCGCAAGTTAAGCCAAGCTTGCCGCTCGCCCCTGTTGTGCACACGGAGTCCCTCGGTCAGTGGTGCCCCCTCCAAGCTGAAACGCGCATCATCCACGTTTACGGCCTGCTCCAAAGCACCACCCAGCTGCAAACGCATGGCATCACCGCCCTGTAGGCTCAATGCCTGCCCTGCCAGGAAGAGTGCATTACGCTCTTGTGTGCTGAACCAGCTGCGATCTGCAATCGCCGCCTGCAAAGGCTCCAGCAACATCAGCCACTCGGACTTCGGCCGCTCCGACTCCAGTAGCCAGAACAGTGCCAGGGCACGATCCCGTACGAGACTTCCGTAGTCCGTGCGCAAGAAGCTGTCCTTATACAGCCCGCTCAACCCACGCTGCAGCGCCTTTTCGGCTCGTGGTGCATCACCGGCAGCATTCAACGCCAATCCCAACTGAACCATGGACAAGGCTGTTGATTCTTCGGCGCGGTGGTCAAGCAGGTTGCGCAATTCAGCCAAAGGCGCCTGCCCCTGACGCGCCAGTACCTGAGCCGCATAAGCCCGCACGGCAAAACGCGAACGGCTGTCATGCAACAGTTCACCATTTATCAGATTCGGGTTGCGCAGGTAGCGACTGACCTGTTCCAGCGCCTGCTTCAAGGCAGGTTCAGATACGGCATAACCGGCTTCACGCGCTCGCAACAAGAAATCGGTGATATACACAGTCAGCCAAGGCTCTTCAGGGCTGCTGTTGTTCCACAGGCCGAAGCTGCCATTGTTGCGTTGCATGCCAAACAGACGCCGGATCGCCAGCTCAAGCGCTGCTCGACGTTCAGCCGGAGCCTCACCGGCAAGCCCAAGTGTTGCCAGCACATCGCCGGTCACATACAGCTGGGCAAATACGCCACTGGTCGTCTGCTCGGAACACCCGTACGGGTAAGCTTTCAACTCACTGAAATGGCGTGCCACATTAATCGGGGGATAACTGGACAGGCTCAACTGTGCATTCAATGTCGACGGCAATAATCCCTGTAGAGCTCGCCCCTTGAAGGCAAAGGTTTCACCAGGCTGGATCGGCTGCTGCCAACTCAACGACTGCGCCGGCCAAGCCGGTCGCACCCCCAGAGTCCACTCTCGCTGGATATCCGGTTCGCCCTTGATACCTCTGACGTTAAGCTCTAACGGCGCCGCACCAAAGCGGGCCCCGGCCACGGCTTCCAGCGCCAATGTTGTGCGAGCACCTGCCGCCAGCTCAACCTTCTGTTGCCATTGTTCATGACCATCAAGCCGCATCCCCAGCCCTGCCGATAGATCAACCGTCAGCGTCTGTGCATGTTCGGTACGGTTATGCAAATCCAGCGTCAGGCGCGCACGATCACCCGGCGCCAGGAAGCGGGGTCGATTCAGCTCAGCCACGACCGGTGCTACAACCTGCAACTCCTGCTCACCCGCTCCCAGGCTGTCGTCAGAAAAAGCCACCGCCATCAAACGCACCCTGCCGTTAAAAGCCGGCAGATCCAGTGGAATGCTGACATGTCCTTCGCGGTCCACACTCACGGCACCCGAAAACAGCGACAGTATCTGCACATCCGTTGGTGGTTGTGCGCCACCACGGCTGAGATCGGCATCCCCACCGAATCTCAACCGTGCCATCTCACCCGCTTCCGCATCAATCAGGTCGGAGTAGTTATCTCTGACTTCGACTGCATACGCGCCTGGATCAAAGAACCAGGCCAAGGGGTCCGGTGTATCGAACCCGGTGATCGACAGAACGCCCATATCGACAGCGGCCAGCGTCACTCGTACCTGATCCGGCAATGGCTGCCCGTTACGGCGCGAGACTTGAAGGGGGACCTGGATGGTCTGTTCGGGCCGCACCTGCGGTGGCACCCCCTCGAACTCGACCTGCAGCGCATGGTCTTCAGTTGCCAGTGGTACCGGCTCAATCCCCAGCATACGAACCGGAAGGGCTCCCGTATCCGCACTGCCCGGCTTCAACAGCAGTACACTCAAATACAGGTTGTGATGCATCCATTCCGGCTTCAGCGTCAACGAAAGCTCGCCGCCTTCGGCCGGGATCTCCACGGCTTCACGGTGCAGCAGACGATCCGATTCCAGCAGAAGATAGCCCTTGCCTGCTGCAGGCGGGCGCACCTGTACCTTTATTTCATCTCCCGCTACATATGCCTGTTGATTCAGGCTCAACCCGATGCGATCCGGGCGCCCCGCCATGACCTGGGCATCCGGGTCCCAGCCCGCACGGAAACGGTATGCCGAAACCTGTCCGGTCTGCATATCCTTGAGTTCAACGCGGTAATAGCCCCACTCAACCGGGACACTGACTTCCAGTCGTTCATTTTCGTGCAGGCTTAGCTCTCTCTGCTCGACTGTGTAATGGCGCTCGGTAAATTGACTCTGCCAACCGTCGGTGTCACTCCAGCTCCAGTGATAGTCACGCCGCTCACGCACGAGGCTAAACTGCAACAGCTCCGCCGCCAAACGGGCTTCGCCATCGGTCAGTACCACTTCAAAAGCGGCACTGCTTTCGTAATCCACCTGATCATCCGCAAACAACGGACGAATACCCGGCAACCGCTCCCCCGGAAGTACTACGGATGCCGCTCGGCGCGTTACCGGGCGCCCCCCCGAATCCAACAGGCTGGCATAGGTCTGCAGGCGCAACGGGCTGGTGAGTGCCTGCCAGTAAGACTCAACCTGCAACTCGCCGCGGCCTTCTGTATCCAGCTGGATTTCATCCAGCTCCTCGCGCCGTTCCAGCGCGGTATCATCGGGATGACCAAACCAGAAATCCTTGAACGCGGGGAAAGGATGGGGCTCAAGCCGCGCCAGCAGCTGCGCCTGCAGGCGAGCATCGGCCGCAGGCGCACCGTACAGATAGTCACCCTGAACCCGCACCCGGAAATCCTCATTGGGTGCCAGTGTCGTTGCCGCTTCCATATTCAAGGCCATGCGTTCAGGCAGGAAAGACTCCACTTGGACGGCATATTCCCTCTGACTGCCATCCGGCAATTCCAGCTGCCAACGCCACTCGCCGGTTGGTGCATCGGCCGACAGGGGCAGCTCTGCCTCATAGTAGTTCAGTTCCTGAGGCTCAAGACGCTGACTGAGCACAACTCGTCCATCCGGCTGCAGCAACTGTGATTTGAGTGCAATACCGGGTACCGCTTCGCCACGATCAGACCGCAACAGAGCGCTGAACAGCAGCGTTTCTCCCGGTCGATAGAGGTCCCGAGGGCTATAAATGAAAATTTCCTGCGGCCGTCGGCCAGGCCCCGTTACCGGAAATTCAGCCAGATCCAGCGAAGGCCCGGACAGGCGCAACAGCGACGTTTCCGGCCCCTTGCGCAGCAACAACAGCGGCGCAGCCTGCAAAACACCGGGCGCGAGCTGTTCCGCCTTGAAGTTGGCCTGACCATTACGATCAGTGGCACCTTCCAGCAAGGTCCGCCCCTCATCATTCAACAGGGTCAGTTTTACGCCTGCCAGAGGGTCTGCACCCGACAGGGTATTCACCTGAACCTGCAGCTGATCCTTGTACAGTCGTACTTGAGCCCCAAGGTCCGTCACTGCAAACCAGGTCGCCGGGTAGTAATAACTGATATCCCCGGCTTCCCGCATGACCGCCAGATAGACACCACTCTTGTTCAGGGCCGTGATGTCATGCACCGGCAGGTAACGTGACGCCCGAGTATTGTCATCCAGCTTCAGGTCGAAGCGCCCGGACCAGGACAATTCAACCTTGTCCAGATAGCGCTCCGCATCCCAGCCACTCAGTTGAGTGCTTTGGCCGAAATTGGCCAGGAAATCGACCAGTGCTTCCTCAGGTATGCGGTAAAAATCCACATCGACCTGATCCACATTGACTGCCATGACAGGCAGGCCCTGACGCAGGCGGTGCGCCAACAGATTTCCGCGCCCGGCGAATCCCAGCGCCGACTGGAGGGCAGGCGTTTCAACCACCACACTGGACAGGTTGGCAAGCGTGCTGCCATTGGCTGCAATCAGGCCCGGCCGCACACGAACACGGTAGGTGTGCTCAGGTTCCAACCCCGTAAAGTACAGCACCTTGCCACGCTTATCGGCCACCCAGCTGCCCGGAAGAAGCTCACCGGATTCGGTTTCAATCATGAGCCAGGGATCAAAGGGCTGGTCCAGCGCCACCGGCGTCGACAGTGTCACAGCAGCGGCCTGACGTCCCTGCCAGGTCTGTACACTGATGTCCTGCACCCGCAGTGTCACTTCAGCTGAGGCGTTACGACTCACCTGTTCCGTTGCCGCCTTATCCGCCACCACATCGGCGGACTTCTGCGTCGAGGCCCCGGGAGATGGATCATCGGAACACCCCGCCAGTAGAACTCCCAGCAGCAGCGGCAAAATAAACGAACGCTTGAACGATGGCATAGTCGACTCCCGTGCCGGAATGACGGGCCAGCATACCGGCTGACTACAGGCCCGACCCTATCCTTGAAACTTTCGTATCATGATGCCGTCACGGACGCCCGGACACAAGCCGGTTGCTTTGATCCAACTCGGTTACCGTTACATCAGTCACCTTAAGAATCAGGATCAACAACGCGCCCAGCAGTACGAAGCCTCCGGCCAGCCAGAGCCCCATATCGTAGTTACCGTTCTGCTCCGCCATCATACCGGTCAGCGCCGGTGCCACTATCTGAGCCACGCCATAGGACAGTGTCATCTTGCCCATCAGTTTGGCGGGCTTGGTCGGGTATAGCCGCCCTGCCATGGTCAAGACCAGACTGACGCAGCCAATAAACGTACCGCCATACAATACCGCACTGATCAAAATGGCGGCCAGGCTATCACTGACGGTAGGCATAATGATCCCGACAACCTGAATCAGGTAGGCCAAAAACAGAGCACTAAGATATCCCAGCCGGCGCGCCACCAGATCCCATACCATAACGGCAGGCGCCGCCGCGACGCCGACTATCAGGAAGACCAGCTGACCCATGCCGACCAGCGCCGGTTCACGCTCGACGATGGTGACAATAAAGGTTGCACTAATCACGTACCCGTATCCGGCACAGAAATACGCCGCCATCATCAGCCACATGAAACGGGCACCAGGCGGTTGATCCACCATGGCTTGCCCACTTTTGGTCAGGGATGCCGCGCCCGGAGACGGAAGCCAGCGCCAGGCCGGCACGGCCAACAGTGCTCCCATGGCACCAAACCAGAGCCACTGGTCTGCCCAATTCAGGCTCAGCCGCAGCATAACCTCGACGACAATGGCGGCAAACATGATACCCAGCCCGACACCGGCAAAGTGAATGCCCAGCTCGCTACGATGATGATGCCGAATCAACCAGTTCAATATCAGCCCGGACGCAATCAGCATGGACCCTGCACTACTGAGACCCGATAAAAAACGCAGTCCTGACCACAACAACAGATTATCGGTAGCCGCCATTCCGGCCGTAGTCACTACGGCCATGACCAGACCGATACGGTACAACCGGTCCTTGAGCTGCAAGTCGCTGATCGATGCCGCTACCAGTGCACCGCACATGTATCCGGCATAGTTGATTGCCGCCAGCCATCCACCTTCGGCATCACCAAGCCAGGTCTGGTCCTGCATGACGGGCAATAAAGGCGTGTAGGAAAATCGGGCAATCCCGATACAAAGAATCTGACTGAAGATACCGGCAAAGAGCACCTTCAGACGCTGTGCCTGATCTGACATTGTGGGTTCCTTATCATTATTAATCCACTCTTGGATGATCCAAGCAGATTTCAAAGGTACCCGAAAATTTGTCTTGCATACAAGATTTGCTGCAGATGCGTTATTGCAATTTCGTCAACAGTCGCTGCAACTGCCGCAACTCGGCGGTTGACAGTCGTTCGCTGTATGTGCTGTTGGCTTCTTCCATGCGTGTATGGACTCTGGCCGCCAATTCACGCCCTTCGGGCGTCAGGGATACCCGAATGGCCCGCCCATCCTCGCTGCATGGCGCACGCTGCAACAACCGATCACGTTCCAGCCGATCCAGCACACCACTCAGAGTGGCACTGTCCAGACAGGCTTTTTTCCCCAGGCTGGCAGCAGAAACACCCTCCTGTTCGTGCAGCACATTAAGCACCATGGCCTGTACGCCCGTGATGCCAAAATCGCATACCGCCTGTTTCCAGTATCTGGATGCACAGCGCGCCGCCGTCGTTAAATGAAAAAAGAGGCAATCGTCGAATTGCATAAAAAATGCCCGATAACAATCATGTCACCGGGCATTGTGCATCAGCCCCCGCTGGGGTTCCAGCCAGGAAATGTGCGGAGATTACTGCCAGGCGCTAGCGAACAGTGCTTCAGGCAGAGCCATCGTCGTCAAACTACCGTCTTCAAGCGTGTCGGCCAGGCCTTTCCAGCGAGGCAGAATCTGTGCCATATAGAAACGGGCACTTTCCTGTTTGGCCTGCAGATAAGGGTCATCATCCCCTTCCGCCATCAAACGCACCGCAGCATCCGCCTGACGCAGCAACTGCCAGCCGCCACAGACATAACCAGCCAACATCATGAAATTATAGGCAACGGCACCCGGCAACAGTTCATCCTCGGCCGCACCCGTCAACAATACATCACGCGCCGTCTCCAGGCCGGCAACCGCTGCCTCGACCGCCTTGGTCTGCGACGTCAAGGACGCATCACAGGCTTTCAGCGACTCACGCATCTCGGCAATCAGCGCGGTCAAGGCCTCACCCTTATCCATCAAGGTCTTGCGACCCACCAGGTCCAGCGCCTGAATACCGTTGGTACCTTCATAAATCGGCAGAATACGTGCATCACGGTAGTGCTGGGCCGCGCCGGTTTCCTCGATATAGCCCATACCACCATGTACCTGAACCCCCAGAGACGTCACTTCCTGCGCTACCTCCGTACACCAGCCCTTGACGATCGGCGTCAACAAAGCGGCACGCGCTCGCTCGACGACCTGCTCTTCCGGCGCTTCCGCCTTGACGGCAAAATCCAGACTGCCACAGGCATCATAAGCAATGGCACGACCCGCTTCCGTCAGAGCCTTCATGGTCAACAACATACGCCGCACATCCGCATGACGAATGATCGGTCCCGCCTCTTTGGTACCCACAGCCGGCCCTTGAATACGTTCAAAAGCGTACTCCAGCGCCTGCTGATAGGCGCGTTCCGAAATCGATACCCCCTGCAGCCCCACACTTAAGCGTGCGTTGTTCATCATGGTGAACATGCAAGCCAAGCCACGGTTGGGCTCACCCACCAGGTAGCCAACAGCATTATCAAACCCCATCACACAGGTGGCCGAGGCATGAATACCCATTTTATGCTCCAGCGACAGCGGACCGGCCGTGTTGCGCTCCCCCAATGATCCATCACCATTCACCATGAACTTGGGCACCAGGAACAGGGAAATGCCCCGCACCCCCGGAGGGGCATCCGGCAAACGCGCCAGTACCAGATGGATGATGTTCTCGGCCATCTCATGATCACCCCAGGTGATGAAGATCTTCTCACCGCTGATGCGGTAGTGATCACCCTCAGGCTCTGCCTTGGCACGCACCACAGACAGGTCGGAACCCGCATTGGACTCGGTCAGGTTCATGGTACCGGTCCACTCACCGCTGACCAGTTTGGGCAGATACTTGGCCTTCAGCTCATCACTGCCGTTCAGATCCAGACACTCAACTGCGCCCTGGCTCAGCATAGGGCACAACCCCCAAGCCATGTTGGCCGAATGCCACATTTCCATGACCGGGATGGACAGCAGGAACGGCAGGCCCTGACCGCCGTACTCGGGATCGAACTGCAGTGAACCCCAGCCACCTTCGGCATACTGCTGGTAGGCATCCTTGAAGGATTCCGGACAAACAACCGTGCCGTCCTTTAACTGTACGCCCTGTTGATCGCCTTCCACATTGGTCGGCCCCACCACATCACGGGCAACCCGAGCCGCCTCTTCCAGAATCGCGTCCACCATATCGGCGGATGCATCTTCGAATCCCGGCTTTTCAGCCAGCTCCGGCATCCGAGCCACATGATTCAGAGCCAGCTTCATGTCCTTCAGAGGAGCGTTGTAATCTGCCATACAATACCTTCCTGACGATCAGTGTTCATGGATGAGGCCAGCAGCGTCCAGACTGGCGCTCATAAAAATAAGGGAATACACTTATATTAACACGCCAATTGCATTTGATAAGCAGGGAAACGGGCATTCATTCGATTTACCGTCCCCTACTTTGGTTATACTCCCACTAAATCTGATGACAAGAGAGTGATTCAATGCAGGACATGCACGGTTACTACCTGGAAGATCTGGACGTTGGCATGCACGCATCCTACGCCAAAACCATTACCGACGCGGATGTCGTTCTGTTTGCAGGACTGTCCGGAGACAACAATCCGATCCATATCAATGACGAATACGCCAAAACGACACCATTCAAGCAGCGTATCGTCCACGGCATGTTCAGCGCCGCGCTGATCTCGACCGTCGCCGGTACGCGCCTGCCGGGTCCCGGTGCCATCTACGTGGATCAGCAACTGAAATTCAAGGCCCCCGTTCACATTGGCGACACAGCTACCGCCACCCTGACCGTCACCGAAATCGATGAGCGCCGCCGCCGAGTGAAGTGCCGCACCGACGTTCACGTCGGCGACAAGCTGGTCGCTACCGGTGAAGGCACCTTTATGGTGGATCGGCGCGAAGCCTGATTAGACAAGCGCCAAAACACAAAAGGCCGGTGCATCCACCGGCCTTTACTTCATGCCATCCGATGTCCCGGTACCCGCATGAATGCATCAAAGAAGGCACCCAACTCTTGATGAGCATGCAACGGCAGGATGTTGGCAATATGCTGGTCAGGACGCACAACCACCATGCAGCCATGCCCGCGATCAATGCCACGCTGCTCGAAAACATCCTCAACACCACCCGCGTAAAACACTTTCTCATAATCACGCAGACCGTACTTGCCCTTCGCTGGCCAGAGGTAATCCGGCATTTCTTCGATGGCCAATCCCTGCTGTTGAAACACGGCATACACATCGATTACGGAGTCGATATCCGCCCCTGACGGGGTATATTTCTTCACCGGTGAAGCCTCGTCGCTGCCCAAAAACGCAATCAGCTTACGCACATCCGAATCACCATCAAGCGGGTTCTGCCGATTGCCAAACACAAAGATACGCCAACGGCCATCGGCCTTGAGCAGATGCCCCAAGTGCATGGGACACCCATCCGCCAGACGCAGCGCCTCGGCTGAATGAAAACGCTGACCGATGGGACAACCTGTCGCCAGCGCCTGGTGTGCCTGCCCGGTGACAATGCAGGACGCATCGTAACCAATGGAGGTACCGGCAATAAAACCATTTTGACGGGCGATGAACTTCTCGATATCCGCCGTGGTGGTTTTCGGCTTGCCGTCACCCTTGCTGGCAGTCGGTCGGGTGGCCACCAGCGCCGACATCTGACGATCCGCATCAATCAGCATCTGAGCCACCTTGCGACGCTCGGCTGCGTAGGTCTGCAGCAATGCGGGATGACTCTTGCCCTGCAGGACTGCTGCCAGCTTCCATCCCAGGTTAAAGGTATCAGGCAGTGAAGTATTCAGTCCCCAACCACCCTTGGGGCTGTGTGTATGACAGGCATCACCGGCCACAAAGGCACGCGGAACCAGACCATCCGGGTTACCCACAGGAGTATCATCAAACCGCTCGGCCACACGCTGCCCCACCTCATAGATGGACCACCAAGCGACCTCTTTCACCTCCAATTTATAGGGATGCATGATCAGCTGCGCCTTGGCAATGATGTCATCGGCAGTCAGCCCAAGGCTGGATGCCCGCTGATCCTTACCCAGCAGGTCCAGTTCAACGTACAGACGCACCAGATACCCCCCTTCGCGCGGGATCAGCATCACTGCTCCATTCTCTCTGGACTGGATAAAGCTCTTCACGCGAATATCGGGATAGTCGGTCACCAACAGCACATCCATCACGCCCCAGGCCTTGTTGGCAGAGTCACCTTGCAGCGGAATGGACAGATTCCTGCGCACCGCGCTGCGGGCACCGTCACAACCCACCACATAGCGCGCCCTGATCATTTCAACCTTGGCAGACGACTCAACATCAGTGCGCTCAAACGTCGCTGTGATCGGATATGCAGCCAGGTTCTGCGTCAGGCCAGAGTCAACATTCAGCGTCAGCAAACGACGGCTATAATGCGGCACCAGATGCGTCACCGAATTCGCCATGCCATCCAGCAGAATTTCATGCAGACGCGCCTGATTCACCACGCCATGCACAAACTCGGACAGACCCAGTCGTGCATCGGCCACCTTATGCGTCCGCTTGATGTTGGCAGGATTATTGATATCCGGTTCCCAGAAAGCATTTTGATGCAATTGGTAGCACTCTTTCACCAGCATGTCGCTGCTGTTAAAGGCTTCCATAATCTCCAAAGTACGACAGGAAATGCCATCAGCCTGGCCAAACAGCATGGGACCGGATTTCTGTTCGACTATACAGGTTTTGATATCCGCAAATTCCGCCAGTTGTCGCGCCAGCGCCAATCCCGCCGGGCCACAGCCCACAATCAGTACATCGACCTCTTTGGGCAGATCCACTATCGGAGGTGCCTTGGCAGGCTCGCGAGCTGCATCTGGAATTTCGTAATTACCGGGTTTGAAGCCATTGAGATGATATTGCATCACCCTATCCTCTTATCATTATTGGCAGGCCTGCCCATTGATTAATAGTACGCCCTGCGCCTGTATTGCTCAGATAGAGCTTAAGCGAAGCTCGGAAAGCATTTGTCACCTGAAAATGGGGACAACCTTCCAGTTACGCCCCTTGCAGTCTTCTCCTGTGCCTTTGGCAGCGGTGCGCGTATGATTTCCCGACACGGTCTCCCTCTTCCACACACAAGGGCCTGACACCATCAGGAGTGAATATGACATTACCAGACATGATCGAATTTCCGGCGCGAGGCGATACAGAATACCTGTTCATTGTTGCCCACGGCGTTGGCAGCAACAAGGAAGACTTGGCACCACTGGGAGAAGCCTTTAACCACGCAATTCCCGGCGCTTGCTGCCTGGTCGTCGACGGTTTTGATCCCTTCGATGGCCCTTTCGGTGGACGCCAGTGGTTTTCGTTGCAAAACATCACCGAAGAAAACCGCCCTCAACGTGTAAGCGAATCTCTGCCCCGTTTTATCGAGATGGTAGAAGCACTACAGACACGCGAAGCGGTTGCGCCCGAAAATACCGTGCTGGTGGGCTTTTCACAGGGCACCATCATGTCATTGGAAGCAATCAAGGCGAAAGACGGCCTCGTTGGACAGGTATTAGGCTTTTCCGGCCGCTATGCCGTCCTGCCGGAACAGGCTCCGACCGGAACTGCCATTCACCTGCTGCACGGTGAAGACGATGATGTCATCCCGGTTGATCACGCACGTGCGGCCTTTAAACAACTGACGAAGCTGGGGGCCACAGTCACACTTGATACCGAACCCGGCGTGGCACACCAGATCACGCAGCAACTGCTGCAACGCGCTGCAGAGCGTGTAGCGGCAAGCTTGGGGATTGCTTGAAAGAAACAAAGGCACCTGACGGGTATCGACGCCGCCGCTCATGACGGTTGTCGATACCGGCACCTCACTCACGCCTACCACCCTGACCGTGGTCAAGCTCAGAAAACAGATAGCTGTCGACGCCAAGCACTGCCGTCATGCACACAGCCAAACACAAGCAAGCCATCCATAATAGAGGGATTTTGCCTGTACCACTGGGCCGAACACCCCTTGCCAGAAGATACAGACTTATCATCAGCACCGGTACACTGAAAAGTGCCATAGCCTGCTCATAATCGGTCACATGCCCATCAGGAAAGCCAATATCGTAGATATAGGCGAGATAGAGATAGCCCCCGACCAGTAAATATAAGACACTCAAACCAAGCTTTTAATGCGCCTATTAACCATGGTCATCACCAAACCAAAGGGACTTGTTCATATCAAAACTCCTGACATGACGCCATGTCTTTACGTCAGGCCTTGTGTATTTTCATAGCCTGATCGCAGACAGGCTCTCAGACCCCTTTGACAAACAACCGCTCAATGGCCAACACACTGGAAAAAACCAATGATCAGACCCTGCAAGGATAGCGATATTGAATCCATACTGGATATTTGGCTACAGGCCTCCATCCAGGCACACGACTTTATAGCGCCAACGTTTTGGCAATCGCAAGTCGATAACATGCGCACCCTCTACCTGCCCGCATCGGAAACGTATGTGCTTGAACGGAATTCGGAGGTGGTCGGTTTTTACGCACTGCACGACAACACCCTGGCCGCCATTTTTGTTCGTCCCGAACTGCAGAGGCAAGGCATTGGCAAATTGTTGCTGGACCATGCCAAAACGAAAAGACCTGCCCTCACCCTCTCGGTCTATACGGAAAACGATGCCAGTTACAGGTTTTATCTCGCCCAGGGGTTTACGGTTGTCAGCCAGCAGACTGAAACACACACGGGACACCTGGAATACACCATGGTATCCAACACCGCCTGAAGATCATGGGCAACAAACCGAAAAAAGACTGTATACAACGGACCGGCTGCCAAAGTGTAGCCGCCTGACAGGAACGAATAGCGGAATAGCGGAATAGCGGAATAGCGGAATAGCGGAATAGCGGAATAGCGGAATAGCGGAAATATATCCCCAAGCATGGGATATGTATTCAGCACGATAGTAATATTATTAAAATATTCAGAACAGACGTTCTTTCGACTGGGAAATGCCTGACGATACTTTAACGGACATTTCCACTTTTGCTTCGGAATGTATGAAACACCCCATGCGGCTTGCATTTACCTTAACAGTAAATGGCGGTCAGGGAGGGATTCGAACCCTCGATGCCTTTCGACATACACACTTTCCAGGCGTGCTCCTTCGGCCACTCGGACACCTGACCACTCGTTTCATTTTACAAGTCACTTGCCGTTAGTGGCTGTGTCTCATCAAATGATGGCGCGTATTATAGATCGTTGTTTTCAAAGCACAACCCCCTTTTTTCATTTTTTTTCACTTTCGTCATAACCAAGACGCAAAGCCTGTGTCAGAGTATGATGCACGCCTGCATAGACGACGCGAACAACGAGGAGTTTTGATTCAAATGTTGATGGCAATTTTAGCCGTGGTGGGTGGACTCGCGGTACTGGTCTGGAGCGCCGACCGTTTCATTGATGGCGCCGCTGCAACAGCCCGGCATGTTGGCATGCCACCCCTGCTGATCGGCATGGTCATTATCGGTTTCGGCACCTCCGCACCGGAAATGGTGGTATCGGCATTTGCCTCTATCCAGGGCAACCCCAACTTGGCCCTGGGTAACGGCTACGGCTCCAACATCACAAACATCGCTCTTATCCTGGGCATTACGGCCCTGCTCAGCCCCATTGCCGTACATTCACAGATTTTGCGCAAGGAACTTCCCCTGCTGGCTATCGTTACCCTGCTGGCCGGATATCAACTGATGGATGGTGAAATAAGCAGCACGGATGCTTTGATATTGCTGGGCGTATTCTTCCTTATAATGGGTTGGTCTATTACCCAGGGCATGCGCCAGCGCGGTGACGCACTGGGCATCGACGTGGAACAGGATATGGGCGATGAAGAGAGCATGCCGCTGAACAAGGCCATTTTCTGGCTGCTGCTGGGTCTGGTACTGCTTGTCGGTAGCTCTCGCGTACTGGTCTGGGGGGCTGTCGATATCGCCAGCGCCATGGGCATCAGTGATCTTATCATCGGCCTGACAGTTGTCGCCATCGGCACATCTCTGCCGGAACTGGCCTCATCCATTATTGCCGTGCGCAAGAACGAGCATGATCTGGCTCTGGGCAACGTCATCGGCTCCAACATGTTCAATACTCTGGCTGTCGTCGGTATCGCGGGCGCTATTCACCCCATGACGGTCAGCCCCGAAGTATTGACCCGCGACTGGATCGTCATGGCAGGTCTCACCCTGTCACTGTTTATTTTTGGTTATGGGTTCCGCGGCCCCGGCCGCATCAGCCGTCTTGAAGGCGGCTTGCTGGTCGCTACTTTTATCGCCTACACCAGCTATCTGGTATATGGCGTCATAAACGCTTAAACAAGACAGGGGGGAGACGCCTTTGATTCGTACTTTCGCACTGGAAGCCGGCAAACTGCGCGAACGCGAGGTTGCTGACCCTACAGCTATCGACCTTGAAGGTGCCAGCTGGATTGACCTGCAGGACGCAGATGCAGAGGAACGGCAGACGGTTGAGCAACTCTTCTCGCAAAACCTGCCCGATGCCGATGAGGTAGAGGAAATCGAGTCCAGCTCTCGCTATTTTGTCGAGGGCGAAGACCTGCATATACACTCGCTGTTTCTATATCAAAGCGAGGGCCGTTTTCGTACGGCCAGTGTCGCCTTCACGCTCAATCCTCAGCGCCTGATCAGTAGCCGCGATGTTGAGCTGCCCGACTTCCGCCTGACGCGGCTGCGAGCCCGTCGGGGCTGGATCGAAGCCAACTCCCCGTTACAGGTCATGATTTCGCTGTTCGAGCAAAAAGTCGACAACCTGGCCGACCAGCTGGAGGACCTGCACCGCAGTCTGGAACAGGTCAGCAATGAGGTTCTGGAAGATCGCGAAGCCGATTTGGGCGAGCAACTGGATCGGCTGGCCAAGCTGGAAGACAGTAACGGTCAGATTCGTCTGTGTCTGATGGATACTCAACGTTCCACGTCATTTCTGCTGCGACATATCCGTCAGGAAACGGCCAGCGTGGAGACCTGTCGCGAAATTTTACGCGATCTGGATACTCTAATGGCCCACGCCACTTTCGTATTTGAAAAGATCAACTTCCTGCTCAATGCGGCGCAGGGGTTCATCAACATCCGCCAGAACCAGATCATCAAGATCTTCTCAATCGCGGCTGTCGTCTTTCTGCCACCCACACTGGTCGGCACTATCTACGGCATGAACTTCAACACCATACCCGAACTGGACTGGGCCTTCGGCTATCCAATGGCACTGATCCTGATGGTGACCTCGGCTATCTCACCTTATATGTTCTTCAAGCACAAGGGCTGGTTGTAAACCGGCCCCGCCTTTTCCTTCAGGTCAGCCGGCGGCCAAACTGCTCCGCCGGCAGCGGCCTGTCGAAATAGTACCCCTGTGCGATGTTACAGCCTGCCGTACGCAGAAACTCGCAATGAGCCTCGGTTTCCACCCCTTCGGCCACCGTCATGATATTCAGATGTCGGGCAATATCGATAATGGATGAGGTAATAGCAACATCATCCTTGTCTTCCGGTATACCCATAATAAAGGTGCGGTCGATTTTCAGTTTATCCAGCACGAAACGTTTGAGGTAAGCCAGACTGGCATAACCCGTACCAAAATCATCCAATGCGATACGAATACCCAGCTCTCGCAGCTGCTCCAACAGTCGTACAGAACTGTCCACATCGCTCATCAGCACACTTTCTGTCACTTCCAGCACCAACTGGCGGGGATCAAACCCTGTACTTTCCAGCGCCCCCTTCACCTCTTCCACCAGCGCCGGACGAAATTGGACCGCCGAGACGTTCACAGCTATCGAAATGGGTTCGACCAACTCCCGGTTCCAAATTTCACCCTGACGACAGGCCTGCTCCAGCACCCAGGCGCCAATAGGGATAATCAGCCCCGTCTCCTCCGCCAGCGGGATAAACCTGTCAGGCATTACCAGACCTTGCGGGCTATTCCAACGGATCAGGGCCTCACAGCCTGACAGTCGGTTCCGACCGAAATCGTACTGCGGTTGATAATACAACTCGAACTCTTCGTGCTTGAGCGCATCTCTCAAACCGCTTTCCAGCAACAGGCGTTCCGACACTCTCTCGTTCATGGATGAGGTGAAACACTGGAAGTTATTACGCCCCTGTGCCTTGGCATAATAAAGCGCGGTGTCCGCATTTTTCAGCAACGTATCAAAATCCTGACCATCTGCAGGAAACACCGCCACGCCGGCACTTGCCGTCACGACCAGTTCATGATCATCCAGGTTCAACGGCCGCGTCACCTGCATCAAACAGTGAGCTACCAGCGCCTCCAAATTATCCTGAGGTTCGGCACTGGGTAACAATGCCACAAACTCATCGCCGCCGATTCGGCTCAGAATTGCGCCGCCGCGCATTTCGGATGACAACCGCTGGGCCATTCTCTGCAGCAGGGTGTCTCCCGCGCCATGGCCCAGCGTATCATTGACGTTCTTGAAACGATCCAAGTCGATGATCACCAGCGCCACTTTTTCGTTTCTCTGACGAGCCCGACTGATGGCCTGCTTTGTGCGCTCACGAATCAGGCGTCGGTTGGGCAAGTCGGTCAAGGCATCAAAATCCGATAAATAGCGCACCTGGTCTTCGGCAGCCTTGCGTTCGGAAATATCATTCAGCATGGCAACATAGTTGAGCGGTCGCCCCTGATCATCACTGACCATGGTGATCGAGAGCCACTGGGGATAAATATCTCCGTTACGGCGACGATTCCAGACCTCGCCCTGCCAACGCTGCTCGGCATGCAACACTTTCCACATTTGACGAAAAAATGCCTGACTGTGACGCCCCGAGGACAGCAGCGCCGGCGATTTGCCTACCACTTCGCTTGCGCTATAACCGGTTATACGACAAAACGCCGGGTTGACCGCCATGATGCGATTTTTGGCATCACTGATCATGGCACCCTCACCAGAGGCCTCGAATACCTTACCGGCCAGCTGCAGCTCTCGTGAACGAGTTTCCAATTCGTCTCTCTGGCTATCAATTTCGCTCTGATAACGTTGCATCAGTACCCGTAGCCAGCGCGTGATCATCAAGGCGCCTCCCATGGCAACAACCAGCGCCAGGGCAAGCAGCATCAGCAAGGCCACCAGGTCTTTGTACAGCCCGGCTTCCAGCTGTTCACGCTGCTGGTTCAGGCTGGCAATCAGTTCATCCTGATAAATACCGGCCACCAGCACCCAGTCCCATTCAGGTACTCGCTGCACCAACGCCAGCTTTTCCTGTTTTTCCTGACTACCTTCACGGTACCATTCATAATTGACGAAGCGCCCTTCCGGCGTAGCCTGCTCGACCAGCCAGCGCGCGATATCGCGATGCTCCCCTTCCAGCGCCTGCACTGAGCGCCCTTCATGCCCGGGACTGGACGGCCATAGCAAAATGCGCCCTTCCGGCTGGAGAACCGCCATATAGCCATGATTTTCCAGCCGGATGGTTTGCAGTCTCTTTAAGGTCTGCTGTTGCAGGTCCTGCTCGACCTGATACAGGTAGTCGCCACTGCCGATAATCCAGCCCAAAGGCTCGAAGGACTCGACATAGGCAATTTTTTCCCGCATCTCGTCGGGATAGTCGGGCGCATACCAGCGATAATGGGAAAATCCCATACCGCGCGGTTCTCGCGAGGCGTCCAGCAGTCCGCGCATGATGTAGTGCCCGGTATCGTCCCGGTTGTCATACAGGGAGCGCCCTTCGGCCTCGGGCATAATCGGTAGCAGGACGCACTCTCCGTCCACCGTATCAATAAAAATGTAACCACGCCCATCAAAGAAACGTAGATCCCGCAGCGCCTCACGTATCAGTTGCGCGGCAGCCTGGGGGTTATTCGGATTACGCACCTGCTCTTCGGCATAGATGGCACGCGCCACACTGACCGCCTGACTCACTTCATCCCTGACCTGTGTTTTCAACACGGTCTCGGTTTGCTGACGAACAAAATCGATATAACTCAGTGTCGAGTCCACATGATCGCGCAGCTTCTGATGACTACGTTCCAGCTGAACCTGCCATTGCTGCCGAATATACTCTTTGCCGGCACTGTATGCGTTAAAGATGAAAAAGGCGGACACGGCCAGCATCAACACCCCGACCATGCCGAGGATGACCCGTGTCTGGTAACGCGGCAAAGTGTCTGCATTAATGGTCAGTGACATTAATTGGTCTCTGCAGAATTGTAACAGCTCTCGTCCGGCCACTATCCATGCCACCCCGAACGAAGATACAAATCACAGACTTATAACACCACGCCAAGGTTAATCGCAAACACCAACTGCATTCACAGAGGCAAATGCTGAGTATTTTTGATTTCACGCAGGGCAAAATTGGAATGTACCTGTGCGATACCCTGCAGGGTAAATATTTTCTCATTCAAGAAGCGGTCATAGGATGACATATCCGGCACCACGACACGGAGCACGAAGTCGGCATTACCGGTAACAGCAAAGCATTGCAAAACCTCGGGATACGCACTGACCTGCTGCTCAAACTCCGCCGTACTGTCTATATGATGTCGCTGTAATGAAACAAGCACAAATACGCTCATCGCCTGCCCCAGTACTTCGGGGCTAAGCAATGCGCTGTATCCCGCAATCGCGCCCTGCTCTTCCAACGCACGCACACGCCGCCAGCAGGCAGCTGGCGACAGACCTACATTATCGGCCAGTTGCTGGTTGCTGATACGCCCATCCTGCTGCAGGTGATGCAGGATTTTACGGTCATACGTGTCCATCTCGAACTGTTTCATTTGGTAACACTCTTATTTTATCGAATATTTTTTCTTATATTTATCAAAATCAAAAGATTCTTGCAAAAAAATGGCATTCTTGCCAGCAAATAACAAGCACCTTTATCTGTCATCTCCCTACAATTTAGCTCCAAGACCATGAGAGGAATTGTCACTCTGCCATCCGGTGCCACCTCTCGATAACAACAAGATCCAACAAAAGGAGTCCGGGTATGACCGTCAATGCCAATACCCCCGCACTCGACGACTATCGTCTCGAGGATCGTTACTTGCGCGATACGGGTCGCGTGTTCCTGACCGGCACCCAGGCGCTGGTACGCATCCCCCTTATGCAGGCTCGTCTCGACAAGCAGAACGGCCTCAACACCGCCGGTCTGATCAGCGGCTACCGTGGCTCCCCCCTCGGCGCCTACGACCAGGCGCTCTGGCAATCCAAGAAACTGCTTGATGACCACAAGATCGACTTCGTGCCGGCCATCAACGAAGACCTGGGCGCAACCATTATTCTGGGCAGCCAGCAGGTCGAAACGGATGAAGACAAGCAGGTCGACGGTGTATTCGGCCTCTGGTACGGCAAGGGCCCCGGCGTGGACCGCGCCGGCGATGCGCTCAAGCACGGCACCACCTACGGCAGCTCCCCGCACGGCGGCGTGCTGGTTGTGGCCGGTGACGACCACGGCTGTGTATCATCTTCCATGCCGCACCAGTCCGACGTGGCCTTCATGGCCTGGTTCATGCCGACCATCAACCCGGCCAGCCTGTCCGAGTACATGGACTTTGGCCTCTGGGGCTATGCCCTGTCGCGTTTCAGCGGCTGCTGGGTCGGCTTCAAGGCGATCTCCGAGACCGTCGAAAGTGCCTCCTCTATCGAGTTGAAGCCGCTGCCGACCTTTGTTACCCCGACCGATTTCACCCCGCCAGCCGACGGTCTGCACTACCGTTGGCCGGATCTGCCTGGCCCTCAGCTGGAAACGCGTATCGAGCACAAGCTCGCCGCCGTCCAGGCCTTTGCCCGTGCCAACCCGATCGATCGCTGCCTCTTTAACAACAAAGACGCACGTTTCGGTATTGTCAGCACCGGCAAGGGTCATCTGGATCTGCTGGAAGCGCTGGAACTGCTGGGCATTGATGAAGCACGTGCACAGGAACTTGGCATCGACATCTATAAAGTCGGTATGGTCTGGCCGCTTGAGCGCCAGGGCATCATGGACTTTGTCCGTGGCAAGGACGAGATCCTCGTGATCGAGGAGAAGCGCGGTATCATCGAAAGTCAGATCAAGGAGTACCTGTCTGAACCGGATCGCCCTGGCGAAGTGCTGATTACCGGTAAGCAGGATCAGAATGGCGAGCCGCTGATTCCCTACGTGGGCGAACTGAGCCCGAAACTGCTGGCCGGTTACCTGGCGGCACGTCTGGACCGCTTCTTCGGGGTGAAATTCAGCAACAGCATGGAGCAGATCAACTGCTCACTGGGCATCACCGATCCGGGTGGCGTGCGCCGCATGCCGTACTTCTGCTCCGGCTGCCCGCACAACTCTTCCACCAAGGTCCCCGAGGGCAGCAAGGCGCTGGCCGGTATCGGCTGTCATTTCATGGCTTCCTGGATGGGGCGTGATACCGAGTCCCTGATTCAGATGGGTGGCGAGGGTGTCAACTGGATCGGCAAGAGCCGTTACACCGGCAACCCGCACATCTTCCAGAACCTGGGTGAAGGCACCTACTTCCACTCCGGTTCCATGGCGATCCGTCAGGCGATTGCGGCCGGGATCAACATCACCTACAAGATCCTGTTCAACGACGCCGTGGCCATGACCGGCGGCCAGCCGGTAGACGGCCAGATCACCGTGGATGCCATCGCCAAGCAGGTATCCGCCGAAGGCGCCAAGCGCGTAGTGGTGCTGAGCGACGAGCCGGAAAAATACAAGGGCAACGAATCCCTGTTCCCGCAGGGCGTGACCTTCCACGACCGCTCCGAACTGGATGCCGTGCAGCGCGAACTGCGCGACATCGAAGGCTGCACCGTGCTGATCTACGACCAGACCTGTGCCGCCGAGAAGCGCCGTCGCCGCAAGCGCGGCCAGTTCCCGGACCCGGCCAAGCGCGCCTTTATCAACCATCACGTGTGTGAAGGCTGTGGCGACTGCTCCACCCAGTCCAACTGCCTGTCCGTGGTACCGCGCGACACCGCACTGGGCCGCAAGCGCAAGATCGACCAGTCCTCCTGCAACAAGGACTTCTCCTGCGTCAACGGCTTCTGCCCGAGCTTCGTCACCATTGAAGGTGGCCAGTTGCGCAAGTCCAAGGGCATGGATCTGGGTGCCGAGCTGGAACAGCGTCTGAACCAGCTGTCGCTGCCCAACATTCCGACCCTGCAGGGCAGCTATGACCTGCTGGTGGGTGGTGTCGGCGGTACCGGTGTTGTCACCGTCGGCCAGCTGATCACCATGGCGGCACATCTGGAATCCAAGGGTGCGTCCGTACTGGACTTCATGGGCTTCGCCCAGAAAGGCGGTACCGTACTGAGCTACGTGCGTCTGGCCGGCTCGCCGAGCAAGCTGCACCAGGTCCGCATCGAGAACGGTCAGGCCGACGCCATGGTCGCCTGTGACATGGTCGTTGCGACCTCGCAGAAGGCCCTGAACGTGTTGCGCCCGAACCACACTCGCATCGTCGCCAACGAAGCCGAGCTGGCGACCGCCGACTACGTGATGTTCCGTGACGCCGACATGCAGGCCGAGAAACGCCTGAAGCTGCTCCAGGACGCCGTGGGCGAAAACGCCTTCGATCAGCTGGATGCCAACCTGATCGCGGAAAAACTGCTGGGCGACACCGTATTCTCCAACGTCATGATGCTCGGTTTCGCCTGGCAGAAAGGTCTGGTACCGGTATCTCTTGAAGCGCTGATGCGTGCCATCGAACTGAACGGCGTCGCCATCGACCGCAACAAGCAGGCATTCGGCTGGGGCCGACTGGCGGCGGACGATCGCAACTGGGTCGAGTCACAGCTCAGTGAAGAAGCCCGCACCAAACCGGTCACACCGGAGAACGAAACACTTGAACAGCTGATCGAGCGTCGCAGCGCGCACCTGACCGAGTATCAGGATGCCGCCTGGGCCGCTCAGTACAAACAGCTGGTAGAGCAGATCCGTACCGCTGAAACCTCTCTGGACAAGAACGAACAGAAACTGACACGTGCCGTGGCACAGCAGCTGTTCCGCCTGATGTCCTATAAAGATGAGTATGAAGTGGCGCGTCTGTTTACCCAGACCGACTTCCTGAAAGAGGTCGAACAGACCTTCGAAGGCGACTACCACATCAACTTCAACCTGGCACCGCCCGTCTTGTCTGGAGTATTGGGTGGCAAAAAGGATGCGAAAGGTCGCCCGCTGAAGCGTCAGTTCGGTCCCTGGATGCTGAAGGCTTTGAAAGTTCTGGCACCTTTGAAGGGGCTCCGTAACACTGCGTTCGACCCCTTCCGTTTTTCCGCCGATCGCAAGCTGGATCGTGCCCTGCTGGCGGAATACCAGGAACTGCTGAACCGTATTGCCCACGAGCTGAACGCCGGCAACTACGAGTTCGCCGTCGACCTGGCAGAACTGCCGTCCGAAATCCGTGGCTACGGCCCGGTACGTGAACAGGCTGCCGAAGGTGTTGCCGAGAAGCGCAAGCATCTCATCAAGGCATTCGAAACCGGCCAGCCGACCCTGATCAAGGTCGCTCAGGCGGAGGAGAAAGCACATGTTTGAACAACTCAAAACCCTTCCTCAGGATCCGATTCTGAGTTTGATGAAAACCTTTCGCGAAGATCCGCGTACCGACAAGGTGGATCTGGGTGTCGGCGTCTACCGTGACGAAGCCGGTAATACACCCATCATGGCAGCCGTACAGGCTGCCCAGGAACGCCTGCTGGCCACCGAGACCACCAAGGCCTATATCGGCCCGGCCGGTACGGAAGGATTCAATCACCTGATCGGTCAACTGATTCTGGGCCAGGATCACCCTGCACTACGGGATGATCGCGTCAACGTGGTGCAGACACCAGGCGGTTGCGGTGCATTGCGTATGGCCGCCGAATTTCTCAATCTCTGCCAAGCAGGGACCACCGTCTGGGTCAGCGCCCCAACCTGGGCCAACCATATTCCATTGTTGACCGGGGCGGGACTGGACATCCGCGAATACCCCTATCTGGACAAGGCCACCCTGAGCGTCGATTTCGACGCCATGACGGCCTGCCTGGAACAGGCAGCAGCCGGTGATGTGGTACTCCTGCACGGCTGCTGTCATAATCCGTCCGGCGCAGATCTGAACGCCGACCAATGGTCCGCTATCACGGACCTGGTCGAGCGCAAGGGATTGCTGCCGTTTATCGATATTGCCTATCAGGGCCTGGGCGAAGGCCTGGACCGGGATGCACAGGGGGTGCGCTTGATGGCGCAGCGTCTGCCGGAAGTGATCGTCGCGTCCTCCTGCTCCAAAAACTTCGGCCTCTACCGGGAACGTACCGGTGCCCTGATGCTGATTTCAGCCAACGCCCAACAGGGCAAGGCCGCCACCAGCCAGCTGCTGAGTGCGATCCGGTCGCACTATTCCATGCCTCCCGCTCATGGCGCAGCGGTGGTCGAGATGATCCTCGACACCCCCGAGCTGATGCAACAATGGCAACATGAACTCAACGGGATGTGTTCCCGCATTCTTGAGCTTCGTGCCGGTTTAAGTCAGGCACTGACTCCAGCCGGTGATTTCAGCTTTATCGAACGACAGCGCGGGATGTTCTCGTTTTTGGGCATCTCACCACAACAGGTACAGACACTGCGCGACGAGTTCGGCATCTACATGCTGGATTCCAGTCGGATCAATATCGCTGGTCTTTCCACTGAGACATTGCCCCGCGTTGCCGAGGCTCTGAGGGAGGTGGTTGAGCATACTGAATAGCCAGAATCCAGGCCCCTGTCGCTTCACGGCAGGGGCTTTTCAGTACCGGCACTGACCGATAACAATAACGATACCGGAGAACTCTCATAATGAGTCAAGCAACCCCTAAAGCGCACCAGCAGGCTGGTAACCTCTGGTCCTCACGCATGGCCTTCATCTTGGCAGCCGTTGGCTCTGCCGTAGGCCTGGGCAACATCTGGAAGTTTCCCTACATTACCGGCGAAAACGGTGGCGGCGCCTTTGTTCTGGTCTACCTTGCCTGCATCGCCGTCGTTGGCATTCCCGTACTGATCGCCGAAGTAATGGTCGGACGTCGCGGCGGCCAGAGTCCCGTGGCCAGTATGCGCGAACTCACAACAGTGGAAGGCACCCGCAAAGGCTGGCGCCTGATCGGCTGGAACGGCATCATTGCGTCATTTCTTGTCCTTTCCTTTTACTCCGTCATCGGCGGCTGGGCGCTGTCCTATGTAGGCAAAGCGGCCTCAGGCATGTTTGCCGGCGCTGATGCGGATACCATCGGTAACACCTTTGGCGGCATGCTGGCCAGCACCGGCGACCTGATGCTGTGGCATAGCATATTCATGGCCATTGTTATCCTGATTGTGGGTCGCGGCATCCGCTCCGGCATGGAAAAAGCGATCAACACCCTGATGCCTTTGCTGTTCATATTGCTGTTCATCATGGTCGGTTACGCAACCACTACCGGAAAATTTGGTGAAGCCGTCAGTTTCATGTTCTCACCGGACTTCAGCAAACTGACCACTGAAGGTGTCTTGACTGCACTGGGCCATGCCGCCTTTACCCTGAGTATCGGCATCGGCGTGATGATGGCCTACGGCTCCTACCTGCCGCAAAACGTCAACATCGCCCGTACGGCCATGACGATTGCTGTCATGGACACTGGCGTAGCACTGCTGGCCGGTTTGGCTATCTTTCCGCTGGTATTTGCCAATGGGTTGGAGCCGGGCTCCGGGCCTGGCCTGATTTTTGTGACCCTGCCACTGGCATTCGGTCAAATGACCGGCGGACTGATCTTCGGCACTCTGTTTTTTGCTCTGCTGCTGGTCGCAGCTTTGACCTCCGCCATTTCCATGCTGGAGCCGGTAGTAGAATGGCTGGAAGAACACAAGGGTATCAGCCGTGCCAAAAGCGCACTGTTCGGCGGCCTGGCGATCTGGCTGGTGGGTATCGGTACCGTGCTGTCGTTCAACAACTGGGCTGACTTCCACCCATTGGCCTTTATCCCCTTCTTTGAAGGCAAGACCGTGTTCGATCTGCTCGACTTCCTGGTCTCCAACCTGATGATGCCACTGGGCGGTCTGGCCATTGCACTCTTTGCCGGCTGGGCCATGAAGCGTCAGGGACTGGATGACGAGATCGGCCTGAAAGGCGCTGCCTACAGCGCATTCATGTTCGTACTCCGCTTCCTGACACCGGCCGGTATTGTGGTGGTATTCCTATACAACCTGCTGTAATCCCCTCTCGTTTTAAAAGCCGGCCCAGCGCCGGCTTTTTTTATCGAGCAAACACTCTGTCCTTTTACCTGATTACCGCTAGAATGTAATACCAATTATCGTTAACAAGGCCCTCCATGAGCACACTCCAGGATACGCCTTACGCCTCAGCTTCCGTGCGCTGGCTGACACTTCTGAGCATCTGTGTCGCCACCTTCCTGATGCCGATGAGCATGTCAGCCGTCAACGTGGCACTGCCGGCCATCGCGGCAGACCTGAATGCAGATGCAGTGCTGGTCAGTTGGATTCCAACCATGAATTTGCTGGGCGCCATTGCCCTGCAACTGCCGGCCGGACGCATTGCCGACATGATCGGAAGGAAAAAAGTTTTTCTGGCAGGCGTGTTGTTATTTTCACTCAGTTCGTTTGCCATCACTCTGGTTGATCACATCGGCTGGCTGCTGCTGATGCGACTGCTGCAGGGGATTTCCGGTGCCATGATTTTTGGCACCGGCATGGCGATCGTGTCTCAGGTTTTTGCAGATCACGGACGCGGTATGGCGCTGGGCCTGACATCCACATCCGTGTATCTGGGTCTGACCTGTGGCCCGCCTATTGGCGGCTGGTTAACAGAATGGTGGGACTGGCACGCCGTATTTCTCGCACCGTTGCCACTGGCAGTCATCTGTGCAGTGCTGGTTTGGATACATGTACAGGAAACCGAGCGCAAACTGGACGAACGGTTGGACTGGGTTGGCAGTCTGTTATTTATTGTCGCATCGAGCCTGTTTTTTATCGGCCTGTCCGAACTTCCCGACTGGACCGGAATAATTCTGGGCAGCCTTGGGCTTGCGCTATTGGGACTATTTGTCTATCAGCAGGAGCATACTCCATACCCCCTGATCAGACTGCGCCGCATGGTTAAAAACACGGTGTTCTTTCGCTCTATTCAGGCCAGTTTTTTCATGTATGCCGCCAACTACCCCCTACAGTTCCTGCTCAGCCTTTACCTGCAATATATTCGCGGGTTGTCGCCCGCAGAAGCAGGACAACTGATGTTGCTGCAAGCCATGATGATGGCAATACTGGCTCCTATTGCCGGACGCCTGTCAGACCGATTCGAGCCTCGCATCCCCGCCACCCTTGGCAGCCTGCTGTTCGGTGTCGGCTTCCTGATTCTGGCCATGCTCAATCAGGATAGCGGCCTGGAGCAGGTGGTCCTGGCACTTCTGGTCATGGGAACCGGGTTTGGTCTTTTTTCTTCTCCTAACAACAACGGTGCCTTAAGTGTCATTCCGACTGATAAACTGAGTATCGGCTCATCCCTGCTGAACATTTCCAGAACCCTTGGCAACATGTTGGGCATGGCTGTTGTAGTCTTCCTGTTTAACCTGATGATTGGCAACGCACAGCTGGTACCCGAGCAATACCCGGCCCTGATGGATCTGTTGGAACTGGCCTTCCTGCTTTGCTGCGGTTATTGCCTGCTGGCAGCCTGGCGTTCCTGGTCGCGGGGGAAAGTACATGTATACGTAGAGACGAAGTAGCAAGGATTACAAAAGCACCTAAAAAAAGCCGGGGATGAACCCCGGCAAGCACTTTCGTAGCATTAACGAGAAAGTGAGATGATTACGTCATCAGTTGCGCTTGATGCTGAGTAGCTGTGGCTGGGTGTACTCAAGCAAACCTTCTTCCCCAAACTCAATACCGATACCTGACATTTTGCTGCCACCGAAGGGGCAGTGGGGCAAAACTTCAGCATGGTTGTTGATCCAGGCAGTACCGCTTTCCAGGCGCATCGCCACTGAGCGCGCCTGCTCAATATCCGTGCCCCATACCGAGCCACCGAGCCCGTTGACATTGTCATTCGCCATGGCGATCGCCTCTTCAACGTCGCTATACGGAATCACCGGCAGTACAGGGCCAAACTGCTCTTCATCCACCAGACGCACACCATTACGGACATCCGCCACAATGGTTGGTGGATAAAAATAGCCGTTACCCGGTTGCACACTGCCACCACTCAGCACACGTGCTCCATGTGCCTTCGCATCCTCGACCAGTTCAACTACCAAGTCCAACTGGGCCTTGTTCTGTACCGGGCCGAAGTTCACACCCTCATCCAGGCCGTTACCCACGACCTGTTCAGACGCAATATCCGCCAGTCGCTGACAGACTTCGTCATATTGTGATTCGTGCACGTACAAGCGCTTCAACGCCGCGCAAGTCTGCCCCATATTGATAAAGGCCGTCTGGAATATCCCCGGCACCAGCGCATCCAGATCTTCACCCGGCAACAGGATACCGGCATCGTTGCCCCCCAGTTCCAGTGTCAGGCGTTTCAGGTTGTCCGCCGCCTTGCGCATAATGTCTTGCCCTGTGGGGGTAGAACCGGTAAAGACAATTTTATTGATCTCGGGATGCTGAGTCATGGCACGGCCAATGCCGCCTTCTCCCGTCACGATATTGATCACCCCCGCCGGTACAACCTGGTTGATCAGTTCAACCAGTTTCAGGGTGCTGAACGGTGTCATTGAAGACGGTTTTGATACCACACTATTGCCGGTACGCAGCGCGGGCATAATGTGCCAGACCGCAATCAGCAGCGGCCAGTTCCAGGGGGTGATTGACCCTACAACGCCCAAAGGTTTGTGATGCAGTTCGGCCAAACGCTCCTCGCTGTCTTCGATCACTTTAACCGGTACTTGCAGCTCAGCGGTATATCGCGTCCACCCGACAGCGCCGGCAACTTCCATATGCGCCACGGACAATGGCTTGCCCTGTTCCAGGGTCACGACTCGAGCCAGCTCATCAGCATTAGCTTCTATCAGATCGGCCACACGGTGCAGCATGGCCTGCAGCTCAGCATCCGGCGTGTGCTGAAATGTTCTGAACGCGGACTGGGCCGCCGCCACGGCAGCATCCACCTGTTCCGGCGAAGCGGCCGGGCACTGTGCGAACGCTTCACCCGTAGCCGGGTTGATCACGGGAAACGCTTCGCGCTCACCGGCAACCGCCTGACCATTAATAAAAAGAGTCGATACCGTTTGCATCTCGGAGTCCTTATTCAATTGGCCTGCCGACAGCCTTGGCCGACAGGTCCGGGTTAACGCTTGGTCAAATCAAAATGGAACAATGGCAATCATTTGAGCGTAGACATTGGTGTCGTCATTGCCAATCTGAGAGCCGCCCTGTGCATCGCTGTTATCCGGCGTATAAAAACCGATCAAGGGGCTGACAATCAGGTTCGGTGTCACGACCCATTCGGCATACAGGTCTATTTCCTGTCCATCCAGTGCTCCGCTGCCACCTGCGGTATCACGGAAATCGAAGAACAACGCTCCGATACTCAGACTCTCGCTCGGAGAGGCTTTCACACCTATATGATGTACATCAGCATCGGAGTTAAATGGCCCAGCATAGTTGGCCGCCACTTCACCCTGGAACCAGGTGCCATAACCACGGTTAAAACCGAAAAACAGCGGATCAAAGCCTTCATCAAAGGTCGAGTAACGATAGTTCACACTCGGCGACCAAGGCACGTCGGCAAAGGTCCACCCGGCTTCCATATACCAGGCATCCGCGTCGGAGACCGTATTATCCCCCTGATCCTGAGTCACGAATTCACCGGACAGGAACAGGTTATCGATCCCTGCACTACCCTGGTAGCGCAGGCTCAGCGTCTGCTGGCCATCACGATGCGAAGCACCACCTTCCATCACATCCAGGCCTTCGAGATACGCCAGGCCGAAGGTGCCTTCCGGGAGAATGTACTCGGCGTTAATCCCTGCCAGCTCCATTTTGGACTGGGCAACATTATCCGATTCCAGCCAGAACAGATCGGCGCGCAAGCCTTCGGCGTCACCGATACGCACAATGGCAGTACGGTCAAAAGCCTTGCGTGCGGCCAGCCAGTAGGCTCCGCCACGATCCAGCTCGCCTCCCAGGGCATCCCCAAAGTTCAACGCATCGCTATTGATCAGGAAGCCATCCCCAATGGCAAACTGCTGACGGCCAAAGGAGATATCCAGACCATCCTGCCCCAGTGCCGGCAACATGCTCCCCGAACGCCAACCCAAGTACGCGTCTTCCAGGTCCGTCTCGGATTCGTTACCGGAAGTAAAGCCGCCCGCATCCCCGTCACCCCAGGTCGCAGAACTCAACAAATTGACGCCTGCATACACGCTGGCACCTTTGCTGCCATAGACATGACTGCCCGACAGGCCATATTTGATGTAGCCCTCTCGCCAGTTGGCACCGCCACGGTCATTATCGTACAGATAGTTTTCGTTACTGGAGAAAACACCGAAAACGGCTTCGATGTCCAAGTTCAGTTCGGAGCCGTTTTCATTGTAAAGGTTATACGCAGACGCAGGAGCAGCAAGGGTAGCCGCCACGGCTGCGCTCAATGCATAGCCGGAAGCACGGCGAACAATCTGTTTTTTCATGGGGATGAGCCCTCGATAATGGCGACGCCGAACGGCGCATGCCTGACTGCTGTTTTTGTAATTGAGTACAGCCTAGAGCACCTCTGTAAACCTGATGCGCAATAAATGTGCAAATTTGTGGTGCTTTGTAACAAATTGTAACACCCTCCTGCCGTGCCCCTGGCCTGATGGAACAAGACCCCTCTTTGTGGTAAAAATGATTCTCAGTCACAAATACCGAGGAATCCGTCAATGAAGTTTGCTTTCATGCTACTCGGCGTCCTGATACTGTCCGGCTGCGCAGCGCTGCCCGATGACCTGTCTGTCCCCAAAGGAGAAACACTACTGCCTTTCGCAGAAACAAGCGAAACCGAAGCCATGCATCAGGTGGCACTGTGGGGAGGAGAAATCGTTTCGGTCACGAACCTGGCTCATGGCAGCCGTCTCGAAGTGGTGCAGTTCAGCCTGAGTGGAAACGGCCGCCCGGTCAAAAGTGACAGCAGCGAGGGCCGTTTTCACATTGAAGTCAGTGACTTCATTGACCCTGCCATTTATGCGCCAGGACGTCAGGTGACGGCACTGGGTGCCTTTTCTCGCATGCAGGACGGTGTCGTGGGTCAACACCCCTATACCTTCCCTGTACTGAAGGCCGAACAAGTACACCTTTGGCCTGAGATACAGCAGGTACGAGAGCGCTGTGACTGTGATCCGTTTTTCTACAGTCCTTTCATGATGCGTCCGATCATTGTTGTGCCGAACAAGACCGAGTAATACATCTGAGCAGCGCCCCGCTACTTGCAGGATTCAAATACGCCGGTAACTGCGCATCAGAAACTGCGGTTTAAACCCCATGTTAAGATAGAGCGGCTCACCAGCAGCTGAAGCCTGAAGGCATAGAGATTCAACGGCTGTCGTCTTCAACCGGGCAACCAATTGCCACATCAGCTCACGGGCAATTCCCTGCCCCTGAAGCTCCGGCGGTACTCCAACCTGATGAACCCCCGTTACCGCCCCGCTGTGATACAGGATTGCCGTCGCGACAACAGCACCTTCGCGCGTCGCCCACAGAACCTCCACCTCTGGCAGATTACGCAACCGGTCGATCACGCCGACATCAATGTGATAACCAAAGGCCCGCCCACACACCTCCGCCCAAATGGCCGCATCCTGTTCGCTGCCAATGGCACTCAGGTTCAAGGTCAACGTACTCTCAATCGGCTCGACTTCATGCAATGGCAGGACCATGGCCCGCTGCTGCAGACCCATTTCGAACCCGCCAGCTAATAGATCGTTTTCCACATCGGCTGTTTCGACACCAACGTCCCAAATCGGACAAAGATAGCCGACCGGTGCCTCGCGGAGCAGCGCTTGTCCGGTACTGTTCAGACCGTCTTCCCACCCCCCCCAACATCGGCGCGGCCAGCATTCCGATTGCCACAGTCCGGATGACAGCCTGTCAGCTCTCATTAAACGCCAGAGTCCGGTCAGATTATCAATATTGGCTTTATGCATTAGAGGATCCATGCCATTTCACTCCCAGTAAATAAGACTCACACCCGCAACCAGCACCAGCAGGCCCATCACTCGCGTCAGATTCATCGACTTCACCGGCTGATCAAACCAGCCGAAATGACTGGCAATCACGGCCAGCACAATTTGTCCGGCCAGGGCGAACGACATCATCGGACCTACGCCCATACGCGGGATCAAAAAATAGAACATGCCCACACCAAAGGCACTGATGATACCGCCACCCCAAAGATACCAAGGGACCGCCTGCAGACGGTCCACACCGGGCATACCTGCACGCTGCAGCGCAACTACCAGCAGAGATGCCAAACAGGCCACTGCAAAAGCGACCCCTGCCCCCAGCATGGTACTGCCCAACTCCACCCCAAGTCGGGCGTTCATGCCCGCCTGGACAGCAATGGCAGCACCGGCAGACAGCGCCAGCCAGGGAAGCAGGCTGCTCATACCAACACCCGGGTCAAGACCTGCGCCGGCAAGCGCACCTTCGGCAGATCGGCGGCGGCATCCTCGGCATGACGCTCACCCAGGGCACAGGTGGCAACACTCCTCAGACCCTGTTCGGCAAGTCCCAGAACCTGATCATAGCCCTCAGGGTTAAACCCGGTCATAGGGCAGCTATCAATGCCCAGCAGCGCCGCACTGGTCAGGCAGTTACCCAACGCCAGAAACACCTGCTGATCAGCCCAGCGCACTTTTTCCTGATCGCTCATGTTCCTGAAATAGCCATTCAGATGCGCTTCAAGGCCCTGATATTCCTCAGCAGTACCGCCCCTCTGTTGGGTCATACATTCAATATGATCAGCAACAAAGGCCTCATCAATTTGTTGCACCGCTGCAAACACCAACAGATGCGAAGCTTTGGTGACTTTATTCTGTCCCATGGAGTGGAGCAGCAGATTACTACGCAGCTCAGGATTGCTGATCAGCAGCAGACGATAGGGCTGCAGACCAAAAGCCCCCGGGCTCAGGCGTATCGCTTCCAGCAGTGGTTCCAGCTGTTGCGGGTGCAAAGTGGTATTGGCGAATTGCTTAACGGCATAGCGCCAGTTCAGGGCGTTCAAGGGGGACATAATCGACTCCAGTGTTGGGACTCACACAGCGGAATACCCGCTGACTGGATGCAGATTACGTACGCAGGCACTGAAGCTCATTTACATAGGTTGATGACTCAGGATTTTTTTCTGATCCGACTCAGCTGCGTAGGAGTCACGCCCAGATGCGAGGCAATATGATATTGCGGCAAGCGGGCCAGCAGTTCCGGATGCTCCTGCTGAAATGCTTGATACCGTTCGGCAGCGCCCTGCTGCACCAGGCGCACCTCGCGGGTATCCTTGTCCAGTAGCCAGTGCGCCTCAAGATAGTGAATCTGAAACAGTTTGAGGTCTTCGCTGCGATACAGCAGATCACGAAAGGCCTGAAAGTCGATTTCGATGATGACCGAGTCTTCCAGTGCCTGGATTGAATGCAGTGACACTTCTTGGCGTAACAAGGCTGTCATGGAACCGGGAAATCGTCCTTCCTGAAAAAAGTTTTTGTTGAATTCATTCCCCTTTTCATCCAGTACAAAAACCCGAAACAGGCCCTGACAGACAAAAGCAAAGGAACGCGGCACCTCACCCACCCGACAAATCAGATTCTGTCTGGCAACCTGCCGATACTGACAAATGGCCCTGAGCGCCTGCCAAGTCACATCCGACAATGGATAGTAGCCTGACATCACCTGACGTAACCGGATAAATGCCTGTTCCTGATTCATCTCGACCTCATTTGCTGACACAATTGGCGGCCAAATTGGATGACCTGACCACTATCAGTCGGCAACCTGAACGGTATTGCGACCGGCGGCCTTGGCGGCGTAGAGGGCGCTGTCTGCCAAGCCGACCAGGCCATCCGGGTGCAAGCTGGAATTCGGCGACAGGGAAGCGACCCCCAGACTCAACGTCACCACACCCGCCTCGGCCCCGTCATGCTCAATACCCAGGGCACGCACAACCGTCAACAGCTTCCATGCCAACCGTTCAGCTTGTCTGCCATCCAGCCCCGGCAGCAGCATGACGAATTCCTCGCCACCATAACGAGCCACCACATCACTACTGCGCTGCAGGCAGGCGGACATGGCCCGAGCAACCCGGTGCAGACATTCATCACCCTGCTGGTGGCCATAGGTATCATTATACGCCTTGAAGCAGTCCACATCCGCCATGATAACCGCCAGCATGTTACCGTCGCGCTCTGCCCGCTGCCACTCCTGAACCAGCTGCTGATCAAAGCAGCGTCGATTGGCAAGCCCGGTCAGAGCATCGGTTACACTTAATCGTTCCAACTCGGCATTCATTTGCTGCAAATGCCGATTGGCCTCCTCCAGCTGCTGTTCGGCCCGACAACGTGCCTCCACAAACACGGAAAAACTGGCTCCCATACCGCTGATTTCGTCATTCCCCTCCTGTGGGATGGGCACAGACAGGCCCTGCAAGTGGGAATGCATGGCGCCGCTGAGCTGATTCAGCCGTTGTACAATACTGCGACGGATATGAACAACCGCACCCAATGTCACCGTAGCCAAAACCAGCGAGGCCAACAGAAGCCCCAACAACGAACGACTAATCAACCGCTGATGGTCAGCGATTGCCTTCTGTGCCGTGGCTTTCAACTGCAAATGATAGCTGTATGTTGCACTGGTCAATTTTTGTGCCAGTACGCGTGTGCGCCGCGCCGTCGCCAGTGTTGCCCGAGCATTTTTCAGCAATGCGGGGCGGCTGTGAAAGGCCTCGGGCAAAACCATTTCCAGCTTGGCGCGCAGTCTCAGCAGTTGCGGCGCCGTCAGTGGTAGTGTTGCCAAACGCTTCATGGCCTGTCGGTAATTGTCTTCCAGTTGCGCAATATGTCCAGGACGCTCGGCATTGAGTACCGAAGCCGTCGAGACCAGCGCCACCAGAGCCTGGCTGACAAAACGCTGCTCATCCGGAGTCAGGCTTTCGGACTCCACTGCCGGCAATTGCTGCAACAGCAGAAAAAACGCGTCGAAATGTCTCAAGTGCGCCGCCTTGAGCGTTTCTTCCCGCGCCAGCTGAGTTCCCAACAGATCCAGACTGCTGAAAAACGGCTCCTGCCATCGATTCAGCTCTTCATGCAGCACTCCACCGATCTCGCCAGCCCCTCCCAATTGTTCCAGACGCTCGCGCGCTCGCTGGTACAACCGTGTCAAATTCTCGGCTCGCTGATTACCGGCACTGTTGGAGCGCCGGTTTCCCACCATAATTTCGAAAACTTCGGCTGCAATGATTTCCGCATCCCGTGTCAGTTCGGCCGCAGCAAGCGCACGTCCGAACTGACTGCTGGCCAATTCACTGAAGCCTCGGTATTGCTGGTAGATGACATAGCCCACCGCCAGGACGACCGCCAGATACAGACTGAAGGTCAACCCGATAATCAGGCTGAGACGGGTGCCGATACTATGACGAATTGACTGCATTCAACGTGCCCGATCAACGAAACAGGGGCGCAAACAACAACCCGCCCCGTGACCAGGGCTGATTGGGTCCGGCATCAACATTAATGGGGGTCCCCGGCCCGAAGTGACGCTGATAGATCTCGCTGTAATTACCTACCGCCAGGATCATGTGATAAGCCCAGTCGTCCGGCAGCCCTAATCGAGATCCCAGATCACCGCTGACACCCAGCAGGTTGCGCACCTCAACACTGCGCCCTGATGTGCGATCAGCCTGCACGCCGGCCTGTGTAATGCCTTTTTCATCAGCCAGAATCAGACCGTCCACCACAGCGCGGACAACTCTGATCCAGCGCGCATCGTCATTACGCACCATAGGCCCTATGGGCTCACGGGACAGGCTCTCCGGCAAAATGTAATATTCGCTTGGGTTATCGGCTCGATGAGCTCGGTTGGTCGCAAGATTCATGCGATCGGCACTATAGGCATCACAGTGTCCGCGAAAGAAACTGTCACCATTACTGAACTGGATACTGGCTTCAATCCGGTGACGCGCCAGAACATCCACCAGATTCTGGTGGGTCGACGTGTTTTCCGTGACACATAGTGTTTTGCCCTGCAGGTCAGCCAGGCTTTCAACCCCGGCACCGGTTCTCACCATCACACCCTGGCCGTCAAACAGGTAAACGGCAGGGAAAGCGACCTGGTAACGATTTTCTCGCCCCAGCGTCCAGGTCGTACTGTACATCACCACATCGGTCTGACGCTGCTGCAAGGTTGTGAAGCGCGTCGTTGCATCCACTTCGATATACTGCACCCGGTCGGGATTACCGAATAGCGCAGCCGCCGTGGCCCGGCAAAAATCCACGTAGAAGCCCTGCCAATCCCCCTCCGGACCAATGGCGCTGCGACCGGGGTCGTCGGGAAAAACACCACAGCGAATATCACCATGGTTCAACACATCCTCCAGCGTATCGGCACCGGCTCTGCCCCCGTACACAAAAGGGAGCACAATCATCAGCATCCACAGCAAAGAATGGCGAGAAGATATCAACATGGGCGAGTGTCCTGCGTACTGCTTTTCTCGGTCAGTCTCTTCGTATTGTACCGAGAAATTCAGGCCACTCTATGACATATGCCAGATAAAGTTGTTCGCACGCCCGACCTCATCGACTAGCGTTTGACTTCTGAAAACAGCAGCCCGACTCCGAAAGCCACCATCACCGCTCCCAGTGAACGATCGATCCAGTGCGCCACGCGCTGAACCTTCTGCCGAACACTGGGACGCGACAGCAGAAAAGCGACCAGACTGAACCAGCCAAACTGCAACAGCATCATCCACCCTCCCAAGACCACAATTTGCCACAGCGGCGACTCGGGCGAGATCACCAGGGTAAACAGGGACATAAAGTACAACGGCGCCTTGGGATTCAGGGCATTACAGACAAACCCCATGGCAATCAGTCTGGATTCAGATCGTGGTTGAACCGACGGGGAAACATCCACGCCAGGCTCGGCCGCCCGGCTGCGCAAGCCCTTAACACCCAGCCAGATGAGGTAAGCTGCGGCCAGATACTTCAGCACGGTCAAAATTTCCACAGAATGGCTCACCATTGCGGCCAGCCCCAGTGACGAATAGATGATATGTACTGACAACCCAAGTGCAATCCCCAGGCTGCACAACACCCCGGCCCTGCGACCCTGAGTCAACGATTGCTGGCTGACCATGACAAAGTCCGGCCCCGGCGACGCCGCCGCCAACAGATGCACCAACGTTACGGTCATCAATGCGGACAACAGATCCATAGTTTTTCCTTCTCGGTTAATCCAATTCGACAGTCGCGACTTCAGCCCGCTCCCGGTTGACGGCCTGCCCACTATTGCTGAAACGCTCCCGGTACTGGCTCGGGGTCAACCCCGTCTGTTTCTGAAACATGCGTCGAAAGGCACTGATATCCTCATAGCCCACCAGCCAGGCAACACGCTCCACCGTAGTCGCGGTATTTTCCAGCAACTCGCGCGCCTTGTGTACCCTTTGCTGCTGAAGATATTCCGCAGGCCGGAGCCCCGTAGCCTTGAGGAAACGACGACTGAAGGTGCGCTCGGTCAGACTGGCCATCGAGGCCATCTGCCTGACACTCCAGGCCTGCGCATACTCACGATGCAACCGGTGCTGAAGAGCCAGAATAGCGCGGTCGTTATGATCCAGAACAGGCAAAAAACTGCGGTAATAGCTTTGTTGTCGCGCCCCCGTATCCACCACCAGAAAGCGCCCCAGCGCCTGTACCACCGTCGGCGGGACATAACGACCAATCAGATGCAGTCCCAAATCCACCCAAGACATCACGCCTCCAGCCGTCACCAGGTCCGAGTCCGTCAACAACAGCGCATCCGTATCCAGCTCGATATCCGGATACTGATAACGAAAGGCCCCTTCCAGCTGCCAGTGCGTGGTTGCCTTGCGGCCGGTCAGCAAACCTGCCTGTGCCAGCAGAAAGGAGCCCGCACAGGCTGAACTGACCACCGCGCCCTGCTGGTGCCAAGTCTTCAGCCAGGCACACACATCAGGCTGCGGCTCCAAATACGCCTGCCCGTTCAATACCGGTGGCACGATCACCACGGCAGGCGCACCGTCGCTTCCCGTCGGCGACGGCACCAGCCGCCCGCCTTCGAGGTTCCAGCAGCTTTCCTGGAAGCGAAGTGCCGGTGCCTGCTGTAATTCGGCAAGTACGCGATTGGCCGTCTGAAACAGATCGATCAAACCGTGGACCGCCGACAAGGCTGCACCGGGAATGACCAAAATCGCAATATGGACCGTCTGGCTCATGTCTGTTTTTGCCGTGTTATTGTCAGTTATGCCACCCGCCTAGCCTAACAGGGCACATTAGGATGAGCTACACACATTCAACAGGAGAACCCCATGAGCAAAACGGCTCTGATCATCATCGACATGCAGAACGATTATTTTCCCGGTGGCCGGTGGACGCTGAGCGGCATTGAAGCGGCCGCAGCCAATACCGCACGTGTGCTGGCGGACTTCCGTGAGCGTGGCTGGCCAGTCATCCATGTACGCCATGAATTTCCTTCGGCCGAAGCCCCGTTTTTCACACCCAATAGCGAAGGCGCCACCATTCATAACAGCCTGCAACCGGCTGATGGCGAATTCCAGATCCTGAAAAACGAAGTCAACAGTTTCAAGGGCACTGACTTGCAGGCTTTGCTGCAGCGAGAAGGCATCGACAGCCTGATCATCGCTGGCGCCATGAGCCATATCTGCATCGATGCCGTTACCCGGGCTGCTGCCGACCTGGGTTATGCCAATACGCTGCTGCACGATGCCTGTGCGACACTGGATGTCGAGTTCAACGGTATCCAGGTTCCGGCCGAACAGGTTCACGCCGCTTTCATGGCCGCACTGGCCTTCGCCTATGCCGAGGTCATCAGCACCGACGAACTGCTGTCTCGTCACTGACCCCGGCGGCAGCGCAGGCGTTCGCCCCGCGCTGCCATTCGACTATTTACGTGCCAGCCAGCGTCTGAAGGGATACACAATCTGCGCCAGATACCCCCTGGGCAGGCGCACCGTCGTGCCATATTCGACCGGCCAGTGCTCGGCCGGCATGTGATAACTGCCAAACAGGCGGTCAAACAATACGGTGTGGGCGCCGTAGTTGGTATCGATGGCAGGCTTTTCGGAACCATGATGCCAATGGTGAAACTGAGGCGTAACCAGTACATATTTCAGTGGCCCGAACGGCAACCGCGTATTGCAATGAATCAGTACCGCCTGCAAGGCTGCGAAAGTAACATAGATATTCAGCGCCGTCGCATCGGCTCCCAACAGGTAGAGCGGTATCATCACCAGCGCTCGCTCCGAAAAAACCTGAATGAAGTGTCCCCGCGAACCGGCCAGCCAGTCGAGTTCTTCCACCGAGTGATGGACCGCATGTATCGACCATAGAGGCTGCACCTCATGGTAGAGTCGGTGCTCCCAATAAAGCACGAAGTCGGCACAGAGAACAATCAGGACAACTTGCAGCCAGATCGGGGCGGCCTGCACGACAGCCTGCACACTGGCACTGACCGCCCAGTCAAAATGGCCGGCATGATAATTGGCATAAATCAGAATCGCCGAGATCATCAAGTGATTGAAACAGAAATACACCAGATCCACGCCCCACTCGGGCCTCAGGATCACCTGGTTCCGGTACTTGGGCAACAGCTTTTCCAGCGTCATGAACACCAGCACCGATCCCAGAAAGGCCAGAATCAGCCAGTCGACCCCCAGAGATAACCGCACCGGCTCCACCGGACCCACGGGAATACTGTAGCCTCCCAACGCAAAGGCGAGCAGGGTCAAACCGATCCCCCCTGCGCCCATTCGCTTGTAGCGATTGAAGTAAAATGTCAGGACGCCAAACATGAGCGAGAAATACATGCCGTACTTCAACAGCTTTTGCAGCTGTTCGGCATCATAGGCTCGACGCAGCTCAATGGTCGTCAAGTAGGCGGGATAGAGATAGGCCAGCACCGCCAGCAGACTCAGCGCTCCCAGAAACAGTGAGCAATAACCACTGATTTTGCCATCACCCAGACGAAATGCCCGTCGAGCATCCAGGTCCACCTGTCGTTCACGATATTGATAATCCAGTTGCATCAATCGGCAGCCTCACCCTTCCATAGTTGATCAGCTGCCATCATAATCAGCCCGACGGCCAAATCGAAGTCCCGATGACGTGAAACCGTGATGCCGACGTTTCAGGACTGGCGTTCTTCCGGCCTTAACGTCAGCACTTCATAGCCTGTCTCGGTCACCAGTACCGTGTGCTCCGTTTGCGCCGACAATTTCCTGTCCAGCGTTACCACAGTCCAGCCATCCTTGCGCGTCCGGGTTCTGGCGGTGCCCTGATTGATCATCGGCTCAATCGTGAAGGTCATACCTTCCTGCAATACCATCCCGGCCCCGGGGCGACCATAATGCAACACATCCGGCGCTTCGTGCATGTCACGGCCGATACCGTGGCCGCAGTATTCACGCACGACCGAGTAGCCTTTGCTCTCCGCCATACTTTGTACGGCATGACCAACATCGCCCAGCGTTGCCCCCGGACGCACGGTGCGAATACCCGCCCACATGGCCCGGTACGCGGTTTGTACCAGTCGACGCGCCGCTGCGGACGCTTCAGGCATGACATACATCTTGCTGGAGTCCGCGATAAAACCATCCTTTTCCAGCGTAATATCCAGGTTGATAATGTCCTGTGGCCGTACAATATCCCGCTCACTGGGCATGCCATGACATACTACTTCATTGGGCGAGGTATTCAGACAGAATGGAAAATCATACTGTCCCTTGCTGGCCGGGCGCGCCTTAAGCTCTTGGGTAATGAACTCTTCCACTCGCGCATCAATATCCAGCGTGGAAACACCGGGCTTCACGAAGTCGTCCAGCATGACAAACACCTGAGCCAGCAGACGCCCGGATTCACGCATCAGGGCAATTTCCTCTGCTGTTTTAATCATCACTTTTGACATGTTTCACCCTCCGGCACACCGATATTTTCACTGCGAAACCATGCCTGAATCAGCTCCTGAAACGTCAGCTGAGGATTCAATTCCGCCTGCATACCGATCTTGATCCAGAATTCGGCCTGTGAATTGATTGAACGCGACATCACGCCACTGGCCTTACGGACCTCTTCATGCAGCTCATCGGAAATTTTGACAATGCCCAAACCTTACACTCCATATATAAAACATATACGAAGCATATAATACCGACAGTGCCTGCCTATGTCTGTATTATCCGTTCACAGATGGACCGGCAAGGGTTCCAGCAACGTACATTCCTGCGGTGACAGGACCGTTTTCCAGGCCAGCACCCGCACCCCTTGACCCACCGCCTGACGCAAGAGCTCACCATAGCGCCGATCGATCTCGTCGGCCGGGCGGACCACCTGGGCCCCGGAGTGCTGCACACAAAACAGCAACACCGCCTGCTTGCCTTCCGCCGCCACCTGCATCAGGGTCTGCAAATGCTTTTGGCCGCGCTCGGTTATCGAATCGGGAAAGGCGATAATGCCGTCATCTTCCTGATCAGGCCCCGGCCCCAGCGTCACATTTTTAACCTCTATATAGGTATGGGGAGCCTGCCGCTCACCCAATGCCAAATCAAACCGGCTGTCGCCATACTTCACCTCACGCTCAACACCGCTCTTCGGCGCCAGTTCAGTAATGCGCCCGGAACGCACGGCTTCTTCAACCAGAGCATTGGTACGGCTGGTATTGACGCCGACCCAGTGCCCGTGAGCCACTTGCAAGGCCTCAAGGGTATAGCGATATTTACGCTTGAGATTGGCACTGTCCGATATCAAGGCCCGCTGCTCAACGCCTGGCAGCACACAGTTGCGCATGGAGCCGGTATTCGGACAGTGAACCGTCATTTCACTGCCGTCCGCACGGCGCACATCGGCCAGAAAGCGTTTGTACCGACGCAACAGCGTGACAGCCTCCAACGGGGGATCAAAATGCACATTAACCTCCGGACGATTCGGGATTGGATACGCGCGCATAAGCAAAAATCTGCGCGACACAGAGCAAGGGCCACACCAACAGGGCAAGCAGTACACCCCGGTATTCGGACGGCGGCCCCATCAACAGACCGTAGCACAACCAACCGCTCAGACCGCTGCCGACCAGCAGTGCCGGCACATATCCCAGGCGCATAACGGGCCGCCCCTGCAGATGCCGGCACAGCAAGCTTGCAAAGCTCAACGTGACATACACGCTGCTCCAGTACACCAGCGGGAGCGCCATCCCTGCCAGCTCATCCAGCGAGACGGGGTCACTCCACAACCACTCGACCAGCCCCCAGAGCCACAACAGGCCTGCCGGCAGGAACACGATCAGAAGTGACAACAACGCCAGCAGAATCACACACCCTTGCAAACTGATGAACTGCTTCACCCCCGACTCCTGTTACACCAGTCGAGCCCGATCCCGGTCCGTATCCGTAAACATGGCCACCAGTGAAAAGTCCATGAAGCCCGGCACCAATGACAAATAATCCTTGATCCAAAACTTCATCAGCTCGACAAATTCGACCTGAGCAGCACGCTCGGCATCGACCGCCGCAAAACGACAAACAGGTATTGTCTGAGCCTGACAGACCTTATCTGTCCCGGTGACCAGCATTTTCAACACGGACTGGGCCGGATGCCACTCAACGAAGAAATACAGCGACTCATTTCGGACATTGGCATTCAACAAGGACACCGCCTTATCCAGACAAGCCTCTACATCCTGCTTCAGCGCTTCATCGTCTGCCGACGACGACTCGGTCGCATGAAAGGTGCAACCGTCTTCATCAGAGGAAAGTGCCATAAAAGGATTGGTTTCGACCGTTTCATTCCAGATCAGGCTCATCATCTACTCGCTTGTCATCCGATTGTCTGACGCCCCGATAACCGGGGCGAAACGGCGGAGTATACCGCCACCGACCGCCACTGGCTTCCCTTACGGACAGGATGATGTGATTCAGAACTCGGGCAGCAATTGTTCCACGACCTGCCAGGCCTTGGCCGCAGCGTCGCTGTCACCTGTCACATGGGCCTGCACGATCGCCCCCTCCTGAAGCAGGGCAATCGCCTCCTGCAAATACCCCACCCTGTCGGCGTCAGCAATGAACAGGGCCAGATGCTGGCCGATCAGCGCTTTCAGCTCCGTCTTGTGAGCAGCGCACTGTCGATGTAGCGGGTGCCCCTGCGCACCAAATTCAGCACTTACGTTGATGAAGTAGCAGCCGTGGAACACCGGCATCGCCGGATCATTCAGGTTGAACCAGGCATCCAGGGCAGAAAACATGGCCTGCAGCGCCATACGTCCAGGGGCAGCACGCGCCAGATGTTCACCCAGCCATGCCATATAGTATTGATGCCGATACAAAACCGTCGCCGCGACCAACTCTTCCTTGCCGGCAAAATGATGATACAGCGTTTTCTTCGCGACCCCCGACTCGCTCAAGACACGGTTGATCCCCACCGCATGCACACCCTCGCGGTAGAAGAGTTCAAAGGCGCTGACAACCAGCTGTTCTCGCTTATCCATTCAGACTCTCCCGCTTCAAAGTAAAGACATATTGACATGAGTAGACAACCCTGTCTACCATGCAGACCAATCTGTCTACCTTGATGAGAAACCACCATGAACAGTACCAACTCACCGCGGATCCTTTATAAAAACGCCCTGCTGGCCGGTTTCGGTGCCTGCCTGTGCATTACCGTCCTGGGATTGCTGGGAACCCTTCACCATGTCCTGTGGCTGATGGCGCCCTTCGGTGCGACCATGGTGATCTTGTTTGCGCTGCCCGGCAGCCCTTTGGCACAGCCGCGCAACATCATTGCCGGGCATCTGTTGACCGCACTGGTCGGTCTGCTGATGGCGACTCTCTGGGGGGTGAATGCCTGGTCACTGGGCGCGGCCGTCGGCCTCTCGGTCATGCTGATGATGCTGACCCATACCATTCACCCTCCGGCCGGCGCCAACCCCCTGCTGATCATGTTGGCCGGTGAGCACTGGACTTTCCTGTTCAACCCGGTGGCAGCGGGAACGCTGGTAATTGTGCTATTCGGCTACCTGTATCACCGCTTCGTGTCCGGCCATCCTTACCCGGTTCGCTGGTTCTGAACTCAGCTTGCCAGCCAGCCCTGCTGCCGCATCCAGCGCGTCATCAGCACAGCTTTTTCTTCTCCCAGCAGGTGCGACAGAACCTGCTCCGGGGGCAGCGCCGGCGCAGCCCGTATGGCATCCAACAGCGGTGCCAAACGCACACCATTCAGATGCCAGACTCCCAACGGCTGATCAGGCGTTACGACCACATGTGCTTGCTCAATCAACCCCTCCCGCACCACCGGGCGCCACTCCGTTGTTACCTGCTCCGGCGTAATCGCCTCATGCATGGGACATGTATCCGGCCACTGGCTGCGCGCCCGCCAAAACGGCGTTTGCGGCCATTGTTGTTCTTGCGCATAGAAATCACGTCCGATACGGGCGAAACGATAAAACAGGCCTTCCATCCGGGCTTCATGAAATGCCTGAGCCAACGCCGCTCGTTCAGGGTGACGCATCAAAGTATTCACGACTGCGGGAGCCTGCAATGCCGAGGACAGGGCCTGAAAAATGCCGTTCCCGGACAACGGGTCTACAGCCATGGCAGCATCACCGACCCGAATCCAGTTCGCCCCGGCACTCTGCTCACAGAGTACCGGAGCACTGGTCCTGGCATAGACCTCACCCACCGGCTCGGATGCGTGCATGAAAGGTTCAGCCTGTTCCAGTTGCGCAAACCGTTCCCGACACCAGTCACTCAGCCCTTGCTTGGGCGGCAGTTGAGTGCCGGCCACATCCAGCGTCAGCTGCAGGTAACGACGACCATTCTTGCGCCGGGCCAACCAGGCCCATCCATCTGCAAAGCTTTGTATCGCCGTACAAGGCATAGCCTCGGGCCCCTGCCAGTATTGCAACAAGGACACCGTGTGCGTGCCTTTGACTCGAGGAATACCGGCTGCCGGAGCAGCCCGACCTCGCGCTTCCACCAGAAAGGCTGCCGACACGACCTGCTCGCCTCCGGCTTCCAGCCGAACCTGAGCCTGATGCCCCATCTCAGTGACGCGACAACTCAACACCCGCCCTCGAAGCACCCTCACCCCCTGCTGTGCCAGGTCCTGCAGCAAAGCCTGGTCAAAGGCCTGTCGGGGCACCAGGTGTTCAGTATTCGCCGCATTCGTAGACCCGCTCCAGGTCACCTGACGCGGCGAAGCCCCCCCGACCACCTCCAGTGCACGTTCAAAGCCCGCACTTTTCATCCCCTGAATAACCCGCTCGGAAACCCCTTCCACCGCATCAAACGGTCGAGGCTCGCCCACCAGTGTCACGGCATACCCCATCCGACTCAACCCTATCGCGACGGCACTGCCGGCGGGACCGCCTCCCAATACCAGAATATGTTCTTCAGGCATTTGTCTGTCCTCGGCGCTCAGGCCCTCGATAACATGCTTGTTGAATGAGCCAGTCTCGTGCATTGCTCAAACCGGGGGACTGCCTGCTTCGCACATACTTCGCCAGGTGAGCGCTCAAATGCGCACACCCCAGACTGGCCCCCGATTGTCCCGGACTGTCATCAAGCGGGCGCACACAGGCACCAAAGTCGGCAAACTCGGTTTCCAGGTGTGAAATTTCATCATGGGAGCAGCGTGCGTCCCCGGTCATGCGAAATACGCCCGGATAGGCTGCGGGGTACACCGGCACGCCCCGAGCCGGGCTCGATGCACACAGGATAACGCCCCGCTTGAGGGCCCGGTTGCAGGCCTGCCGCAAGGATTCTCGGTCTTGCCGCAACCCCAGACTCAAGTTAATGATGTCGACACCTTCATCAACCAGCCAATCAATGGCAGCTGCTACCTGTGCGGCCGTTGTAGTGAAGCGGTCATGAAACACCTGAGCCGATATCACCGCCGCTTCAGGTGCCAGCGCCTGAATCACCTCTATAATTCGACTGCCATGTCCCAACACATCCCGATCGGCTTCCGTCATCCACAGCTGTTGATCTACCAGCCGAAACGCGGCGTCGGCCACTACTGGCTGCTGGTCTGCGTGTCCCGAATCCACCACTCCAATACGCACGGTTTCAGCTGACATCACACACCACCTCCCTCGGGAACACACGCCCCTGCCGCAACTGCAGGTGCAGATCGGCCCCCTCCAGTGTTGAAGGACGATGACTGATCAGAATGCGGGTACGGTCGGCAAACAGACGATCCACTGCAGCAATCACATGACGCTCAGTCGCCTCATCCACCGCCGATGTTGCCTCATCCAGTACCAGCACAACCGGTTGCTGCAATAGAGCCCGAGCAATGGCAATACGCTGTTTTTGCCCCCCTGACAGCTGCTGCCCCCGCTCACCCAGCGGGGTATCCAGCCCTTGGGGCAACTGTTCAATCAAACCATCCAACTGCGCCTCCCGCGCAGCCTGCCGAACCTGTTCATCACTGGCGTCAGGGCAGGCGTACCTCAGGTTGTCCGCCAGGGAACCCCGAAACAGCGTAATGTCCTGGGATACCACCGCAACACAGCGGCGCAGATCGGACAGTTCCAGCGTGCGGATATCCATGCCATCCAGCAAGATCTGCCCCCGGTCAGGATCATAATGGCGCTGCAACAGATCAATCAGTGTTGACTTACCGGCTCCCGAAGCCCCCGATAACGCCACCTTCCGGCCCGCCGGCAACCAGGCATCAACACCCTCCAGTACCGGTGCACGATCGGCATAAGCGAAACCGACACCCTGCAGGCGAATATCACCGCTCAACCGCGTCGGCAAGGGTCGCGGAGCCACCGGAGAATCAATATCGGCAGCAGACTGGCGCAACTCATTCACCCGGTCCAGACTGACGCTCATGCGCTGAATCGCCACATACAGCCCCAGCAGGCTGTTGACCGGCCCTGTGGCCATGCCAAGGTAGGTGGAAAAGGCGATTAGCGACCCCAGCTGCCATTGCCCCTGAATCACCCACCAACCCCCGATCAGAAAGGCCGCCGCACGAGTGATAGACGTCAGAGTGCCGGGGATTGCATGCGTAAAGAATTCAGTCACCTGCAACTGCAGCAGCTTATCCAGATAATTATCATTCAACCCCCCCAGTCGGGTGCGTTCGCGGGCTTCCTGGCCACTGGACTGGATAAATTTCATCGCCGGCAGGGTTTCGACCAGAAAGCTGGACAGGTCCGCTGATCGTTCACGCATTTCCCGGGTGCGTACCTCGACCTTGCGGCGCATCCAGCGCAACCAGATCACCTCCAGCGGAATCAGCACCAGCACCAGCAGCGACAACTGCCAGGACAATGCGACCAGCAGCACCAACGCACCGACCAGTCCGATGATGCTGCTCACGGCCGAAAACAGACTATCCACGGCAAAGCGCTGGATTGCCGCCACGTCACCGTCGATACGCGACAACAGGTCTCCAACCCGACGCTGGCCGAAAAAGCCCGGCGACAGTCGCTGCAAGTGCGCATACAGATCCGTGCGCAGAGCAAACAAAATGCGGCCGGACAAACGAGTATGCAGGTAACGATTGATCCCTGACAGGGCCGTGCTGAAAATACCGACCAGTATCATGGCAATCGCCAACTGAACCAGCACGCCATAATCACGGGCCAACAGCCCCTCATCGATCAGCAGCTTGGTCAACCAGGGTTGCAACAGCACCAGCATAGAGCCGATAAACGACAGCCCCAACAAACCCACAATGGACCGTCTCTGCGGTTTGACAAAGCTGTAGAGCCAACGAAAGCCCTGCTCCAGGCGGCTTCGATCAGGTGCATGAATCGCACGCACCAGCCAGTTCAGCATACTGTGTTCCTTCCTGTCATTTTGCGCGTCAAGCCGAAAGGCACGGCAACAAAAACGGGAGGCCCGTTACCGGCACCTCCCGCTGACTATACCCGATTCAAACCCAGTTACCGGCATCAATCCTTGATGGTGGCAACACGCAGGTCAGATGTCGACATGTCCCCGGTCAACTGGATAGAACCGATTTTTTCCAGCGTATCGCTGTCATGAACCGAAATATCGCTGCTGGTGCCCCCCACATAAAGGGTTTTGCCATCACCGGAGATATTCAGGTCATAGTAGGAATGCTCCATCTCATGTACCAACAGCGTCTTCTTCTGACTGATATCGTGCTTGGACAGCGTATTAAAGCTGCCATACAGGATATTGGAGTCACGCGGATCGGTAATGAAGTTGAAGATCACGAACTCGAACGGGAATATTTCCATGCGCTCAGCCTGGCCGGTTGCCAGATCAACACGACTCATGCCCCACCACCATTCGGCCGTTTCCATGTCCATGCTTTCATCGGTGAATTTGGCGGTTGAGTACGGCATGATGTACTCGTTCGCCTGCTCACCCTGAGAATGCATGGCAAATGCATCCGGCGGCAACCACAGCGGTCCGCGCTCCCAACTGGCCAGTTTGCTGACCATGCGGATCTCGCCGGTTCTCGGGTTGATCGCTTTCAGGTCACCGCCTCCCAAAATCACTTCATTCTGGGCCGTGGTGGCAATTTTGGTAATACGACGATCCACCGGGTAAGTACGCACCGCTTTGGCGTTCATCCCGTCTGCAATATTGAAAACGGCCAGTCGCGGCTGCTTCACTTCATAACGGTCACGCAGCTTTGTGATCGGGTTCTGGACCGTGTACAGCTCAGTGCCATCCGCACTGACCGTGATCGACTGCATGGTGATCACCTGCTCAGTGCGCGAAGACTGCTCCGCCTTGAACGTGATCTCGCAGTTGCGGATATCAAACCCGTACACATCCTTGGTGCCGTTACTAAGCACGTAGGCATGCGTATTGTCCGGCGACAACGCAATGGAGCCGGTACCGAAAGGTCCCGGAATATCACAGGTCCGTGCGATCGTGTTGGTACTCATGTCCACAACATGCAACTGGTTGGGACGCGTCACGGTCAGCAGATATTCCTGATCCGCCATTGCTGCCGGCGCCACCGCCGACAGGATACCGCCCAGCGCCAGAGAACCGGTCAGGCCCGCTGATTTAAACGTATTGTTCAATTTCATCACTCGGCTCCCGTTACTCTGCATCCTCGAAAATACCGTCCAGCTTGCGCCAGTCCTTATCGGCTTTCGCCACACCCTCACCCCATTCCTGGTAGGTGTGCATGGTGTCCGGTACCTGCGCCGGCCACCAGCAGGCATCGGCACAGCCGTACAGGTCGGACTCCATCGGCTGACAGAGCGAGCCCAGGCCACCAAAGGGATCCAGTTCCCAACCCGGGTCGGTTGTAGCGGTACAGCCCACAACAACCTGCATGGCAACAACGTCTTCCACTTCTTCAGAGCTGACCGCCTTGTTGATCAGCTGGGCTTTTTTGTTCATAGACTTGAGATGTTTCATTTGGCACTCCTCCTCGGAGAGACATGTGCTGCAAAGAACGCGGGGTTCTCGAGCATGATCCGCGAATACACTTCCACACCGAAATCGATCCAATCGCGCATCAGATCGCAATAGTGGTAGGAAGGATGCGTCGGATCTCCATATTTGGCATAACTTTCGTGGTAACAACCACCCGAACAGAGGTTTCGAATACGGCAGGTTTCACAACCGGTGTTGCTGCGATCCAGGCGCTTTTCAACAAACTGGCCCAAACTGGCCTTATCGATGCCCGCATCAACATTACCGAAAGTGGGTAGATCAGAACCGGTAAAGCGATGGCACAGGTTAAGCCCGCCATCCTTGTCCACGGCAAGCAGCCCAAGGCCCGCACCGCAGGGCACCAGTTTCTTGTTGCCCTCGTACATATCGGTAATCAGCTGATGCATGTTGCCGTAGCCGAAGTTTTCGTTGCGCAATGCCGCTGCCAGGTAACGTCGTCCCAGACGTTTCATTCCCGCAAACACCTCGACCAGCTCCTCTCCGGTCAGGTTGAATTCGGCAATATCACCCGAGGTCACAGGACCGAAACCCACTTCGAAAAAGCCCAGCTCGTTATAGAGATGGTCGAAAATGGTTTCGACATCCGTAACGCCACGCGTCAGCGTGACTCGGCAGCCCACCGGACGAGCGGTATAACGCTCGAGCAGCATGTCCACCTTACGCTTGACCACATCATAGGTCCCCTGGCCACCAACGGTAATGCGGTTCTTGTCATGCATCGCCTTGGGGCCATCCATGGAAATGGTCAGACCAAAACGATGGGCATTGAACCAGTCCACCAGTTCTTCATTGAGCAGGGTGGCATTGGTGGTCATGGTGAAATCCACGGTCGCGTCCAGCTCGGCAAAACGCTGTTCGCAGTAGGCCACGACTTCACGGATCAACGGCATGTTGGACAACGGTTCACCACCGAAGAACACCACGTTGTAGGCCTCCTGGCCCGGCGACTCCCGCAGCAGCATTTCGACCGACTTGATCGCCGTATCGTAGGCCATTTTTTCGCCTTTCGACGGTGTGGTCAGATCTTCCTTGTAGCAGTAGGTACAACTCAGGTTGCATCCCGTGTTGACATTCAACACCACGGTATTAAGGGGAAATTGTTCTACCTTCTGCGGCTCGGGATTGATCCGCACCGCCACACCGCTCTCGGAGATCACCTCCAGGCTGCGCAGCTCGTCCAGCACTTCATTGACGGCATCCGGCGAATAGCGTGCCCGGAGCTCAGCCAGATGGCCGGGCTCCACCTGCTCGTGGCGATCAAACACCTGCAGCAGCTCGCGCCCCAACTCGTCCAGCTCGAAGATACTGCTACTGGGTATATGAAACAGCATCTGCCGCGCATCGACATCGACCCGATGCAGATTCGGTTTCACTAGTGTCATGGCGCCCATGTTCACCTCTTTATTGTTCTAGTGGGTGGCTACGTGTTCGGGTTACAACGGGCTCAATCAAGCACTCGGCGGACGAAGTCCTGCACCGATACCAGCATATTACCCTCGCCCTCAACACGGGCATCACCGTCGGCCACACTGGCCACGACCTTCAAACGACCGACATTATTGGCCGAGCGCTTGCGTTCGGGGTTCAAACCGGCATCGCCCGGTGTGAAGATACCCGAGGCATCGATGCTGCCCGCATACCGGTCGTCCTTCTCGTGAGCCGCGACCTCGTCAGCCGGCTTGATGCTCCAGCTGGCCGGCATGTAACCCAGACGCAGATCATCTTCGGTCCCCGGCTTGCCATCGGCACCAACGCTATATCCCACGGCACGATAGGCTGCACGCACCTTCGGCATATTGCCGCCGGCACCGCCAATACGGGTCACGGCATCGGTCGGCAACACTTCCACCCGTGCCAGGGTGTTATAAACCGTCAGTGCCGACAGCTGTTTACTGGTGCCGACGCGCGCCATCCGTACACCCTCTGCACCTTCGGCTCGAGCCTGCAGAGTGATACGGTCGGCATTTCGAGACAGCACTTTTTCAACCACAACACCGTCGCCCAGGTCGATATCACCTGCCAGGTTCTGCCCAATCAGCGTCAATTCGGTGCTCTCGCCCGCACGCAGATAGGCTGGCTGAATCGCCACCAGTTCCGTCTTGCCCTGATCACGCACAGCGCGCATGTCACCGCCAATCTCTCGCTCGGCCGCCAGGAACATACGACCATCCAGAGCAGTACCCTGCTCGTTGGCCGCCATCACCTGACGCATTTTGACACCATCAATAGTCAAGCCTGCGCGCCATTCATAACCGGTGTAAAGGGTCGCCTTACCCTCGCCAGCCAAGGCAGCTCCATCGGCATACCGGCCGGTCAGCGTCACGTCGTAACGTCCTTCGGCTGTTTTGGCCGCACTCATCCAGCCTGCAAATTCGCCCTTACCCGGTACGAAACCGGTTACGCGCCAACGTCCCATCAGGTCATTTCTGGCCGCAGCCTGCCAGTTGCTCCATTCCTTACTGTGCAACGGGAAGCGCTGGCCCAATTCAACTGCCGTTTCGTTGAAAGCAATCTGATACCAGGGACGGTCACGGGACATGGAATGGAATTCAGTGCTCGGGAACTGTCCCATGTGGAAGTTGACAAGATATTTCCATTCGTCTTCACTCCGGCGCTGCAGGGCAAAGCGCGCTTCGGAGTGACAGCGGCCACAGGTTTCGGTCAAGCCCTGATTGATACCACTTTCGATAATGTTGGTATTCTGCTCCAGCAGATAGCGATAACCCTCGGTCTCCTCGGGCGCAAGCCCTTGCCGATCGGCCAGCACCTTTACCAGTGCACGCTTATCCTCGGACGTCAGTTCCAGACCTCGCAAGTGAGTCATCCGATTGATGGTCATCAACCAGCCTTCAGGGCTTTTGCGCTGTTCGCTGATGCGGGAAAAACTCGGTGCAGCCGTCGTACCGCTTTCGGTATGACAGCCCACACAGTTGTCCCGGATAAGCTGATGCGCATCCTGAGCCAGCAGCGGCGTGCTGACCAACCCGGCCACGGCGATAGCGCCCAGGCCAAGTGTTGCACGTTTCGAATTATTATTACTCAATGCCATCACTCCCTCACTGATGAGATGGATCTTGTTATTCGCCCGAGCGGGAAAAAGGCGGCACTGGCCCGACCCCGCTTCAGTGCTCGTGCCTAAGCTAAACCCGGCATGTAAATTAATTTTCCCCCTTTTGTGCTAAGTTGTGTGCAGATGTAACAAAATGTAAAAATGACTTTCACTTTACTGTCACTCGGTTGATATTGCCCACCTCACACACCAACCCCATCGTGCCTGACAGCCAAGAGGCCCCTCGATGAAACATACACCTGCCGACATTCACATTCTGATCGTTGAAGATGACCTGGCCTCCCGCTCCCTGCTGGTCAGCTATTTCGAACAGGCCGGTTACCGGGTTTCGGAAGCTGACAATGCCGATCAACTGAATAAGCGTATCAGTCAGGAATCGGTCGATCTGGTGCTGCTCGACATTAATCTGCCCGGCAAGGACGGTCTGACCGTAACACGGGAGTTGCGCGCCAACTCGCCCGTCGGCATTATTCTGGTGACCAGCAAGGGGGATGAGATCGACCGCATCGTGGGCCTGGAGCTGGGTGCCGACGACTATGTCACCAAGCCATTCAATCCACGCGAGCTGCTGGTACGGGCCAAGAATCTGCTTTGGCGCATGTTCAGCCCCGATGCCCGTGATCCCGGTGATAACCGACGCCAGCACAACGGCTACGCCTTCGAGGGCTGGCAGCTGGACCCTCACAAGCGGCAACTGGTCAGCCCCGATGGCCGACCGGAGCGTCTGCCCGAGGGCGAGTTTAAACTGCTGCAGACCCTGATTCACCACTCCGGCCAGGTGCTTTCGCGCGACCAACTCATGGATGCAATCCATGATCGCGAGTGGACACCCAATGATCGCTCCGTTGATGTATTGATCGGGCGCCTGCGCCGCAAGCTGGGCGACAACCCGTCCAATCCCCAGCTCATTCTGACGGCACATGGTGCCGGCTACATGTTTGCCGGCAGCAGCACCTCATGAAAACGCCCGATGGCTACCGCGTTTACCGGCAACTGCACGCCACCGAAGATTGCCGTGTCAGCCGAGCCGTGCAACTGCAGGACAATCGGGATGTGGTGATCAAGCAGCTGGATCGCAACCACTGTAACCGTGATCGGCTGAGCCGTTTTCAGCATGAATATGACATCCTGTCACGACTCAGTATCAGCGGCCTGATCAAGCCTCTGACATGGCTACAGCTGGAGTCGGGACCCGCAATCGTATATCTCGACTCGGGCTCACGCTCGCTCCGCCAACTGCTCAGCGAACAACGGCTGACCTGGTCCGAATGGCTGACCGTAGCGATTAGAATCAGCGAGTTGCTGGGTCGCCTGCACGAAGCGGGCATCACTCACAAACAGATCACCCCGGACCACCTGCTGCTGAATCCCGAGACAGGCATGGTCGAGCTGATCGGCTTTTCTCGCAGCACCTCATTAAGCCGTGAACAGGCCAACTGGCACACACCGCATCTTGACCAGGCCGGGCTGGCCTACATCGCCCCGGAACAGACCGGGCGCATCAACCGCAGCATCGACTACCGCAGCGACTACTACAGTCTGGGTGCTACACTGTACGAGCTGATGACCGGACGTCCCCCTTTCGCCAGCGACGACGGCACGACCCTGGTACATGACCAGATCGCCAAGCAGCCGCGTACCCCGCATCAGATCAACCCCCAGCTGCCCGAAATGCTGTCCCAGGTTATCCTGAAGCTGCTGTCCAAGGATGCCGCCCAGCGCTACCAGTCCAGCGTGGGCCTGATCCATGACCTCAAGCGCTGTCTGCAGGCGCATCAGTGCCAGGAATACGACCTGCGCTTCCAGCCTGGTACACACGACCTGTCGGCCCGCTTCCAGATTCCGCAACGCCTGTATGGCCGCCAGCCGCTGCTGGCCCAACTGCGCGAGCAATACGACAGCTGTCGTCGCGGAGGCCACCCCTTTGTATTGATCACCGGCTACGCAGGTGTCGGCAAAACCAGTCTGGTCAACGAACTACGGCAGTACGTGAACGAACAGGGCGGCAGTTTCAACGCCGGAAAATTCGACCAATTCCGACGCAACCGCCCCTACTACGCCATCGTTCAGGCTCTGCAAGGACTGGTACGTCGACTGCTGACCGAACCGGAAGAACGCATCGCCCGCTGGCGCAAACGCCTGCATGACGGTATCGGCACTCATGCGCAGGTACTGATCAAACTGATTCCCGAACTGGAACTGATCATCGGCAACCAGCCTGTTCTGCCTCCCCTGCCATCTCTGGAAGAACAGAACCGGTTTTCTCATATTTTCATCCAGATGCTGCGCCTTCTGGCTACCCCCGAGCAGCCTCTGGTGCTGTTTCTGGATGACCTGCACTGGGCTGACCTGGCCTCGCTGCACCTGATCGAAAAACTGGTCAGTGTCACGCCTCCGCCCGGCCTGATGCTGATCGGCAGTTATCGTGATCACAAGCTGAGCCCTTCACACCCCCTATTGACCCTGCTGGCTCAATTACACAAGACCAAACGCCCGCCACTGGAAATGGCCCTGCACCCCCTGCAACTGAACGAGATCAACCAACTGGTGGCCGATACCTTGCGTGTCGAACCGGCCAGCTGCCGCTCTCTGGCACAGGCTTGCCTGGCAAAAACGCAGGGCAACCCGTTTTTTCTTGGCCAGTTCCTGCACGCGCTGCACCAGGACGGACTGATCAGCTTTCGCGAGCAGCGCTGGCAATGGAACGAAGGTGCCATCCGCGCCCAAGAGATGACCGACAACGTCATCGAACTCATGGTCAGCAAAATCCAGCGTCTGCCTGAAACCAGTCAGATGATACTGCCACTGGCAGCCTGCATCGGCGGCAGCTTCAATCTGCATACGCTGTCGGTTGTCAGCGGGCTGCAGCCGCGAGACGCTTCGACACGGCTCTGGCCCGCCCTCGCCGAGGGGCTGATCATCCCTCAGGACGACAGCTACCGTCTGTTCCAGAACCTGGAACCCGAACGCACCCGGTTCCGATTCGTCCATGACCGGGTCCAACAAGCGGCCTACTCCCTGATTGATCATGCCGCACTGGAGCAGCTACACCTCCAGATTGGGCGCCAGCTGCAACACAGTCTCTCGCCCGACGAAATCGACAGTCGTATTTTCGAAATCAGCAATCATCTGAATCTGGCACAGCAGCATCTAGCGTCCGACGATGAACGTCTGCAACTGGCCCGCCTGAATCTGCGGGCTGGCCTCAAAGCCAAAGAATCGGCAGCATTCGATTCGGCCATGGACTATCTGAATACCGGCCTGTCCCTGCTGCCAGACAACAGTTGGCAAAACGACTATGCCCTCACTCTGGAGTTGCACACGGCCGCTGCCGCACTGGCCAATATCAAGGGACAGCTGGATCGTATGCTGGAGCTTGTGCGCACGGTTGAAGCCCATGCGGTTCGACTGCTGGACCGTATCCGAGTGTACGAGATCCAGATCCAGTTTCAGGTTGCCAACAACGAATTCCATCAGGCCCTGCAAACCGCCCGGATGGCCCTGCAACAACTGGGCGTCACTATCCCGGAGAAGCCCCGCGACAAACAATTGGCATTTGCACTGGGACGCACGCAGTGGCTGCTGCGCCGCACACCTGAAGACAAGATTTTGCAACTGCCCAACATGACCAGTCCCGAGCTGCTGGCCGCCATGCCGATCTTGGCCTGCATGTTTGGTGCAATCAAGTTTTCCAGTTCAGAACTGCGCCCCCTGGTCATGGCGCGACAGGTGGAACTCACCCTCAAGTACGGCTTGAACCCGGCTGCCGGCCTGGCATTCGCAGGCTACGGCGGTGTTTTGTGTGGTCAGTTCAACGCCATCGAACAGGGTTACCGACTGGGCAAGTTGGCACTGCAGCTGGACCGGCAGCAGCCGTCGATGCTCACACACCATCGCACGCTTTCGTTGTTCAACAGTTATATTCGCCACTATCGCGAACCCCTGCGAAATTGCATGGAATCACTGCTCAATGCGCACCAGCTGGCACTTGACTGTGGCGATCTGGAATGGAGTGCCTATGCACTGGCAGCCTATATTCAGTATGCCTTTCCACTCTGCCGCAACTTGGACGAGCTACAGCCACGCCTGGAACAGTATGCGGCACAACTGAAACTGTCGCGCCAGCAACAGTCCCTGCAGTATTCACGCTTCGTCCTGCAAACGATGGAGAACCTGCGTGGCAAATGCACGGACCCGACCCGCTTCGACGGCCGTTTTTACCACCAGGAACGTGATCTGGCCGAACTGAAACGGGAAGATCACCGTACCGCTATCAGCCTGCACCACTTTTACAAGAGCCTGCTCTGCCACCTGTTCGGTGATCACACCAGCGCCTACCGCCACAGCGAAGCCGGCCTGGAACTGCGCGCCTCGATCAGTGGCACATTGACGGTTTCCTGGCTACTGCTGATCAACGCGCTGAGCATCCTTGCCCTGCTGCCCGAAACCAGCATTCTGCAGCAGCCCGGCCGGTTGAAAAAGGTTCGGCAAACATTGCGCTACCTGCGCAAGCTGGCACGCTTTTCACCGGAAAACCAGCGTCACTATGCCGACCTGCTGGAAGCCGAAATCTATCGCAGCCAGAATCGTCACACCAAGGCCATGGACCTGTACGAACAGGCGATCGAGCAGGCTCGCCTGCAGGGATTCGTGCTGGCCGAGGCCATGGCTACCGAGCTGGCCGGGCAGTTTTATCTGGCCTGGGGCAAACCCAGCATCGCCCGCACCTATCTGCAGGACGCTTATGAACGCTACGCAGACTGGGGCGGTCGCGCCAAGCTCGAACAGATGCAGACCTGCTACCCCTTCACGCTGGAGCGCCCCTTACGGTACCTGGATGACCCTCGCCCTTCGTCCCCTTCGACCGTCAGGCCAATGCTGGATAACCAGGCCATCGACATCAACTCGGTAATCCACGCTTCCCAAGCAATTTCGGATGAAATTGTACTGGAACGACTGCTGCAGCGGTTGATGCAACTGGCCCTGCAGAATGCAGGTGCCCAACGGGCCATCCTGGTCTTGCGCCGTCACAAGGGACTGTTTCTGGAAGCGGAAATCTGTCTGAACCAGACTCCGCGCCTGTTTCACTCTCAGCCCCTGGAACAGAGCGGTGCCCTGTTGCCGCTGAGCATCGTCCATTACGTAGCCCGCACCAAGGATGCAGTGGTCCTGGGTAACGCTATCGAACACCCGACCTTTCAGCAAGATGCGTATATCCGCCAACACGAGCCCCGCTCCCTGCTGTCCATCCCCATTCTCTACCATGGAGCGCTCACCGCGATTCTCTACCTGGAGCACTCGGAAAGCCGCAACATTTTCAATCCGGACCGATTGAAAACCCTGCAGATTCTTGCATCTCAGGCAGCCATATCCATCGAGAACGCCAAGCTGTACCAAAGCCTTGAACAATCCGAACAGGAATACCGCTCCCTGTTTGAAAACTCCAGCGAAGGCATCTTCCGTATCAATCGACGAGGTCGCTTTCTGTCGGCCAACCCGGCACTGGTCAAGCTGCTCGGCTACCCCAGCGCCGAGGCCTTCTTGAGTACCGTAACCTATGTCAGTCGGGACTGTTTCATTGACCGCCAGGAGTGCCGCCAGTTTCTCGCCCGGCTCAACCGTGACGAGCGGGTCCTGAACTTTGAAACCCGCTGGCGGCGCAGCAATGGCAGTGAAGCCTTTATCTCCATCTCGGCCCACCGTATTACCGACGAGCAGCAAAACCTGAGGTACTACGAAGGCTCACTGACCGATATCAGTGAACGCAAGGCCAAGGAGCAGGCCGAACTGGCACGGGAAAAGGCCGAAGCGGCCAGTGAAGCCAAAAGCCATTTTCTGGCGACCATGAGTCATGAAATCCGCACCCCTATGAACGGCATTCTCGGCATGGCGCAGCTATTGATGCGCTCAACGCTCAGCCCCGAACAACAGCAGCAGGTGGATTCCATTTACCGCTCCGGTCAATCACTGCTGAGCATCCTGAACGATATCCTCGACTTCACCAAGATTGAAGCGGGACAAATGGAGCTGGAGCAGGTGACGTTCAGCCTGCACGAACTGCTGGAACGGCTGCGCCTGCTGCTGCACCCCATGGCCCAAGACAAACGCCTGGAGCTGATCATGCGCCTGGACCCTGACCTGCCCGACAGACTTCTTGGCGACCCGCGTGCACTGAACCAGATCCTCTTGAATTTCTGCACCAATGCACTGAAATTCACCCAATCCGGTTATGTTCTGATCAAGGTACGACCGCTGCCCGCTCATAACGCGGCACACTGTCGCCTGCAGTTTGCCGTGGAAGACAGCGGCATTGGTATCCCCCCGGCGGCACATTCACGCATCTTCATGCACTTCAGTCAGGCCGACAGCTCCATCACCCGCCGCTTCGGCGGCACGGGCCTGGGCCTGTCCATTTGTAAACGATTGGCAGAACTGCAGGGCGGAAGCATCGGCTTTGACAGTCAGCCCGACAGCGGCAGCCGCTTCTGGGTAGAGCTTGAGTATCTCCAGGCCACAGACGCCCCCCGCGCGCCCGGACTGCCTGATGCCCCGCCCGCCCCTGCCAAGTCTTGTCTGGACATCTTGCTGGTGGAAGATACTCCGATCAATCAGCAGGTAACACGGGGGCTGCTGGAGGCCGAGGGACACAGCGTCAGCATCGCCGACGACGGCTACACCGCACTGTCGATGCATAACGACCATCATTACGACCTTGTGCTGATGGATATTCATTTGCCGGATATGGATGGGATAGAGACTACACGCCGTCTGCGACAGCATCCCGACCCTGCCCGCGCCGGCATCCGAATTATTGCGCTGACCGCATCAGTGACACCCACCGAGGTACGCCGTTATCAGCAGGCCGGCATGGATGCTGTGGTCAGCAAACCACTGCAGTTCGATGAGCTGAACCGACTGCTGCTGCCCGCCTGCCATACAATTGATGCGAAGCAACAGCCTGAGCCACACTCCTTGCCGCTCGACCACAGCCTCCTCGATCAGCATCTGAAAATGTTGGGTCGCACCCGCTTCAACCAGCTCTGCCTGCAGATGCGATCCCAGTGCCAGGAACTGCTGCAGCAACTGTCTCGGGCCAAACCGCCCGAACAGTCGGCACTGCTGCACAAGCTGGCTGGAACACTGGGCAATTTCGGCTTGAGTCAGGCCTCCGCCCTGAGCCGCCAACTGGAGCGCGTCACGGCCTCACCCACAGATCTGAACGAATTGCAGCAGTTGTGTCAGTACAGCCTCACCACCTTGTGGACGCACTACAGCATTCCGCCGGATACACCGGATACCGGTTCGGTCTGACGCCGATACGTGCGCACTTCACTGGCACTCAATGCCCGACTGAGCAAGTGGCCCTGCACCTCATCACACCCCGCCAGCTTCAAGTAAACCAACTGATCCGGGGTTTCCAGGCACTTGGCTGTTACCTTGAGGCCCAGCCGCTGAGCCAGTGAAATCGTAGCTGACAACAGCACATTATCGTCATAGCTGTTGTAAATATCACGAATAAACGACTGCGCCAGCTTGATACGATTGAACGGCAGTCGGCGCAGCTGCTCGGGACTCAGACCGCAGCTGCCGAAATCATCGATATTCAGACCAATACCCAGCTGGCGCAGTGCTCGTAGCTGATCCAGCTGTTCCGGCTGCAACTGTTTCAGGTCGGCCTCGTTCACATCCAACTCCAGCCAGGCATACTCAACACCGTAGTCATCCAGAAGACCGATGATCCGTTGTGGCAAATCCGCATCCTGCAACTGCGACAGACCGAGATTGACCGCGACCGGCACAACCGTCGTACCTTCCTGCCGCCACAGCTGCCATTGTTCGCACACCTTGCGAATCACCTGACACGTCACCTCCGCCATCAACCCCTGTGCTTCCGCCAACGGCAGCAGCTGCGCCGGCGGCAACAAACCAAAGTCAGGGTGTTCCCATCGAACCAGCGCTTCAAACCCCGCCAGCCGGTAATCCGGCAACAGCAGGCGAGGCTGCAAATGAATCTCCAGCTGCCGGGTGATCGCACTCGGCAGCTGTTCTGCCAATCCAACCGTATTCAGGTCTCGCGCACTCGGCGCCGTATCGAAAAGGGCATACCGCCCTCGCCCCCCACGCTTGGCCGTATACATCGCCATATCGGCATGCTTGACCAGTGTTTCGATATCCATGCCATCCTGAGGCGACAACGCAATACCGATACTGGGGCTTGTCGATAGACCCGACCCTTCCAGTTCGGCATAAGGCGCGGCCAGGATATCTACCAGCTGCTGCACTCGAGGCGCAATGTCATCTCGGCGTTTAACACCGGTCAGCATCACCACAAATTCGTCGCCGCCAAAACGACTGACGATATCACTTTCGCGCAAGCAGCTATTCAAACGCCCGGCAACCGCCTGCAGCAACAGATCGCCCACCTTGTGACCGAGGCTATCGTTAATCGCCTTGAACCGGTCCAGATCAATAAACAGAACTGCAGCAAAACGCCCTTGCCGCTTGGCCCCCAACAAATGAGAGTACGCCAGCTCCATAAACAGCCGCCGGTTGTACAAACCGGTCAAGGCATCACGTGACGCTGCTTCCAGCGTTTGTCGATGTTCTTTCTGCAAACGCTCCAACAATGCCAGATTGCGCTGCTCGGAACGCTCCAGTGCCCACAGGTGAGCATCTCGCCCATGCATCGTTCTCAGCAGCCAGGCTACCCCGGCCAAAACGACCCCACTGAGCAGCAAAACCGTCAGGATATAGCGGGAGCGCTGCGCCTGATGGTGAGCCAAAAGGTCGCTTTCCAATTGGCGGATAACCACTGCAAACGGAAAGGATTCAAGACGCTGAAAATAACCGACCAGCGTTGCGCCGCCCGCCTCGCCCCGATTTATGAACCGGCCCGACTGCAGCCGGGAGTTTGTAATCAGGCTGTTGTCCAAATCCCCGCCCTCCACCACCAACCCTCCGGCATCCACCTGTGCCAGGGTCTGGCCAGAGGCAGACAACAACTGGATACTGGCTTGAGCACCAAAATCCAGCTTTTGATACAGTTTGAGGAAATAACCCAGATCCAGCTCAAGCAGGAGAAAGCTGCTCTCCCCTCCAGACTGATCCGGCAATAACAGGGGCAGGGAATCCTGTTGTTGCCAGGCCGCTGACGGCAACACCCGGATATCAGCCGTATCCTGATCAGGTGCGACACGCCATGCCGCATCCAGCTGTTCCGGCGCGCCTGCAGAGGAGCTGTAATTCAACGCCCCCCGAGCATCATATAAACTGAGGCGGGTAAAAACCGGATCAGACAGAATCAGAGCCGCAATACCGGCATCGCCACCACTGATATGCCCTTCCCGGACATCGCATACCAGCATGCGCAGGGTCCTGGCACGGTCCAGCAGCTGCCCCAGATTTTCGGCAACAATAAAAGACAAGTTTGCCAGCGTCGCCGTCTGGCGGGCTTCGACCTGTTCACGGTTATCCTTCAGTTGGTATGCCATAAACAGCCATACCGCACCCAGTACCAACAAGGCAAACAACGCCACACCCCATTGCGGGGGCGTCATCGATACCGGATCACGTTCCAAGGGGGGGCTCAAGCAGACATCCTGTTCACCTCTGGTCAAAAAAATCACTTTGTATTAATAAAGCGACACCGAGGCGAAAACTAGCACATAAAGGTGAAGGACTGATGACAAAAAACGCGACCCGAAGGCCGCGTTACAGAGACTATCCGGAGAAGGGAAATTACAGTGTGTTTTCCGCTTCGTCATCCTTCTGCATGGAATCGATTTTTTCGCGTGCCTGCTGCTCCAGGTCAGCCGCCTTATCCGCTGCCTTTTCACCCAGATCACGTACATCCTGCTCAGCCTGGTCATAAGCCTGTGCGGCATCTTCCTTGAGTTTTTCACCCATCTCAGAAGCCTTTTCGCTCATTTCACCCGCCATTTCACGTGCGTCTGCGTCCGCTTCCTTAACGACTTCACCTGCAGCATCCAGGGTTTCACCCGCTTCTTTTTTCAACGTATCCATGGCAGATGGCGCAACCGCCTCCTGCTCGACGACGGGAGCTTCCGGCTGTTTCTCGGCCGCTTTCTGCTCATCGCCACATCCAACCAACAACACTGAAGATGCCAGCACAGCTGATCCCAATACTGTAAACATTTTCATTTTATATACTCCTATATCAGGCACTCAGTTGATGATCAGCAGTATAAACGTCATAACTGAGCGTTGTATGAATGGATGCACACCATCAAATCGCAACAATGGACAGTACACCCAGGCCGACAAACAGAATGCAAGCCGACCACCGAGCCAAATCCAGCGGAATCTTCTGCATCAACCAATTACCGGCATAGGCAACCGGCACATTGGCCAGCATCATCCCGACCGTTGTACCCATGATAACCCAGAACAGGTTGTCATAACGGGCCGCAAGAATCACGGTTGCAACCTGAGTTTTGTCTCCCATCTCGGCAATAAAAAACAGAATGCAGGTCGCGATGAAAGCACCGTATTGCAAAACACCGGTTTCATCATCATCGTCCTTATCCGGAATCAATACCCACAAGCCAACGGCAATAAAGCTGAGTCCGATAATCCAGGGCGCCCAGTTTTCCGGTATCCACTGCACCAGCCAGGCTCCAAACCAGGCCGACAAGGCATGATTCAGCAACGTGGCAACCAGGATACCCAGAATGATGGCATTGCGCTGAGTAAAACGAGCAGCCAGAAACAGCGTCAGAAGTTGAGTTTTATCGCCAATCTCGGCGATGGCAACCGCAAGGGTTGAAGACAGGAATGCGTCCATTGAAACAGATCCGGGTGGGCTTATTGATTCCATAAGACATAACACACCGGCCCACCAGGTCAGCGCGTCATGTCTCAGGTCTCATCAATCCCGGTAGCAGGACGTGACTGCCATGAGCATGAGGCTCAATTATGTTGACAGACACTCCGCCGACTGATCGTCGGACAGAAGATTACTCCCCCAAGAGCAGGCGCGATACTAGCAGCTCAAAATCCTGCTGGCAAATAGCCCTAAGCGCTGGCCTGCAGCTCTGGCTCGGGTAAAATGGCAGGCCAGCCACTTTCTCGATTTAAGGATTACCAATGACTGTACGACAGGGATCAGCTGCTGCCTGCCTCATGTTCAGCCTCACTCTGGCCGGGTGCCAAACACTGTCGCTGCCTTTTGGCGACTCCGCTCCCAAGGCCGAGCCCGAGGTTGCCGTTTCGGCAGCTCCCGAAAGCCGACCCCAGGCACGCCTGACCAAGGCTACCCTGCCGGCCAGTGCCGACCTGAACTGGGAACCCAAACTGGACCAGCCAATCGCCCAACTGGAAGCACAAATGGCGCTGGAAGAAACCCAGAAAGCCAAGAACCATACCCTGTCCAGTATTGCCTACCTGTGGGATACACAACTGTATCTGCTGTTTAAGGATACGCTGGACTACCTGCCGGAAGCAGCCCAGCGTCGCGAGGTAGAAAAGCAGAACCTCTGGCTGGATCAGCGCGCCGAAGCAATGACCCGCGCCTTTCTGAATGACAAGGATGGCGAAGTTGCCCGCTTCGCCGCCGGTCAGGCTTTTATCGATGAAACCCGCAAGCGAATCGAGGAGCTGGAAAAACTGCGCGAACTGGTCGTCATCCAGTAAGGTTGCAGCGCTGCCACCCAGTCAACAGCAGACGTCCGGGAACGGGAGCCAAGAAGCTCCCGCAGCGCGTATCCAGGGCATCCCGGTTGAACAAACACACCAGGCTCTGGATCAGCGCCCCAGATACCGGCAATAGCTTGCGTAGTCGTTTTGCACACAATCGGCATAGGCCTGTGCCATGCTCAGCAACAGCGCGGTAAAGGCCTCACGCCGTGGCAGGCTGAGCTGCAAAACCGCATTCGCAAACACCTCAGCACCTTGTTCACCCAGGGCAGCGGCCCCGCGCAGGTGGGATGCTGCCAGGATGCGCCCCCATATTTCAGCCTGATGGTGCCAGTGCTTGGGCTTATGCAGCTTATCAACGGGGTAGTCCGCCTTGAACGGTGAACGTTCCCGCACCGAAAACACCTGCTCCCCCAGCTGCAACCAGCCTACATAAGGGTCCGGGTGACGCGCCATTGCCTGAAATGCCAGCGCATGACGCTCGCCTTCATGGCAAAACATCTGCTCGTACTCGGCCCGCTCGGTGGCACTCATCACCCGCCAGGCGGCCGGAGGCTGCTGCGCCTTGATGTCAAGGATCACATCATCATGATCGGCTTCCCCCTGCCCTTCCACCAGAGCATAAAACCGATCACTGCCCAGCGACCCAGTCCCTGCGTTCAAGCGCCGCGCCAGATCCTTCACCTTGAAATGCTGATGACTGTGTCCCGGTACCTGATCCCCCAGGGTTGCCTGATACTCGATCAGCGCCTGACTCAGGGCCGTTCTCTCAGACTCCGACAATGGTGCCAGCTTGGGATGGTCGGTAATAAAACGGCGCGGCTCACCTGCGTCAAGGCAAGTCCACTTCTGCAGCATGCGCTTGCGCCCTTTCTTTTCCGCGACCCGAATCAAGAATGCCTGCAGCCGCCCATCCGTCGTTTGCGCAGTGGCGACCCAGTCTGAGGCCTCTGCCACATCCTGCTGCAACGTCTGTAAATAACTGTCGATCAGCGTTTTCAAAACTTCAGGTTGCACCGCCGGCTTGAACGCACCGTTTTCTCGCAGAGCTAGCACCAGACTGACCAGCAAACGCCAGAGGTCATATTGATAATCCCCTACAATGCCGTCATCAAAATCATCCAGCCCAAAGCGCACACAATCATCGTGACTGCCATACGCGCCAAAGTTGTGCAGATGGGCGTCTCCCTGCAGCCAGGTCTGCGTTTCGGTCGTACCGCCGAACAAAGAGAAATGCCAATCCCGGTACAGGTCCTGCCAATAAAGATGATTGCTGCCACGGAAAAAACTGAACGCCGACTCTGCCATGCGCTCGTACTTCTGGCGCTTATCGACTTCATTCAGGCCAGCATTGAATCCTTCCAACGCCTCAATCACTTGCTGTTCACGGTTGTGTGCGGTTGCAGCACGCATTAACGGTCTCCGGCTGTACTTATGAAAAGGCCACACCTTAACGCAGCCGTGTGACGGATCAAACCGCCAACATCTTATCAATGCGTATCGATAGCCAGCATGGTACCATTAGCATCACTAATGAGAATGATTTTGATAATCAGGTTTTATCATCATGAAGGCAAAACACCTGCCATTACTGCTCGCCCTGGGCCTGACAGCCCTCACCGCTCATGCGAAGGATCCAGCGTTTGAAGAACGCCAGGCTCAACTGGGACAGCAACTGTTCTTCGACGTCAGCCTGTCCCAAAATCGCAGTCAATCCTGCGCCAGCTGCCATTCACCGGCCCAGGGGTTCAGTGACAATCGACCCGGTACCGAGCTGGGTGCCTCGCTTGGCGATGACGGACATTCACTGGGCGACCGCAATGCCCCCACCGCCAGTTATGCCGGTTTCAGCCCGACCTTCCACCGCAAGGCCAATGGCGAATGGGTGGGAGGGCAATTCTGGGATGGTCGTGCCGCGACCCTGTCCGAGCAGGCCGGGGGGCCGCCTTTGAACCCGATCGAGATGGGCATGCCCGACAAGGCCAGCGTCATCGCCCGACTGAAGGAAAACCCCGAGTATGTTCGCCAGTTCAACGCGCTGTTCGGTGCCGGCATTCTGGACCGGACCGAACAGGCCTACACGGCCATGAGCGACAGCCTGGAGGCGTTCGAAAAGACCGCCCTGTTCGCGCCCTTCGATTCCAAATATGACCGTTTTCTGCGTGGCGAGGCCAAGCTCAGCGACCAGGAAGAGCTGGGACGCCTGCTGTTCTTCTCGCAGCAGTTCACCAACTGCAACCAATGCCACCAGCTTCGCACCAGCGCCCGCTCCCGTACCGAAACCTTCACCAATTACCAGTATCGCAACATCGGCACGCCCGCCAACAGGGCTCTGCGGACGGCCAATGGCACGGATACGGCACATGTCGATCGCGGGTTGCTGGACAACCCGGCCATTAACGACCCGGCCCAGGCCGGAAAATTCAAGACTCCAACCCTGCGCAATGTCGCTGTCACAGGGCCATACATGCACAATGGCGTGTTCAAGGATCTGCGCACAGTGGTACTGTTCTACGACAAGTACAACAATCCGACCCGCCGCCACAACCCGGAAACCGGCCGCGTCTGGCAAGCACCGGAAGTTGCCGACAATCTGGCGCTCACTGAGCTTGAGCAGGGTCCCGCCCTGACAGATGAACGCGTGGACGCCCTGGTCGCGTTTTTGAAAACGTTAACCGATCAGCGCTATGAGCACCTGCTGGAATAGTCTGTTTTGTGGCAGACGACAGGCGCGAATACAGCTGAGCTTGTGCTAGAATCGCGCCATTCATGTCTGCCTTGATGGCTGATCAAACCAAGCAACAGGACCTGTGACACCATGAGCCTTGCGCAATCCGTTCTGGCCGTGAACAACGACCTGCCGATCCGTACCGACCGCCCTGTCCACAGCGGCAAGGTACGCTCCGTCTACTGGCTGACCGAAGCGGACAGCCGCCGTCTGATCGAAGAAAAAGGCTACGATGTAGCTCCCGATGCACCACTGGCGATCATGGTCATCAGTGACCGCATTTCCGCCTTCGACTGTATCTGGCACGGCGAAGACGGGCTGAATGGCGTCCCCGGCAAAGGCGCGGCTCTGAACGCGATTTCCAATCACTGGTTCGGTCTGTTTCGAGAAAAGGGTCTGGCCGACAGCCATATCGTCGACATCCCGCACCCGTTCGTATGGATCGTGCAGAAAGCACGTCCGGTGATGATCGAAGCAATCTGCCGTCAGTACATCACCGGCTCCATGTGGCGTGCCTACAGCAAGGGCGAACGCGAGTTCTGTGGCATTACGCTGCCGGAAGGCCTGCAAAAGGACCAGAAGCTGGCCGAACTGCTGATGACACCGTCCACCAAGGGTATTTTGCGTGGCATCCCTGGTGTGCCGGAAGCGGATGACGTCAACATCACCCGTGACAACATCGTCGATAACTTCGCAGCCTTCGGTTTCCGTTCCGCCGATGACATTGCCCAGTACGAGAAACTCCTGAAGGAGGGTTTCAGTGTAATCAGCAATGCCCTGGCCGATCTGGATCAAGTGTTCGTCGACACCAAGTTCGAGTTCGGCTATGTCACCGATGCTTCCGGCAACGAAAAACTGATCTACATGGATGAAGTCGGTACACCGGACTCATCCCGCATCTGGGATGGCCCCGCCTACCGTGACGGTCAGGTTATCGAGCAATCGAAGGAAGGCTTCCGTCAGCTGTTGCTGAGCCACTTCCCTGATCCGGACATCCTGCTCAACAAGGAGCGCATGCCGGAACGCGAAGCTCTGGCCCGCGATAACGTTCTGCCGACTGAGGTACTGATGAACGTGTCACGTACCTATCTGGATATCGCCGCAAAGGTTGTCGGCCACAAGATCGAGCTGTCGGAGAATCCGAAAGCGGAGATTATCGACATCCTGCGCGAGCAGTACGGCCTGATCGACTGAGCCATCTCCGTGTTGAAAAAACCTCCCTGCCACCGCAGCGGAGGTTTTTTCATATCGGGTTCACTGCGGCTTCAAGCGATCACACTCCGGTCGGCGTCCCGCCTTACGCGCCTCCTCATACAACGGCATATAATAGTGCACCTGATCATCCAGTTGGCGAATACGGGTGCTGGGGGCCGGATGTGTTGATAACAGTTCAGGAGGCGTTTTTCCACCCTGCTCCGCCATGCTTTCCCACAAGCTGACCGCTTCACGGGGATCAAACCCAGCTTCCGCCATCAACTCCTGTCCCAACACATCAGCCTCGGACTCATGCTTGCGACTGTACGGCAACAGAATACCGTACTGCACCCCCAGTCCAAGCGCCATGACAGCTGCCTGCTGCTTGTTGGAATCAACCTTCTCAGCCAATGCCATACTGGTCACGGCCAGGCCCAGCTGCGTCACCTGCTGTTGGCTCATGCGGGCGTTGCTATGCTGGGCCAGTACATGCGCGACTTCATGGCCGATCACGGATGCCAGCTGATCCTGATTTTCGGTAACCTTCAGCAGGCCGGTATGTACTCCCACCTTGCCTCCGGGCAACGCGAACGCATTAACCGAGTCATCCTTGAATACTACCAGTTCCCAGTCCTGAGGCGCATATCCATACTCAACAGGTACCTGCATGACGATGGCATCCGCTACACATTGTACATACCGGTTGATGCGCGCATCCTGCTCGATGACCTGCTTTTTCTTAAGCTGTTCAAACGACTGGCTGCCCAGTGCATTCATCTGTGCCGGAGAGTTGAGCAGCAACGTTCTCTCACCGGTGGGGGATACGGCACAGCCAGCGGCCGCCAGTGACAGCAGGATCACCAGACCCACGCGCTTCAACATACCTCGCTCCTCTTTTTCTCCGACCCTGGCCGGAAATATTTCCCGTTCTTGTCGTAACAGCCGATGCACACTAAGCTGTGCGAAACCCTTATTTAGCAGGTACTGATATGGCTGTTATTGTGCAAATCGATTTTACCATGCCCGCCGAGATGCTGGGCGATAACCTGACTCAGGCTGCCGGAGAGCTGGCGGCATCCATCAATCAGGAACCAGGGTTCATATCCAAGATATGGACTGAAAATGCCGAAACCGGCGCAGCAGGCGGGATTTATCACTTTACCGATCGAACATCGGCACAGGCGTATCTGGAGATGCACTCAAAGCGGGTGGAGGCGATGGGCGCCGATAATATTCGTAGCCGTATTTTCGATATCAACGAGGCACTGACCGCAATCAACCATGGTCAGACCGGACACTAAAGCCCGGCCAAACCATGCAGCTGGTCCCCTACCCCTGGCGAGCGCTGCAAAGGCAAGACGCACCACCGGGCGCAGCCTCTGCAGCCCACATCAGGTTCAGAGACGGCCTTCCAGCTCGGGTACAGCCTCAAACAGATCGCCCACCAGGCCATAGTCGGCCACCTGGAAGATCGGCGCTTCCTCATCCTTGTTGATCGCGACAATCACTTTGGAATCTTTCATGCCGGCCAGGTGCTGGATGGCGCCCGAAATACCGACCGCGATATACAGCTCAGGCGCAACCATCTTGCCGGTCTGCCCCACCTGCATGTCGTTGGGGACAAAACCGGCATCCACGGCTGCACGCGAGGCACCAACAGCCGCACCCAACTTGTCGGCCACTTTGTTCAACAACTCGAAGTTGTCACCATTCCCCATGCCACGACCACCGGATATCACCACGGACGCAGCTGTCAGCTCAGGACGATCGGACTTGGCCAGCTCTTCACCCACAAAGCTGACATCGGCATGCTGATGTACGGCATCACAGCTTTCGACTGAGGCACTGCCGCCGGATGCTGCAGCCGCATCAAAAGCGGTACCGCGCACGGTCATCACTTTGACCGCATCGGTCGATTTTACGGTCGCAATGGCATTACCGGCGTAGATCGGGCGTTTAAAGGTATCCGCCGCTTCCACCGCAATGATATCGGACAACTGATTGACACCCAGCAGGGCCGCTACTCTCGGCGCAACGTTTTTGCCCGTCGTCGTACCCGGCGCCATAATATGACTGTAGCCATCAGCCAGCTCGACCATCAGCTTGCTGATATTCTCGGCCAACTGATGAGCATAGGCGGCGTTATCGGCCACAATGACCTTGCGCACTCCGGCAATAGCGGCTGCAGCTTCCGCTGCGCCCTGACAGTTTTCACCTGCAACCAGCAGATCAATCTCTCCGCCAATCTGCTGTGCGGCCGTTACCAGATTCAAGGTAACCGGCTTTACGGACTGGTTGTCATGTTCGGTAATGATCAAAATGCTCATGCGATCACCTTTGCTTCATTGCGCAGTTTTTCCACCAGCTCTTCAACCGAGCCAACCTTGATACCAGCCTGACGTTCGGCCGGCGGTTCAACACTGATCAGCTCAGCACCCGATGCCAGCTGTACACCCAGCTCATCGGGCGTTTTCACGTCCAGCGGTTTTTTCTTTGCTTTCATGATGTTGGGCAAGGACGCATAGCGCGGCTCATTCAAGCGCAGGTCGGTAGTCACCACCGCCGGCAGCTTCAGACTCAGAGTCTGCAAACCACCATCCACCTCACGGGTCACCTTCAGGCTGTCGCCCTCTACCACTACTTCTGAAGCAAAAGTCGCCTGCGGGCGATCCATCAATGCCGCCAACATCTGACCGGTCTGGTTATTGTCGGAATCGATAGCCTGTTTGCCCAGCAGAACCAGATCAGCCGACTCTTCCTCAGCCACTTTTTGCAGAATACGGGCAACAGACAAGGCATCAGGCTGATCCGCCGCTTCTACCTGAATCGCGCGATCCGCGCCCAGCGCCAGCGCCGTGCGCAACTGCTCCTGGCAGGCCTTGCTGCCGATCGACACCACCACCACTTCAGAAGCGGTGCCCGCTTCTTTCAAGCGTACCGCTTCTTCCACGGCAATTTCACAAAAGGGATTCAGGGCCATTTTGACATTGGCCAGATCGACATCGGAACGGTCGGACTTGACGCGAACCTTGACGTTGTAGTCGATCACTCGCTTAACAGCTACCAGTACTTTCATTCTTGTTACCTTTTCTTATTTGTACAGCTGCAAAAAGGAGGCCCTTGCAGGCCTCAAAGCTCACTCAGAGTGCGGATACTCCCCAACCAATCAGTTCGGGGTTGCTTCTTCAGCCGCCTGCTTACGCAGAAGGAAACGCTGAATCTTGCCACTCGAGGTTTTGGGCAGATCCGTTACAAATTCGATCTCTCGCGGGAATGCATGGGTCGACAGGCGCTGGCGCACATGCTGCTGCAGTGCCTCGGCCAGCTTTTCGTCGGCATCAAACTGAGGATGCGTTACCACATAAGCCTTGACGATGGCTCCACGCTTGTCATCCGGCTTCCCGACAACGGCACTTTCAACCACCGCCTCATGTTCCAGCAGAGTGCTTTCCACATCGGCGGGACCTATGCGATACCCGGCTGAGGCTATAATGTCGTCGTCACGCCCGGTATAGGAGTGAGACCCGTCACCATTGCTGATCACAACATCACCGGTGAGGTAGTACTTGCCATGATAGGGGCTCTTCTCGCCCCAGGTGTACCCCTGGAAGAAGTACAGCGGCGAGTTCTCCATATCGATAGCCAGCTCACCGCTTTCACCCGGCGCCACTTCGTTGAAGTCGGCATCCAGCGCCACCAGACGATAGCCCGGCAGCTGATACCCCATGCTGGCTTCACGGAACTGATGCTCCAGTTCATGAAAATTGGCCGACGTCATACCGGTCTCGGTCTGGCCATACTGGTCACACACCAGACAATCAAAGGCACGCTGCACCCAGGAAACGATCTCGGGGTTGAGCGGTTCACCGGCACTGTTCGCCACCCGCAGATCAATCTCCGGGTACTCTTTCAACAGCGCATCATGGGCTTTAAGCATGCGGTAGGCGGTCGGCGCAGCAGCCAGGTTGGTAATTCTGTACTTGCGCAGGAACTCGAAGGTGTTCTCGGCCGTAAAACCGGCTTCGTTAAAGTGCGTCGTACAACCCAGCAACAACGGACCGGTTACCGCGTAATACAGGCCATAGGCCCAGCCCGGATCGGCCACGTTCCAGAAGTTGTCCGTTTCGCGCAGGCCAATCGCATAGCGCATGTAAACATAAAAGGCTGCCAGCGCCTTGGCCGGCACGGCTACACCCTTGGATTTGCCGGTAGTGCCCGATGTGAACATCTGCAGGAAGGGATCTGCGCCGGTAATCTTCACCGGCTCGAACTGATCAGACTGCTGATCCAGTGTTGCATGGTACAGGAAGTCAGCTTCATCAGCCTGAGGAGCACTGGCGTCAGCCACCAGCATAGTGGCAGGCAAGGCCTTGATTTCTTTCAGTTTGGACCACTGATCCGTATTGGTGATGATCAGTTTGGTTTCAGCCTTTTCCAGTCGATATTCAATCGCGCCTGAGCCGAACGCCGTGAACAATGGCTGATATACGGCTCCGGCACGCATGGCACCCAGAACGGTGATCAGCAGTTCGGGGGTACGTGTCAGCAGGGCCGCTATACGATCGCCCTTGCCGATACCACGGGACTTGAGAAAGTTGGCGAACTGCGCGGAACGCTGCATCAGTTCTCTGAATGTCATTTCCCCGCCCGTACCGTCCGCCAGTTCATAGCGCAACGCTACCCTGGTCGGGTCATCCGCCCAGCGGTCGCAAATCTCTTCGCAGACATTAATGCCTTCGTTAAAATCACCCACGAAGTTCTGTATGATGGACTCCGGCGTGAAGTCCTGAATGAAGTCGTTGTAGCTGATTTTGTCCATACTGAAACCCGTTTATTGTTCTAATGGCGCTCGCCACCATCCAGATCTGTGGCATGCATTACAGCTGGTCAAGAAACAAGGGTAATCCCTTATTCATCGTGCATGGGTTCAGGTTAATGCAACTATCAGTAACAACAGAATGACAACTTCCAACAGATAAATTGACATTTTTTGCAACGCTGAATTGTCGACAAACTGGCGGACGGCTCACCACAATATTCCCGGCTCGGCAGTCAACATCATGAAAAACCTGACGTTTTCATCGCATTATGCCCGCGCAGTTCTATATGGCCCCATGGCTCAGGGCCTGGATATCCACGCCTTGCTGGCGGCCTGTCAGATCGACTCCGACCTGATCCAGCAGCCCAAGGCCCGTATTCGAACGGGTCAGTTCATCCGTCTGTTTCGCCTGGTCTGGCGTGAGCTGAATGACGAATTCATGGGGCGCACTTCTGCCCCCTGCCGCATCGGCCATTTTCACTTGATGGGTTCGTTGGTTGTCCATTGCGCCAACCTTGAAGAGGTGATTCAACAAAGTATCCGCTGCTACCAGCTGTTTTCAGACGATATCGAGATCAGCGTGAACAGGGAGGGCGATGAAGTCGAATTGAGCTTGATCCACCATCGCCCCGAACTGGACCCGGACAACTTTATGGCCGAATGGCTACTGATGGTCTGGCACCGACTGCTTGGCTGGCTCATCGGACGCAAGATCGTGCTGAGCCGGGCACATTTCAGTCACGCCCTGCCCGCTCACTTTGACGAATACCGCTTCATATACCCCTGTAAATGCCACTTTGAACAGCCGCGCAACAGCATTTTCTTCAGTCAGAACTATCTCAGCATGCCCGTTACCCGGACCTCAGACGAAGTCGATGAATTCATTCTCAGTTCGCCGCGTGATCTGCTGATCTGGACAGATGACGATAACAGTCAAACCACTCAAGTACGCGCGCTGCTGGAGAGCTTTGATGAGGGCGGATTACCCAACCTGGATTGGGTCTCCGAACAACTGCACACAACATCCTATACCCTGTCACGCAAGCTGAAAGCCGAGGGAACCTCCTACCAGGCCATCAAGGACAATCTGCGTCGAGACCAAGCCATAATCATGCTGACACGCCAAAACCTGAGCATCAGCGAAATCTCGAGCCAACTGGGCTTTGCAGAACCCGGCGCCTTCTCTCGTGCTTTCAAGCACTGGACCGGCGTCAGCCCGCTGGCATACCGCAAACAGGAAGGATAAGCACGCTCACGGCTTTTCTTCCAGCAGCGTTCGTTGCAGCAAGACATCAAAAGGCGCGATGCCCGGCTTTTCGATGGCGGCGGGAGCCGCGTGCTTCAGATCAATCAGAAGGCACGCAATGAATTCGTCCAGCACGGTCAGGCGTCCCACTGATTGGGCTGTTCCACCTGCCGACTTGCGCATCAACAATTCGCGAATCGCCGCGTTCACACGTTCACACTCAACCAGTGTTTTCACCAGTGTCGTGAACAGCGCCGGAGGGGGTGTCTTGTATCGGCTGACCCACAGTGCACACAGCAAGGGTCGCACAACATGCAGGTAGCGCTTCGCCGTCACCGTATCCGACTGGAGATGGCGCGCCGCTTGCCCAGCGGCCATAGACAGATAATGATGAAACAATGCCCCGGGCTGCAGTGCACGCTCAGCCAAATTGCGCAGTTCAGCCACAAAATTCACATCTGCGCGATAGACTCGAGAGGAATTCAGCCATTCATACAGCGTCGGATTGCTGTTTCTCAGCAAACCCAACGCCTTGGCCAGATCCCAGCCATGAAGGTCCAGATCCTGGACTATCAGCGGCCCAATCACATCACGCCGCTTCCCGATCGTCAGATAGTCTTCCATACGCCCGATATAAATGAAACGCACATCATAATCACTGCCTGGCGACGCCATCCCCCAAGCACGGCTACCGGCTTCGCAGGCGTAGAGAATCCTGACACCCTGTTCCTGCTCTACCCGATCCAAGGTAGCCTCTATTCTAGTTTCCATGTGCATCCCGCCATATTCCACCTTCCCTTTTACGACACGACATTCGACTGACCAAAATCATATTTCGGCAATAGTATTCTGTTACTTCTCAGGCATAATGAAACAATTCAATGGGATACTGTAGCTAAATTGATGCAGTCTGATGCAGGAGGCAGGTCGGCTTGACCCCAATTCGTAACACCCTGAATTCAAAACACCTTGTGCTGGTCAGCGCCATCCTGCTGGCAGTGTTCGCTTGGACTGTTTTATGGATTTACACCCGCGTTACCCTGGACACAACGGAGCAGGCCTTGGCCGGCCAGCTCCAGCAGCAAACACGTAATCATTTCAATATTGCGCTGCAAAACCTGAATGACCGCGCCCATGAAATCGAGTCTCTGGCCCACCTGATCAGTACCACGCCCAATACCGAGTCTCAACAGCGCAAACTGACGTTGGCACTGAACTGGACGCCGGGCCTGGCAGGTGCTGCCTTGTACCATAGCTGGCCACCACGACAGGCCGATCTGGTCCTGTATTCACAGAATCACCAGGCGCAAATTGCCACTGCCACTGACACGGCTCTTTCTTTCCCTTGGCAACATCGGCTCCCCCACTCGTGGAATAACCCGAACCAGATCGCTCCCTGGTGGAGCCCTGCATATCGCCACCCGATCAATCGGGAGCGCATTATTACATTGGCCTACCCGCTGACATCCAGTCAGGGGCACCCCATTGGCCTGCTCAGTCTGGACTGGAAAGTAACGGATATTCTGCAGCATATTACTGCTGCAGAAGCCACCCCCGGCACCTTGATCTGGCTTACCGACAGCCGCAATCTGCAGCTGTCGCCCGACTATCAGGATCGCCGTCAATACTACGCTCAATCCTTGATGGAACAAGCGCAGGCGCAAATCCCTCTGAACGCGTTCCTGACGGATGATGAGCACCACTTTCTGGATTACCCGGAGCAGCCAACTGAACTGTATTACGCCCCCTCACGAAGCGGCCTGCAACTGGTTGCGGCCTTTCCACGTGCCGAACTGGACACGCCCCTGGCCAACCTGCGCGCCCAAAGCCAGTCATATCTTTACATTCTGGGCAGTGTCATTTTAGGCCTGACGGTGATCGGACTGACCCTCGTAATCCCCATATTTCGCAACCTTCGCCTCTTCGATCAGGATAAGCTGACCGGTCTGCCCAACCGTGTCAGCCTATTACAGGACCTGGATAAAAACAGTTCAGTCAGCCTGATTCTGGTGAACCTGGATCGATTCCGCGAAATCAACAGCCTCTTTGGATATGAGTGTGGTAACCAGGTGCTGAAAGAGGTCGCCTTGCGGCTGGAAACCTTCATGTCCGAACCGGAAAACCGGGGCGGAAAACTCTACCGGGTCAGCGGCGATGAATTCGCTCTGGCACTGTCACGCCGCCGTCCCGAGCAGGTACAGGCCCAGATGGATCAGATTCTGTCTTGTGTCCGTCAGACGCCGGTCTACTGGCACAATCACGAGATCGGCCTGAGCGTCACACTGGGCGCAGCCGTACCCTGGTTTGATGCTCCAAAGGAATACAGCCTCTATATCCATGCCCGTGAAGCCCTGCGCGAAGCCCGCCAGTCTGGCCTCCACTGTCGTGTCTATGATGGCTCCGAAGCTCTGGAACAGGAATTTGAGCATAATCAGAAGTGGGCCGGAAAACTGCGCGACGCTCTGGACGACGAAGGCCTGATAGCCTGGTTTCAGCCCATTCTTAACAACACGACCGGCCATGTCGACAAGTATGAGTGCCTGGTTCGCATGGTGGATCAAAACGGTCAGATTATCAGCCCCGGCAAATTTCTCGATATTGCCGGCAAAATGCGGCTGGAAGGTCATATCACCCGTGTCATGATCGATACCTGTTTCCAACGGTTTGCACATTCGTCGCTGGAGTTTTCCATCAACCTGTCCTACACCGACCTGCAGCAACCCGATTTGACAGCATTTATTCTGCAGCGATTGGATGCCACCGGAGTCGGCCCCCGCGTGATATTTGAGCTGCTGGAATCGGCCAATATCGAAAACTACGAGCAAGTACGCGCTTTTATCGACGACGTAAAGCAGCGTGGCTGCCGCATCGCAATCGATGATTTTGGCACCGGATATTCCAATTTTGAGCACCTGCTGCAGCTGAAGGTCGACTTCATTAAAATCGACGGCAGCCTGATCCGCAATTTGGATACGGACCCCAACTCACGCCGCGTCACACGCGGTATCGTCGGACTGGCCCGCAGCATGAAGATCGAAACGGTCGCCGAGTATGTTCACTCGACCGCCGTCCAGATGGAAGTGCTGCGGCTCGGAATCAGCTTTTCTCAGGGAGAACTGATCGGCATGCCGGCCCCCGAACCTCAGATGCTGGCATCAGAAGAGTTCGCTCGCCTATCCTACTCGGGCCGCAGCAAGGCCAAAAATGTGGCGCCTGTGTAATTCCTGCCGTCAGAAGCCGCCCGGAGCACACTGCAGGCACGTCAGGCCCAACTCACGCCAGCGTGCCACAACGGCATCGCGGTCATCCAGTACCAGCCAAGGGCTGAAACCATCTGCACGAATCTGTTCCAGCAGCTTTTGCTTGACCGCTTCATCGTCTACCTGATCATCGCCGACGGCACGCAGGTATACGCCGTCGTAGGGTATTTCATGACGATCCAGCCATTCCAGCGTATGTCGGCGATGCGAATCCGGGCGCCCGCTGCAGATCACGATCTTCTGCTCTTGCGCCTTGAGCATTTTGACCAGCGAACTGACCGGCTGTATCACAGCCGCATCGCGCATGAATTCAAAAAAGGGATCCCACTGTTTTTCGCTTTTCAGCACCCACTGATTGACCGCTGCCGGGTCAAACTGAGCCAAGGTTCCATCCACGTCCACAATAACGGTATCACCGGTGTTCAAGCCAATTCTCCTCACATAAGGTTAATTCCCAACCCGACCGATGAGGCTTGACCAGTATCGGTTGGGCATTTTCAATACGCGGGCCATGGGGAGTGCCCGTCTGTAATTCACGAATCACGCGATATACCCCTGAATGCGCTACAAACAGAGGCCATTCGTGGCACTCAAGCACAGAGTTCAGTGCCGCCAGAACACGCTGCCTGAAAGCCGCCCAGGATTCCCCTCCCGGCGGCGTTACTTCATAGGGCGTCTGTTCCGCCAACGGTGCCAGTTCAAGCTGTCCCCAGTGACGTTCGTTCAGCCCCGGCAGCGCAATCACGGGATGCCCTCCTACTGCCAGGCGTGCCGTGTGCTGCGCCCGCTGCATGCCACTACTGGCAACACAGGACCAGGGGTAACGTCCCAGCCATGCAGCTCTGCGTGCCTGCTCCTCGCCTTCGGAACTGAGCGGCACATCAGTGGCACCGCATATCAGGCCTCGCGCGTTCATGGGCGTTTCGCCATGGCGCATAAAAACAAACGGACGCCGCAACAGCGCCGATTCAAGATCAATCATGAACGGTTCAACTCAATAGAATACTCGGGGTGTTTGGCATAAACAGACGGTCCCCCAACAGGGCCCGCCAAGGCTCATGCGCTTCCAAAGCTGTAAACAGGGGCACTACCCGCCGGGCTTTCAACTGATCGGCCAGCCGTACCAGATCAGAACAGCGCGGATGTACATTCCAGCGCAGCCAATCGGCATCGCCCCTTTCCACATCACCTCGTGCCTTGGGTGGCAGATAACCGGTATAGATCACCTGATGCTGCCCCTGAGTCATCAGCTCTTCAATCAAGGGGCCGATACCCTCCGGGCTGCCTACCAGGGCCACCTGAGCCTGTTCCAACTCAACCGGTGCCCCCAGACCTGCCAGGCGCCCAGCCACACCCGGTTGAAAGCATGCTTGCGGCAGCGTTTTCAGCCGTTCCAACTGACTACGGCAGGTGGCGTCCATGCTCCAGCGTATACCGGCCTCTTCCAGCCACAACGCCATTTCCAGCGCCCGACCGGATGCCGGAACCGGCAACAGGGTCGGCCTGTTCAGGCGTTCTAACAGCCCTGCTCGACATTGACTCTGCGGCTGGTCATACAGTCCATAGGACGCATCCAACAAGGCCAGCTCGGCAACCGGCGGGGCGTCAAATCGAAACAGGGTTGATTCGAGCGAAAAATCCCCGCTGTAAAACAGCCCGCCCCCGATATCAAAGTGTAGCCATACCCCTCCCAACGAATGCCCCGCCTGCCCCGTGCGAATACGCATCCCGGCCAGCTCGATTTCGCCGTTCAGCGGCAGCTCTCGATATGTGACGCCATCCGGCAAGGCTGCTCCAACGGGTGCCGTGGCATAGACCGGCGTACCGGCCGGTACCAAATCAATGGCACCGATATGATCGACATGGTCATGACTGATCACCACCGCGTCCACCGGACGATCACCGGGCCATAGCCAGCCCCGCTCTAGACCGGCCTCGAGCGGACCACCGACATCCAACAGCACTCGCCCCCGCTCGGTATCGAGCAACAACGCCGCTGGTGCCTTGCCGCCATAACCGCTGAGCATCGAAAGCTGCGCCCTCATGCGTCCGGCTCCAGAGCCCAGCCCCGTTCAATGAGAATATGCGCCCGGTCACCCGGCACCAAAGGCCGATGATGGAACACCATCAGTTCTGCTCCTGCGCTCAACTTCACCTTCAATTCGTAATGCGCCCCTCGATAAATTGAGGACAGCACTTCCACCCCGATACCCTGCTCGGTCATCCGAATATCTTCCGGCCTGACCAGCACGGGAGTCGTTCTGCCAAACGAGGTCTCCATGCCCTTGATCACCGCTTCCGACCCCACTTCCGTCCCCGGCGTGACGCCACCCAATGGCAAAATACCACCCTGGCCGATAAAACGTGCGACCCATTCGGTACGAGGACAGGCATAGAGATCCTGAGGCGTGCCCCATTGTTCCAGGCGCCCGCTGTTCATGACGGCTATTTTGCTGGCCAGCGACATCGCTTCGGACTGATCGTGCGTCACATAAATCATGGTAGCTCCGGTACGACGATGAAAGGCACGAAAGGTCTCTTCCATCGAGGCTCTCAGGTGCCGGTCCAAATTGGCCAGAGGCTCATCCAGCAACACCACATCAGGTTCCGTCACCAGACAGCGCGCCAATGCTACACGCTGACGCTGCCCGCCACTGAGATCCTTGGGCGCACGATCCGCCAGGTGAGTCAACTGCACCGCTTCCAGAGCTTCCCGAATACGTGCCTGCCGTTCGGATTCGGGCATTTTTTTCATCTTCAGCGGATAGCCGACATTCTGCTGCACCGTCATGTGCGGCCAGAGAGCGTAGGACTGAAACACCATGCCCATGCGCCGCTGTTCCGGCGGCAGGTGCACGTCCCGGTCGGCCAGAATGCCTCCCTGCAAACGGATACTGCCCTCCGATACCGACTCGAACCCCGCCAACATTCTCAACAAGGTGGTCTTGCCACAGCCACTGGGACCCAGCAACGCTACAAATTCGCCCTGCTCGATATGCAGGCTAATACGATCAACCGCAGGCTGTCCCGCAAAGGTTTTACTCAAGTTATCCAATATCAGGTTCGCCACGGTATTACTCCTTCCGGCAGCCAACGACCCATCAGGCTCAACAACGACATCAGCCCCACGACCATCACCACGATGACAACGGAAATGGCGGCTGCCAGAACGCTGTCGCCCCCTTCATCCAAGTTAAATACCAACACCCCCAGCGTTTCGTTACCGGCACTCCAAAGCAGTGCGGATACCGTTAGCTCATTGACGGCCGTCAGAAAAACCAACAGCCCACCAGCACACACCGCCGGTGCCACCAACGGCAGGACAATCTGGAGCAAACGCCTGAGCGGACCGGCACCCGCCAGCTGAGCGGCTTCCTCCAGCGAGCCATCAAGCTGACCGGCACTGGCCTGTACGGGTTTCAGTGCAATACTCATGAAGCGCGCCAAATAAGCCACGAACAGAATAGCCAGCGTGCCGTACAAGCTGATATCCAGCAGCGGCAGCGGTTGTACGAACAACAGAATGCAGGCAATCGCGAGCACTACTCCCGGCAAGGCATAGGGAATTTCAATCATGCTGGTGATGGCTGTACGCAGACGCGGATGCATGCGCAACAACAGCCAGGCCAACGGCAGACTCAACAGCATCAAGAACAGCGCACTGCCGCCAGCCAGCACCAGGCTGTTGCTCATGGCCCGTCCCGTCACGCCCTGACGCGTCAGCATTTCGACATAGGCATTCAGTGTGAAAGTATCAGCCGTCAGCCCAACGCCCAGCGCCGGCACCACGGAACTGACCACCAGCGCAACCAGCGGTGCTACCAGAATCAACGCCAGCAGCAGCCACAGAAAGACCTGCAATCCCAACCGATGCGCACGATCCAGCACAAAAGCCTGAGCGCGACCGGAATGACCGACCAACTCATACTGAGCCCGGCGTACAAAACGCTGCTGAATCAGCACACCCGCCAGCGCCAGCGCACCAATCATCATCGACAACACCGCCACTTCACTCAGCACGCCTTGCCCAAAGCCAGCCATGTGCTGATAAATCAGGGTCGGCAACACGTAGTAGGATGCGGGAATCCCCAACATTGCCGGAATACCGAAGTTGCCCAGTGCCGACACGAAGGCGATGGCAGCGGCCGCGACCAACCCGCTGCGACTGAGCGGAAAAATCACGTCCAGCCAGACACGTCCCTGACCCGCACCATTGATACGGGCAGCCTCGATCATTTCGGCCGGAAGATTGATCAGACTGGCACGCAGCGTCAGGAAAACCAGCGGAGCATGCTGTACCCCCATCAACAGGGCGATACCCTCGGCCGAATACAGCGGCTGAGGTGAACCCAACGCCGGAGCCAGCCCCAACGAATTCAGCAACGGACTGCTGGGACCAAAAAGCTGCAACCAGCTCAGTGCCGTAACCTGAGGCGGAATCATCATTGGCAGCATGAAACAGAACACCAGCCACTGCCGCCCGGATACATTGGTCAGTGACAGCGAGCAGGCAAACAGCGCTCCCAGCATCAGTGAAATGATTGTCGCCAGCGTCGAGGTGTACAGACTGTTGGACAGCGCCTGCCAGGTCGCGCCATCACGCAGCACCCGCATCAACGGTGAAGCGCTGCCCTGATCCAGCTGACTGAGCGCTTCCAGCAGCAAACGCAGGCTGGGCGTCAGACTCAGCAGGACAATCAACGCAAGAATAACGGCGACCAACCAGCGCGGCTGGTCGCCCGGAATGGCACGTGCAATCATGTTCAGCCGCCAAAGATCTCGTTAAAACGAGCCTTGTTGGCTTCGGCATCACGCAGTGCAGCGGCCGCATCGAACGGCATCAGACGAATTTCGCTACGATCGGGAAAACCTTCAGGGGAAGCAACCTGACTACTGGCCGGCAGGTAACCCTGTTGTTGCACCAGCTCCTGCCCCTCGCGCGACAACACGAAGTCGACAAACTTCTGCGCAGCAGCTACGTTTTTTGCCTCTTTCATAATGGCAACAGGCTCGGTCACCATACTGCCGCCTTCCTGCGGAAATACGAACTCAATAGGTGACCCCTTACGAGCCTCGCGGATCGCCAAAAAGTCCACAATCACGCCATACGGCTTGTTGCCGGATGCCACCGCCTTGAGTACGCCACCGTTTCCACCCTGTGCCTGGGTACCGTTTTCAGCCAGCCCACGGTAGTACTCCCAGCCCAGATCCGGGCTGGAGGTCAGAGTGGCCAGATGAATCAGCGCCGCGCCGGAGTACAGCGGACTCGGCATGGCCACCTGACCCTTGAAACCGGCGTCTGCCAAGTCCGACCAGCGGGTCGGTGTGGCGGCTGCCTTCACATGGCGCACTATCCCGGTCGTAATCAGCTTGGTGCCGTAATAATAGCCCTTGGGCTCATACAGAGCCGTATCATAATGCTCGCGTTCCGGGCTCAGATAAGGCTGCAGATGCCCCTCCGTCTTCAGGGACTCCATGGTGACACTGTCCGCTATCAGCAGCAGGTCCGCACGCGAAGCACCGCTCTGCAGCTCCGCACGCAAACGGGTCATCAGTTTGGTCGTGCCGTCACGCACCCACTTGACCTCGATATCCGGATGCACCGCAGTGAACGCATCGACGGTCGCCTGGGCATCCGCATTTGGCTGGCTGGTATACAGCACCAGCTCGCTTCCCGCCTGTGCCAGAGTTGATAGAGAACAACCGGCAATCGCGGCCAGTGTGCAGAGTGTTTTTCTAAGCATTTTGCCACCTCCTGAAATGAGTGGCTGCAAAGTTAATGTCACCTCCTTACACCAAAATGACAGATTGCTTTCGTTTAACTAAAAAATGCTTTCGTTTTAACAAGATTCACTAACACACCCGATTTTTCACTGACGAGCCAATACATGCACCGACGCAGACAGCAGATTACCGAGCTGGTGAATACAACCGGACGCACCAGTCTGAACCGCCTGGCCGAGCATTTCGGCGTGTCCGTACAAACCATCCGCAATGACGTGCGTGAACTGGTGCAGCAGGGATTGATATTGCGCAATCACGGTGAAGTCCTGCCCTTTCCGCATCGGGAAAACATCAGCTATGACCAGAGACGCATTCACAATAGCGCCGGCAAGGCGCGCATTGCCGACCTCTGTGCCCAGCAACTGGGCAGTTTCCAGACACTGTTCCTCGGCACGGGCTCCACGGTAGCAGCCTTGGCAGCGCGCCTGTCGCATCTGCAGGGCCTGAAAGTGCTGACCAACAACCTGCACGTGGTTCACCAGCTCGGAGATCATCCCGACTGTCGCCTGGCAATTGCCGGCGGACGCGTACGCCAGCGCGATCAAGATGTGATTGGCGGGGACGCCCTGCGCTTTTTTCAGCGCTACCAGGCCGACACCGCCATTACCTCGGTCGGCGCCATGAATACCAGTGGTCAGCTGTTCGACTATAACGATGATGAGGTGATGGCCCGGGAGGCCATGCTGGAACAGAGCCGTTTCCATGTCCTGTTGTTGGACAGCAGCAAATTCGATGGATACGCCGCCTGCCATGCCGGTCGTATAGAAGACTATGATCTGGTGGTGACCGATACCCCCCTGCCCACTGGCATCCACGCCCGACTGATGGCCAGAGGCAGGGAAGTGTTGAACTGAAAACCCGTGCATGCAGACCCGGCTGGCCTGCACGCCCCCCGACAGATCAAGCCATGCCGTGCAGCTCTTTCCAGTTGCCCGGGTATACCGCGTAGAAAATACGGGCATGGTCGCCTTCGTATTTCAACTCGGTACCTTCGGGTACCCAAATGATGTCACCGGCTTCACCTTCCAGTACCCCTTCGTTGGTGACCAGGCGGAACACCCCTTCAATCACGTAAATCACTTCATCGTACAGGACGGTCCAGCTGATCGAGCAGGCGTCGAAATGCGCCACACCCGCCCCCATGGTCGCACTCAAGTCCGTACTCACGGCACGCGCGACACCCGCGTCTCCCGGGGGACCACCACGGTGCATATAGGTCAGGCTGCTGCCTTTGATCAGTTTTGCAGACATGTTTTTCTCCATTAACAAGGATGAGTTGAACATCAGACTTCAGAACGGCTGGCAAATCGTGCCATTGCCAATCGCATCGGCACCCCGATGCGCAACAGAGGTTTCGGCGGCAGACGCGACGGACAGCCGGAAACATTTTGCATATCACACAACAAATCGCTGCGCCGACCACAGGCCATATCCGCCAGCATCATGCCGGAGATCGTGCCGCGAGCTGCACCCACACTCTGGTCACAGCAGGACGCAAAAATATTGCTTTCAAGTTCACCAAAGTAGGTTTCAAAATTGCCGGACAGCCCGCTGGCCCCGCCCCAGGTGTACTCAAACGCCACATCCGACAGCTGCGGATAGCGCTCATCGAAAGCCTTACGATGGCGAGCGGAGACCTGGGGGATCAATGCCTGCGGGGTGTTATAGTCATGGGCATAACGGTAGGAGTTGCGTACGATCAAGCGCCGATCCTGGGTCATGCGCAACGTGGTGCCCGCATGGTCTGCCGGCGTTATCCCCCAGTCGAGCCGTCCGCCATAACGTCGCAACTGCTCATCGGTCAGCGGAGCCGTCATGCTGGCAAAGGTCATGATCGGCAGAATACGATCCGCCATGTAACCCAGTTCGGCCGTGAAGATGTTGGTTCCGAGAATCAACTGGCGACACCGAATATGCGCCCGTCCGGCCATCAGTTCAAAACCGTCACGCGTACGCTTGATTGAGGTCACCGCCGTGTTCTCGGCGATCTCCACATTGTCCGGCATACTGTCGGCCAAGCCACGCATCAGGGCAGCCGGTTGCATCAACGCACCGCCCGGCGTGTGGATCGCTGCCGAATAGAAATCGGTGCCAAACACCGAGCGCATCTCCTCCCGACTCAGCCGCTGGTAGGCCTCGCCCCCCTGCTGCAGCAGCTGTTCATAATGATCCAGATGCTTGCGCCCGCGCGGCCCGACCGCTGCCTGATACTTACCGGCGTGAGACCATTGGCAGTCAATGCCGAAGTGCTCGATTTGCGTTTCCAGGTACTCCACGGCCACCCGGTTAAGACGCACGATTTTTTGCTTCAGCGCCTCGTTACCGCTTTCCAGATCACGCTTGTGCGGCTGATCGATCACAAAACCCGAGTTGCGCCCCGAAGCCCCCTGCCCAATCTTCAGCGCTTCGAGTAACAGCACCTTCGCATCAGGCCGGTTTTCCGCCATACGCCTCGCGGCGGCACAGCCTACAAAGCCTCCGCCTATCACCACCAGGTCGACCTGCCTGTCACCGTTCAGCGCGGGGAAATCGGATACCTGATCAAGCTGTTCATACCAGCCACAACGGCTGTCATATTGAGGAAGAATCATGATGGTGCCACTCGGCTTAAAGGATTCGATCACGGCGCAATTCGGTACGCCTCACACCATCGATTATTGCAGTCTGCATTAATTTATCTACAATAAATAACAATATCGACAAAATCTAAGATCAATCATTAATTAAACTTATAATGAAAGCCTCACCATTGATCGACACCCATGCCCTTGCCTGCTTTGTCTGTATCGCCGAGTCCGATTCGCTCACCGATGCCGCACAACGGCTGAATGTGACACAGTCCGCCGTCTCGCAAACGCTCAAGCAGCTGGAAACTCAACTCGGGACGGCACTGGTAATCCGACGTACCCGTCCCTTGCGCCTTACCGCAGCCGGCCAGGTATTAAAACAGCAGGCCGACACCCTGCTCGGCGACCTTCGTCGCCTGGCTAATCAGGTCCGCGGCGCGGCACAACAAGGCTTGATTCAGTGCCGCCTGGGGCTGGTAACCTCCTGTTCGGAAGTCTTCGGCAGCCGCCTGATTGCACAAATGGGAGCGCGCATCGAACAACTGACACTGCGCAGCGGGCTGACCCCTTCGCTGACCCAGTCGTTTCTCAATCGGGAAGTGGATATTCTGGTGTCCAATGCCCCCTTGCCTGACATTGACGGGCTGGAACGCCACCTGCTGTTCAGGGACCCTTTACTGCTGGCCATTCCCGAACATATCGACCTGCCGACCACGCCCCTGTCACGAGACACCTTGGCCCACCTGGCCCTGATGCATCCTTTGATCCGCTACGGGCGCAACACCCATATCGGCGCCATAACAGAAGTCGCACTCAGGCGCATGGGATTACTGGCTCAGGTACGTTATGAAACCGATGACACCCATACATTAATGCGGTTTGTGCAGGACGGACACAGTTGGGGCATCATCAGCGCACTCTGCCTGGCACAGGTTGCCCCCCATACCAGGGGGGTTCATTTGCTGCCACTGGATGACAGCCGACATGCACGCCATCTGCATTTGCTGGCCCGCCGAGATGAGCTGGGTGATATTCCGGCGACTATTGCCCGCCATATTCATCAGCAGATGCTGGGACCAGTGCTGGGCGACCTGCAACACCATGCCCCCTGGCTGGAATACCATGCCCTGGAACCGGCCGAATAACTCAGACCGACACACCGGTTGCCATCTGCTCCGCCGTAACCAATTCCAGCAACCATACCCGGAATTCATCCACACCGGGCTTACGGCGGAAGGTCATCTCCGGTTCCAGCATGTAGAAACAGGCTTCGGTGTTGAGTTCGGTCGGCACCGGTCGAACCAGCAGGCCACTGTCCAGGTAATTGCAGATCAGCTGCTCCCAGCCCAGCGCCACCCCCTGCCCGTTCAGGGCGGCCTGAATCAGCATTGGGTAGTTATTGAGGTTGAGTCGCCGTTTGGGCGGTGCCGGCTTGAGATCGACTTGCTGAAACCACTCGGTCCAACCCAGCCAGTCCTTGTCGGAATCCAGCCACAGCAGCGTGGTCGAGAAGATTTCTTCAGGCACATCCAGCTCCTGCCGTTCGAGGAACTGCGGGCTGCACACCGGAAATACCCGCTCCCGAAACAGCGGCGTGGCATCCATATCCGCCGGTGGCTTGCGGTAGTAGAACAACGCTACGTCAAATTCGGACGGCCGCACCCCTTTCAGGGTGTCATTGGCAAAAATGCGCACATCGATATCGGGGTGACGCTCCTGAAAGTCCGCCAGTCGCGGCAACAGCCAAAGCGACGCCATGGCGTTGGAGGTCACGACCGTGATCTGCTTGTTGTCCTGCCACTGCAGCACCTCTCCGGTGGCATTGGCCAGCAGCTGCAGCGATTGCTGCACACTGAAGAAGTAGTCCTCGCCGGTCTGGGTCAGCGACAGGCTGCGCTTGTCGCGGATAAAAAGCGAGCGCCCCAAGTAGTCTTCAAGGTGGCGAATCTGGCGGCTAACGGCCCCCTGAGTCACACTCAACTCAATCGCCGCCTGGGTAAAACTGAGGTGTCGGGCGGCCGCTTCAAAGGCCACCAGACTGTTGAGGGGGGGCAGTGGTTTGATTTTCAACTGCGGTATCTCTGTCAGGTTGGGTCATTATTATTGTGAAGGGCCCGACAGACGGGCCCTTGTTACACTGTATTATAGAAAGGATCGGGATAACGAGCCCAGCGCGTCCGTCACTTTTCAGTCACCGCTGGCCCTGAGCAATACCGGCGCCGGTTCCAGCCGATTGCCGGCTTCGGCACGCGCTTCGAACCGCTCCACCGACGGGGTGGGTACCGGTGCCCGATGGCCCGGCAAGGGCGCCAGCACCGGATCTTCCTGTCGCAGCGCTTTGATGAGCGCGATGGACATGACCAGGGTCAGCACGGCGATCGGCAGACCCGCTGCAATCGAGGCGGTCTGCACCGCCTTGAGGCCACCTGCATAAAGCAGTCCCCCGGCAATGAATGCCTGCATCACGCCCCAGACCACACGCAGCACCATCGGCGGCTCGGGACTGCCACGCGAGTTCAGAGTACAGAGCACCAGCGTACCCGAGTCGGCCGAGGTGATGAAGTAGGTCGCCAGCAGCAACACCACCATCAAACTCAGCATCTCACCCAGAAAACCCTCATCGATCTTTTCAAACAGCGTGAACACCGCCGATGTAGTTTCTGCCTTGGTCGCCAGCAGAATGTCGCCGCCCTTGAACTCGGCATCCGCGCCAACCAGTTCACCGGATTCCACCTGCGCCTGATGCGCCAGCCGATCATTCTGCTCCATTTTCAGGGCTGAGCCACCAAACACGGACATCCAGACAAAAGTGACCAGTGTGGGCACAATCAAGGCCCCCATGATCAGCTCGCGGATGGTGCGGCCACGGGAGATACGCGCAATGAACATGCCCACGAACGGTGACCAGGTCATCCACCAGGGCCAGTAGAACGCGGTCCACCAGTTCTGCCAGCCGCTGTCATCCTGAGCATCGCTCCAGATACTGAGCGATACGATGTTGCCCAGATAGTCACCAGTGCCTTCAATCAGGGTGTGCAGAATGTAGCGGGTCGGACCCACGGCCAATACCACCAGCACCAGCAAAATCGACAGCAGCATGTTCCACTCGGACAGCAGACGGATACCACGGCCAACGCCGGACAAGACAGACAGAATGGCCAGGAAACTGATCAGGCCGATCATGATCAGCTGGTTACCCACGCTGATCTCCATCCCCAGCACATTGTTCAAGCCGGAGTTCATCTGAATCACGCCCAGCCCCAGCGACTGGGACACACCAAAGGCGGTAATGGCGACCGTCAGGATGTCGACGGTGTGACCGATGGGACCGTAGATGCGATCGCCGATCAACGGATACAGCACCGAGCGCATGGTCAGCGGCAGCCCCTTGCGGTAGGCAAAGTAGGCCATGGTCAGCGCCACGATGATGAAGATTGCCCAGGGATGGAGGCCCCAGTGGAAGAAGGTGATCCGCATCGCCGTCTGGGCCGCTTCATTGCTGAGCCCCGCTTCGGCAAACGGATTACCGGCGTAGTGCCACATCGGCTCGGCCACCGACCAGAAGATCAAGCCAATACCCATGCCACCGCTGAACAGCATCGCCAGCCAGGAACGGTAGCTGAACTCAGGGGTTTCATCGTCCCGCCCCAGGCGGATATGACCAAAACGGCTAAACATCAACCAAACCAGCAGACAGAGTACGCCGCTAACAAGGCTCAGGTAGAACCATTTGAAGTTGTTGAGGATGCTGTCAGACACCTGCTGGAAGAAAGCGCCCGCCTCCTTCGCCATCAGGCCACAGAAAATCACGAAGCCAATGACCAGGATCTTGGAAATGATCGTGACCGTGGGATCGATGCCCCGCACAAGGCCGGAGTCGTTTTTCATTGGGTCGTCTCCATCTAATTATTATTGTCGGCACCCGGCCAGGCCGGGTGCGGCTACCACCCGAACCCGAGGCTCAGCGGTAACAACCACATGCGTGCAACATGCAGTGGAAGCATCCTGCGGAAAATATTGACCTGCATCAAACTAATTTTGCGAATGGGTTAATGAGCTTTGGTAATGACTCTGTAATCAGCCCTGATCATTACGCACATGCAAAAACGAGCGTTCCGGGAGGGTCATGAGTTTTTGTAATGCATGCAGGGCGTAAAAATCGTTTGTGACGAATGTGTGTCTATCCCAATATCTGCTCCACAGGCAGCCGGTATTTCCTTGAGCCCTGTCAATGCAACCGGCTTTTTTTAAAACACCCAAGCCATCACTGGCGGTATGTGGAGAGACATCATGACAATAACATCTCACACCATCCCGATGACCACCCTGGACGACGTGCGCAAGCCTCTGGCTACAGCTGCCGGCATGCCCAATGCGGTCTACACCGACGAAACGCTGTTCAAGCTGGAACGCGACGAAGTACTGGGCAAAACCTGGGCCGCCCTTGGCTTCACCAGTGACCTGCCGACCAACGGCTTTGCCAAGCCGGTCGATTTCATGGGCCTGCCGCTGGCGATCATGCGCAACCGCGACGGCGAGTACAAGGTGTTCCACAACGTCTGCAGCCACCGCGGCATGATCCTGCTGACCGAAGAAACCGAAGTGGAAGGCATGGTGCGCTGCCCCTACCACTCCTGGACCTACGACCTGAATGGCAACCTGAAAGGCACCCCGCACATCGGCGGCGTCGGCGTTCACAAGGCAGAAGGCTTTGTCTGCGAGAAGCATGGCTTGCGCGAAGTACGTTCCCATGTGTGGGCCGGCATGGTGTTCATCAACCTGTCCGGTGATGCCCAGCCGTTCGCAGAACATATCGAGCCGCTGATACAGCGCTGGAGCGAGTTCTGTGGCAAGGATGGCTGGGACAACCTGCACATCGCGCCAACCGGCAGCCAGATGCAACTGGAAGTGAACTGCAACTGGAAACTGGCGATCGAAAATTACTGCGAAGCCTACCATTTGCCCTGGGTACACCCGAGCCTGAACACCTACTCGCCGCTGGATCAGCACTACAACCTGATCATCAACGACGACATGTCCGGTCAGGGCAGCTACAACTACAACCTGTCCGACGTGGCCGGTACCCGTCTGCCGCGCTTCCCGAGCTGGCCACAGGACCGCCTGCGTCATGCCGAGTACGTGTCGCTGTACCCCAACGTGATGCTGGGCATGCAGGCGGATCACTTCTTCGCCATCATTCTGGAGCCGCGCAAGAAGGACGTCACCGTCGAAAACCTGCGCCTGTTCTACGTCGGTGAAGAGGCCTGTGGTGACGAGTACGCCGCCTGCCGCCACTCCCAGCTGGAAGCCTGGAAAGTGGTCTTCGGTGAAGACATCTTTGCCGTTGAAGGCATGCAGGCGGGACGCCAGTCACCGGGCTTCACCGGCGGTGTGTTCTCGCCGGTACTGGACGGCCCGACCCACCACTTCCACGGCTGGGTTGCCGACAAGTACGCCGCCATCAACAACGACTGATCCATGACGGGACCGATCCGGCGGTGCGCCGGGTCGGCCACTGACGGACGAAGGACAGAATTATGCTGAACAACGAAAATCACTGGCTCAACTTCATCGGCGGTGAATGGCGCGACAGCGCAACCCGGATTGAAGTCCGAGACCCCTCTACCGACAGCGTGTTTGCCACCATCGCCAGCGCTACGCTGGACGATGCTGAAGATGCCGTGCAGGCCGCACGCACATGCGTCAAATCCGGCGTCTTGACCCGCCAGCGTCCGGCGCGTCGCTCCGAGCTGATGTACCGTATCGGTCAGGAGATCCGCAAGCTGGTCGAAGAAGGTGCCGTGCTGGCCTCCCGCGAAAACGGCAAATCCGTCAATGACGCCCGCGACGAGTTCGAAGAAGCCGCACGCTACTTCGAGTACTACGCCGGCATGACCGACAAGATCGAAGGCAAGTCGATCCCGCTGGGTGAAGACTATGTCGACTTCACCACCTACGAGCCTCAGGGCATCTCGGTGCAGATCGTGCCCTGGAACTTCCCGGTCTCCATCTGCGCTCGCTCCCTGGCTCCGGCCCTGGCCGCCGGCAACGCGGTGATCGTCAAGTCGCCGGAAATCTCGCCGCTGGCGATCACCCTGCTGGCGACAGCCTGCGAACGTGCCGGCCTGCCCAAGGGCGCGCTGAGCGTGCTGGCCGGTCCCGGCCGCAAGATCGGTGCCGCGCTGGTGTCCCACACGGAAACCAACCAGATCGTGTTCACCGGCTCGGTGCCGACCGGTCGCTCCATCATGCGGGATGCGGCCGAGAACTCGGTTCCCTGCATCATGGAACTGGGCGGCAAGTCCGCCGCTGTGGCTTTCCCGGATGCCGATTTGGACCAGCTGATCAGCAGCGTGCGCTGGGGCATTTTCTTCAACGCCGGTCAGGTTTGCTCCGCCATGTCGCGCCTGCTGGTTCACCGCGACATCTATGATGAAGTCGTCGGTCGCGTTGCCGAACTGGCCACCGGCCTGAGTATCGGCGCCGGCAAGGACAACCCGGATCTGACACCCGTCGTCTCCATGCAGCAGCGTGACGGCATCCTCAAGATCTGTGCTGACGCCATCGAAGACGGTGCCCGTCTGGTCTGCGGCGGCAGTGCCGTTGAGGGCCTGCCCGGTGCCTTCGTACAGCCGACTGTATTCGCGGACGTGACCACCGAGATGCGCCTGTTCACCGAAGAGGTGTTCGGTCCGGTGATCGCCATCACGCCGTTTGATACCGAGGAAGAAGCCTTCGAACTGGCCAACGCCACCGACTACGGTCTGGTTGCGGGTGTGTTCACCCAGGACATCAGCCGTGCCATGCGCGCCTCCCAGGCACTGGATGCGGGTCAGGTGTTCGTCAACGAATGGTTTGCCGGCGGCATCGAAACGCCGTTCGGCGGCAACCGCCTCTCCGGCTACGGCCGCGAGAAGGGTCAGGAAGCCCTGTACAGCTATGTGCGTACCAAGAACGTCGCCATTCGTGTCGCTCGCTAAGCGCACAGATGTTCAAAAGCGTTAACTGCAACAGAAAAAAGGGTGCCGTCACGGCGGCGCCCCTCTCTAATAAGAAAAGGTAGGGCCGAATCATGAAAAAGTGGTTATGTGTCGTTTGCGGACTTATTTATGACGAAGCCAAGGGTTGGCCAGCTGACGGAATCGCTCCGGGCACCCGTTGGGAAGACGTACCCGACGACTGGAAATGTCCCGACTGTCTGGTCGGCAAGGCCGATTTCGAAATGATGGAGATCCGCCAGGACCTGAAAGTCGAGGTGCCGGTTATCAATGTCGCCACCCAGCAGCCGCCGATCGTCATCATTGGCACCGGTTACGCCGGTTACGGCCTGGCAGAGGCGCTGCGCCAGCGCGACCAACAGACACCGATCATCATGTTCACCGCAGACGACGGTCACAACTACTCCAAGCCGGGCCTGTCCACCGCCTTCACCCGCGACAAGGCCGCCGCCGAGCTAGTGACGGAAACCCCGCTGGCGATCGAGGCCCGACTCAACATCCGCATCCATACCCGTTGCCCGGTGTATGGCATCGATGCGAAGAACAAGACCCTGTCCACCGCCTCCGGCGAACTGACCTACGGCAAACTGGTACTGGCCCAAGGCGCCGCACCAATCCGCCTGCCGCTGAAGGGCGATGGCGCCAACGACGTGATCAGCGTGAACGATCTGCAGGACTACCGCCGCTTCCGCGAACGCCTGCAGGGCCGCAAGCACGTCAGCATCATCGGCAACGGCCTGATCGGCTGTGAATTCGCCAACGATCTGGCCAACGCCGGTATTGAAGTGGACGTCATCGGCCTATCGGCCTGGTCAATGGATCGTCTGATCCCGCAGGCCGTGGGTGAGCAGCTGCAAAGCCGCCTGCAGGACAAGGGCGTACGCTGGCGCCTGAACACCACCGTGGCTTCGGTTGAGCGTGAAGGTGAAGGCTATCGGCTGACACTGGAAAACGGCGACCGCATCGACACCGACCTTGTGCTGTCGGCGGTGGGCCTCAGGGCGCGTACCGAACTGGCGGCCGCCGCCGGTGCCGAGGTGAATCGCGGCATCAAGATCAACGGTGGCCTGAGAACCAGCCTGCCGGACGTCTTCGCCATCGGTGACTGTGCCGAAATCAACGGCCAGTTGCTGCCCTATCTGGCCCCGATCAATGCCGCCCTGCCGGCACTGGCCGATGGCCTGCTGGGACGCCCGACCATGGCGCATTACCCGCTGATGCCGGTGATCGTGAAAACCCCCGCCTGCCCGCTGACGCTGCAGGCACCCGCCGCTGATCTGGATGGTGATTGGCAGATCGAACAGACCGATCGCGGCACCCGAGCCCTGTTCATCGACGCCCAGCAGCTGCTGCAGGGCTTTGTCCTCACCGATGAACTGGGCAGTGAGCGCCAGTACTGGCTGGACCGCATGGGCAGTCCGCTGGAACAGGTGGCTTAACAGGCAGACTCGATATACCTGTCTCTTCCCCGACGCAGGAAGCGTTGTTCTTTGCCAGTCAGCCGAAAGGCTGGCTGGCGTTTTTATATCCCCCGGCACCGAGTTAACTTCACACTGGCTGGCTACACAGACTTGAATTGTCTTTCCATGCCGGCTTTCCTAATTCGCGCTCAACCTTGCAGACGAGCTGCCACATCGGCAGAAGTCGGGACTCAGTTACGCCATCGCTCTGAACTTACTGAACCTGATCGCGCTGGGTATGAATTACGATTTCTAAACTGGCGGATTAAAAAGCTCGACACCCCTGACCTTACTTTACCCCTTCAGTGAGGTTCCGGGTGTTGAGTTTATAATCACGAAAATACCCGACAAGGTACTTTCCTGTTCCTGTGCACTTATGGGTGCTTTGGGGAACCTGCCTAGGCTCAAAACACGGCATACCGGCCAACCGACATACCAGGCCACCACTTCAAAACATAGATCCCAAACCAGAAACAGCAACAGGCGTACAACACCGCCCAGCAAGCGCAGCAGTCCCCCTGAAGTCGCCTTCTACCAACTCTTCCATGACAACTCCTCACATACACATCACAACTATCAGTAAAGCTTTTAACGCTGCACCCGATACAACCTCACCGGCCGATCATGAAACTCAACCAGACGGTAATCGCTGAACCCTGCTTTCTCCGCCACCCTGAGCGAGGCGTGATGCTCGGGCTCGATAATCACCACAACAGATTCAAGTGCAAGCCCAGAAAAGGCGTAATCCATTACGCCCCTGACAGCTTCGGTGGCGAAGCCCTGATGCCAGAATTGACGGGCCAGGCGGTAGCCCAGATTGATCTCCTGCTGCCCTTCAACCGGCTCGGGACTTACCCCGCAGAACCCCACCAGCTGACCACTGGCCTTTTCTTGCAGAGCCCAGGGGCCAAAGCCGTGCGCTTCATAGCTCGACCGACACCAATCATAAAACTGACGCAACATCGGCTTCTGCTCACCATCTTGAATGGCAGGCGCTCTCGGGCTGGGCCTGGCCGGTGTTCTGGGGTATGTCGGCCTGTCCATTGTCATGCTGGCACTATTTGCCCGCCACCCCGGCACCCGACTCACCTGCGTTGCCATCCTGCAACTGGTGATTATCGGTCCGGAGCTGATTCTGGCACTGGATGATACCCTGCTGATGCTCAAGCTGGGTGAACATGCCGCCTTGGTGCTGATTACGCTTCATACCCTGATCATGGTGTTTGTCTATCCACAATACGGCCACCGTCTGTTGCCGTACGCAACCTGGAGCCTGGTGCCACTGCTGCTGGCATTGGCCATGCTATGGTTTGAACGTGACCATGCATTCGCATACAGCCAAATCAGCCCCAGAGATTTTGAGCTACACAACTGCACCAGCCAATCCGTCCATCCCCGCGGTTACGATCGCGCTGTTACCTATCAAACCTGTGATGTCCGGTTGTTCATGGGCGGGACATGCACGAACTGAACGGCATGATCGTTCCCTATAGCACCATCGATCACATGGAAGTGCGCCATGCGCTGTTTGATCATTACCGGATGCGTGTCCACGATACGGAAAAGGCCCCGGACTGATTGATCCGCCTGGGGCCGGTAACACATTATCCGCAGCTGGCTATTGCGATGGCCGTTCAGTGACTGACGGATCAGCACGATTGCCATTCATCTTGATCGGACGAATATGGGTGATGCGGTAAGGCTTGCCCAGCTTTTGCAGCCCTGCATGGATCATGTTGGTATTGACCATGGCCCGGCTGGGCGGATGGAAGCGGCTGCCATCCTTGAGGACGATGACATTGCCGTACAGGCATTTGTAAAACGGGCCCGGAGCCCAGTTTTGTTCCGTTCCAATGCACTCGACGCGGGACAGCGGCAGGAAGAAAGAGGCCTCCAGCGATTCATCCGGCGAGCGCCAATCCAACCCCGAGCGATCCAGAGTCACCGTCCACTCCCCCGGCGTTGCCAACGTGACCAGAGCGGTCTTCAAGGCAGACCAGCACAGCAGGCTCCAGAGCATGACAAACAGGATGATCATCTCCATGGGAATCTCAAACTCAATCATGCCCCAGCCCAGCAGCAACATTATAACCACCATGATGCAAAAGCCGATCAGGTTATGGCGCCCGAGTGTTTTGGTATCACAGGTCTGAACCAATGGAAACTCGATCAGCGCCAACTCCTTTTCTGTCGCCGGTCCTTTGGAAAAGGCGAACGGGGTACCTTTTATTGCCTTGCTAAATGACATTATCCACCTGTCAAAGTCCGTTTTTCGGGGACCGCCACCATCAGCCCCCTCTGCAACAGGGTAGCAAAGGGTTCCTTAACACCCTCATTCAGCCAAAGGCTTCACGCCGCTCACGTCGAAGGGCACGCGCCTGTCGCTGGCTTTCTTCCAGGCGTTCCTGCAACACCTCTTGAACATAGTTGATGTGTTCACTGGCAATCCGTTTCGCCGTGTCGGCCTGTCCCTGCATAATAGCTTCAAAAAGCGCTTTATGCTGCTGAATCAACATGTTACGAGACTCATCTCGCAAGGCATACATGCCACCGATGTTGGTGACGACGTTGCGCTTCAACAGGTCAAACAGACACCGAATGGTGTGCAGCAATATGACATTGTGACTGGCCTCGGCGATGGCCAAGTGAAAACGGGCATCCGCAGCCCCTTCCTCGGCGCGTGAGGCTTTGCCTTCCTGTGCATAGCAGGCCTGAAGCTCGTCAAAAGCTTGCTGCAGCTGCTCCCGATCAGGCGCAGTGGCACGAAGTGCCGCATAGTACGCACAATCGGCCTCAAGTGTGTGGCGGAATTCAAGCAGATCGCGATGCGATTCGGGGTGAGCTTCCAGCAGCCCCAGCAGAGGATCACTGAAACTGGAGCCAAGCGATTCACTGACATAGTTGCCACCGCCCTGGCGGCTGACCAGCAGCCCCTTGGCCACCATTTTCTGCACGGCCTCACGCAGTGACGGACGGGACACGCCAAATTCTTCAGCCATCACCCGCTCTGCCGGCAGCTTTTCTCCGGCCTGCAGGGTGCCCTCCAGAATCATGGTTTCTACCTGTTCAACGATCTTATCGGATAGCCGTTTCTGGCGTACCACACCTACATCCATTACTTGCCTCTTTGGTCTTACCAATCCTGCGAGAGAGAGTACCTCTCGAGGATATTTGGATCAACCGCAAGCACCCAACCACTACCAAAGTCCAAGCAGACTCTGTTTGACATGGGCAAAGCTCTTTCTTAATCTGATCAAATCAGATTGTAAATTGGTATTACCAATTAGAGCAAGTCCGATAAAAAATAACTACAGGAGCGCTCCATGTCTTCGGGATTCCTCGCACTGCTGGCTTTTACCCCCATCCTTCTGGCTGGCATTCTACTGCTGGGTCTGCGTTGGCCGGCACGCCGTGCCATGCCTCTGGTCTATCTGACCAGCGCAGCAATCGCACTCTTCGGATGGGATATGAGTTTCAACCGGGTGGCAGCTTCAACCCTGCAGGGCCTGATCGTAACGGTCAGCCTGTTGTGGATTATCTTCGGCGCCATCTTCCTGCTGAACACGCTTAAACATTCCGGCGCCATCACGGTGATTCGTGCCGGTTTTACCACCATCAGTCCTGACCGCCGAATTCAGGCGATTATCATCGCCTGGCTATTTGGCTGCTTCATTGAAGGCGCATCCGGATTCGGCACCCCGGCCGCCATTGCTGCCCCTCTGCTGGTCGCAATCGGCTTCCCCGCCATGGCAGCGGTACTGATGGGCATGCTGGTACAAAGCACACCGGTTTCCTTCGGTGCGGTGGGTACTCCGATCATAGTCGGGGTCAGCACAGGTCTGGACCAGGCAACCATTACGGATCAGCTGGTCGCCAACGGCTCCAGTTGGGACGCCTATCTGCAACTGATCACCAGCGAAGTCGCGGTGATTCACGCACTGGTCGGTACGCTTATGCCGCTGATCATGGTACTCATGCTGGTACGCTTCTTCGGCCGTGACCGCAGCTGGCGCGCGGTCTTTGAGGTGCTGCCCTTTGCACTCTTTGCCGGTATCTGTGTCACCCTGCCCTACATGCTGACCGGTATCCTGCTGGGACCCGAGTTCCCGTCACTGATGGGTGGACTGATCGGCCTGGGCATCGTGACCACTGCAGCACGTGCAGGCTTCCTGGTACCCAAGAAAACCTGGGATTTTGCTGACCGCACCGAATGGCCCGAGACCTGGATGGGCAGCATCGAAATGAAGCTGGAAGACCTGACCGCGCGTCCGATGAGCGGACTGCGGGCTTGGCTGCCCTACCTGCTGGTAGGTGCCCTGCTGGTGGTCAGCCGCGTCTTCCCTGAAGTGACTGCTCTGTTCAAATCGGTCTCCATCGGCTTTAGCGACCTGCTGGGCGAAACCGGCGTCAACGCAGGTTTCCAGCCCCTGTACCTGCCGGGCGGCATCCTGGTGATGGTCGTCGCCGCCACCTTCTTCCTGCATCGGATGACGCTGAGCGAACTGGGCAAGGCCGCCAAAGAGTCCGGCGGCATCCTGCTCAGCGCGGGGTTTGTATTGCTGTTTACTGTACCAATGGTACGAATCTTGATTAACTCGGGTGTAAACGCCTCGGACCTGCCCAGCATGCCGATTGTCATGGCCCGCTATGTGGCTGATACCATGGGTAGCATCTATCCGCTGTTTGCCCCGATGACCGGAGCACTGGGAGCCTTCCTGGCAGGCTCCAATACGGTATCGAACATGATGTTCAGCCAGTTCCAGTTCGGTGTCGCCAGTAACCTGGGCCTGTCCACCGCCCTGGTCGTCGCCGGCCAGGCCGTAGGTGCGGCAGCGGGCAACATGATCGCCATCCACAATGTGGTGGCAGCATCGGCAACAGTCGGCCTGCTGGGCCGCGAAGGCGCAACCCTGCGCAGAACCATCTGGCCAACCCTGTATTATGTTTTGCTGAGTGGCATCATCACCCTGCTTGGTGTCCTCGTATTTGATTTCAGCGACCCCTTGCTGGGCCACTGAGCACTGTCGATGCCCGGTATGGCTTGCCGGGCATCGACCTGTACAGTTTTCAGGAGAATCTGAAATGATCATCTCTGCTTCAACCGATTATCGTGCAGCAGCCAAACGACGCCTTCCTCCGTTTCTATTCCACTATATCGACGGCGGCTCCTATAGCGAGCACACCCTGAAGCGTAATGTTGGCGACCTTGCCGATATCGAACTGCGCCAGCGCGTCTTGAACGACATGTCCGAACTGGACCTGCAAACGCAGCTGTTCGACGAAACCCTGAGCCTGCCGGTCGCACTCTCACCGGTCGGTCTGACCGGCATGTACGCTCGGCGCGGCGAGGTTCAGGCCGCACGTGCAGCAGCCTCAAAAGGCATTCCGTTTACACTGTCGACAGTATCGGTGTGCCCCATTGAAGAAGTCGCACCCGCCTGCAGCCGCCCGCTGTGGTTTCAGTTGTATGTACTGAAAGACCGGGGCTTCATGAAAAACGTACTGGAGCGCGCCAAGGCTGCCGGTGTCACCACGCTGGTCTTCACCGTCGACATGCCGGTACCGGGTGCCCGTTATCGGGATGCGCATTCAGGCATGAGCGGCCCCGGAGCTTCCGTTCGCCGCATTGCCCAAGCGATGGTCCACCCGCAGTGGGCCTGGGACGTGGGACTACTGGGCAAGCCACATGACTTGGGCAACATTTCGACTTACCGTGGCAACCCGACCGGACTGGAAGACTACATAGGCTGGCTGGGCGACAACTTTGATCCCTCCGTCTGCTGGAAGGATCTGGAATGGATTCGTGAATTCTGGGATGGTCCCATGATCATCAAGGGCATCCTTGACCCCCAGGACGCGCGCGACGCCGTCAGTTTTGGTGCCGATGGCATCGTCGTCTCCAACCACGGCGGCCGTCAGCTTGACGGCGTATTGTCCAGCGCACGTGCTCTGCCGCCCATTGCCGACGCCGTAAAGGGCGACCTGAAAATACTGGTCGACTCGGGCATACGGACAGGTCTTGACGTGGTTCGCATGCTGGCGCTGGGTGCGGACTGCACCATGCTTGGCCGCGCATTTGTCTACGCCCTGGCCGCTGCAGGCGAAGCCGGTGTTGCCAATGTGCTGGATCTGATCGAGAAAGAGATGCGCGTTGCCATGGTGCTGACGGGCGCTCGCAGCATTGCCGATATCAATCCCGGCCTGCTGGTCCAAAACGCACAGTAACCCCTGATACGGAGAGAGCATGAACCTGCCCGCTGAGTTTATAACCGGTATTCACCATTTGATTCCGGCTGAAAGGCGCTTTGATGACCCCCTGTCGACGCTGGCGTTCGGCACGGATGCCAGCTTTTATCGCCTGATTCCCAAGCTGGTGCTACGGGTTGAAGCCGAGAACGAGGTGGTCGGCATCCTGCGTCTGGCGACGGCTCACCAGGTGCCGGTAACCTTCCGCGCTGCGGGCACCAGCCTCTCCGGGCAGGCGATCAGCGATTCCGTATTGATTGTACTGGGCGATTACTGGAACGGACGCGAAATACGCGACAACGGCTCCCAAATCAAGTTGCAGCCCGGCGTAATCGGCGCGCAGGCCAATGCTGCCCTGGCGCCGCTGGGCCGCAAGATCGGGCCCGACCCGGCTTCCATCAACGCCTGTAAAATCGGCGGCATCGTCGCCAACAATGCCAGCGGCATGTGCTGTGGCACTGCCCAGAACAGTTACCACACACTGGCGGGCATGCGACTGATTCTGGCGGACGGCTCATCCGTTGACAGTGAAGATACTGCCAGCGTTGCCGCTTTCCGCGCCAGCCATGCCGACCTGCTGGAACGGCTGGCGCAACTGGGCCGTGACACACGAGCCAACACCAAACTCGCCGACATGATTCGGCACAAGTACCGCCTGAAGAACACCACCGGTCTGTCTCTTAACGCCCTGACCGACTTCGACGAACCGCTGGATATTCTGACCCACCTGATGGTGGGCTCGGAAGGTACCCTGGGCTTTATCAGCTCGGTGACGTACAACACCGTTCCCGAATATCCGCATAAGGCCAGCGCACTCATCGTCTTTCCCGATGTCGCCACCTGCTGCAATGCCGTCACCACGCTCAAGCAGCAACCGGTCGCGGCGGCGGAACTGCTTGACCGTCGCAGCCTGCGCTCCGTACAGGAGCAGCCGGGCCTGCCCGAATGGATTGCAGGACTATCCGACAACGCCTGTGCGCTGCTGATTGAATCACGAGCGGCCAGCCATAGCCTGTTACATGAACAACTGGCCCATATTCGCACAGCCCTGCAGCCCTTCCCGGTCGAGCAACAGGTTGATTTTACCGAAGACCCGACCGTGTCCGGTCAGCTATGGGCCGTCCGCAAGGGCACCTTCCCGGCCGTGGGGGCCGTGCGCCCGACCGGCACCACCGTTATCATCGAGGATGTCACTTTCCCGATTGATCAGCTGGCCATCGGGGTTAATCGCCTGACCGAACTGTTCGAGCGCCATCACTACGATGAAGCGATCATTTTCGGCCACGCACTGGAAGGCAACCTGCACTTCGTTTTCACCCAACGTTTCGACAACCCGGAGCAGGTTGAGCGCTACGAGGCCTTTATGGCCGATGTTGCCAGCCTGGTTGCCACCGAGTTCGGCGGCTCTCTGAAGGCCGAGCACGGCACCGGACGCAACATGGCACCCTTTGTCGAGCTTGAATGGGGCAGCGAAGCCTGGCAGCTGATGTGGACGCTCAAGCGACTGCTCGACCCCAACGGGATTCTGAATCCGGATGTTGTTCTGTCCGAAGATCCCGATATTCATTTGAAAAACCTCAAGCCACTGCCGGCAGCCGACCCCATTGTCGACAAATGTATCGAATGCGGTTTCTGCGAACCGGTCTGCCCCAGCAATGGCCTGACTCTGACCCCCAGACAGCGCATCGTGATCTGGCGTGACATTCAGGCCCGCAAACGTGCCGACATTGATACCCGCGAGCTGGAAACCGCCTTCCAGTACCAGGGCATCGACAGCTGTGCCGCCACCGGCCTGTGCGCCCGTAACTGCCCGGTTGGCATTAATACCGGCGATTTGGTGCGTCAGCTGCGTGCGGAGCAAACGGATCACCCCCGCACGGCCAACTGGCTGGCAGAACACTTTGCCAAGGCGCTCACCGGGGTACGACTAACCCTGAAAGCGGCTGATATGACACACCGGCTGCTGGGCGCACCGCGCCTGCAACGCTGGAGTCAAACCCTCAACCGTCTGTCAGGAGAGCGCCTCCCTGCATGGAACCCGGCGCTGCCACAACCGGTCAAATTGATTGACCCGGCACGTCCCACCAACAGCCCTCGCCCCCGTGTGGTATACCTGCCCTCCTGCGTATCACGTACCATGGGGCCCTCCGCTTCAGATACGGAACAGACCCCTCTGATCAGCAAGACCCGCTCGCTGCTGGAAAAGGCCGGCTACGAAGTGGTCATTCCGAATCCTGCCGACAACCTGTGCTGCGGCCAGCCCTTTGCGTCCAAAGGCTACCCGGAACAGGCTTCACGCAAGCGCCAGGAATTAATGGATGCCTTGTACGCGGCCAGTCGCAACGGCCAGGACCCGATCTATTGCGATACCAGTCCCTGCACCCTGAGCCTGGTGAAAGAAGAAACGAATGGTCTGGATATTTACGATCCCGTGCGTTTTATCCGCACGCATCTGTTCGACCGCCTGACCTTCACCCCTCAGGATGAAGCCGTCGCCGTCCATGTCACCTGCAGCACTCAGCATTTGGGGGAAGGCCAGGCCCTGATCGAGATTGCCCGCCGCTGCAGCAACAACGTAGTCGTGCCCGAAGGTATTCATTGCTGTGGTTTTGCCGGAGACAAGGGGTTTAACCTGCCGGAACTGAATGATCACGCCCTGCGGACGCTCAAGCCTGTCGTACAGCACTGCAGTGAAGGCATTTCCACCAGCCGTACCTGCGAAATCGGCCTGTCCAGCCACAGTGGTGTGGACTACCACAGTCTGGTATATCTGGTTGACCGGGTAACCGCACCCGCGTGACAGCAAGCGGTATCGAAAAGGACGTTACGAGATATTGTCAGGTCAGGATCTGCAAACAGATCCTGACCATTTCAGAAGTAACTGAAAGTTTTGCCGGAGAACAGAAGAGCAGGCCCCTGAAGCTTCCTTCAAGCAGTTCATCCATTCGCTTTCTTTCCCCTTCTATATATCCTGAGTGCATAAGCACCTGCAGTGCGATTATTCTGGTGAATGCCGCTTTTGAAACGCGAGTACGCACGACCGGCACACACAGGCCTTGCGCCTCAACTCGTCGGGAATCTGTGACAACAACTCTTCCGGGAACTGTATCGATGGATCATTGCACCAGCAGGTCTTTTCCACGTCCTGCGATGACAGGTTCACACATGCATTTTCCTGTCGGCACAATGGACAGACCAAGGGATCGATATTATGTTGGCTCAACGTGTTACTCCGGCAAGGCTTCAAGCTGCATAGTGTATACGAACGGCATGACCGTCGTATTCCTCTGACGGAGTAAAGCCAAGCTCAGGACATCTGCTCCAAGTGAAAACTTGGCTGCCTGTATAAGAGCAGACAAAAATCCAGCGTTAATAACTTCACCTACGGCCATTTAACCTGATCATCTGACTTCCGTTTGGAGCCCAGAAAACATGAGCACCCATATTCCATCCGTCGTTTTTACACTCGACCGCAATAGCTCATATACCGATGAACTCTATGGTGGCCAGCTATATGAGCTGTTGGACAAGGCCTCTTGTCATCAACAGGAGTATGATTTCAGGTGCTATAACTTCAGACATGAAGCACACATCGATGCTGTGCTCGCGTTATGCACGGCAGAACACCTGCACGGGCTGGACTTTATCGGGCAGGAGCTGGCGGTTATCACCGGCCATCAGCTGAATACGGCCTATACATCACTGCAAAGTATCATCGTTCTGATCGAGGCGGCATTGGAACAGAACGACCTGACAAGATTAGGCCCGCTGACCGAGGTCTGCGGCTTTCAGCCCAATGAAGAACCCACCATCGACGTGATCAAACATGCCTTCCAGGCGGTTGGTGACTTAAGCGATGTGTGCCCGCACAACACTGGCGGCGATGATGCCAGAAACGTGCTGACATCACTGTTCGATTACATCCGGTCCCTGCATGAAATAGTCGGCAACTGTCTTCGTCAGCAGCGTGTTCTGGTCTATTTTCATCATCCTGCGTGAAAGGCGGTTGTTAGCCCGCCAACACCTCCGCCAACTGTTCCACTGACTGCGTTATCTCGGCCTTAATCAACGCCCCGAACCCGAACCTCAAATGCGTCGGCGACACCTGATCATCGGTATAGACACTGCTCAGCGTCGAGTCCTTGCCCGGCAGGCTCTCCAGCTGCCGGCCCTGCACCAGCTTTGAGATATCGACCCAAATCGCCATGCCGCCCGTAGGCAGGGTAAAGGAGACCTGATCGCCGAACACCCGCACAAACTCCTCTGCTGCGAAGTTGCGTCGGGCCTCGTACTCCTTGCGCGTCTTGCGGATATGACGCCGCACTTCACCGGACTCCATCAGGCTGGACAGCACCAGCTCGGTGACCGCATTGCCCTGGCGATCGATCAGGATGATTTCCTGTGCGGCGCGCTCGATAAAGCGGGTATCCGCCGCGATGTAACCCAGCCTCAGCCCCGGCGCAAACACCTTGGACATCGAGCCGATATGCACTACGTTCTCGGCATTGGGCAGGCTGGCCAGCGGCGGGATCGGGTTGGTTTCATAGTGAAACTCGTGGTCATAATCGTCCTCCAGCACCGCAAATTTGTGTGCCTTGGAAAGCTCCAGCAGCGCCAGCCGCCGGTCCATGGGCAGGCAGACGGTGGTGGGATACTGGTGATGCGGGGTGACATAGATCGCGGCCACGGTATGCTCGGCCAGCAACTCGCGCAGATGGTCGATATCCAGCCCCTGATCATCGAGCTTGCACTTCAGCACCTTGAACCCGTTCGACTCGAAGGCCGCACGGGCCGGCAGGTAACAGAGCTCTTCCATCACGATGGCGCCCTTGCGCGGGTCCAGAATGCGGGAGGCAAGATAGATCCCCATCTGGCTGCCCCTGACAATGCACACCTGCTCCGCCGAGCAGTTCATGAAGCGGTCGCCGGACAGCATCTTCGCCACCGACTGGCGCAGTTCAATGCTGCCCTTGGGATCGCCATAGCCCAGTCGGGAATTACGGCTCAGGTCGATACAGACCCGTCGATAGGTGCGCGCCAGCAGTTCATAAGGAATCAGCCGGGAGTCCGGCGTGCCGTCATTGGTGACCGGGATGGCATTGTAGGAGAGTGCATCCTGATAGAGGATCTCCACCAGCTCCGAGGCGGACCGGGTCCTGTCGCTGCTGTTGACCAACTGCCGGTCCGAGGTCGACAGGCCCTGCTCGGGCAGCGTCTCGGAGACAAAGGTGCCAGACCGCTGCCGCGTCACCAGCCAGCCCTGGGCCTCCAGTTCCTCATACACCTGCTGCACGGTCTTGCGGTTCACGCCCAGCTGCTCCGCCAGGGAACGCGAGCCCGGCAGCATGCTCCCCGGCGGCAGCCGCCCTTCGGTGATATCCGCCGTCAACGTATTGAGCAGTTTTGAATGCAGCGTCTTGCCGGGGCTGTCCTCCAGCCACAACTGCGTTTCCCAGGGTCTTAACATGCCAGCCTCCGCTCTGGACCAGAAAACTTATCAAAACTGGTCCTTATGACCGGTCCAGACTAGCGATATCGTGCCCCCCATGTCAAAGCGGATACCAAGGAGCACACAGATGAAGACCGCGACCACCAGCAAGCAGGCGCTGATGCAGAGCGCCGAACGCGATATGCAACGACTGATCGAGGACATGGAGCTGAGCGACCGTGAGAAGCTCGCGCTGACCTGTCGCATCCTGTTCGACAAGGGCCACGACTCCGGTCTGGCGGGCCAGATCACCTGTCGTACCGATCAGCCCGACACCTTCCTGACCCAGCGACTGGGGCTGGGGTTTGACGAGATCACCGCCGACAACCTGATCGCGGTCGACCATGACCTCAAGCCGCTGGCGGGCGAAGGCATGCCCAACCCGGCCAACCGCTTCCATACCTGGATCTATAAAGAGCATCCGGAGGTGAACTGCATCATCCACACCCACCCGACCCATGTGGCGGCGCTGTCCATGCTGGAAGTGCCACTGGTGATCTCCCAGATGGACACCTCCGCCCTGTACGACGACTGCTCCTTCGTCGCCGACTGGCCCGGCGTGCCGGTGGGCAATGAGGAAGGCGTACTGATCTCCAACGCCCTGGGCAACAACCGCGCCGTGTTCCTCGCCCACCATGGCCAGCTGGTCACCGGCAAGACCATCGAAGAAGCCTGCAACCTGGCCGTACTGATCGAGCGCGCCGCCCAGCTGCAGCTGCTGGCGATGGCCGCCGGCGAGATCAAGCCGCTGCCGCACGCACTGGCCAGCGAAGCGCACGACTGGGTATCCACCGACAAGCGCAACAAAGTGAATTTTGCCTACTACGCACGCCAGGCACTGAAACACCACACCGACTGCATTTAACCCCCATTTGAGGAGAACAACATGAACCTGACAGGCATTATTGGCTACCCGGTCACCCCCTTTAGCCAGGACAACAAACAGATTGATCTCGACAAGCTCGGCCGCGTCATCGATGTGCTGCTGGAAGCCAAGGTGGATGCCATCGCCGCCCTGGGCAGCGCCGGTGAAGCCGCCTATCTGAGCGAAGCGGAATGGAGGCAGGTCGCCGAGTACACGGTGCAGCATGTGGCCGGCAAGGTGCCGGTGATCATCGGCATTGCCGAGCTGACCACCGCGCAGGCCGTCAACTACGCCCAGCATGCCCACCAGATCGGCGCGGACATGATCATGCTCTCGCCGTTCTCCTACTACAAACTGAGCGAAGCCGAGATCTTCCAGCACTACGACACCGTCGCCAGCGCCAGCCCGCTGCCGATCATGATCTACAACAATCCCGCCACCTGCGGCGTGGACATGTCGCCCGCGTTCATGCTCAGCATGGTCGAACGCATCCCGACGGCGAGCATGATCAAGGAAAGCACCGGCGACATTCAGCGCATGCACAAGATCCACACCCTGTCGGATGGCAAGGTGCCCTTCTTCAACGGCTGCAACCACATGGCGCTGGAAGCCCTCAACGCCGGTGCCAGCGGCTGGTGTACGGCCGCCCCCGGCCTGATCGGCGACAAGCCGAAGCAGCTGTTCGATGCCATCAAGCAAGGCGAAAACGAAAAGGCCCAGGCGCTGTTCTACCAGCAGTATGAGTTTCTGGAGTTTATCGTGTCGTCGGGTCTGGCCGCGGCGGTGAAATCCGGGCTGGCACTGCAGGGCATGGATGCGGGTGAACCACGTAAGCCATTGCTGCCGTTGAATGAACAGGAACAGCAGCGGCTTCAAGGCATGTTGGATGGGCTTGCTTAAAAGCAGATAACACCGAAAAAGGCTTATACCCAAGCTGAGTATAAGCCTTTGATCTTGGCATGATTTACAAATGCTTTATTGCACCCGTGCTGCAACCGGGGATATTGTTATTTCCCCGGATATGAGCCTCGCTCAGATCTCGGTGGATAGAACTGAAACTGACACATTATTTTCATGCCTGCTTCCAATGTCAGATTGTGAAGGTTTGCTGGTGATATCAGCCTGATCGGTATCGGGCAACACCGACCCTATCGCTGATTGAATGAAGTGTTTGATCTTCGCTTCAATATGGCTATCGACTGTATTCAGACGCAGCAGTGGCAAGCCACCTTTCTGCAGGATACTATTCTTCAGAGCATCCCACTCACGCTGCTGTGGCGCAGCATGGCTTGCCCCATCCACTTCAATGACAGCCAAAGGTTTTTTTCCAACCCTGTAATAGAGCACAAAGTCACAACGGCTTCGGCCTTGCATAAATCCACGTTCGCTTTCTGTTAATGCGATATTCCCTCGGGAAACCAGCTGATTCAGTGCAATTTCCCTATGGAAAGTGATCGATTCGAACTGCTTCGACAACAGACACTCGCGTAAAATCTGAGCGACAATCTGTTCCGATTTATAGTTCGAGTCGCTCTTCCTTAACCGGGCATTCAAGCTTTCCAATGAACGATCATATTCCGAGTAAAGCAGGTCAAATGCCGATACAACCGGTGACTGGTAGATCTGTGAACCCGCCTCAGCGTAGTACTCTATATAGCGGATCAACGCTGCTATAGGCCCATTTGAAGTACTGAACACATCCTCGCCGGTTACCAGAGTGAACATCTGCTTTGCCCTGGATACCGCGACGTTGACCAGGTGGGGGTCATCAACAAAATTCAGATTGCGCTGATTACTACTCTTTTTATCCAACACCGTGGAGAAAACAATCTCATCACATTCCCGGCCCTGAAACTTGTGGGTGGTGGCTTTAACAAAATCATCAGAGAGCCGTGATTTGGATAGATCTACCTGCGCATTATAAGGTGCGATAAAACCGCGACTTCTGGCTTCATCCCACATACTGGCTTCACCCTGCGCCAAAACCTGGGTTAATGAGTCCAGCTCACGCTGATTCAAATATCCACGACTGTGATTGCCTTTAGCGGTTACGATTAGTCGAAGCACCTCTTCCCCGGCATCCCGAGTCATCGGAATCAGCTGATTATCATAGAATTGCTGATTGCAGAACTGAATAATGCGGGGATGGCAACGATAGTGCTCTTTTAACAGTGTTACGGGCACCTGATCACCAAATACCTGCAGGCAAGAGTCCAGCAAACTGAGGCTGTCGCAGTCATATCGGGTATCAGGAGCAGCAAGCCCGGTCGGGGTAAATACAGGCGGCAGTTGCTTTCTATCCCCGACGATCACCAGGTTACGGGCACAGCCCAGCGCAAGAATGCCCGGTACAATATCCTGCTGAGAGGCCTCATCAATAATGACGTAGTCAAGTATTGTCCCTTTTTTCAGCGAGTTAACGATTGAGTGGGTGCTGCTTCCAACAATAGGGTATCGCCGCAGGAAACCATCCATCTGATTGCGATAGGTCTTGGACGTGTACAGCTCAGCAGGCCAGTTGCGTCGAGACAGTTCAGCTTTCAAGCAGGCCATGGAAGACTCGGTTACGCGAGCCAGCAGCTCATCAAAGTGCCCACGCTCCAGCAGCGTTTCACAAGCCTCCAGGGCCTCCTTTTTTTCACTCAGCGCACATTCGTAATAACGCCGCTGCAAAGCATCCATAAAGGCCTGTCGCTTCTCGGGCCTATTAATTGACCCCGTGCGAAAAATTCTGAAATTCAACCAGAGCGCGATACGGTCCTTCAGCCTGAGTGGCTTGTCCCCCAACAGCGTCAGGTATGCCATCAGGTCCAGATGCTGTTTCGTTGTAAGGCGATACTTTTGCAGTGTCTGGCTACTCAGTGAGAGGCTATTGGCATCCAGATTATCCGCCTGCCATTGCAGCAAATGCCTTTGCTCAATGGTCAACTCATCAATCTCGGCCTGCAAGCCGGCAACACTGTTACGCGCTTCCAGTAACGCCTTGAGCTGTGTTACCTCTTCATCAACCTGCGTTAAATTTGGCCCCTCATGTAACCGCTGCTCACGTAATGGCTGCTGGCCCATGAAGAATGCTTCACGTTTATCCTTGCTCCCCAGCCTGGCGACCAGATAATCCAGGCCATTCTGTTCCAGCTTTTCATAGATATTCTCAACCGCCGTATTGTTATTGGAAAGGATCGCGACCGTTTCCCCGCGCATCAGGATATTGGCAAGAATATTCAGAATGGTCTGCGTCTTTCCGGTGCCCGGAGGCCCTTCAATGATGCTAACCTGAGATGAAAAAACCCTGGCTACCGCTGCCATCTGACTCTCATTGATTCCAAAAGGAAACAACAATGGATCAGAGTTATCTCTGCTGCTGTTTAGCCCGTTACAATATGCACTGAGCACCGTTCCAGCATGCTCTGGCAACGCCTCCAGCTGCTTCACCACGTTGTTGGCAATGCCCTTGTCTTTCTCTCGCTTCGCCTGCTCAACCCTGCATTGCGCAACTGATACAAAATACTTGAAAGTATCACCGCTCTTGATGGCAGTTTTATCCACCAGCCGAATATCTGACATATTCATCAGGCAGGCTGTTTCATTACCTGGATACTGCACAACACCATACTTTTTTCCATAGACCTCGACGCGCTCAACATTGGAAAAAGTACAGCTATCCTTTTTGGCCAACAGCTTATTTTCATGTATCTCCTTCGGTATAACTTCACACTCACAAAGTGGACGACTATAAGATTTTCCGGACGGAAAAAAACACGTCAGGAACAGGCCTTTCTGAGGAAATTTCCGTATCTTCCAATCACTGATCTGCCGGGTTTTCTCCTGACCATTTACAAAAATCCGTACCATATCTTTATAAAGCCACTTGGGTCATTGAAATAAAAAATTGCCGCTATAAATCACAAAGCCATAAAAATATTGCGGAATGGATATAAGCATTAAAATACAATCCATAAACCAAAAATCCATGTTTTGATTTATATTTCCGCAGAAAAATAGCGCTTCAGGAAACTATAAATCTTACTTGGCCTTGCGCCAGGTCCAAATGCCATTAGTTTTTATATAAATCATATTTTTTAGACACGAGCCCTCTCCCTGCCGATGCGGCCGCCAACGTCCTGCCGGCGGACTATCCAGACTCTACCAATATATAAACATTAAGCAACGCACAAAAAGGCTAATACGACCCAGTTACAGAACACGCATAAACTTCATGCCCTGTCTGCCGTCAACGTGACCCTTATCAATGGCTACTCACACAGGTGAAGGCTCATGCGCTGGTCGACCTGACAATACCGGGCATAAACAAAAAAGAGGTGCCACGGCACCTCCCATTGCCCCCGGATTGCGGGGCGGTATTCAGAGTACAGTCAGCCCATTCAGGACTCGACGTTGTGGTACACCTGCTGTACATCATCCAGATCGTTCAGCATCGCCAGAAACTTATCGAACAGTGCCACATCGTCGCCACTGAGGGTGGTGTAGCTCTGCGGGATGAACTGGATCTCATCAACGTCGAAATCGATATCGCCGAAGCGCTCGATCAGGGCGGTCTTGGCCTTGAAGTATTCAGTGTTGGGCGCGAAGACGGTAATTTTGCCGTCTTCAAGTTCGATATCGGTGACGTCCACATCCCCTTCCATCAGCGCTTCAAGCACGGCTTCTTCATCATCGCCGGCAAAGACGAAAATGGCGCAGTGATCGAACATGTGGCTGACGCTGCCCTGAGTACCGATCTTGCACTTGGTCTTGGTAAACGCCTGGCGCACATCGCCAAAGGTGCGGTTGGGGTTATCGGTCAGACATTCGATGATCGCCATGCTACCACCGGGACCATAACCTTCGTAACGCGCCGGAGAGTAGTCTTCGCCGCCACCACCCTTGGCCTTGTCGAGCGCCTTGTCGATAACGTGCCCTGGAACCTGATCCTTCTTCGCACGATCGATCAGACCGCGCAGCGCCAGGTTGCCATCGGGGTCAACCCCGCCCGACTTGGCCGTGACATAGATTTCGCGCCCGTAACGGCTATAGAGCTTGGCTTTCATGTCCGAGGTCTTGGCCATCGACTCTTTGCGGTTCTGATACGCTCTGCCCATGGGCTGAATTCTCCGATATTTATCTTTAAGGTGGTGATTTTACTGCGATACGCGCAGGCTGGGTACTGTGTATTTCAGCCGTTTTTCGCACCTCTTCATCAGGGGTAACTTAACTGTCTACTGTTCGTGGGTAACTCGGTCATCTAACGTCTAAATCAGGTGCGCCGTAGGTGCCACCTGGGTTTAACTGTTAGCAACAGCTAGCCGCACACTCTTGCCTTGCATTCTTAGAATTTCTTGTTTGCACAAACTAGGCATTTGTAGATTTCTAACATCCATCACCTTGATTTTATTAAAGTACTCATCAATATCTAATGCTTCAGGAATAGCATCTGAAACATTTGAAAGGTGAAGTGCAGAAAATCGGGAAAGGCCCATAGCCATGATATTCAGAGCTTTCTTTTCGCAGGAGCCAAATTCCAAATATATATGATATGGCTCCAGTTCAATGTCTTCGGGATCAATTCCTTTGTGTGTTAAAAAAAGCCTTAATACATCATTGTATGCAGAGAAATATTTAACCATTTTGAATCTTATATCGTGATCTAAAACATCCAAATAATCTCTAATTATTGTGGAAGGTTTTTTGTTCGGTTGCCTTCCCCTAACAAATTTAACACGTTCCCCAATAAGCTCACCTAACGGTTTACCCCATATCCAGCTATAAGCCAGGAAGCTAATTAAATTTTTATAGCTTTGGGATAACTCCCACTCAAAGCAATCTATAAAAACATCAATGACATTTTCCATCTTTCTTTTAGCCCCTGCTGTATATGGGCTAATAAGTAGATATTCTTCAAGATGCTCTGTTGTCAATAAAAAATTGTATACCCTCTGCAGGTGATCAGGTCTTATTCCTTTATTTTTTTCAATGATTTCCGAAGGAAGGTCGACAATCATTTGAGATATTGCTGATATAGTTTTATCAAGGTTTTCAGAGTTTTCATCTGTTCTATAGGCTTCAATAGAAGAATGATTTTCTGAGTAATGATAATCTTGGTATAGTTTACTAAATGCCATCTCCGCTTCGTCAATATTCTTTCCAGATCCGATATTTTCAGAAAGAAGATCTTGGATTAGTGACCCACCATCAGTCATAACCGTGCTTATCGCAGAGGATATTTCTTGTAATTTATCACCTTCGTAAGAATTATTATCCCAAGTTGACGGCCTTATACACCAAATATTACCGTGAAATTCTTTTAGCAACCTACCGGCACGCCCGGATAAATTTAGAAAATCTGATCGTGACATTGGACTGTCACCAGATCTAGGGTTCTCGATTATTATATGCTTAGCAGGTAAATTAACCCCTTGCAAAAGGGTACTGGTACAACAGATAAACTTTATTTCATCATTTTTAAAAAGTGTTTCAATTCCAGATCTAACTATAGAAGGCATTTTTCCATAGTGAAACCCCACACCAGACTCTAAGCACTCAATTAAAGGGTACTCTGGGTGGATTTCTTTTTTTAGGAAATCAATAAATAGTTTTATATCGAGGCTCGGCACGTAATCTTTAATAGTTTCGCTGATTTCTTTTGCTACTGACTCAGCATCAGATGGCCCGTTTGCGAATATTATAACAGATTCACCATTCTTTGAAATTTCACATGCTAAATTCGCTTTCTGAATGGATTTACTCCCCCTAAACTTGAAATCAACAGCTCTATTTCCAAGCGATAGTTTCTTTCCATCACTTAACAAATGAAAACTTATTTCTTTTGTTTTTCCACGAACATCTGATGCAAGAATTATATTTTGAGAAACTGGAGATATAGTCTCAGTAAAAAACTTTCCGTTATCTGATATGTTGAAAATATTAAAGAAATACCCTGGGTTTTTAATAAGTGGGCTCGCAAATAATATTTCTGTACTGGGGTATTTCTTCAATAGGTAATCAATAGCGCTCTGTAGGAGTATACCTCGCTTACCTTTTTGAATCTCATGAGCTTCATCAACTATCAAAGATGTTATGACAGGCATTTCATCTGCTGCATCATTCAAATAGTTCATTAAACGCTCTTGAGTGAGGACATAAACAACCCCATTTTGAGACCTTTCTTTAGAAATAGAAAGTGGGGCTGTTCTAATAACTATATCATCAAGTTTATATTGTCTCAGTGAATCCCTGATTCTATTAGAGACCTCAGCAATCAATGCTCTGGTCGGCACTATATAAACAATGCACTGAGAATCTTTTTCTCTCAATTTTTTTATGAGGTTTAGCCCAAGTACAAAAGATTTTCCTGCGGATGTTGGTGCAGAGATACTTAAAGCTTTCTCTTCTTGCAAGGAACTATAGAAATTATATTGAAAATCAGTAAGCTGTATTGATTCTTCGTCAATAAAAACAGAGTTTTCTATTTCTCTACTTAAACATTCCAACTTCAAAAAGTTTGGTATCTTTTTACCTGAGAAATTGAAACGTTCTCTTAGAAGTTGCCGGCCTGGGAAATTACCTAGCCTTGACATTATGACTTCTGCAGAACTCAATAGCTTGGAATCATCACCTGACCGTACTTCTATAATCCTTGTAATGATTTCATATGCAAGAATTTTATCTTCAGCCTCATCCGAGAGAGCCAAAATAGATGCATGCCCCAATAACTGATTAATTTCGGTTGCTTCTAAAGGTTTTTCATTGTTTATAGGGTTTCCAGGTAGCTGATTTTGCGTGCTATGGACTTGAAGTTTTTCTATTACATTTTTTATGTTATTCATAGCAATCAATCAAGCGCCTCATTGAATGCATTTCTAAAATCGACAACTGATGGAAATGGAAGAAAAAAAACATCGAATACCAGATATTTTTTTTCGAATTTATCGAGTTTACTTTGTAAAAGTCCGACTAAATTTACAGCGTTAGACAATAGCTCACTTTCAAATCTACTTATCAAGTTACCATGGGGTTCTGATAACACATCATCATAACCTTTATAGTCATATCCAATCAGACAAGCATGATTAACTCTTACATTTGCACCTGGGTTTCCATTGATAAAGAGTTGTGAAATTTCATGCTTTACTGCTTCATCAGCATATTTAAAGTGCTTTGTCACCATGTTGAATTCATGTTCGTACATTTTTATATCATGAAAATCATTAACACTTTTTAACGCTGACGTTATTGCATCAGAAATTTTCTTATAAAGCTTTGACTCCCCGAAATAGAAATCAACAACTCCTAATTCTTCGTTCCACCTTGCATGAATTCCATCTGACCCTTTCACTTCATCTTTATGGTTTGTTTTAAGCTCCATCTTTGACACAATTTGTGGGGCCTTTAGGACTGCTTCCATAAGAAAGTACAGCAATGTTTCTCCAGCTTCTCCTGTTTTATCAGGGGAATCATCTGATATCTCTGGATGTCTGAACAAACTTCTTGCTTCTTTAGTTAAAAGAGTTGATTGCCTAGCAGTTAAAGTCTCATCTCTATTTTTAGCCGATAGACAATAGTCGATAATGTAGGCATATAAGGTATCAGCCAATGCTTTAACCATCGGCTGCTTGTTTCCATCAAATTTCAAGTAATGAAATCTAACCGTAGCTTCAATGCCAGTTAATTTCAGATCATGCTCAACCACATTTATACAATTTGAAAAATCTGGAGTTTCAACCGAAATCTTTTCTGCAATATTCTTTACTAATTCCATTCAACTTAGATTCCATATAAATGAAGTTGTACTGAACTTGCGACATACTCAAGCTTTTAAGACTCTCTTAATGAGAGTGTCCGATCTCATAATAGTTTTTATCGGGTATACTTTTTAATCCTTAGATCAACCTATTTTTATATAGCTTCTAAAAAGACCAAAAATTATATCCGCGCAAACGCTCCCGACTATCCGGGTATCGGCCAATACGACGCATAACAAAGATCAAGCCAAAAATGGCTTTCTGAAGAAGAAAAGAAACAACAGAACTACAACTAACCATCCCTGCCATTGACCCATCCCCTTTTCCCTGTCATTGCGGCCGCCGACTTCCTGCTGGCGGATTATTAGACTTTACCAATATGTACCCATAAGGCAACGCACAAAAAGACTAATACTGCCCTGTTACAGTGCGCTTTCAGTTGTCCTGCCTGGGCACTCCTCGATCTCCAAACGAAAAAAAGGCCACCAATCGGTGGCCTCAAAGGCAGAGATGTGCAAGTTAAGGCGTATCAGAGCAGCTCGACTGCGACGGCTGTCGCTTCGCCACCACCGATACAGAGGGATGCAACCCCTTTCTTCAGGCCGCGCTGCTTAAGGGCGTTGAGCAGCGTGACGAGAATGCGTGAGCCGGAGGAACCGATCGGGTGCCCGAGGGCGCAGGCGCCGCCGTAGACGTTGACCTTGTCGGCATCCAGGCCCATTTCGTTGATTGCCAGCAGGGAGACTACGGCGAAGGCTTCGTTGATCTCGTACAGATCCACGTCGTCCTTGCTCCAGCCCGCCTTGTCCAGCACCTTCTGGATGGCGCCGATCGGGGCGATGGTGAATTCGGCGGGCAGCTGGGCGTGGGTGGAGTGCGCCACGATACGCGCCAGCGGCTTGACGCCGCGCTTGTCGGCTTCGGCCTGGGTGGCCAGTACCAGTGCAGAACCACCGTCGCTGATGGAGCTGGAGTTGGCAGCAGTAACGGTGCCGTCCTTCTTGAACGCCGGCTTCAGCTGCGGAATCTTGTCCGGACGGGCGTTGCCCGGCTGTTCGTCGGTATCGACAACGGTGTCGCCCTTGCGGCCCTGGATGGTGACCGGTGCGATCTCGTCCTTGAACCAGCCGTTCTCGATGGCGGCAACGGCCTTGCTCAGGGAGCCGATAGCGAAGTTGTCCATCGCTTCACGGGTGATGTTGTACTCATCAGCGGAGCGCTGTGCGAATACGCCCATCAGGCCGCCTTCGTAGGCGTCTTCCAGGCCGTCGAAGAACATGGAGTCGATCACCTGGCCGTGGCCCATGCGCATGCCGGCACGGGCTTTCGGCAGCATGTAAGGTGCCTGGCTCATGTTTTCCATGCCGCCGGCGATCATGATGTCAGCGCTGCCCGCCTTGATCTGGTCATGGGCCAGCATTACGGCCTTCATGCCGGAACCGCACATCTTGTTGATGGTGGTCGCGCCAGCCGCATCCGGGATGCCCGCCTTGCGAGAGGCCTGACGGGCCGGGGCCTGACCCAGTGCGCCGGGCAGTACGCAGCCCATGATCACTTCGTCGATATCGCTCGGCTGCAGGCCGGCACGCTCGATGGCCGCTTCGATCGCGACGGCACCCAGGTCCGGTGAGCGCACGTCGCTCAGGGAACCCATCATGCCGCCCATGGGAGTACGGGCCGCGCCCAGAATCACAATGCTGTTGTCTGACATCTTCTTGCTCCTGATAATTCGCTTTTATTCTGTCGCTTTATTCGATGCTGCTGTCGGTTCAGTTAGCGTCCATCACCATTAACGGCCAAGCACCGAGCGCGCGATCACTTCCTTCATCACCTCAGAGGTGCCGCCGTAGATGCGCTGCACACGGGCGTCGATGAAGGCACGCGAGATCGGGTATTCGGTGGTGTAGCCGTAGCCGCCGAACAGCTGCAGGCAGCCATCGGCCACGCGGCACTGCATCTCGGTGGCGGTGTACTTGGCCATGGAGGCGGTCGCCGCATCCAGTTCGCCACGGGAGTACTCGGCGATGCACTGGTCCACGAACGCCTTGTTGACGCGGTAGTCGGTTTCCATCTCGGCGATGCGGAAGCGGGTGTTCTGCAACTCCTTCAGCTTCTGGCCAAACAGGGTGCGTTCGTCGGCATACTGGATGGTCATGTCCAGCGAGCCGCGCGCCGCGCCGACACCGATGGCACCGATCACCAGACGTTCACGGGCCAGTTCCTGCATCAGGTACATGAAGCCCTTGCCCTCTTCGCCCAGCAGTGCGGACTTGGGCACGCGCATGTTCTCGAAGAACAGCTCGGAGGTATCGCCGGAGTGCTGGCCGATCTTCTCCAGGTTGCGACCCTTGGCGTAACCCGGCAGCGTGGTGTCGACCAGGAACAGGCTGACGCCCTTGGCGCCGGCCGCCGGATCGGTCTTGGCCGCGACGATCACCATGTCGGCGTGCTGGCCGTTGGTGATGAAGGTCTTGGAGCCGTTGATCACGTACTCGTCACCGTCCAGCACCGCCGTGGTACGCAGCGCCGCCAGATCACTGCCGGCACCCGGCTCGGTCATGGCGATGGCGCCGACCACGTCACCGGACACCATGCCCGGCAACCAGCGGTCTTTCTGTTCGTCGTTGCCGATATGGGCGATATAGGGCGCCACGATATCGGAGTGCACCATCACGTTGGTGGCCAGGGCACCGTAGCCCAGGCGCGCCATCTCGGTGACCAGCATCACGGAGTATTCAAAGGGCACACCGCAGCCGCCGTGGGCTTCGGGGGCGTCGACGCAGAGCAGGCCTGCTTCGCCCAGGGTACGCCAGAGTTCACGCGGGGTGATCTCGTCCTTTTCCCACTGTTCGTAATGCGGTGCCACTTCGCGCTCCAGTGCGCGCAGCACCATTTCGCGAAAGAGTTCCAGTTCTTCCTGGTCGATTACAGCTGCATTCATCTCGCTCACCTTCTTTTACTCTTCCATCGGCTTACTTCGGTGCCATGCGCAGGGCGCAATCCAGGCGGATGGTTTCGCCATTGAGCAGCGGGTTCTTCACGATCTGCTCAACCAGCATGCCGTATTCGTCCGGATGACCCAGACGCTGCGGGAACGGCAGAGTGGCTGCCAGGCTGTCCTGCACTTCCTGCGGGAAGCCGGACATCATCGGGGTCAGGAACAGACCCGGTGCGATGGTGTTCACACGCACGCCCTGGCGCGCCAGCTCACGTGCCGCCTGCAGGGTCATGGCCACAACGCCGCCCTTGGAGGCGCTGTAGGCCACCTGACCGATCTGGCCTTCGTAGGCGGCGATGGACGCAGTAGAGATAATCACGCCGCGCTCGCCATCGGCGTTCGGTTCGCGGGTCGCCATGTCGGCAGCAGCCAGACGCAGAATGTTGAAGCTGCCGACCAGGTTGACCTGAATGACCTTGTCAAAGTTCTCCAGCGGCATGGGGCCTTCCTTGCCGACGATCTTGCCGGCCGGGGCGATACCGGCGCAGTTGACGGCGATGCCGCAAGCGCCATGGACTTCACGTGCCACCGCAAAGGCCGCTTCTGCGCTTTCGGCAGAGGAAACGTCGCAACGCACGAAGATGCCGCCCAGTTCTTCGGCGATCTCGCGACCGCGCTCTTCATTCAGGTCGAAGATGGCAACCTTGGCACCGGCGGCGGCCAGTGCACGGGCAGCGCCCTCGCCCAGACCTGAAGCACCACCGGTTACAACTGCGGGTACGTTTTTGAAATCCATAACACTCTCACCTTGGTTATTCGTCTGGCTGCCGCTACCGCGACAGCTCTTTATAAGGGAATGACCTAAGTGTGTATCAGGATGGGGACCGCCACCATGACAATATTCGGCAGCAAATTTGGCAAAAATCGACAGTTCAGGCGAGGAAATGATTGGGGAGATGATCTGACGAGCCTCCTCTACAGTTGGCGGAGCCTTTTGAACAATACTAAGGTTAGAGTACGGTCAAAAGCCTTTGTTTTAGTTGTACGGTCATAAGTCGGGAGCATGTTGATGGCAGCACACGCCTACTTCAATTGGGATGACCCCTTGTTGCTGGAACAGCAACTGACCGCAGAAGAGCGCCAGATCCGCGACGCAGCCCGCGCCTACTGCCAGCAGTCATTGCAGCCGCGTGTCCTCGGGGCCTTTCGCGAGGAGCGTTTCGACCGGAAGATCATGACAGAAATGGGGGAAATGGGCCTGCTCGGCCCTACCGTTGCCGAAGAATATGGCGGTGCCGGTGTCGGCCATGTCGCCTATGGCCTGATCGCCCGCGAAGTGGAGCGCGTCGACTCCGGCTACCGCTCAGCCATGAGCGTACAGTCCTCGCTGGTGATGTACCCCATCGAAGCCTATGGTTCCGAAGAGCAGAAGCGTAAGTACCTGCCCAAACTCGCCAGCGGCGAATGGGTCGGTTGCTTCGGCCTGACCGAGCCGGACCACGGTTCAGACCCCGGTTCCATGATTACCCGCGCCATGAAAGTGGATGGCGGCTATCGGCTGACCGGTCAAAAGATGTGGATTACCAACAGCCCCGTCGCCGACCTGGCCGTTGTCTGGGCCAAGTCTGAAGCCCATGACGGCAAGATCCGCGGCTTTATCGTCGAACGTGGTACCGAAGGATTCTCGACCCCCAAGATCGAAGGCAAGCTGAGCCTGCGCGCCAGCATCACCGGCGAAATTGTGCTGGATGAGGCCTTCGTACCCGAAGAAAACCTGCTGCCCAATGCCAGCGGCCTGGCCGGTCCCTTTGGCTGCCTGAACAAGGCTCGCTTCGGCATCGCCTGGGGCGCCATGGGGGCTGCCGAGTTCTGCTGGCATGCGGCACGCCGGTACACACTCGATCGCAAGCAGTTCAACCGCCCCCTGGCCGCGAACCAGCTGATCCAGCTGAAACTGGCCAACATGCAGACCGAAATTTCGCTGGGACTGCAGGGCGCACTGCAGATCGGCCGCCTGATGGACAGCGGCAACTGGGCACCGGAGATGGTCTCGCTGATCAAGCGCAACAACTGCGGCAAGGCGCTGGATGTGGCACGCATGTCCCGTGACATGCACGGCGGCAATGGCATTTCCGAAGAGTACGGCGTGATGCGCCACCTAATGAACCTGGAAACCGTGAATACTTACGAGGGCACCCAGGATATCCACGCGCTTATTCTAGGGCGAGCACAGACCGGGATTCAGGCGTTTTTTTGAATCTCGACCATTTTGCAAAAACACACCACATCCCCGTGCGGATACTCGGGCACGCAGCCCCAGCGCTGCCCGAGCCAGGCAAAGCTCTCCTCCGCAAAGAAGGTGATGTGGGTGGGGTCATTACGGTAATGCCAGCTGCGAAAGCGCTCGTCATCCAGTACTCGCTTGGTCTGCAGCACCAGCAGGCCACCCGGCTTTAACCCTGACCACAGTCGATCCAGAATCGGCAAGGGGTCGGCCAGATGTTCGATGACTTCGGTGCTGGTGACAAAATCATACCTGTCCGCCCAGACACGCTCGTCCGGACAGTAGTATTTATCGTACTGCGCCATGTCGTAACCGGCTTCGCGGGCCATGGCCACCAAGGCCGGACCAGGGCCACAACCGAAATCCAGCCCCCTGGCCGGCGCGGGCAGGCGCTGTAGCACCTCATTGAAAGCGCGTGACAGAAAGCGACGGTAGCCTGGGTCATCAACCGCGTTTTCATGATCGTCATACACTGCCTTTTCAGCCTTGTCAGACAAACGCTGTGTCGGATCAAGATGCACCAGGCGACAGGACTCACACCGATGGTAGGTCCGCTGTCGACACTCTATCCGATACAGTCTGTCGGCGCCGCACAGCGGGCAGTTCTGAGCACTCATTGCAGCTGAAACTTCACCGGCTGCAGCAACTCCGGAGCCGGATCACCCAGTGCTTCGGCCACACTGATTTCATGAATCCGACAAATCGCATCCAGCGGCAGGTCATTGGTATGGCGACCGAAGGGAAACTCCATCTGTTCCGACAGGCGGTCCAGACCAAAGAAGGTATACGCTACAATCGCCGTAAACACCGGCGTAAACCAGCCTGCCACGCCCACCATGCCGAACGGCAACAGATAACAGTAGATATAGGCCGTCCGGTGCGCCAGCAAAGTATAGGCAAACGGCAGGGGGGTGTGCGCAATACGTTCGGATGCGGCCTGTACGCTACTCAGACCATACAGATGCTTATCCAGCGCGGCCGCCGCAATCGTATCCAGCCGCCCCGCTTTCAATTCATCCGCAATCAGCGCTCCGGCCTGCTGCAGCATGAACTCGGCCGGGTTACGTTTGCTCAACGCCTGACTGATCAGCCCCGCCGGCAGATCGCCAGGCAGCTCAGCCTGCACGTTTTCCCCCCGCAGCTGACCGCGCAACAGGTGCGCATGGGCCAGCACGTTCAGCAGCAAGCGACGGCGCGGTGCTTCAGCCAGGTAGATGCCACTGGTGCGGGCCAGGCTGCGGATTTCATACACCATCTGCCCCCATTGTTTGCGCCCTTCCCACCAACGGTCATAGGTGGCGGTGTTGCGAATACTGAGCAGTATCGACAGCGCTATCCCCATCAGGGTAAACGGCAGTAATGTATATTCGATCACGCCATCCAGGTAATGGTGGCGCGCCACCCACGTGATAATGGCGGAGAAACAGCCGGCAAAGATAATATGCGGCATGACATGGGGCAGTACCGACCCTTTCCAGGCCAGCATCAGTCCCAGGGCACCCGGGCGTTTACGAACGATCATGAAATGAAGCTCCCGAACAGCTGGAGGGCACAGATAGTGTCACAGCTGACCGGGATAGGAAAGGCATCAGGCGCGGGACATGGCTCGACGGCGGGTATGAACCCCCTGCTTGAGCTTGTTCAGGCGCGAGATTCTGGCAATAACCAGCAACTCAACCACTCCCGCCACAATCAGAATATCAAAGACATTCGACTGATCGGCCAGGACGGAGTGAATGGAGGCACCCTCTCCTGTTGCCAATGCATAAATACAAACTGCGATAACCAGCGTAGCCGCTATCGAGATCAAATTGTATTTGAACAGATGTCGCTTGATCTCGGCGACTGACTCACGCTTGCTTCGTCTCATTGCGTGCTCCTTTTATAGTTCATTATTTGACCAGTTAAAGCGAGCGCTATTGTGTGCCTCACTTCCCACTCCCACTAGAGTGCCAATAAGAGACACATATCAGCCAAATAATTAAACACACGTTATAAAAGGGGATTTACCATGGAGATTCGGGTCATGACCCGGACGATATTCATTTTATATTCAGCAACAGAAGCGCCAAAAATAGCTGAATTTTCACCAAAAAAAACCATAAAACCTTTTTTATCAGATAGTTACGATTATTATTCTCTATTTGCAACAATCCTGGGCCAGCCCAGAACACTGTCTCAACCTGAACAAACGCTCAGGGATACGTTGAAAAATGGCGACAAGGCAAAATGGAAACTTTCCGTTTTTGCCTCATTCAGCCTGCTCGCTGCAGCTCACACACAAAAAAGGCTGCCCGCAGGCAGCCTCTTATCTTCAATCGATCCGTATCGACAACGGAGCCCCGGTTACAGTGGCCCCAGCTTCAACCAGAGGGTTTCGCCCGAGCTGTCATCTACGCCGTCATTGTCGGTCACCAGATAGGCGTTGCCCCCGGCATCAATCGCGAACCCTTCAATCTTGTCATTGATGTAACCATTCAAGGATGCCAGATCGGGGATCAGATCACGCACCAGTGCCTTGTTCACCACCGGCAACGCCTGCTCCAGCGATGCCGGTTTCAGCTCCGACAACGCCACCTTGTACAGCCGCTTGATCGACGCCTTGTCGCCAATCTGGTTATCACGCTCGATCACATACAGGTGGTCATCGTGCAGCTCCAGTTCAGACAGGCCAACCCAGCCTTCCGTTACCGGCTCCAGCGGGTAATGCACAGCTCCCCACTGCTCGGTCTTCAGGTTATAGGCCAACAGCTTGGTATGGTTGGCCGGGTCATCCGCCCAGGGGCGCTGGATCGCAACCCACAGCGTGTCACCCGACAGCACGATACCTTCGGCACCAAAACGCATCTCATACGGCATCAATGCCTCGGGCAGCGCGATCGTCCGGGTAATGTCACCAGCGGCATTCACCTGGTAGAGCGCATGCGGCACGTCCTTTTTGGCGTTGCCTTCGGAAGCCAGCCAGAAACCGCCCTGGCCATCCGTTACAATACCTTCCAGGTCCAGTTTCTCGGCGACCTTGCCATCGCGCTTGATCTCGGTCACGGCAGTGATTTTGGCCGGATGTGCATTCGCATCGATCGTAAAAATGCGCGGCTGTGACTTGTAGAAGCTGTCATTCACGGCATACAGAATACCGGTCTGCTTCGGGTCGGCGGTCAGTCCCGACAACGCGCCCCAGCCGATCGGCAGACCGGCGGAATCATCACCCGACACCAGCTGCGGGTAGTCCGCCGCTTTGGCAGACAGCTCAAACAGCATGACATGCGCACGAGCGCCGCCATCTTCAAGCAGATCCTTTTCATTGGCGCTGATCAACAGACCGCGCTCTGGAATGGCCACCGCCGACTCGGGCGCAATACCGGACGGCAGCAACTGCACAAATTCAGGGTCGGTGCCGGTATCACGGTAAACACCAATCACGGAACCACGCTCGGACAGTACAAAAATAAAGGTTTCATCGCCAAAACGGGCCACCTCCAAACCTTCCGGCTCGCCACCCTTCTTGCCTGAACGCTTGTCAGGATAATGCCCTGCACGAATGACTTCATGCTCAAAAGACGCACCCGACTCAAACAGCAACCGCCCATCCTTATGGAAAATGCTGAAGCCGCGCGCACCGCCGTTGTAGTCACCTTCGTTAGCAATCACGAAGCGGTCGTCATCCAGCCATTTGACGGCATCCGGCTCGCGCAGCACATTCTGCTGGCTTTCAGTAAAAATCAGTGCGCCATCTTTTTTCGTATCGATATTCTGCAGATCGACACTGCCGGCGGAGAAGTGATTGAGCACCTTGCCGGTAGCCGCTTCAACCACTGCCAAGTGGTTGTTTTCCTGCAGCGTGACCACGATTTCGCCACGACCGTTGAAGTCGACAAATTCGGGCTCGGGGTCTGTCGGAGCGATCTCGGCCAGACCGGTCAGGTCCACGCGTTTGAGATTGGCACAATCCAGCTGATCGTCCTTGATCGGCACAATTACCAGATCACCGGCAGGCATTTGGGGCAACTGCCCGTCATTCAGGTCTTCGTCACGCTCGTTTTCGATCGCGACCGCGACATATTTCCCATCCCGAGACACGGCAACCGAATCGGGCTGGCCACCCAAATCGCAGCGGCTTTCAATCGTCTGGCTCTGCGGTGAAACCAGCGCCAGAAAACCGGACGGCTCCACAAAGCTTTTCGAGGTATTCACCGCCGTAACAACCTTGTTGCCGAAAGCGCTGACAGAGGTCGGCTCACCTGACAGATCAACAAACCCGGCAGGCTTCGGCTGATCCGCTTGGCGGATATCCACCAGGCCAAGACCTCCACGCGGGCTGTCCGAATACACCAGCATTTGCCCATCCGCCGTTGCCGTGATGATTTCAGCGGATGTTTCCTGCTGCATATTGTCGGCCGCAAGGTTTTGGCTGACAGGAAAGCTTGCAATTCGATTGAACTGATCTGCGTGAGCAGCGCCTGCCGCCGCAATAGCCAGCGCCAACGCAGAGAGTCGAGAAGCAAAAGGCTGCATGGTTCGGAACACCTTGTATGAATGAAAAGGCGCACCCTAAAACAGGAAAATGACAATAATATGATGCTAGTAATACGCCTGTTTAATATTATGTTTTTATGACAGCCATTCAATCAAAACATTAATATAAAATAAACAGATATGTAACATTCAAAAAATACCATGCACCCCACTTTTAAGAACCGCTACACGCTTGGTGCATTCAATGAAAAAATCTATAACCTGCCTGCTGGCAACCTGCGCATTATATCCGGCAGTCTCTTTTGCCGATATAGAAATTAAACCATCAAACGGTGTGGGTATTCTTGCAATTAATGGCAAGGCGGTTGAGACGAAAACCTTTTTCTCCGATTTGCCCGAGCTGAAAGCCAAAAACGGCACGACTCAAATCGTAGTTGAATATACCGCCGAGATCACTGAATCCGCCGATGATTATGTTCTTGAAGACAGCGACACCTTTGTCCTCACCTTCAAGGCAGCCGACACGACAGTGCGCGTTCAGGCCCCTGAAATCAGCAACCGCTACGATCTGAAATCCTTCAACCGTAATGCCGACTGGCGCCTGCTGGATGACCGGGGCAACCCCCTGTCTTTCACTTGGGGCAAGCTTGAAAAGGAAGGTTTCCAGCTGGGTCGGGATTATGAAAAAGAGCTGGAAGAGTTTAACAGCACTGATACCCAGGCAGCCGTTAAGTCGCTCAATACGGAAACCCACAGTTTCAATAAAAGCGTGCCGACCTCTCAGCCACCAAGCAACGTTCACCCGGATCAAAAAATGGTCGGGCAGATGCTTGAATATTGGTATGAACAGGCAAGCGACGAAACAAAGAATAATTTCAAGAACTGGTTAGAAACCGGTCAGTAAATCCATCTTTATTATTATACAAAATATATGAACCTGGAGTCTCGCACATGAAAAAGCTTCTTCTGGCTGTTGCAGTATCTGTTGCCGCCGGCTCTGCCAGCGCCGCTACCATTTATGAAGGTAAGGGCCTGACCTACACACTGAACGGCGACCTGCAAATTCAGTTCCGTAAAGAAGTTGGCAAAGATGAACATACTGACATCGAGTTCGATGACCTCGAACTGAAAAACCATGTCAGCTATGACCTGGGTAACGACATGACCGCGTTCGGTCGTATCGACTTCGGTTTCAAAAATGCAGCCGACGGCAAATACGATGACGGCAGCAACCTGGAAGAAGCCTACCTGGGTATGTCGTTCGGCAACACCTCTATCTCTTTCGGTAAGCAGAACTTTGCATCCGACGAGTTCGGTATTGAAGAAGCCTACGAAATGGAGTCCAAGAACGACCGTTTCGATGCCATGGGAACCTCCGGTGACGACACCATCCGTCTGGACGTAGAACTGGCCAACGCCTACATTGTCGCTTCCTATGAAATGGATGCCGAAGGCGAAGCCAGCGAAAACGGCGAATATTTCGACCTGTTCGCATCCACCGAATTCAACAACATCACACTGGCTGCCGCCTACCAGAATGCTACCGAAAGCATTGGTGCCGAAGATTTTGATACCTGGGGTGTCAGCGCCGCTTACGACGCAGGTTTCGCGACTTTCGCCATTGATTACAGCACCACCGACGATGTTGCCGACCAGTACAACGTTGCCAGCGTCTTCGCCGTTGCGCCGACTACCAAAATGGCCATCGGTGTTATTGATACCGACTTCGACAGCATCAACAAGGAAGATTTCACCGAGTGGTACGCCAACGTTACTTACAAGTTCCCGACTCAGAAAAACGTCAGCCTGTTCGCAGAAATCGCCGACACTGACCAGAGCAACTCAGACATGGGCTACCTGGCTGGTATGCGCTTGAAGTTCTAAGGACTGGAACGGCGCAGCAGACCTACCCCTTCGGGTCTGCTGTGTTCAAGTTACCACCGGCCCTTATGGGCCGGTTTTTTTTGCCATACAACGGCCGCCTTACTCGGCCTCATTGGCCTGAGTGCGCAACACAAACTTCTGGATTTTGCCTGTTGAGGTTTTCGGCAGATCGCAGAATACAATACGCTTGGGTGCCTTGAAACGGGCCATATTGTCACGGCAGAACTCGATTATTTCAGCTTCGGACACATCCGCTCCTACCTTCAAGGTTACGAATGCGCAAGGCACTTCGCCCCACTTCTCGTCCTGCTGAGCCACCACGGCCGCTTCCATTACCTGAGGATGACGATACAACACATCTTCCACCTCGATACTGGAGATATTTTCCCCACCCGAGATGATGATGTCTTTCGAGCGGTCCTTGATTTCAACGTAACCGTCCGCGTGCCATACCGCCAGATCACCCGAGTGGAACCAGCCACCCTCGAATGCCTTGTCGGTCGTACTCGGGTTTTTCAAATACCCCTTCATGACCAGGTTGCCGCGCATCATGATTTCACCGATGGTTTTGCCATCCTGAGGCACCGGCTCCAGTGTTTGCGGGTTCGCGACCAGAATGTCTTCAAGCATGGGGGCCTTGACTCCCTGACGCGACTTGAGACGTGCGCGCTCCTCGATCGGCAGTTCATCCCACTTGTCATGCCAGGCACAAACGACACAAGGCCCGTAGGTTTCGGTCAGGCCGTACACATGCGTGACGCCAAAGCCCATTTTCTCCATGCCTTCGATCACCGACGCCGGCGGTGCCGCACCCGCCGTCATCACCTTGACCTGATGGGTAATGCCCGCTTTCAGCTCGGCGGATGCATTGTTAAGCATGTTCAGGACGATCGGAGCACCACAGAAGTGATCCACCTTCTCTTCCTTGATCAAGGTATAGATATCATCCGCACGCACATGTCGCAGACAGACGTTGACACCGGCCGCCGCGGCTACCGACCAGGGGAAACACCAGCCGTTGCAATGGAACATCGGCAGTGTCCACAGGTACACGGGGCCATCGCCCATGTTCCAGGACACAATATTGCTGATCGCGTTCAGATAGGCACCGCGGTGGTGGTACACGACGCCCTTGGGATCACCGGTGGTACCCGAGGTATAGTTCAGCGTGATGGAATCCCATTCGTCAGCCGGTAGCGCCCATGTAAAGTCAGGATCGCCGCCGGCGATGAAAGCTTCATAATCCATTTCACCGATCAACTCGCCGCCTTCATAGGAAGGATCGTCAATGTCGATCACGATCGGATTGATACGTGCAATCTTGATGGCGCGTGCAATCACTTCAGAGAACTCGCGATCCACGATAATGACCTTGGCCTCGCCATGCTGCAAAATGAAAGCGATCGCTTCGGCATCCAGTCGGATATTCATCGCATTGAGCACGGCGCCAATCATCGGTACGCCAAAATGCGCTTCAAACACTTCCGGCAGGTTCGGAGCCATCACCGCAACCGTATCACCCTTGCCAATACCGCGCTGAGTCAGCGCACTGGCCAGACGACGGCAACGACTGTAGGTTTCGGCCCAATTGCGACGAACCTGATGATGCACAACAGCCGTACGCTCCGGATAAACGGCGGCGGTGCGGGCAATGAAACTCAAGGGGGACAATGTCGCGTAGTTGGCCGGGTTCTGCTCCAGCCCCAGCATGTAAGGATTGTGGTCAGTCTTTGTCATTATTTATTCCTCTCCACCGGCAAAAAGGGGGAGCCATCCTCGGTTGATTTGATTCCATCCACTCCCTCAATCATACGTATTTTCCCTTATTACACAATAGGCCCCAATCGTCATACCATTAGCGCCAATCACGGCCTTCAGACCCCGCCTGATGCCACCTGTAACGTGCAGGCAAACAGACGCTGCGACAAAGGAAAGGGTATGCAACCACTGGAGCAGGAATTGAAGCGCTGCCTGGAAGAGGCCGATCGATACCGCCTGCTGGCAGAGCAGTCCACCGACATGATTTCGCGGCACACGCCAACGCCCGAGTGGACATTTATTGATGTAAACCCGGCTATTGAGCGGGTGCTGGGCTACCGCCCCGAAGAGATCATCGGCACCCCCGGCTATGACCTTTTCCATCCCGATGATGCCGATAACCTGATCAAGCGAGCGGAGTCGGTCCGTTACCGCCGCGGCATGTACACCAATATTTACCGTTTTCAGCATCGTGACGGTCATTATATCTGGCTGGAAACCACCAGCCGCACCATCCGGGATGAACACGGCAAGCCACTGGAGATCATCTGTGTCTCGCGCGATGTTACCGAGCGTGAATTGGCCCAGCAGGCCACCCGCCGGTTGGCCCGGGTCGTGGAGGCTTCGTCCGACCTGATCCTGTTCTGCAATCACCGTACGCTGCAACTGACCTACATGAACGAGACGGCCTATCGCACCTTCGGTGCCGAACGGGAAAACCTGGCGGTGTTCTATCTGAATCAGATGTTCCCACAGGATATCCTGCACACCCTGGTCGAACCGGCCCTGCAGCATGCGGCGTTGTACGGCACCTGGTATGGCAGCATTCCGCTGTACCCGGCCGGTAATCCCGGTCGCATCGCCGAAATCCGCGAAATCATCGCCCACCGCAATCGGGCGGAAAACATGCAGGTGGAGTACTACTCGATCATTGCACGCGATATAACGCTGAAACGGCAGGCCGAGGAAAAGGCCAAACGCCAGCAGCTGGAAATGGCCCATATGTCACGCCTGTTGTCGGTCGGCGAAATGGCCACAGAACTGGCCCACGAGGTCAACCAGCCATTGGCGACCATTATCAATTATTGCAATGGCACCTTCCGTCGACTGGAGGAAGGCCGGATCACCGAAATCGGTCAGGTCACACGCGCCATGGAACTGATTTCAACGCAGGCACGGCGTGCTTCCGAGATCATCAAGCGCATGCGCCGCTTTGTGCGCCATACCGAGTTTCAGCGCATCAGCTTTCCTATCAACGATACCTGTGTCGAGGTAACCCGTTTCCTCAATCAGGAAGCGATTGATCACGATATCCGTTTCGAATTCGATCTTGACGAGCAGAACCCGGTGATTGAAGCCGACCGTCTGCAGATCGAGCAGGTTCTGCTGAACCTGCTCCGTAATGCGATCGAAGCCTACAACGAGTATCCCCTGCGCCCTCGACCGGTTAAGATTCGCACCCGAATCGAGGGCCGACGGCTACAGGTTAGCGTGTCGGACCAGGGACCGGGCATCGATCAGGCACAATTGAAGACGCTGTTTGAGCCCTTTTCCACCACCAAGGAAAATGGCCTGGGAATGGGGCTGTCGATTTCGCATACAATTATAGAAAGCCATTCCGGCCGCCTCTGGGTTGAGAGCGACGGCCAGAAAGGTACGTCTTTCCATTTTCAACTCCCGCTCAAGGGGCAGGCATGAGTATCAGTAACACAACGGTTTTCATCATCGACGACGACGCCGACTTTCGCGAATCGGTTCAGTGGCTGCTGGAGCCCACTCCCTACACAATAGAAAGCCATGCATCCGCACAGGACTTTCTGGATGCTTACGATCAGCGCCCGGGCTGCATGCTGCTGGATGTTCGCATGCCGGAGATCAACGGGTTGGCACTGCAACAGATCATGCAGGAGCGTGATATTCGCCTTCCGGTGATCATCCTGACCGGGCACGGTGATGTGCCCATGGCCGTTACGGCCATGAAAAACGGTGCGCTGGATTTTCTGGAAAAGCCCTTTGATGACGATGTGTTGTTGAAGCTGGTCGAACGCGCCATGCAGGAAGCGGAGCTGCGTTTCAGTCAGCAGAATATCGAGCGCGAACTGCGCGAGCTGTACAACACGCTCAGCCGACGCGAGCGCGAGGTCATGGATCTGGTGGTCACCGGCAACTCCAACCGTGAAATTGCCGAAACGCTGGGCATCAGCCCGAAAACGGTGGAAGTCCACCGTTCACGGGTTATGGGCAAAATGCGCGCGGAAAGCCTGGCCCAACTGGTGCAAATGCAGCATCAACTGGCAGGCTGATCCGCCGCCATCAATCGAACACGGCGCAGAAAGTCGACGGTCTGCGCCAACACCTCCTGCGGTTTTTCCAGATGCGGCACATGTCCGCAGTCATCGATGAAACAGGCCTCGGCGTGGTCTCCGATCACGGCACAGGCATCCGTTACCTGTTCGGGCACGCCATATTCATCCCGATCCCCCTGCATGATCAGGGCCGGGCAGCGAATCCGTGAAAGCTGCGGTTTCAGGTCCAGATTCTCGTAACAGGACGGACGCAGCCAGGTTTCCGACCAGGCGCGAAAAATAAGGTCCGTACGCTCGCCATGGTAACGCGCCAGACGCTCCGGCAGGTCAGTGGTACGGTAGCGCTCCGCCGCCTCCCGAATGCCGTCCAGGGTTAAATGGTCAACGTAGATATGCGCCGCGAGGGTGATCATCGCAACCACCTGATCAGGGCAACTGGCCGCACCGATCTGGGCAATGGAGCCGCCATCGCTGTGACCGAAAAGTATGACCTGCTCCAGTTCCAGTTGATCCAGTAGCCGCGGCAGCCAGACCTCCCCTTCGTCCAGCAGGTAATCATCTGGCCGAGGCAAGGTAATGGCTGTCGAACGCCCATAGCCGCGACGCTCAAAGATCAGAACATTCAGTCCGGTTGCCTGTGCCAGCAGCTCCGGAAAACGTTTCCACATGTCGATGCAGCCCAGCGCCTCATGCAGCAACAGAATAACCGGCTTGCCTTGTCCCGATGGCTGACGTCCCCAGCGCAGTTGCAGACAGACATCATCATGCAAGCGGACCTGCTCGTCCTGCCACTCAATACCGCTCATGCTTCCTCCGGAATCGAATATGTAATGGTTGCATGGGCTACCGGCGCCTGATCGCCATCCGAACGCACATAGACCTCACCCACACCAAGGCGCTTGCCGACCTTGAGCATTTCCGCTCGCGCCAGCAGATCCGCATCCGGTCTAGGTTTGCGCAGGAAATTGATATTGAGGTTGGTGGTCACCGCCAGCGCCACCGGGCCGATTCGGCTCAGCAGCGCGGCATACAGCGCCACATCTGCCAGCCCCATCATGGTCGGTCCTGAAACAGTGCCACCCGGTCGCAAGTGATCATCGCCAACCGACAAGCGCATTTCGGCCCAACCATCCCCCAGACGTTCAAGCTGTCCATACTGCTCTCCCTGTGGGAAATGATCCTGCAGAAACAGCTGCAGCTCCTCCAAATTCATGGCCTGCATCGTTGATTCCTTGTTATTCATTGTTCCCCCTTCTGCCTCAAACCACACCTATTGATCCGCTTCTTCGCGCGCCCGGTTGCGCAGCACAAAACGCTGAATCTTTCCGCTCGGGGTTTTGGGCAACACCGGTACAAATTCGATCTCGCGCGGAAAGGCGTGTGTCGACAGACGATTACGCACCAACTCCTTGAGTTCATCGGCCATATTTTCATCGGCTTCAAAGCCGGGCTTGACCACGACATAGGCCTTGATCGCTGACCCTCGAGCGCTATCAGGCTTGCCAACCACACCGGATTCCGCCACCGCCGGATGCTCCAGCAAGGTACTTTCCACATCGGCCGGTCCAACCCGATAACCGGAGGTGGTGATAATATCGTCATCTCGACCGGTAAATGAAAAGCTGCCGTCGCCATGGCTGATCACCACATCCCCGGTCAGGTAGTAACGGTCATGAAAAGGATTGTTTTCACCCCAGGTATATCCCTGAAAGAAGAACAACGGCGAACGTTTGACATCAACAGCCAACTGCCCCGTTTCACCGGCCGCTACTTCTCGGAAGTCGCCATCCAACGCTACAACGCGATGGCCTGGTAACGAAAAACCCATCGATCCTGCTCGGACCGGGTGTGACAAGGCATGGTGGTTGCAGCAGGTCATGCCGGTTTCGGTCTGTCCATAATGATCCATGACCGGACATCCCAGACGCCGTCCAACCCAGTTGATGACCTCCGGGTTGAGCGGTTCCCCGCCACTGCTGGCCACCCTGAGTCCCAGGTGCTCATCGCCCCCCGGCTGCTGGTCGTACGCCATCAACAGACGATAGGCGCTCGGTGCTGCGGCCAAATTGGTAATTCGGTAGCGCCGAATCATTGCGTAGGTACTGTCCGGAGTGAAACCATTTTCGTTGAAATGCGTTGTCGCCCCCAACAGCAACGGGCCCAGTACGGCATAGTAGAGTCCATAGGCCCAACCCGGATCAGCCACATTCCAGTAACGATCCTCAGGCTGCAGATCAATGGCGTAGCGCATATAGACGTAGAAGGAAAGCAGGGCACGTGCCGGAACGGCGACCCCCTTGGACTTGCCAACGGTACCGGACGTGAACATCTGCAAAATAGGGTCGTCGGCCTGTACCAGCACCGGCTCGAAGCGATCCGACTGGGCCTGCATCTGCTGGTGGTAATCCAGATCCTGATGATCGTCTTCCGCTGATACACGCACAATGGGGGGACAGCACTGCACGCCATCCAGCTTGAAGCGGTTCTGATCATCCGTAACCACCAGCCGGGTGTCAGCCTTGTCCAATCGGTATTCGATTGCTCCCAGTCCGAAAGCGGTAAACAGCGGCTGGTACACGGCACCGGCTCGCAAGGTGCCCAGTATTACCACCAGCAATTCAGGCGTACGGGGCAATAACCCGGCAACCCGATCCCCCTTGCCCACACCTTGCTGCGTGAGCAGGTTGGCAAAGCGCGCGGCGGCTCGTTGCAGACGTGCGAAGCTCCAGCTTTCCGGCTCCCGCTCCACGCCTTCGTATCTGAGTGCTATACGTTCCGGATCGGACGCCCACTGATCACAGACTTCTTGACACACATTGATGCCAACGGACAGGTCCCCCGTCAGTACGTCCCGGGCCAGCCGTTCAACATCAAACTCATCATGGAACGGCTGATAAGCCTGTTTGTTCATGGGGCTCTTCCCTCTTTTTATCTTTATTATTGGAATTGAGACGCTATGCTTTCCCTTAAGGGATATCCCGAATATATAGTCGCTTGCCGTTTACGTAAACCTTGTCGGCTGTTTTCGTTACCCGAAACGCCACAGGGCCTGACTTTGGTTGTATTGCGCCAACGCAACACTGCCGTAAGATACGCACGCTAAAATAACAACAATCGTAACACTGCAAGAGTACATCATGGCTAAAGTATTGGTCAGCGCCTGCCTTATGGGTGCTAAAGTGCGTTATGACGGGCGCGACAATCTGCTCAACCACCCGGTTCTTGAACGCTGGCACCAACAGGGACGATTGGTCGCCGCCTGCCCCGAAACACTCGGAGGCCTGCCCACTCCCAGGGCCCCCGCCGAAATCCAGACTCGATTTCCCATTTTGATCACCACCGACGCCGATGACGACGTGACCCCGGAGTTCCTGAGCGGGGCCGAACAGACACTGGAACTGGCTCGCGACCATGACTGCTGCTGTGCCCTGATGAAAGCTCGCAGCCCGTCCTGTGGCAACCAGGAAATCTATGACGGCAGTTTTTCCGGCACCCTGACAACCGCACCCGGCGTAGCCGCCGATGAGTTGTTGCGGAATGGCATTCCGGTATTTAATGAACACCAGATCGACGAACTGATCGAGTTCGTCACCCAGTACTGCAAGGCGGCTTGAGACAGGCCACTTGTTCGCCTGACGCCGGCCCCCTAGAATGGGGGCCATTTTCATCATTAGACGGACCCTGGTTCTATGCGAGCAAGCCAATTTCTGATTGCAACCCTGAAAGAGACTCCTTCCGATGCCGAGGTGATCAGCCATCAGCTCATGCTGCGTGCGGGGATGATCCGCAAAGTTGCGGCCGGGCTCTACAGCTGGTTGCCACTGGGCCTGCGTACGCTGCGCAAGGTCGAGCGCATTGTGCGTGAGGAGATGGATGCCGCGGGCGGCCAGGAAGTGCTGATGCCGGCCATTCAACCGGCCGAGCTCTGGGAAGAATCCGGTCGTTGGGAACAGTACGGTCCCGAGCTGCTGCGTGTTAACGACCGCCACAGCCGTGAGTTCTGCGTCGGCCCGACCCACGAAGAAGTGATTACCGATCTGGTTCGCCGTGAAATCAAGAGCTACAAGCAACTGCCGGCCAACTTCTATCAGATTCAGACCAAGTTCCGTGACGAAATCCGTCCCCGCTTCGGTGTGATGCGCTCGCGTGAATTTATCATGAAAGACGCGTACTCCTTCCACACCAACAGTGAGTCTCTGGTCGACACCTACAAGGTGATGCACCAGGCCTACACCAACATTTTCACCCGTCTGGGTCTGGACTTCCGGCCGGTACTGGCGGACAACGGTTCCATCGGCGGTGAGTCATCCCATGAGTTCCACGTCCTGGCTCAATCCGGTGAGGACGATATCGCCTTTTCCGACAGCAGCGACTACGCCGCCAACGTGGAAATGGCCGAAGCGCTGGCACTGGGCGAACGTCAGGCCGCCAGTGAAGACATGCGTCTGACCGACACCCCGAATGCCAAGACCATCGCCGAGCTGGTTGAACAGTTCAACCTGCCGATCGAAAAAACCGTCAAGACGCTGATCGTCGCCGCCAGCGAAGATATCGAAGCCGACTTCGTTGCCCTGCTGGTGCGTGGCGATCACGAGCTGAACGAAATCAAGGCCGAAAAACTGCCGCAGGTGGAAGTTCCGCTGCGTTTCGCCACCGACGAAGAGATCCGTCAGATCGTCGGCGCCGGTCCCGGCTCTCTGGGTCCGATCAATCTGCCGATTCCCTGCATTATTGACCGCAGCGTTGCAACCCTGTCCGATTTCGCTGCCGGTGCCAACATTGATGACAAGCACTACTTCGGCATCAACTGGGAACGCGACCTGCCGACGCCGGAAGTCGCCGACATCCGTAACGTGGTGGAAGGCGACCCCAGCCCCTGCGGCCAAGGCCACATCCAGATCCGTCGCGGTATCGAAGTGGGCCATATCTTCCAGCTCGGCACCAAGTACTCCGAAGCGATGAATGCCACCGTACTGGACGAGAACGGCAAGGCAGCCGTCATGGCCATGGGCTGCTACGGTATTGGTGTGACCCGCGCAGTGGCAGCGGCCATCGAGCAGAACTTCGACGACAACGGCATTATCTGGCCGGAAGCACTGGCGCCGTTCAACGTGGCGCTGGTACCGCTGAACTACGACAAGTCGGACGAGGTTCGCGCCAAGGCTGACGAGCTGTACGACGCTCTGCGCAAGGCCGGTGTTGATGTGCTGCTGGATGACCGCAAGGAGCGTCCGGGCGTCAAGTTCGCCGACATGGAGCTGATGGGTCTGCCGCACCGCCTGGTGATCTCGGACCGTGGTCTGAAGAATGGCACTCTGGAATACAAGGGCCGTCGTGATGCCGACTCACAGGATATCTCGGTCGATACTGCCCTGGAATTCCTGCGTAGCCAGATGAGCTGATTCCTCGGGGTGCCCGACCAACGTTTGGGCACCCGCTTCACCCGCCCCGCACCGCCTCTCGCTTTACCCGAATCCCTGATACACTCGTGAGCTTCACCTGTGTAATCGATTTTCGGAGTTGTTATGTCCAAACAGGCCCCCTCCTCCCTGGAATGTCAGACGGCTGATCGCCTTCAGCATCCGCACGACTTCGGTCAGGGGCACAAACGCAAGGCCGAACAGCGCGCCACTCTGGTCACCCTGCTGACACTGGTCACCATGCTGGCAGAAGTCATCGCCGGCCTTGTCACCGGCTCCATGGCGCTGCTGGCTGACGGTATTCACATGGCGGGACACGCAATGGCATTAGGCCTGGCTGCACTCGCCTACTACCTGTCGCGCCGCCACGCTCACGACCGCCGCCTGAGCCTGGGCAGCGGCAAGATTGCCGACCTGGCCGCCTATACCAGTGCATTGCTGCTGGGTGTCTCGACACTCTGGCTGATTTACGAGTCGATTAATCGACTACTGACGCCAACCGAACTGATGCCCCAGGAAGCGATGATCGTGGCGATCATTGGCCTGGCAGTAAACCTGCTGTCTGTCTGGCTGCTATCCGGCCGACACGAGCACCATCACGGCCATAGCCACAGCGAACATGCACACGAACACCACGAGGACTCGAATCTGCGTGCCGCTCTGGTACATATCATGGCCGATGTCCTCACCTCCGTTGCCGCCATTGTCGGCCTGGCCGCTGCCTGGCTGTGGGGGTGGACCTGGCTGGATCCGGTAATTGCACTGGTCGCTTCGTTGATCATTCTGCGCTGGTCCTGGGGACTGCTGCGCCAGACTTCCGGCGTACTGCTGGATCGGGAGGGCCCCGATACGATCCGCCATGCAGCACTCGAACAACTGTGCAAGCACGGTGATACCACCATCGTCGACCTGCATGTCTGGTCGGTCGGGCAGGGAGCATGGACACTGGTTGCCGCCGTGGTGACCCATGGCAATACGACGCCAGAAGAATACCGTGCCGGCTTGTGCGCGATTGAAAACCTGCACCACCCCATTATCGAGGTCAACTACTGCCGCAACTGTACCCGCGCAGCAGGCTGACGCCTCATCCGCCTCGGTCGGAGTCCTTCGGAACCCGGCCGGGGACACCATTCCGAACCGGCACCGACGCCGTCTCCGACAAGGCACCTGCACGACAGGCCGCCAACACCTCTTCCGCCAGTACCGGATCGTTCAGCGCCCGCGCAACCGCCACACCACCCACCATCAGCACCACTGTTCTCAGCGCTGCTTCATTGAACTCCGCATCAGGCGCGCCAGAAACCTTGGCCACCAATGCACTGAATACCTGCGTGTAGCTGTCCCGTATCGGCTGGTCGCGCTGACCAATATCCGATACCAGAAACGCCAGCGGACAGCTTCCTTTCTCCCGTCCAAGGTGCTCGGGGCTCAGATAGCGCCGAATCAGCGCCTCGACATCGGCCGGATGCTGCACGCCCATGCGCCGTGCGGCCGAGAGAATCGCTTCGGAATACAGTTCCTGCTTGGAGCGAAAGTGGGCATAAAAGGCACCTCGGGTCATACCTGCATCCTGCATCACCTGATCGATACTGATCCGTTCAAAACCGAACGCGGTGAACAGTCGCTCGGCACTGAGCAATATACGGTCACGACTCTCGGCACGACGGGTGCTGGGCCAGGGCATACCAATCCTCCTGCTTGATTCCGGCACAGCATGCCACAGAACAAAAATATGTTCTTTAACATATTTTGACCTCACACCAGACTGCTGCCATTCCCAACACACAGGAAACTCCCCATGGAAAACAGCGTCTACATATTTGCGCCAACCTTCAGCAGCTTTGCCCGCTCGGTCATGCTCTGCTGCGAGGAAAAAGGCATCCCCTATACCTGTGGCATGGCTCCCAGCGGCACGGAGATCAGCTCCAAGAGCCCTGAGCACCTTGCCATTCATCCCTATGGCAAGCTACCGGCGCTGCTGCATGACGGCCAGATTCTGCTGGAAACCAGCACCATCTGCCGCTACCTGGATGCGCGCTTTGAGGGTCCTGCCCTGCAACCTGCGGACCCGCTTGAACGCGCTCGTGTGGATGAGCGCAGTGCCGAAATTGCACTCTATATCGACCAGGCGCTACTGCGCGATATCGTGCTGGAGTTCGCATTTCCCAAGGGTGCAGACGGCCAGGTTCGTCTGGATCAGGTACAGAAAAAGCTGCCGGCCGCCCGCTTCGCACTGATGCGGGTGCGCAAACTGCTGGCAGACAACCTGTTCATCGGCGGACGGCACTACAGCATGGCCGATGCACTGCTGACGCCGATTCTGGACTATATCGACAAGCTGCCGCTGGGTAATGAGCTGCTTGGGAGCGGTGTAGTGAAGGAGTATCTGGAACGGATGCGTCAGCGCCCCTCGGGACAGAAGGTGCTGAATATGGTTTGAGTCAAACGCAAACATCCCGGACCGGCAGCACCTGTCTGCAGATCCGGGATTGAAGGCCATCTTGAGCCGCTTACTGTCGTGCGCTGCGTACTGCCGCCGACAGGTCACGCGTCAGCGCCAGCACGGCCCGAGTCCCCGCTTCCGGCGTATCGGCCTTGGCGATACAGTCGATCAGGGCCGATCCGACCACGACACCGTCGGCAAAATGGGCAATACGTGCTGCCTGCTCCGGGGTGCGGATACCGAAACCGACACCGATCGGAATATCGGTGTGAGCCCGAATCGCTTCGACTTCAGTCTGGACCTTTTCCGGTGTCGGTGCTGCCGAACCGGTCACGCCGGTGCTGGAGACGTAATACAGGAAGCCCGAGGTATTGGTCAGCACACCCGGCAGACGCTTGGCATCGGTCGTCGGGGTGGCCAGACGAATGAAGTGGATGCCCGCTTCACGCGCCGGAATGCACAATTCATCATCATGCTCCGGCGGCAGGTCCACCACGATCAGACCATCCACGCCCTCTTCCGCCGCCTCTTCCAGAAAGCGCTTCACGCCGTAGCGGTAGATCGGGTTGTAGTAGCCCATCAGGATCACCGGGGTATCCTGATCCTGTTCACGCAGAATACGCACCATCTGCAGCGTCTTCAGCATATCCTGACCCGCCGCCAGTGAACGCTGGTTGGCCAGCTGAATAGCCGGACCGTCCGCCATCGGGTCGGTGAACGGCATGCCCAGTTCGATCACATCGGCACCCGCTTCCGGCAGGCCCAGCAAGATATCCAGGCTGTTGGCATAATCCGGGTCCCCGGCCGTGATGAAGGTCACCAGTGCGGCACGGCTCTCCTCTTTCAGCGCGGCAAAACGGCGTTCCAGTCGGCTTGCATGTGTATTTGCAGTCATTGTGTTCCCCTCAGTCCGCCAGTTCGTGCGCCAGATGTTCGGTTACGGTGGTCATGTCCTTGTCGCCACGGCCACTCAGGTTGACCACAATGATGTGATCCTTCGGCAGCGTGGGTGCCAGTTTCAGTACATGCGCCAGCGCGTGGGACGATTCCAGTGCCGGAATAATGCCTTCGTATTTGCACAGTGCCTTGAACCCCTCCAAAGCTTCCTGGTCGGTCACAGCGACATACTCGACACGCTTGATATCGTGCAACCAGGCGTGTTCCGGGCCGATACCCGGATAGTCCAGACCGGCGGAAATGGAATGTGCATCCTGAATCTGGCCATCCTCGGACTGCAGCAGGAAGGTACGGTTGCCGTGCAGCACACCCGGCTCCCCCCCCTTGAGGCTGGCCGCGTGGCGCTTGTCGAGGCCTTCACCGCCCGCTTCAACGCCGATCATATGCACGGAGACATCATCCAGGAACGGGTGGAACAGCCCCATGGCGTTGGAGCCGCCACCGATACAGGCCACCAGCGTATCCGGCAGACGTCCTTCCTTCGCCATGATCTGACGGCGCGTTTCTTCACCGATCACGGCCTGGAAGTCGCGCACCAGCGCCGGATAGGGGTGCGGCCCCGCCACAGTGCCGATGATATAGAAGGTGTTGTCCACGTTGGTCACCCAGTCCCGCAGCGCTTCGTTCATGGCATCCTTCAAGGTACCGGTACCACTGGTCACCGGAATCACCTCGGCACCCAGCAGCTTCATGCGCTGTACGTTGGGCTGCTGGCGATGAATGTCCGTACTGCCCATGTAGATCACGCACTCCAGGCCAAAGCGCGCCGCAACGGTGGCCGTGGCCACGCCGTGCATACCGGCGCCGGTTTCGGCAATGATGCGCTTTTTGCCCATGCGCTTGGCCAGCAGAATCTGACCCAGGCAGTTATTGATCTTGTGTGCGCCGGTGTGATTCAGATCTTCACGCTTGAGGTAGATCTTGGCACCGCCCAGTGCTTCGGTCAGGCGTTCGGCCAGATAGAGCGGCGTTTCACGCCCCACGAAATCCTTGCGCAGGACTTCCAGCTCGGCATGAAACTCGGGATCCTGCTTGGCCTTTTCATACTCGGCCTGCAGATCCAGAATCAGTGGCATCAGGGTTTCGGCAACAAAGCGGCCCCCAAAGCGGCCAAAGAATCCGCTGGTATCGGGACCCTGTCGCAGGGTATTTCGGGTGCTCATGGGTGCGGCTCCATTATTCGTTTTGATGGATTCAGTCTAGAGCATGCAGCGGTTGGAAAAAATCGATAAAATCACACTTTACCGTGAGAAAAAGTAACAGCATATGTCATCCGTTCTGCCATCACTGAATGCCTTGCGGGCCTTCGACACCACGGCTCGTACGCTCAACATGACCGCCGCCGCCGAACAGCTCCATGTCACGCATGGTGCGGTCAGCCGACAGATCAGACTGCTTGAGGAACAGCTGGAAACCCGGCTGTTCGAGCGGGCAGGAAGAGGGGTTCGACTGACCTCGGCAGGCGCGCGACTGGCCGCGACGACTCAACAGGTTTTCTCGCAACTGGAACAGACCTGCGACCAGCTGCGCCGAGAAGCAAAAGGAGCCCCCTTTGTGCTGGGCTGTTCCGGCAGCTTTCTCGCGCGCTGGTTTATTCCCCGACTGGATCAGCTGAAACACGACTGCCCCGGTCTGGAGCTGCATCTGACTGCTGCCGACGAGGACAAGCCCATCCGTACCGGTGTGGATGCAACCCTGCGCTTTGCAACTCCGCCCTGGCCCGATGACCATCAGGTGATCAGCCTGGCACCTGAACGCATCGGCCCGGTGCTGCGCCCGGACCTGTTGCCCGACACGCTCCCCTGTACACCGGCCACTCTGCTCCGACTGCCACTGCTGGAAACACTGTCACGCCCTCAGGCCTGGCCGCAATGGTGCCGCCAGCAAAAGCTTCATCCCCGGCAGTTGAGCATTGCACAGTCATTTGAACATCTGAATTACATGCTGGAAGCGGCTCTGGTTGGCCTGGGCGTGGCCATTGCGCCGGCCTATCTCGTGGAGGAGGATTTAAGAACGGGACGCCTGATCGCCCCCTGGGGGTTTATCGAGACGGATGCACGGCTGTCATTATGGCTGCCGGACAGGGTGCAGGACCCCCGCGCCCGGCAACTGGCCGATTGGCTGCAGCGTATGCTCAATCCATGATCACGAAGCCTGTCAGCTCCGCGTCATGATCAAGATCAGTTGCCACAACCTCCGCTACATTGGCCAGTTCAGGCCCGCGACTGAGCCAGGCCTCTACGTGCCGCACCGCTTTTTCGTCGCCGCACAACATCGCCTCGACCCGCCCGTCCGGCAAGTTGCGGACCCAGCCCGTTACCGCACCGGCTTCGGCCTGTTCGCGGGTAAAATGACGAAACCAGACGCCCTGAACTCGCCCACTGATCAACGCATGTACACAGATTTTTGCCATCGTTAGTCCTGCACCTGCTCCAGAGTCGGAATATGCCCTCGACGGTAGAGATCCTGCAAACTGATATTAAGTACCACGCCACGCTGGCGCTGCAACATCTGCAGGCGACTGTGCAGCTCCTTTTGCCAGGGCTCGCTCTGATCCGACAAGGGATCTGGCAACGGCCAGGGCAACTCACGCTGCAGCTGCAGCAAAGTATAGCGGCTCAGATCACGGCTGAGCAGGTACTGACCGCCTTCCGTGCGCCGAATCAGACCAGCACTAATCAACAACTGCACATAGTCGTCCCAACGCCCCTGATCCAGTCCGGGCACTTCCTGCAACAACACCCGGTCCGATACCGGCTCGCCATCCTGCTGGGCAATCCAAAGCCGCTGCAGCAATGCCAGCACCGTGTACAGATGAGGTTCGCTCGTGCGGAAGGTATTAACGTGATGGACCGTCAGCAGCCGACTCAACTCGGCCCCCAGCAGCGTGATCGTCCAGCTGATGAAGATCCACACCAAAAACATCGGCACGGCGGCAAAAGCACCGTAGATCAGCTCATAAGACGGAAATTGCGTCACGAAAAGCGCAAATCCCCGCTTGGCCAGCTCAAACAGCACCGCCGCAAAAATCCCGCCGATGGCTGCACTGCGCAGTGGCACCCGGCAGTTGGGGACTGCCGCATACAGCAACATGAAGGCCAACGCCGAAAACAGCAAAGGCAGCAACGACAACAGCCGCGCCTTGCCCACCACTTCCGTGGCACTGGTAATAAAAGGCAGACTGGAGATGTAAGACGTCAGCAGCAGGCCCAGGCCGATCAGGATCGGCCCCAGGCTCAAGACTGCCCAGTACAGCAGGAAGCTGGATAACCCCTTGCGAGGCTCCGTCACGCGCCAGATACGATTGAACGCCGCTTCGATGTTTTTCATCATCATGATCGAGGTGATCACCAGAAAAACGATACCGATCACCGTCAGTTTCTGCGCCTGGCTGGCAAAAGTACTGAGATACTCCTGCACCACCATCCCGGTTGCAGGTACAAAGTTCTCAAAGATCCACCCCTGAACCTGCTCGCCGACTCCTCTGAAGTTGGGCACCGCCGCCAGCATGGAATAGGACACCGTCATCAAAGGCACCACGGCAAACAACGTGGTATAGGTTAATGCCGATGCATTCAAAATGCCCTGATTGCTCTGATACTGTCGCGCCAGGGCTCGAATGAACACCAGAATCGCCGACCAGCTTCCCTTCTGCATACACTCTCTCTTAACTAATCAATGCTCTGCCCTATACAATAGAGCGCTCATCAGCCTATTTAAAGCCTGAAACGGAGCTGTCATGTCGATTACCATCTATCACAACCCGCGTTGTTCGAAGTCTCGTGAAACTCTGAAACTGCTTCAGGAGCGCGGCATTGAACCCGAGATCCGTGAATATCTCAAGGATGTTCCCAGCGCCAACGAACTCAAGTCTGTACTGGCAGCCCTGGCAATCGCGCCCCGCGACCTGCTGCGCACCAAAGAAGCCGAATACAAGGAAGCCGGTCTGGACAATCCGGACCTGGACGATGATGCCATTATCCAGGCCATGACCGAATATCCCAGGCTGATCGAGCGGCCCATCGTGATCAATGGCGAAACCGCCCGCATCGGTCGCCCACCGGAGTCCGTTTTGGAGATCATCGCGTGAGTCAGCCTTACGTTCTGGTCCTTTACTACAGCCGCAACGGCGCCACCCGAGAGCTGGCACGCCAGATCGCACGTGGCGTGGAAGAGGCCGGCGTGGAAGCGCGCCTGCGTACCGTCCCGTCCGTTTCAGCCCAGTGTGAAGCGACCGAGCCCGCCGTACCCGAGTCCGGTGCCGTTTACTGCACCGAAGCGGATTTGGCCCAATGTGCCGGTCTGGCTCTGGGCAGCCCGACCCGTTTCGGCAATATGGCGGCACCGATGAAGTACTTCATCGACTCCACCAGCAGCCTGTGGCTGTCCGGTGCCCTGATCGACAAACCCGCCTGTGTGTTCAGCTCCAGCTCAAGCCTGCATGGCGGCCAGGAAAGCACGCTGCTAAGCATGATGCTGCCATTGCTGCACCATGGCATGGTGCTGGCAGGCCTGCCCTACAGCGCCAGCGAACTGCTGGAGACCACTCGTGGCGGCACTCCCTATGGCGCCACCCATGTCAGCGGCAGCAACGGCGATGCTTCTCTGGATGCGCTGGAAGCCTCACTCGCCCAACAACAGGGCAAGCGCCTGGGCCAACTGGCCCTGAACCTGCTGCATAAGGAACCTGCTTGATGCAATCACTGGCAACCAAAACCCGTATCAGTCGCGCACTGGTCCTGCTGAGCTATTTCGGCCTGTTGCTGCTGTTCAGCCTCTGGTATCTCTGGCTGGTGCCGGCACAGGGTGATCACCCTTGGGTCATCTGGCTGGTCCATCTGGTGCCACTGCTGGCCTTTGCTCCCGTCATTATCAAGGGCAGCCCTCGCGGACACGCCTGGCTCTGTTTTGTCTTGCTGCTCTATTTTCTCGAAGCCGTCATTGCCGCCCTGATTCCCCCGCCGACACGCTGGCTGGGTCTGGCAGACTGTGCCCTGCTGATCACGCTGTTCACATCGGCAATGCTGTACACACGCTGGCGCAGCCAGCTGGACCGAGCGCTTGCCTCTGGTAATACCGCGTGACCCCTGCCGACCCGAAACGCTGGCGACGCGACTTCCCGCTGCTGTCCGTACGCGCTCACGGGCAGCCGCTGGTCTACCTGGACAACGCCGCCACCACACAAAAACCACGCACCGTGATCGATACTGTCAGCCGGTTTTACAAAACCGGCAACGCCAACGTTCATCGCGGCAGTCATGCACTCTCGGCACAAGCCACAGCAGCGTTTGAGCAGGCTCGCAGTACTGTGGCCCACTGGCTGGGCATTGAAGACAGCGCAACTCTGATCTGGACCCGAGGCACCACCGAAGCCATCAACCTGGTAGCCCACAGCTGGGGCGCACAACATCTCCGCAAGGGCGACCTTATTCTGCTGATGCAAAGCGCTCACCACGCCAATATCGTGCCTTGGCAGATGCTGGCCGCCAGCCGTGAAGTCCGAATTGAAGCGATCCCGCTGCAAGCCGATGGGGATATCGACCACGAAGCCTATCACCGCCTGCTGGAGCAACGGCCGGTACTGGTGGCTCTGGGTCAGGTGTCCAACGCGCTGGGCACCATTTACCCCATCACTGACCTGTGTCGCGAGGCAAAGGCCGCCGGCGCGACGGTTCTGGTTGATGGGGCTCAGGCCCTGCCTCATTTCGACATCGACCTGAACACGCTGGGCTGCGACTTCTACGCGTTTTCCGGTCATAAGGTGTTTGGCCCCACCGGTATTGGTGCGCTTTGGGGACGCCGTGAACTGCTCGAATCCATGCCGCCCTGGCAAGGAGGCGGCGAGATGATCGAACACGTCAGTTTTGACGCCACCACCTATGCCGGACTGCCCTTCAAATTTGAAGCCGGCACTCCCAATATCGCGGGCGCAATCGGTCTGTCCGCCGCCATTCACTACCTGAACGCCCAGGATCGTGTCGCGATGGATGCCCATGAGCAGTCACTGCTGGATCATGCGCTCGACTGTTGCAGCCAGATCCCCGGCTTTCGCCCGATTCCGTCCGGTGCCCGGCGTGTCAGCCTGGTGTCGTTCGAGCTGGAAGGGCATCATCAACAGGATGTGGCTCATTGGCTGGACCAGCAAGGGATTGCGGTCCGGGCCGGGCATCACTGCGCCATGCCGCTGATGCAATCACTTGGCCTGCCCGGCACGCTGCGTGCGTCTTTTGCCTTCTACAATACGCATCAGGAAGCCGAGCATCTGGCACTGGCTCTGGAACAGCTGGTCCAGAGCCAGAAAACCACGCTTCCCGTTGCAGATTTGGAACAAAGCAACTACCAAAACGCGATAAAAGGCGTATACTCTGCAACAGACTGGACCAGTCGCTACCAAGCCCTGATGCGCTTGGGGCAGGCAACTCCGCCCTTGCCCCCGGCCCTCAAGCAGGACTGCTACCTGCTGCCTGGCTGTGAATCCCGGGTATGGCTCATCACCGAGCTGGATGCCAATGGACTCCTGAACTGTCGCGCCGATGCCGATGCACGTATTCTACGTGCCCTGCTGGGTTTGCTGCTGAGTCAGGTCAATGGCCTGACGCCCGAGCAGCTGCTGTCCACCGACCTCGAAGGAAAACTGAGTCAACTCGATATTCAGCGACACCTGAGCCCGTCTCGGGGCAACGGACTACGGTCAATTATCCGTAGCCTGCAGGCATTTGCACACAAACTGGATCATTAACAGAGTGTTGAAAGGCACAACCGAGATGGCCGACAGATGGCACGACGCCTCTCGGCCCTGTCGATAGCTTTCAACGGCCTGCCCAGCCCCGGCGCTGCCGATTACGTTCTGGAGTACTAGATGAATCTTAACGATCTGAGTCTATTTATACGCGTGGTTGAAACCGGTAGTTTCACCGCCGCAGCCGAAAGCCTTAATGTACAGAAGTCCACCATCAGCCGCCGTATTGCCCAGCTGGAAGACACCCTGGGTATCCGCCTGATTCAGCGCACCACCCGAAAACTCAAGCTGACCCCCGAGGGCGAGGAACTGTTTTCCCGAGCCCAGCCACTGGTGGACGACCTGGAAGCGGTACAAGACGATATCAGCGCTTCCAAAACCGAACTGCGGGGCCGCCTGCGCCTGACCATGCCCACCGAGATTGGCGTTTTCATGATGAACGACGTCATTTCGAGCTTCATGGAAGCTTACCCCCGCATTGAAGTGGATGTGGAGCTGAGTACCCGCACCGTCGATCTGATCGAAGAAGGGGTCGACCTGACCCTGCGCCTGGGCCCCCTGCCCAACTCCAGCCTGATCGCCCGCCATATAGCGGGATTGCGCCGCGGCCTGTTCGCGACACCAGAGTACATTGAAAAGAACGGCATGCCACACACACCGGACGATCTGGCCCGCCATCAGTGCATTACGCTGCTCAAGCCATTCGACCATCTGCGTTTCATCAACTGGAACAATCATGAACCAGTGACAATGGGTGGACGCCTGCGCACCAACAGCCTGAGCTTCGTCCGCGAGATGGTATTACAGGGGCATGGCATCGGCCGTCTGCCGGAAGTGTTCTGCAGCGACCTGATTGAAAATGGCACGATTGTCCGCGTCTTGAGCGACTACAACCTGGAACCGCTGGAGATCAACGCCCTGTATGCCAGCCGCCGCAACCTGAACCCGCGTGTGCGCGCTTTCCTGGACCATATGACCGAACGCCTGCGTGACCATCCCTGGGTGCAGAGCCGTCTGGTTCACCTGGCAGGACACCACTAAGGCTATCGGCACCCACGAAACCGCTTCCGAACCCAGTCCGGAAGCGGTGTTCATATCGTGCGTGGGATCACTCCCAGCCAGTAACAACCTTCACTTCCAGGAACTCTTCCAACCCCCAGGGGCCGCCCTCACGACCGTTACCGGACTGCTTGTAACCCCCGAAAGGCGCTCCGCCACCCAGCATCTCGCCATTCATTTGGACCATGCCGGAACGCAGTTTTCGCGCCACCCGCCGAGCCTTGTCAGCATCCTGAGTCTGCACGTAGTGGGTCAGTCCATAGGGGCTGTCATTGGCAATCCGCAGCGCCTCCTCTTCGGTATCGAAGGGTATGATCGACAGCACCGGACCAAAGATTTCCTCACGGGCGATGCTCATCTCGTTGGTGACATCGGCGAACACGGTCGGGCGGACGAAGTAGCCTTCGCTCATGCCGTCCGGCTTGCCGAGACCACCAGCAACCAGACGCGCGCCCTCGTCAATACCCTGCTGAATCAGCCCCTGGATCTTGTCGAACTGGGCAGCCGAGACCACAGGACCAATATGCTTGCCTTCCAGTGACGCCTGATTGACCTCGGTTTTCGCCGCCACTTCGATCGCGGTCTGTACTGCCTGCTCGTAGATTGAACGCTCCACCAGCATGCGCGTCGGCGCATTACAGGACTGGCCGGAGTTCATGAAGCAGTGACGCACACCGCGTACCACCGCCTTCTCGTCCGCATCGGCGAAGACGATGTTGGCCCCCTTGCCGCCCAGTTCCAGGCTGACCCGCTTCACAGTGTCAGCGGCATTCTTGGAGATGGCGATACCGGCGCGCGTGGAGCCGGTGAAGGAGATCATGTCCACCTCCGGGTGGCCGGACAGCTGAGTGCCCACACCCGGGCCATCACCGTTGACCAGGTTGAATACGCCCGCCGGGAAACCGGCTTCATCGATCATCTCGGCAAACAGCATCGCCGACAACGGCGCAATCTCGGACGGCTTGAGCACCATGGTGCAGCCGGCGGCCAACGCGGCAACGACCTTCAGCGTGACCTGATTCATCGGCCAGTTCCACGGCGTGATCAAGCCACAGACGCCGATCGGCTCACGCAGGATCTGATTGCCCGGCGCATGCTCGCCCAGCGGCTGCTCAAACTCATAGTTGCGCAGCACGCGCATGAAGTTTTTCAGGTGGTTGGCGCCCGTCCCCCACTGAGCAGTCTGCGCCAGCGCGATGGGCGCGCCCATCTCCAGCGAGATCGCCTCAGCCATCTCGGCAGAACGCGATTTGTACAGGGTATAAAGCTTTTCCAGCAATGCCAGGCGTTCTTCCTTGCCGGTTTGGCTCCAGCTGTCGAACGCCTGACGGGCAGACGACACTGCCGCATCGGTATCGGCCTGACTGCCCAGAGAGATCACCGCGCAAACCGACTCGGTGGACGGATCGATCACTTCACAGTCTCGTGGCTGCAGCGGTGCGACCCACTGGCCGTTAATATAGAATTCGCGTTTTTCCAGCATGCTCTGGGCCTCTGTTGTTATAACTCTTGTTGTCAGTTTGGTTGTCGCAGTGCAGATACTTAACCTGTTAACAGCCAAGAGTACCGATTCCCGGCAACAAGGTCACGAACCAGCGGACAGGATTCAACTGCTTTTGGCTGTCTTGCGCCGCCCGGTACTGGCCGCTTTCTTGCGCCCATAACCACCTTTTTTGCCCCTGCTTCCCCGTGCCGGCGCCTTGATGCCGCTGAGCGCTTCGGGCCGAATCTGCCCGATCAGCTGCGGCAGCGCCTCCTGCAGCGGATGCATGAAGCCCTGATAGTTGAACGTCTTGCGGCTAATCGCATCGAGCTGGGACTCCCAGTGCGCGGTCATGTCCGGTCGGCTCAACTCCTCCGGCAGTGCCGCGATCAGCGCCTTGCCCGCATCCGTGGCGTGGATCTGCTTGCCCTGTCGCTGCAAAAAGCCGCGCTTGAACAACAGCTCGATGATGCCCGCCCGCGTCGCCTCGGTACCCAGGCCATCGGTTTCACGCAGCACCTTGCGCAGTTCCGCATCCTGCACAAAGCGGGCAATACCGGTCATGGCCGACAGCAGGCTGGCGTCATTGAACGCCTTCGGCGGCTGGGTCATTTTTTCCAGCAGCTCGCCCCGCTCACAGTGCAATTGCTCACCCACCTTGAGCGGTGGCAACTGGCCTTCGTCCTCCTCCTGCGCCTCCTTGCCCATCAGCGCCTTCCAGCCCGGCTCGGTGATCTGGCGCACCTTGGCCAGGAACTGACCACCGGCGATTTCCACTTCCACACGACGGTCGGCATAGCGACAGGGCGGGTAGAACTGCATCAGGTACTGACGTGCGATCTGGCTGTAGACCTGCAGTTCGGCCCGACTGAGCCGCTCCGGCGAGGCCGCCTTGCTAGTGGGGATGATCGCGTGGTGGGCTTCCACTTTCTTGTCGTTCCAAGCCTTGGATTTGAGGCTCAGATCGGCATTCTGCACCGCCGTTGCCAGCTCCGGCTGGGTACGGGCGATCGCCTGAGAGACTTTCGCCGCCTCGGCAAAGTGCTCGGCGGGCAGATAGCGGCAGTCGGAACGCGGATAGGTGATCAGCTGGTGCTTCTCATACAGTGACTGGGCGGCGTCCAGCACCTGCTGGGCATTGAGGCCGAAGCGCTTGGCGCAGTCGATCTGCAGCGCCGACAGGTTATAGGGCAGGGGCACCGCCTGCTGGCCGGTCTTGCGTTCGTCCTTGGTGACCACGCCCGGCTGGCCCGTGATGCGCTGCACCACGTTCTCGGCCAGCGGCTTCGACAACACCCGTCCCTCTTCATCCTGAAAGCGGGCACAGGCTTCGCTGGGTTGCCAGCGGGCGGTAAAACGCTCGCCGCGCGCCGTCAGCAGGTGTGCATCCACCTCGTAATAGGGCTTGGGCACAAAAACATCAATCTCGGCATCACGCTGCACCACCAGCCCCAGTATCGGCGTCTGCACTCGCCCCACCGACAGTACGCCATCGTAGCCGGCACCCCGCCCTTTTACGGTCAAGGCACGCGTCATGTTGATGCCGAACAGCCAATCGGCACGTGAACGCGCCAGCGCCGAGACCGACAAGGGGACAAACTCCCTGTTGGGCTTCAAACGAGCGATGGCACGACGCACCGCATCCGGGTTGAGGTCCGAAATCAGGCAGCGCTGCACCTGGGCGCGCTTGGTCTGAGGCACCTTGAGGAAATCGATCACCTCGTCCACCAGCAACTGGCCTTCGCGGTCCGGGTCACCGGCGTGGATGATCTGATCGGCCGACTTGACCAGCTTGCGCAACACCGACAGCTGCTTGCTCACGCCGCTGCGCGGTTTCAGCTGCCACTCCTGGGGCACTATCGGCAGATGTTCCAGTCGCCACTGCTTGTACGCCGGGTCATAGGCATCCGGCTCGGCCTGTTCCAGCAGATGACCGATACACCAGCTCACCACCTGATCACCGCCGCAGCGGATCATCCCCTCCTCCTTTTTCTGAGGGCCGGGCAGAACGGCGGCGATGGCACGGGCAAGACTGGGTTTTTCGGCGATGTAGAGCTTCATGGATCTCGAATGCTGGACAGTGAAAGCCGATAGGGTAAGAGATCAACCTCAATAAGTCGACAAAAGACTGGATAAATAAACAGTCTTGGGTATTGCCCCGGTTGATCCTTATGCCAATCTTCAAGTTGCGGCTCAGTATCCGTCAGCCGCAATGACAAGGCTACTTTGTCGCCAGACCGGCCAGCACTTCCCGGAAGCTGCGCAACCCGGCCTCCAGGTTTTCGATAATTTCTTCGGCCAACTCATCCGGTTCCGGCAGGTTATCCAGGTCGGTCAGGCTTTGGTCTTTCAGCCAGAAAATATCCAGGCTGGCTTTATCACGGGCAATCAACTCTTCGTAACTGTATTGACGCCAGCGCCCCTCCGGGTTGCTTTCAGGGTGCCAGGTTGCCGTGCGCTCGGCCGGGTTCTTCGGATTGTAGCAATCGATAAACGCCTGCAAATCTTCAAAGCGCATCGGCTTTTTCTTCAGCGTATGGTGAATATTGGTCCGATAATCATAGAACCAGACTGACTGGGTCCAGGGCTCGGGGCTGGCCGGCTTGTTGTCGAAGAAGAGTACATTCGCCTTTACCCCCTGGGCGTAGAAAATGCCCGTCGGCAAACGCAGGATGGTGTGCAGATTCGTGGTTTCCAGCAGTTTGTTGCGAACAGTTTCACCGGCACCGCCTTCAAACAGGACGTTGTCCGGCACTACAATCGCGGCCTTGCCGGTGGTTTTCAGCATACTGCGAATATGCTGCACAAAGTTGAGCTGCTTGTTGGACGTCGTATCCCAGAAGTCCTGACGGTTGTAGGTCAGCTCATCCTTTTCCTGCTCACCCTCTTCGTTGGTAAAGCTCATGGAGCTTTTCTTGCCAAAAGACTGCTCCTCGACCGTGGTAATTTTCTCGCCCCAGTCTTCCGGCTTGGCTTCGATCACCCCCACAGCCTGCTTGCCGACGAAGAGCACATAGTCAGCAGGACCAACATCGGTTTGATATTCACGCACCGCCACACCCAGTGACGCCGAAAAATCGATTCGGGTTTTGTCCTGCACCACCCAACCCGCGTTTTCAAGCTGGGTATCGATCACATCACGGGATTTCTGCTCCGGGGTCTGGTTTACCACTGTCATATCCTTTGAGCTTTAGCCTGTACGCACCATAAAGCCTGCAGAATAGCACGATTTTCATTACTTTAAGTGCAGGACGGGAGATGTGAGATCCGGCAAAACACATTTAAAAAACTGATCAATAAACCCAACCAGGCACGATGTTTTATCAATTTCAGGCTGACTATAGTGAACTCATCCTAACGAACACCCGGAGAAACACGATGAACGCCTCTCTGATTACTCGCCTGCTGGTAACCTCAAACAGTCTTGCGCCTCTGGCCCTGCGTATACCCGCAGGCATCATTTTCATGGCCCACGGCGGCCAGAAACTGTTCGGCGCTTTTGGCGGCTACGGCCTTGAAGGCACCGGACAGTGGATGGCCTCCATCGGGCTGGAGCCCGGCTACCTGATGGCGTTGCTGGCCGGCAGTGCCGAATTCTTCGGCGGTCTGGCGATCCTGATCGGTCTGCTGGTTCGTCCGGCGGCCGCCGCGCTGGCCTTTGCCATGCTGGTCGCCATCTTCGCCGTCCATATCGGCAACGGCCTGTTCATGAGCAACAACGGCTACGAGTTCGGCCTGGCTCTGCTGGCGATCTCCGTTTCCCTGCTAATCAGCGGTGGCGGTGCCCTCTCTGCCGACCGTGTCTTGAGCCGGCGCCAAACCTGAATCCTGGCCGCCCCAGCCTGAACCAATCAAGTGGAGGAAAGCACCATGGGCTTGCTGATTGATGGCCACTGGGTTGACCAGTGGTATGACACTGAATCCACCCAGGGTCGCTTCGTGCGCACCCAGTCACAGTTCCGCCATTGGATCACCGCCGACGGCCAGCCCGGCCCCAGTGGCGAAGGCGGCTTCAAGGCCGAGGCCGGGCGTTACCATCTCTATGTATCCCTGGCCTGCCCCTGGGCGCATCGGGTGTTGATCTTGCGTGTGCTCAAGGGACTGGAGTCGATGATCTCGGTGTCCGTGGTCAACAGCTACATGGGCGACCACGGCTGGACCTTCGCGCCAGAGCCGGGTGCAACCGGCGATGAGTTGTACGGCCTCGACTACCTGTACCAGCTTTATCAAAAGGCCGATCCCGACTACTCGGGCCGCGTCACCGTACCGGTACTCTGGGACAAGCATCGACAGACCATCGTCAGTAACGAGTCCGCCGAGATCATCCGCATGCTGAACTCGGCCTTCGATGATGTGGGGGCCAAGCCCGGCGACTACTACCCTGCCAACCTGCGCAGCGAGATCGATGCCCTGAATAACAGCGTCTACGACCGCATCAACAACGGCGTGTACAAGGCAGGATTTGCCACCTCGCAGCAGGCCTACGAGCAGGCGGTTTATCCGCTGTTCGAAACTTTGGATGCACTGGAACTGCGCCTGAGTCAGCAGCGTTATCTTCTGGGAGAGCAAATCACCGAGGCCGACTGGCGTCTGTTTACCACTCTTGTACGCTTCGATGCCGTCTATTACGGTCATTTCAAATGCAACCTGAAGCGACTCGTGGACTACCCCAATCTCTGGGCCTATGTGCGCGAGCTGTATCAGTGGCCAGGCATCAGCGCCACCGTTAATCTGAACCACATCAAAGACCATTATTATCGCAGTCACCACAGTATTAACCCGACAGCCGTGGTGCCTGCCGGGCCGGTACTGGACTTTAAGCAACCCCACCAACGCGTCTACATGCAAGGAAATCATTCATGAGCAAGATCCTCGTTCTCTACTACTCCTCTTACGGTCACGTTGAAACCCTGGCCAATGCGATTGCAGAAGGTGCCATGTCTGTCGAGGGCAGCGAAGTCGTCATCAAGCGCGTACCGGAATTGATGCCGGATGATGTCGCCCGCAACGCCGGTGTCAAAATGGACCAGTCTGCACCTCTGGCCGACCCCAAGGAGCTGGCGGAATACGATGCCATCATTTTCGGGACGCCGACGCGCTTCGGCAACATGGCCAGCCAGATGCGCAACTTCCTTGATCAGACCGGCGGCCTTTGGGCACAGGGAGCTTTGATCGGCAAGGTTGGCAGCGTGTTTATCAGCACCGGCACCGGCGGCGGTAACGAAACCACCATTCAGTCATTCCATACCACGCTGTTTCATCACGGCATGGTGGTTGTCGGCATGCCCTATGCGTTGCCGGAAATGACCGACATCAGCGCTGTACACGGCGGATCACCGCTGGGGGCTTCAACGGTTGCCGGCAGCGACGGTTCACGCAGCCCCAGCCAACAGGAATTCGCCATGGCACACTATCAGGGAGCACATGTCGCCCGCATCGCCGCCAAACTGAGCGCCTGAACGACTGCGAGCCGATAAGGTATCGGCTCGCGCATATTCACAAAACTGCAATCATTGCATCGCTAAACTAACGGTTTTACCGTTATGCGACCTGCCATGTCGAGCGAAAAAACTCACGACTCCTTTTTCACAATCCTGCTGATTTTTCTGCGCTTGGGTTTAACCAGCTTTGGTGGCCCTGTTGCCCACCTGGGCTATTTCCGTGAAGAGTTCGTTCAGCGCCGTCGCTGGCTCAGCGAACAAAGCTATGCTGATCTGGTCGCGCTCTGTCAATTTCTACCGGGCCCTGCCAGCAGCCAGGTGGGGCTGGCACTGGGGCTATCCCGTGGCGGCTTCAGGGGGGCTCTGGCCGCCTGGTGCGGCTTTACCCTGCCCTCCGCACTGTTACTGATTGTCGTCGCCTATGGCGTTATGGCTCCCGGCACAGGCCTGCCCGCCGGTGTCATACACGGACTGAAGCTCATTGCCGTTGCAGTCGTGATTCAGGCTGTCTGGGGGATGGGGCAAACTCTGTGCCGCGGCAAAAAGGAAATCACGCTCATGCTGGTATCCGCCTGCAGCCTGCTGCTGCTCCCCGCTGTCTGGCTGCAACCGCTGGTCCTGCTGCTGGCGGGCATCTCGGGGCTGTTCCTGTTCAAAAACCATGTACTTCCCGACACGGCACACCTTCCGGTTCAGGTCTCGCGTCGGCCCGGCATCCTGCTGCTGGGACTGTTTTTTACACTGCTGTTTCTGCTGCCCATACTTGCCAGCACACAGTCATGGCCTGGGCTGCATCTGTTTGATCTGTTTTACCGCGCAGGCTCACTGGTATTTGGCGGCGGGCATGTCGTCTTGCCCCTGCTGCAGGCTGAAACGGTGTTGCCAGGCCATGTCAGCAACGATGCATTCATGGCCGGTTATGGTGCCGCACAAGCGGTTCCGGGCCCTCTTTTCACCTTTGCCGCCTACTTGGGCAGCAGCATGCAGCAGTGGCCGGGCTGGCAGGGTGGACTGATCGCCCTGATCGCCATTTTCACGCCCTCATTTCTGCTGGTAGCCGGGGTGTTACCGTTCTGGGATCAGCTGCGCCGTAACCGATCCATACGCGCCGCACTGACCGCAGTTAACGCCGCCGTCGTCGGCCTGCTGCTGGCCGCGCTCTACAATCCGATCTGGACCGGCAGCGTCAGCTCGCCCACCGACTTTGCACTGGTACTGATCGCGGTTGCCGCGCTGCAGGTCTGGAAATGTCCGGTATGGCTGCTGGTGCCGCTGTTCGCGCTGGGCGGTTTCATCGCCTTCTGAACCCTGTCTCGTCAGGGATCAATGTGCTGTCAGCGCATACCGTCACCCGTCAACGCAGTCCTGTTGGTACACCTCGCTCCAACACTCGCCGCAGGACAAAGCTGGAGTGAACGCCGGTCACTCCATCGATGCGGGTGATTTTGTGCAGCAGCAGGTCATGATAGTCATCCATGTCTTTCACCAGCACACGCAGCTGATAGTCTGCATCCTGCCCGGTGATAATCAGGCATTCCAATACCTGTGGCAGATCGGCAATGGCACGCTCGAAGTTTTCAAACCGCTCTGGCGTATGCCGGTCCATGGAAATATGCAGCACCACCATCAGGTTCAAACCCAGACGTTTGGCATCCACCAATGCCCGATAACCGGTGATCAGACCGCTCTCTTCCAGCGCTTTCACTCGACGCAGACAGGGCGAGGGAGACAGACCTATTCGGTCTGCCAGCTCCTGATTACTGATACGTCCATCACGTTGCAAATTGTCCAGAATGGCACGATCGTAGCGATCAAGTACCGGCATACGCAGACTATCAGACATATTATTGCTCAAAACTTTAATATTGTGACTTTGGTTGCCAAAAATACCGCAAACAATGGCAATTTAGCAATCCTTCACCTCCGTTGTTGCCTTAACATATCTCCATCTTAAAGGTTAGGGTCCGCTGGTAAACGTCAGGTTGCCTTACCCAGGCAGCTGAAGGCGGTGACAATCCTTACCCAGGATTCGACTCAGCGGTCCATCCCACAACAATGGAGAGCAACACCATGGCAAGTGCCCATTTCAACCATCGCAAATATCAGCCGGTCGAACCCGTCACCGGCTTTACCCGTACCTGGCCCGATCGTCAGGTGACTGCGGCCCCCATGTGGGCCAGTGTCGACCTGCGTGATGGTAACCAGGCACTACTGGAGCCCATGAACGTGGCCCAGAAACAGCGCCTGTGGCACTTGCTGGTTAAGCTCGGCATCAAGGAAATTGAGGTCGGTTTTCCCTCTGCCAGCCAACCCGACTACGATTTCACTCGTTGGCTGATTGAAGAAAACCAGATCCCTGACGATGTACGCATTCAAGTGCTGGTACAGGCGCGTGAAGAGTTGATCGCCAAGACATTCGAGGCTTTGAAGGGCGTCAAGCAAGCGGTCATCCATGTATACAACTCGACCTCACGCGTCCAGCGCGAGCGCGTGTTCGGCATGGATCGTGAGCAGATCAAAAGTATTGCCGTTCAGGGTGCGACCTGGGTCAGGCAATATGCCGAACAGTACCCGGAAACCGAATGGACCTTCGAATACTCACCCGAAAGCTTCACCAGTACCGAGGTCGAGTATGCCGTCGAGGTGTGTGAAGCTGTCATGGATGTCTGGCAGCCAACACCGGAACAGCGCTGCATTCTGAATCTGCCGACGACTGTTGAAGTAGGGCCTCCAAACCACTTCGCCGACCAGGTCGAGTATTTCTGCCAGCACCTGAGCCGTCGTGACTGTGCCATCATCTCGGTACATACCCACAATGACCGTGGCGGTGCTGTCGCTTCGGCGGAGCTGGCATTGATGGCGGGCGCAGATCGCGTCGAAGGTACCCTGCTCGGCAACGGTGAGCGCACCGGCAACATGGATATCGTCACCCTGGCGATCAACCTGTACAGCCAGGGCATAGACCCTCAGCTGGACCTGTCCAACCCGGATGAAATCATCCAGACCTGCACCGAGTGCACCGGCCTGCCGATTCACCCACGCCATCCCTGGATTGGTGAACTGGTATACACCGCATTTTCAGGCAGCCACCAGGATGCGATTCGCAAGTCACTCAAACAACAACAGACCGACGAGCACTGGCAAGTCGCTTATCTGCCAATCGATCCTGCCGACTTGGGACGAGATTATCAGGCCGTCATCCGCGTCAACAGCCAATCAGGCAAAGGCGGCATGACATTCCTGCTGGAGCGGGATTTCGGCATCAGTCTCCCCCGCTGGATGCAGCTGGAGCTGGCCCCGGTCGTACAGAGCACAACCGAGCAGCAGGGTGGCGAGATCGACAGCCAGACCATACATGACCTGCTGATCAAACATTTTGTGCAGGACAAGACACCGATCAGCCTGAACGGCTATCGCATTGAACGCAGCAACGCTGCCGAAACATTATCAGCCGATATCAGTATCGAAGGTGAAAACATCTGCATCGAAGGGGATGGAAAAGGTGCCATGGCGGCATTTATCAACGCCTGGCAAAGCCGGACCGGCCTCAGCATTCATGTGGTCGACTATGCCGAACATGCCATGGGAGAAGGCTCTGATGTTGCCGCTGCCGCCTATGTTCAGCTGAACATTGATGGCCAGCGCGTCGGCGGCATGGCCGTGGATGCCGACACTGTAAGCGCATCCTTGAAGGCAGTCGTCTCCGGCCTGAACCGCTCGGGCAAGGTTGCAGAACTGTCGAAGCAAACACAGGCCTGCAGCGCCTGATCCCAGAGCCCCAGGGATACCAAAGGTGTCCCTGGGGCTCTATTAAACTCCACACGGCTCATATGAGTTCTTACCGTTAATACATACCTTCGAGCTGCCAGCTTTGGATTACACCATGACTCAAAAGCCGGGCATACCCAAGCGCCTTTCCAATTCCAGCCAGGGAATTTCGCACCATGACTCCTGTTCTGGCCATTGATCCGGCGGCACGGTCAAATCAACCGGAGCTGAAAGCTCCAGCTTTTCACCTGAGAACTCCTGTTCCAGGATGTATTCAGTACTGGGGGCGCGAACAATGTGCAATTCTCTGCGAGGTTCGAAAGAGCTGGAAAGTGCATTTTCGCCCTCCATTTCAAGCGCAATGCTTTCATGGTCATAAATAACCAATACTCGATCATCATCCATGCGCAGGAAGTATATAAGCCCACCATGCTCCGGTTCTTTAAATCGCTTGGCCTCTATAACATTATAGGTTTCATCCAGCACTTTACCGCCACTAATATCTTGCCGAAGTGCTTCACTGGGATCTGGCCAATTTCGAACCCACTGCACACTTGAACAAATAGCGTATAGCCCACAAACCGGCGCCAACAGGCTGACAACACCTAATGCATATGGGCTTCTCATACCCACTTCCAGATTAACCAAAAGGTGAATCAACCACGCCAAAATCAACCAGCCAAGCACCATCCCCAGCATGCTTGCAGCCCAAAGTACGAGTGCATTTTGAGCACCTTCCATCCAGCGCTTAAATTTTGATGGTGTACATGCAAGCAATTCGACCAGGAACTTGCGTTCCTTGTCAGTCATTTTACGTTCAGTCGTTCGTCGCTTCATGGCTCACTCGGACATTGGTCCTACCCACAAAATATCGGCACCATTGTCAATGGTTAACCATAGTTATGGTTTCCATTCAGCCAGCATATGAAAGCGTTTTATCAAGTCTTGTATTTTTGAGCTTTCACAACCGTCGTTTTCAATCATTTCATATACTAACTGTTCGATTTTTTCACCACCGATATTTAGCACTGCTTGCGCTTGATCGCTGGAAAGGTCAGGATTCTGATTTCTAAGCTCGGTTAACGCAAAAACAGATACCATCTGATAGTTTGCCAAAAAAGATGTTAGCTCTTCTTCTTTTGTGTTTATACATTTTTCTGCAGCCACACCAGACAATGTGAAATGCTCATATATTTTTAAAATATCAGACTCTTCAGCTGAGGCTTCAGCCGAAAAGAACAGAATTAATAGCATGGCGAATTTCTTCATGGTTCCTTCCATATCGGGCTAACTGTAGATACCAGGGATGTTGTTCACGCCGGTTAAGTTCGAGATGCCGGTTATCGCCAAACAATCAGCATAGAGCAACCGGCATGAGCAACCAGCACCAGAATGCCCGAACTGCGCCTCATATTCGAGCCCTAATCGTTGATCGGAGTAGAACCCGAAACCCGTTTTATCTGAAACTGGACATGTCACACAGCACGCCCGTTTGACCTCAGGGCAATTTCAATATATGGTATGCTTTGTATATACAAAATACAGTGTGTGTTTAGCATTTGTAATTGGCTGTGTTTACTTTACTCTATAGCCACCAGCCCGGCCGGAGTCGTGAAATGAGTGGCAGGAAGAAAAGCAAAACCAAAAACAGCCAGCTCGTCATTCGTATTAATGATGAAGAGCGAGACCGGTTCGTTGCCCTGTGTGACGACCTGGATACCAGTGCCGCACGCGAAATTCGGCATTTTATTCGCCGCTTTCTGGCTGAACATCAGTCCGATGCGGCTGAAGAATGACAACAACTGATAAGGTAAGGAGTGCCACCATGGCCCAGATGAAAACTAAAGAAGTCAAAAAACTGATCAAAGCCCGCAAAGCGAAAATCGCAAAGCACGAAGGCAAGCTGAAAAAGCTGAACAAGCTGCTGAAAAAAGCCAATTAATCGGCTGCAGCCATAAAAAAAGACGCCTCAGGGCGTCTTTTTTGTTATCTGTAACACCGACTAAAGCCGAGAGTTTTTCACACGCGGATATCAACCCGGTGCCCCAATGCACCTTCAGGCTTGGCAACAGCGACCGGGGCGGCACTTTCAATCAACTGCAGCGCCTGCTGACCCACGGCTTCCATCTGGTCTTTTACGACACTATTCACTTTTGCCGCATGTTCGGTTTGAGTCTGGAGATGGCTCATGCCGGTACTCATCGCCGCAATATCCATTACGCCTCCTGGGTTGCGTCAATTTATGGAGACAGTCTACACCGAAAAGCAGACTGTCGTCTGATTTAAATCAGCCAATCCAGCCTTACTCACGCACCAAAATGACCCGAATAGCATCCAACTTCAGCTCCATTGCCTGCAATGCGGACTCCATCTGCTCGGTATCAGCGACCATGGCATCCAGCTCTTCCTGACGGATCATCGGATTCACTTGGGCCAATGCCACCAGGCGATCATACTCGGCAGCCCGCTGCTGCCGCAGCTTGTCCAGCGCCTGCTCCCGCAATGCCTTCACCCGTGTATCCAGCGTACCTTCGGCGGCCTTGAGCTGCTGTGCTACCTGTTCCCGCGCCAGGCGTACCATTTTCTGCCCGGTAGCACGGCTGACGGTCTGCAAAAGCTGGTTCAACGGCTCATGTCCCAGTGCCCCAGCCAGATCTCGCCCTTCCGGGTCAACCAGCATGCGCACGCTGCCCGACGGCAGGTAACGCTCCAGCTGCAGGTAGCGCGGTGCGGCACAGCGCAGTTCGTATACCAGCTCCAGCAACAAGGTACCGGCCTGCAATGGCGGCAGCTTGAGTGTACACACCGTACAATTGCCAAGCTCTCCGGTGCTGATCAGCTCCATGGTGCCGGTCAGCAGCGGGTGCTCCCAGCTCATGAACTGTATGTCTTCACGCGACAGAGCACGCTCGCGATTAAAGGTCAGTGTAACACCATCCTCCGGCAACCCCGGCAGCTGGCACAGCATATGCTCGCCCGGATGCAGCACCAAACCGTCCGGGCCGTGCGGTTGGATATCCACACCGAAACGGTCAAAAAGCTTTTCGGCAAATGCCTGCAACTGCTCGCTGCTTTCAGCTGCGGCAACTTCATCCAACAGAAGGCCGGCACGCTGCGGGTGACAGCTACTGACTTCAAGCAGGCGATCACGGCCACGTGACAGGTCATGCTCCAGATTTTCTCGTGCCTGTCGTGTTTCAGTAATCAGGGCTTCCAGAGAGACGACATCATCCGGCGCATTCAGACACTGCAACAGTTGAGGCGCGAAACGACGGTAAAGCGCATCACCAACGGCACAGACGCGTCCGAATGCGTCCAGGCCTTCATCATACCAACGCAGCAGTGCCTCGGACGTACCGCCCTCGTACACCGGCACATGGATCTGGATATCTTCGCGCTGGCCAATACGGTCCAGGCGGCCGATACGCTGCTCCAGCAGATCAGGCGTCAACGGCAAGTCAAACAGCACCAGGTGATGGGCAAACTGGAAGTTACGTCCCTCACTGCCAATCTCGGAGCAGACCAGCACCTGCGCCCCCAGCTCCTCTTCAGCGAAGTAGGCGGCAGCACGGTCGCGGTTCACCAGGCTCAGTCCCTCGTGGAATACCGCCGAGCGTATGCCTTCACGCAGATTCAGCTGATCTTCCAGTGCCACGGCCGTATCGGCATGAGCACAGATGACCAGTACCTTCTCGCTACGGTTCTGTTTCAGCCACTCCACCAGCCATTCGACACGGGTATCGGCATCAATCCAGTCACTCCCCATGATTTTTTCGGGATGCAGCCAACTTTCTGGAGCCACTTCTTCATCAAACAGCGCCAGTTCCGGTGGCATATCCAACCGCTGCGTCTGCAGTTGACGCTGCGGAAAGCCGGCCACTGTGTCACGGGTATTGCGGAACAGCACCCGTCCTGTGCCCTGGCGATCGATCAATTGACGAATCAGCTCGTCCAGCGCCGCCGGCCGGGTATCGGCATCCAGCTGCAACCAACGGGTAATGGCCTCAGCCCCCAAGCGCTCAGCCAGCGCAGACTGCAAATCGGCATCAGCAGCCAATACCTGGCTACCCTGCCCACCCAGCAACGGTTCGATCAGATTATTAAGCTGCAGATAAGCATGCTCTTCGTTCAGGAACTGCTGCAGATCAGGGTAGCGCGCCGGATCAAGCAGGCGCAGACGGGCAAAGTGTCCCTCAGGCCCCAGCTGCTCCGGTGTGGCCGTCAACAGCAGCACCCCGGGGGTTTTCTGTGCCAGCGCTTCGATGCACAGATAGGCGTGGCTCGGTGCTTCCTCGCTCCACCCCAGATGGTGGGCTTCGTCCACCACCAGAATATCCCAACCGGCAGCTTCCGCCTGCACCTGACGCGCCTCGGAACGGGTCAACAGTGATAGCGGGCAGATCACCAGCTGACCGCTTTCGAAAGGATTATCCTGGCCGCTGGCTTCAATTTCAGCACATCGCGCTTCATCCAGCAGGGTAAACATCAGATTAAAGCGACGCAGCATCTCCACCAGCCACTGATGCACCAGTGTATCCGGCACAACCACCAGCACCCGACGCGCACGCCCACTGATCAGGCGCTGGTGCAGTACCAGGCCTGCCTCAATGGTTTTACCCAAGCCTACCTCATCCGCCAGCAGTGCTCGCGGTGCCATGCGACCGCTCAACTCACTGGCAATGTAGAACTGGTGCGGTAACAGTTGCACACGCGCTCCCAGAAGACCGTAGGCGGACGATGACCGCAAGCGGTGCTGACGCTCCAACGTTGCTACACGTAGTTTGAACAGACCGTTACGGTCCAGTTGACCGGCAAACAGGCGCTCCTGAGGCTTGCTGAAGTGAACGGCACTGTCCAGCTCCAGTTCGGGCAGAATCACTTCTTCACCGGCGTCGTTCACACCCCGGTAGATGAAGCACTGGTTGTGCTCAAAACGTTCTGCGATGTCCATTTCATCACCGAGCACATTACTGACCCTGTCGCCCGGCTCATAAGCCACTCGACTCAACGGCGCATTATCGGCGGCGTAGGTACGTGTCTCTTCTGCCGCTGGAAAGCGGATCTCGACACGACGGTTTACATATTCAACCACGATACCGAGCCCCAGCTCGGCTTCGCTGTTACTGATCCAACGTTGTCCGGGTACGAATGGCGCTTGTGACAAAATGTGACTCCCCTAAATTCAGGGCGGCAATTTTAGGCGTTCAGCCCTCAAGACTCAAAGCCTTGAGCGATCTCTTATGCATATTCATGCCCGAAGACGCTCAATACGCTCTTTCAGCTCCGGCAATAACACCTTTTCAAACCAGGGATTACGCCGTAACCAGAGATTATTGCGCGGACTCGGGTGTGGCAAGGGCAACTGCTCAGGCCCGTATGCACGCCAATTTCTGACACGCTCTGTAACACTGCCGCCCTTGCCCAGATACCATTCCTGAGCATAACGCCCCACCAGAAGGGTCAATTCCAGATTCGGCAACTGGTCCAGCAATTTTTGCCGCCAGGCCGGTGCGCACTCGGGGCGTGGCGGGTTATCACCCGAGCGACCACGGCCGGGATAACAGAACCCCATCGGCAGTATGGCAACCTGGACAGGATCATAAAAAACCTCCCGACTCACGCCCAACCAGTCACGCAAACGGTCACCGCTGGGATCGTTGAACGGAATACCGGTCTCATGCACTTTCAGTCCCGGCGCTTGCCCCACGATAAGCAAGCGAGCCCTCACATCAGCCTGCACTACCGGTCGAGGCCCCAATGGCAAAACATCGGCACAGATCCGACAGGCCCTGACCTCCTGCAGCAACTCTGCTAACGCGCTCACAAAGCGCCCTCCTTCTGCAGCGTTGCATGGATACCTTCGGCCAGAGCGCGATAGCCTTGCGCATTCAGATGGACGGCATCGGACTTCATCGCCGAATCTCTCAGCAAGCCGGACAACAGGTCTTCAATAAAGACCAGATCATGCCGTTCCGCCAACTCGGCATACAGTGGCGCCGCATCAGAAAACAGCTTTTTCTCCGGTACGCCCAGCAGTACGACCTCAACACCCCGAGACCTCGCCAGCCGAATCATGGCATCCAGGTTGTTTTCCAGCTCGGTCACGGACTGGTTGCGCAGAATGTCATTGCCGCCATGCAACAGGATCAACACGTCTGGGCGCACCCGCGACAGCTCGGCAGGCAAGCGTTCCAGTCCTCGGGCCGACACCTCGCCGGAGATCCCGGCCGACTCGACATGACGACCGCTCAGCCGAGCCAATACCGACGGGTAGCTGTCCGCTGCCGGTACGCCCATGCCGACGGTGAGGCTGTCACCAAAGGCCAGAATAACCGCCTGCTCATCCAGCAGCTCCAGGCGCTCATCACTGCACCCCTGTATCAGCCCTATACCCATCCACAAAATCATGATGCGCAGCAGATTCCGCATGTCACCACTCCTTGCCATCACAGAAAAATGTATTGCCTTCACCGATAGATCATTGGCGATCAGCTGACATAAAAAACCGCTGTCTGGCAGCGGTTTTTTTAGCAATGTTTACTCCTGACCGGCCGAAGCCTGCACACCATCCTTGCGCAGCATCGCCTTGATGCCTCTCACGGCCTGGCGAATACGATCCTTGTTTTCGATCAAGGCAAACCGTACATAGTCGTCGCCATACTCACCAAAGCCGATTCCCGGCGACACGCACACCTTGGCATCGGCCAGCAATTTCTTGGAAAATTCCAGCGACCCCAACCGTCGATACTCGTCGGGAATCCTGGCCCATACATACATGGAGGCCTTGGGGTTATCGACCATCCAGCCTGCTTCGTGCAGCCCTTTCACCAGCACATTACGGCGCTGACGGTATTGTTCGGCAATATCGCGCACGCACTGCTGATCCCCTTCCAGCGCCGCGATCGCCGCGACCTGCAGGGGCGTGAAGGTGCCGTAGTCATGGTAACTCTTGATCCGCGCCAGGGCATGTACCAGTTCCTTGTTGCCGACCATGAAACCGATACGCCAGCCCGCCATATTGTAGCTTTTGGACAGGGTAAAAAACTCCACCGCCACGTCCTTGGCGCCCGGCACCTGCATGATCGAAGGTGCGGTCCAGCCGTCATACACGATATCGGCATAGGCCAGATCGTGTATGACGATAATGTCATACTGTTTGGCCAGCGCTACCACACGCTCGAAGAAATCCAGCTCGACACATTGAGCCGTGGGGTTGGACGGGAAACCCAGAATAATCATCTTCGGCTTGGGGATGGATTCGCGAATCGCCCGCTCCAGCTCAACAAAGAAGTCAACGCCCGGCACCAGCGGCACTGAGCGCACCTGAGCGCCGGCAATCACCGCCCCGTAAATATGAATCGGATAACTCGGATTGGGCACCAGCACAGTGTCGCCGTGGTCCAGGGTCGCCAGCATCAGATGCGCCAGCCCTTCCTTGGATCCGATGGTAACAATGGCTTCGTCTTCCGGATCGATCTCGACCTGGTAACGATCTTCATACCAGCGTGAAATGGCACGGCGCAGACGCGGAATACCGCGCGAGGTGGAATAGCCATGGGTATCGTCTCGCTGGGCCACGGCACACAGCTTTTCGACGATATGCGGTGGCGTGGCGCCATCCGGGTTGCCCATGCTGAAGTCGATGATGTCCTCGCCACGGCGACGGGCGGCCATCTTCAGCTCGGCGGTGATGTTGAATACGTAGGGGGGCAGGCGATCGATACGGGAAAAATGGCGTACGGGACGCACACCGGTCTTGTCTGTCATGTCAACCTCGATAAAACGTCAGCGCCCGGAACCGTCCGAGCGACGCCGGCCATGTCTTCATGGCCGTGTATCGAGACTAAACCCTCTCCCGCCTTTTCGCCAGCCTTAATCAGGCGTATGTTCCGCCAGCTTCTGTTTCACAAAGCCTTGAGCTTGCCCTAGGCCTCCTGTTCGGTCACACCGGCCGCCAGAGTTTCCCGTTTGCGGGCCTCATGGGCCGCCCTTTCATCGGGGTTGGCCAGCATACGGTCACGAAAACGCTGCTGGTTGCGGTGCTCTTCGACGCTATACTGATCGACGTAATGGTATCAGACAAATCTCTTCCGACTCGATTGACCTCGCGACCTCTTTTATATGAATATCAACTAATATTAAAAACATCCCGAGGAGCGGCACCATGATTTTGCTGCGTACCCTGCCCCTGCTACTGTCCTTGCTGGCACCTCTTCTGCTGGCGGCCGAAATCCCCGTCCCTTCAAACATTGTCGTGCAACGCCAGGCCCTCGAAGAGCACCTGCTGCTGGATGGCGTCATCGAAGCCGTACAGCAAAGCACCGTTTCGGCCCAGACCAGCGGTCGTGTTACCGCCCTGCCCTTCGACGTGGACGATTCCGTCCCCGCCGGCGCACTGATCGTGCAACTGGAGGACAGCGAGCAACAGGCCCGCTTCAGCCAGGCACAGGCTGGACTCGCCGAAGCCCGGGCGGGGCTGACCGACGCACGTCAGCAGTTCGCCCGCGTCCAGTCCCTGCATGAGCGCAAGCTGGTCGCCAACCAGGCACTGGACCAGGCCCGCAACCAGCTCAATGCCGCTCAGGCGCGGCTGGCCCGCGCCGATGCAGGACTGGCCGAAGCACAACAGCAGCTCGATTACACCCGCATCACCGCACCCTACGGCGGTATCCTGACCGAGCGTCATGTGGAGCTGGGCGAAAGCGTTAACCCGGGGCAGCCGCTGCTGACCGGCCTGTCGCTGCAGCACCTGCGCGTGGTGGTGGATCTGCCGCAGCAATATGCCGGGCTGGCCCGCGAACAGCGCCGCGCCCTTGTAGCCCTGCCCGATGGCCGTGCGCTGGAAACCGGCGAAATGACCTTCTACCCCTACGCCGACCCGGCTACCCACACCTTTCGCCTGCGTATGCCGCTGACCGAACCGGGCGGTCAACTGTACCCAGGCATGCTGGTCAAGGTCAGTGTACCGGTGGCCACCCGCGAAGCATTGTGGATTCCCGCTGACGCCATCCTGCATCGCAGTGAGCTGCGCGCCGTCTTCGTACTGGATGACCAGGATACGCCTCGCCTGCGCCAGATTCGTACCGGTGTGCGTAACGGTGACCAGGTAGAAGTACTGGCCGGATTGAAGGCGGGTGAACATATCGTCGCTCATCCTCTTGATCTCAGCGGTGCCGCCGAGCTGCATCCGGTTGAGGAGACTGCCCAATGAGCCAGCCCTTGCCACCGGTCGGCCCGTCCGGCGCAATTGCCCGCGTATTTCAGGATTCAAAACTCACCCCGCTGCTGACTCTGCTCGCCATACTGCTCGGCGCTCTGGTGCTGGTGTTCACGCCCAAAGAAGAGGAACCACAGATCGATGTCACCCTGGCCGACATCATCGTCGCCCTGCCCGGCGCCAGTGTCACCGAGGTGGAGAGCGTCATCGCTACACCCGCCGAACAGGTGATGAGCGAGATCGAAGGGGTCAAGCATGTCTATTCCGTATCCCGCCAGGGGATGGCGGTGATCACGGTGCAATTCAAGGTCGGCGTCACCCGGCAGGAAGCGCTGGTACGACTGTACAATCAGGTCTATTCCAATCAGGACTGGCTGCCGGCCGATCTGGGTGCCACCCAGCCGCTGATCAAGCCACGCAGCATTGATGACGTGCCGATCATGTCGCTGACCCTGTACGATCCGCAACAGCGCTATGCTGGCACCGAACTGACCCGTATGGCGCACATGCTGGAGGTAGCGCTCAAGCGCATCCCCGGCACTCGCGACATTTACACCGTGGGCGGAGTACCGGATCGGGTGGATATCCGTTTCGATCCGGCGCTGCTCGCCGGCCACAGCCTGACCCTGGACGACATTGCAATGGCACTGCAGGCCGCCAACGCCAGTTCCCAGGATTTGCGCACAACACAGAATAGCCTGTCGATCCCGGTCCAGGCCGGTCAGCTGCTGGAGCAGGTCGATGATGTGCGCAACCTGGTCGTGGGCATGCATCAGGGCGCGGCGGTATTCATGCGCGACATCGCCGAGGTCAGTCGGGGCGAAACGGTGCCGGACCAGAGCGTCATGCTCGGCTTCGGACCCGGCAAGGCCGATCATCGCTCGGGAGAGATCGGCCAGATTTACCCGGCCGTCACCCTGGCCATCGCCAAGCAGCCAGGACAAAACGCGATCAATATCACCACCGCCATCGAGGAACGGCTGGAACTGTTGCGCAACCGCGCTCTGCCGGAAGGCGTGGAACTGGTGATCACCCGCAACTACGGCGAGACGGCTTCAGCCAAGGCGGAAAAGCTGATCTCCGACCTGATCTCGGCCACCGTCTGCGTGGTGCTGCTGGTGCTGGCCGCCATGGGCTGGCGTCAGGCCACCATCGTCGGCATCGCCGTGCTGGTGACCCTGCTGCTGACGCTGGTGTTTTCCTGGGCCTGGGGCTTTACCCTGAACCGGGTATCCCTGTTCGCACTGATCTTCTCCATCGGCATTCTGGTCGATGACGGCATCGTCATCACCGAGAACATCAACCGCCGCATCCAGAACTCCACCCACAAGATCCGCGACATCATCCCCGTGGCCGTGGACGAAGTGGGCACCCCGACCATCATGGCCAGTCTGACCATTATGGCGGCGTTGCTGCCGATGGCGTTCGTCACCGGTTTGATGGGGCCTTATATGAGCCCCATTCCAATCAACGCCTCCGCCGGCATGGTGCTGTCGCAGATCGTGGCTTTCGTGGTCGCGCCCTGGCTGGCGATGCGGCTACTGCATCATCGCAAGGGCGAAGTAGAGGAAACCGGCAGCTCCGCCGATGGCGTCAGCCCGGTATCGCTGAAAATCTTCCGTTTCGTACTCACCCCGTTTCTGGGTGACCACAACTGGCGACGCCGCTTGCTCAGTCTGGGTGTCATCGGCCTGATGCTGCTGTCGATGGCCTTGCCGGTGTACCAGTTCGTCATCCTCAAGATGCTGCCGTTCGACAACAAGTCCGAGCTGCAGGTAGTGGTCGACATGCCGGAATCAACGCCGATGGAAGAGACCCAGCGGCTGTTGCTGGCACTCGGCGCCTATCTGGAGACAGTGCCCGAAGTAACCAACTGGCAGAGCTATGCCGGTACCGCCTCGCCGATCAACTTCAACGGACTGGTGCGCCAGTACTATCTGCGTAGCGACCCCTGGCACGGCGATCTGCAAGTCAATCTGGTGGCCGATACTGACCGTGAGCAGCAATCACACGACATTGCCACCTCGCTGCGCGCCCCCCTGCAGGCCATTGCCAAGCCCTTTGGTGCTGCGGTGAAGATTGTCGAGATCCCGCCCGGCCCGCCGGTGCTGTCGCCACTGGTGGCCGAGATCTATGCTGCCGACGAGCCGCGCCGCACGGCGCTGGCACAACAAGTCGCTGCTCAGATGCACCAGGTCGAAGGACTGGTTGATATCGACACCACGCTGGAAGCGCCGGTGCAGCAGTGGCAGGTCGTCATCGACCGCGCCCGTGCCGCCCGTTACGGCGTTGCTCAGGGACAGGTGGTACAGGCCCTGCAGACCGCACTGGGCGGCAGCACCCAGAGCTACCTGCATGACGCGCACGCCAAGTATCCGGTGCCGATCCGGGTGATCCTCAACGAGGGCGACAAGGCCCAGGCCTCGGCACTGCTGTCGCTGCAGGTGCGCAACCGTGACGGGCAGCTGATTCCGCTGGCCAGTATCGCCCGCATCGAGCCGACCGCATGGCCCGGTGCCCGCTACCACAAGGACCTGCTGCCGGTGACCTATGTCACTGCCGATATGGCCGGCGCCATCGACTCGCCCTTGTATGGCATGTTCGCCATGGTGGAGCGACTGGGGCAGTTGGAAGGCGCGCCGGAACAGTTCTTCATCCAGCAACCGCCGCTGCCGGAACTGGGCACACTGAAATGGGACGGCGAGTGGCAAATCACCTATGAAACCTTCCGCGACATGGGCATCGCCTACAGCGTCGGCATCTTCATGATCTTCCTGCTGCTGGTGGCACAGTTCCGTTCCTACGTGCTGCCGCTGGTGATCATGGCCCCGATCCCGCTGACCCTGATCGGCATCCTGCCGGGCCATGCCCTGCTGGGGCGGGAGTTCACCGCCACCAGTATGATCGGCATGATCGCCCTGGCCGGCATTATCGTGCGCAACTCCATCCTGCTGGTGGTGTTTATCCGTCAGCTGCTGGATGAGGGCTCCTCGCTGGAAGAAGCCGTGGTGCTGGCCGGTGCCGTTCGCATCAAACCGATTGCGCTGACCGCCATTTCGGCCATGGTTGGTGCCTATTTCATCCTGCATGATCCGATCTTCAACGGGCTCGCCATCTCGCTGGTATTTGGGCTGACCATGTCCACGCTGCTCACCATTATTGTGGTTCCCCTGCTGTTCTATGCGCTGGCTCGCCGTCACTGGCTCTGATTGACCCCGGGCCCTCAGCCGCTAAGATGAGGGCCCGAAAGCCAACTGCCGACCGACTGGACCTGATATGAAAGCTGTTTTTCTGGATACACAAAGTCTGGATGACCTGGACCTCTCCCCGCTTGCAGACTGCGTTGAAACGCTGGTCTGTTATCCGACCACCTCCCCGGAACAGGTCGCTGAGCGCATTGCCGGTTTTGAGCTGGTCATCACCAACAAGGTCGTGCTGGATGCCGATCTCATCCGTAATGCAGACTCGCTGCAGCTGATTTGCGTCGTTGCCACCGGCGTTAACACTATCGACCTGACGGCCGCCACTGCACGTGGCATCACGGTCTGCAACTCGCAAGGCTACGGCGTACAGTCCGTTGCACAGCATGTACTGAGCCTGATGCTGGCGTTGCACACACGACTGCTGGACTATGACCGAGCGGTACGCCGGGGCGACTGGAACCGCTCCAGTCAGTTCTGCCTGCTGGACTACCCGATTCTGGAACTCAATGGACGTACGCTGGGGATTGTCGGTTACGGTGCCCTGGGGCAGGAGGTCGCACGTCTAGCCCGCTGCTTCGGTATGCAGGTCATGATCGCGGCTCGCCCCGGCAGCACCAGCATTCCGGCCGACCGGGTAGCACTGGAGACGGTGTTGAGCCAGGCCGATGTCATCAGTCTGCACTGCCCTCTGACCGAAGCAACACATCATTTGATCGATGCTCCCGCTCTGGCCCGCATGAAAGCCGGCAGCTTCCTGATCAATGCCGCACGCGGCGGTATCGTCGATGAAACAGCGCTCAAGGATGCTCTGTGCTCGGGACATTTGGGTGGAGCGGCCACGGATGTACTCAGCGAAGAGCCTCCTCGTCAGGGCAACATACTGCTGGACCCGGCCATTCCGAATCTGATTATCACCCCTCATTCGGCCTGGGGCAGTGTGCAGGCACGTCAAACCATTATCGAACAGACCGTCGAAAACATTCGCGGCTTTCTCCAGCAGACCTCCGTCCGACGCGTCAATTAAAGCTCAGTCCTCCGCCGGACAAGAGCGGCGACTCAACCATGCCGGCAACGCCTCTGCCGGCATGGGCCGGGCAATCGCATACCCCTGCCCCAACTCGCATCCCAACGCCAGCAGTTCACGGCAATGCTGTTCAGTCTCGACGCCTTCCGCGATCACCTCTCGCTTGAAAGCATCAGCCAACTGAATGACTCCGGTCAAAATGGCCAGATCATCCTGATCGGCCAGCATGTCATGGACAAAACTGCGGTCGATCTTGAGCACTTCGGCAGGCAGACGTTTGAGGTAGGTCAAGGACGAGTAACCGGTCCCGAAATCATCCAGCGCAAAGCGAATGCCCAGTGCCTTACAGGCATGAATGACCGTCGACACGTAGTCCACATCATCCAGCGCGGTTGTTTCCAGAATTTCGAGCTCCAAATCACCGCTGCGGATATCAGGCCGACGCTCCAGCAGCACGCCCAAATGCTCAACAAAGTCGGGCTGCTGCAGGTGAATCGCGTCAATATTGGCACTGATCGGTATTTCCAGCCCCTGACCGCGCCATGCCAGTATTTGATCCAGCACGGTTTCCAGCACCCAGTTGCCGATATCCACGGCCAGATACTGATTTTCAATCACCGGCAGAAAATCGGCCGGCATCAACAAGCCCCGCTCCGGGTGCTGCCAGCGGATCAGCGCCTCGCACCCCACCAGCGCACCGGTGCGCATATTCACCTTGGGCTGGTAGTACAGCACCAGCTCTTCCCGCTCCAACGCCATAGCAATGCGGGTCAGGCTGTCATGCTGACTGCGCAGGGCACGGTCGCGCTCCACATCAAACAACTGATAACGATTTTTACCGGCCTGTTTCGCCTGATACATTGCCTGATCGGCCTGGCGCAACAACTGATCGGCATCGAGACTGTCCTGCTGGGGGTAAAAGGCAACCCCGATGCTGGCCGATACCTTGAGCTCCAAACCATCGAATCGAACCGGCTCCGATACCACGTCCAGCAGACGGCGAATCACCGGCAGGCTGGCTTCGGTATTATCCAGGTCCACCAGAACCGCCACGAATTCATCGCCACCCAGACGGCCCAGGGTATCCTCCTGCCGTATTTCCTGTTGCATGCGGCCAGCCAGACGTACCAGCAACCGATCCCCGACGGCATGACTGTAATTGTCATTCACCGATTTGAACCCGTCCAGATCTATAAACAACGTAGCGATATTGCGCTGCCGCCGCTGTGCCAACGCCATCGCCTGCTGCAACCGATCCGCCAGCAGGGTGCGGTTGGGCAGGCCGGTCAACGCATCAAAATGGGCGATCCGCTCCAGCTCCCGCTGATGCTGCTTGAACGGCGTAATGTCGGACATCAGAGAGACATAGCCCTGCAATACGCCCTGCTCATCGTGAAAGGCGTTGATCTTTTGCAGCACGGCGTAACGCTCACCCGTGGGACGCACATTCCAGGCTTCTCCCTTCCAGCTACCGAAGTTGCGTAACTGCTGCCACAGTGTATCCAGGCTGCCCGGAGTGCCATGCAGTGTATTCATGAAACTCAATGAGCGTCCGACGGCCTGCTCGGCCGCATACCCAGTGGTGCGAGTGAAGGCTCCGTTGACCGACAGGATCTGGCCCGCCACATCCGCAATCATGATGCTTTCATCCGCATTGTCGAATACGCTGGCCGACAGGCGCAATTCGCCTTCCACCTGTTGCCGCTGGCGCACATTCACCAACAGGTCCGCAAAGAGCCGGAGCAGCCCTCCCGTATGTGACGAGAACAGATTCACACGCTGCCTCGACACCACGCCGACAAAGCCCGTGCAGATGCCATTGTTCATTAACGGCTGGTCCACCAGGCACTTGACGGATTTGCGCTTTAACACTTCGGCCACAAGAGGTTCATTCAACCGGCTTGTGTCTTCTACAACCACGGCCTCACCGCGTTGGTGGTGATCCAGCCAAACCGGCAATCGCGCTACCGGCAGTCGCTGCAGCAGTTCCTTCTCGGTCGGCATGTCCTCTGTGCACCACTCGTGTGTCATAGAAACCACCCCGGCCGCATGGTCATAGGCGAACAGATAACAACTGTCGGCGCCGATGAATTCGCCGATCTCGTGCAGAGCGTCCTGAATGGCCTTATCCACTTCCGACAGACTCAGGTTGATGAAACGACTGGAGAATCTCAGCACGATCTGACGATAGGCATCGGTCTTTTCCAGACGTCGCTCCACGGCCGAGCGCTGCATTTCAGCATCAACCCGCTCCACGAATACGCCCATTAGCTCCCGTGCCAGCTCCGCCTGCAACAGTGGCTTGCGTCCCAGTCCGACCAGAATTCCCATCGGCTGTTGCCGCTTGTCCAGTAACGAACTGCCGATATAGGAGCGAACCCCCATTTCGCCCAACAGCGGGTCTGCGGGATACATCTCCGCAACCTTGTCAGGGTAGACCGCATGTGCCGTCTTCATGACATTGCTGCACGGCGTTCCCTGCAAGGAATAGTCAAAGGGCTGCATCTCGCCATCGGAGGTGCATCCCACACACACTTCCACTCGGTCATGATGCGACGACAGCTGGCCGACAAAGACATAATCCAGCCCCAGCGCCTGCCGCAGATGACAACAGACGGCCAGGTAAAACGCATCTCCGGTCAGGGGTGCAAATTCGCCTGCCAGCGCACCCAGCGCCGCCTGCACAACATGCTGGCGCGTGACGTCCTGAACGGTTCCAACCGTAACACGTTCACACCCATCATCCAGGCAATGGCTCTCACTTCGAACATGCACATGCTTGACCCGCCCGTCCGGCATCAGCAACCGATGCTCCAGGTCATAGGGCATGCCTTGATCAATGGCATCCGCATAGCGCCGCTTGACCCGCTCCATATCGTCAGGATGAATGCGCTCCATCGCTTGCCGCAACGGCTGCTCGAAGGTTTCGCTTTCCAGTTCCAGAATATTTTTCATCTCCCTGGAACAGTGAATCTGTCGTGCCTGCTGATCCAGCCGCCAGCTGCCGACACGCGCAATACGCTGCGCACTTTCCAGCTGGTGGCGGCTGTCGCTCAACGCCTTGTTCGTAGCGCGTGTTCTCTTTTCCAGTTCTCGTCGCCGCCCGATATTGCGTACCAGCAGAACAATTACCAGTGCCTGCGCCAACAGCGCACCTGCCAGCGTCCATTGCAGCCATCGTTGCCCCCTTTCAATCTCATCCAGCTGGGCATCCACCATACTTTCCAGAGCTTGCTGATAACGCCACAACTCGTCCTGCGGGTGCCGCTCCGGCGTCACATCGCTGATAACCGAGTACAGCAGAGTTTGACCGTCAAACAGGTAGGGCCGTGAATGCACGGCAACCAGGCGGGTCTCGCCATTGGCCAATCGGTGCCGGAAGATAAAATAGTTGCGTCCTTCAGAACGGGCCAGTGCGCGCTCGCTGGCAATCTGCTCCGAGGTAAAGGTATTGATTTGCTGAATATGCATGTCGGACAACCGCTGGCGGTCATAGCCATAAAAACGTGCCGCCGCCGCGTTGGCCATGCGAATCTGGCCGCTGACGGGATCGATCAGCAACATGGGAAGAGCGGCCTCGCTGAACACCTGTTCAAACGCGGGCCCTCTGGCGAGAAACTGTTCAGCCTGCGCAACCGACACGGTCTTCGTGATGGCCAGCCAAGACAGCCACAAGAGCAGAAAAATGCGCAGATAGTTCGGGAACGAGCGAGGTACTGGGGAGATCAAGTCAAATGGCTCCGACAGCAGTTCTTGTTTCAATACACGCTACAGAAGAAAACCTGTATGAACAAGAACAGATTGCTGTCGCAGCCCGGCTCAGCCCTGTCGGGCTTGACCGACATCAAATCACTTCTGAGTACATTCCATTTCGGGCGCATCGGCACCCCAACGAATCAATGCACCGCCACGGCGCTCCCACAGAGAAGCATTACGTCCCTGATACTTCGCCCCACTGGCTGCAGGCTGGTTGTACATCAGTGACACGCTGTCGCCATGCTCAACAATGACAGTGCTCGGCTCGGTCTGGAAGTAGGTCGCCACGAACTCATTGCCGGGATTACCGCCGCACTGATAGCGCACCGGCTCCGAATGCTCAACCAGTCGATACTGCGCCTGCAGAGCCGCTATCCGCAGCCGATATTGGCTATCGACACACTGTTCAGGGTTACCGCTTTTCCAGCACTCGTCGCGCCCTTTGATCCAGCCACGTTGCTCAGCCTGCAGCACCTTGCGTCCCTGCCCTTCGGTCAGCGCCAGCGACTGCTGGTATACATCACCGAGCTGGCGATCCAGTGCCGACAATTCGGCACTATTGCACACCTGCTTTTCTGCTGCGCTCAACGTGTCAGCATCACACTCAAACGAGGGGCCCTGAGCCGTGCCCTGACGTTGCCTCAGCAGTTGTTCAACCTTGCCACACCACGCCGGACTGGACAGTTCAGGCATATCGGCAGCACCGCGCACTCCCAGTTTGAACTCAACCACCGATTTCCACTCGTCCGATCCCCAGTCGGGACCATGCCCCTGGCCATCACCGGTTCCGACACGCTGCTCCACGGATTCATACCAGGCATCCGTGCAGGCAACCGAGCCCGTCGGTTGTGCCCTGTCAGAAACGGACTGTTTGGGTGCCGACGCGACACACCCCAGGGTTGAAGCCACTGCCAACGAAAGTGCTAGCCAACGAAACATAGACAAACTCCTTGTGCTGAAAAGTCCACTCGAGTGATCCAGCAGACTTTATAATGCCGCTCTCGGGATTTCAAAATAAAAAAGCCCTGTCTACCACATGGCGGACAGGGCAAAGAATATCCCAGGCAAAGGGAATGACAGCTTAAGAAATACCGCGTTCGGCCACCTGATCAACGATATGTGCGCCGATCGGAATCGCCGAGGTTGCCGCCGGAGAGGGCGCATTGCATACCACCAGCGCTCGCTCGGTATTTACGAACAAAAAGTCGTCTACCAGCGAGCCATCCCGAGCAACGGCCTGAGCACGCACCCCGGCCGGGTAGGCACGCAGGTCATCCAGCGTCAGCTGCGGGCAGTACTTGCGTACCTGCTCCAGATAACCGCGCCGAAACAGGCTGTTTTTCATTTCCACCAACCCCGGCTTGAGGTTGCGTGCCAGCATTTTCAGCAGCCCCGGATAGGTCAACATTTCAGCCATATCCCGTACGCTGATGTCCGTTTTGCGATAGCCTTCACGCTTGAAAGCCAGTACTGCATTGGGTCCGACCGTAACGGTACCATCGATCATCCGGGTCAGGTGCACCCCCAGGAACGGCAGATCAGGATCGGGGATCGGATAGATCAAGTGGTTAACGATCTGATTATGCTGCGGCGGCAACAGGAAGTACTCCCCGCGAAACGGTATGATCTTGAACTCCGGCACCTGACCCAACATGCGAACAATGCGGTCGGACATCAAGCCGGCACAGGCCACCATAAAGTTGCCTGCAAAGCGCTCCTGCTCGGTCTCCACTTCCACGCTGTCCGCCAGTTCGCGGATGTTGCGCACTTCAGCGTCATAACGCACCTCCCCGCCATCGGCTGCCACCAGCTCGGCCATTTTCTCACAGATGCGCGTATAGCTGACAATACCGGTTGACGGGACGAAAATACCGCCCACTCCGGTAATGTTCGGCTCCCGCGCCTTGAGCTGCTCGGCATTCAGTACTTCGATAGGCAGCTCATTCTCGGCACAACGCCCGATGAGGCCCTGCATCCGCTCCAGCTCCAGCTCATTGGTGGCCACCAATAACTTGCCACACTCATCAAACGGAATGTCATGCTCGCGACAAAACGCTTTGGTGGCCTCATTACCCTCTTTGCAAAAACGCGCCTTCATGCTGCCCGGCGTGTAATACACCCCGGCGTGAATAACGCCCGAGTTATGGCCGGTCTGGTGTTGTGCCGGGCTATTTTCCTTTTCCAGAACCAGCACCCGTTTACCGGGAAAACGCTGTTGTAATTGGCGGGCCGTGGACAGGCCAAGAATGCCGCCACCGATCACGATAAAATCAAAGCTACTCTGCATCACTTAATCCCTTCAAACGGCTTCAGCCGGCGTCAAACGACGGCTGTACATAAACAGGGCGACAAAGGCCGCGGCGGCAATCAGGTCATAGACCAGGTGACCATGCGGATAGAGCAGGCCTATGGCACAAACGCCACTGAACAGGCGCAGGGCAAGGTTCAACGGCCCTTCAAGATAGCCTTCCATGAATCCGACAAAGGCATACAGACCCAAAATGCCGAAAATGAATACGGTAATCACTTCATCCGGGCTGCCACCGATAAAGCCGGTATAGGCGAACAGCAGCGGAACAATGTACAGCCCCTTGGCGATCTTCCATGCGGTGAAACCGGTCATCATCGGCGGCGTGCGCGCAATGGCCGCTGCCGCAAACGCGGTCAGACAGACCGGCGGCGTTACGTTGGAGTCCTGTGACAACCAGAAGATGATCATGTGGGCCGCCAGCAGAATCATCGCCAGCTTGTCGGCATCAATGGCCTGATCCAGCAGCTGACCCTTGAAGTCGGATGGAATTTGTTCCACCAACGCAACGGCCTGTGCTTCACTCATCGGTGCAGCCAACGCCGTCAGACTGTTCGGGTCTACCAGCATGAAGATGGCACGCGCGGTTTCCGGCAGATTGCCGTTTACGATCAGCTCGATCAGTTCGCGTTCGGCCATCAGGCTGTACAACGCCGGAGCCGAGAGCGTAGCCAGTACGATATAGGCAGCCGTTACCGGCAGCCCCATACCCAGCACCAGCGAAGCCAGCGCTACCAGCACCAGGGTAATCAGCAAGCTGCCACCGGCCCAGTCGGTTACCATCAGCGAGAACGTATTGCCGATACCGGTCATGGCCACCACATTGACCACCAGGCCAACGGCAACCAGCAACATGGCGGTCGTGGCCATGTTTTTCGATCCTTGCGCCAACGCGTCAAAGATATCCCGGAGCCCCATTTTCTTCGGCGAAATCCAGGAAGCCAGCACAACCGCAATAATGGAGATGCCTGCCGCATAGGTCGGGGTAAAGCCGTAAATCAGCAACGCCACCAGTACCACCAGCGGCAGCAGGCAGTGCCAGCCCTCTTTCAGCACCTCTTTCACCGGACGGACATTCATCTCAACCGCATGTGCATGGCTGCGGCGCGCCTCTACACGCACATAAAAGCCGACCGACAGGAAATACAGCAACGCCGGCAGCGCCGCAATGGCGATAATTTCCACATAGGGAATCTGGGTATAGGATGCCATGATAAAGGCTCCCGCCCCCATGACCGGTGGCATCAGCTGACCACCAGTGGAAGCTGCCGCCTCGACACCAGCAGCGAAACGCGCCGGGAACCCCGCCTTGCGCATCAATGGAATGGTGATCACACCGGTCGATACGGTATTCGCCACCGATGAGCCCGAAACCGAGCCCATCAGGCCGGATCCCAGTACTGCCACAAAACCGGGCCCCCCGATCATGCGACCGGCAGCACAGCGCGACAATTCGATAATAAAATCACCTGCACCGGACTTCACCAAAAAGGCGCCGAACAGGATAAACATGAACACATAGGTCCAGGAAATGCGGGCAATGGAGCCGAACATGCCCTCGGACGAGAAATAGCTGCGATACAGCACGGTTTCCAGGCTCAGGCCCGGAAAGTTGAACATGCCATCGATGTACTGCCCCCACCAGAATACATAGGTGAGCGAAAACAGGATCAGCGACGGAATGAACCAGCCGGTGGTCCGACGCGTCATCTCCAGCGCGACCAGAATGGCAGCAACGGCCACGACCCAGTCCGTGGTATTGAAATGCACGCCGCGCGCGTAAAGCGCATCTTCAAACAGGATCAGGTAAACCGTCGTTCCCAATGCTACCAGGCCGATCAATACATCGACCGCGATACTCCAGCGTGTATCCCCGTGCTTTTTCGACAGCGGCACCATAAGGGCGCACATCAGTGCAAAGCCGGAAAAATGAATGGCCGACACCCAGAGTTCAGACAGGGTGCCCAGCGTATTGAAATAGATATGAGCCAACGCGAACAGAACTCCGGCCCAGTAAACGAAGCGGCCGGTACCGCCTTGTTCGCTGCGCTGGGTCAGCTCCATCGCCTTCAGTTTCTCGGCGGTCTGTTGGTCGGTTTGAGTGGAAGCAGACATCACGTCATTCCTGATTGCTTGTTTCTAGGGGGAGACGATCGGCCAAAAATGGCCGATCGCGACCGAGACGCTTATTCGGCGATCAGATGGTCCGGGATGACAACGCCCACTTCACGGTAGTAGCGCACAGCACCCGGGTGCAGCGGCACCGGCAGGCCTTCAATCGCTTTTTCAAGCGCCATTGCCTTGGTGGCTTTGTGGATGCTGTTCAGGAACGGCAGGTTTTCATAAATGGTTTTGGTCAGCAGATACACGTCTTCTTCGCTGATATCATCACGCACCGCCAGGAAGTTGGGCTGCGCCATCGTGTTGATATCGCGGGTCTGACCCGGATAGGTATTGGCCGGAATCACATAGCGGGTCCACAGCTTGTAGCTGCCGTTGGCCTGCGCCATCTGCTCATCGGTAAAGTCCAGCACACGGATATCTTCGCCCATGGCTGCATAAGCGCGGGTGATGGCAGAGGCCGGCACGCCAGCCGGAATATTCATGCCGTCGATGGTGCCGTTCTGCAGTGCGTCAGCTGACGGACCATATCCCATGTAGGCCAGATTGAAGGCATCGGCATTGATGCCCAGGTTGCCAAGAATCGTGCGCCCCGACCCTTCGGTGCCGGAGTTTTTCTTACCGATGGAAAACTTTTCGCCTTCCAGCGCCGCCAGGTCGCTGATTGTACCGCTCTGGGCATATTTGCCACGTACAACAAAGTGCTCCACGTTCTGCCACAGCATGCTGACGGAGCGCAGCTTTTCCTGTTTGCCGGAGGCTTCCATCGCGCCTTCGCCGTTCCAGGCCCAGGCACCATAAAGGCCCTGTAGAATGGCGAACTGGGCTTCGTTTTCACGCAACAACTTGATGTTTTCACCCGAACCGGCCGAGTTGATGGCCGACATGGAGATTCCCTGAGTCGGCTCCAGTTTCACCTTGGTCAGGGTCGCCAGTGCTACGCCCACCGGATAGTAGGTTCCGCCCGTTGAAGCGGTTGCCATGATGTACGAGCGGTTCTCGGCTGCCTGCACCAGCATGGAGGATGTCGCCACCGCACCCAGCGTCAGTGTCAGGCCCAGCGCCTTGATCAGCGTACGTTTACCTTGATTCATAGTGTGTTCCTTATACCTGTTGTCAGTTTTGTTTGTTGTAGTGACAGGCAGATATTGCAGGAAACGGGCCAACATTAATCAAATCATAAGCATTTGAATTTATTGACAATAATATTCATGGAACGATTAAATAAGCAAAAAACGGCCGATATAACCCCATACCGATAAGCCGTTTTTCGCCTATGAAGCCGTAAAATCGCTCCGATTCAGACCGTACCGCTGCATTTTCTGGTTCAGCGTACGCCTGGGCAGGTCCAACATTTCCATCACTGCCTTGATATTGCCCTGATGTTCTTCGAGCGCAGCGCGAATCAACCGCGACTCGTATTCTGCAACCTGTACCGCCAATGGCAGAGACTGACGACTCATGACCGGCGCACTCTGCATCGGCTGCTGACGCGACAACAGCTCCACCAGACTGGCACGCGGATCAATGCCATAACGGATCGCGATGTTTTTCAACTCACGCACGTTACCGGGCCAGGCGTAGGACTGCAGCGCATCCAGGTCATGGTCTGACAATGGCCGTGGCTCACGATCATAATCCAGCGCGCCCCGCCGCACATAATAGGCAAACAGCAGCGGCACATCCTCGATACGCTCTCGCAGCGGAGGGATATGCAGCTCTGACACATTCAGGCGATAGAACAGATCCTCACGAAAATTGGGGTCCTCACGCAGGTCCACCTTCGCGGCAGCCACGACTCTGAGATCAACCGAGATCGGCTTATTGGCCCCCAGCCGCTCGATTACATGTTCCTGCAGCGCACGTAACATTTTGATCTGCAAATGCTGCGGCATGCTTTCGATCTCATCCAGGAACAGGGTGCCGCCACTGGCATATTCAAACTTGCCGATACGGCGTTTGGCCGCGTGAGTAAACGCCCCTGCCTCATGACCGAAGAGTTCGCTTTCGATCAAGTTTTCCGGGATCGCACCGCAGTTGATCGGCACAAAGGCATGTTTGCTGCGCTTGCTGTACTCATGCAGACACTGGGTAATCAGCTCCTTGCCGGTACCGGTTTCACCATACACGATCACATTGGTATCCAGCTCCGCCAACGCCAGAATTTCCCGGCGCAACCGCTGAATCGCCGGAGATACGCCAATCATGCGCCCATCCAACCCGCTTTGCGTCGCCAAATTCTGCTGCAGGCGCAGATTTTCCAGCGTCAGGCGCCGCTTCTCGCAGGCCCGGTGAATCCGCTCAACCAGGCGATCCGGCACATACGGCTTTTCAATGAAGTCATAGGCTCCGTTCCGCATGGCCGCCGTCGCCATATCCACATCGCCATGGGCGGTCAGCAAGATGACCGGCATATCCGGCGCACGCACCAGACTTTCCTGCATTAACTGCAAACCATCCATGCCCGGCATGCGTACATCCGTCAGCAGAATGCCTGCACTGGCAGGGTCGATCTGCTCCAGTGCATCTTCCGCACGGCTGAAGCTCCTGACCTCAAAGCCTGACAGCTCGAGCCATTGCGCCGTCGCCTCACGCACCATCGCCTCATCATCCACCAGCAGCACCAGCCCGTGCGTACTCATTATGCCTTCACCTCGCTATTGCCCTGATCTGCGGCTGCATACAGCGGCACTTTAATCCGAAAACAGGCGCCTTCGGAGGTATCCAGAATACGGATATCACCTCCCAAGTCCCGCAGAATACTGCTGACAATGGCCAAGCCCAGACCCAACCCCTGCCCGACCTCTTTGGTCGTAAAAAACGGTTCGAACAGCTGCTCCCGAATATCGGCATCAATACCGGGGCCGTTATCTCTCACATCAAAGATGATCGACCGCTCCCCGGTATTGACCAGCTCCAGCCACAAATGATGAGGGCCCGGCAGAGACGACATGGCATCACAGGCATTCTTGATCAAGTTGATCAGCACCTGTTCGTAACGTGCATTGTCACCCGCCACCAACAGGTCGACAGGTGGCGGCGTGTAATGCAGCTGCAGCGCCAGCTCTTCAAAACGCCCCCTGAACATTTGCAGCACCTGAGTTGTCACCTGCTGCAGCGATACCGGCTCGATCCGCTCCGGCTTACGGTACGCAAAGATTTTCAACTGCCCGGTAATCAGCGCCATGCGGTCCAGCATCTGCTCCTGCTGCTTCAGATTCTTGTTCAGAGCCTCGGGCTGCGCCAACAGACGCTCGGCAATGGCCAGATAGGTACGCATGGCCGTCATGGGCTGGTTCAATTCGTGGACAACCGATGCCGACATCCGTCCCAAGGCCGCCAGCTTCCCGGCCTGCACCAGCTCGGCCTGCGCTTCTTCCAGCGCCCGAGTACGGGCTACCACTTTCTGCTCCAGCGATTCATTGGCCTCGCGCAACGCCTGCTCCAGACGCTTGCGCCGGCTGATATCGATGACCGTCACCAGGTAGCCAAGTTCGGGATGGTGCGTCATCTGCCGAATTGAGACCATCATCGGAAAGGCACTGCCGTCGCCACGCTGCCCCACCGCTTCCAGCCCCGTCAACGGTCGAAAGCGATCCGTGCCCAGCGCCCCCAAAGCCTGCTTCAGAGGCAAGGCCGTGAAGCCTTCTCCCAACAGCCGCAGAATCGACTGGTTGCGAATATGCTCCACCGAAACACCGAAAATCTGCATCGCCATCGGATTGATCAACTGCACCTGACCGCAGGGGTCAACATGAATCAGCCCTACCTGGGCAGTATTGATAATGTCGCGCTGCTGCTGCTCGCTACGCGCGCGTTCCTGCATTCGCTCCAGCTGCAGGCGGCGTTTCTGTCGCGATTCGCGCAGGTACAGCAGCAATAGCCCCAGGGCCACACCACCCCCCAGCACACTGCCGCCCACCACGCGGGCACGATATTGCGCGGGCCGTATGTCGGTCAGAACCGAGACGCTCCACCCCAAATCATCCAGTTGCACCGATTGTTGCAACGACACGCCCGCATCTCCCCTGACCCGCTCCAGCACCGTGCCATTATTCAGCTCCAGCGGCGCTTCACGGGTTTGCGGCCAGTGCGTGTCCGACTTGAAAATCAACTGCCCATCGGCAGCACGTATCACCAGCGGATACTCAATGGCCAGCTGCTCGCGCAGCTGCGACATATCCAGCCGCATCACCGCCACACCCGCGAGACGGTCGGTATAAACCGGCGCCGACATGTACAAACGCGCATACCCCTGAGGAGCATAAAACTGCAATTCAAACCCCTGCTCACCGGCAATAGCCTGCCGGAAGTAGCCCTGATCCCGCTGAGACTCGAGCGGGAACGCCTGCTCCTCGCGCCAGTTGCTGAAAGCCAGGGGCTTGCCCTCTGCATCCAGCACAAACAGCGCCGAGGAGCCCGCGACCAGATTGATCTGCTCCAGCACTCGGTTAACGGTTGCCTGATGTGTCGATTCAGGCTGCAGCAGCCGATGAACATCCGTATTTTGTGTCAGCAGGAACGGCAGGTAGCTGTACTGGTCCAACGCCAGACGCATCTGACTGATACTGGTCAGCAGACGGTCCGATCCCTGCACCTGCAAGCGTGCGAGTGCCCAGTCCCGCGACCAGGACCCGGCGAACCAGGCCAGCCCGGCCACCAGCAGTATGTACAGAAAGGCCAGGCCACCGATGGAGTAGCTTGAACGCCCCGACGTCTCACGGGCCATGAAGAATCCTCGCAGGGTATCAATCCGCTGTTTGTGCAGGCGCGGTGCCCGCTGTCACCTGGTCGTTCCATTCGCCGGGGGCCAGCATTTCACCCCGCTCGTCATATTCAGGATACGCCAGATTCTGGCGATGGCAGAACTCGGCCACTTTCGGATAACGCGCTTCAAACATCTTGCGAGCGATCCAGGCAACCGGCATCCGCGCCCGGTCATAGAACCCGGCTTTCAAGCGCTGATCAATCACTTCAGCCAGGATAATACCGGCCGCCGTCGACACATTCAGCGAGCTGACCACACCCTGCATCGGGATAATGATATGCCGATCAGCCTGCTCGGCAGCGCGGGGGCTGATACCCTCTTTTTCTGCTCCCATCACGATGGCGCAAGGCTCGGTATAGTCCACTTCGCGATAGGGAACAGCCTGCTCCGAGAAGTGCGCCGCGTAAACTTTCATACCCCGAGCCCGCACCCCCTCAATGGCAAGATCCAGCGTATCGTGCAGCGCCGTGTCCACCCAACGATCCGACCCCAGTGCGGTACCCCGGTACTGTTGATACCCCTCCTTGGGCTTAACCACCTGCACTTCGGCGATGCCTGCCGCATCGCAATTGCGAATCAGGGCCGCAATATTGCGGGACTTGTGTACCTGCTCGGCGATCAGAGTCAGATCAGGTTGACGACGCTGTAATACAGCCAGCAATTTTTGTTCACGTTCCGGGGTCATAGGCGCTCCTCCAACGGGCGGCAACAGTAGCAAATGCGGATATTTTTTTCAGCCGACACGCCAGCTGTGCCATAATGCTGTCCTTGTTTTTTTCAGCCAATGTATGGATACCATGACTCAGAACACTACCATCGCCTATCAAGGCTACCAGGGTGCCTACTCACACCTGGCCTGTCGTCGCGTTCATCCCGAACTGACCCCGAAAGCCTGTGAGTCCTTTGTAGAAGCGATGTTTATGGTGGAGCGCGGCGACGCTCACCTGGCCATGATTCCGCTGGAAAACTCCACTGCCGGTCGCGTGGAAGAGATCTACCGACTGATGCCCAAAACGCGCCTGCACGTGATCGGCGAGCACTTTGAGCCGGTCAACCACTGCCTGCTCGCGCTGCCCGGCACACGTCTGGAAGATATCAAAACCGTCTCTTCACACCCCCAGGCACTGGCCCAGTGCGCCGAAAACCTGCGTTCGCTGGGTATTACCCCCATCGCAGCACTGGACACCGCCGGCTCGGCTGCCGAGCTGGCCGAGCAACAACAGCCCGGTCACGCGGCCATCGCATCAAGCCTGGCAGCAGAACTCTATGGTCTGGAAATTCTGAAGGAAAACTTCCAGGATAAAAACGGCAATACCACCCGCTTCTTTATCCTTTCCAAGGATCAGATGATCCCGCCTCTGGAACCGGAGGTACGCTACATGACCTCGCTGATGTTCCGCGTCCGCAACATTCCGGCCGCGTTGTACAAGGCTCTGGGCGGCTTCGCCACCAATGGCGTCAATATGGTCAAACTGGAAAGCTATATGGCTTCGGAAACCATGAAAGTTTCCAGCTTCCACCTGGACGTGGAAGGACACCCTCACCAGCAGGCAATGAAATTCGCCATGCAGGAGCTGCACTTCTTTGCCGAAGAGGTCCGCGTCATCGGCACCTACGAAGCACACCCCTTCCGCCTCAGCCATATGAACCTGGAGCTGTAAGCTCGCAGCGGACATGGCACCACGCGCCCGCTATCGGCGGGCGCTATTGCTGCGACGCACAAAATACCGGCGGCATTAGAACATATTCATCTAAGCACCCCATTGTGCGCCGCACAAAAAAAGGCGATAGTTAAACCGTCCTGGCAACAGGGCGCGAGAGAACTCTGCTCGTCTTCAACATCTCTCGCTTTTCCGTTTCCAACTCTGGCCGTTTTGAGTTGTATGCACTTTGTTGCCCCTCTTCTCTGAAGAGGGGCTTTTTTTTATCGCTCAATCAAGTGCTTGGCGCTTTTTCTGTGCTTCCCGATGTTCAGCCTTCAGCTGCCGACGCTGTTCGATAACCGTATTGGCATCCGCTCCCAGATGCGCCTCGCCACGTTCACGCGCCAACTGCGTCTGCTTTTCGCGCTGCACAAAACGCTCACGCTGACGATCGGTCAGGCGATCATGACAATGCGGGCAGCTGACGCCCTTCTGATACTTGTCGCTGGCCTTGTCGTCCTCGGTAATCGGCATGCGGCAAGCGTGGCACTGGTCGTAGTCACCCTTTTCCAGACTGTGATTAACCGACACTCGGTTGTCGAAGACAAAACACTCGCCCTCCCACATCGTCTGCTCTTCCGGCACCTCTTCGAGGTATTTCAGAATGCCGCCTTCCAGGTGGTATACCTCGTCGAAACCCTGCTCTTTCAGGTAGGCGGTCGACTTCTCGCAACGGATGCCGCCGGTGCAGAACATCGCCACCTTCTTGTGCTTCTGCGGATCCAAGTTATCCTGCACATACTGCGGGAATTCACGGAAGGTATCAGTCTGCGGGTTGACCGCATTCTTAAAGGTCCCGATCTGCACTTCGTAGTCGTTTCGGGTGTCGACCAGAATGACGTCCGGATCGGAGATCAGCGCGTTCCAGTCCTGCGGTTTGACATAGGTGCCCACCACACGCTTGGGATCAATCCCTTCGACCCCCATGGTCACGATCTCTTTTTTCAACTTGACCTTGGTGCGGTAGAAGGGATTGCTCTCGTCGAAGGATTCCTTGTACCCCAATTCAGCCAGGCGCGGATCGGACTGGAGCCAGGCCAGGACGGCATCAATACCCTCACGGCTGCCGGCAATGGTGCCGTTAATACCCTCTTTCGCCAGCAGCAAAGTGCCGCGCACTCCCTGCTCGACCATCAGGTCATACAGCGGCTGACGCAGCTGCTCAAAGTTTTCCAGAGTCACGAATTTATACAGTGCACAGACGACGGTGCTGGACATGGTATGTTCCTGTTCTTGCGGTCCGGAGCGTAAATCCGGAGCATGACTGACGGAGCCGCCTTCAAAACAGGCGGCCCCTGGTGAATCAGAGCGCCAGCTCTCGCGCTGCTCGCTCCTGAAGCTTTTTCAATACACGCGACACGGCCACAAAGCCGAAGGTCGCGGTCACACATGTGGTGGCACCAAAGCCACCGGCACAATCGAGTCGCGTGCCGTTTTCCATCACGCTCTTCTGCTGACAGACACTCCCGTCAGGCTGAGGATAGCGCAACTGCTCTTCTGAATAGACACACTCAACGGCAAACCGACGACCACTGCTGCTGAACCGATAATGCCGACGCAGGAAAGAACGCACCTTGGCCGCCAGAGGGTCCGTTTGAGTACGCGTCAGATCCGCAACCCGGATCAGCGTTGGATCAACCTGACCGCCCGCTCCCCCGATAGTAATCACCGGCACCTTATGCCGCTTGCACCAGGCAATAATGGCCGCCTTGTCCTTGACACTGTCAATCGCATCAACGACATAGCTCAAATCATCATGCAGCAGCTCGTCCAGATTGTCGCGACAGGCAAAGGCTTCGATCTCGTGTACCAGACAATCAGGGTTGATATCACGAATACGATCCGCCATCACCGCCACCTTGGACTGCCCGACCGTCGATGCCAGCGCATGCAGCTGGCGATTGGTATTGGTCACACAGACATCATCCAGGTCAATCAGCGAAATTTCGCCGATGCCGGATCGAGCCAGCGCTTCCGCAACCCAGGAGCCAACACCGCCGATACCGATAACGGCAACATGCGAGCGCTGAAACAGAGCCAGTCCGTCCAGACCGTACAAACGGGCCGTACCCCCAAAGCGCTGAGCAATGGCCTCATTCATCGTCAAATGCATCCTCGGTCAACTCGGTCAGAATCGTTTCTCCGCACTGACTGCATTTACCTTCGATAAAGACGATACCAAAGAGTTCATATTCTTCGGGATCACGCATTCCCAGCCCCAGCTGCTGACAGTGATCACACCAGGTGTCCGTCAGAAAAAGCTGCTGTTCTTCAGGACTCCTCAGGCTGAAATCTCGCGGCACGCGGCTTTCGCTCATAGTTCAATAACCATTTCAGAATGTGCATGAAAATTCGGCAGACGGTGCACCGCCACTACCCGTCAGCAGCGGACATCCGATGATTCACCAGCCCATCACCTGTTTGACGAAGGGTACGGTTATCTTGCGCTGTGCGCTCAGAGAGGCCACATCCAGCTTATCCAGCGTCACCAGCAGATGCGCCATATTGCGACTGCCATGATGCATCAGATAACGGATAACATCATCACCCAACTGCAAACCCCGCGCCTGTGCACGTGCCTTCAGCGCCACCACTTTGGTATCGTCATCCAGCGACTGCAACTGGAACACCATGCCCCAATTCAGGCGAGACTCCAGGTCCGCCAGCTTGATGCCCAACTTGGCAGGCGGCAGGTTGGCCGCAATAATCAGCACATGGCCATTGGCCCGCATGCGATTATACAGATGGAACAGGGCCTCTTCCCACGCGGCATGACCGGCAACCTGTTCCAGATTGTCGATACAGACCAGATCCAGCTGGTCAAAGTCTTCCAGTATGCGTGGGCCGTAATCTTTCAGTTCGGCCAGAGGAAGGTACACCGCGCTGCGGCGCACCGGATCGGAAGCGTGGCAACAGGACTGCAACAGGTGCGAACATCCCGTGCCGGCATGCCCCCATATGTAAAGGTACTGTTCGCCGAAGCCGGACGCAGCCTTCTCCAACGCGGCACAGACCAGTCCGTTGCGACCACGCACGAAATTTTCAAAGCGGGCATCGTCGCGAAGACCAATCCCAAGAGGCAACTGCATAGGAGCAGCGGTACGGCTTTTGTCTTTCTGTGTCACTGCAAGCGTCTTAATGGTTCAGAAAACCGAGTTTTACATCCGGCCAATAAATGACGCGCGTAACTCTAACACAGAGCGCCCGCAACCTGATAAACTAGCGTGATATTTTTTACCGATTATTTATCGCTTTAAAGGTTGACTCTCCCATGTCTACAGGTTCTGAAAAAACTTCCCTGAGCTACAAGGATGCCGGCGTTGATATTGATGCAGGTAACGCCCTGGTCGAACGTATCAAAGGCGTCGCCAAACGCACTGCCCGTCCTGAAGTCATGGGTGGACTGGGTGGTTTCGGTGCCCTGTGCGAATTGCCGGCCGGCTACAAGCAGCCCGTACTGGTTTCCGGTACCGACGGTGTTGGCACCAAACTGCGCCTGGCCATGGAGCTGAACAAGCACGACACTATCGGGATTGACCTGGTTGCCATGTGTGTCAACGACCTGGTGGTCGCCGGTGCAGAACCGCTGCTGTTCCTGGATTATTACGCCACCGGCAGCCTGAACGTGGATATGGCCGCCGATGTGGTAACCGGTATCGGTGCCGGCTGTGAACTGTCAGGCGCCGCTCTGGTCGGTGGCGAAACCGCCGAAATGCCGGGCATGTACGAAGGTGACGACTACGATTTGGCCGGTTTCTGCGTCGGCGTGGTCGAAAAGGACGAAATCATTGACGGCAGCAAGGTCCAGGTGGGAGACACCCTGATCGGCCTGGCGTCCTCAGGCCCGCACTCCAACGGCTACTCGCTGATCCGCAAGATTCTGGAAGTCACCAGTGCCGACCTGCAACAGCCTATCGGCGACAAGACCCTGGCCGAAGCTCTGCTGGAGCCGACCCGTATCTACGTCAAGCCACTGCTCAAGCTGATTCGTGAATCTCAGGTTAACGCCCTGTCCCACATTACTGGCGGCGGCCTGCTGGAAAACATTCCGCGTGTACTGCCCGCCTCTGCCAAGGCCGTCATCGACGTCAAATCCTGGGACATGCCGCCGGTATTCACCTGGCTGCAGAAAGGTGGCAACGTAGAAACCCGTGAAATGTACCGCACTCTGAACTGCGGCGTAGGCATGGTCATCGCCGTACCGGCAGAAAAAGCCGATGAAGCGATCGCCCTGCTGCAGGCCGAAGGCGAAACCGCCTGGTTGATCGGCCAGATCGAAGCGGCCGATGCAGGCGAAGAACAGGTTGAACTACGCGGCCTGGAGGCCTGAGATGGCGCCAAAACGGATTGTAGTACTGATATCCGGCAGCGGCTCCAACCTGCAAGCCATTCTGGACCAGACGCTTGACGGACAGATCCGGGGCAATGTCGCGGCGGTGATCAGCAACCGCCCCGACGCCTACGGCCTGACCCGAGCCGAGCAGGCGGGCGTCGACGCCCGCCTGCTCGACCACAAACAGTTTGCCGACCGGGAAAGCTTTGATGCAGCACTGGTCGAACTGATCGACAGCTATCAACCCGACCTGGTGGTACTGGCCGGTTTCATGCGGATTCTGACGCCCGAACTGGTGCGGCACTATCACGGACGCCTGTTTAACATCCACCCCTCCCTGCTGCCCAAGTACAAAGGGCTGCATACGCACCAGCGCGCGCTGGAAGCGGGCGATGAGGAACACGGCTGCACGGTTCACTTTGTAACCGAGGAACTGGACGGAGGGCCGCTGGTCATACAGGCCAGGACCAATATCGTCCCCGGCGAAGATATCCAGAACCTGCAACAGCGCGTCCATCAACTGGAACACAAGATCTACCCACTGGCCGTTCAGTGGTTCTGCAACGATCGTCTCAAGCTCGGAGAAAGCGGCGTTCAACTTGATCATGAATGCCTGCCGGAATCCGGTTACCAATACACCACCCGCTAATCACGGAGGTTGTATGCGCCTGACACTCCCGACCCTGCTGACCGGCTGTCTGCTGGCCAGCCTGCCCGCCCATGCCGACACGTCTCACCTGCCGGCATTCAAGGCCACCTATACCACCGCCTTTGACATGGGCATTTCGCTCAGTGGCGAGGCGGTACGCGAGCTGAAACAGACCGAAGGCGGCCAATGGCGCTTCAACTCGGAAGCGTCTGCCATGATGGCCGGCATCAGCGAAACCACGCTGTTCAATTACCACCCCACCGAGCCGATTCAGCCCGTCAGCTACCGTTATCACCGCAAGGTACTGGGCAAGAGCCGCAAGGCGAATATCGACTTTGACTGGGCCAGCCAGTCGGTAACGACCGTCGTCAAGGACACACCCTGGAAAATGCAGGTGCCGGCCGGCACCCAGGACAAACTCAGCTACCAGCTGCAGCTGCGCCTCGATCTGCTGGCAGGCAAAGACAGCATGACCTATTCCGTAGCGGACGGCGGCAAGCTCAAGGAATATCAGTTCAAGGTCACCGGCGAAGAGGAAGTCGTCACGCCATACGGCCGCTACAACGCTGTACGCGTCATGCGTGACCGCGGCGAAGACGCCGACCGGGAAACCCTGCTCTGGCTGGCTCCCGATCTGGACTACCTGATCATTCGCCTGGAACAAACCGAGTCCGACGGCAAAACCTACGCCCTGCTGCTCAAAAACCTGGAGACGCCATGAGCGAAAGCCTTATCAACCTGATTGAGACCCGTCTTTTGGCCCGTGAACAGGCCGCACTGGAGCAGCCGGACGAGCTGTTCTATTGCAGCTACCTGATCAGCCACCTGAATCTGGTCGCCGCCGAACTGCCCGAGTCCGAAGAAGCTTTCTTGCACAACCTGCAAACCAGCCTGGACAGCGCCTTCACAGTTGACCAGCTCAGCAGCCAAGACAAATCCGGCATCCAGAACCTGTGGGATACCGTCTGCCTCGGCACTGCCTGAACCTCGGCAGCACGCAACATTCCCTTGCGTGCTGCTTTTATCGCCTACAATTGAGAATCAATCGGCAATACACGCAACAGCCCGACACCCAAACGCTGCCAAACACTGGTATATGGCTCAACATCAAAGACCACGGGCTGATCACCACTCCATCCATCCCAGCGCAGACGCTCACTGCCGAACGACCCTTGTTCCAACGAAACCCTGAAAGCAACCCGATCAATATCGTGCTCGAACCACTCCAGCATTTCCTGTGCGATCTCGGGCACTTCCAGCACAACGCCGACTTCTGAATTCTCCACCAGAGAACGCGGATCCATATTCAGCGAGCCAATAAACACCTTCTCCCCATCCAGCACAAACGATTTGGCATGCAGACTGGCCTTGGACGAACCGGTAAAATTCCACCCCTCCCGCTTGGCTGGCGCTCTCACCTGACGGTTCATCTCGTACAACTCCACCCCCGCCCGCAACAACTCTCGCCGATAACGGGCATAGCCGACATGCACGACCGGCACATCGGTCGAAGCCAAAGAGTTGGTCAAAACCCTCACCCTCACGCCTCGCTCAACCAGGGCTTCCAAAAACTCGACACCTTCCCGGCCCGGTACAAAGTAGGGGGAAAATATCAGCAGACTCTTCTCCAGCTCCAGAAAATACGGCTCCAGCTCCCGGCTCAAATGCAGCTCGGTCTGACGCCGATCCGTTACCAGCTTGTCCGGATCATCAGACACCAGCCTGGCCTGCCCCCATACCAACGACAAGGAACCGGCATTCAACTGCTGCGTCAGCCAGGAATTGCGTAACGCATCAAAATAATACGCATAGTCGTGCGCATGCTGCTCAATATACTCCGAGGAGTAATGACGAAAACGCCGTGCCGCCAAGGCATCCAGCGGTGAATCCACCAACCGGGCAACAGGATAAGCCAGATCATGATTCCAATAGGCATCAAAAGAGCGGGCCGCATCTGTTGCAATCGGGCCAAAACCGACCACATCCAGATCACCAAAAGCCAACGCCGGATCCGCTTCAAAATACTCGTTGCCGATATTACGACCACCCAGGACCACCGCCTGCCCATCCACGATAAACAGCTTGTTGTGCATGCGACGGGTAACACTGCCAAAGCGGGTAATGAACTGTGACAACCGCCCCAGATGACGGCCAAAAGGATTGAAAATACGCACTTCAAAATTGGTCAGCGCAGCCAGCGCGGCCACACTCTCATCACGGCCTTCCAGCCCCATATCATCCACCAGCAACCTGACACGCACCCCGCGCTCGGCAGCCTTCACCAGCTCATCCAGGAACAGATGCCCGGTCATGTCATCGTGCAGCAGGTAATATTGAGCATCAATGCTCTGCTCGGCTTCGCGCGCCAACGCGACACGCGCTACAAAGGCATCAATACCGCTATCCAATAGCTGGAAGCCAGAAACATCAGCCGCCAGCCCGGCTGCCGAGACACGGCCAAGACGGGTATCTTCCGTGTCGGCCAGCTGATAAGACTCCAGACGCCCCGTATTCTCGGGCAGACCTGCGCACCCACCCAGCAGCAGTCCCAACGAACCAACCACGGCTCCCCAATAATTGGACACGATGCACTCCTATGGCTGTTGATGAGTCCGACTCAAGTAGCCCACAGTCATTACAGATATTTTTCCATATGTACATGAGGGATCCCGGCATCCATGAAAACATCCCCATACCGGGAAAATCCCAGCGTGCCATAGAAATCAATCGCATGGGTTTGCGCCCCCAGGTACACACGCTCACAGCCTGCCCGCGCCGCTTCCTCCATCAAAGCGGACACGACTTTGGCTCCCAGGCCCCGCCCCCTGAACGCTTTCAGGATGGCAATGCGCCCAATGTGCCCATCTGCCAGTATACGTCCGGTCCCAACGGGACGATCGTCAGCCATGACCAAGACATGCACGGCCGCCACATCCAGATCATCAAACTCCAGCTCTTTCGGCACCTTCTGCTCCCGAATGAACACCTCTTCGCGCACAGCCCGAATAGCCTCCGCATTCGGCTCTCGAAAATCGACTTTGATCAGGGTGTACATAACGCCTCTCAATTCTACTTCTCAACCCGACATTCTTCCGCCCGGCCTGTCAAATTTTGATGTAGCGCTCCGGATGTTTCGGCGACACTCCGTTATAAAAGTCCAGTATCGTCCGCAAATCTTTATCCAAATCCCCACTGGGATACACCACCTTCCCGACACCGGCCTCTTTCTTATCATAATCAAGATAGCCCAACAGTATCGGTACATTCGCCTTTAAAGCTACCCGATAAAAACCGGTTTTCCAGCGCGTTGCAGGTGCCCGACTGGCCTCCGGCGTGACCAGTACCGTAATCTCTTCCGCAGCGTCAATATAGCGGGCCATCTCCTCAACCATGTCAAGCCGCCGTTCTCCTGCCTTCTTGACTGTACGGTCGATGGGAATGGCTCCCAAAGATGACAACAACAGACTGACCGGGAAAATCATCCACTCTTTTTTGATGGTGAACCTCGGGTTCGGCAGTCCCATATAGGAATAGGCTGCCACCAGATAGATAAAATCCCAGTTGCTGGTATGCGGAGCCCCAACCATAACGCATTTTTTGATATCGGCAGGTGGCTTCGAGACGATTGACCATTTATTGAATTTGAAAATCAGTCTGCACAAGAGTTTGAACATAACACTCCATAACAAAAAACAAGATGCCGGAGCATACTACCTTGACCTGCGCGACCAACGGAAGCTTTCGCCGCACTCGACTGCTCATGCCGGCCCTGCCTGTACTATTGCCGATGCCAGGCCCGCGCCACGTACTTCACCCGCACCGCTGGCCATTGAGACCAGGCATAGAAAGCACAGCAAACATCCTTCACTTTTTCATAACTCATCATCAAAGCCCGGCATTATACTGCTTCACCACATCATAAAATGCGGGCCTCACCTGAATGCTGCCATTGGTATCCACAACGGGAAGATCATATCGTCTTGTGGCAATTCCGGCGGCTTCCATCCTGGAATGTAAAACATCAGCTGTAGCTTTTTCATCAACGACAAAATATTCATACTTTATTCCGGACGCCGCCAAATCAGCTACCATTTTTCTTGTAATGCTACAGGAATCACGCCCATAGACCGCAACATAAGGCTCTTCATATAATGGTTTAATTTCATTTCCTCTATGTTTTTCCCATAGTTGAAAAGAACCAAATGCAATAATGGCAAATAATATAATTTTATTAACCGTCATGACTGAATCATAAAACCCAAAAATAAATATATTATGAAAATGTTTATTTATTGTTCTAACTCTAGATGCGAATGATAAACACGTTTTTAACGCAATTTCGGTATTCGATACTCCGGTGGCATTTGGAGAAATGACAATTAAAAATGGGACCCAGTTGGCCCTCTATCTCATAGCCCACCCTTTCACACAAACACTTTCCTGTTCGCTTACTCAAAGGACTACCTCCCTGCATGCCAAAAGAATAACGCATCAAAACGTCCACTTTTTTAACTTCGACCTCATTTGGAAAATCAAAGTGCATAAAGCAACTCATCAATAATGACATGAAGCTTACACACTAAATATCGCAATAAAAATGACCGCAATACGTCAGAGATGAGTTTGAAACTGGTGCTTTCCTCAAAGAAAACCCACCTAAAGCCTGCTCATAGACCAATACAAGTATGTTTGCATCTAAAGATCTGGATCTTATATGAGCTATATCTGACTTGCTGATTTTTATGCCGGACAGGTAACCAGGGTCAAAGTCTATTGTTTCAATAAAATCTTCATCTAAATATGGGCCAATATTGCTTAGCATATTATGGGATGGATTCCTATCCTCCCAAGCCGCGTACTCCTCATCAGAAGCTGACTCTGATGGCTCAGCCTCCCATTGAGGCTGAGAGTAAAGACAGGCTTCCTCAATACTTTCGAATGTGCCTGAGAAGACATAAACAGTTGTTGCAGACATCGGTTAACCCCCTCCTTGGATAGGATTCCAAATGGATCCATTAGCTGCCACATCCCGCATGGTGATAAAGTTGCTTGGTAAAAAGCGCCGGGTTGGTTTTGTATCTCTCCTTCATCGCCATAATGGGTGGCATGGACTTCAGCGCTGACTGCGGCAGTTGATGATTATATTGCGGTCCGAACCGCATAACGGCTGAAATGCTGCAACTTACTATGCATGCTGAGCCACCTTGCGAGATGCCACAATGAAAATGATGAGCGGCAGCCATATCACAATAGCCAGAACTGCCGCTTTGAAGCTATAGGGCGCAAACATTACCCCGTAGACCGCCCACGCCGGAAGGTTGAGCCAGGCCGACACAATGTCAGATGCCCAAAACCCCTGACAGTGAAAACCAATCACCATTGCATCAGTAAGATAGCAACCAGCAGATGCAGCGGTCAGCTCCCCACGCCCGATGAATACTGCGACCAGGATATCTGCCAGCACGGCCAAACCGACCAATGCCAGCGCTCCACCTGATAGTTTTTTGGCGATTGGCCAGCTCATCATCCTGCATAACAGTCTATTCATAATAGTCCATTACCTTATAATAATTATAAAATCTAGTCTCCCGCACAAACCACCTTTTGGTTTGTCCTAACGGCAATACTGAAAAAGCTTGATAATCGGAGGATGAGTAATTTAAATTGTGTATTTAAATGAATATTTAATGCATTCAATTTTAACAGCTCAAATATAAGATCGCTCGCTTCAGCAGAAGAAAAAACAACATCCCCATAAAAATTTAAATGTATTTTATTTAACTGAGGATACTCTTTTTCATCGCCATTGATCATGGATAGTATGTATTCCTCTTGAGCATCAATCGAATCATGCTCGCTACCGATGTACATATCAAAAGCCATTCATTTTCCCTGTTTTATAACGCCTTTATAACCATATGGGACGTGACACCGCTGCCTCTTTAAATGCTCGCACTCCACTGCAACGTGGTTATATTCAACGCTGAGTGAAGCGGCAGCTGAAGGCCGTCCGCCTTACTAAGCAACGGGTGATCACTGTTTCAGTCATACCCCGCATTCTGAGGCAGATCATCCATGATTTCGAACCAGGGTGCCTTACTGCCGACGAACACGTGGCGCTCGGCTTTTACTCCAGGGTCGGTATCGAGTGTGCCAAGAGGGAAACCAAAGATCTCAGGTGCTGCATCGAATCTCGTGTATAGACTGGAGCCGCAGTTTGAGCAGAAGCCTTTGTGTTCACCTGGAGAGGATTCATAGAACTTCAGTAATGCCTGACCTTTGACCGTATTCCAAGCCGAGGATTGCACCTTAGCGCGAGTTCTGAACGCAGAGGCATGATGTTTGCGACACATTGAACAGTGACAGTTCAGAACATCGGTCAGCGGACCGTTAATTTCGTACTGAATTCCCCCGCAGAGACAACTACCTGTTTGCTTCATTGATGCACCTCCTTGTGTGATAACGTGTATAATAATGCCGTGCGAAGGAGCCGAAAAAGCGTAGCTTTTGAAGACCCCAATGAGCACAGAACGATCTTGAGCACTTGATACTGATTGAGCCTTCTCCCCCAGCTCAGCGGTTAACCCGCTAAGCTGGATGGCGACCAAGCACAAAAAGGAGAAGACTCATGAACTTCTACCATAGCACTCATCAGTATTATTGCGGTATCGATCTGCATGCCCGCAGCCTCTACGTATGTATCCTCGATCAATCAAACGAAACTCTGCTACATAAGGAAATCCCCGCCAATCCCGAAGCTCTGTGCCGTTTGATCGAACCCTATCGCACTGATCTGGTGATCGGCGTCGAATGCATGCATTGCTGGTACTGGGTTGCTGATTTCTGCGAGGACAACGGCATTACGTTTATTCTTGGTCACGCTCTGTATATGCGTGCTATTCATGGTGGTAAAACCAAGAACGATCGTATCGACTCCTATAAAATCGCAGCCCTGATGCGCGGCGGTAATTTTCCCTTGGCCTATGTCTATCCCAGGGTCATGCGTGCTACCCGGGACTTGCTGCGTCGTCGCACCCATATCGTCCGCCACGGTGCCGAACTGAAAGCCCATGTTATCAACACGACCAGCCAGTACAATTTGCCGCCCAACAAGGTCAATCTGAAAACAGCCGGTGCTCGCAAACAGTTAAGGAGCACCTTTGACCAGCCGGAAGTCCAACGCAATATCGATCTGGATATGACAATCCTGGACTGCTATTCCCAGGAGCTTTACCGCTTGGAGCGGTTCATCGAACAGCAAGCCAAACAACACAACCCTTTGTATCTACAGGTGCTGCGAACAGTACCGGGTATTGGTCGAGTGCTGGCTCTGACCATTCTGTATGAAATTGGCGATATTCAGCGTTTCGATTCGGTGCAGAAATTTGCCTCCTATGCCCGCCTGGTCAAATGCAAGGCCGAGTCCACCGGTAAGAGCTACGGCACTCAGGGTAACAAGATAGGCAACGCTCATCTGAAATGGGCGTTCTCCGAGGCGGCTGTGCTGTATTTGAAAGGCAATCCCAAGGCACAACGTTACCTCCAGCGGCTGCAGAAACGAATGAGCAAGGCCAAGGCTCTATCAGCACTGGCTCACAAGTTAGGCCGAGCGGTGTACTTCATGTTAAAGAACGGGACGGTATTCAATGAACAACGATTCTTAGCGGGTTAGTCACGCAGCGGGGTGAGCCTAAAGCCTAACTGGATCTTTCCAGAGCGTATCCAAAGCCGGTGTCTGCTGACTGATCCTTGAGATCCAAACCGGTTTTGTACGCCGCTTTGAAGCGCGTTCACTTGATTAGCCGCTCCGCTGGCGTGCATCAATGCCCTGAGCCAGTGCGCTTACACCGGTCCTGAGCCTGAATCTAACTGGAGCCTGTGCAACCTGTCATTTGAATAGTGCCGGAGGCCGGTTAACCGATGAATGTCTAGCGCCCCTGACCACCCCAAGGAGCCGAACCGGTCAGGCCACGGTGTTCAACCGTGATAAGAGAGCCTCTATATGTGTTTGCTGTAAGTGCATGAACAGCCGACTCAGACAGACGAAGTAGTCGCCCTCGTTCAGGGTTTTGTATTGGCTGCTCATGCAGCCAATGAAAATACTATTGCCTATTGACACCGAGAAGGCTCATATGTGTTA
>NZ_JACEMT010000048.1 GCF_013868415.1 Marinobacterium marinum | reverse complement strand
AACCACACCAGGTCATAGCCCAGACTGGCCACCAGCGGGTAGAACACCGGCACCGTCAACAGCATCATCGACAGGCTTTCGAACACCATGCCCAGCACGATATAGATGCCCAGAATCGCCAGGATCACACCCATCGGCGGCACATTCATGGAGGACACCAGCTCCAGCAGCATCGTCGGTAGACCGGCACGGTTAATGAAGTCGGAAAAGATCAGGGCACCGATCACCACCGCAAACAGCATTGCCGAGGTCCGCGCCGTATCGGCCAGCGTCTCGAACAGGTTGCGCAGGGTCATGCGGCCACGGAACAGGGTAATCAGGAAGGCACCACCGGCACCGATGCCGGCCGCTTCGGTCGGAGTGAAAATCCCCAGATAGATACCACCCATGACCACCGTGAACAGTACCAGGACACCCCAGACGCCTTTCATGGCCTGCAGGCGTTCCGGCCACTCGGTCTTTTCACCGGCCGGACCGGCACTGGGATCACGCCAGACCACATAGCGCACCGCCACCAGGTACAACAGGATACCGAGAAGGCCCGGTATGAAGCCGGCCGCGAAGAGTTCACGAATGGAGGACTCGGTCAACAGACCGTAGATCACCAGGATCACGCTGGGCGGAATCAGGATACCCAGGGTGCCGCCGGCGGCAATGGAAGCCGTGGCCAGCGCGTCGGAATATCCGTACTTGCGCATCGGCGGCATCGCCACCTTGGACATGGTGGCGGAGGTCGCCAGGCTGGAGCCACAGATGGCGGAAAAACCGCCACAGGCCACAACAGTTGCCATCGACAGGCCGCCCTTGCGGTGGCCCAGAAAGGCGTTGGACACCGCATAGAGTTCCTGAGACAGGCCCGAGCGAGTGACCAGGTTACCCATCAGGATAAACAGCGGAATCACCGACAGGCTGTATTCCTGCACGGTGTCGATCACGCGGTTGGACGCCATCGACAGCGCCCCGGTCCAACGGAAGTTGGCAATATTGCTCAGCTCCAGGCCCTGCAAAAAGGCAAAGCCGAAGAAGCCGACGATCCCCATGGCAAATGCAATCGGCATCCGCACCACGATGATCAGAAACAGGAGAACGGCAAAGCCGATCAGAACTACGGACATAATCGAGATACCTGTATCCGGTTCGGGTTAGTCTTGATCCTGAAACAGGATGCGATAGACGCCATAGGTGATCATGCCAAGGGCCGTGGCCCAGCTCATGATCGCGATGTACTGCACGATGTAACCGCTCGGCATCGCCAGAAACTCGGTCACGACACCTCGACGAATGGAGCGTTCGCCCAACTCGAAGATACGCAGTGCCAGAAAGTACAGGGACGATGACATGACCAGCGCCGCCAGCAACGACAGTACCTTGACGATCTTCGAACCCAGAAAACGGTCCAGCAGGTCAACCACGATATGACCGCCCCGCCAGGTTATGACCGGCATCGCCGCAAACACCATCACCGCCAGACCGATCTCGGTCATCTCGGTGCCGCCATGAATGGGACTGTTAAACAGATAACGGCCAAAAACGTCGACACAGGTCAACGCCATCAGAAAGAACAGTACGCTTGCCGACACCACTTCGAGAAAAAAGGCCAGCCAACGGACCGGCCCCTTCTCGTCATAGTGCGCTTTCAACCAGGCACCAAACGACATGGATTACTCCTGCTTTTGCGCTTCGTACTCACGCGCGATCTGGCGCAGTTCCTTCAGCGCGGTTGCGGCGTCGACCTTACGGTCGGCGACACTATCGATCCATGCCTGATCCATACCGTCCGCCAGTTTCAGGAAGTCCTGGTTGAATGTGTCATCTTTGGTATGGTCGATGATATTCACACCGGTTTCACGGGCGAATGCCAGACCATCCTCGTCAGCCTGCTGCCAGGCCTTGCCGGCCAAAGCCGACAGTTTCTCGCCGGACACGCTCATGATCGCTTCACGATCCTTCGGGTCCAGGTCTTCCATAAAGTCCGGATTGATGAACATGGAGAAGCTGCCCAGATACATGCCGCCCGGGATCAGGTTCAGGGTATCGGTCACTTCAGCCAGGCGCTGAGCCTTCTGCTCGCCCAGCGGCAGCAGCGCACCATCGATAACGCCCTGCTGCATCATTTCGTATACCTTGGTGGCCGGTGCGGAAACCGGAGTCATGCCGGTACGCTTGCCGATCTCGGCCTGTACGCCGCCACCGATACGGATTTTCATTCCCTCCAGCTCGGCAATGCTTTCAACCGGCTTGGTGGTCATCAGCTGACCCGGACCATGGGTAAACATACCCAGCAGCTCCAGACCGGCAAATTCGTTTGCCTGAGCAAAATATTTCTGTTGCGTGCGCCACAGGGCCACGGACGCTGCTTCTGCGCCCACGCCCAGACCCGGCTGCTCAACTGCCAGCGGCAACTTGAACCGGCCTGGCACGTAGCCGTGATAGCTGAAACCGGCATCAATGACGCCGTCTTCAACCAGCTGGAAATAAGTTTTGGGGTGACCGACATCATACTCGATCTTGACGGCAACGCGTCCTTCGGTGGCTTCCTCCACCCATTTGGCCCAGGTCGGCCAAACGACAGCGTTCTGAGCAGCGGTTGGCGGCAGCCAGGTGCCGACAATCAGTGTGGTATCTGCAGCCAGAGCAGAGGCGGATGCAGACAGACCCACGGCCAGAGCCGCTGTTTTGGTAGCGAACTTTATTGTTTTAATCATGGTGTTGCTCCTGCATTGGTATAGTTATTGGTATTGCGATACTAAAAGACAACAGTTCCAATGAATAATGTAACACTTTGTTGCGCCAAGCAAGTCGTGACAGCGGCAGATCAATACTAATGTCTACCTCCCAGCCGATTTCAGTCTTTCCCCTTAACCCCTTTAGAAACTGTAAAACCTGTTACATAAAATGCTGCACCGCTTAGCGGTACAGCATTTCCGGCAGGAACAGCGCGATCTGAGCGATAAACACGATCAACGCCAGGCGCACGATATCGGCACACCAGAACGGAGTCACTCCCTTGAAGATAGTGCCTGTTTTCACATCCCTCAATACCGCACTGAGTACAAACACATTCATACCCACCGGCGGGGTAATCAGACTGATCTCGGTCACGACCACGACAACTATTCCAAACCACACCAGGTCATAGCCCAGACTGGCCACCAGCGGGTAGAACACCGGCACCGTCAACAGCATCATCGACAGGCTTTCGAACACCATGCCCAGCACGATATAGATGCCCAGAATCGCCAGGATCACACCCATCGGCGGCACATTCATGGAGGACACCAGCTCCAGCAGCATCGTCGGTAGACCGGCACGGTTAATGAAGTCGGAAAAGATCAGGGCACCGATCACCACCGCAAACAGCATTGCCGAGGTCCGCGCCGTATCGGCCAGCGTCTCGAACAGGTTGCGCAGGGTCATGCGGCCACGGAACAGGGTAATCAGGAAGGCACCACCGGCACCGATGCCGGCCGCTTCGGTCGGAGTGAAAATCCCCAGATAGATACCACCCATGACCACCGTGAACAGTACCAGGACACCCCAGACGCCTTTCATGGCCTGCAGGCGTTCCGGCCACTCGGTCTTTTCACCGGCCGGACCGGCACTGGGATCACGCCAGACCACATAGCGCACCGCCACCAGGTACAACAGGATACCGAGAAGGCCCGGTATGAAGCCGGCCGCGAAGAGTTCACGAATGGAGGACTCGGTCAACAGACCGTAGATCACCAGGATCACGCTGGGCGGAATCAGGATACCCAGGGTGCCGCCGGCGGCAATGGAAGCCGTGGCCAGCGCGTCGGAATATCCGTACTTGCGCATCGGCGGCATCGCCACCTTGGACATGGTGGCGGAGGTCGCCAGGCTGGAGCCACAGATGGCGGAAAAACCGCCACAGGCCACAACAGTTGCCATCGACAGGCCGCCCTTGCGGTGGCCCAGAAAGGCGTTGGACACCGCATAGAGTTCCTGAGACAGGCCCGAGCGAGTGACCAGGTTACCCATCAGGATAAACAGCGGAATCACCGACAGGCTGTATTCCTGCACGGTGTCGATCACGCGGTTGGACGCCATCGACAGCGCCCCGGTCCAACGGAAGTTGGCAATATTGCTCAGCTCCAGGCCCTGCAAAAAGGCAAAGCCGAAGAAGCCGACGATCCCCATGGCAAATGCAATCGGCATCCGCACCACGATGATCAGAAACAGGAGAACGGCAAAGCCGATCAGAACTACGGACATAATCGAGATACCTGTATCCGGTTCGGGTTAGTCTTGATCCTGAAACAGGATGCGATAGACGCCATAGGTGATCATGCCAAGGGCCGTGGCCCAGCTCATGATCGCGATGTACTGCACGATGTAACCGCTCGGCATCGCCAGAAACTCGGTCACGACACCTCGACGAATGGAGCGTTCGCCCAACTCGAAGATACGCAGTGCCAGAAAGTACAGGGACGATGACATGACCAGCGCCGCCAGCAACGACAGTACCTTGACGATCTTCGAACCCAGAAAACGGTCCAGCAGGTCAACCACGATATGACCGCCCCGCCAGGTTATGACCGGCATCGCCGCAAACACCATCACCGCCAGACCGATCTCGGTCATCTCGGTGCCGCCATGAATGGGACTGTTAAACAGATAACGGCCAAAAACGTCGACACAGGTCAACGCCATCAGAAAGAACAGTACGCTTGCCGACACCACTTCGAGAAAAAAGGCCAGCCAACGGACCGGCCCCTTCTCGTCATAGTGCGCTTTCAACCAGGCACCAAACGACATGGATTACTCCTGCTTTTGCGCTTCGTACTCACG
>NZ_JACEMT010000047.1 GCF_013868415.1 Marinobacterium marinum | reverse complement strand
TAAAATAATGAAATGGACGCCCCTCCTATACTGCTAGTTGGTAGCAACCAGGTGGAGGATGCATCATGGAACAGGTATCAGTGATCGGCTTGGATCTTGCGAAAAATGTCTTTCAAGTACACGGTGCTGATGAACGTGGGCGCTGCGTAATCAGAAAGTCATTGCGGAGGACACAGGTTTACGCATTTTTTGCAAAGTTATCCAAATGTACAGTTGGGATGGAAGCATGCAGCAGCTCGCACTACTGGGGTCGAGTTATTACTGACTGCGGACATGAAGTGAAGCTGATTCCACCCCAATACGTAAAACCTTATGTAAAAACCAACAAAAATGACGCTGCTGATGCGGAAGCGATTTGTGAGGCAGTATCTCGGCCACATATGCGTTTTGTGGAGCTGAAGACGCCTGATCAGCAGAGTATTTTGCTGATACACCGTGAGCGTGATGGGTTAATGAGAGACCGTACTGCTCTAATCAACCGCTTACGTGCAACCTTAGGTGAATTTGGCATAGCAGTGCCATCCGGCCCGGCGCGTCTAAAGCAGTGGTTCCGCGACAGCTATGGCATAAATGAAGATCAGCTGCCGGTACTGATGCAGCGCCACATTGAGCGTATGAGAGCTCGTTGGGTGGAGCTAGAGCGCTGCATTGGTGAGTTGGATCGTGAAATTGACCAACACGTGCAACACAATTCGGCATGCCAGCGTTTACTTGAAGTACCAGGTATTGGTCGTTTAACCGCTTCAGCTTTGGTAGCAACCGTGGGTAATGCATTGGCATTCAAGAACGGCCGCCAACTTTCAGCGTGGTTAGGCCTTGTTCCACGACAGCACTCGAGTGGCGGCAAAACAGTACTCAGAGGGATCAGTAAGCGTGGGGATGCATATTTGCGCAGGATGTTGGTTCATGGTGCGCGAGCAGTGCTAAGGCATTCAGCGACCAAGAAAAATGCCGTTAGCAACTGGTTACATGCACTATCAGTGCGAGCAAACAAGAATGTGGTCATTGTAGCAATGGCAAACAAGCTAGCACGTATAGCATGGGCATTATTGAATAAAGGGCAGCGGTACATAGAACCGGCTGCTGAATAAACCAATGACAGGAACGCGCTGAGGTTTGCGTGGGCAGAACTTGCTGATGACAGACAGGTAGAGCCGAGACTGGATAAGGCTGCGACTAACATCGTTCGTACAGAGAACGTTAAAATGATTAGCATCCAGTCAGCGGAATTCATCAGGGATAGAGGTTAATACCTCGTAAAAATCCGGATAGATGGCTGCAATACCTTCATGTCACGAAATGTTTTGCTTGCACAAAACGGGGCGTCCATAGATGTTATGCCTTTGGTAGTGGCCCTGAAGAAATATCGTAAAAAATCATGGATTATCATTAAATCATCAGTGGCACTCATTTTACTTTTCGTTAACCTGTTGCTTATCACTAACCAAACATGCAGATAAGGAACACACATGTGTATGAAGAGCACGGCATGTATGAGCAAGAGAAGCGGTAAACCTCTTACTGAATATCATTCAGAATATGAAGCACTAGAGGCTGCAGAGTATTCTAATATCAACTATGGTAACGATCTTGTTCCTTACAAATGTTCAAAGTGCAACCAGTGGCATTTGACACCTAAAAGCCGGAGAACTCCAAGTCGCAAATGCGAATATTGCACAGACTCGGTTGGCAGAGGAAAAGAACTATATGAAACTGAAAAAGCGGCTGAATTGCGCGCGGAAATATTAAGAGAAGAGCAAGGTGTTTGGCTTCGCGTATATGAATGTCCTTGCGATAATGGGTGGCATCTTACAAAAAGTATATAGTATTCCGAATCAACAAATAATGACTGCAGAATTGAAAATGAAAAACGCTAAAAAACGGCCATTCAAATGGACTCGTGAACTAGTGCGCTTAGCCCTGAATGATAGTTGGACGCAGACAGAGATCGCTAAGGCGTGCCGCACACAGCAGTCTGTAGTCAGCGCATGGAGCAAAGGCACAAAGCGCGGCACTGAGGAGCAATTAAAACCTCTTCTTAATATATATGGCAGCAAGCTAAGGCGAAATGCATTCCGCGTTTACTGGTCACTGAATCCTGAAAATTACGAAAAACAGTTCTTTCGCGTGGAAGGGAAAGTAATACTCTCACAGGCGTTCTTCGATCCTAGAAGGGATCAACGAGGAAAATTAGTTAAGAAAATCCCTATGCATAAACTGGTCATTCACCATCAAGGTGAAGGGAAATTCCGTGTCGCAATCCAGGGTCGGCTTACATTCCGTGATTCCAGTCAAGAGTTAGAGTGTAGCGTAGAGGATGCTATATGGAATTCTCAAATATCGGAACAGATGGACGTAAAGAGTTTACTTGAGTTTGTTGATAAGTATGCTGAGACAAAGCTGAGAGATTTTCCCAGCGATGCAAACACGCTTCCATTCTTGCTGAGGCAAGCATTACTCAATCACGGCATACCCGTCGATGGCGTTGTTGAATATCCAGCACTCTGGTAACCTTGGAAATGAAAACCCCAAAAGGAGATGAGCGCCTTTATTTGCTCAAAAGGGCCTACGGGCTCGCTGCTTGCTTACCTCAAAGGGTTAGCCTTGTGTATGGCCATTTGCCAGCACAACGCGATGCAAGCAAGTTTTGGTACGCATGGTCGCTGCTCAGAGCTGGGCTAGGAGAAAGCGAGAGTGATTATCCGAAACGCCATCATGCAAAATGGGTAAGGGGTGGGTCAGCGCCCAAGCCGTCAGTCATCTGGCCGCTTGGGCGTTTTTATTTGCATAACAAGTGACTGTGGTGTCTAGTTAAATATTTAAGCAATATTTTCGCCCCATCGTGTCTCGTTCTTGAGCATGGTGTTGAGCACCACGATCAGCTTGCGCATGCAGGCAATGATGGCCACTTTGGGCAGTTTGCCCTGGGCTTTCAGATGCTCGTAGAAGCGTTTGAATACAGGGTTACATTGGATCGATGACAGCATCGCCATGAACATGACCGTGCGGATACGGTGACGGCCTCCGCGGATGCGTCGCTTGCCATTCCAGGAGCCACTTTCGCGGTTCATGGGCGCGACACCGACGAGTGCAGCGATTTCCTTGCGGTTGAGTTTGCCGAGTTCAGGCAACTCACTGAGCAAGGTATAGGCGAGGACTTTTCCGACACCGGGCACACTGGTCAGGATCTCGGTTTTGACACGCCAGTGCTTGACCTGCATGACCGCTTCATCGATCTGTTTGGTGATAGTCTTTATCTGAGCTTCCAGCGAGCGTAGCACTGTTTTGATAGAGCGATGCAGAGCTTTGGGCAAGATCTGGAGACGGTTTTTCTCCATCGTCTGCATCTCAAGCAGCTGGCTACGGCGAATCAGTAAGTCCTTGATAAGACGAGACTGTTTGTCAGGGATTGGCTTGATATCGGGCTGTATAGTGGCCGCGAATTGGGCAATCACGCGGGCGTCAATCTTGTCCGTTTTGGCCAGTACTCCGATGGCCTGGGCATAGCGTCTGACACTGATGGGATTAACGACGACAATGGGCAGGTTGGCCTGATCGCAGGCAAACACGAAGGCGTGTTCATAGCGCCCTGTGGCTTCGACCACGATGCGTTCGATGTTGCGCTTTTTCAGCACATGAACGACCTTGAGGATGCTGTCTTCGTCGTTCGAAATTTGGAAATGGAGGTCCAGCGGATGCAGGACGATATCGAGTTTGGATTTGCCGACGTCTACGCCGACGTTGATGCTGATTTGGCTTTCTGTGTTCATGGTAATAAGCTGACTCTGCCTTGCTATGCGGGCTCGGGGCCCCGATGACTGTTCGAGTTATCGCTAAAGAGTCATGCAGCGCTA
>NZ_JACEMT010000046.1 GCF_013868415.1 Marinobacterium marinum | reverse complement strand
CGGTAACTGTCAACGTAGTTGTCGCGTATAAGTTATCAGCTCTTTAAAAACTCGCCGCCTTTTCCGGGTTCAGTGTGACTGACTCCGGCAAGCTGAAGTCACGGATATCACCTGACCAGCGTTGGGGGTTCTTGGCCTTCTCGACTTCGAGAACCCGTTTGCGTTGCGCCAGGATATACTCGGCCTCGCCGTTATGACGCTGCTCAGGTGTCACGTATTTCAGAGCACTGTGCCGATGCTCGGTGTTGTACCAGCGCACGAACTTCAACACCCAATGCCGTGCCTCTTCGAGCGTCTTGAAGCCATTCACCGGGAACGCCGGTCGGAACTTCAGGGTTTTGAACAGTGACTCCGAGTAGGCGTTGTCGTTGCTGACGCGAGGTCGGCTGTTCGAGGGGGTAATGCCCAGGTCGTACAGCTTTTCCAGGAACGTCGCGGCCTTCATGGGGCTGCCGTTATCAGAGTGCAGCACCAGCGGCTTGGATCGGGCGGCCAGATGTTCCCGCCAGTAGGCCTTTTCGACGAACTCGCTGGCCAGTTCTCCGGTTTCACGCGCGTAGACTTCGTGGCCCACGATCTTACGGCTGTAGACATCCATCATCAGGTACAGGTAAAACCAGGTGCCACGGGCAGGTCCAGGCAACCAGGAGATGTCCCAGCACCAGAGCTGATTAGGCTCGCTGGCTTCATGTGTGGTTGCCTGGCGTTTGCGCTCAGGCGGTTTCTGCCGGCCTCTGGCATGCAGCTGATCGTATTCGTGCAACACCCGGTAGAACGTAGATTCCGACGCCAGATAACGCCCTTGATCCAGCTGATCCGCCACAATAAACGCCGGCGGGGCACTGCGATATCGCGGTTGATTACAGAGCGATACCACGGCTTCACGCTCCTGCTCTGACAGCTTGTTATGCGGTGCAGGTCTGGGCGCGATCGGTCGTTGATCCGCATGGACCAACTGATTCGCCGTCCAGCGCTGGTAGGTGCGCACACTCAGGTTTAGCAAGGCACAGGCCTTGACCAGCGGAGCACCGTTGCTCTGAGCCTCCTGGATCAGACTAACGGCATGCTGGCGATCCGGGAGGCTGGTCATTCGTCCTCGTCTTTGGGGCCCCAGATCGCCTCTGCTTTTTTTGACAGTATTAGCAGCGCGGCCGTCTCCGCGAGCGCCTTCTCCTTGCGGCGTAGATCAGCTTCTAGCTGCTTGATCCGTTTGCGCTCGGCCTTGGTCGCTTGGCGATGCTGTTTGGCTTGCTCATCTGCTTGCGCATTGGCGCCCATACAGGCCGCCTTCCAGGCTTCGATCTGCTCCGGGTACACACCGCGCTGGCGGCAATATTCGCCGATCTCCGCTTCGCTCATCGGAGCGGTCTCCAGCACCATGCGGAATTTTTCTTCGCTGCTCCACTTGTCCGGGGCGGCTGAGTTGGATGGCAAAACGGCACCTCGTTCTCTGGCGGCTTTACGCCAATTGTACAGGGTCGCGGTACTGATGCCTTCCTGACGAGCCAGCTCGGCTACTGTCATGCTGTGAGGCGGCGCCATTTTTTGGAGGATGGCTTCCTTACGTTCCGGTGAATAGTGGGGCATGGTTGTCCTCTGAAATTTTCAGGCGACAACTACGCTGACACATAGGGCGAGAAAGTGATTCTGAAATAAGTCTGGCGGCTACTTTGCTACTCCACTGATGACTTAGTGAGTTCACAGGGTCATCGAATATGACAGCAGACAGTCTATTATCTGCTTTCATCTCTGCTAAAAAAGCTGCAATTGCAATGCATCTTTGCTCCCCCTCGCTAGCAACTTTAGCAACTATTGGTTCGCCAGCATTTGCGATTGCTAACTTAAATTGTTGTTGTCCTCCGGTGTTTCTTGTTTGAACATCCACCGAGAAGCGCGTGAATCCAAATTTTTTAAGTTCGTCCCTGAAAGCAGAGGTAAGAGGTTCTATGACTCCTTGCTGGTAAATTTTTGAAGAAAGATCGGAGACTTTGCGAGTGTTGCATTCACTCTTTATTGCTTCCATCTTTCTGATGACTTTATAACGGCGTATATTTTTTATTATTGATTCATAGTTATCATTGATATGTTTTTTGTCTAATAGGACCTGTAAATTTTTTTCTTTCCTTTTGATGAGCTCAGCTAAGTCTTGGTTGGTTTTAACTGATTCTATTTGTTCATCAATATTTTTTAATATTGCGTTTATGTCAACTGAAGATGAAATATCTAGTGTGGATTGAAGATCGGGTAATTTTGAGGAGGTGGTAAATATCTTTTGACGCTCGGCTAATATTTCAAACAGAGCTATGATCTTTTCGTTTATACCGGGCTTTAGCTTGTTGGATTCTTCTAGTGCAGCCTTATAGTTTTCCAAGCTAAGGTCTTGTGATGAAATCATTCTTATAGCATTGCTCAATAGGTCATGAGCCTTTTTTGCTTCTGTAGCAGCATTGTCGGCCAAGAAACTATTTAATGAGGCCAGCCGATTACTACTGTTCTCTGAGATTTCCTGGAGGCATAGAGGGCAATTTTCACCTTGGATAGGTGGGAAGTTGTGAGAATTCGGCTCGTTTTCAATGAAGGTTTTTGCTGCACTCCATAGGCTTTGCCAGTTTATACCTGCAACAGTTTCTAGAGGTAGGCCTTGTAGAGTGGCCTGCATTATTTTGTCGGCAGTCCTCTGCTTTGTGTTGTAATCTTCTTGCAGTTCTTTAAGCCTGTCAAAAGCTTTATCGCTTAGAGGTTTTAAAGCGTTATTAATAAATCTTTGCAACGGTGTTATTATTTGCTTTTGTTGATTGAGATTGGCTTTTAAACTTTCTGGAGTTTGTAGCTTATCTTTTGCAATTTCTTGTCTTAGAGGTTCTATATGCTCAAGATCCTCTGTTGTAGCTCTATGAGTTTGCACATCTTCTTCTTTAGTGTCGGCAGATATTCCGTTGAAGAATCGTGCTGTATTGGTTTCGGAAGTTATTGGTTTTAAGGATATAAGGCCGTTTCCTGGCATTATATCTTCTTCAACAATAGCTTTGACTTGGTTGATGGCTCTAGTCAGTTCTGTTAATAAGTTTAAGCCAGAAGGCTTGAAACCTAGAGCATCCTCTTTGTTAACGTAATGATGAGCTGAATCTGTATCGAAAACCCTAATTGCCTTCAGGGGGGCAATGCTTGAAGAGTTCAAGCTCCAAGGGTGAGTTTCGTCCTTCCCGTCTACTAAGATTTTGATCGTTGCGCTAGGCGAAGGATTGGTTTGTTCAAATACATTCCCTAATATTTTGGGGCACGAACCGCGTGTTAGGCAAGCATTTTTCATTATGCTGGAGTAGCTGGATTTTCCTGCTCCATTGTCACCATAAACTATGAAGATGCCATCTCTGGAAAATGTTAGAACTTGTTTTTCAATGAGAGCACCAACACCATACACTTCGGATAATGATAGTAGATTGACTTTACCTTGCTCACTAGTATGTCCGGTGAAGTCTAAATCTTGGCTGCTAGAAGTAGAGCATTCTTCTGAGTGGACTAGTTGGTGTTCAACACGAGCAATATAGTAGATTTCATCGAGGTCACTCTGATCTAATTCTCCGTGTTCAAGTGCTAGTTTAATGCTGTGTTTCCACCATATAGGTTTATCTTCAATCCATGTCTGTATTTGTTCTATTGGTGTCATTTTATTTCCCTGTTTTTGATGCGCCGACGAAGTATATTGTTGACTTGCTATTAGATGGTTTTAAAGATAACGTTGATGCTATTATGCCTGATTAGATTTCATCGTTAAGTCGAGTTAGTTATACTTTTTGCCAAAAGAGTTACTTTGGTAGTACACAGACACAGTATGGCACCACATTCTGATGTCTCAAGGGCAGGCGTCGGTATAAACCGATAGATAGAAATCGCGATGAGGCATTACATATCTGCGTTTAATGATCGTGAAATCGCCACTTTTTGGCCAAGGCGAGTTCGCAGCATGGTACCCTCAGACAGTAACAAAGGAGTGGTGAACAGTGCGTCGATTGACCCCCGATGAGATAGAGCACCTTCGCCGGGATATGGCAGAAGCATCAGCATGGGCTAAGGCAGAGTTAAAGCGGCGACGAGCAGCAAAAAATCAAAAAAACTCTGCGCATGGTATAGATGATGGTATCGAGAAAGCTCGCCTTTCTAACTAGTTGTTATTTAAATTGTTTTTCCTCTCGTTGATATTAGAGTGGGAATGATCACACGTTAGGCATTAGCTGGTACTAACTGGCATTAAATTACATTTAAGCCCATGTTTTCATGGGCTTTTTTGTTTTTGTGTCTGGCAGTGTCTGGCCGATGGTAGGCTTGGTGTTGTCAATCGGCTGGCTGTGGGAGTGGTGGATTTTTAACCTGGAGTGGGCATGAATAATTTCGGATCGTGTATCTTCAAGACGTCACTCATTGGCGGGCTATTGGCGGTGGCTGCTTTACCTTCGTTCGTTCAAAGTGCTGAGCAGGCTGTTTCTGTCAAACATGAAATGCTTACCGAAGCGGGTGAGCATTTCGCACCGTCGCTGAGAAGGTTCATTGAAGAGCGGGAAAGGCTGTGCGCTGATTTTGAAGGCGGGGAGCTTGTTATCAATCCGGGAGGCGCGCAGTACGTCGCAGATTTTAACGGTGATGGGGTTACGGATCCAATAATTGATGGTGGCGTGTTCAGTTGTACAACCTCCGCGACTATGTTTCATGGGTTCTCTGGCGGTCGAGTGATTGATGTTTTTGTTTCGATGCGAGATTCGGAAAAACCGTATGTGCGTTTTTCTTTCATGGGACTGGGTAACATCACCACTTCTCTGGGCAATAAGGCAATTCTGCTGATGGTCAAGGATGGGGTGTACTGTGATGCGGCGGGTACTGAGTTCTGTTTTGCAGCGTACAGCTGGGCAGGGTAAAGTTATAGACGACCGGTCTAATCGTGTTTATACTGGTGACTATGAAAAGCAAACATGAAAACACCAAGGAACACCTGCTGGAAACGGGGCGGCAGATGCTGGCGTGCCAGGGGTTTGGCTCGGTCGGGTTAAGCAGTCTGTTAAAGACTGCGGGTGTACCCAAGGGGTCTTTTTACCATTATTTCCAGTCCAAGGAGCAGTTTGGCGAGGAATTGCTGGCGTCCTATTTCAGTCAGTATCTGGCTGAAATGGATAGCATTTTCGGTGTGCAGGGGAAAAGTGGTTGCGAGCTGCTGCTGGCTTACTTTGTACGCTGGAGGGAAAACTACAGCGGGTGCCTGGTAATCAAGCTGGGGGCCGAGGTGGCCGATATGTCGGATGCCATGCGTCTTACGCTCAAGACGGGGACTGATCAGGTTATCAGCCGTCTGACGGCGGCACTGGATGCGGCGATTGCTGATGGCTCTCTGTCACGGCAGGATAGTCGTGCATTGGCGGCGAACCTGTACCAGCTTTGGCTGGGTGCCGGTTTGCTCAGCAAGTTGAATCGAGATGAGGTGCATATGGACCACACCCTGCAATTGACGCGTCGATTGCTGGGGTGCGCCTGATCTTCAGGCAGAAATCAGCGAGGCTTTTTTTTGCCTTTTTTGTAGACGACCGGTCTATTCTTTTTGCGTTTTGCTGCCGTCACGGAAGGGGATGCAGGTATGGACAGACTTGAGCCGGTTTATTAATAACTTAATCCTTGAGGTTGCTACATGACACAAAGCTTATCTGAAAATCGTCAGTGGACGTTGGCGTCTCGCCCGGCAGGAGCGCCAGGTAAGGAAAACTTTCGGCTTCAAACCGGTGCCCTGCCGGAAATTGAAGAGGGGCAACTGCTGCTGCGTACTGTCTATTTGAGTCTGGATCCTTATATGCGCGGTCGGATGAGTGATGCCGAGTCCTATGCCGAGCCTGTTGCTATCGGTGACGTTATGCTGGGCGGCACGGTAAACCGTGTGGTGTCGTCCAGGCATCCTGACTACCAGACTGGTGACTGGGTGCTCAGCTACACAGTGGGCTGGCAGGATTACGGGGTGTCCGACGGTTCCATGCTGTTCAAGCTTGATCCGGCTCATGGTCCCGTTTCTCATGCGCTAGGTGTACTGGGTATGCCCGGGTTTACTGCCTATATGGGGCTGATGGACATTGGCCAGCCCAAGGCAGGCGAAACACTGGTGGTTGCGGCCGCTACCGGGCCTGTTGGCGCGACTGTGGCTCAAATCGGCAAGCTGCAGGGCTGTCGAGTGGTGGCGATCGCGGGTGGTGAGCAGAAGCGCAGGCACTTGGAAAGCCTGGGTGTTGATGTTGCGTTGGATCATCGTGCAGAAGATTTTGCGGCTCAATTGTCAGCAGCCTGCCCTAAGGGAATCGATGTCTACTACGAGAATGTGGGAGGAGCAATATTCGATGCGGTACTGCCGCTGTTGAATACCCGAGCACGTATTCCCCTGTGTGGTTTGGTTGCACACTATAATGATAGTGAGTTGCCGGCGGGACCGGATCGGTTGAGCCTGCTGACGAGTACGATACTGGCCAAGCGCTTGACGGTACGGGGGTTCATTATCTTTGATGACTATGCTGATCGTTATACCGAGTTTGCGGAGCAGATGGGCCGTTGGGTTACCGAGGGCAAAATCGACTACCTGGAGCAGGTGATCGATGGCTTGGAGTCGGCGCCGGAAGGGCTTAGAGGTCTGCTGGAGGGGGAAAATTTCGGCAAGCTGGTTGTCAGGGTTGGCCCGGATGTATTGGTCTGATCCTTCCTGATTCGATCCAGTGATACTCACAGGGTGGGTGCTGCTCGCGGCGGGTGAGCGGCATCCGTTCTGTCATGAAATTTTACCGAGTGAAGGCTTGCTCCCTTCCCTTTTAAAGGTACCTTAAAAACGCTTATCAAGCGGGGTTTCCCGTTCCGAACCAAAAAAGGTTGACCTGTTTTTACGTGCGCCATAACCTGAGCCTCCGCTGAAAATACTGCTAAGGAGAGGTGCCGTGAACTGGATGCTTGTGACAGTTGTTGTCGCTGTTGTGCTGCTTTATTTTTGGTATGCGACTATTGTTTCGCGTCGTAATGCGGCGGAAGAAGCGCTATCCGGTATCGATGTTCAGCTGAAGAAACGTACCGATCTGATTCCCAATATCCTGAAGATAGCGGCTCGCTTTATGGAGCATGAGCAGGCCTTGCTGACCGAGATTACACGTTTGCGTACCGAGGTGTTGCAAGCGGCTGAATCCGGCGGTGGCGCCGGTACCGAAAAGCGTTTTGAGCTGGAAGCGGCGCTGGAAAGCAAACTCTCCGGCCTGATGGTGGCGGTCGAAAACTACCCCGACCTGAAGTCGCATACGAACATGATGGAAGCGCAGCGGGTATACGCGGATGTGGAAGAGCACATCTCGGCTGCGCGTCGCAGTTATAATGCGGCAGGGCGGCGTTTCAAGGATGCCATCCAGATTTTTCCGGGTAACGTCATTGCGGCTGTGATGGGGCTGAAACCTCTGCCCTTTTTTGAAGTGGCGGAAGCTGAGCGTGCGCCAGTCAATGCTGACGACTTTCTCAAGCCATGAGTCTGCTGAGAACCTTATTGCAGGCGAAGGAAGCGGTTACACAGCTGGTTGATGGTACCGCTTATCGTTCACCTGAGGTGAGCGAGGAGCTGTCCGAAGAGTTTCGGGCCACGATCGAAGACAAGGTGAAACCTCTGTTGGAGCCGGTGGAAGGGTTTCGGCAGGAGAAGCTGGCAAGTAAAACACGTCGCAAGACCTGGTTTTTTCGGCTGGGCTGGCTGTTGTGGTTGCCCGTTCTGTTGCTGGATCTGTCTCAGTTGATATCGGGCGACATGAGCCTGTTAACCCTGTTCGTGTTGGGGGGCTTTGGGGTCTGGATTTTCTATCCACAAGTGCAATACATACGGCATTACAAGGAAAAGCTGATCCCGGTGCTGATTCAGGCTTTCGGCGATTATGAATACGACGAGTCCGGCTGTATCGATATGGAAGCCGTCAAGTCGTTCGATATCATGCCGTCTCATTCCAGCAAGAGCAGTGAAGACTATATTCGAGGTCAGGTCGAAGGAGTCGAGTTTGAATTCTGTGAATTGAAGCTTGAGCGCAGCGGCGGCAATTCCAGTAGTACCGTGCACCAGGGCGCTGTTTTGGTGATTACCATGCCGTTCACGTTCAGCGGTTATACGGTAGTGCGTGCGGATTACGGCAAGATTGGTAATGCGCTGGCGTCCCCGCTGGGGCGGAATCGGGTGGCGCTGGAGAATCCGGATTTTGAAGATCGGTACGAGGTGTACGGCTCCGATCAGCAGTATGCTCGTTACCTGTTGTCGCCAACCATGATGGAACGGATTATCGCATTGGATGACCTGTTCCGAACTCGGGCCAAGGGGGCGGGCGTTACCTGTGAATTCCGTGATAATAAGGCTTTGTTCATGCTGTCCTACTTTGGTGACCTGATGGAAGCGGCTGATATCGAGGTGTCAGCTTATGATCTGCAAAGGATGCCGTTGTTGGAGCAGGAGCTGGCGATGATCACGGGGATTATTCGCCAGCTTAAGCTGGATGGGCTTGCAGCCCGTAATGTGGCGGCCGAGCGTTTCGCCGAAGCCTGATTCGGGAGGTATTGTTACAAACCCATGGTTAACAGAGACAGTCCATTACAGGGGACGGATCTGGACCGTCCATATATGCAGCGGGCACTGGAGATGGCACAGCGAGCGGCCGATCTGGGTGAAGTACCCGTAGGGGCTGTGGTAGTACTGGACGGTGAGGTGATTGGGGAGGGCTGGAATCGTCCGATCAGCGGTCATGATCCTACGGCCCATGCCGAAATCATGGCGTTGCGTGAAGCCGCGGCTAAGGTCGGTAATTACCGGTTGGTCGGAGCGACGCTGTATGTCACGATCGAACCTTGCACCATGTGTGCCGGCGCGATCGTGCATGCCCGTATCGAGCGGGTAATATTCGGGACTACCGAACCGAAGGCCGGGGCTTTGGTAAGCAATCAGAAGCTGTTCGATCAGTCCTGGCTTAACCATCATCCGAGCTATCAGGGCGGGGTAATGGCAGAGCAGTGCGCAGCGGTAATCAGTGACTTCTTCAAGCGCCGCCGTGACGAGCGGAAGCAGTTGAAAAAAATGAAGCGCTTGGCGGATGCCGACTAGCAGCCTACAGGCTGCTGGGTAAATTGCTCAGCGGCAATGGTGGTTGTGGCCGGTTGGCGGGTGGGGTTGGTGCCGCTTCTTTACTCTCCTTCGGCTGTGGCAGCAGGTTGCGCGCGCCGGCTGTGTCCACTTCCCAGCTCAGCAGTTCCATGTATTTGCGGATATTGCTGACATATTGCACCGGTTCATGACCGCGGGCGTAGCCGTATCGGGTTTGAGGATAGAATTTCGGATCACTCAACCGAGGCAAAAATTCTCTGACATCCCGCCATCTGTCAGGATCTTTCCCCGCTTTTTGTGTCAGGATGCGCGCATCCTCCAGGTGGCCGAAGCCGACGTTATAACCGGCCAGTGCAAACCAGGTGTGGTCGGGGTCGGGGATGCGATCGGGAATTTTATGTTTGACGTTCACCAGATATTGAGCGCCCCCCAGGATGCTCTGTTTGGCATCGGTACGGTCACTGACGCCGACTTCGTTAGCAGCGGCGTTGGTCAGCATCATGATGCCGCGTACTCCGGTGGGGGAGACAGCGTCGGCTTTCCAGTGTGACTCCTGATAGGCGACTGCAGCCAGCAGCAGCCAGTTGATGCCGCTTTCCTTCTCGGCCTGTTTGAACCATGGGTAGAGGGGCAGGAAGCGCTCTTGCAGGTCGCGTCTGAAGGTGATCGTATCGAAGAAGTTGAGCGGGTTGGTGCGTGAAAAATAGCGTTCTTCCAAGGTCTGGATCAGGGCCTGAGTCGTGTCCAGTTGGAACCAATGGGTCAGCTCGGCCTTCAGCGTACCGTCGTGATGGCGGTTGAGCATCCAGGCAATGGGTTGAGGGTCCTGGAGTTCAATGCCGGCATTCAGGCCGGGGTAAAACGAATGATGTGCATTGAAAACGGCCGAATCGAGCAGGGTGTAGTCGATTGTGCCGTCGTAGAGCTTATCCAGCAGGTCGAGCACCGAGTCGTCGGCGTTGCTGGACCAAGTGATATCGGGGTACTGCTGCTCCAGCTGGCTCAGCAGTTCGGCATAGCGTGACCCGCTCCTGACCATGATGGTGCGATCATAGAGGTCTTCCAGGCTGGTCGGGGCCGGGTTGCCTCGGCGGACCCGGTAGATTACCACCGGGGAGCTGCTGCGGTAGGCCGGGGAAAAGTCGAACTGCTTGCGGCGCTCGGGAGTAGCGGCCAGGCTGGCGGCCGAAATGTGTGCGTTACGCTCCTGCAATACCTGGCTCAGGCCCTCGAAGCCTTCCGTAAATACCAGTTCCAGTTCGACGCCCAGGTGCTCCGCAAAGGCGCGGACCAGTTCATATTCGAACCCTGCGGGCTTGCCTTTGCGTATGTAGTAGGTGATGGGCGTTGTGGTGGTGGCCACGCGAAGGACGCCGTTCTGTTTGATGGCCTCCAGCTGGGTTGGTGTGTTGAGGCTCAGGAGCACCAGACCGAACGTCGTGGCGACGAGAGATGCGAAGTAGATCAGTTCACGGAAATGAGGTGACTTGCGCAGTTTAAACATAGGCTCTGCTATTCTGTATCTCGATGGCCTGATCGGGTAAAATCGTCATTTACTTTCTGCTCTCCAACGCCTGACTCGCAGGTAGAACCAAGAGGCTTGATATCAACATGCTCGTACTGCGTGGAGCTCCAGCTCTTTCGTCTTTTCGTCATGCAAAACTTCTGTCCCGGATCCAGTCACAGTTACCGGTCGTGACAGCTCTGTATGCAGAATACACCCATTTTGCAGATCTGCAGCGTGATCTGGAAGCGCACGAGTCTCAGGTGCTTGATCGTATCCTGCGCTATGGCCCCAAGGCCTGCTCCGAGGAGCCGGCCGGTGAGCTGTTTCTGGTCGTGCCGCGTCCGGGAACCATTTCGCCCTGGTCGAGTAAGGCTACCGATATTGCCCTTAACTGCGGCCTGAATGCAATCGGACGGCTGGAGCGTGGTGTCGCTTATTATGTGCGCAGCGAGCAGGCCCTCACGGCTGAGCAGCGAGAGCAGGTAGCTGCGCTGCTGCATGACCGCATGGTTGAAGTGGTCATGGCCGAGCTGAACCAGGCCGAGGCCCTGTTCCGTCACGAGCAGCCGCGTCCGATGTCGCAGGTTGATATTCTGGCGGGTGGCCGTGACGCTCTGGCCGCCGCCAATACCGAGTTGGGTCTGGCGCTTGCTGAAGATGAGATCGATTATTTGGTCGAAAGTTTCAACGGATTGGGACGTAACCCCAATGATGTTGAGCTGATGATGTTTGCGCAGGCAAACTCAGAGCATTGCCGTCATAAAATTTTTAATGCCAGCTGGGATATTGACGGTGTGCGGCAGGAGCATTCCCTGTTTGCGATGATCCGCAATACTTATAACCAGTGCGGTGAGAATGTTCTGTCCGCCTACAAGGATAACGCATCCGTTATTGTGGGCAGCACGGCGGGGCGTTTCTATCCGGATCCGGCCACCGGTCAGTATGGTTACAACACCGAAGCGATCCACATTCTGATGAAGGTGGAAACGCATAATCACCCGACCGCCATTGCACCCTTCTCGGGTGCGGCAACCGGTTCCGGTGGCGAGATTCGTGATGAGGGTGCGACCGGGCGTGGCTCCAAGCCCAAGGCAGGCTTGACCGGCTTCACGGTATCGGACCTGCGCATCCCGGGTTTTGAGCAGCCTTGGGAGTCGGACTACGGCAAGCCGGAGCGTATTGTTTCCGCGCTGGATATCATGCTGGAAGGCCCGATCGGTGGTGCCGCCTTCAACAACGAATTCGGCCGCCCCAACCTGACCGGTTATTTCCGTACCTTTGAGCAGCAGGTGCCGGGAGCCAACGGCAATGAGGTACGTGGTTACCACAAGCCGATCATGATTGCCGGCGGCTTGGGCAACATTCGTGAAAATCATGTCGAAAAAGGCGAAATCACCGTCGGTGCCAAGCTGATCTGCCTGGGTGGTCCGGCGATGCTGATCGGTCTGGGGGGGGGTGCCGCCTCTTCCATGTCTTCCGGCAGCTCTTCCGCCGACCTGGATTTTGCTTCCGTTCAGCGCGGTAACCCGGAAATCGAGCGTCGTTGTCAGGAAGTGATCGACCGCTGCTGGCAGATGGGTGACGACAACCCGATCGCCTTTATCCACGACGTGGGTGCCGGTGGTCTGTCCAACGCCTTCCCCGAGCTGGTAAAAGACGGTGGTCGTGGCGGCAACTTCGAGCTGCGTAACGTCAACAACGATGAGCCGGGCATGTCGCCGCTGGAAATCTGGTGCAACGAAGCCCAGGAACGCTATGTGATGGCGGTGAAGCCGGAAAATCTGGCGCGTTTTGAAGCTATCTGTGAACGTGAGCGCTGCCCGTTTGCGGTAGTGGGTGAAGCGACTGAAGAGCACCACCTGACTCTGGGCGATACTCATTTCGAGAACAAGCCGGTCGACCTGCCGATGAGCGTGCTGTTCGGCAAGCCGCCGAAAATGCACCGCAGCGTCGAGCGCAAGGCTTATGAAGTACCGGAATTCGATACCGCCAAGATTGAACTGGCCGAAGCGGCCGAGCGTGTGCTCAAGCTGCCGGCGGTTGCGTCCAAGTCCTTCCTGATCACTATCGGCGACCGCTCCATTACCGGTACGGTCGCACGTGATCAGATGGTGGGTCCCTGGCAGGTACCGGTAGCTGACTGTGCTGTTACCACGGCGTCCTATGACACCTATGCCGGTGAGGCGATGGCAATGGGCGAGCGTACCCCGCTGGCGCTGATCGACTCTCCGGCCTCTGGCCGCATGGCGATCGGTGAGACCATCACCAACCTGGCGGCTGCGCGTATCGGTCAGCTGGCCGACATCAAGCTGTCTGCCAACTGGATGTGTGCGGCCGGTCACGCCGGTGAAGATGAAAAACTGTATGACACCGTCAAGGCGGTGGGTATGGAGCTGTGCCCGGAGCTGGGCATCACCATCCCGGTGGGCAAGGACTCCATGTCCATGCGTACCGTCTGGGATGACAACGGCGAGCAGAAGAGCGTAACCGCGCCGATGTCACTGATCATCTCCGGCTTCGCGCCGGTGCTGGATGCACGCAAGACACTGACGCCTCAGCTGCGTACCGACAAGGGCGAAACCGATCTGGTCCTGCTGGATCTGGGTAATGGCCAGAACCGCATGGGTCTGTCCGCGCTGGCACAGGTGTACAACGAAGTCGGTCAGAACGTACCGGATGTGGATAACGCCGAGCTGTTGGCCAATTTCTTCGCTGCCATTCAGGAATTGAACGAGCAGGGCCTGATCCTGGCCTACCATGACCGTGCCGATGGTGGTCTGCTGGCGACCATTGCCGAGATGGGGTTTGCCGGTCGTACCGGTATTGACCTGAATCTGGATCTGCTGGCTGAAGACAGCTCTGAGCTGGCAGCAGCACTGTTCAATGAAGAGCTGGGCGCGGTGATCCAGATTCGTCGTGAAGATATGGAAACCGTTTTCAATGAACTGAACGCGGCGGGCCTGGCTGACGTGGCCAAGGTGGTGGGTACGTTGAACCCGGATCTGCAGCTGAACTGCTTCTTTGACGATGAAGAAGTGTATAGCGCCGATCTGATCCAGTTGCAGCGCTGGTGGGCGGAAACATCCTTCCGTATTCAGTCCATGCGTGACAACTCTGATTGTGCACAGCAGGAGTTTGATCGTTTGCTGGATCGCGAAGATCCGGGTCTGAATGTCGGCTTGAGCTTTGATCAGAATGATGATGTGGCCGCTGGCTTCATCGCGTCTGGTGTGCGCCCGAAAGTTGCAATTCTGCGAGAGCAGGGCGTGAATGGTCAGGTCGAAATGGCGGCGGCGTTTGACCGTGCAGGCTTCGAAGCGATCGACGTGCATATGAGCGATATCCTGGCGGGCCGTATCACCCTGGATCAGTTCCGTGGCCTGGTCGCCTGTGGCGGCTTCTCGTACGGTGATGTTCTGGGTGCCGGTGAAGGCTGGGCCAAGTCGATTCTGTTCAATACTGTTGCGCGTGAGCAGTTCAGTGCCTTCTTTGAACGTGAAGAAACCTTTGCGCTGGGTGTGTGTAACGGCTGTCAGATGCTGTCCAACCTGCATGAGCTGATTCCGGGGGCTGATCTCTGGCCGCATTTCGTGCGTAACCAGTCCGAGCAGTTTGAAGCGCGGGTGGCCATGGTTGAGGTGCAGGACAGCCCGTCAATCTTCCTGCAGGGTATGGCGGGTTCCCGTATGCCGATCGCGATTGCGCATGGTGAAGGACGTGCGGAATTCGAAGATGATGCTCAGATGCGCATGCTGAACGAATCCGGTACTGTATCGCTGCGCTATGTGGATAACCGAGGCGAGGTAACGACTCTGTATCCGGCAAACCCCAACGGTTCTCCGCTGGGTATTACAGGTCTGACAACGCCTGATGGGCGGGTGACCATTATGATGCCGCACCCTGAGCGTGTCTTCCGTAGTGTCCAGAATTCATGGGCTCCGGATGATTGGTCAGAAGACGGTGCCTGGATGCGGATGTTCCGCAATGCCCGTGTTTGGGTCGGTGAATAATCGAGCCTGACGGGACAGCAAATGAAAACGGCAGCTTCGGCTGCCGTTTTTTGTATGTGGGTGATGACGATAGTCAGGGGTTGACGTAGCTGAAGCCTTGTTGCTGTAAGCGGATGATTTCCGGCAGTCCGGCCTGAACAACCTCATCCGCCTCCACTTCATATAATGCATCGCGAGTGATGTTGTAGCCATCCAGGCTGTTGCCGCAAATGATGAAGCGGGCGCCGCTGAGGCGCAGGGTGTCGAGAGTGATTTGCTTGTCGCTATCCTGTTGTGCGGCGATGAAATACTCGATCGCCTTGCCGTGCACAATCGCTCTCAGGTCAATATTGGCCTCGCCCACCGCCTGGATGTGGTTGCTGATATTGTTGAAGGTGGCCGACAGTCGGGCGGGGTCATTGTAATTGATGTGGTAAACCACCTTTTGCGCTGGGTAAGCGGGCTCCGCGTGCAGGGGGAGGGTGGTGAATATGAGCACCCACGTCAGAAACAGTGACTTGAACATGAGGGGTATCTCCTGAAGCAGGCATAAAAAAAGCCGGCACTAGGCCGGCTTCCTTGAGCTTGAAGCGGTGTTGGCAGATTACTGCTGAACGCGCTTCTGGCCCATGATTTCTACGTCTACACGACGGTCCGGACGCAGACAAGCGATCAGCTCGGCGCCACGACCGGTGCAGTTTGCAACCGGAGCGGACTCGCCCATGAAGCCGATGGACATTTTGCTGGCGTCAACACCAGCCTGTTCCAGCTTGGAGGCAACTGCGCGTGCGCGACGCTCAGACAGCTTTTCGTTGTAAGCAGCGGAACCGATGAAGTCAGCGTAACCAACCAGTTTTACGCTCTGCAGGCTGGCCAGAGAGCCGATGTAGTTTACGACGTTGCTTACGTCGTCAACCTTGGTGCTGTCGAAGTCGAAGTACAGAGCGAACTTCTTCTCAACGTCAGCCATGGTTGCTGCCGGTACTGGAGCGGGTGCAGGTGCAGGCTCTTCAGCCTTGGCCATCACGTTGTCGCAACCTTCAACAGCCTGGTCTTCAGACCAGAAGCTGGTGTGCCAGCACTCACCGAAGCTGGTGCGCCAGATTGTGTCGTCAGAGTTTGCGGCATAACCCGGTACTGCAGCCTGAGCAGCAGAAGCTCCCAGAGCCATCGCCAGTCCAGCAGCAATTGCAATCTTTTTCATCATCATATCCTTGTGCCAGGTTGGATGTTTTAATTTGCAAAAAGTTTAGTACATTACAGCAGTTTTCGCCTTAACAGCAGCCGAAAGCCTGCGCTTCATGTGGCAGGTTGCTTGTGTCTGGGCTGTATCAGCTACCACTATACTAACTTAAGGCAGAACTTTTTTATACGGTTTAATGATTACTTTTTGGTAGACATCGGCCGCGCAATAGGGGTCGGCATCGGCCCACTGCTGTGCCGCTTCCAGTGAATCGAACTCGGCAATGATCAGGCTGCCGGTAAATCCTGCGGGGCCCGGGTCTTCACTGTCAATGGCGGGGTGCGGGCCAGCGACCAGAAGGCGGCCCTGCTGTTTCAGCTCTTCCAGTCGGGCCAGGTGCTCGGGGCGGGCGGCCATACGTTTATCAAGCACGTTGTCTTTATCTTCGGCCATGATTGCGTAGTACATCAGTGTTCTCCGTTATGTTGGTCCTGGTCAGGCATGTGGCGAGAGATATACACACCCTGTGCAATGATGAATACCAGGGTGCAGCCCAGCATGCCGAACAGTTTGAAATTGACCCAGGCTTCTTCGCTAAAGGTATAGACAACCGCCAGATTGAGTATGCCCATCAATACGAAAAATACGGTCCAGCCCATATTCAATTGTCGCCATATTCGTTTCGGGAGCTCTATACTGCTTTCCATCATGCGCTGTACGATGGTTTTTTGTCCGATAAAATGGCTGCCGAAAAAAGCGAGGGCAAAAAGCCAGTTGACGACGGTGGGCTTCCACTGAATGAAGGCCTTGTTATCCAGTAGGATAGTGGCTCCGCCGAGTACAACCACGAGGCCTAGTGTTACCAGTTGCATTTTCTCGATGCGGTGTGTTTTGAACCAGGTGTATGCCATCTGCAGCAAGGTTGCCGGAATCAGGACGGCGGTTGCCAGAATGATATCGCCACTGAATTTATAGACTGCAAAGAATATAATGACGGGAAGAAAGTCGAGTAATATTTTCATCGTCCTGCTAATCTGACAAGTAAGTGAATATGAAGGGGCGCCCCTTATCGTGACTGACCCTAATGTGGCGGAACAGCCCAAATTTGACCTGCACATGCATAGTACAGCATCCGATGGTGCCCTGTCCCCGACCGAACTGATCGCAAAAGCCGCCGAAGCCTCTATTCGCTATTTGGCCTTGACGGACCATGACACATTGGCAGGGCTGGGTGAAGCTAAAGAGGAGGCGGTGCGCAGGGGGATACACTTTATTCCCGGTGTTGAGCTGACCTGTCGTTGGAATAAGCGCACACTGCATATGTTGGGGCTGAATATTGATCCGGAATATGTCGGTTGGCGGGAGTATGAAGCGCGTCTTCAGGTGTTGCGTGAGCAAAGGGCTGGAACCATAGCGGCTCGTCTGCGTGGCAAGCGAGCACCGGATGATATTCTGGAGCGCGCGCGCGTCTGTGCCGGTCGTGGCCAAATAGGCCGACCCCATTTTGCCCGTGCTTTGCTGGAGGCGGGAATGGTTAGTAGCGAGAATGAGGCCTTTGATCGTTATTTGGGGCAGGGTAAAGTAGGGGACGTTAAGGCCGAATGGCCCGACGTCAGCGAGGTGATCGCTATTGTTCAAGCCAGTGGCGGTTTGGCCATCCTTGCCCATCCGACCAAATATAATATGACGTTTTCCCGATTGAGGTTGCTGTTGTCTTCGTTGGCGGAGGCGGGAGTGGATGGTTTTGAAATTGCCTATCCCGGTATCAGTCAGGATTATATTCGACTGTTGTTGAAGCAGGCCGAAACGCTGGACCTGAAAGTCTCATCGGGAAGTGATTTTCATAACCCCAAGCATCACTGGACAGGGTTGGGGCGTTTCCCTCGGGTCGAGACTATCAGGCATTTGATACATCAATTCTACACGGATATGCCCTGTTGACCGGGAGCGGGGGCGTGCCTATACAGGAGGCTTTATGAGCCAGTTTTTTCAGATCCACCCCGATAACCCGCAGGCTCGCTTGGTGCAGCAGGCGGTCGAGATTCTGCGTCAGGGCGGGGTGATTATTTATCCCACTGATTGTGCTTATGCCCTGGGCTGTTGTTTGGGTGATAAAAAGGCGGTTGACCGTATCAAGCGTATCCGTCGCCTTGATGACAAACATAACTTTACTCTGGTCTGTGACGATCTGTCCTCCATTGGTACATATGCCAAGGTGGACAATCAGCGGTTCAGGCTTTTAAAGGCACATACGCCAGGGGCTTATACTTTTATTTTGCCGGCCACAACCGAGGTTCCGCGCAGGCTGCTGCATCCGAAGCGGCGTACTATCGGCATTCGGGTGCCTGATAATGCAATAGTGGCTGCCTTACTGTCTCAGTTGGGTGAGCCTATAATGAGTACCTCACTGATACTGCCGGATGAAGAGCTGCCATTAACCGATCCTTATGAAATGCGGGACCTGCTTCAGCAGCAGGTCGATCTGATTATAGATGGCGGTTATTGCGGCATGGAAGCAACCAGTGTTATCAATATGATTGAAGATGCTCCCGAGATCGTGAGAGAAGGAGCGGGGAATACCGATCATTTTAAATAGTCGTTTTTTTCATTGAAAAAAAGTCTTTTATGGCGATAATTAAAGTTAATTAAACGACTGAAGACGGCTCTTTATAATGACTGACTTTATTAAGATACTGACTCGCAAGAACTCTTTGCGTAAGCAATGCAATGAAAATAAGCTGAGCGTGGCTGACCTGGACAAGGTAATTGCCGACCTGAACGATATTCGTGCTGAAATTGAAACCGAAGCTCTGCGTCAGGCTGAGCAAGAGCAGATGAAGCAGCAGCAGGTAGAAGAGATTCAGCGCCTGATGAAAGAAGCGGGTATTGGGCTGAATGAACTCAAGCAGGGTGCTGAGCCTGTTGCACGCAAGTCCGTCAAGGCCAAATACGTGATTGTCGACAGCGAAGGGCAAGAGCATAGCTGGTCTGGCCGTGGTCGCACGCCGATCATTTTCCGTGAATACATGGAGAAAAACGGTCTGAGCAAGGAACAGTTGCCGACTGTTGAATGATCAGGCATTATGCTGGCACGTTAGAAGCCTCTTCGGGGATACCTGAAGGGGCTTTTTTGATTGTTTGATATAAAGTGCGGTGCCCGAAGCGCGGGTGCTGCGGGAGACGTCAAAATGCATGATGAGAAGTTGCAAAAGGTTTTGGCGCGTTCCGGTTTTGGCTCGCGTCGTGAGATGGAGCGTTGGATTGAAAGTGGTCGTATTATCCTGAATGACCAGCCAGCGACTCTGGGCGATCGAGTGAGCAGCGAGGATCGTGTCAGTGTTGATGGTAAAGAGGTTGAGCTGACGTTTTCAGCGACAGCCGAGCGCCGGGTACTGGTGTATAACAAGCCGCTGGGTGAGGTGTGTACACGGCATGACCCGGAGGGGCGTCCGACGGTTTTTGATAATCTGCCACCTTTGAAGCAGGGGCGCTGGGTCGCCATTGGGCGTTTGGATATTAATACCAGTGGCTTGCTGATTTTTACCACCGACGGTGAGCTGGCCAACCGGATGATGCATCCGTCCATGCAGATCGACCGTGAATATGCCGTGCGCGTATTGGGTGATGTGGATGATGCCATGCTTGAGCGTCTGAAGCAGGGTGTACTGCTGGATGATGGCATGGCTCGGTTTACCGATGTGCGCTACTTCGACGGTGAGGGAGCCAATAAGTGGTATCACTGTGTGGTAATGGAAGGGCGTAATCGAGAAGTGCGTCGCCTGTGGGAGTCTCAGGGGTTGCAGGTCAACCGTTTGAAACGCGTGCGCTTTGGCCCGGTCTTTCTGCCCAGCGATATCAAGGTGGGTACCTGGCGCGAGCTGGGAACGAAAGAGGTGAACCTGCTCTCCGGTGAGCTGGAGCTGGATGTTGCGCTCACGCATCGCCCGACACCGTTGGAGTCGGAGAAGGAGCAGCGCCTCTACAAGCGTCAGCGGGTGCGCCAGTCTGTCATCAAGGGGCAGGCTGTAGAGGAGGGTGCGGCTGCCGTGCGCAAGCCACGCACCAAGGTGCGCTCGGTCGGCAAGCGTCATGTAAGCAAGCGTGGTCGTCGGGTCTAAGTGGTGGTGCAGACTTGAAATTGGATTAAGGGGGCGTCGGCCCCCTTTGTGTTTTGGGTGTCAGGCGGACGCGTCGCCCTGGGCATCCAAAGATTGGCCGTTGACTTGGCGGCTGTCAGCCCCCATCAGGTACAGGTAGACGGGCATGATGTCGGCGGGCGCCGGATTGCTTTCTGGTGGCTCGGCGGGGTAGGCATAGGCCCGCATTTGGGTACGTGTTGCCCCCGGATTGATGGCATTTACTCGAATGTTTGGCGTGTTTTCCAGCTCATCGGCCAGTACTTGCATCATGCCTTCGGTGGCGAACTTGGATACTGCATAGGCTCCCCAGTAAGCACGTCCCTTGCGCCCGACGCCGGAAGAAGTGAAAACAACAGAAGCATCACCTGAGCGCTGCAGCAGTGGCAGCAGTGTTTGTGTCATCAGGAAAGGGGCGTGTACATTGACGCGCATAACCTGTTCCCAAGTGATCGGATCGTAGTTTTCAAGTGGAGTGCGCATGCCCAGCAGGCTGGCATTGTGCAGAACGCCATCCAGGCGGCCGAACTCGTCGAACAACTGGTTGCTCAGGTCAATGTAGTCGTGTTCGGCGGCCGACTCCAAGTTCATCGGTACGATGGCCGGCTGAGGATAGCCCGCATTTTCAATTTCGTCGTAGAGTGCTTCCAGCTTTTCCAGTGTTCGGCCCAGCAATACAACGGTGGCACCGTGTGCCGCGTACTGCCAGGCCGCGGCGCGACCTATCCCGTCACCGGCGCCGGTTACCAGAATGATGCGGTCTTTTAGCAGGTCGGCAGGGGCGTTGTAGTGAAACATCCTAAAGCTCCTTGTAAGAGATCTGGCGAAAGCGGGTAGTTAGATCGCCTGCATCATGATTGAGTGTAGCAGGGGTTGTAAGTCGGTCGAGTCGTGGCTGATATAATCGCTGTGCCACTGTTCGGCTGTCTCGCCTGGGTTCAGGTATCCCCAGCCTGCCGCAACGGTTTGCATGCGAGCGGCACGGCCGGCTTCGATATCGCGGACATGGTCGCCTATATACAGGCTTTGCTCGGGCGTGGCGTTTAACTGTCGGCAGGCCAGCAGCAGTCCTTCCGGGTCCGGTTTGGTTTTGCTGACATTCTCCGGGCAGATAATGCTGCCGCAGCGGTGTTCCAGATTCAGAGCTTTCAGCAGAGGGCGAGTAAAGCGTTCTGGCTTGTTGGTGACAATGCCCCAGGGGATGTTGTGCCGTTCCAGCCAGTCAAGTAGTTCGGGCATGCCGGGGAACAGGCTGCTGCTGACGAGCAGTTGTTCGGCATAGTAATCGAGTAGTTGCTGGTGCAGATCAGGAAAGAGGTCGGCATCCGGGCTGATGCCGAAAGCATGGCTGACCATGGCGCGTGCGCCATTGGAAACCTGGCTGCGCAGGGAGTCATACTCGATTGCGGGGCGCCCGGCTTCCGTGAGCATGCGATTGATGATCAGATGAAAGTCGCGCGCGGTATCCAGCAGGGTGCCGTCAAGGTCGAATAGGACGGCAGTAGCGGCGTTCATCGGTGCGCCTCTTTCCGGCAAGCCAGCATGTAGTTGACGTCGACATCACCGGCGTCCAGCCGGTAGGCCTTGGTCAGCGGGTTGTAGACCAGACCGGTGATCTCGCTGATTTCCAATCCCGCCGAGCGGACCATTTGTCCCAGTTCCGCCGGGCGGATGAACTTGTTGAAGTCGTGTGTCCCGGCCGGCACCAGCTTGAGGACTCGTTCGGCTCCCAGAATAGCAAACAGGTAGCTTTTCGGGTTGCGGTTCAGAGTTGACAGAAATACGCTGCCGCCCGGTTTTGTCAGGCGAGCGCAGGCGCGTACGACCGATGCGGGGTCGGGGACGTGCTCCAGCATCTCCAGGCAGGTCACAATGTCGTATTGCTCAGGTTCTTCATCGGCCAGGGCTTCAACAGTGATGCGGCGATAGTTAACGTTTACACCGCTTTCCAGGCCGTGGAGTTTGGCTACCTTAAGTGGGGCTTCGCCCATATCGATGCCGCTGACTTCGGCGCCACGGTGTGCCATGGCTTCCGATAGAATGCCGCCGCCGCAGCCGACATCCAGTACCGTTTTGCCGGCCAGTTGGCCAATCCGGTCAATGAAATCGACGCGCAGCGGGTTGATATCATGCAGAGGCTTGAACTCGCTGTCACGATCCCACCAGCGGCTGGCGAGCTCCTCAAATTTGGCGATTTCAGCCGGGTCCAGGTTCAACCCGCGATCCTCTTTCATGCTCAGTATCCTTGGTCAAGGTTCCAGTTGGCCGCATTCTAGCATCATGGGGTCAGGCGCGGAAATCGGGGGCGGCTTCGTCAGGCCGGGACGGGCTGTGGATTCTGAACGGCCCAATTCGCGTTTCCGATGCAAGATTCCGATTCGGGGCGGGAGAAGAGTTGAGGTTAGCGTGAATTGATCAGTGCTGTGGTATACTTCTCCGGTTTATAAGCGCGCCATCAGGGCGTGCTCGGGTACCGGATCAAGGAAAGCTGTGCGAATGGGTGATTTAGCCAAAGAAGTTCTGCCAGTCAACATTGAAGACGAGCTGAAACAGTCCTACCTCGACTACGCCATGAGCGTAATCGTCGGCCGAGCTCTGCCGGATGTGCGTGACGGTCTGAAACCAGTTCATCGGCGCGTATTGTTCGCCATGAATGAACTCAATAACGCTTGGAACAGGCCTTATTTGAAGTCGGCCCGTGTGGTCGGTGACGTTATCGGTAAGTACCACCCTCACGGTGACAGTGCGGTTTACGACACCATCGTGCGCATGGCGCAGAACTTCTCCATGCGTTATATGCTGGTGGATGGTCAGGGTAACTTCGGTTCTGTCGATGGGGATTCGGCGGCAGCCATGCGTTATACCGAAATTCGCATGGATAAAATATCGCATGAACTGCTGGCCGACCTGGACAAGGAAACGGTCGACTTCGTCGATAACTACGATGGCACTCAGAAAATCCCGGCGGTTCTGCCGACTCGTGCGCCCAACCTGCTACTGAACGGCTCTGCCGGTATCGCGGTGGGGATGGCGACCAACATTCCGCCGCATAACCTGAATGAAGTGGTGCAGGGTTGTATCGAACTGATCAACAACCCGGATATCAGCATCGACGAGTTGATGGAATTCATTCCGGGACCGGACTTCCCGACCGGAGGGATCATTAACGGGCGTGCCGGTATTCTGCAGGCCTACCGAACAGGGCGTGGACGCATCTATGTTCGAGCTCGCCATCATGTAGAAGAGCATCCGAAGAACGGTCGCCCGGTTCTGGTCATCACCGAGATTCCCTATCAGCTCAACAAGGCGCGCCTGATCGAGAAGATAGCGGATCTGGTCAAAGAAAAGAAAATCGAAGGCATCAGCGAGCTGCGTGACGAATCCGACAAGGACGGCATGCGCATCGTGATCGAGCTGCGCCGCGGTGAAGTCCCTGAAGTGGTGATCAACAACCTCTTTACCCAGACTCAGCTGCAGAGCGTGTTCGGCATCAATATGGTCGCTTTGGTGGATGGCCAGCCCAAGATTCTGGATTTGAAAACGATCCTGGAATGCTTTGTGCGTCACCGCCGTGAGGTGGTAACACGCCGTACCCTGTATGAACTGCGCAAGGCTCGTGAGCGTGGCCATGTGCTGGAGGGATTGGCCATTGCGCTGGCCAATATCGATCCGGTCATCGAACTGATCAAACAGTCACCCACGCCGGCCGAGGCCAAAGAACGTTTGGTGGCGAAGGCCTGGGAGCCGGGCAATGTGACCGATATGCTGGATCGTGCCGGTGAAACAGCCTGCCGTCCGGAAGATCTGGCACCGGAGTTCGGTTTGCGTGACGGGCGTTACTACCTGTCCCCCGTACAGGCTCAGGCCATTCTGGATCTGCGCTTGCACCGCCTGACCGGGCTGGAGCATGAAAAGCTGATTGCGGAATATCGCGAGCTGCTGGAAAAAATTACCGAACTGATGCATATCCTGGGTTCTTACGAGCGCCTGATGGAGGTGATTCGCGAAGAGCTTGAAGCATTGGTCGCGGAGTTCGCTGATGAGCGCCGTACCGAAATTCAGGCGTCCATGCAGGATTTGACCGTTGCGGATCTGATTACCGAAGAGGATATGGTGGTGACCATTTCCCATGCCGGTTATGCCAAGACCCAACCATTGACGGATTATCAGGCTCAGCGTCGTGGCGGCAAGGGCAAGTCGGCCACGGCGATGAAAGATGAAGACTTCATCGAGCATCTGTTGATCGCCAATACACACGATACCGTGTTGTGCTTTACCAATATGGGCAAAGTGTACTGGCTGAAAGTGTATGAAATTCCGCCGGCCAGCCGTGCCTCCCGCGGTCGCCCGGTCATCAATATATTGCCACTGGCCGAGGGTGAATGGATCAGTACGATCCTGCCGGTAAAAGAGTTTGATCCGGAACGCTTCATCTTTATGGCAACAGCCAACGGTACCGTGAAGAAAACCCCGCTGGATGCGTTCTCGCGCCCACGCAGCACGGGTTTGATTGCGTTGGATATTGTCGAGGGTGACCGCCTGATTGGCGCGACTCTGACGAATGGCCAGGATGATGTCATGCTGGTAACAAGTGCCGGCAAGGCCATTCGTTTCAATGAAAACGATGTGCGCGCCATGGGACGTACGGCACGGGGTGTCCGGGGCGTGAAAATGGATGCCGAGGTCAACGTTATCGCCCTGATAGTGCCTCAGGAGGGCGGTGAAGTACTGACAGCATCCGAGCATGGTTACGGCAAGAAGACCCGGGTTGATGAGTTCCCGCTCAGAGGTCGAGGCGGGCAGGGCGTGATTGCCATGCAGTGCACTGACCGTAATGGTCAGCTGGCCGGAGCGGTGCAGGTTTTCGAAGGCGATGATGTCATGCTGATCAGTGATCGTGGCACCCTGGTACGGACACGTAGTGGCGAAATTTCCAGTCTGGGACGTAACACCCAGGGCGTGATGCTGATCCGTCTGGTTGAAGAAGAAGCCTTGGTCGGTATTGCTCGCATCGAAGAGCCCGAGGATGACGACGCCGAAGAAGAGATTGAGGGGAATGACGAGCAGCATGCCGTTGACCCGATCGACTCAGCTACATCGACAGCAGAGGCTGGCGATGCGCGGCTCGGTGCCAGTGACGAATAATCCCGTTGATATAGTGGAAGCAAGAATCGATATGACGCGCAAATACAATTTCAGTGCAGGGCCTTCCGCATTGCCGGAAGAGGTGCTCCTGCAGGCTCAGGCTGAACTGCTGGATTGGCATGACAAGGGGCTCTCCATCATGGAAATGAGCCATCGTAGCAGTGAATATGTTGGAGTGGCGGTGCAGGCCGAACAGGACCTGCGCGACCTGATGGGCATCCCTGACAATTACAAGGTGCTGTTTTTGCAGGGTGGTGCCAGCGCTCAGTTTGCCATGGTACCGATGAATCTGCTGCGAGACACGGGCGCGGCCGACTATATCAATACAGGTATCTGGTCGAAAAAGGCGATCAAGGAAGCCCAGCGTTATGGTCGCATCAACATTGCGGCCAGTGTCGAGGCCAACAGCTTTACTTCGGCTCCTTCACAGGCTGAATTGCAGCTGGACCCTAAGGCTGCCTATCTGCATTACACCACCAACGAAACAATTGGTGGTGTCGAATTTGATTACATCCCCGACAGCGGTGACGTACCGTTGGTAGCAGACATGTCCTCCGATATTCTGTCGGCTCCGGTGGATGTCAGCCGTTTCGGATTGATCTACGCCGGTGCGCAGAAAAATATCGGCCCTGCCGGTTTGACCGTGGTGATTGTACGTGAAGACCTGATCGGGCAGACGCTGCCGGGGACGCCCAGCATGTATGACTACAAGCTGCATGCCGATGCGGACTCCATGAACAATACGCCCCCGACTTTTGGCTGGTACCTGGCAGGGCTGGTGTTCCAGTGGTTGAAACGTCAGGGCGGTGTTGAAGCCATTGCGGAAGTGAATCGCCGCAAGGCTGCCAAGCTCTACGCAGCGATTGATGGCAGTGATTTTTACGGCAACCCGGTTGCAATCGCCAACCGCTCAATCATGAATGTTCCTTTCACTCTGGCGGATACGGCTTTGGAAAAACGATTCCTGGAGCTGGCGGAAGCCGAAGGCATGTTGAACCTGAAAGGGCATCGCTCTGTCGGCGGCATGCGGGCCAGTATCTATAATGCCGTACCCGAGTCGGCGGTGGATGCACTGATCGACTTCATGCAGCGTTTCGAGAAAGAGCAGGCTTGAAATGGACGCGAATCAACCGCCGACAGATGATGCACAAGAAGCGGAACTGCGGGTGTTGCGTGATCAGATTGATGCCGTTGATCGTCGTATTCACCAGCTGTTGAACGAGCGGGCGCGTCTTGCACAGCAGGTTGCTGATGTGAAAGAGCGCTATCGCCGTGGTGATGAGGTGCCCGCATTTTATCGTCCTGAGCGCGAAGCCCAGGTGTTGCGTGCCGTGATGGCACGTAACGAGGGACCACTGGCCGATGCAACAGTGGCGCGTTTGTTTCGCGAGATCATGTCGGTCTGTCTGGCGCTGGAGGAGCCGCTCAAAGTGGTGTTTCTGGGGCCGGAAGGCACCTTTACCCAGCAGGCCGCCCAGAAGCATTTCGGTCAGGCGGCGGAGTGTCATGCCTTGGCAGGACTTGAGCAGGTGTTTACGGCTGTTCAGCAGGGTGAGGCTCACTATGCTGTAGTACCGATTGAAAGCGAAGATGCGGGGCTGATTCGGCACACACTGGACCTGTTTCGCCGGTTTGACCTGTATATCTGCGGTGAGGTGGAACTGTCACCGGAAGCTGCAGCCAGCCGATTGAATCGTTGTCCGCGTTATCTGGTCATCGGGCGTGATGCCATTGGTCCCAGTGGCGAAGACAAAACCTCTCTGCTGCTGATTTGTCAGGATGAGGCCGGGGCTCTGCATGAGCTGCTGGCACCTTTCCACCGTCGTCAGATCAGTCTGACCCGGTTGGAAACCCGAAGCAGCGGGGAGCACGACTGGAAGACGCTGTTTTACGTCGATTTTGAAGGTCATTTCGGCGAAGCGCGTGTGGTTGAGCTGCTGGATGAGCTGAGTGGGCTTCAGGTCGAGGTTAAACATCTGGGGTCCTACCCGAAAGCTGTATTGTAAGTCTTACCCGATCAGAAGGATGCCAACACATGTCATGTGATTTTATGGCACAGGCAACACCTGGAGTGCAGGGACTGCACCCCTATGAAGCCGGCAAGCCGGTGGAAGAGCTGGAACGCGAACTGGGTATCAGTGATATAGTAAAACTGGCCAGCAACGAAAACCCTCTGGGGCCCAGTGATCAGGCGATGGCTGCTGTCCAGGCACTGTTGGCGGATTCAGCGCGTTACCCCGATAGCAACGGTTTTGGGCTCAAGCAGGCCCTGCACAAGCATTATGGCCTGGAGGGCGCTCAGCTCACGCTGGGCAATGGCTCCAATGATGTCCTGGAACTGATCGCTCGTGCTTTCCTGCAGCCCGACGATGAAGTGGTATTCTCCGAATATTCCTTTGCCGTGTATCCCATCGTAACCCAGGCCTGCGGCGCCCGAGCGGTTGTCACCCCTGCCATTGATTATGGTCATGACCTTGAGGCCATGGCGAGTGCGATTACGGAACGCACCCGGTTGCTGTTTATTGCCAACCCCAATAACCCCACTGGCACTGGCCTGATGCGCGAGGAGCTGACCGCCTTTCTCGATGCCGTACCGGAGCACGTTATCGTGGTCCTGGACGAAGCCTACACCGAGTATGTGGCAATGGCCGAGTTTCCGGATGGCTTGGCTCTGCTGCCCGATTACCCCAACCTGATCGTTACCCGGACCTTTTCCAAGGCCTGGGGGTTGGCGGGGCTGAGGGTTGGGTTTGCAGCGGCCACGCCGGTGATCACGGATCTGTTGAACCGGGTTCGACAGCCGTTCAATGTCTCTCATTTGGCGCTGGCGGCGGCCGAAGCCGTATTGACGGATGCTGATTATTTGCAGCGCAGTGTCGAAGTGAACAGAGCAGGCATGCGGCAGCTGGAAACCGGCTTGAAGCAGTTGGGGCTGGAATTCATCCCTTCATTTGGCAACTTCATCACCGCCGATATGGGGCGTCCGGCACAACCGGTGTTTGAGGCGCTGCTGCGAGCCGGAGTCATTGTACGACCGCTGGCACCCTACAGAATGCCGCAGCACCTGCGGATCAGCGTTGGTCTGCCGGAAGAAAATGATCGCTTCCTGCAGGCCCTGAAGCAGGTACTCGCGTGCTGAACTATCTTTCCGATTCGCAGTACCGGCTTGAGCGGGTCCTGATTATTGGTCTGGGCCTGATTGGCGGCTCCTTGGCCAAGGCGTTGAAAACACGTGCTTGCGTAGGTGAAGTCGTGGGGGCTGACCGCAGTCCTGATGAATGTCGCCTGGGGCTTCAATTGGGCGTGATAGACCGCATCGCGGAAGATCTGTCCGCCGAGGTCGCCCAGGCTGACCTGATCGTGCTGGCGGTGCCGGTCAAGGCGATGGAAGCCGTGCTGGAGCAGATCCGCCCCTATCTTCGTATGCAGACACTGGTGACTGATGTCGGCAGTACCAAGGGCAATTTGGTGCAGGCGGCGCGGCGTATTTTTGGGCACTTGCCCGGCACCTTCATTCCGGGGCACCCCATCGCCGGTGCGGAAAAAAGCGGTGTACGCGCCTCGGATGCGGATCTGTTTGAGCATCACAAGGTGATTTTGACACCTTTGCCGGAAACCGATTCGAACGCAACGCTGGAGTTGGCCCGGCTGTGGCAGACGGTAGGGGCAGAAGTTCTGCAAATGGAAGTGGGGCGGCACGATGAAGTGCTGGCCGCGACCAGTCACCTGCCGCACCTGCTGGCCTTTTCGCTGGTCGATACGTTGGCGCGGGAAGAGGAAAATCTGGATATTTTCCGTTATGCCGCCGGTGGTTTCCGGGACTTTACCCGGATAGCGGCCAGTGATCCGACTATGTGGCATGATATCTGTGTTGCGAACCGCGAGGCAATTCTGAGCCAGATTGACCGCTATACCGCCGGAGTGGCACGCTTGCGCGGTGCCATTGAGCAGGGCGACAGCGAAGGCATGCTGGGCATCTTTACGCGAGCGAAAGCGGCTCGTGAGCATTTTACCCGGTTATTGAACAAGGCGGCCTATTCATCGAATGATCATACACGAGCGGTAAACTTGCGCGCCCGTGGGGGTGCTGCACTCAATGGAGAGTTCAGCCTGCCCGGTGATAAGTCGATATCGCATCGTGCCATTATTCTGGCGGCGCTGGCCGAGGGTGTGACTGATATCAGCGGCTTTCTTGAAAACGAGGACAGCTTGGCAACCTTGCAGGCGCTGCGGGACATGGGCGTTGTGATTGAAGGGCCGCATCAGGGACAGGTTCGGGTGTTTGGAGTGGGGCTGAATGGCCTCAAGCCACCGCCGGGGCCCTTGTACCTGGGGCATTCAGCGACCGCCATGCGCTTATTGACTGGAGTGCTGGCAGCCCAGCCGTTTGATACCGAGCTTTTTGGTGATGAAGCGCTGTGTCGGCGTGACATGACACGAGTTACCGAGCCGCTGCGACAAATGGGGGCATCGATTACGACCGGGCCGAGCGGCGGAGCACCGTTGACAATCAAGGGTGGACAGCGGTTGTGCGGAATCGATTACCAGTTGCCGGTGCCCAGTGCACAGGTGAAATCGTCGTTGCTGTTAGCGGGGCTCTGGGCCGAGGGTACGACCTGTATCCGAGAAAAAGTCGCGACGCGAGATCATACGGAGCGCATGTTGGCGGCTTTGGGGGCCGATATTCGTGCATCAGAAGATGGCGTTCGGCTGGTGTCGGGGCCGCATCTGGAAGCAACGAATATAGAGGTGCCCGGCGATATTTCCTGGGCGACACTGTTTTTGGTGGCCGCCGGAGACCGCGGCAGCCAAGGCAGCTATTGTTTGCGGTCGGCAGGCATTAACCCCAGTCGTATTGGTGCGTTGCAGGTTTTGCAGCAAATGGGAGCCGATATTCGGTTTGAGCGACAAAGGGAGCAGTTGGGTGAGCCGGTCGCCGATCTGGTTGTGACTGCAGGTGCCCGTCTGAAAGGTATTGATGCGGATGCAGCCTTGCTGGCGGCTGCGGTGGATGAATTGCCGCTGTTGCTGGTTGCGGCCGCCGTGGCCGAAGGGCCGAGTCGCTTTACGGATTTGGCACGCTTGAAGCACAAGGAAGATGATCCGGTGCATAAAACCGTCGCCATGTTGATCGACTTGGGCATCGCGGTTGAGCAGGGCGACGATTATATCCAGGTGACAGGTGGCACTCTGCAAGGGGGTGTTATCGAGACTCAGGATAGTCTGCGCCTGGCAATGGCAGCCCTTGCCGCAGGCTTGTGCTGCACAGAAACAGTGACGGTGTCTCAGCGGGGGGCGCTGTTGGCGGCCTACCCGGATTTTGTTGAGCAGGCGCAACGAGTGGGTCTGAACGTTCATAAGGAGGAGGACTGATGTCCACTGAGAAAAAGCAGGTAGCGGTCATCACCGTTGATGGTCCGGGAGGATCAGGTAAAGGCACGATTTGCCAGTTATTGGCAACGGAGCTGGGCTGGCACTTGCTTGATAGTGGCGCACTGTATCGCCTTACGGCATTGGCGGCCCGCCACCATGGTGTAGCGCTGGATGACGTGGAAGCACTGGAAGTGCTGGCGGCGCATTTGGATGTGCAGTTCAAGGCATCGGACAGTGAGAAGGGTGTGCAAATCGTACTGGAAGGAGAGGAAGTGACTCAGGCCATTCGTAATGAACGGGTGGGTGAGGATGCTTCGGTTATCGCGGCCCTGGGGCCGGTGCGGGAAGCGCTGTTGAACCGGCAGCGTGATTTTGCGCGGGCGCCCGGATTGATTGCGGACGGTCGTGACATGGGCACCGTGGTGTTCCCTGAAGCGGAGCTGAAAATCTATTTGGATGCCAGTGCGGAAGAGCGTGCACGACGCCGTTATAAGCAGTTGATTAGCAAGGAACCCGGTGCTAGCCTTGATGATATATTGAACGATATCAAGGCACGTGATGCGCGGGACATGAATCGCACAATCGCGCCGTTGAAACCAGCACCGGACGCAGTGAGGCTCGACACCACGGCCATGACCATAGACGAGGTGTTGCAGGCTGTACTGGATGAAGCCAGACACAGAGGGCTGCGTTGATGTAGCCAAATTTGGGAAGGAACGGTAATGAGCGAAAGTTTTGCGGAGCTGTTTGAAGAGAGTTTGAAAGAGCTGGATATGGCGCCGGGGTCGATAGTGACCGGTACCGTTGTGGCGATTGATAACGACTTTGTGATCGTCAATGCAGGACTCAAATCGGAGGGGGTGATTCCTCTGGAACAGTTCCGTGATGACAGGGGGGAATGCCACCTTCAGGTTGGTGACGAGGTGCGGGTTGCACTGGAGTCGCTGGAAGATGGCTTTGGCTCTACCGTTCTATCCCGTGAGCGCGCCAAGCGCATTGAAGCTTGGGCCGTGCTCGAAGAGGCTTTTGCTGCCGGCAGCAATGTGCAGGGGCATATCGTTGGCCGTGTTCGGGGTGGCCTGACAATCAACGTCAATGGCCTTAATGCCTTTATGCCCGGCTCCCTGGTGGACATCCGTCCTTTGCGCGATACCACTCACCTGGAAGGTCAGGAATTGGAGATGCGCATCGTCAAATTGGATGCGCGCAGCAATAACCTGGTTGTATCCCGCCGTGCAGTGCTTGAAGAGGCCTATAGCCAGGAGCGAGAAAAGCTGCTGGAAAAAATGGAAGAGGGCCTGGTTATCAAGGGCGTGGTCAAGAACCTGACCGACTATGGTGCCTTCATCGACTTGGGCGGTATCGACGGCCTGCTGCATATCACCGATATTGCCTGGAAACGGGTCAAGCATCCGAGCGAGGTGCTGACCGTTGGCGATGAAATCGACGTCAAGGTTCTGAAGTATGATGCCGAACGCAAGCGTGTTTCGCTGGGTCTGAAACAGTTGCAGGATGATCCCTGGAACAAGTTGGCGGCCGAGTACGCGGTGGGGAGTCGAGTCAAGGCCAGAGTAACCAATCTGGCAGATTATGGCTGTTTTGCCGAAATTGCGCCGGGTATCGAAGGATTGGTGCACGTGTCCGAAATGGATTGGACCAACAAGAATATCCATCCTTCCAAAGTGGTGCAGCTGGGCGATGAAGTCGAGGTCATGATTCTCGATATCGACCAGCAGCGACGCCGTATCTCTCTAGGCATGAAGCAGTGCCAGATGAATCCCTGGGAACAGTTCTCCAGTCAGCATGCCAAAGGTGACGTGTTGAAGGGGCGTGTGCGCTCAATCACCGACTTCGGGGTGTTTATCGGTCTGGACGGTGGTATCGATGGGCTTGTTCATCTGTCTGACCTGTCCTGGGATGTGCCGGGAGAGGAGGCGATGAAGGCCTACAACAAAGGGGATGAGGTTGAGGCACTGGTGCTCTCCGTTGATCCTGAGCGCGAACGTATTGCGCTGGGCATCAAACAGTTGAATTCCGATCCCTTCTCGCTCTATGCCGATCAGCACCCGAAGGGCAGCATTGTACAGGGAAGGGTGCAGGATGTTACCCCGCGCCAGGCAACGGTTGCTTTGGCGGAAGGCGTGGAGGGCGTGCTCAAGGTTTCTGAGCTGTCCGAGGCGCATGTGGCAGATCTTACCACCGAACTTAAGTCCGGTGATGAGCTGGAAGCAGCTGTACAAAGTGTTGATCGTCGTAACCGAGCCTTGAATCTGTCTGTTCGTCAGATGGAGCGTGCTCAAGTGAAACAGGCGATGCAGTCGGTACAGGAACAGCCAGGGCAAGAACAGGGACCGACTACGATTGGTGACCTGATCAAGCAGCAGATGAAAAAGCAGGATTCCTGATATCCGCTTTGCTCTAGTCTGAGACCCTGTTGACACAGGGTCTTCGGTCCGAACCGGAGGTGTTATGACCAAATCAGAGTTAATCGAGCGTTTGATCGATGCCCACCCGGAGCTGTCAGTCAAGGATGTGGAGCTGGCCGTTAAGACCATGCTTGATCATATGACGGATGCTCTGTCCACGGGCGACCGCATTGAAATTCGCGGTTTTGGCAGCTTCTCGTTACACTATCGGGCGCCTCGTATGGGGCGCAACCCGAAAACGGGAGAGGCTGTTCCCCTGGCCGCAAAGCATGTTCCTCACTTTAAACCCGGTAAGGAACTGCGCGACCAAGTGAATGAAGGGCTAAAAGCCGGCTATTGATTTACCTGCCATGACAATGCCGGTCAACTGCAGAGGAAGAAAGCGTGAACTGGCTGAAAAAACTGATCCTGACCCTGCTGGCGCTGATTGTTATTGGCATCGGCATTCTGTTTACCATCCACAATACTCAACCGGTCAGTATTGATCTGGTATTTTTTGTATTACCGGAAGCCAGCCTTTCCCTTTGGCTGATCGCCGTCTTCGTATTGGGTGGTGCCTGCGGCATGTTCCTGAGTGCCTTCACGCTGTTGGCGCTGAAAACTCGCCTGAGTTCATCTCGTCGTAAAGAGCAGGCCTTCCGCAAGGAGCTTGACCAGCTGCGTACGGCCGGCCTGAAAAACGCCAACTGAAATGCTGTCGGATTACCTGCTGATTGTCCCGCTGTTTCTGGCGGTGGGCGCCGGCTGGTGGCTGGGCAGGAGCCAGGTCCAGGGGCGTCAGTCAGCGGAGCCTGCGGTCGCTGAATTGAGCAGGGAGTACTTCATCGGTCTTGATCACCTGATCAATGAAAACACCGATGAAGCGATCGAAAGCCTGATTCGCGCGCTGGAAATCAACTCCGAGACCATCCCCGCCCACCTGACCTTGGCGAAGTTGTTTCGCCGCAAGGGCGAGGTTGAGCGTGCCGTTGCCATCCATCAGAAACTGCTGGCGCGGCCTGACTTGCCGGAATCCGACTTTCTGCGTATTCAGATGGCCTTGGCTCGGGACTATGAGGCCTCGGGGCTGCTGGATCGAGCCGAAAAACTGTTGCTGGACATTATTCAGCGAACAACCGATACGGTGGCCCGTCGCAAGGCCCAGTTGTTACTGATCAAGCTTTACGAAAAAGAGAGCGAGTGGCAGCAGGCGCTGGATATGGCTGCGCAGCTGCAGAGCGGTGACCTGAGCGATATTCGGCATGAGCTGGCGCATTATTGCTGTGAGCGTGCGGAAGTGGTCTTGCGAGCCGAGGGCGCTGCCGCTGCCGAGCATTACCTGCGGCAGGCATTGCAGTATGACCGACAGTGCTGCCGGGCAACTCTGATCCGAGCCCGAGTGCAGATGGCAGCGTCGCGCTGGAATTCTGCGATCAAAACGCTCAAGCAGGTGTTGGAGCAAGATCCGCTACTGGTGCCGGAAACCATTGCGCCTCTGACCGAGTGTTATACCGCTCTGGGGGACGAATACGCACTGGAGAGCTATTTGCGTCAGTGCCTGCAGCAGGCTTCATCGACAACGGTGATCATGGCCCTGGCCGAGGTCATCTGGCGGCGAAAGGATGTGTATGCCGCCGGCAAGTTTCTCACGGAAGAATTGAAGAAGCGTCCATCTGTCCGGGGATTTAATCGGCTGATCGACATGCATATTGATTATGGTTCCCGTAGCGCACGTCAGAGTCTCAGTGTATTGCGAGGCTTGACCGGACAGCTGGAACAGAACAAGCCCATTTATCAGTGTAACCACTGTGGCTTTGCGGGACGCGCCTTGCATTGGCAATGTCCGTCCTGCAAGCAGTGGGGTACGACAGGCCCGATTCAGGGGCTTGAAGGCGAGTAAGAGATACTATACATGACCACAGATACCAACCGTATTATTGTTGCCCTGGACTACCCGGACCTGAACTCGGCCTTGCAGATGGCGCGGCAGCTGGACCCGGCCCTTTGCCGGGTCAAAGTAGGCAAGGAGCTGTTTACCCGCTGTGGACCTGCAGTGGTTGAAGCACTGCATCAGTTGGGGTTTGATGTTTTCCTGGACCTGAAATTCCATGACATCCCCAATACGACGGCACGTGCCGTGCGTGCTGCAGCGGAGATGGGAGTATGGATGGTCAATGTGCATGCATCGGGCGGTCGCCGGATGATGGAAGCGGCGCGTGAGCAGTTGGAGCAGGTTCAGGGCAACCGCACGCTGCTGATCGCGGTAACCGTTTTGACCAGTATGGAGCGCTCCGACCTGGCTGAAATCGGGCTGGATCTTGATCCCATGGAGCAGGTTGTGCGTCTGGCCAAACTGACGCAGGACTCGGGCCTTGATGGCATTGTCTGCTCCGCGCAGGAAGTGTCTGCGATTCGAGCTGCTCTGAAGCAGCCGTTTACGCTGGTGACGCCGGGAATTCGTCCGGCTGATGCCGAACAGGGCGATCAGCGTCGCATCATGACACCGAGCGAAGCAATTCGCACGGGAAGTGATTATCTGGTAATCGGGCGACCGATTACGCAGACCCGCGAGCCATCAGTCGTTGCGGAACGCATACAGCAGGAGGTAGCGCAGGCGCTTTCTGCTTTGTAAAACTGATCAGGGTCAAGGCAAGGCCGAACCCTGCTTCAGGTTCGGCGCCGGTCTGCCTATGATGATTTGTGTCGGCCAGGATGGCTGACGCATTGACCCTGACTGAAAGGAAGCAATCATGATCAAACGTCTATTGAGCAGTATGCTGCTCTCTTCAACCCTGCTGTTTTCGCCTTTTTCTCTGGCGGCAGAACCTGTCGATATCAATACTGCAACGGCTGAACAGATAGCGTCTGCGTTGAATGGCGTGGGTGCAGCCAAGGCTGAAGCCATAGTGGCCTATCGTGAAGCCCATGGGCCTTTTGTAGCCGTTGAGCAGTTAACGGATGTGAAGGGCATTGGCCCGGCAACCGTGGACAAAAATCGCACCCTGATTTTGCTGGAAGCGGGGCAGGCCGAGTAGCACTTTAGCCGGACCGGTTGCGCCGGTCCGGCCGTTTAGGCTCAACCGATCTGCAGTGCAAAGGCGAGTGCGACCGGAATCACGACCAGGCTGCTGATATTACCCAGTAGGACGATCGAGGCCACTTGCTGTGGTTCCTGATTGTAGCGTTCGGCCATCATGTAGTTGAGTACGGCGGGTGGCAGTGCACCGAAAATCAGCAGATAGCTGAACTGTACCGGCTCCAATTGCAGGATGGGTTGCAGAGCCAGTGCAATGACGACTCCGCTGAGAGGGGTCAGCAAACTTCCCCAGGCACCGATTTTCCAGTTGGAAAAATCCACATCGGTCATACGTACGCCCAGCGCAAACAGCATCAGCGGAATGGCAATTTGTCCCAGCATGTCAATGGGCACCTGTGCCGCTGCAGGCAGCGTCCATTCAAAGGTACTGACTACCAGCCCTGCGATGGTGGCGATAATCATCGGCATGCGCAGGACATTGAACGGGTTGGTGCGGTGGTCGAGCATATAAATACCGACGGTGAAGTGGAGCAGGTTCTCAACCAGAAACAGCACGACGGCTGCGGGCAAGGCCTGTTCCCCGAAGGCCAGTACCAGCAGAGGGATGCCGAGGTTGCCACTGTTATTGAACATGATAGGTGGCAAAAAGGTTTTGCTCTGTACGCCCAGAAGACGGCTGATGGGCCATAGCAGCAGGCCGGAGCCCAGTACGACGATCAGGGCGCCGATGGCCAGGCTGGAATAGGTCGGGAGGTCGAAGGACTTTGCCGACATGACCGAAAAAATCAGTGCAGGGCAAAAAACATCGATATTCAAGCGGTTGGCGATTGTCATGTCAGTGTGTTGCGCGCGAGCATAAAAAAAGCCGACGCTGACAATGGCAACCAGAGGTAAAACCGTGAGAAAAATGCGCTCCAGTAGCGCCAGGGTGGTGCTGTCCATGAAAAATCCTTTGGCTGGCCCGCCCGTTGGGTCAGTAGTAGTTTTTATTAGTGTCTTCGACAGGCAGTCAGAGCGGCCCCCAGCGAAGGGCGCACTTATTCTGTCTGACGGTAATAGCGGAACCTGTGTTCTGCGCCCGTGATGATAACATCAGTCACCGGTTTTGAGTCTGTCCCGCATACGTGTGTTTTTCAGGGCCGCTGTGGGCGGGTATTTTTGCAACAGGCCAGCACGTGGAATGCTTGGAATAACTGCGGTAGAGGTCTAGTCTAGAGTCAGTACGGTGCTCGAAAAGTGTCAAAATACTACAGTCTAAAAGGGCTTTATAGATGCAGCCTGCACGTCAGGGTTGGTAATAGACAAAAGTATGAGTCAAATGTAGTATTACTACATATAAAACCACAATAACCGGGACGGCTTACAGGTGCCTTGCGTGCAATCCATGCAGGATATCGGTCGATTCCGGCACGTCCACGCTTACAAGTGATCGGAGAAGGCAAAGTGCGAGACATGATTGAAGATATCGATCCAATCGAAACTCAGGAATGGATGGATGCTCTTGAATCCGTCGCCAAAAACGATGGAGATGAGCGCGCGCGCTACCTGCTGCGCGAACTGGGTGCCAAGGCATCCGATATGGGCGTTGACTCGGGAGCGACCCTCAATACCTCTTACGTCAACACCATTACACCTCGTGACGAAGTGCGCATGCCGGGTGACCTGTTCATCGAGCGTCGTATCCGCTCCTTTATTCGCTGGAACGCAATGGCAATGGTCATGCGAGCCAACGATAACGAAGATGCACTCGGCGGTCATATCTCCAGCTTCTCTTCTTCTGCAACACTTTACGACATCGGTTTTAACTACTTTTTCCATGGTCCCGAAGGGGATCGCGAGTCCGATATGGTCTTCTTCCAGGGACATATTTCTCCGGGGATTTATGCGCGCGCCTATCTGGAAGGTCGACTGACCGAAGAACAGCTGGATAACTTCCGTCGTGAAGTAGATGGCAACGGTCTGTCCTCCTATCCGCACCCCTGGCTGATGCCGGACTTCTGGCAGTTCCCGACCGTTTCCATGGGGCTGGGGCCGATCCAGGCAATCTACCAGGCACATGTCATGCGTTACCTCTCGGCGCGTGATTTGGTCAAGCGTGGTGATCGCAAGGTATGGGCGTTTCTGGGTGACGGCGAATGTGATGAGCCGGAAACTCTGGGTGCAATCTCTCTGGCTGGGCGCGAACAGCTGGAAAACCTGATCTTTGTCATCAACTGTAACCTGCAGCGTCTGGACGGCCCGGTACGTGGTAACGGCAAGATCGTTCAGGAGCTGGAAGGCATTTTCCGTGGTGCCGGCTGGAACGTGATCAAGGTCCTGTGGGGACGCCACTGGGATCCGCTGTTTGAAAAGGACGAGAAAGGTCTGCTGCGCAAGCGCATGGATGAAGTCTGTGATGGTGAATTGCAGAACTACAAGGCCAATGGCGGCGCCTATACCCGTGAACATTTCTTCGGCAAATATCCTGAACTGGCCGAGATGGTCAAGGATATGTCAGACGACGAGATCATGAATCTGAACCGTGGCGGGCATGATCCGTACAAGGTATACACGGCGTATCATCAGGCGTTCCATCACAAGGGGCAGCCGACCGTCATTCTGGCGCAGACCGTGAAAGGGTACGGCACCGGCCAGTCGGGGCAGGCGAAAAACGATACGCACTCGATGAAAAAGGTGGCGATGGACGACCTGATGGCGTTCCGCGACAACTTCAATATTCCATTGTCCGATGAACAGCTCAAGAGCGTCCCCTACTACCGCCCGTCTCCGGATTCGCCGGAAATGAAGTACATGTTTGAGCGTCGCAAGCAGTTGGGTGGTTTCTACCCGGCACGCCGCACAGAATTCGAGCAGCTGCAGGTGCCTGAACTGGATGCTTTCAAGGGACAGCTCAAGTCCAGCGGTGAGCGTACCCTGTCGACTCAGATGGCGCTGAACCGAGTACTCAGCACCCTGGTCAAGGATAAGCAGATGGGTGAGCGAGTCGTGCCGATCGTGCCGGACGAGGCGCGTACGTTCGGTATGGAGGGCATGTTCCGTCAGCTGAGCATTTATTCGTCTGCCGGACAGCGTTATGTGCCCCATGACTCCGACCAGATCATGTACTACAAGGAGTCGAAAAACGGCCAGATCCTGCAGGAAGGGATCAACGAGGCGGGTGCCATGTCGGCCTGGATTGCGGCGGCGACTTCCTACGCCAACAATGGCTGCACCATGGTGCCGTTTTACATTTTCTATTCCATGTTCGGTTTCCAGCGCATCATGGACCTGGCTTGGGCGGCCGGTGACTCTCAGGCGCGCGGCTTCCTGATTGGTGCGACCTCCGGCCGTACTACGCTGAATGGTGAGGGCCTGCAGCACCAGGATGGGCACAGCCATCTGATGGCGCAGATGATCCCGAACTGTATCTCCTACGATCCAACCTATGGCTATGAGCTGGCGGTGATCGTACAGGATGGCCTGCGTCGGATGTATGCGGAGCAGGAAAACAAGTTCTATTACATCACCACGCTGAATGAAAACTATCAGCATCCGGAAATGCCGCAGGGTGCCGAAGAGGGCATCATTAAGGGCATGTACTTGCTGGAAGAGGGTAAGCCTGCCGAGCTTAAAGTGCAGTTGATGGGCTGTGGTTCCATTCTGCGTGAAGTGCGTGAGGCGGCCGTTATTCTGCGTGAAGAGTTCGGTATTGAGGCTGATGTCTGGAGCATGACCTCCATCAACGAGTTGCGCCGTGAAGCCCAGTCGGCTGCTCGCTGGAATCTGCTGCACCCTGAACAGGATGCGCGTCAGTCCTATGTCGAGGCCTGCCTGGAAGGCCGCGAGGGGCCTGTGGTGGCTTCTACCGATTACATGAGAATGTATGCTGATCAGTTGCGTGAATATATCCCGCGTCGCTACAAGGTCTTGGGTACCGATGGTTTCGGTCGTTCCGATAGCCGAAACAAGCTGCGTGAATTCTTCGAAGTAAACCGTTATTACGTCACCGTAGCGGCGCTGAAGGCGTTGCAGGAAGAGGGCAAGCTGGAGGCTGCGGTTGTCGCCAAGGCCATTCAGAAGTTCAACATCAACCCGGACAAGCCGGCCCCCTGGACACTGTAAGTGGCAGGCGAGTGAACATCTGACTGGTTTATTGCGAGAGGATTTATTGTGACTACGACTACCATTACAGTGCCTGATATCGGCGGTAGCGAAAACGTCGACATCGTTGAAGTGTGTGTCAGCGTGGGTGACAGCATTGCAGAAGGTGATTCCCTGATCGTGCTTGAAACCGACAAGGCGTCCATGGAGGTTCCATCCACTCATACGGGGGTGGTGAAGAGCATTATTGTGGCTGAAGGCGGAACCTGCAGCGAAGGTGATGCGATTCTGGAGCTGGAAGTTGCGGGAGCCGTCGAGGCAGAGGCCGTGGCTACAGCTCCGGCGGATGTCGCTTCAGTCGAGCCGGTGCCTGCGGCAGAGCCGACTCCGGCTGTAGCAGCCTCTGGTGGCATTGAGCAGGTGTTGGTGCCGGACTTGTCCGGTGCCGACAATGTGGATGTGATTGAAGTGCTGGTGAAGGCTGGTGACGAGATCGCCGAAGGTGACAGTCTGATCACGCTGGAGACTGACAAGGCCTCCATGGAAGTACCGGCTCCGAAGGGTGGCAAGGTTGTTTCCATGAGAATTAAGGAGGGCGACCAGGCCAGTGAAGGTGATGTGCTGCTGGAACTGGAAGTCAGTGGTGATGCTGTAGCTCCCGCTCCCGCTCCCGCTGCTGAAGCGTCGCCTGCGCCTGCTGCAGCATCGGTCCAGGCCGGTGGTGTCGAGCCGGTGACCGTACCGGACCTGTCCGGCGCCAGTGATGTGGATGTGATCGAAGTACTGGTGTCTGTCGGTGACGAAATCGCCGAAGGTGACAGCCTGATCACGCTGGAGACTGACAAGGCCTCCATGGAAGTGCCTGCACCCAAGGGGGGTAAGGTTGTATCCGTGAAGATTACGGAAGGTGCTCAGGTCAATGAAGGTGACCTGATTCTGGAACTGGAAGTGGCGGGTGCACCGGCTGCTGCACCTTCTGCCCCGGCTGCAGAGGCGCCCACCACACCGGCACCGACTGTGCCAGTCAAGGCGACTGGGCCTGCCGCGGGTACGTCTGTTGACTTGAATGTACTGGAGCAGAAAAACCGCAAGGTTCATGCCGGTCCGGCGGTACGTGCGCTGGCGCGTGAATTTGGTGTCGAGCTGGCCAATGTATCCGGCAGCGGTCGCAAGGGACGTATCCTGAAGGAAGATGTCCAGGCCTATGTGAAGTCGGCGCTCAAGCAGCTGGCCGAGAAGGGGCCGGCGACCGTGACCGGTGGCAGCGGCATTCCGGTGATTCCTGCGGTGGACTTCAGCAAGTTCGGTGAAACCGAGATGGTCAAGCTGAGCAAGGTCGACAAAATCACACGTGACAACATGTCCCGATGCTGGCTGAACGTGCCGCATGTGACCCAGTTCGACGAGGCTGATATCACCGAGCTGGAAGCCTTCCGCAAGGAAATGAAAGATGCGGCGGCGAAAGAGGGCGTCAAGTTGACCCCGCTGCCGTTCATGATCAAGGCGGCTGCGATTGCACTCAAGCGTCACCAGAAGTTCAACGCTTCTCTGCATCACGATGGCGAGCATATCGTATACAAGAAATACGTTAACATCGGCATTGCGGTGGATACGCCGAACGGCCTGATGGTGCCGGTGATCAAGGATGCGGATCAGAAAAGCATTTACGAGTTGGCGCGCGAAGCAATTGAATTGGCCGGCAAGGCCAAGGATCGCAAGCTGAAGCCGAACGAAATGCAAGGTGCATGCTTCACCATCTCCAGCCTCGGCGGGATTGGCGGCACCGGCTTTACACCGATCGTCAATGCGCCGGAAGTGGCGATTCTGGGTATCTCCAAGGCGGACATCAAGCCGCGCTGGAATGGCAAAGAGTTCGAGCCGCGCATGATGCTGCCGCTGTGCCTGTCCTATGATCATCGCGCCATCAATGGCGGTGATGCGGGTCGTTTCCTGACTGATCTGAATGGTCTGCTCAGCGATATTCGTCGTCTGGTACTGTAGGCAGGTATCCGGGTGATATGAAAAAAGGGGTGAAGGCCGTTGGTCTTCACCCCTTTTTTGTATCTGTCTTAAACCGGCAGGCTGTCGGGTCGGTGGTGACGAGCTCAAGGAGGAGTCTCGCCGTTATGGTTCAGCCGTAAAATGCCATCTTGACGATAAACAGCGCCGACAGGATCCAAAGCGCCGGATTGAGTTGATCAAAGCGACCGCTCAATGCCTTGATGGCCGTGTAGGAGATAATGCCAAATGCGATGCCGGTGGTGATGGAAAAAGTCAGCGGCATGCTGACGGTTGCAATGACCACTGGTGCGGCTTCGGTGATATCGTCCCAGTCGATCTTGACCAGGCTGTGTGTCATTAGTACGGCTACGAACAGCAGGGCAGGAGCTGTCGCATAAAGCGGAATGGTACTGGCCAGTGGCGACAGGAACAGGCTGGCCAGGAAGAGGGCGCCGACTACAATGGCGGTCAGTCCCGTACGTCCACCGGCGGCAATGCCGGCGCCGGATTCTATATAGCTGGTGGTGGTTGAGGTACCCATCACGGAGCCGGCCATGGTGGCGGTGGAGTCGGCCATCAGTGCGCGTCCCAAACGTGGCAGCTTGCCGTCGCTGGTCAGCATCTTGCCCTTTTGTGCCACGGCGATCAGTGTGCCCGAGGTGTCAAAAAGGTCGACAAACAGAAACGAGAATACAACGCTGACCAAGCCGATGTTCAGGGCACCAATAATATCCAGTTTTGCAAAGGTCGGTGCCAGAGAGGGGGGGGATGATACTATGCCGTTAAATTCAACATGTCCGGTGGCGAGGCTTACCAGAGTGATGGCCAGGATTCCGATCATCACCGAGCCGGTCATGCGTCGGTAGTAAAGGGTTGCGATGATAACAAAGCCCAGGCATGCCATGATGGCACTCCACTGGCTCATGTCGCCAAGAGTGACCAGTGTGGAGTCTTCATTGATGACGATGCCAGCATTCTTAAGGCCGATAAAACCGAGGAAAAGGCCAATGCCGGCGCCGATACCGCCCTTAAGTGACAGTGGAATGCTATTGATAATCCACTCACGAATGCGAAATACCGATAGCAGGAAAAAGCAGACACCCGAGATGAAGACGGCTCCCAGTGCGGTTTCCCAGCTGTACCCCATCTGCCCGACCACGGTGACGCTGAAAAAGGCGTTCAGTCCCATGCCGGGAGCCAGGGCGATCGGGTAGTTGGCCCAGAATCCCATAACAAAACAGCCAATGGCGGCAGCCAGGCAGGTGGCAACGAAAACGGCACCGGAATCCATGCCGCTTGCTGACAGCATCGAAGGGTTGATGAAAATGACATAGGCCATAGTCAGGAAGGTGGTCAGGCCTGCAATGACTTCGGTCTTGATATTGGTTTGGTGCTCGGAGAGCTTGAAGAGCTTGTCCAGCATTGAAGTGATCCACTGATTACAGGAAAGGCGGTATTCTACCTTAGTCTGATATGTTTCTTCAGTGGGAAATAACAGGACAGAGGGAAAGGAAATTGGTCGGGATGACAGGATTTGAACCTACGACCCCTGCCTCCCGAAGACAGTGCTCTACCAGGCTGAGCTACATCCCGACGCAATACTTAGATTCAGCGAATGGTCGGGGTGACAGGATTTGAACCTACGACCCCTGCCTCCCGAAGACAGTGCTCTACCAGGCTGAGCTACACCCCGACAAAGCTGAAGCTAAGTGTTTGTTCTGATTGGTAGAATGGCGAAGGGAGCGCCTCAATCAGGAACGGAGCGCATTATAGAGAGACAGAGGGCATTTGCCAAGAGTCGAAGAGAAAAATGTTAAGAAAATAAGTACACTCCAGTTTTTTCCCACAAAGATGACCGCAGGAGAAGAGGGATGTTGGCAGGTCTGTTGTTGTTGCTGGTATGCCAGTTGCTGGGTGAGTGGATCGTGCTTGCACTGGCGTTGCCCGTACCCGGCCCCGTGATGGGAATGGTGCTGTTACTGATTGCCTTGATCGTGGCAAAGCGGGTACCGGAGGCAGTTCGAATGTCGGCCGAAGGGCTCTTGCGCCACTTGGCTCTACTGTTTGTGCCGGCCGGTGTCGGGCTGATGGTACATGCCGAGTTGATAGCGGCCGAATGGCTGGTCATCCTGTTGGCGCTGGTTGTCAGTACGGTTGTCACTATTGTGGTGACTGCTCTGGTGCTGAAGTATTTAACGCGCAACATGGATATGTCGGGGGGCAAGTGATGACGAGTTTTTGGGTGTATTTTGCGGCCAAGCCGCTGTGGTGGATCATCGTTACCATTGCCACTTTCATCTTCACGACCTGGCTGAATCGCCGTGTCGGAGGGACTCCGTTGCTGCATCCTGTGCTGGTGGCATTGTCACTGATCATCGTGCTGCTGCAGCTGACCGGTACCGACTACGATACCTATTTCGAAGGGGCTCAGTTCATCCATTTCCTGTTGGGGCCCGCGACGGTTGCGCTTGCCGTTCCGTTATATGACCACCTTGAGCGAATTCGGAAGATGTTGGTGCCGTTGCTGATCGCCTGTGCCTGCGGAGCCGTGACAGCTGCGTTGTCGGTGATCGCGGTTGCCTGGGCATTGGGAGCATCGGAGAGTACGTTGCTGTCACTGGCACCCAAATCGGTTACCTCGCCAATTGCGATCGGGATCGCGGAAAAAATCGGTGGGTATCCCTCGTTGGCGGCCGGATTTGCATTGATTACCGGGGCTATCGGCTGTCTTACGGCACCAATGCTGTTTCGCTGGCTAAAAATTGAAGACGATGCGCACAAGGGATTTGCTCTGGGTCTGTCATCTCATGGCTTTGGGACCGCATTCGCTTTCGAGTTCAGTACTCTGGCTGGCGCCTTTTCGGGGCTTGCCATGGGGCTTACCGGACTGGTTACGGCGTTCCTGGTGCCGGTGCTGATACGTTTGCTTGGTTTATAGAGCTGGTTGATGGGAGGGGCGAGCGGAAGCCGGATTTGCGCAAACGTGTGTTCGGCAGTAAAGTTCGCCCCCATTGTGGTGTGTGCATAAACCGACCAGAGGTACAGACTGAAGATGACTCCGCTTGAGCGATACCAGCAGGATCTGAAACGTGATGACTTTTCCTATGATCCGACCCAGGAAATGGCTGTGGGGCACCTGCAGCGCCTGTATGATGACCTGGTGGCCGCCGAGCGTGCACCCAAGCCGAGCCTGATGCAGCGCTTGGGCAGCCGGATCAAGCGACAGTCTCAGGAGCCGATCAAGGGGCTGTATTTCTGGGGCGGTGTCGGCCGGGGCAAAACCTACCTGATGGACACCTTCTACGACAGCCTGCCGTTCGAGCGCAAGATGAGAACCCATTTTCACCGGTTCATGCAGCGTGTGCATCAGGAATTGAAAGAGCTGGACGGAACCAAGAACCCACTGGTCGAAATTGGGCGCAAGTATGCTGACGAGGCCAGTATTATCTGCTTCGACGAGTTTTTCGTCTCCGATATTACGGATGCCATGATCCTGGGCGGGCTGATGCAGGAGTTGTTCAATAACGGCGTTGCTCTGGTGGCGACCTCCAACATCGTTCCGGACGGTTTGTATAAGGATGGCTTGCAGCGACAGCGCTTCCTGCCGGCAATCGATATGCTCAAGCGGTATACCGAAGTGGTCAATGTGGACGGGGGGATCGATTATCGTCTGCGTACCCTTGAGCAGGCCGAACTGTATCACTGGCCTCTGGATGCCGAAGCGGACGGCAGTCTGGCTCGTAGTTTCGAGAGCCTGGTGCCGGACTGTGAAGCTGAAGAGCGTGATGTCCTGATTGAGGTGAACGGACGTAACTTGAAAGCGCGTCGTGTTTGTGAGGATGTGGCCTGGTTTGACTTCAGTGCCCTGTGCGAAGGTGCGCGTTCGCAGAATGACTATATCGAACTGGGTAAGCTGTACCATGCGGTACTGTTGAGCAATGTGCCGCAGTTGGGGCGCAAGAATGACGATGCGGCTCGACGTTTTATCAACCTTGTCGATGAGTTCTATGATTCGGGGGTCAAGCTGATTATTTCGGCTGCAGTGCCGATTCATGAAATTTATACGGAAGGGCGCTTGAGTTTCGAGATAGAGCGTACGCAGAGTCGATTGCTGGAGATGCAGTCGCATGAGTATCTGGCTCGCGAGCACCGTTCGGCCTGAAAGACATACCTGCAGCCCTTCCAATATGAGGGAGGTGCGGGTATAATGCGCGCTCCCTGAAAACAGGGTGCCGAATAAGTGTAAGTTAGTGGCCGCGTGCTGCTAACCAATAACTATAAGGTAAGTCGGAATCTCGTATTCGAGACTTAAACTGTAAGGTGAAAAATCCATGAAAACTTTTACCGCCAAACCGGCCGAAGTAAAACGCGACTGGTATGTTGTGGACGCAGAGGGTAAAACTCTGGGTCGCCTGGCTACTGAAATTGCCCGTCGTCTGCGTGGCAAGCACAAGCCGGAATACACTCCGCACGTTGATACTGGCGACTACATCGTTGTAGTCAACGCCGAGAAAGTGAACGTGACCGGCAATAAGCGCAACGACAAGATGTACTATCGCCACTCCGGTTTCCCGGGTGGTCTGAAGGAAGCGAACTTCAACAAGATGGTACAGACCTTCCCTGAGCGTACAATCGAGCTGGCTGTTAAAGGCATGCTGCCGAAGGGTCCGCTGGGTCGCTCCATGTACAGCAAGCTGAAAGTATATGCCGGTGCAGAACATCCGCATCAGGCTCAGCAACCGAAAGAACTGAACATCTAAGGGGAAGGCGAATATGTCTACTACTCAGTATTACGGTACCGGCCGTCGTAAAACCTCTACTGCTCGCGTTTTCCTGCGTGCGGGTACTGGCAAAATCATGATCAACAACCGTACTCTGGAAGAGTACTTCGGTCGTGAAACCGCGCGTATGATCGTTAAGCAGCCGCTGGAACTGACCGACAATGTCGAGAAGTTCGATGCCCACATCACCGTTAAAGGCGGTGGCGGCTTCGGTCAGGCTGGTGCTATCCGTCACGGTATCACCCGTGCGCTGATGGAATACGACGAGACTCTGCGTGGTGCTCTGCGTGAAGCTGGCTACGTAACCCGTGACGCTCGTATGGTTGAGCGTAAGAAAGTGGGTCTGCGTAAAGCACGTAAGCGTCCGCAGTTCTCCAAGCGTTAATTGCAGGCGGCGAAGCCGCCTTACGGCAATTCAAAAAAGCCTGCAGCCCACGTGGTTGTGGGCTTTTTTTGTCTATGGGGTTAAGTCAATAAAATGGGTGTTCGCCTAATGGAGAGGGCTTTATACCTTGTAAAAAAAGGGTATTTTCTTTAACATTCGGCGCATTTGAACAAACCGGTTTTGTGTTTTCATGACTGAGCGCCTCGTCAGCTTTTTGTGTTTTTGCAAAATGTGGCGGGTCGATTGAGGGGAGATGAAGTTAATGAGCAATGACGGCGTGAATAAGGGGCGACGTCGTCTCCTGATCGGTGCCACATCTGCAGTAGGTGCAGTGGGTATCGTAGGAGTGGCCGTCCCGTTCGTGGCTTCCTGGAATCCGAGTGCCAAGGCGAAAGCCGCAGGTGCACCTGCCAAGGCGGATATCAGCAAGCTGGAGCCCGGTCAGCAGATGATCGTTGAATGGCGAGGCAAACCCGTATGGGTTGTGCGCCGTGGCGAGGAAGCACTGGCTAATCTGGAAAAACTGAACGATCGTGTCGCTGACCCGATGTCTGAAAAACCTCAGCAGCCGGATTACATTCCCAAGAATGCGGCTCGTGCTATCCGTCCGGAAATCGCTGTTATGGTCGGTATTTGTACTCACTTGGGCTGTTCTCCGACCTATCGCCCGGAAGTGGCACCGGAAGATCTGGGTAAAGACTGGCTGGGCGGCTTCTTCTGTCCTTGTCATGGCTCCCGTTTTGACCTCTCCGGTCGTGTATACAAGTCTGTGCCGGCACCAACCAACCTGGTTATCCCGCCGCACATGTATGAAGATGACAATACACTGATTATCGGTGTTGATCCGGAGACTGCATAATGGCTGGTACACGCAATAAAGGTAATCCGGGCCTGATGGGCTGGATTGACGATCGTTTCCCGGCAACTGCCATGTGGGAAGATCACCTTTCCAAATACTACGCGCCGAAGAACTTCAACTTCTGGTACTTTTTCGGTTCCTTGGCACTGCTGGTGCTGGTTAACCAGATCCTGACCGGTATCTGGCTGACCATGAGCTACAACCCGAGCGCCGAAGGTGCGTTCGCATCCGTTGAATACATCATGCGAGATGTGGAATACGGTTGGTTATTGCGCTACATGCACTCCACGGGTGCGTCGGCCTTCTTCGTGGTGGTTTATCTGCACATGCTGCGTGGCATCATGTACGGTTCCTACCGCAAGCCGCGCGAGCTGGTGTGGATCTTCGGTATGACCATTTATCTGGCGCTGATGGCCGAGGCCTTCATGGGCTACCTGCTGCCTTGGGGACAGATGTCCTATTGGGGGGCTCAGGTTATCATCTCCCTGTTCGGTGCGATTCCGGTTATCGGCCCCGACCTGCAGCAGTGGATTCGTGGTGACTTCCTGATCTCCGGCATCACGCTGAACCGTTTCTTTGCATTGCATGTCATTGCCCTGCCGATCGTGATCTTGGCGCTGGTTGTACTGCACATCATTGCGTTGCATGAAGTCGGTTCCAACAACCCGGACGGTATCGAAATCAAGGACAAGAAAGATGAAAACGGTGTGCCGTTGGATGGTATTCCGTTCCACCCGTACTACACCGTTAAAGATATTGTTGGGGTTGTTGTCTTCCTGTTCGTGTTCTGTACGGTTGTCTTCTTCTTCCCGGAAGGCGGCGGTTACTTCATTGAGAAACCGAACTTTGAGGCTGCCAACGCGCTGAAAACGCCTAACCACATTGCGCCGGTATGGTACTTCACGCCGTTCTACGCCATGTTGCGTGCGATCACCTTCCCGATGTTTGGTCTGGACGCCAAATTCTGGGGTGTGGTGGTAATGGGTGCTGCAATTGCCATCCTGTTTGTATTGCCCTGGCTGGATCGCAGCCCGGTTAAATCGATCCGTTACAAAGGCTGGTTGAGCAAAATCTGGCTGGTTATCTTTGCCGTGAGCTTTGTTGTACTGGGTGTGTTGGGTGTGCTGCCGGCAACAGAAGGCCGTACCCTCCTGTCTCAGGTCTGCACAGCACTGTACTTCGCATTCTTCCTGCTGATGCCGTTCTACACACGCATGGAGCGCACTAAACCGGTTCCGGAGAGGGTAACAGGCTAATGAAAAAGTTCCTTATCACATTGATGATGGCACTGGCGCCGATGACCGCCAGTGCAGCCGGCGGTGCCGGTGTGCCGCTGGACTCGTTCGAGGGTGATCTGACTGATCAGGCCTCCCTGCAACGCGGTATGCAGACCTTTGTAAACCGTTGTATGGGTTGTCACGAAGCGGGTTACCAGCGTTTTGAGCGTGCTGCTCAGGACTTGGGTATGCCCAATGCGCTGGTCGAGGAGTATCTGATTCTTGACCCCGCCGCTAAAATCGGCGAGCACATGAAAAGTGCGATGGCGAAAGATGATGCCGCGACCTGGTTTGGTGCGCCTCCGCCCGATCTGACGCTTGAAGCGCGTCTGCGTGGCTCCGACTGGCTGTACACATACCTGCGCAGCTTCTATAAGGATGAAAGCCGTCCTTGGGGTGTCAACAACGCGGTCTTCCCGGATGTGGGTATGCCGAACGTGTTGGAAGATCTTCAGGGCAAGGTGGTCAACCACTGTACTCCGGAAGAGCTTGCGCACAGCCAGGACGAAATCGATCCGCTGACCGGCAAAACCATGGGTGGCTGTCTGACAGTTGATGAAGCAGGCAGCCAGTCTGCGGAAGAGTTCGACAAGACCGTCTACGACCTGGTTAACTTCATGACCTATATGGGCGAGCCATCTCGTCTCGAGTCTGAAAGACTGGGTACCAAGGTCCTGATCTTCCTGGCGATCCTGTTCGTCTTTGCCTTTGCTCTGAAAAAAGAGTACTGGAAAGACGTACACTGATTGCCGACGGGTGATTGAGTCCGAAGCTACGCGGTCGTGAGGCCGCGTAGATTTTTTGTTTCAGCAGTATACTTTTGATGGGGATAGTGCGATGGGTGTAGTAGCCAAACGTTCTTCCATGACCTTTTACTCGGATGGTTCCGACCATTACAGCCACAGAGTACGTATTGTGCTGTGTGAAAAAGGCGTGGCGGTTGATATTGTTGAGTGTAAAGCAAGCGAGCTGCCGGAGGATGTCGCGGCGCAGAACCCCTACAACAGCCTGCCGACCCTGCTGGATCGCGAGCTGGTATTGTACGAACCCAATGTGATGATGGAATACCTCGATGAGCGTTTCCCTCATCCGCCCCTGTTGCCGGTCTACCCGGTTGCCCGAGCTGAGAGTCGCCTGTTCATGCATCGTATCCAGCGTGACTGGTGTGTGCTGGTTGATCGCATTCTGGCCGATGAAGGTACTGACGCAGAGCTGGATGCTGCGCGCAAGGATCTGCGTGACAGCCTGGTGACGATTTCACCGATCTTTGCTGAAAAACCGTTTTTCATGAGCGATGAATTCACGCTGGTGGATTGTTGTCTGGCTCCGATTCTGTGGCGCTTGCCGCAGATGGGCATTGAACTGCCTGAAGCGCAAACCAAGCCGCTGCAGGCGTACATGCAGCGCCTGTTTGAACGTGAATCATTCCAGGCCAGCCTGTCCGAGTATGAGCGCGAGATTCGCGACTGATTCGGCTGTTTGTTTGGTATGATCGTGCAGGGATGAAGGTGACTTCATCCCTTTTTTTATCCATAAATATAGAGGTCACTGTGGCGAGGCCGCTGTGGTGACGTTATCAAAACAGGCTCCGTACCAAGACACCGGGATGGGCCTGAGGAGCTGTTATGAGTGATATCAAACCCAGTCGTCCGTACTTGCTGAGAGCGCTGTATGAGTGGGTGCTGGACAACAATATGACCCCTCATGTTGTGGTGGATGCAACTGTACAGGGCGTACAGGTGCCCGAGCAGTTCGTGAACGATGGTCAAATCACCCTGAACATAGCCCCTGGTGCCGTGCAGTCGTTGTTGCTTGATGACCAGGGAATTAGTTTCAGTGCTCGCTTTGGTGGTGTACCGATGCAGGTGTATGTACCGATCGTTGCCGTTCTGGCAATTTTTACTCGGGAGAACGGCATGGGAATGGGCTTTGGTATGGAGCCGGGGGTGGAAGAGCTGCATGCGCAAGCAGAACGAGGTGTTGAGCCGCCGGATGACGAGCCGCCTGCGCCGAGTGGTGGCCGACCGGCGCTGCGAGTGGTGAAGTAGTTCCCTCGTCAGTGAAGGCAAAGGACAGAGGGCCGCCATGGCTGCCCTCTGTTTTATGGCGCAGGTCAGCCCTGGCCGCCAACGTATTCGAATACCTTGACGATCTTGCGCACGCCAGTCACGGAGCGTGTCACGTCCACGGCCAGGTCGGCCTCCGAGGGCGCGACCAGTCCCATCAGATAAACCACTCCGTTTTCGGTCACTACCTTGATTCGGCCACTGGCAATACGCTTGTCGGCCATCATCTGGACCTTGATGCGGCTGGTCAGGTAAGCGTCATTACTGCGGACAATGGCTGAGGTCGGGCCGGCAACCTCAAGTTCGTTATGCACCTTGCGGACGTGACGAACCTGGCTGGCAATTTCGCCGGCTTCTCGTTTGACCTGCTCTTCCGGGACCTGTCCAATCAGCAGAACCTGACCGTTGTAGCTGACCACGTTGACATGTGATCCCGCCAGAGCCTGAGAGCCCTTGCTGAGGTTGACCAGCGTTTTGGTTTCGATCGATTCATCTTCCAGGTAGCTGCCCAGGGTGCGGCTACTTTGATCTTCCTGAATCGGTTCTTCCCGGGTAGCGCTGATAATGCTGGAACAGCCGGTCAGAACGGTGGATGCCAGTATCATTGCGATCATGGGGCGTTTTAGCATGTTGATCAGCCTCCAAAGAGTTGGTATTCAATCAGGTCGCACAAACAGTGCAAAACCAGCAGGTGAGCACCGTGAATCAGAGCATCCTCGGTGCCCGGGATGCAGATTTCAATTTCATCAGGCAACAGCAGGGCTGCCATGTTGCCGCCGTCACCTCCGCTAAGCGCAATGACCATCATCTCGCGATCATGGGCCGCCTGAATGGCTTGTACCAGGCTATTGGCGCGGCCATGTGTTGAGATCAGCAGCAGGATGTCGCCTGGCTGTCCCAGTGCACGTATCTGTTTGGAGTAGACATCGGCGAACCCTGTTTCCTCACTGATGCCGCTCATGGCGGCGGCATCGCTGAGTGTCATGGCGGGGAGGCCGGGGCGTTCGTGACGAAAGCGATTCAGCAGCAGCGAGGAAAAATGCTGCGCGAGTGCAGTCGAGCCTCCGTTGCCAACACACAGTATCTTCTGTTCACTGACAAGGCATTGCAGCAGGAGTTCACCGGCTTCAGCGATCAGGGGAGTATGCTGCTCGATGGTGAGCGCATTGATCTCCATGGTGTTGTGAAACTGACTGACAATGCGGTCTTCGAGTTCCATTTAAAAGCGTTTCCGGTGTTCAGGGACGAAAGGCATCTTTATACCATATTGGTGGGGCGCTCTCCGAGTCTCCTTCAAAAGCCAGTACGTCAAAACGACAGGGGTACCGGCTCCAGTGAGGGTTGCGGCTGAGCATGAAACGAGCGGCTCGGATCAGTTTCTGTTGTTTGCGCCAGTCTACAGAAGCTGCAGCTCCGCCATACTGACGGCTTGAACGGCTGCGTACCTCTACAAAGACGATCTGTTCATGATCCTGCATGATCAGATCGATTTCACCCAGTCGACACCGGGCATTGCGCTGTAACAGAGTCAGTCCCTGCTGAAGGAGCCAATGTTCGGCCTGTTGCTCGGCATCCATGCCGATACGGTTGCGATCCATCGCATTATCCTCTTAGTTCTTATTGGTAGCCGCCTGAGACGAGGTCAGGCTGGCCGGGGTACCTGACGTGAACGTTGTGCAGCTCAATTCACGCAACAGGCGCTTGTTGCTATCCATGGCCAGTCGGCCGGTTTCGCCAAGCAGGAAGCTGCCGGGATTCTGTTCCAGCTGGGGGAGCCAGGGATAGGCTTTGATGGCATCCGCGCCCAAGGCAAACAGGCGGCCAAAGCGGGAGAGGGTATCTTCTCCCTTGCTGTTCAGCAGGCGATGAGTCTCGCTGGGTGGCTGGAGTAGCCAGGGCAGGTCACAGAATGTAATGCCGTCCATATCAACGTCGCGGACCGGGTTTGGCGACCCCGGATATAGGTGTGATGTGGCATAAATCGGCATATCGGATGCGAAGTGGTAATTCAGCATGGGCTTGATCAGGCGTGCGGGGTCTGGCTGGGCCGTCATCAGGATAGCATCGGCGTCCTGGCGTCTATATTGCTTGAACTGGGACGGGTGGCGCAGTTTCTTTTTACGCTCGGCGCTGCCTCGTATTTGCAGGAGTTCGGCGATCTGATCGCTGTAATTGCCGCTCGCTTCATAGCGCATATTACCAGTGACCTGGCCGCCGGCGGACTCAAGCTCTTCTTTCATGACATCGGCAATTCGGTCGCCCCATTCAGCAGCAGGGCTGATAATCAGCAGGTTTCGGTGGCCGTCGGCCAGGGCGCGGCGGACCACCATGCGGGCTTCATGCTCGGAAGACAGCTCCAGCTGCCAGGGGCGGGAAGGGCCTGCTTCGGCCGAATTCAGTGCCAGGACCGGAATGTTCTGTTCGGGCAGGGAAGAAAGCTGATTGATCAGGCTGGGCGTCAGCGGGCCGAGCAGAAAGTCGACAGCCTGTTGCCGGGCCTGTTGCAGCAAGGGCGTGACATCAGTGACACCGGTTGAGTCGAACATGATCAGCTGAGGAACCGGTTTGCCTTCGCGGCGCATGACTTCGATCTGGGCTTCCATGCCCTTGCGGATGGCGGAGGCAGGCTTGGCCAGATCGCCGCTAAGCGGCAGGATAACGCCGATGCGTTGAGCGAACAGCTGTTCACCATCAAACTCCAGACCCATCAGGCCGGCCGGAGGGAGTGTCAGCGCAGGGTGTGATTCCCACAGCACGCTCCAGTTTTCCAGTGCCTGTTGGCGGCCCGCCATATCAGTACTTGATCGCAGCATCATGGCCAGTTCGAACCAGCCCTGTTCCTGATAATTGTTGTTGGCCGAGGTTGCCGATTTGATGCCGTTGAGTGGCGTCTGCTGCAGTACTTGCCAGATACGGTTATGGTAGTGCTGCTGTTCGGTGGGGTCCAGTGTCAGCAGACTGCTGACAATCAGCTCGCGCACAGCGGCAATGCTGTTGTTCTGCTGGAGCCAGATATCGGCACGCAGTTGCCCCAGTTCAGCCTGTTGTGCCACCGGGAGTGCTCCCAAGCGGTTCGGATCAAGCAATTTTAGCGCTTCCGCCGGGTCCTCTGAGCCTGACACCAAAAGTGTTTTCAGTTTGGCCACTTCGAAGGCAAGTGTTGGGGGGATCTGGGCCAGATTGATGCTGTCGAGGATGTCGACGGCTCGCGTTTCATCGCCGTTCTGGGCTAGCATGCGAGCAGCCTGCAGCTTCAGATCGGCAGCGGGGGTTGCAGGCAGTGTCTCAGCCTTGCGCAGCAGACCTTCAATGTTTTGCGAAGTCGTTGCTGTCCTGTCAACGACCTCTGGAGATGTTGTGTGACTGGAGCAGCCTGCCAAAAGCGTTGTGGCCAGCAGGAGGCTGAAAGACAGTCGGTGTAAAATCGTCATATAATCCCAATCCTTGCCAACAGATGGATGTCCTAATGTCAGAACCTGTTCTTTATATCGTAGCTACGCCGATTGGTAATCTGGCGGACCTGTCGGAGCGCGCGAGGGAGGTGCTGGCTGGCGTGGATTACATCGCCGCCGAGGACACCCGCCACAGTGGGCGCTTGCTGGCACACTTTAACATTAAAGGTCAGATGATTTCAGTGCATGATCACAATGAACGTCAACGTTGTGAGCACATTATTAATCTGTTGAGCAGTGGGCATTCCATTGCGCTGGTCAGCGATGCCGGCACGCCGTTGATTTCCGACCCGGGCTTTCATCTGGTCCGTGCGGTGCGTGAAGCGGGTTATCGGGTTTCGCCGGTACCGGGTTGCTGCGCTTTTATAGCGGCATTATCGGCATCGGGGCTGCCGTCGGACCGATTTCAATTCATTGGCTTTCTGCCTTCCAAAAGTGGTGCTCGCAGTCAGGCGCTGGAAGTCTTGTCCGACAACGCTGAAACGCTGGTATTTTATGAATCAACGCATCGCATTCTCGACAGTCTCAAGGCCATGCGAGAAGTGTTCGGTGCCGGGCGCTATGCCGTTGTGGCGCGTGAACTGACCAAGACCTTCGAGACCATTCATGGCGACAGTCTGGCGGGCCTGATTGACTGGATGGAGGCCGATGCCAACCAGCAGCGAGGCGAATTCGTGGTGCTGGTGCAGGGGGCCGAGAAGTCTCAGGATGAGGATGCCATCGATCCTGAATCCGAGCGGATTTTGCGCATCCTGGCACAAGAGCTGCCACCGAAAAAGGCGGCGGGCGTGGCGGCCGAAATCACCGGTTACAAGAAAAACCGTCTTTATCAATTGCTGATCGACTGAATGACTTGCGTAACCGGCGCAGACCTATATACTTCGCGCCGAGAGTCTGCCAGGCAATCGTCGCTGCGTTCGCGCAGGGGAGGAAAGTCCGGGCTCCATTGGGCAAGGTGCCAGATAACGTCTGGGCGGCGCGAGCCGACGGAAAGTGCAACAGAAAGTATACCGCCTAAGCATCTTCGGATGCCGGTAAGGTTGAAATGGTGCGGTAAGAGCGCACCGCGTGGGTGGCAACATTCCACGGCGATGGTAAACCCCACCCGGAGCAAGACCAAATAGGGACCCATTAAGGCGTGGCCCGCGCCGGGTCCGGGTAGGTCGCTTGAGACCAGTGGCGACGCTGGTCCTAGATGAATGATTGTCCACGACAAAACCCGGCTTATCGGCAGACTCTCACTTCCCTTCTTGTTGTATCCACATCCACATGTTGCTTTCGTGACGGTGCAGATTCTTTCGATCTGCAAGCCATGGGCACACGTTGGCCGTTCAGGACAGGCGTGTCTCGATTATGAGTACGGGTGAGTTGTCGGTATGCCCGGCGGGCATATTGGAGAGGTGTTGCGGCGGGTATCGTTTTATGGCTTGAGAAAGTCGCTGCAGGCCCCCGGAGAGGAGGCTGCAGCGAAATGGTCAGCTTTCCTGATCCTTCACGAAAGTCGCGTCCTTTTCACCCTTGAAGAAGTCGCGTCCGTAGACCAGCAGGCAGAGTACGACGCCGACGGCAAAGGCCCAGGTAGCGCCACGGGTTGCCAGCACTGCTGCAACAATACCCGCGATGCCCAGGTCACGCTGGGAGCGCGCTTCCATAACGCCGATACGTACCGATACATAGCCCTGAATCAGCAGGGTCAGAGCCAGGGCTACGCCCAGAATCGGCTGTACCAGAGTCACGATCGGCATGAACAGCAGGCCGGTGTTGGTACCCCAGCGGAAGGAGCCTGCACCACCGAAAATGGAGTACATGGCCTTCTTGCCCTGACTGAAGCGTTCTACGATCACAACGTGCATGGCAGCCCAGAGCGGACCACACATGGCGACATCGGGGCCGATGATCGACATGACGGAGTTGCGAGCACCGAAGATCATGTGGGCGCGGTCCGGGTTGTACTCAACCACTTCATCCGGGCGTTCGTGGTCGGCTTCCTTCAGAATGGCACGACTCTGCAGCACATCGCCGAATAGTACGATGTAGGCGGCCAGTACGGTTGGAATACAGCTGATGAACATTTCCAGTGGCGGCATGCCCAGGCCGAATACGGTGTACTCGGACCAGAGAGTGGCGAAGTCGGGTGACGAAAAGCCCCACTCGATTTCAGGCCAGGAGGTTTCCCCCACGGTAGGCGCGATGACAATGGCCAACACCACGATGGGGAATACACCCAGTTTGCCGATCATATTGAACAGGGTGTTGCTGGCTTTCAGGCGTGCGAAATGACGTGAAAAAATAACGTAGAAGGCAATACCGACGGCCACGGAGATGGTGATCGGGTAAGTATCAAAGCGTCCGTCGACCTTGAATACGGTCATGACGGCTGCGATGCCGGCACCAATGATGACGCCTGATTTTATGGCCTGCGGGATTGCCGCCACTACGCGGTGCGCCAATCCCGAAGCGCCAATGCCAATGGCAAATAACCCTAATAGCAGCTGGAAGGATATAAGCGCATGTATTCGCTCCGGGCCTTCGGGGAAGCTGGCGCAGTAGGCCATCAGCAGTGGAATGGCGGGGGTGATCCAGCCCGGGATGACGGGGTCGCCCAGCAGGTGGTGCAGCAGGTAGAACAGGCCGTTCAGCATCACAACTGCCAGCGCAACTTCAAACGGCATGCCCAGCAGTTCGGTCATCAGGGGAATAGCCGCCAGGTCTACGGCACACATCAGCAGGCCCTGAAAGTAGTCCGGCCACTCGATCTTGTAGTGAATAAAGGGCAGGCGGATCTTGAATGGCCCGGCGGGCCAGTAAGGTGTTTCCTGTCCGTCAACTCGCTGTTTTAGCATAGTTGTACTCTTTGTTGTTGTATGAATGTTGAGCCCGTCCTGTCGGGCAGGGCGGGCATGGGTTGGGGATCAGTAAGCTTCCTGGTACAGCGCCAGAGCGTCGGCCTCGGTCACTTCAACCGGGTTGTTCATCAGCAATCGGCTTTGCAACATGGCGTCTCTGGCCAGCGTCGGCAGGCTGTCTTCGCTGATGTTGACGTCGCGCAGGCGCTGAGGGGCACCGGACTGGTTCATCAGTGCCTGCATGTGTTCGACAAAGCGTGCCGAGCGGGTCTGGACATCCGCATCGCTCGGGCCCAAGACAACGTCGGCCAGCTCCGCATACAGCGGTGCCGCAGCGGCCATGTTGAAACGCAGAACCGGACCCAGCATCAGCGCATTGGTCAGGCCGTGCGGCAGGTGGTAGTGACCACCCAGCGGGTAGGCGAGGGCGTGTACGGCTGCAACGGGGCTGTTAGAGAACGCCTGGCCGGCTAGATTGGAGCCCAGCAGCATGGCTTCACGAGCGGCTCGGTTAGAGCCTTCCTGACAGGCCGTCACCAGATTGCCGCACAGCAGACGCAGGGCTTCCCTGGCCAGCACGTCGGACAGGGGATTCTTGCGGTGAGCCGAGGTGTAGGCTTCAATGGCATGAACCATGGCGTCGATACCGGTCGCGGCGGTGGCGGCGGCCGGCAGACCAATAGTCAGCTCTGCATCCAGCAGGACGCGGTCGGCGTACAGTTGTTGGGCAACAACCCCCATCTTGGTGGTTTCACCGGTGGTCAGGATGGTGATGTTGGTCACTTCGGAGCCGGTACCGGCCGTGGTCGGTACCTGTACCAGCGGGGCACGATCACCCTTGATGTTGCCGATGCCATACATGTCGGCCAGAGACTGGTCGGATTTCAGCATGACGGCAACCAGCTTGGCGATGTCCATGGACGAGCCACCACCCAGCCCCAGCACAATATCGGCACCTGCAGTCTTACCCTGTTCGACACAGGCCAGCAGTACTGACTCGGGTGGGTCGGCGACGACATCATCGAAGACGACAACGCTAAAGCCACAGGCGGCCAGTGATGCCTTGGCAGCATCCAGCAGGCCGTTTTCGTGCAGGAACTTGTCGGTGACGATCAGCAGGTTGCGCTGTTCGAACCATTCGCCGAGCAGTTCGCCCATGCGCGCGGCGCCGCCCCATTCCAGATGCATCGACCCGGGGGTGTCGAAGGTAAAGGGCTTGAGTTCTTCAGTCATGGTTGGATTCCTCCTCCATTCCAGAGGCGAGCGGCACAAGGCCTGCTCGCCGGTTGAGTCTTACAGCGCGCTGCAGACGTACTTGAGTTCCAGGTATTCATCGATGCCGTACTTCGAACCTTCTCGGCCGAGCCCGGACTGTTTGACGCCACCAAAGGGTGCGACTTCGTTGGAAATCAGGCCGGTGTTGTGGCCGACCATGCCGTATTCCAGAGCTTCGGAAACGCGGATGGTGCGTGCGTGATCGCGGGTGTAGAAATAGGCGGCCAAACCGAAAATGGTGTCATTGGCCATGGCAATGGCTTCCTCTTCGGTGTCGAACACGAACAGGGGGGCCATGGGGCCGAAGGTTTCTTCCCGGGCCACTTTCATCTCGGTGGTGACACCGGTGAGAATGGCGGGCTGGAAGTAGAGGCCGCCCAGGCGCTCGCCACCGTGTAGCAGGGTGGCGCCCTTGGCAACGGCATCCTGAATGTGTTCTTCCACCTTGGTGATCGCCTTTTCCTCGATCATCGGACCGATATCGGTACCGGCCTTGGTGCCGTCACCGACTTTCAGCGCACGTACCCGTTCGGTCAGCTTTTCAGCGAAGGCATCGTAGACGCCGCGTTGTACCAGGATGCGGTTGGCGCATACGCAGGTCTGGCCGGCGTTGCGGTACTTGGAGGCCATGGCACCTTCAATGGCCTGATCCAGGTCGGCATCATCGAACACGATGAAGGGGGCGTTGCCACCCAGCTCCAGGGAAACTTTCTTGATAGTGTCTGCGCACTGGGCCATCAACAGTCGGCCGACTTCGGTAGAGCCGGTGAAGGACAGCTTGCTGACGACTTCGCTGTCGGTCAGCACTTTGCCGATCTTGCTGGCGGAGCCGGTGACGATCTGGAATACACCGGCCGGTACGCCGGCCCGCTGTGCCAGTTCGCCCAGTGCCAGAGCCGTCAGCGGGGTCAGGTCCGCGGGGCGGACGATCATGGAGCAGCCGGCGGCCAGGGCTGGTGCAACCTTGCGGGTGATCATGGCAGCCGGGAAGTTCCAGGGCGTGATGGCGGCAGTAACGCCAATGGGCTGGCGCAGCACGGTAATACGCTGGTCTGCACGGGGTGCAGGGATGGTGTCGCCGTACACGCGTTTGGCCTCTTCGGCAAACCATTCGATGAAAGAGGCCGCGTAGGCGATTTCGCCCTTGGCTTCGGCCAGCGGCTTGCCCTGTTCGCGGGTCATGATCAGGGCAAGATCATCGACGTTTTCCAGCATCAGCTCGAACCAGCGGCGCAGGATGGCTGCGCGTTCCTTGGCTGGGCGGGCTGCCCAGGTTTTCTGCGCGACTCGGGAGGCTTCGATAACGGCCGGGATTTCTTCCGGGGCCAGGTGAGGCACGGTCGCCAGGGGTTCACCGGTGGCCGGATTGGTCACGTTGATGGTGGCTTGCGATGCTGCAGCGACCCAGGTGCCATTGATCAGGCAAAGGTCTTTCAGCAAGGACGCATCCTTGAGTGTGGTCATAACCATCTCCATTCAGGTTGTGTGGCCATGGCTGTTCCCGCCGAGTTAAGGGCGCGAACAGCACTGAAAAGGCGTCGATTAACTAAACGTTGTACATGCAGAGGCGCGTTTGAACGCCGAGCGTCAAGCGCTCGACGTCGGGCAGAAGAGTGGACTTGGACTCCGTCCGGTGCAGCGAACGGGAAGCCGGCCTGAGTGCGGTGTTGCCAAGCCATGAGGGGCTCGTGGCGCCAGGGTGTAACCACGAGAAGGTCTTGAGGGCAGCACCTTGAAAGGGGCTGCAACAATGACTGTTTGACAGCATTCGCATACCGGTTTGCCTCTTTGTTGTTCTTCTGCGTCACGCGGGCAGAACTGCAAAGGTGCTAAAGCAAAACGGATGCCAGTTTTTACTATCTTGTAACTAATTGTTTATTAAGGGTTTTTGTTTGATCTGGAAACGCAATGAAAATGAATGAGCGGGATTCGCTCATTCATGATCGGCAGCGCGGGCGGTTTTCGCTCGGGATGAGGGGTGGGGCGGGTAGATTTTCCATTCGCCCAGCAGTTTGCTGGCAGGCGGGTGGTCGGAAGCGGGCAGGCTGCGGCCGATGGCGATGACCTGCTGTAATTGATGCGTAACCGGGTCCATGTAAGAGGTGAATCCGGGCGGATCTTCCGGCAGTTTCAGGCGGAGCCCCTCCAGGGTCGTGCGAATTTCGGTATCGTCGGCATCAACGCCTGCAATACGGATGGCTTCGGCGATGGCGAGAATGCCGGCGTAAGCGCCTTCTGCCGCATAGGAGGGGTAGCGACCGCTCAGTGCATGAAAGCGCTGTACGAACCAGCGGTTGTAGTCGGTTTGGGGCCAGTTATTGTGGTGGCGGGAAGAAAGAATGAGCCCGCTCGGCATGTCATCCGCCAAGGCTGCGAGAACTTCGTAGTTGCCACCGGTGTCGAAGTTGGCAAATTCGGCGTGCCGGAACAGATTGGCCTGGTTGGCCTGTTCGATGAAGGCTACGAGGTCGCCGCCCCACAGCGAATTGATGATCAGGTCGGTCGGTTGCTGCTTCAGGGCTTCTATATAGGGGGTGTAATCAGGCTCGTAGAGGCGAGGCCAGAGAGCGGTCACGATTTCGAAGGGAACGTCAGCCTGCCGCAGAGCCTGCTGCAGGTCTTGCCACATTTGGTAGCCATAATCGTAATCCGGTCCCAGATAGGAGATGCGCAGAGGTCTTTTTCCGGGCCGCTGAAAGGAATCCTGAATATAGCGTGCGGCGGCATACATGGACTGGCGGCTATTGTTGTTGACCCTGAAGTAGTAGGGAGAGACATCCGTTTCGGTCAGGCGGGGGGAAGCATGGTCGGTGCCGATGAAAAAGGCGCGTTCGGATTCCGCGACCTGGGCGACCTGCCAGGCAACGGCGGAATTGACCACGCCACAGATGAATCGGGTACCTCGGTCGCGCACAAACTCGCGCGCCAGGCGAGTTGTCCGAGAAGCCTTTGAGCGGCTGTCGGCAATGAATATTTGCAGGTGCGGGTATTGGATCGGCTGCTGTTGCAGCCATTCCAGTGCCAGCTGAATACCCACGGCACTGTCGCGACCATAGAGCCCGCCACGCCCGCTGAGCGGGAACAGGCAGCCGACGCGTACCTGGGCTTCAGCATCCTCAGCGCCGAGCGTGATCTCGGCCTGTGCGGGCAGGACTGCAAAAGTGAGGGGCAGCAGGATCAGTCGGCGTATGAGAGAGGCGAGAAAGCTGAGTCTGAACATTATGATTCTCTGTAGCGGGGTTTAAAGCCCCAGGCGTTGAATGCGACGCTTGAGAGCATGGCGGGAAATACCCAGGCGCTCGGCTGCCAGTCCTTTGTGTCCTCCTGTTTCCTGCAGGGCGGCAAGGATCAGTTGGCGTTCCTTGTCCTCGACCGCCTCTGTATAAGCGGCAGGTTGAGGCGCTGCGTCCGTGTCGGTCTGGAGTTCATCCGGCAGGTGTCGGGGCAGGATATTCTGTCCGGGGTGCAGGATGGTGATGCGCTCAACCAGGTTTCTTAGTTCCCGCACATTGCCGGGCCAGTCATAGTGGTGCAGCAGTTGTAGTGCTTCCGGGCTCCAGGCTGGCGGCTCACAACCTTCCTGGGCGGCAAACTGCTGGCTGAAGTGGTGCATCAGCAGCGGGATGTCATCGCTGCGTTCGGCCAGGGGCGGGGCGCTGATGGGCAGGATGTTGAGGCGGTAGTAGAGATCGGAACGAAAGGTTCCGTGTTCCACTTCGGACTTGAGATCGCGATTGGTGGCGGCCATCACGACCACATCAGCCTGAACTTCACGGCTGCTGCCGATCGGGCGGTAGCTGCGGTTCTCGAGAAAGCTCAGTAGCTTGGCCTGTAGGGGCAGAGGCAGTTCGCCGACCTCATCCAGAAACAGGGTGCCGCCATCGGCCAGGGCGATCAGGCCGTTGCGGTGTTGCGTTGCGCCGGTGTAGGCGCCACGCTCGGCACCGAACAGTTCGGCCTCAATCAATTGTTCGGGCAGGGCGGCGCAGTTGATTTCGATGAAGGGAGCATCCGCGAAGCGTACGTCGTGCAGGCTGCGTGCGACCAGCGCCTTGCCGGTACCTGAGGGGCCCGAGATCAGAACCGTCTTGCCGGAGCTGCGACCGATCTGCTCCAGTGTCTGGCGCAGCCGTTCCATCTGTGGACTGTTGCCGACCAAGCGGTGTGTATGTCTGTGACGTTGGCGGTGAAAGCTGAGTTCTCGCGCCATGCGTGAGTGCTCGCTGCTGCGCCGGATCAGCACGACCAGTTCATCCCATTCGAATGGCTTGGTGATGTAGTCGAGTGCTCCTTCTTTTACGGCTCGAACGGCAGAGCGAGTGTCGCCATGAGCCGAGATCATGATTACGGGGATTTCCGGTAGTGTCTGGCGCAAACGAGGCAGAAGCTCAAGCCCTGAAAGGTCTGGCAATCCCAGGTCCAGCAGGATTACGTCCGGTTGCTCGGAGGTCGCCAGTTCAAGCCCTTCACGCGCAGTACCGGCGCCGAGGACCTCGATTCCCTGGTCCATCAGGGCAAAGCGAATGCTGCGGATCAGATTGCGTTCATCGTCGATAACCAGAGCGGTCAGATTAGTCATTATTCGCCTCGTTGTGTCCTGGGGCCGGGCAGCGCAGTTCAACGCTGGTCCCCCGGTTGACCTGGCTGCGGATATGCAGCCTGGCGTCATTACTGGCCGCCAATACCTGGCAGATTGCCAGCCCCAGACCGGTGCCGGTTTCCCGGGTTGTGAAGAAGGGTTCGGTAATGCGGGGCAGCAGCGTGTCGGAAATGCCCGGACCGTCGTCGGTAACCGTGAGTAGAATGGCCCCCGTTTTCTGCTCTGTGACTGCTGTCAGTCGGATATGCCCCCCACTGCCCTCCAGGCTTTGCAAGGCATTCAGAATAAGGTTCATCAATATTTGTCGCATGTGACCGGCATCGGCACGAATGAACAGAGCACGATCACAGCTCATTGCCAGCGTGACCTGCTGATGCCGCGCCGACGCACTGACCAGTGCGATCAGTCCTTCATACAGCTCGCAGACGCGAATGAGTTCGGCCTGGGGTGGGCGCGGCCGGGCAAAATTGAGCAGGTTGGCAATCACCTCGTTGACCCGTTCGATCTCCTCTTCAACCATGTTCAGCATGTCTTTGTGCATGGCGTTCTGTTCACGTCGGGCCAGTGCCTGAATGGTGGTGCGAATGGTGGTCAGAGGGTTGCGAATATCATGCGCAAGTCCGGCGGCCAGTTGGCCCAGAGACGCCTGGCGCTCCATGTCGACTGTGGAACTGATGACCTGTTTAAGCTGTGTGCGCATGCGTTCGATGGCCTGTGTCAGGCGCCCCATTTCGGCGCTGTTGAGCAGCTTGACCGGGGTTTCAAGATCACCGTTCGCAACCTGTTCGACGCTCTGGATCAGTACGTCAACTTGGTGTTTGAGGCGGCGAGACAGGTACCAGTGCAGCAGTAGCAGGGACACGGCGGTGCCGGCAACCAGTGTGATCAGCCAGTAGCGCATCCCGGCGCTGGGCGGCTCTATGAGTTCGGTATTTTGTACCAGCTGCAGTGTCCAGCCGGGGATGAGTTCATGATGGTGGGAGGTGTCGCCGGGGGAGGCGGGTTGTCCGACAGTATCGTAACTATGGCCGTCCGGGGTACGCAAAAGTGCTTTGTAAACGCCACCCAGTTGCAGGTTTCGGGGAATACCGGCAAGGGTATTGAAACGAAGAATCAGCGCGATGGATGGAGCGTTTTCTGCCGGCGTCAGGGCGCTGAATGTGACCTTCTTGCGCATCAGAAGTGCGGGAGGGGTGTTCCATGAGTGTTCGCCGGGGCCGATGAGGTCGACGCTTTCGAAAGTGGATGTGGGGCTTTGTTGCATCTGTTGATATCGGGTTTGAGTCAGGGTCTGGGAGGGAAAGCTCCATAACAGATTGTCCTGAGCGTCGAAGAAAGCGATGCCGTAGACGGCCTGATCATCCAGCTGTAGCCGCAGCAGGCTTTTCAATTCGGGTGATAGAGCATGGTAGCCCTCTCGAGTAAACAGTTCACTCCTGTCGAGCTGGTCGGTGAGGGCTTCCAGTTCGTACTGGCGTTCGCGCAAGTGGGTACGGAATTCATTGCGGGTAGCAGCCAGATGGGTGGCCAGGCGCCCATCCGTAATACGGGTCACCAATTGCGCGAAGTAGCTGTCGTACAGGGCGGTAAATGACAGTAGCGGGACCAGTGCGACGATCAGGGAGAGCCAGAGGTACTGGGAGCTGAGCTGTTTTTGCTGAGGGTAGGCGGCCATTCAAGAGTTCTGCGGTTGTTGGACCGGGAGCTGGGCTGATGTGATCGAGCGCCGGGGGGAGCAACGATACCAGATCTTGTCATGCGATGTGCAGCGAATCCGTTATGGAGGGCTGAATGAGGGCGAGTGTGGACAGCAGGGCCTTTTCCTGCCGTGTTTTATTTTGGGGCCGCATGAATTTTATGAAGTGTATTTTCACGCATTTTTTTAAGGTCATTTTTAAATGCTTGATTTTCCGGCAGTCAGGTTGATTCATCGATGAAACAGCCTCTTGTTGCATTAATGAAACTCAAGTCGATCAGGGGGTGGATTCCCCTCAGGATGCCACTCCTATGCATTTTTTGAGTTTTATTAAGTGTTTGTTAAATAAGATTATTTTCGAATTTTTTGGCCGGATGAAGCAAGGGTTGAAATTGTTATACCGATGGTACACCACCTTGCATCTACTGGGCTTACTACCTATAGTGTCGCCTAGTGGGAAAAAGTGGATAAAAGTGGGTTAAATTGGGGAGTGACGGACGTGAAATTTCGCGGAGTCAATCCGATCAATCTCGATGCCAAAGGACGTATGGCCCTGCCGGCGCGCTATCGCGAGACTGTTCATGCTCATTGCGAAGGCCGAATGGTGGTGACGATTGATACCGAAGATCAGTGCCTGTTGCTTTATCCGCAACCCGAATGGGACGAAATTCAGGCGAAAATTGACGCCTTGCCCAGCTTCAATAAGGCCGTGCGACGCATTCAGCGTCTGCTGACCGGCCATGCAACGGACCTGGAGCTGGATGCGAATGGACGCATGTTATTGCCGGCACCCTTGCGTGACTATGCCGAGCTGGACAAGAAAATCATTCTGCTTGGCCAGGGCAACAAGTTCGAAATATGGAGCGAGGCGCTCTGGAACAGTACACGCGATGAGTATCTGCAGGCGGAGGACGAGGGTGAAATCCCGATTGAACTGCAAAGCCTGTCGCTTTAACAGACACAACGACGGAACAACATGAGTCAAACATTCAGTCATATTACCGTGCTGCTCGACGAGGCGGTCAAAGAGCTGGTCCAGGAGCCCGATGGATTTTACATCGATGGCACCTTTGGTCGAGGCGGACACAGTGCGCTGGTGCTGGAGCAGCTATCGCCGCAGGGGCACCTGATGGCGATTGATAAGGACCCTGAGGCTATCCGTCACGCTCATGAGCGTTTTGCCGACGAGCCGAGATTCAGTATTGAACATGGTTCCTTTGCTCAGCTGCAGACATTTGTCGAGCAGCGAGGTCTGGTGGGGAAAGTCAGTGGCGTTTTGCTGGACCTGGGGGTCAGCTCGCCGCAGCTGGATGACCCCGAGCGTGGTTTCAGTTTCCTTAACGATGGCCCGCTGGATATGCGGATGGATACCACGTCCGGGGAAAGTGCGGCGGACTGGATCAATCGCGCCTCCGAAACCGAGATCGCCGATGTGCTTTACCAGTACGGTGAGGAGCGCTTCTCTCGCCGCATGGCGCGCGCAGTTATTGCCGAGCGTGAAGAAGAGCCTATCGTCACCACGGCACGGTTGGCCAGGATTATTGCCGAAGCCAATCCGCGTTGGGAAAAGGGCAAGCACCCGGCAACGCGAGCTTTTCAGGGAATCCGAATTCACATTAACCGCGAACTGGCGGATGTGGAAGATTGTCTGGATCAGGCGCTGGAAGTGTTGGCTCCGGGTGGCCGCCTGGTCGTGATCAGCTTCCACTCGCTGGAAGACCGCATCGTTAAGCGTTTTATTCGTCGTCACGTTAAAGGAGACGAGCATTTGCCGCCCGGGGTTCCGGTCACGGATGCGATGCTGAAGCGGCGCTTGAAGTCTGCAGGGAAGGCTGTGAAGGCGGGTAAGGATGAGTTGAACCAGAATCCGCGAGCACGTAGTGCTGTCATGCGGGCAGCCATCAAGCTGGCATGAAGCGGTTCAAGTTCACCGTGAAGCATCCGGATTTTGAGGTCTGGGTGGAAAGCATCAAGGCGCGTTTGCCTCTGCATTGGCTGGCGCGGTCGCGGACGGCTCCAGAGTTGCCTGCTCGGATGCTCAGTGGCGGTGAACTGTTTGCGCCGGTGTTGATCAGTGTGGTGTTGACACTGGCAGTAATGGGCAGCGCCATGGCCGTGATTTTTTCGGCCTATGAATATCGTCGCCTGTTTAACCAGCACCAAATACTGGTACAGCAGTGGGATGAAATTCAGGTGGAGTGGGGGCAGTACCTGCTGGAACAGAGTGTCTGGTCGGCGCACCATCGGGTAGAAGCCCTGGCCGCAGATCAAATGAACATGGTAGTACCGGCAGTCGAAGCCATCGAGATCGTGCGCAATGAGCAGCAATAAAGAGAGCGATATGCAGAATCAAGCGGCGCGAGGCTGGCGGATCTGGCTGGTTCTGGTGCTGCTCGCCCTGATTGTGGCTGCGATCACCTCAAAACTGTTTTCACTGTATACCAATGAGCAGGAATTCCTGCGTAGCCAAGGGGATGCCCGGTCGTTGCGTACCATGCTGATTCCGGCACACAGGGGTGTCATCAGCGATCGCAATGGCGAGCCTTTGGCGGTGAGTGCGCCGGTTGCAACGATCTGGGCGGATCCTCTCAAATCCGATTTGCAGCATGCAGGCCTGACGCGACTCGCTCAGTTGCTGGAAATGCGCCCGCATGACCTCAAGGCCGAACTGTCCGCGAACCGAGAGCGTCGTTTTCTGTATTTGAAACGTCAGGTGACCCCGGAGCTGGCTGAAAAAGTCGAGGCCTTGGGCGTGACCGGCATCCATGTCGATCGAGAATACAAGCGCTATTACCCTTCCGGCGAGGTGAGCACTCACCTGGTCGGTTTTACCAATGTGGATGGCGAGGGGCAGGAAGGTCTGGAGCTGGCCTATAACCACAGCCTGCGTGGCGAACCGGGCCGCAAGCTGGTTTTGAAAGACCGGGTCGGGCGTACCATCAAGCACATTCGATCCTTGCAGGATGCCGATCCGGGCGATGATCTTCAGCTCAGTATCGATCTGCGCGTTCAGTATATGGCTTATCGTGAAATGAAAGCAGCGGTCGATGTACACAAGGCCGACTCCGGCTCGGCCGTCGTACTGGATGCACGCACCGGTGAAGTGCTGGCACTGGTCAATCAGCCATCCTATAACCCGAATGAGCGCTCCGGCCTGAACACGTCGGCACTGCGTAACCGGGCGCTGACTGACCTGTTCGAGCCCGGTTCTACCACCAAGCCTTTCACTGTGGCGGCGGCTATGATGAGTGGCAAGTATACCCGCGATTCCATCATTGATACCTCGCCGGGCTATATCCGTGTATCGGGTGCCACAATCAAGGATCACCGCAATTACGGCGAATTGAGCCTGACCGGTATCATTACCAAGTCGAGCAACGTCGGTGTGACCAAGCTGGCGCTGGCAATGGAGCCGGACAGTGTACGCAACATGTTGTCCAATGTCGGTATGGGGCGTGATAGTGGGACCGGCTTTCCGGGAGAGCGCACCGGCGTGCTGCCGTATCTGAACGAACGTCAACGCGTAGAGCGGGCCACCATGTCCTACGGTTACGGGTTATCCACGACGTTGCTGCAGCTGGCGCAGTCTTATGTGCCTTTGGCGGCGGATGGCGTGTTTCGTCCGGCCACGTTGCTGAAGCAGACGCAGCCGACTGCCGGTACACGGGTAATGCCGCCGGGGGTTGCTCCGCAGATTCTGGATATGATGGAAACCGTGATTGGGCCAACGGGAACAGGGCGTCGTGCTGCTGTAGAGGGGTACCGGGTAGGTGGCAAAACCGGCACGGTGCACAAGGCCAGTGGCGGAGGGTATGCCGCAGACAAATATGTGTCGGTTTTTGCCGGCGTCGTGCCCGTTAGTAACCCGCGCCTGGTGATTGCAGTCATGGTCGATAATCCCAAGGGGCAGGAATATTACGGAGGGTTGGTCGCGGCCCCCATCTTTTCCCGAGTCGCGGGAGGGGCGCTGCGGTTGTTAAACGTGCCGCCGGACAAGTGGCCCGAGTCCTCATCTTCACGGGTGGCAATGCAATGAGTTTATATACCCGGTCTTTACAAACACTTTTGCCGCAGGCGCTGACAGTGCCTGCGGCTTTGCCCGTTGATGGCTCTGTGCAGGTGTCGGGCCTGGCGCTGGACAGTCGCAAGGTCGGTTCCGGATATCTGTTTTTTGCCCGTAATGGCGTCGCGTGCCGAGGGGTCGACTTTATTGCTGATGCCCTGCAGCGGGGGGCGGTTGCGGTTGTGGTTGAGCAGGGGGAGTTGAGCGAGGAAGAGTGTGCTCGACTGCCGGTTCCGGTGCTGGGGGTCGATGATTTGGACGCGGTTGTGGGGCAGGTGGCCAGCCGTTTTTATGATCACCCCAGTCGTGAGTTGAAGGTGATCGGCATCACCGGAACCAACGGGAAAACGTCCTGCAGCAATTATCTGGCTCAGGCGCTGGAATATCTGGGCCACCGTACTGCCGTGATCGGAACGCTGGGTAACGGTTTTTTGGATAACCTTCAGCCGGCAACCCATACGACGCCCGATGCCATAGCGCTGCAGGGGCTGCTGGCTGAATTGAAACGGGCCGGAGCCGAATACGTGGTTATGGAGGTGTCCAGTCATGCGCTGGATCAGCAGCGAGTGGCCGGAATGCAGTTTGCGGCAGCCGGGTTTACCAACTTGACGCGCGATCATCTGGACTATCACGGCGACATGGCGCAGTACGGGGATGCCAAGGCACGGCTATTTGTCGACTATACGCCTGCCTTGCAGGTCATCAATCTGGATGACGTATTCGGGCGCACTCTGTGGCAGCGACTGTGCCCTGAAGAGGCCCGTGTGCTGGGCTTCGCGTTGAGTGAACCGGGAGCGGATCTGGGCGTTGAAGAACTGGAGTTTACGGCAGAGGGCTGCCGTTTTGTGTTGAGCGCCGGACAAGAACGCCACAGGGTTGCAACGGCGCTGATGGGAAGTTTCAACGTCAGCAATCTGCTGCTGTGCGCCGGTCTGTTGCAGTTGCTGACGTGTACGCCAGCGCAGGTCGCGGCGGCACTGGAATCCGTACAACCGGTCGCCGGGCGCATGCAGACACTGCCGCTGGTTTCTGGCAAGCCTGCTGTTGTCGTGGATTTTGCCCATACGTCCGATGCGCTTGCTCAAACACTGCAGGCGCTGCGCTTGCATCGTTCCGGACGTGGACGTTTGGTGTGCGTGTTCGGCTGTGGTGGTGACCGTGATGTTGGCAAGCGGCCGGACATGGGGCGTATTGCGTCAACACTGGCAGATCAGGTGATTGTGACCAGCGACAACCCTCGTTCAGAATCGCCGGAGGCTATTATCGCCGACATTCTGGCAGGTGTAGTGCCCGAGGTGGATATGCATGTCGAAGCGGATCGTGCGGCGGCGATTCGGTGGGCGATCGAACAGGCGTCTGCTGACGATCTGGTGTTGATTGCCGGCAAGGGGCATGAGCGCTGGCAGGAAGTAAACGGGGTCAAAGAGCCTTTTGATGACAGTCAACAGGCTTTGCATGTATTGCAAGAAGGAGCTGATGTATGATGCGCGCCTTCAAGCTGAGTGAGCTCCAGCAAGTGTTGGGTGCGCAACAGCCAGGTGAAAATTGCACGCTGCAAAGGGTCGTCACTGATAGCCGTATTTTGGCGCCGGGTGATCTCTTTGTGGCGCTGAAAGGCCCGAGTTTCGACGGGCACGATTTTGTCGGTGCTGCCGAGTTGAAGGGGGCTGCGGCAGTTGTGGTCGATCACAGGATCGAAACCCGATTGCCTCAGCTGGTTGTCACCGACACCTTAAAGGCACTCGGACAGTTGGGCGGGTATAACCGCTCGCTGTTCCGGGCACCGGTCTTTGCCGTTACCGGCAGTGGTGGCAAAACCACGGTCAAAGAAATGTTGGCGGGCCTGTTGGCCACCCGAGGGGAGGTGCTGGCGACCGAGGGTAACCTGAATAACGAAATCGGGGCGCCTTTGACGCTATTGCGCCTGTCGGCCGAGCATCGTTCGGCCGTGATCGAACTGGGCGCCAGTGCGCAGGGTGAAATTGCGCGCACAGCGGCGTTTACTCAACCGGACGTAGCTGTGTTGAATAATGCCATGGGGGCACATCTTGAGGGCTTTGGCGGTCTTCAGGGAGTGGTGAGTGCCAAGGGCGAAATATTCAGCGGACTGCGTGAAGGCGGCGTTGGTGTGGTCAACCTGGACTCTCCTCATGCGTCGGCCTGGATCGAGCGTTTGCACCGCTTGAAGCGCCGTGTATTTACCTTCGGGGTGGAGAACGGTGCGGCCGATATCAGTGCCGGGCGCTTACAGATGAACACGGATGGCAGCTGGCGCTTTGTCCTGGATGATGGCACCGATCAGTTGCCGGTTAACCTGAAGATACTGGGGCGTCACAACGTGGCTAATGCGACGGCGGCTGCAGCTGCCTGGGTGGCGGCCGGACAACGACTGCCGCAGATCGCGGGTGTACTGGATCGGTTTACGCCGGTTGCGGGGCGCTTGAGTCCTCATCGCTTGCATTCAAAAGCGCTGGTGATCGATGACAGCTATAACGCCAATGCCGATGCCATCAAGGCTGCGACAGATTTGCTGGCGCAGTTGTCGGGAGAGCGGATTCTGGTGTTGGGCGATATGGCTGAACTGGGCGAGGATTCCCCGCGTCTGCATGCCGAAGTGGGGCGTTATGCTGCTGAGCGGGGCGTTGAGCGGCTACTGGTTACTGGACCCAGAATGCAGGCGGCCGCTGATGCTTTTGCCTCTCTCAAGTCGGGTGCGGAACATTTCAAGGAACAACAGACATTGATTGAACGATTGAAAACACTGCTGTCGCCCGAAACGACTGTTCTGGTCAAGGGCTCGCGCAGCGCGCAGATGGACAGGGTCGTTACTGCCCTGCTTGAAGGGGAACACTGATACTATGCTTTTGTTACTTGCCGACTACCTGTCCCAGTATTATTCCGGATTTGGGGTGTTTCGTTATATCACGCTGCGCGGGATTATGGGAATTCTGACAGCTTTGGGCATTTCGCTGTTTATGGGGCCCTGGCTGATTCGTCGCCTGAAAGAAAAGCAGATTGGGCAGGCCGTGCGTGACGATGGTCCTCAATCTCACCTGAGCAAGGCCGGTACGCCGACGATGGGGGGCGCACTGATTCTGTTGTCCATCGCGATCAGCACGTTGCTGTGGAGTGATCTGAGCAGCCGCTATGTTTGGGTGACTCTGATCGTGACCCTGATTTTTGGTGCCGTTGGCTGGGTGGATGACTGGCGCAAGGTGGTGGAAAAGAATCCGCGTGGCCTGCCTGCGCGCTGGAAGTACTTTTGGCAGTCGATTGGCGGAATCGGAGCGGCTGTCGTGCTGTATGTGACCGCACAGTCACCGGTGGAAACTCAGCTGATACTGCCGTTCTTCAAGGATGTGGCGATCGATCTGGGCATTTTCTTCATTGTCTTTACCTATTTCGTGATCGTCGGCAGCTCCAATGCCGTTAACCTGACTGACGGCCTGGATGGTCTTGCCATCATGCCCACAGTCATGGTGGCGGCAGCTCTGGCGGTGTTCGCTTACCTGAGCGGTCATGTGCAGTTTGCCAGCTATTTGCAAATTCCCTATGTGGCAGGCTCCGGCGAACTGATCATCTTCTGTGGTGCCATTGTGGGGGCCGGGCTGGGTTTCCTCTGGTTCAACACCTATCCGGCGCAAGTATTCATGGGTGATGTAGGCGCCCTGTCGCTGGGTGCCGCTCTGGGCATTATTGCGGTCATCGTACGTCAGGAGCTGGTGCTGGTGATTATGGGCGGTGTGTTCGTGATGGAAACCGTGTCGGTGATTCTGCAGGTTGCTTCTTTCAAGCTGACCGGGCGCCGCATCTTCCGCATGGCGCCGATTCATCATCATTTTGAATTAAAAGGCTGGCCGGAACCGCGCGTTATTGTGCGCTTCTGGATTATCACCGTGGTGCTGGTACTGATCGGGCTGGCGACCCTGAAAATACGTTAACAAAGCGATGGATAAAGGAGAGCAGGGGTGAGCCTGATCACGACTGACAAACGGCGCATCATTATCGGTCTGGGCCAGACCGGGCTCTCCTGTGCGCGGTATTTTCGTCGCCGCGGGATTGAGTTTGCGATGTGTGATACCCGTCAGGCTCCTGCGGCCGCCGGTGCGTTCAGCACCGAGTTTCCAGCCGTGGAGCTGCGTTTGGGAGAGCTGGACGGCGATTGGCTCTCGCAGGCACAGGAGCTGGTGATCAGTCCGGGTATCGATAAGCGTCATCCGGCAATCGAGCAGGCCGTAGCAGCCGGCGCTGCCCTGATAGGCGATATCGATCTGTTTTGCCGGGAAGCTCAGGCTCCTATTGTCGCCATTACCGGCTCCAACGCAAAAAGCACCGTGACCACCCTGGTGGGGCTGATGGCCGACCGGGCCGGTATCTCGGTTGGTGTAGGGGGCAATATCGGCACCCCGACGCTGGATTTGCTGCAGCAGCCGGCCGAACTGTATGTGCTTGAGTTGTCCAGCTTCCAGTTGGAAACGACTCATGAATTGAGAGCAGCTGCGGCAACCGTGCTCAATGTCAGTCCCGATCATCTGGATCGTTATGCCGGCATGCAGGACTACACACTCACCAAGCAGCGAATCTATCGTGGTGCGGCGGTGGTTGTGGCCAATCGTCAGGATGCCCTGACCCAGCCTTTGTTGGCGCAGGGTGTGGAGCTGCGCAGTTTTGGACTGGATGAACCTGATTTGAAGCAATACGGGCTGCGCCATTGTCAGGGAAAGCTGTGGCTGTGCTGTGGCCGGGAGCCGTTGTTGCCCGCATCAGACCTCAAAATACGTGGGCGTCATAACCTGGCCAATGGGCTGGCGGCTCTGGCACTGGCCGATGCCGTAGCGATTCCGCGCGAGGCGGCTCTGGCGGCATTGCAGGATTTTGCCGGACTGAAGCATCGCTGCCAGTGGGTGGCTGAGCTGCAGGGCGTCAGCTATTTCAATGACTCCAAGGGCACTAATGTGGGGGCAACGCTGGCGGCGCTGGAAGGGCTGGGGGCCACGCTGCCGGAGCAGGCTCGGTTGATTTTGATTGCCGGAGGCGTTGGCAAGGATCAGTCTTTTGCTGCTTTGAACGAACCATTGCAGCGCTTCAGTCGGGACGTGGTTTTGATCGGGCGTGATGCAAGGCAAATCGCGACCGAAGTGACATCGGTCAGACCCCACTTTGAGGCGACATTGCAGGCGGCTGTCAACCGTGCGCAGGCGTTGGCACGTCCGGGCGACATTGTGCTGCTGTCACCGGCTTGTGCCAGTTTTGACATGTTTTCAGGTTATGCCGAACGTGGCGACTGCTTCGTTCGGGCGGTGGAGGCGTTGACGTGAAGGCGGGGCTGAGGCTGCCAACACCGGCACTGCCGGAGCGGCTGCGCGTGCCTGCCGGCATGGCACCGCTGGACCCGTTGCTGTTATGCAGTGCGCTGGCATTGATGTTGATAGGGCTGGTGATGATTACATCGGCCTCCATGGATGTGGCAGCACGGGATTTCGGCTCTCCGGCCCATTTTATAGTGCGGCACGGCAGCTTCGTCTTTATGGCGCTGTTGTGTGCATCCTGCGCGGCGTTTATCCCTGTGCGGACCTGGGAGAAATACAGTTTTGTCCTGTTACTGTTCGGACTGCTGCTGCTGATTCTGGTGCTGATTCCCGGCATTGGTCGTGAGGTGAACGGATCGCGGCGCTGGATAGGCCTGGGGCCTCTCAACCTGCAGGCATCGGAGATTGCCAAGGCCTGCATGGTGATCTTTATCAGTGGCTATCTGGTGAGACGGCTGGATGAGGTGAGAAACAGTTTCTGGGGGGTGGTCAAACCTGCGCTGCCGATGGGGGTGTATGGCTGGTTACTGCTGATGGAGCCGGATTACGGAGCGCTGGTGGTTATGGTCGGCACCGTGGCCGGCATCGTATTTCTGGGTGGTATGAGATTTGTGCAGCTGGTGTTGGTGGTTGTCGTGGGGGGCAGTCTTGTAGCCATGCTGGCCTTTTCCCAGTCATACCGTCTGGAGCGTCTGAAAAGCTTTACCGACCCTTGGGCTGACCCTTATGGGGCCGGGTACCAGTTGTCTCAGGCACAGATTGCTTTCGGGCGCGGTGACTGGTTCGGCACCGGCCTGGGTAACAGTGTGCAGAAACTGTTTTATCTGCCGGAGGCGCATACGGATTTTGTTTACTCCGTGCTTGCCGAAGAGCTGGGGCTGATTGGTGCCTTGCTGATTATCGCGTTGTACGTGTTGATGGTTGCGCGGATCTTCAGTATTGGACGGCAGGCCGAAAAGCAGCAGCGTTTTTATATGGCGTACCTGACCTATGGGTTCGGGTTTACCATCGCGGGGCAGGCATTGATCAATATTGGCGTTAACGTGGGGGCCTTGCCGACCAAGGGGTTGACCTTGCCTCTGTTGAGTTACGGCGGCTCCAGTTTGCTGGTGTGCGCAACGATGATCGCGATTGTCTTGCGGGTCGATTATGAACTGAAATGCCAGCGCCTGAAGATGCAGCCACGAGAGTTGCCCTGGTTACGACGCCTGTTAAGGCTTGAGGAGAAGGTGAAATGAGCACCCGGGCACGAAAAGTGTTGATCATGGCCGGTGGTACGGGGGGGCATGTTTTTCCGGCGCTTGCGACCGCCGAGAAGCTGCAGCAGCAGGGGGTCGAAGTCGAATGGTTGGGCAGTCGTACAGGGATTGAAAATGATGTGGTGCCTGCAGCGGGTATTCCATTGCATCGAATTTCGGTAGCAGGGCTGCGTGGCAAGGGACGGTTAAGCTTACTGCTGGCACCCTTCCGCCTCGCCAATGCGCTGGGACAGGCGCTGGCCGTTCTGCGCCGGGTGCGGCCCGATGCGGTACTGGGAATGGGTGGCTTTGCCTCGGGGCCTGGCGGCCTGGCGGCCTGGCTTTTGCGACGGCCACTGGTTGTTCATGAGCAGAATGCGATTCCGGGGATGACCAACAAGACGTTGGCACGGCTTGCAACGCGTGTACTGCAGGCGTTTCCGGAAGCCTTTGCCGACCGTCAGGGTGTCGAGACGACCGGTAACCCGGTCCGGGGCCCGATTCTCGAACTGGCTGCTCCCGAACAGCGCTGGGCTGAGCGTGACGGGCCGCTGCGCCTACTGATCGTCGGGGGCAGCCTGGGCGCTTTGGCAATCAACCGGATAGTGCCGCAAGCACTGGCACAGCTTCCGTCGGCACAGCGCCCTCAGGTTTGGCATCAGACCGGCAAGCGTCACTTGGAAGTAACGCGCGAAGCTTATGCCGAAGCCGGTGTCGAGGCCAGTGTCGTGCCCTTTATCGAGCGTATGGACAAGGCTTATGGTTGGGCGGACCTGGTGTTGTGCCGTGCCGGAGCGCTGACCGTCAGCGAAATTGAAATAGCGGGTGTTGCGGCTGTTTTTGTGCCCTTTCCGTATGCGGTTGATGATCACCAGACTGCCAATGCGAAACATTTGCAGCAGGCCGGAGCTGCACAGCTGATTCAGCAAGTCGATCTGGATGCGGAGCGACTGGCTGCTTTGCTGGCCGAGATGAGCGAACGAGACAATTTATTGAAAATGGCCGAGCGAGCGCGACAGCAGGCGCGTCCCGATGCCAGCGACAGAGTGGCAAGGGTCTGCCTGGAGGTGATGAAGTGAAAGCGGTGAACCGCAGTGTAAAAGTGTATGAAGTGCCCGAAATGCGTCGTATCCGCAGAATTCATTTCGTCGGTATTGGTGGCGTCGGCATGTGTGGTATTGCCGAAGTATTGTTGAACCAGGGGTATGACATCAGTGGTTCGGATATCCGTCCGACCGCGACGACGATGCGCCTGGAAGCTCTGGGTGCCGAGATTTTTATCGGTCACGCTGCCAGCAACGTCAGTCAGGCCAATGTGGTGGTGATTTCGACGGCGGTCAAGTCCGATAACGCGGAAGTGGCGGCGGCAAGAGAGCTGCGCATTCCGGTGGTCCGTCGTGCCGAAATGCTGGCTGAGCTGATGCGTTACCGTCACGGTATTGCGGTTGCCGGCACCCACGGCAAAACAACGACGACCAGCCTGATGGCCTCCATCATGGCTGAAGCCGGTCTGGACCCGACTTTCGTGATTGGTGGTCGCCTGAACAGTGCCGGCACCAATGCTCAGCTGGGGGGCAGTCGTTACCTGGTGGCCGAGGCTGATGAAAGTGACGCTTCCTTTCTGCACCTGCAGCCGATGGTGGCCATTGTTACCAATATTGATGCCGATCATATGGATACCTATGGCGGCGATTTTGGTAAACTCAAACAAACGTTTATCAGTTTTTTGCACAATCTGCCGTTTTATGGTCTGGCCGTTTTGTGTACCGAGGATCCGGTGGTGCGGGAAATTCTGCCCGAGGTCAGTCGTCCAGTGCTGACATACGGCTTCCACGAGGGGGCGGATTACCAGGCGGTGGACATCCGTCAACAGGGCATGCGTACCTGCTTTACGGTTCAGCGCCCGGGCAATCAGTCGCCGCTGGAAGTCTGTGTCAATATGCCGGGGCGGCACAATGTCCTGAATGCGCTGGCGTGTATTGCCGTTGCGTTGGATGAAGGTATTGATGAAGGCGCCATCGTGCGTGCGTTGGACCGTTTTGAAGGTGTGGGTCGGCGGTTCCAGGTACTGGGTGAATTGCCGGTTGCTGGGGGCGAAGTGACATTGGTGGATGATTACGGTCATCATCCGACCGAAGTACAGGCGGTCATCCGAGCCATTCGCGAGGGCTGGCCGGAGCGTCGTTTGGTGATGATTCATCAGCCTCACCGCTATACCCGTACCCGCGATCTGTATGAAGACTTCGTCAAGGTATTGTCGGAAGTTGACCTGTTGCTGCTGATGGAAGTCTACCCGGCCGGGGAAGAGCCCATTCCGGGCGCGGATTCGCGCAGTTTGTGCCGCAGCATTCGTCAGCGGGGTGTTGAACCCGTGTATGTCGAGGGGCCGGACGGCGTGGCGGAGATATTGCGTAATGTATTGCAGCCAGGTGACCTTCTGCTGACCCAGGGAGCCGGCAATATTACCAGTCTGGCTCATCAGCTGACTAAGGAGTCCCTGGTGAGTGCGGTCAAGGAACAGGAATGATGAGCAAGCAGATACAAGCAGCGGAAGTAGCAGCTCTGGGGCGGGTCGCCGTCGTGATGGGTGGAACCTCGGCCGAGCGCGAGATCTCTCTGCGCAGCGGTCGAGCCGTGCTGAAAGGGTTGCAGAATGCCGGAGTGGACGCCTTTGCCATCGATCTGGGAGCAGAGGGCGCCAACCCTGTGGCCCAGCTTCTGGATAGTGAGTTTGATCGCGCCTTCCTGATTCTGCATGGCCGTGGTGGGGAAGACGGTACGATTCAGGGTGTTCTGGAAATGATGGGCAAGCCCTATACCGGCAGCGGTGTTGCCGCTTCGGCCCTGGGCATGGATAAGTTGCGCTGCAAGCAACTGTGGCAGGGAGCCGGGCTGCCGACTCCCCTGTTTTCGGTGCTGGATGCCGAAACTGACTTGGACAGGGTCGAGGCCAGACTTGGCTATCCGGTCATGGTCAAACCTGTACACGAGGGCTCCAGTATCGGGATGAGCAAGGTGAATAACCGGGCCGAACTGGAAAGCGCCTATGCTGCGGCAAGCCGGTATGACAGCAGTGTGATTGCCGAGCAGTGGGTTAATGGTCCCGAGTTTACGATTGCCGTTTTGAATGATCAGGCCCTGCCGGTTATCCGGCTGGAAACACCGCATGACTTTTACGACTTTGAAGCCAAATATTCAGCAGCTGATACGCATTATCATTTTGATACCCGGTTGACGTCTGCACAGGCCGAAGCCCTTCAACTGCTGGCTCTGCAGGCATTCAATACCGTGGGATGTCGTGGTTGGGGACGTATCGATGCGATGATGGATGCCAATGGCAGCTTTCAGTTGCTTGAGGTCAATACCGCGCCGGGAATGACGGACCACAGCCTGGTGCCTATGGCTGCCGGGGAGGCCGGGATCAGCTTTGAACAGTTGGTTGTGGGTATTTTGAGCTTGAGTAGCGCTGAGGCGTAAGCATGGCACAGGCCGGAGAGCAGGGGGTTGTAGGCAATAATCAGGATCGCCAGTGGCGTATGGTGGTGATTCTGACGCTGCTGGTGATATTCACCGGCGTGAGCAGCTCGCTCCTGAGAGAACTCTGGCAGTGGTTGAATCAGCCGGTGGGAGTGGTGACAGTGGCGGGAGCGACTCGCCACCTGGACAAGGAAGCATTGGCGCAGGCACTGGCGACACGGATGAACCGGCCATTGCTGCAGCTGGACCTGAAAGCCTTGCAGGAGCAATTGGTTCAGGAGCCCTGGGTACACAGTGCCAGCGTACGCCGTCAGTGGCCGCCAGCGATTGGTGTGCAGCTGGAGGAAGAAGTGCCGGTGGCACGCTGGGGAGACAAGGGATTGCTCAACCACCAGGGTGACATCTTTTGGCCCGAGTTGAAACCGGAGTATGCGGCCTTGCCGAAGCTGACGGGGCCGGCACATGAAACCATCAGAATCATGCAACAATACCATGACCTGAACCGGATGTTCTCGGCATCAGGGCTGCGGTTGACGGGGCTGGTGCTGGAGTCACGAGGGGCCTGGACACTGGAGTTGGACAACGGCATTCGAGTGGTTGTCGGTCGTGAAGAACTGGTGCCGCGATTGAAGCGGTTTATAGATATCTATCAGCAAAGGCTGGCGGCTCGAGCAGAGCAGATCGAGCAGGTTGATATTCGCTATACCAATGGTGCCGCTGTGAGTTGGCGCGCAGAAACAGGACAGGATAATGCAGGTTAAGGGTGAGATGGCAGGCAACATGATTGTTGCACTCGATATCGGCACTTCGAAGGTCGTCTGCCTGGTGGGGGAAGTCACGCCCCAGGGGACGATCGAGATTGTAGGCGTGGGTTCCCAGCCGTCACGAGGGCTTAAGCGTGGTGTCGTGGTCAATATCGAATCGACCGTAAGCTCCATACAGCGGGCGGTGGAAGAAGCCGAGCTGATGGCCGGGTGTAAGGTACACGGTGTCACTGTCGGCATTGCCGGCAGCCATATCAGCAGCCTGAATTCCCACGGTATCGTGGCGGTTCGTGATCGCGAAGTCTCTGATTACGATCTGGAGCGGGTGATTGATGCTGCTCGGGCCGTTGCCATCCCGGCCGACCAGAAAATTCTGCATATCCTGCCGCAGGAATACCTGATTGACAATCAGGAGGGCATCAAGGAACCGCTTGGCATGTCAGGTGTGCGCCTGGAGGCCAAGGTGCATCTGGTCACCGGGGCTACCAATGCGATCCAGAATATCGAAAAGTGTATTCGCCGATGTGGGCTGGAAGTGGATGCGGTTGTACTGGAGCAGCTGGCTTCGAGTTATTCGGTACTGACCGAAGATGAGAAAGATCTGGGGGTTTGTATCGTGGATATCGGTGGTGGTACCACCGATCTGGCGGTCTTTACTGCGGGTTCGATTCGTCATACGGCAGTGATTCCGATCGCCGGTGATCAGGTCACCAATGACATCGCCATGGCGTTGCGTACACCGACCCAGCACGCCGAGCAGATCAAGATCAAGTATGCCTGTGCCCTGGCCCAGCTGGCTCAGGCCGATGAGATGATCAAGGTGCCCAGCGTCGGAGACCGACCGGCCCGAGATTTGTCACGACAGGCGTTGGCTGAAGTGGTAGAGCCGCGTTACGAAGAACTGTTCACGCTGGTTCAGGCCGAGTTGCGCCGCAGCGGTTTCGAAGACCTGGTAGCTGCCGGTATCGTGTTGACCGGTGGTACGTCCAAGATGGAAGGAGCAGTGGAGCTGGCCGAGGAAATTTTCCACATGCCGGTTCGTTTGGCCAAGCCGCAAGGCATTCGAGGCATGGAAGCCCAGTTGGGTAATCCGATTTACGCTACCAGTATCGGTTTGCTGCATTACGCCCGGCAGGATCATGAAGTACCGATGGCCCCCATTGCAGCGGAACCTGTCAAGGAGTTGATACCGGTAGTCGAGCGCGAGCCGCGCAAGGGAGTGGGGGATCACCTACAGCGGTTTAAATCCTGGGTACAAAGAAACTTTTAATAATTAATTTCAAGTTAATCGCCGGAAGTGCCGGATAGTGCAGTAACAGGCACCGGAGAGGAGGGGGACAAATGTTTGAACTGGTCGAAAGCGTAACCCAGAGCGCGCTGATCAAGGTGATCGGTGTTGGTGGCGGCGGTGGCAATGCCGTGCAATACATGGTGGATACCGAAGTTGAAGGGGTCGAATTCATCTGTGCGAACACCGATGCTCAGGCACTGAGCCGTAGTGCGGCTCGCACGGCGCTGCACATCGGCAGTGAGTTGACCAAGGGGCTTGGGGCCGGAGCCAACCCGGAGGTCGGGCGCCAGGCGGCCATTGAAGATCGCGAACGTATTGCTGAAACCCTGTCCGGCGCGGATATGGTGTTTATTACCGCAGGCATGGGGGGCGGCACAGGGACGGGGGCTGCACCAATCGTGGCTGAAGTCGCCCGTGAACTGGGAATCCTGACGGTTGCTGTCGTAACCCGCCCGTTCCCGTTTGAAGGGCGCAAGCGGATGAAAATTGCCGAAGCCGGCATTGCCGAGCTGCGCGATGCCGTGGACTCCCTGATCATTATACCGAATGAAAAGCTGATGCAGGTGCTGGGTAAAAACTGCAGCCTGGTGAATGCATTCAGTGCGGCCAACAATGTGCTCAAGGGTGCCGTACAGGGCATTGCCGATCTGATCACGCGTCCGGGCATGATCAACGTGGACTTTGCCGACGTACGTACGGTGATGTCTGAAATGGGTATGGCGATGATGGGAACCGCGATGGCACGGGGTGACAGCCGTGCCGAAGAGGCGGCTGAAGCAGCGATTCGCAGCCCGCTGCTGGAAGATATCGATCTGCGTGGCGCCAGCGGGATTCTGGTGAATATTGCGGCGGGTGAAGATCTTAGCCTGGGCGAGTTCACCGAAGTCGGTAATATCGTTGAGCAGTATGCAGATGACGATGCCACCATCGTTGTGGGTACCGTTATCGATCCGACGCTGGGTGAAGAGTTGAAAGTGACGGTGGTCGCCACCGGTCTTGATCGTGCCCGGGAGCCCGAGCTGAATCTGGTGCAGAACAAAAGCAACAACAGCCGCAAGCCTGATGGTTCGCTGAATCTGGATGAAATCGAACTGCCGACCATCTTGCGTCGTCAGCGCGAGGAAGCGCTGGTTGATAAGCCCAGACAGGAAGCGGGTGGAGAGAAGCCGGGGCAAAAGGATGATTACGGCAGTCTGGATATCCCGACATTCCTGCGGCGTCAGGCTGACTGAAAAATAGTCAGCCATAAGAAGGGTGGCGCCGATTGAATAATTGGCGTCGAATTTGTTACTATTTCGCGATATTTTTGTAAATTCAGGTTGGCACAGCGGATGATCAAACAGCGCACACTCAAAAACAGCATCAAGGCCACTGGCGTCGGTCTTCATACGGGCCAGAAAGTGTACTTGACGCTGAAGCCGGCACCGGTCAATACCGGTATCGTGTTCCGCCGAGTGGACCTGGACCCAGTGTTTGAAATAGAAGCCCGTGCTGATAATGTCGCTGATACTACGCTGTCGACCAATCTGGCGCGTGACGGTGTGCGTGTGGCGACGGTGGAACACCTTCTGTCGGCGTTGGCCGGACTGGGAATCGATAACGCTTATGTCGAGTTGAGCGCCGAAGAAGTTCCCATTATGGATGGCAGTGCCGCGCCTTTCGTATTTCTGATTCAGTCGGCGGGTATCGCCGAGCAGGATGCGCATAAGGAATTTATCCGCATCAAACAGGAAGTGACCGTCAGTCACGAAGGCAAGACCGCGACGTTTAAGCCGTTCAGCGGTTTCAAGGTCGGCTTTTGTATCGAATTTGACCACCCGGCCTTTGCCAACCGTAACATGGAAGCCGTCCTGGATTTCTCCAGTACTTCCTTTGTAAAGGAAGTGAGCCGGGCGCGCACATTCGGTTTCATGCGTGATATTGAGTACCTGCGTTCCCAGAATCTGGTACTGGGCGGCAGCTTTGAAAACGCGATTGTGGTTGATGATTTCAAGATCCTTAATGAAGATGGCCTTCGCTATGAGGACGAGTTTGTCAAGCACAAGGTGCTGGACGCCATTGGTGACCTTTACCTGCTGGGCAAGAGTCTGATCGGCGAATTCTATGGCCACAAGTCCGGTCACTATCTCAATAACATGTTGTTGCGCAAGTTGCTGGCGACCGAGGATGCTTGGGAAACGGTGACGTTCGAGGAGCAGGGGGCGCCTGTGCCCATATCCTATCACCGCCCTGTTGCAGCGGGTTGATCCTGCCCTGAAAGCCGGCCTGTAAAGGCCGGCTTTCACGTTTCAGGGCGGCAGCTTGTCGGGAAGTCTGAAGCAGATCAAAAATCCGCGCCGTTGACATTCTATTATCTGCCCCAATACAGGTAGAATGTCGTATCCATTTTTTTGCCAAAGGGAACTGCACCGCCTGTGGGGGCAGACCTTTGCATTCAACCGGTTAAAAGTCGAATTATGCTGTCACTGTTCAAGAAGATACTGGGAAGTAAAAACGATCGTGAGCTGAAGCGACTGGGCAAGGTCGTCAAGCAGATCAACGGGCTGGAAGCGGATGTCGAGGCTCTTTCCGATGCGGAACTCAAGGGGCGGACAGCAGCTTTCCGTGCGCGACTTGAGCAGGGTGAAGCGCTGGAGAAACTGTTGCCTGAAGCCTTTGCAACCGTTCGCGAGGCCTCCAAGCGTGTCATGGGCATGCGTCACTTTGATGTCCAGCTGATCGGCGGGATGGTGTTGCATGATGGCAAAGTGTCCGAGATGAAAACCGGTGAGGGTAAAACACTGGTGGCGACGCTGGCTGTATACCTGAATGCGTTGCCGGGCAAGGGCGTGCATGTTGTGACTGTGAACGACTATCTGGCTCAGCGTGATGCTGAGTGGATGCGGCCGTTGTATGAATCTCTTGGCTTGAGTATCGGGGTGGTCTTCTCCGGACAGGACTCCATGTCCAAGCGTGCCGCCTATGCCGCTGATATTACCTACGGCACCAACAACGAATTTGGCTTTGACTACCTGCGCGACAACATGGCCTTCAGTATCGATGACAAGGTGCAGCGCGATTTCCACTTTGCGGTAGTCGACGAGGTGGACTCCATCCTGATTGATGAGGCGCGTACGCCGCTGATTATCTCGGGGCCTGCCGAAGACAGCTCTGCGACTTACCATCAGATCAACCAGCTGATTCCGCGCTTGCAGCAGTTCCACGGCGAAATCGATCCCAAGGATGCTTCTCAGGTGATTGATGAGCACTTTGTTGTTGACGAGAAAAACCGCACTGTTGAGCTCACCGAAGCCGGTCACCAGCTGGTTGAAGATCTGTTGATCGAACATGGCATGCTGCAGGAAGGCGAAAGCCTCTATGCGCCACAGAACCTGAATCTGTTGCACCATGTGTTGGCGGGACTGCGTGCGCACTACCTGTTCCAGCGTGACAAGGATTACATCATCCAGAACGGTCAGATTGTCATCGTCGACGAGCACACCGGTCGTATCATGCCGGGACGTCGCTGGTCAGAGGGTCTGCACCAGGCGGTGGAAGCCAAGGAAGGTGTACAGATTCAGATGGAAAGCCAGACACTGGCTTCAACTACGTTCCAGAACTACTTCCGTCTGTATGAAAAACTGTCCGGCATGACCGGTACTGCGGACACCGAAGCGTACGAGCTGCGCCAAATCTACGGTCTGGACGTGGTCGTTATTCCGACCAACCGTCAGATTCAGCGTAAGGACTACAACGACATCATCTTCCTGACCATGGAAGAAAAGTATCAGGCGATCGTAAAAGAGATACGCTACTGCCGTGAACATAATCGTCCGGTCCTTGTGGGTACTGCGTCGGTTGAATCGTCGGAACTGCTGTCCGCGTTGCTGGACAAAGAGAAGATCCCGCACAATACGCTGAACGCCAAAAACCACGGGCGTGAGGCTGATATCATTGCTGAGGCGGGCCGCCCCGGCGCCGTAACCATTGCAACCAACATGGCCGGTCGTGGTACTGACATCATGTTGGGCGGCAAACTGGAGGCCGAAATCGCCGCGCTGGGTGACGAAGTCAGCGATGCGGAAGTCGACCAGGCACGCGAAGAGTGGCGTCAGCGTCACGAGCTGGTGCTGGAAGCTGGCGGCCTGCACATCATCGGTACCGAGCGTCACGAATCACGTCGTATCGACAACCAGCTGCGTGGTCGTGCCGGTCGTCAGGGAGACCCTGGTTCGTCCCGCTTCTTCCTGTCTCTGGAAGATGATTTGATGCGCATTTTCGCATCCGACCGCGTGCGCCAGTTCATGCAGGCACTGGGTATGGACAAGGGAGAGGCTATCGAGCACAAGATGGTTACCAATGCCATCGAAAAGGCCCAGCGCAAAGTGGAAGGACGCAACTTCGATATCCGTAAATCGCTGCTTGAATATGACGATGTCGCCAACGATCAGCGCAGCGTCATTTACGGTCAGCGAAATGAAGTGATGGCGTCGAATGATATTTCCGAAGCGGTTGAATCGATTCGGAATGAAGTCATCGACAACACGATCAGCGAGCATATTCCGCCACAGAGCCTGGAAGAAATGTGGGATGTTGCCGGGCTGGAAAAAGCGCTGGAAAGCGAGTTTGCACTGAAACTGCCGATCCGCGAATGGCTGGATACGGATGACAGCCTTCACGAAGAAAGCCTGCGCGACAGAATTCGCGGCGAGATCGTGACCGCTTACCAGGCCAAGGAAGAAGCGGTCGGGGCGGAAACGCTGCGGATGTTCGAGAAGCAGGTGATGCTGCAGGTGTTGGACACCCTGTGGAAGGAACACCTGCAGACCATGGATTTGTTGCGTCAGGGTATTCACTTGCGTGGCTATGCGCAGAAAAACCCCAAGCAGGAATACAAGCGTGAGGCTTTTGCCCTGTTCCAGGATCTGCTGGAGCACATCAAGCATGATATTGTACGTATTCTGAGCCATGTACAGGTACGTCAGCCGGAAGAGGTTGAGCGTATGGAAGAAGAGCGCAGGGCTCAGGCCGAACGTCAGCAGATGAACTACGAGCATGCTCAGGGCAGTGCCATGGGCGAGCAGTCGAGCAGTGAAGGCGAAGCTGACGAGCAGGCGGACAACGCGGAACCCTTCAAGCGTGAAACTCCGAAGGTCGGCCGCAACGAACCCTGCCCCTGTGGTTCAGGCAAAAAATACAAACAGTGTCACGGTAAACTCAGTTAATTATTGTCAGTCAAGTAAGGAAAACAGCATCATGGCAGTTGGTCCGGCTACTTTGCCTCAATTACATCCGGTAAACGGGTTTCGTCTCGGTATTGCATCGGCGGGGATCAAGAAACCGGGCCGACGCGATGTGGTGCTGATGGAAATGGCTGAAGGCAGCGCGGTTGCGGGTGTGTTCACCCTGAACGCCTTCTGCGCCGCGCCGGTACGGGTCTGCAAACAGCATCTGGCGGCGGCGCCGGCGCGTTACCTGCTGGTCAACACCGGCAATGCCAACGCCGGTACCGGCGAGCAGGGCATGGTAGATGCCATGGCATGCTGCCAGGCCGTGGCCGAACGCTGTGAAGTGCCGGTTGAAGCGGTGTTGCCGTTCTCCACCGGCGTAATCGGTGAGCCGTTGCCGGTTGGCAAGATTGTCGACGTGCTGGGTGCGGCCAAAACTGATCTGTCCGAGGATAACTGGGAATCGGCAGCCTGGGGAATCATGACGACTGATACCCGGCCCAAGGCCACCAGTGAACAGATCTCTTATCAGGGTAAAATCATTACTTTGACAGGAATTTCCAAGGGATCAGGCATGATCATGCCCAACATGGCAACCATGCTGGGATATGTGGCAACCGATGCTGAAGTGCCGCAAGCGTTGCTGCAGCAATGGTTGAGCAACGTGGCGGATCGTTCCTTCAACCGTATTACGGTTGATGGCGATACCTCGACCAACGATTCTTGCATGCTGGTAGCGACCGGTGCCAGCGGCGTTTGCATCGACGGTTCCGACTATGAACTGGCGGCGCTGTTTACCGAGGCGCTGGAGCGCGTCATGCTAAACTTGGCACAGGCGATTGTGCGTGACGGTGAAGGTGCGACCAAGTTTGTTGAGGTTTGCGTCGAGTCAGCAGGCACCAGCCAGGAAGCGCTGGATGTGGCGTACACCATCGCGCATTCGCCGCTGGTCAAGACGGCGCTGTTTGCCAGCGATCCCAACTGGGGGCGTATTCTGGCTTGCGTTGGGCGTGCCGGGATCGACAATCTGGATCTGGACGCGCTACAGATCTATCTCAATGATGTCTGTATCGTCGAGAACGGCGGTCGTGCTGCCAGTTATACCGAAGAGGCGGGACAGGCCGTCATGGATGGGGAAGAGGTCCTGATTCGAGTGGTGCTGAATCGTGGTCAAGTCATCGAGCGCGTGTGGACCACGGACCTGTCACATGACTATGTCAGCATCAATGCGGACTACCGCAGCTGATTCATGGCCAGGCTGATTCATGTCGCCGCAGCCGTCATACGTGACCGCTCCGGTCGTATTCTTATTGCCCGTCGTCCTGATGACAAGCATCAGGGCGGCCTCTGGGAGTTTCCGGGCGGCAAGGTAGAGGCCGGTGAGCCGGTCGCTGATGCCTTGGCGCGGGAGCTGAAAGAGGAGCTGGGTATCCAGGTGACCTCGGCACGCCCCTTGATTCGTATTCCTCATCACTACCCGGACAAGTCGGTCTTGCTGGATGTATGGGAGGTAGACGACTTCAAAGGCGAAGCGCATGGTGCCGAGGGGCAGCCGGTTTGCTGGGTTATGCCGGACGTGCTGGATGACTATGCCTTTCCGGCGGCGAATACGCCGATTCTGGCTGCTGCCCGATTGCCGGAACGTTTGCTGATAACCGGCGCAACCGCATCCTGTGGCGAATACGAAGAGCGTCTGCTGGCGGCTTTGGCACAGGGAATCGACTGGGTCATGCTGCGTGCCAAGAACCTGAACGACGAGCAGTACGCCCACCTGTACCATCAGCTACAGGTGATCTGCACACCCAGAAACGTTCGCTTGGGAGTCAACACGTCGGTGAAGCAGGCCAACAGCCTGGAGGCCGAACATCTTCACCTGACATCGGCTCGTTTGCTGGCGCTGACTGATCGCACTGAGTTCAAGGGGCGCTGGCTGAGTGCGTCCTGCCATTCGCTCGAACAGATGGAATGGGCACAGGCCAAAGGGGTGGATTTCATCACTTTGTCCCCGGTGCTGGCAACATCTACACATCCGGAAACACCGGCGTTGGGATGGGCGGCATTTGCCGAGCGGGTGGCCGAGTGTACGCTTCCTGTCTACGCGTTGGGCGGCTTGGGAGAAGCTGATCTGGCCTCTGCCCGGCAGTATGGGGCGCAAGGTATCGCGGCCATATCGGCCTGGTGGTGAGAGCCGTTATCCAGAAAGCCGGCACGCTCGTGATGAGGTGCCGGTTTTTTGTTAGTGGGTGCTTGAGTCTTCAATAATCCGCATTGACAGATCAACGGCGCGGCAGTGTTTGGTCAGTGCGCCGATGGAAATATAGTCGACACCGGTATTGGCATAGTCGAGCAGTGTTGCATCGGTAATGTTACCGGAGGCTTCCAGTTTGGCACGGCCGGCCGTCTGAGCTACAGCGGCGACCATGCGCTCGGGGCTGAAGTTGTCTAGCATGACGATATCGGCACCGGCAACCAGAGCCCGCTCCAGTTGCGCTTCGGTCTCGACTTCGATTTCGACCGGCTTGCCGGGGTGGTTACGGCGGGCGGTTGCAATAGCCTGCTCAATACCACCACAGGCCATAATGTGGTTTTCCTTGATCAGGAAGGCGTCATAGAGCCCGATTCGGTGGTTGGAGCAGCCGCCGCAGCTGACCGCGTATTTTTGGCCCATACGCAGGCCGGGAATGGTTTTCCGCGTATCCAGCAGGGTCACCGGGGTATCCGCGACACGCTGTGCATATTCGTGACTGACGGTTGCAGTGCCGGATAGAGTTTGCAGAAAGTTCAGGGCGGCACGTTCGCCGGTCAGCAGGGAGCGGGCCGACCCGTGCAGCCGAAACAGTACCTGGTCGCGTTCGACCAGGTCTCCGTCTTCGACCAGCCATTCGAGCTGAACTTCGGGGTCAACCTGGCGGAAGACTTCATCTACCCAGGCTCGCCCGCAGATAACTGCGGTTTGGCGGGAGATGACCCGTGCCTGTTTTTGATCGCCGGCCGGGATCAGTTCGGCAGTGATATCACCGTTGCCCACATCCTCTTTGAGAGCGGTGCGCACGTTCTCTTCAATGATCGGTTTGAGTTCGGTCAGCGTCAGCATGGTGGCGGGTCTGTCCCTATCATGTACTATGGAGTGCCTATCTTAACGGAAATATGACAGCCTGAGTATGCCGTCGGAGTACCCCCTTGAAGTCTATCGATCTTGATATTATCGAACACCGTTTAACGGCTGCCGAGTTCATCCCGTCCCCCAACTGTAACGAGCGCCCTGACGGTGAAGTGTCGCTGCTGGTGATTCACAATATCAGCTTGCCGCCGGGCCGGTTTGGCGGAGGTCATATTGCCGAGCTGTTTACCAATCGACTGAACCCGGACGCGCATCCCTACTTTGCCGAAATTCAGGGGTTGGAAGTATCGGCTCATGTACTGATCGCTCGAGACGGGAGCATGACGCAGTTCGTACCCTTCGATCGCAGGGCCTGGCACGCTGGGCGCTCCTGTTTTCAGGAGCGTGAGGCCTGCAACGATTTTTCCATCGGGGTTGAGCTGGAAGGCACGGATGAGCTTCCTTACACGGATATGCAGTATCAGACATTGGCGGCGGTGACGCGTGCTTTGCTGAAATCCTACCCTGATTTGAAGACGGAGCGGATAACCGGCCACAGTGATATCGCACCGGGGCGCAAGACTGATCCGGGGCCTGCATTCGATTGGAAGCGTTACCAACGATCTCTCGGGTGATCTGAGAATCGTTTTCAATTATTATATGGCCCCCGCAATTCTTTCTTCCGAGGACAGCATGGCCGCGTTGCTCAGTATTGAAGGTCTCAAATGTGCGTACCAGTCACAGACGGTGCTGGAGGATGTCGCACTGTCCATGGAGCAGGGTGAAATCGCGTGCCTGCTGGGCCCCAGTGGCTGTGGCAAGACCACGGTACTGAGAGCGATTGCCGGTTTTATTACGCCTCGGGCGGGGCGAGTCTGCCTGGGAGAGCAGGTGATCAGCAGTCCTGATCAGGTGGTACCGCCGGAAAAGCGCGGCATGGGAATGGTGTTCCAGGATTACGCGCTTTTTCCCCACCTCAGTATTGCCGATAACATCGCCTTCGGGTTGAGTGGTCTCGGGCGCGCCGAAAAGCGCCGTCGGGTACAGGACGTGTTGGACCTTGTTGAGCTGCCGGACTTGAGTGCCCGTTATCCTCACGAACTGTCAGGCGGCCAGCAGCAGCGTGTAGCCCTGGCCCGTGCTTTGGCGCCGGACCCGCGCCTGCTGTTGATGGATGAACCCTTTTCCAACCTGGATACCGATCTGAGACGCCAGTTGTCACAGGAGGTGCGCGATATTCTCAAGCGACGAGGCATCGCTGCGATCATGGTGACACATGATCAGCAGGAGGCGTTTACCATCAGCGATAAAATCGGAATTCTGTCAGCGGGTAAGGTACAGCAGTGGGATACGCCGGAAAATCTGTACTATCGCCCGGCAACGCCGGAAGTTGCAGCGTTTGTGGGCAAGGGAGAGCTGTTCAAAGGGCGTATCAACCAGGATCTGGCAGTGGAAACCGAGCTGGGTGTGCTTGAGTTTGCCGAGCCTTTGGGCGTCGGCTGTGGTCAGGACGTGCAGTTGTTTTTGCGTCCGGGTGACCTGTATCTGGGGCAGGAAGGCGGCATTGTCGGACAGGTCATCAGTTCGGAGTTTCAGGGCAGTCAGGTCCTGTACCGTGTGCGTTTGCACTCGGGGCGTGAAATTGAAGTGCTTGAGCAGGGCATGCATCGCTATGCCGAGGGTGAACAACTGCAGGTGCATGTGACGGCGCATCGCCCGATTCTGTTTGCTGCCCCCTCCGCGGCTGACTGAATACCGGTCGCAGCAGGGGCTCTGTGCCTATAGGTACTGCAGGTTGGGTGGCAGACCGATCTCCATGGCGATTGGGCGATGATCCGAAATCGAAAAATCCAGTACCTTGGCGCCGCGCAGTTCCAGTTTGGGTGAGATCAGGATGTGGTCCAGTGCATGTTTCGGCTGCCAGCTCGGGTAAGTGTGCAGCGTTTCCTCGGCCGAAATAAGATCCAGTCCGCGTAGTGCCGGTCGCTGGAGCAGGTGTTCCAGCGGGTTGTTCATATCGCCCATCAATACCACATGAGGGTGGTCTTCGATCAGTTCGCGGATAAAACGCAGCTGTCGGTCCTGAGTGCGTGCCCCCAGCGCCAGATGGAGCACGATGATCAACAGCGCGTCCTTCCCCTGTCCCAGACGAATCAGAATGGCGCCCCGGCCGGGGATCAGGCCGGGGAGTGGATGGTCTTCAACCAGGCTGGGCTCCAGGCGGCTCAGTACTCCGTTACTGTGTTGAGCCAGCTTGCCCAGGTTGCGGTTGAGCTGTTGGTACCAGTAGGGGAAGTGGCCCGCTCCGGCCAGATATTCGACCTGGTTCACAAAGCCGCTGCGCAGGCTGCCGCCATCGACCTCCTGCAGTGCCACCAGGTCATACTGACGTAACAGGCGACCAATTTGGTCCAGTGTCCGGTTACGGTGCCGATGGGGTAACAGGTGTTGCCAACTGCGGGTCAGGTAATGTCGATATGCCTGTGTTCTGATGCCAACCTGAATATTGAAACTGAGCAGGTTCAGACTCTTGCGCGGCGGGTGCTGAATGACAGGCTCGACAGATGGTTGTGCGGCATGGGCTGGAGCAGGGTGTGCAGAAGCGGAGTGTGGCATGGTCGTGATAGGCGTCCGTTATATCCGGTTCTGTTCAGACTAAGTGAGCACCGGGGCTGAGTCCAGTCCATTTGGCCGTGTATTGATCCGTCACAGGGTTTGATCAGGGGGCTACACCGCTATCGACTGCTGTTCGACCGCCGTTAGAGAACGGTATTCACCGGGCGGCAGTTGCGGGTCAAGTTGGATGTCACCCATGCTTTCACGGTGCAGCGCGATGACCTCGTTGCTGATGGCTGCAAACATCCGCTTGACCTGATGGTGACGGCCTTCGTAAATAGTCAGACGGCACTGGTTGTCGGTCAGGCGTTCCAGTTGTGCGGCCGAGGTCATGACCTGTTCGCGGGCCAGCCAAATTCCCTGGGTGAAGCGTTCTTCTGCATCCGAGTGTATTCGTTCGGCTGTGGTGACCCGATAGGTTTTGGGAATCCGGTGTTCTGGCGCGGTTATTCGGCGTGACCAATGACCATCGTTGGTCAGCAGCAGCAGTCCCGTGGTGGCGCGATCCAGGCGCCCGGCCAGATGCAGTTCCGTGCGCAGATGCTTCGGTAGCAGTTCCAGCACGGTCGCATGTTGCGGGTCGCGGGTGGCGCTGAGATAGCCTGACGGTTTATTCAGCATCAGATAGTATGCGCGCTGCTGCTGCAGGAGTTGATCGTCCAGCCGCACGGTACTGAAAGGGGTGACCGGGCAAAGAGGGTCGGTGACAACACGATTATCCACTTCAACCCGGCCACCCGCGATCAGGTGGCGCGAGCGTTTGTGGCCGTGCTCGGTATGTTTACAGATAAAGCGATCCAGGCGCACGCAGGTCTCGTTTTGAATATCTCGTGAAGGGCAGGCGGCAGCGGGGCTTATTCCCCTTTGAGCTGCTTGATCAATGCTGAGGGCAGGTCTTTCAGTGTCAGCGTTTCGGTGGCCGGGTCAAAGGTGATCGACTTGCCCAGCGACTCGTTGCTGAAACTGATGGAAACCTCTTTGGTGCGCCCGGTGTAGCGAATGTACTTTTTCAGGCTGCTGCGATCAGGGATGAACTCCTCCTTCAGCTCGGGCGCACGCTCGGCGATGAAGTCGTCGAGTGAGACCTCGGCCACGGAGTCCACGTTGCCGGCCAGCTCGCGATAGTTGACGGCGGCGCCTTCCTTGGACTGCTCCATGCAGAACTCGGCGACTTCCTTCTGGTAACGCTTGGCATTATCTTCCGGCATCGCCTCGGCGTAGTCGCTCACGACCTCCATGAAGCGCTCGGTATCGGCCTGAGTGTCCACGGTGTCGGTAAAGCCGAAGAAGCCCATCAGCGGCTGCTGCAGGGGACGGTCGCCGAAACCGAAACTCAGCGTCAGGTAACGCTTGCCGTCAGGATTGTCGATCTCGTGGAGGTCGATACAGGCACAGAGGCCGGTTTTGGCAAAGTCGATATAGCCGGTTTCCTGCAAGTCATTGTCGGTATTCAACAGCAGGCCATCTTTCTGTTTGAGATGGGCGACCCAAAGGCGATGAGCGGCTTCCAGTTCTTCCTCGATAAACAGCCAATGGCCGTCGGTTTCCAGATCTTCCTGCTCCATCAGCATGGCCAGGTGCTCGATTACCTTGGCGCTGAATTGGGTAAAGCTCAAGGTCTGATCACGCCAGTTCAACAGTAATCCCTTGAATACCGTGGCTTCGTCTGCGAAGCAGCCGTAGCGTTTGCTGGCGCGGCGAGTGAAGAGAGGTTTAATCTCCGCCAGTAGTCGGTTGTTCAGCCCTTCCCGGTCGAAAAGCGCTTCACGCAGGTTGTAGGATTGATCACCGGTGCGGCGCGTCAGGCGGTGGGCAATGGCGGCGGTGGCGGGCATGGTCAGGCTCCGGGTTGAGTTGAACGGGATACGGATTATAAACAATCCGCGTCCCGAAAACGCCCTTGTCTGTCAGTCGGTGCGCAGCGAGGAGGCCAGCAGGCGGTCGGCCAGTTCAACAAAACCGAAGCCGCCATTGGCTGACGTGATGAAGCGTGGCGGGCGAGGCAGCTTGTCAAGAAAGCGAGCGATATTGGCCACGCCAAAGGTGTTGCTGAACTGCTCGAACATGGCTGCATCGTTGCCTGAGTCGCCGATAAAGGCAACCTCATGCTCGCCAATGGGGGTGCTCTGCCGTTGTGCTTCCTGCTCGAGCCAGGCACGGGCGGTACTGGCCTTGTCGTAGTTGCCCAGCCAGGCATTGATATGAATGGAACTCAGGCGAGCGTGTACACCGGCGCTCTGCAATGACAGCAGAATCTTCTGTTGCTCCTCGGGGGTGGTGTGCCATTGCTGTCCGATGTCAAAGGCGATGTCGGTTTCGCGATAGGGTTGGTCGGCGGTCGCGCGGGCAAAGGGGTAGCGGTCGATCAGCTGTTGTTGCAGGTGACCCAGCTGAAGCGCCTGCACATGACGTTTGGTTTCGGACTGACGGTAGTGGCGCCGGATGATGCCGGTTTCGTCTTGTTGCATCCAGAAGGCGCCGTTCTCGCCGATCACGGCGGTGACCGGCCAGGTCCTGACGATGCAGTCGCACCAGCCCGCGCAGGCGCCGGTAACCGGGATAACGCTGATTCCAGCGCGCTGCAGGCTGTCGAGGGCGGCATATGTTTCGACGGGAAGGCGGCCTTCCCAGGTCAGGGTATCGTCCACATCGGTGAACAGGTAGCGAATCGACGGATCCAGTCGCGTGGGAAGGGGTTTTGGGGGCTGTATGTTCATGTCAGTGTTCCAGAGTCAAAATCAGGGGCTGATGGTCCGAGAGGTTGGTGAGTGTGTCGACTTTAAGTTCCAGTGGTCGGAGCTGTTGCAGCCAGAAGTAATCGCGGCAGTGCGGGCCCTGAGGCCATTGTTCAAGGTCGTGGATGCCGCAGGTCGGTTGATGAGAGCGGCTGCCGTGGCACAGTTGCCAGGCATCCTGCCAGCCTTGGGCGGCCAGCCAGCGATAGTGCTCGTGGCGGCTGTCCAGGTTGAGGTCGCCACACAGCAGAGTGCGTACGCAGTGAAAGGGCTGGGCATAAATGCCGGGACCCTGTGTCTGCGGCGGCTCCTGCTGCTGCAGGCTGCTCAGATAGGCCAGTTGCTGCCTGCGCTCATGGGCATCATGAAAGGCCAGATGGGCGTTGAGTATCCGTAACGGGCCGGCGTTTCCTTCGATCAGGGTTTCCACTGCGCAGCGGGGCGTCTGCAGCTCCTGTCCTGAGGATTGCGCCGATGTCGCGGGCAGTACGTGTATGCGACGATCCAGCAGAGGCCGGCGGGTCAGGGTCAGGTTGCCGAACTCGCGGCGCCGTTGTGGTGCTGTGCCTGGCCAACTGAGTGCCGCGCCCCAGACCGGGACGAAGTCGGGGAAGGCGTCGACCAGGGCCTGCAGCTGGTCGGGCTGTTTGGCGCTGGTGTATTCGGGGAAATGGCGTGCTACTTCCTGCAGGCAGATCAGGTCCAGCGGCCCCTGCGCCTGCATATAGTCGATGATACGGACAATGTCGATGCGACTGTCACAGCCTTTGCCGTTTTGGATATTCCAGCTGAGGATACGCAGGGTGCTTGGCATCATTTCAACCCCGCATGCATGAAGGACTGGACGAAGCGGCGCTGGAACAGCAGGAAAACGGCCAGCAGCGGGCCGATGGCGATCAGGGTGCCGGCGCAGATGACCGGCCAGTCGACGCCCGATTCGGGCGCGCCGAAGATCGCCATGCCCACGGTGAGCGGGCGGCTGTTCTCGGTGTTGGTGACCACCAGCGGCCAGAGGAAGTTGTTCCAGTGGTGGCTGACGGACACCAGCCCGTAAGCCAGGTAAGTAGGCTTGGCCAGTGGCACATAGACTTTCCACAGCACGCCGAGACGGGAGCAGCCTTCCAGACGGGCGGCATCTTCCAGCTCCTGGGGGACGCCCTTGAAGGTCTGGCGCAGCAGAAAAATGCCGAAGGCGCTGGCCATGTAGGGCAGGCCAACACCGAGATGAGTGTCGATCAGTTCAAGTCCGGACAGGGTGCGGTAGTTTTCCACGATCAGGATTTCCGGCATCACCATCAACTGCAGCAACACCAGTGCGAAGGCCAGGCCTCGACCGCGAAACCGCATTCGTGCCAGGGCATAGCCGGCAAGCGTACAGAGCACCAGTTGGGCGGCGAGGATCAGCCCGGTGATGATCACTGTATTGAGCATGTAACGCATGAAGGGCGCCTGCTGCCATGCGGTGACGAAGTGCTCGCCGGTCAGCGGCGCAAGCAGGTCGAAACGAGTGGCATATTCCGCCGGATGGGTCGCGGCCCAGAGGGCATACAGCAAAGGTAGTATCCACAACAGGCCCAGCAGCCAGGCGGCTGAGGTGGACAGGAAGGTGTTCAATCGGGTCATCATGTCTTGGCCTCAGCGGTAGTGGATGCGGCGTTCGAGCACGCCGAACTGCAGCAGTGCCAGCAGGATCAGCATCAGCAGCATCACGGCGGTCAGAGTGGCGGCATAATTGCTGTCGAAGAAGCTGAAGGCATTTTCGTAGATGTAGTAGAGCAGCAGGTTACTGGCGTTGTTGGGGCCTCCCTTGGTGAGGATGAACAGGTGATCCACCAGCTTGAAGGCGTTGAGGATGGCGTTCACCAGCACAAACAGGGTGGTCGGCATCAGCAGTGGCAGGGTCAGTCGTCTGAAGGTGTACCAGCGCCCGGCACCCTCCAGAGCGGCGGCATCGTAGATGTCACGGCTCAGTGTCTGTAGAGCGGCCAGGTAGAAAATCATGAAGAAGCCGGCCTCTTTCCAGACGGTCATCAGCATCAGACTCGGCAGGGCCCAATCGGGGTCGCCCAGCCAGTTGATGCCGGGGTGGCCGAACAGAGCCAGCAGCTTGTTGAACAGGCCGATCTCGGGGGTATAGAAAAACAGCCAGATATTGGCCACGGCGATCATTGGCAGCATGGTCGGGGTAAAGTAGGCCAGACGCAGTGCGGTGCGGCCGCTGATCCTGCTGTTGACCCAGAGCGCCATCACCAAGGCCAGCGCAATGGAGGTGGGGACGGTGCCCAGCGCGTACCAGAGATTGTTGCTCAGTGCCTGCCAGAAAACATCGTCCTCCAGCATCATGCGGTAGTTGTCGAGTCCGGCAAACTCGGCGGCTTCACTGCCCCGTGCCGGAAAAAAAAGCGAGTGCCAGAGAGTGGTCAGGGTCGGGATATGGGTGAATGCCAGCAGCATGGCCAGTGCCGGGAGCAGCATCAGCCAGGCATGCAGCCAGGACAATCGGTTCATCGTGTCGCCTTGCAGAAATATCCGGGTCGAAAGCGGCCTGCGGCGCGAATGCCACAGGCCGTTTGGATCAGTAGCGGGACAGGATACGTTTGGCCTGCTGCTGGGCCGCGTCGAGCGCGGCCTGGGGTTCGGCCTGGCCGTTCAGGACCGACTGGATGGCATCATCCAGCAGCTTGCGTACACGACCGGCCTGGTGTGTCGCCAGTTCTGCGGTGGCGTATTCCAGCTGGTCGCGGGCAACGGCGGCCGGCGGGAAGGTCTGGACGTATTCCTGCAAGGCTTCGGTGTCGTAGGATGCCGGGCTGACGCCCATGTAGCCGGTGGCGATGCTCCAGCTGGCGGCCTGTTCCGGTGAGGTCATGAAGCGGACCAGCTTCAGTGCGGCACGGCGTTCCTCATCGGTGGATTTCTTGAACAGGTAGAAGTTGCCGCCGCCGGTGGGTGAGCCGAACTGCTTGCGGGCGGGTAGCATGGCCACGCCGAAATCGAAATCGGCGTTCTTCTTCACCGCCGTCAGGTTGCCGGTGGAGTGCCACATGATGGCGGTCTTCTGTTCCAGGAAGTTCTGGCGCAAGGTGCCCCATTCGATGGTGCCCTGAGGCATCACCCTGTACTGGCTGCCCAGGTCGCTCCAGTACTGCAGGGCTTCCACCACGGCGGGCTTGTTGAAGTAGGTTTCGTTACCGGCGCTGTTCATCAGTACTTCGCCGTTCTGTTTGGCCAGGGCACCGAACATCCAGTAGGGGTAGCCGGTGGACGGAATCATCGCGCCCCAGCGCTGGACCTGCCCATCGGCATCGGTTTTGACCAGCTTTTGTCCCATCTCGGCCAGTTCGTCCCAGTTTTGGGGTGGCTGCTCAGGATTCAGGCCAGCATCGCGGAAGGCGTCCTTGTTGTAGTACATCACAATGGTCGAACGCTGGAAGGGAATGCCCCAGGTGGTACCCTCCACCTTGCCGTTTTCCATCAGGGCCGGGTAGAAGCTGTCCAGCCACTGGCGTTCCTCGGCAGTCTGCACCACTTCATCAAAGGGCACGATGGCATCCAGGTCCTTGAGTTCATGCACATCGATGGAAAACATCACCGACAGCTGTGCCGGTTGGCCGCTTTTCAGTGCGGCCAGAGCCTTCATGCGAGCATCATTGTAGTTGCCTGCATAAATGGCGTTGACGTCGATATCCGGGTTTTGTTGCTCGAACTGGTCGATCATGCCGTCCACAACCTGGGTCAGCGGGCCGCCGACCGATACCGGGTAGTACATGGTCAGTTCTGTCTTGGCCTGAGCCGCAGTAGCGGCCAGAGAGGTCAGGCCGACTGCCAGCAGGTGCTTGCCTTTATGCAACATGGTAAGACTCCGTATGGGGAAAATAAGTAGAAAGTGGCGCAAAGGGTGTGTTTAGCCGCTGCCCGCTATGCGCACAGAAGCCATGTTCATGTTCGGGGAGCCAATTGAGTTTCAATTCGGCACCGCAGGACAGCAATTGGTGACCGGGCAGGCGCAGCTTGATGAGCTGATCCCCCAGACGGGTCAGAACGGCATCAATGATGGTATCGGCACCATGGTAGTCGCAGCCAAGGACGCGGGCGGGTTCTCCCTGATGATGGCAGTGCACGTGTTCGGGGCGGATGCCGATACGGTGCTGGCCAGTATCAATCAGGTTCATTGGCGGATTGCCGATAAAGCGGGCCACGAAGGTGTTTTCCGGTGTGCTGTAGAGTGCCTGAGGCGTACCCATCTGGGCCACCCGGCCTTGGTTGAGCAACAGGATACGGTCGGCCATGCTCATCGCCTCCACCTGATCGTGGGTGACGTAGAGTACGGTCATGCCCAATCGCTGCTGCAGCGAGCGCAGTTCTGCGCGCATCTCGTTGCGCAGTTTGGCGTCCAGGTTGGACAGAGGTTCGTCCATCAGGCACAGCGGTGCTTCGGCCACGATGGCACGGGCCAGTGCTACGCGCTGACACTGGCCGCCAGAAAGCTGCCCCGGCTTCTTATGCAGTTGAGGGCCCAGATCGACCAGTTCGGTGACCTGACGCAGACGGCGGTTGCGCTCTTCCACGGCAACGCGCCGGGCCTTGAGGCCGAACAGAATATTTTCGGCCACGCTCAGATGCGGGAACAGGGCATAGGACTGGAACACCATTGCCAGTCCTCGCTGGCCCGGCGGCAGGCGGGTAATGTCGCGACCGTTGAGGCGGATCGACCCCGAGGTTGGCGTCTCCAGCCCTGCGATCATTTTCAGGGTGGTGGACTTGCCACAGCCGGAGGGCCCCAGCAGTGCTACGAACTCGCCTGGCTCGATGGAAAAGCTGATATCGCTGACGGCCCGGGTGTCTCCCCAGGCTTTGCATAGTGTCTGAACTTCAAGTTGGCTCATGGGGTGTCTCCTGTGTCGAAGTGCAGATCACCTCGGTATGCGTGTCGCGCAGCAGGGCATTGATCGGCGCAGGCAGCTGTTCGGTCACGAACATATCCACTTCGCTGATGCAGCCGGTACGTACCGGTGCGCTGCGCAGGTACTTGCTGCTATCGGTGACCAGAATGCATTGGTCGCTGCAGTCGATAATGGCGCGAGACAAGTGTGATTCCTCCAGCGAGAAATCCATCAGCTCGCCTTTGGCGTTGATTCCGCCGGCGCCCAAAATGCCGAAATTGACCTGAAACCGGCGCAAAAAGCGGGTGGTATCTTCACCCATCAGGTCCTGATCGGAGGGGCGGATGCGCCCGCCGGCTACCAGGGTTTCGATATTGGGGTTCTGGCACAGGGTAACGGCAGCGTTGAGATTGTTGGTGATCACCTGTAGACCGGGGTGGTGCAGTAGCGCCCGTGCTACCTGCTGCGGAGTGGTGCCGATACCGAGAAATACGGAAGCGCCTTCCGGCAGGCGTGCGGCAACGGCCTGAGCAATGGCTTGCTTGGCTGCGAGATTGATAACCAGGCGATTGCTGAACGACAGGTTGCGGTTCTGGTGTGGCAGGGTGATACCGCCGTGCACGCGCTGGACCAGTCCTTGGTGACTCAGGATATTCAGATCCTTGCGGATGGTCTGCACGGACACTTCAAAGGCCTGCGTCAGTTCGCTACTGGTCAGGCTGCCACCGGCCTGGTTGAGCAGAGCCAGAATGCGGTTTTGTCGCTCGGATAGTGTCATGGGCTTTCGTTCGCGTGTATGCCTTGTTTCGCAAGGTTGTCATGGGGTTTCGAACGAAATTATTGGGCGGAAGGGTTACAGGACGGCAACAGTCAGATGACAGGACAGTGAAAGTCTGATGGCAAAGAAAAGGCGCTCATGAAGAGCGCCTCAGCGTCAGGACTCGTCCTGCTTTTTCTCGCGCTTTTCACGGCGCTTTTCTTTCAAGGTTTTGGTTGGCTGCTTTTTCTCTTTACCTTTGGCCATTTCTTTTTCTCCAGAATCTTAAATTTATATATATTTCTAAAAATATTTAATCCAATCATTCATCGTGGGAGAGATGCTGGGAGCATCAGAAATTCTTCAAGGCGCTACCCTCCTGTTAACCCTTTTTTAAAATTTTTATTAGTTTAAAATGCAGGACAGACCCCATAATTTTGACCCGGCAGGTTTCGCCCGGAGAGGTACCCAACAAGGCGGAACCGAGCGGAGATAATACCGAAATTTTCTGCTGTTCGGGGGCTGCTTCTGCTGGTGCTACCAACTGGAGCACACAGGTTTCTTCGGTTTGCAGAATTTGCAGCAGTAAAAGGGAGCCGGGGCGGGCGCGGCCTTTCGTATCGGGAGCGCTTTTTAACTGTTCCAGGCGACTGAATACCGATAGCAGGTGCAGCGGGCTGGAATAGTTGTAACTTTCTCCGGTCATGAAATAGTGGCTCAAGCGATCAGCAAACCGCCTGAAAGAAAATGCGATCTGGCTGTACATAAAAACCCTCCATCAATCCAATATTATGTTTGGATAGCCGCCGGAGGGTTTAAGCCCTCCGGCCTAAGTCGGGAATTTCAAGGCTCCACTGGAATATAAGATAAAAACAATCCTGACTAAAATATAAATATGAACCTAAGGATCATACCTGTTATAAAATAAAAGGCAAGTTGGTGATTTTTTTGGATTTTTTTTGGATTTTATTTGGGTTTTAAAAGTGGTGATCGTATTTTTCAGGAGGGGCTTTGGGGGAGGGAGCCGAAGGCCCGCCCTGAGAGCGGACCTGATTTGAGGAATGGCTATTGCGAAATCGAGACTTCAGAGGGGGGGCGCAAGAGTTGAATGTTCCGGTTGCCGGCCACCTCCCAAGGCTTCCCAGGCATCGTACTGGCTCAGAAAGACCTTGCCGTTCAACTCTTCAAGGAAATGGGTGCGCTTGAGGCGGTCCATGACCGGGCCCTTTACTTCCGACAGGTGGAAATGTACCCCGCTGTCCTTGAGTCGGTGGTTGATGGCTTCCAGACTTTCCAGGGCGGAAGCGTCGATCAGGTTGACTGCCGGGCACATGAGCACCAGATGTTCAATTTGCGGACGTTCGGCAATCAGGTCATAGACACGATCTTCCAGATAGCGGGCGTTGGCGAAATAAAGGCTTTCATCAATGCGTAAGGTCAGAAGGCGCGGGCTGGTTTCCACTTCGAACCGATCAACATTGCGGAAATGCTCGGTTCCGGGGACTCGGCCGACAATGGCGCTGTGCGGTTTGCTGGTGCGGTACAGGTACAGCAATACCGACAGACCGACACCGGCGATGATGCCCATCTCGACCCCTTCGGCCAAGGTCAGAAGAATGGTGGCCAGCATGGCTGTGAAGTCACTGCGTGAGTAGGCCCAAGTGCGTTTCAGGGCACCGAGGTCGACCAGTGACAGGACCGCGACGATAATGGTGGCTGCCAGAGTGGCCTGGGGCAGAAAGAAGATAAGCGGTGTCAGGACCAGTGTAGCAATCGCGATGCCGACAGCGGTAAAGGCACCTGCTGCGGGGGTGGCGGCACCGGCATCGAAGTTGACCACCGAGCGGGAAAAGCCACCTGTGACGGGAAAGCCGCCGGAAACGGCAGAGGCGATATTGGAGCTGCCCAAGCCGATCAGCTCCTGATCCGGCGAGATGCGCTGGCGACGTTTGGCTGCCAGTGTCTGGGCAACCGAAACAGATTCCACAAAACCGACAATGCTGATCAGTAATGCCGAAACCAGCAGTTGTTGCCAGAGGTCAATATCGAAACTGGGCAGGTGCAGGCCTGGCAATCCGCCCGGCACGTTGCCGACTACACGCACGCCCTGTTCGCCGAGGTTGAGCCCCCAGGTCACCAGAGTGGTGGCGACGACCGCCAGTACAGGCCCGGCCTTGGCGACAATATCGGCCAGTCGGGCCTTGAGCCCGAGGCGTATCAACAGAGGCTTCAGCTGTTTGCGTACCCAGAACAGAAAAGCCGTGGCGCTGACACCGATGGCCAGAGTGGGCAGGTTAACCTGGTCGAGCCTGGCACCAATGGAAAGCAGAATATCCAGCAGGTTATGGCCTGACGCATCTACGCCCAGAATGTGCTTGAGCTGACTGGCTGCAATGATCAGTCCTGAAGCGGTAATAAACCCGGAAATCACCGGGTGGCTGAGGAAATTGGCCAGAATGCCAAGGCGCAGCAGACCCATGACAATCAGTATAACCCCGGACAGGAAGGCCAGCGCGATGGCGGCAGTCAGGTACTCGGCCGTCCCCTGCAGGGCGAGGTTGCCGACTGCAGCTGCCGTCATCAGTGACACGACGGCCACGGGACCAACTGCCAGGGTACGGCTGGTACCGAAAACGGCATAGGCCACTAGTGGCAGAATACTGGCGTAGAGCCCTACCTCTGCCGGCAGTCCGGCGAGCAGGGCGTAGGCCAGAGACTGCGGAATCAGCATGATCGTGACGATCATGGCCGCAATGAGGTCGCTGGTCAGCGTGCTGCGGTTATAGACCTTCAGCCACTGCAAAATGGGGAGGTAGCGTTCTAGCATTGATTCGCATCCTGTTCGGGGTATTGCAAGGGTTTATTTCCTGTCGGCAAAGTCGCAGGCCGCTGCTGCCTCGTGTTCAGCCGGGCGGTGGTGGAGAATTTCCGGCCTGGCCAGCCATTCACGGCCTTTCAGCATGGCGTTCCAGTAAATCCAGGGCAGCATTTTCTCCTTGAGCAACCAGGATAGGCGGCTGGGGCGCGTACCTTCTACCAGCCAGGTCGGGAAGCTGGGTAGCAGCTTGCCGCCGTAGCCGAATTCGGCCAGTACGATCTTGCCGCGTTCGACTGTCAGCGGGCAGGAGCCGTAGCCGTCATAGATAGCACGGGGTGGTTTGCCATCCAGTACCATCAGGACATTTTCGGCAACAACCGGAGCCTGCTTACGGATAGCGGCAGCGGTTTTCGCGTTGGGTGTATTTCCAGCATCTCCGAGCCCGAAAATATCGCCATAGCGGCTGTGTTGCAGGGTTTCAGGGTTCAACTCGACCCACCCGGCCGCATCGGCCAACGGACTGTTGCTGATGAAACGAGGTGCGCGCTGGGGTGGGCAGACGTGTAGCATGTCGAATGATTTTTCCACCTCTTCGGTGGTGCCGTCGGCATGGGTGACCTTGAAGCGAGCCAGGCGCTGTTCGCCATCGACAGCGATCAGTGTGTTCTGATAGGACAGGTTGATGTCATATTGATCGATATATTCCATCAGGGCCGGAACATAGTCAGCGACCCCGAACAGGGCGGCACCGGCCGTGCAGAATTCGACGTCAAGATCCTTGAGTGTCCCGCTGCGCTGCCAGTGGTCACAGGCCAGATACATCGCCTTTTGCGGTGCGCCGGCACATTTGATTGGCATCGGTGGCTGAGTAAACAGGGCCTTGCCCTGACGGGTGGTCTGCACCAGTTCCCAGGTGTAGGGAGCCAGGTCAAAACGGTAATTGGAGGTGACGCCATTGCGGCCCAGTGTTTCACGCAGGCCGGGAATCGCATCCCAGTCCAGAGTGAGGCCGGGTGCCACGATCAGGATGCGATAGCCCAACTGTTCGCCGTCTTCCAGTACCACCAGCTGTTGTTCCGGTTGAAATGATGCAGCGGCGGCCTGGTACCATTTGACCTGGTGGGGCATCACGTCAGACATGGCGCGCAGGGTCTGCTTGCGATCAAATACGCCACCGCCGACCAGAGTCCAGCCAGGCTGGTAGTAGTGCTCTTGTGCAGGCTCGATAATGGCGACATCCAGGTCGGGACGGCGCTTGAGAAGGCTGCCGGTCACAGCTTGTCCGGCGGCTCCACCGCCGATGATCAGCACGTCATGGCGTTTGCTGATGGCGCGGGGCGAAGTTGGTGTGGTTGCGGACAGCTGCTCGATGCGCTCGCGTTGTGCGCTGAGGTCGTAACCGGCAGCGGCGGTGGTGTTCAAAATAGCATCGGCATCCAGATGGGGGGCTTCCGCCAGCGCCCATAGCGTGCTGCAGCGCGTACCTGTGCGGCAGAAGGCTAATACGGGGCCCTTGAGCTCATTCATCAATTCACGGAATCGGACAACGTCGGCATCGGTGATCTGGCCGGAAACGACAGGCTGGTAATGCCAGCTCAAGCCATGACGTTCGGCGGCTTCGCGAATCTCGTCCAGATCGGGCTGATCCTGACTTTCCTTTTCGGGGCGATTGCAGATGATGGCTTTGAAGCCCTTGGAAGCCGCGACGCCCACATCGGCGGCGGTGATCTGTGGGCTGACGCTGAGAAACGGGGTTAACTGATGAATATCCATTCGAGTGGCTCCGTATTGTTCTCGTTAATCCGTATTGAGTCAGAAAAGATTGATCGGCACTTTCAGATACACTTGGCCATTGTCGTCAGCCGGAGGCATTTGGCCGGCACGCATGTTGACTTGTACCGACGGCAGAATCAGACGCGGCATGTTCAGGGTGGCATCGCGCTCGGTACGCATGCGGACAAAGTCTTCCTCGCTGATGCCGCTTTTAACATGAATATTGTGTTCACGTTCATCCGCAACAGTGGTTTCGTAAGCATATTCGTCACGTCCGGGTGCCTTGTAGTCATGGCACATGAACAGGCGCGTCGTGTCGGGCAGGGCGAACACTTTCTGGATGGAGTTATACAGGATGCGGGCGTCGCCACCGGGGAAGTCGCAGCGTGCCGTGCCATAATCGGGCATGAACAGGGTATCGCCGACGAAGGCCGCATCGCCAAACACATAGGTCATGCAGGCAGGGGTGTGGCCCGGCGTATGGATGGCTTGACCTTTCATGTGACCGATTTGAATGGGGTCGCCGTTGTTGAACAGCTGGTCGAACTGGCTGCCATCGCGTGCGAATTCGGTGCCGGCGTTGAAAGCTTTGCCGAATGTTTCCTGTACAGTCGTGATATGGGCGCCAATACCGGTTTTGGCACCGGTTTTTTCCTGTAGCCAGGGAGCAGCGGACAGGTGATCGGCGTGGACGTGGGTTTCCAGAACCCAGTCTACGGTCAGGCCGTTTCGGTCGACAAAGGCCAGAATCTCAGCGGCTGATGTTGTTGCGGTTTTGCCGGCGGCATAATCGAAATCAAGCACCGAATCGATAATGGCGCAGTGGTTCGATTCAGGGTCCTGGATCACATAGCTGTAGGTAAAAGTCGGCTCGTCGAAAAAAGCCGTCACGATCGGTTGCATAACATCTCCTGGGTTAAATTGCTTTTTATTATATGCTTATAACTTATTTTGATATCCTAATATGGATTCCTGCTTCTGCCAAATAGGGAAAGGTTATAAACAGTCCGGTTTTCATACTGCGGACTAGAGAATGCGAGCCTGTTTCATCTCTTCAATCACAATACGATGCACCTGTTGCAAGGCTCTGTCGGTATGGTTACTTGGCTTGTCCGGTGATGACAGAGGATCGCGGCTGTAGGCCAGGTAGGGATACCAGGCGGTATTGAGGCCATGGTTCAGCAGGCTCAGTCCGGCTGAGTCTTCCTCTTCCATGATCAGCAGGGGCTCGGGTACATAGCCCCAGCCAAGACCATCCTTGATGCCGTCCCGGATCAGTTCGAAGCTACTGAGTGCCAGTGTATTGGTGTCCATGTTGGCTAGCCGAAAACGCTCCTCCTGGTCACTGTCCAGGTAGGTGATTTGGGTAGAGCCGGCCAGGTCGGCATTGTTCAAGTGGGACAGTCGAGCCAGGCGGTGCTGTTGGGCGGACATCATCTGCATGCGGATCTTGGTGACGATCTGCTGATACAGGCTGTCGCCGGAGTAGGTCGGATGAAATGCCATGGCATAGGCCAGATCCAGCTGGCCCTGACGAACCAGTTCCGGCAACTCATCCGATCCGGCAAAGCGCATGCTGAGCCGCACATCGGGCAGAGAAGTGCGAATGTGAGTGATGACGCGACGCCAGAAGGATTCGGTCATGACATCGTCGCGACCGATACTCAGTTCACAATGCTCGCTTCCGGATGGGGCCGTACAGCGATACAGGATCTTTTCCTGCAGCGTCAATAGCCGTTGGCAGTCATCCAGAATCAGTTCGCCGACGGAGGACAGTAGCAGGCTGTTGCCGCGACGCACAAAAAGCTCTGTCCCCAGTTCGTCTTCCAGGGCGCTGATGGCCATGCTGAGCGTACTTCGGTTGCGTCCCAGTTCGGCGGCTGCGGCTGCAATGGAGCCCTTTTCAGCTACGGTGGTGAAGTAAAGCAGATGTTCTGTTCGCATGAGGTGCGTTCCTGGATGAGTTTAGCGTCATTATAATTGACGCTGAGTGATTAGTGGTTGTCATCTTGTATCGGTAGAGTGGCGTTTCACAGTTAAAGTGCCGCCGTTTGGCACAGGTTGAGGAGCATATGCATTGGATTTTTCTGATTCTGGCCGTTGTGGGTGAGGTGCTGGGCACAACCCTGATGAAGTGGATCGTGGGTGAAGGATATCTGTTCTATGGGACACTGATTGCAGTCGTTATGGTCGGAGTGTCTTACGTGTTGTTAAGCCGCGCTACTTTGCGCATCCCGATCACCCTGGCCAATGCCTTTTGGGAAGGGGTCGGTATGGTGCTCATCGCTCTGGTTTCCCTGTTGTGGCTGGGGGAGCAGATCAGTGAGTATCAGGCAGCGGGGCTGGCGCTTGCGCTGGTTGGTGTCGCACTGACCAATTATGGCCATTACCATGAACAGGCCAAAGAGGAAGCCGCATGAGTAGTGCCATGGTGTATCTGCTAGGCTCGGTCGTACTGGATGTCATTGCCAACCTGTCGCTGGAGCACTCCGATGGCTTCAAGCGTCGTCGCTGGGGGGTGTTGGCGGTTGTCGCGATTATGATGGCGTTTGCCCTGCTGGCCCTGGCCGTACAGACCCTCGATCTGTTTGTTGCCTATGCAATATGGGGTGTTCTGTCGATTACCGGGACGGCTCTGGCGACCTGGGCCATTTTTGGTCAGCGTTTGAACTGGATCAGCTGGCTGGGTATCAGTGTGCTGATTCTGGCGATCCTGTTAATGAATTTTGGGGGCTAAGGGGCTCAGTCGCGCCCCGGTCCGACCCAGACCTGTTGCAGGTTCACGAACTCCATAATGCCTTGAGGCCCCAGCTCGCGGCCATACCCCGAACGCTTGATTCCTCCGCTGGGCAGGCGTGGATCGGTTTTGACCAGTCCGTTGATGACTACCTGCCCTGCCTCGATGTCGCGTGCCAGGCTTTCGCCGCGACTGTGTTCTGTCCAGATGGAGGCGGCCAGTCCGTATTCGGTATCGTTGGCAATTTGCACGGCCTGTTCGGCATTATCCGCTTGTAAGACCACGGCAACGGGGCCGAAGGTTTCTTCACGACAGGCCGTCATGTCGTTACGGACGTTAGTCAGCAGTGTGACCGGGTAAAAGAACCCGGTCCCTTCGGGGATGTAGCCACCCAGCAGACAGCGGGCTCCTGCTGCAATCGTTTCATCCACTTGTCGAGCTAGCACTGTGCGCAGATCTTCGCGTGCCAGGGGGCCGATATCCGTTGTCGGGTCGGCAGGGTCGCCCGACTTAAAGGCTGCCAGCCGGGTTTTCAGCAGCTCGACAAAATGGTCGTGTATCGGTGCTTCGACGATAATGCGCTTGGCCGCAATACAGGATTGACCGGCATTGATGACGCGAGACAGTGCAATGGTATCGGCAGCCAGCTCAAGATCGGCATCCTTGAGTACGATAGCCGGGTCCGAACCGCCCAGCTCCAGTACGGCTGGTTTGATCGCGGCAGCTGCCAGAGCGGCAACACGGCTGCCGGCAGCACTGGAGCCGGTAAAGGAAATTGCACGTACCAAGGGGTGACGAATGGCACTCTCGATCGACGCAGTGGCCAGAGGCAGGTTATGAAGAATACCCGCGGGCGCACCAGCTTGTTCGAACAGGTCGGCGATGGCCTCGGCACAGGCCGGGACATGCGGGTCGTGTTTCATCAGGCAGGTGTTGCCTGCCATTAGGGCGGGAGCGCAAAAACGAAACGCCAGCCAGAAGGGCGCGTTCCAGGGCAGGATGCCCAGAACGGGCCCCAGTGGCAGGTATTGGACGTAACTGCGACGGGCATCGGATTGCAGGGTCAATGGTGTCAGATAATCGGCAGCATGGGCGGCATAATGTTCGGCGCACCAGGCGGCTTTTCGGACTTCACCTCGGGCCTCCCTGACCGGCTTTCCCATTTCCAGGGTCATGAGTTGTGCCAGCCGGGTTTCCTGTTCACGCATCAGGATGGCTACGCGATTCAATACGTCGGCCCGCTCCTTGAAGGACGTCTGGCACCAGCTGCCGAATGCGGTGTGAGAGGATCGAATGATTGCCCCCATGGCCGTAGCATCGAGAGCAGGGTAGGAGTGCAGTGTTTGTCCGCTGGTCGGGTTAATCACTTTCAGCATGATTCGGCACCTTTCTGTCGGATGGTTGGCTGACTGCTTTCACGGGATGTGGTGGCCGAGCCAATCAGCAGCGGTGTGGCAGCAGGCTTGAGCGCAAAATCCTGGGGCACGTCCTCGAAAAAGGAGCCGCAGCCGCGTTCGGTAATATAAAAGGTATCGGAAATGCCGCAGGTCTTGTTGCCGTCGACGCCCCACATCCAGGGAATGATGTGGAAGGTCATGCCCGGTTCCAGAACCGAGCTGTCGCCGCCTTTCAGACTGAGGATATACCCCTCGTCCCAGCTGGGCGGAAAGGCGATGCCGATGGAGTAGCCCGAGCGGGTGATCAGACGTGCGCCGACATCGTTCTCGGTAATAATCGAACGTACGATATGGTCGGCATCGGAGACAGTCAGTCCCGGCCGCAATTCCAGCCGGATTTGGCGCAGAGCGCTTTTCATCGTTTCCTGGGCTCTGTACATGGAGTCGCTCAGCTCTCCGCACACCACTGTGCGCATCAGAGCTGCGTGGTAGCGACGATAGCAGCCGCCGACTTCCAGAAACACATGTTCGCCGGGCTGTACCTTGCGCCCCTCCCAAGTAGCATGGCCGATCATGGTGCGTGGCCCCGAAGTGACATAGGGCATGACGGCAGGGACATCGCCGCCGGCACGAAACATGGCGGCACTGATGGCGCCGCCGATTTCGTTTTCGGTGATACCGACCCGGCAGGTCTCAATGCCGGCCTCGACACCGGCCCGGGCAGCCCGAGCGGCAATGCGCATGACATCAATTTCCACTGCCGACTTGTATTTGCGGCCTTCCTCGACAATGCCGAAGCAGTCCATCAGCCGGCCGCCCTGGAAGGCGGTTTTGAAGTAGTCCTGATGGTAAGCGGGAAAAAAATAGCTGTTGCGCTCGTAGCCCAGCACTTTGTCCGACAGGCCGAATTCGCGTAGCGCTTCAATCAGCATCTGGATGGCGTCGCCGGTATCGGAGTAGGGGCGTGTTTTCTCGACCCAGGTACGGGCGTGAATATTGGATTCCTCCATCATCCGCGTCACCATAAACGGCTCGGCATCAATCGGCACCACCAGCGCTTGGAAGTAGGAGTAGCCGGTGGTCTGATAGTCGGTCAAATACATCAGGTTTTCCGGGTCGGTAATGATGACCGCATCCAGCAGCCGTTTTGACATGCGCTGACGCAGTTCGTCCAGCCGACGCCGATATTCTTCGACCGGAAAGGTCATATCGTTACGTTCATGCATTCTCGGCTCCCATCACGTGCCTGACAGCTGCCTCCAGCAGGCGCAGGCCCTGTTCCAGGTCGTCGTTGTCGATGGTCAGAGGCGGAATCAGCTTGATGACCCGTCCACCCACGCCACAGGGGCCAACCAGCAGTCCGCTTTCGAAGCACTGGCGGGCAACCGCCTTGGCGCGGCTGCCGTTGCCTACATCCAGTGCCTGCATCATGCCTTTGCCGCGGACCTCGAGCCCCGCTTCACGGTAGTCATCGGCCAGCGTCTGCAGACGGGTGTGTATCTGTTCACCGCGTTGGCGGGTCTGGCTCATCAGTTCGTCGTTTTCAAAATAGCGCAGGGCTTCGCGACCGGCGACAAAGGAAAAGCCTTGCCCGCGAAAGGTGCCGGTATGCTCGCCGGGCTGCCAGTGGGCATCGTGTTCCGGCTTGACCAGATTCATCGCCAGCGGGGTGCCGTAGCCGCCGATGCCCTTGGCCAGGCAAATAATGTCAGGTTCCAGCTCGGTGCTATCAAAACTGAAATACTGGCCGGTGCGACCACATCCGGCCTGAATGTCGTCGACGATCAGCAGGGCACCGGTGTCGTTGGCCAACTGTTGCAGTGCCAGCAGCCACTCGCGACTGGCGATGTTGACACCACCTTCCGCCTGGACTGGCTCGACGATGAACGCTGCAGGGGCATCAACCCCGCTGGAGCTGTTCTCCAGTGTTTCTCGCAGCGTATTCAGGCAGCCCATGCCGCAGCCATTGGGCGTTTCAAAGGGGACGTGACTGACATGGTTCAGCGGTACTCCGGCGGCGTTGCGGAAATGCTGGTTGGCGGTGCAGGCCAGTGCACCCAGTGTCATACCGTGGAATCCCTGGCTGAAGGCGATAACATGGCTGCGTCCGGTCACCCGTCGGGCCAGCTTCAGTGCCGCTTCCACGGCATTGGTGCCGGTGGGCCCCATGAATTGCAGCTTGTAGTTCCAGTGGCGCGGTGTGAGGATGGTATCGACGAACGCCTGAATGAAGTCGCGCTTGACGTCAGTGGCCATGTCCAAACTGTGAGCTACACCGTCCGCCTCGATGAAACGGATCAGCGCTTCTTTCATGCGCGGGTTGTTGTGGCCGAAATTGAGCACCCCGGCTCCGGCGAAGAAGTCGATATAGCTGCGCCCCTGCTCATCGAACTGGCGGGCGTTGGAAGCCCGGGTGAATACCGTCGGGTAGGCGCGCGAATAACCGCGAATTTCGGATTCCCAGCGTTCAAACAGTTCCATACCGTTCTCCTTGTGCAACAGGTTATGACACGCCGTCTGCGGGGCTGGCCTGCAGAACGTGGTTTGGAGATGTTGGCCGGTGTGTCACCGGAAGATGTACTGCTGAAAGTAAAACAAGCGGCCCCGGAGGGGCCGGTCTGGCGTTGTATTCTCTTCAACGTAGGAGACAAACGCCGGGGCGGCAAGGCAAATGGCAAAAATCTTTTGGTCGACTAAGGCTGAGTCGTTTGCCCTGGTAGAGGAGCCCCCGTCAGGCGGGCAAAACACTCGACAACTTTGGGAATCAGTTCGTCGTTGAACTGGTAGTGCGGGCTGTGGCAGGCGTGTCGAAAATTGTCTTCGCGGGCCATGCCGATCAGGGCGAAGGCACCGGGGATTTCATTCAGGTAGTAGCTGAAGTCCTCGGAAGCCATAATTGGCAGGTGGAGGCTGTCGCAAGCCCAGTTTGGCCCCAGGCTGGCAGCCAGTACTTCACGATAGCGAGCGGCTGCTTCGGGATGGTTCAGAGTTGCTTCGTAGCGCTTGGCGGTTTCTACACGGGCATGAACGCCATAACTGCGTGCGGTATCTTCCGTTATGTCTTTGATCAGGCGGTTGAGGGTGTCGCGCAGTGCTGGCTGGCTCAGGCGTATGCTGCCGCTCAGGGTGACTCTTTCCGGAGTCACGTTGACGGCACTGATGGCCTTGATCTGAGTGACGCTGATGACGCAGGCCGACTGCGGCGGCAGCCGACGGCTGACAATCTGCTGCAGGTTCAAGGTCACGGCTGCAGCGGCCAAAACAGGGTCATGGCACAGCTCCGGTTGGCTGGCATGTCCACCCTTGCCGCACAGTTCTATTGCAAAGGTGCCGTTGCCGGACATGATCGCTCCATCGGGGCAGACGGCCTGGCCATGGGGAATGGAGGGCCAGTTGTGCCAGCCGTAGATGCGTTCGACGCCATCCAGCGCACCTTCCTCAATCATGCTGCGAGCGCCATGCCCCCCTTCCTCGGCGGGCTGAAACAGCAGGGTTACCGGTCCCGGCAGTTGTGTTTCATTGACTTTCAACCAGGCGGCGGTTGCCCAGAGTACGGCGGTGTGGCCGTCGTGGCCACAGGCATGCATGCAACCCGGACGCTCCGAGCGGTAGGGCAGGTCGGTTTGTTCTTCGATTGGCAGGGCATCGATGTCGCCGCGCAGAGCGATGTGCGTGCCCTTGGCTGAAGGTGCAAGCGTGGCCAGGGTGCCGTAACGGGCGCAGCTGCGCCAGGGAATATTCAACGTGTCCAGCTGTTCGCGGATCAGGCGGCTGGTGTTCTCTTCCTGCCAGGTCAGCTCCGGTTGTCGGTGCAACTGGTGTCGGAAGCGTACCGCCTGTTGAATGATCTGTCGCCATTGATGGTCCATGGTGCCTCCGGGCAGAATGTAATCTGCTTCAGTCTGGCAAAATTCCAACGCTACTGCCCAGGCTTGACCTGCTGCCGTTGCTGTTTGTTAAGCGTTCAGTGAGAAGGTAGAACAAAGCGACTAGACTGTCAGTAATACATCATGCCGCAGGAGGCAGAATAATGTCGCTGGCAGAAAAACGTTGTGTACCTTGTCGAGGAGGCGTGCCGACCTTGACGCGGGGAGAAATTGCACCCTACCTGGAGCAGCTTGATGATGGCTGGAAATTGTCGGATAACGCCAGCCGGATACGGTGTCAGTTCACGTTCCCCGACTTCAAGACGGCCTTGGCCTTCGTCAACCACGTGGGCCGCCTGGCAGAAGAGATGGGGCATCACCCCGAAATCTGTTTCGGCTGGGGGTATGCTGACGTCGAGATCTGGACCCATAAGATAGGCGGGCTGCACGAAAACGACTTTGTGCTGGCGGCGAGAATAGACTGTTTGCCGGAGGTGTGACACCGCGAGAGTACTTGTTGGTCGCCGGCTCAGGAATATGAACGGTTTTCGGGAGGCGGCAAGACGCGCTGTTCTCTCTACGTACGGCCGTACCGGTCTTCCAGGCGCTCGATATCGTCTTCGTCCAATGGTTCGCCTGACTGCACCTCCAGAATTAACAGAGGTGCGCTGGTCCTGTTTTGTAGCCGATGCTGTTCGCCTTGCGCAATGAAGGTGGAGGCGTTGGCGCTCAAGTCGAAACACTGATCGCCCCGAGTAATGTGTGCCGTGCCCGCGAGTACGATCCAGTGCTCGGCCCGGTGCCGGTGGCGCTGCAGGGACAGGGACTCGCCGGGCTTGATGCTCAGTGTCTTGACCTTGAAGCCGGGCCCCTGAGTCAGTGTCTCGTGCCACCCCCAGGGGCGGTAGACACGAGGGTGCAGCTTCAGCTCGCTGCGCTGTTGTTTGGCAAGACGCTGCAGCAGGGGGGTGAAGGCATCCATCTGGTCGCGATGGGCCAGCAGCAAGGCATCCGGTGTGTCGACAACCAGCAATCGTTCCAGTCCGATACCCGTAATCAGGCGGTGTTCGCCAAATACGGCGGTGTCCCGGCAGTCTTCCAGCAGGGTGTCGCCAAGGGCAAGACATCCCTGCTCATCTGTCCTGTCGTTGTTCAGAGTGATCAGCGCTTCCCAGCTGCCGAGGTCCTGCCAGTCGACTTCCAGACGGGTGCAATGACGCATGGGTTCGTGCTCCAGGACGGCATAATCGATAGAAACTGACGGCGACCGACGGAAGGCATCGGGCTGAATGCGGATAAAATCCAGATCACGCTGTTTCTGCTGCCAGGCCAGGCTGCAGGCGTTGAACAGTTCCGGTTGTCGTTGTGACAGCGCAGCCAGCCAGGTATCGGCCCGACACAGCAGCAGACCACTGTTCCACAAGGCGCCAGAGGCGATTAGTTGCGCGGCGGTGGCAGTATCCGGCTTTTCCACAAAGCGCTCCACTAGCCCTCCGGGGTGCGCAAGGATATAGCCGTAGCCGCTGTGGGGGTGACTGGGAGGAAGGCCGAATACGCAGAAATGCCCGGTATGGGCGGCTGTTTCCGCCTGCTTGATGGCCTGAAGCAAGGCATCGATGGGGGTGATGCGCTGATCGGCCGGCAGCACCAGCAACAGTTCGTCATCATTCCCCCGTTCAACGCAGGCCAGTGCCGCCAGTGTCAAAGATGCTGCTGTGTTGCGGCCTTCTGGCTCTAGAATGATTCGGCCTTCCAGCCCGCTTTCCTGCAGCTGTTGAGCAAGCAGGAAACGGTGTTCCTCCTGCCCCACCAGTAAGGCTGGTTGCCTGCACAGATCAGCCGCTCTGTGCAGGCATTGTTGCAACAGCGAATCCTGTCCGTTCAGGGCCAAAAACTGCTTGGGGTAGTGCTGACGGGATAGGGGCCAAAGGCGGCTGCCGGTACCACCGGCCAGAATCACGGCTTGCATCTTGTTGCTCGTATCAATGCTGGGAATGCCAATTGTACTCCAGAATCAGTCGGCTACGGGTGAGAGAGGGGATCGGGGTCTGATAACATGCGCCTAATCCTTCATGTATATCTGTTGTGGACCGAAAACGATGACGCTGCAAACTCTGCTTCCCGTGCTGTTGACCTCTGGTCTGGTGGCTCTTGTCGTCTGGGTGCTGACGCGCTGGCAGGCGTCCGGTGAACGGCAACGGCTGTTGATCGCGAACGAGCAGCTGCAGCGGCAGGCCGAACAGTTGCAGGATGAGGCCGATATGCTGCGTGACCAGACTCTGTCGTTGCAACAGGAACAGAGTCGGTTACAGGTGGAGCAGGGCCGGTTGCAGACTCGAGCGGAAGAGCGCGATCAGGCGCTGCAGCAGTATCGGGACTGGTGGCAGCAGGAGCAGCGGCGCCATCAGCAGTTGCAGACGGAATATCAGCAGCTGCAGGCCGAGCACAGTGCGCTGACCTCTCGCCGGGAGCAGCAGGAGCTGCACTTTCGTGAACAGCTGAGGCAGTTGGAGCAGAGCCGAGAATTGCTGAAGCAGGAATTCGAGCAATTGGCCGGCGAGATTTTGGAGCGCAAGGGCAAGGCTTTCACCGCAATGAGCGAGCAAAGCCTGAACCAGCTGCTCAACCCGATTCAGCATGAAATGAAAGGGTTTCGTGAAAAGGTGGAGCATATCCATCTGCGTGAGACCGAGCAGCGCGTGCAGCTGCGTACCGAGTTGCAACAGTTGCAGCAACTGAACCAGGCCATCACTCATCAGGCGGAAAAACTGACAACGGCGCTGCAGGGGCAGAAAAAAGTGCAGGGCAACTGGGGCGAGTTGATGCTTGAAAATGTGCTGGATAATGCCGGTCTGCGGTTGGGGCAGGACTACCGGCGTGAAGTCAGCATCAATACCGAAGAGGGACGCCAGCGGCCTGATGCGATTGTCTATCTGCCCGGCAACAAGCACCTGATCATTGATGCCAAAACCTCGTTGGCGGCTTATACCCGTTATGTGAATGCCGAGCAGGACAGTGAACGGCAGCGGGCGTTGCGGGAACATGCACGAGCCGTGTCCGATCGCATCAAAGAGCTGGCCGAGCGCCGCTATGACAGGTTGCCGGGGCTGAATTCACCGGAAATCGTGATCATGTTTGTCCCGATCGAATCCGCTTATGTCGAAGCGTTGAAGGCAGACGAAACTTTGTACCAGCGTGCACTGGAACAGAATGTCTTGGTGGCGACACCGACCACGTTGTTGACCAGCTTGAACATCGTGCGTCAGTTATGGCGCTTTGAGGATCAGAGCCGGCACACCGCCGAGCTGGCTGATCGGGCGGAGAAATTCTACTCCAAACTCAACAGCTTCCTGACCAGTATGCAGGATGTGGGCAAAAAACTGGACGGCGCCCGGGCGAGCTATGACCGCGCCTTTGGTCAGCTGTATACCGGTCGTGGCAATCTGATCAAGCAGGCCGCCGAGTTCAAGGAGTTGGGTGTATCTGTACAGAAGGAGCTGCCTGCCGAGCTGGTGGACAAGGCGAAACTGGAACTGGATACGGGTATATGAAATGAGTGCCGGTTATGACGGGTGACGTGTTTGCCGTGGTCGAACTCAGGTAGTATGGCGCTTTGATTTTTCAGCGGCCAAAGGAGACGGGAATTGAAATTTTTTCGAGCGATCAGCGCATTGGAAGGGCTTTCGTATCTACTGATTCTGAGTGTGACACTGGGCATTATCAGTCGTGAGTTTGTGTCCATGCTTGGAATGGCACACGGTATTTTGTTCATTGTGTATCTGGTGCTGTCGCTGCAGGCATCACATAAAAGAGGTTGGTCCGTCACCGTATGGTCACTGGTCTTTTTGGCTTCCCTGGTGCCGTTTGCATTTATTGCCGTCGAGTCTTTTCTGCGCAAAGAGTCAGACAGCATCGAAGCTGAAGCGCCGGCAGGTGCGGCGCAGTGAATGCTTTTGTCTGACAGCGGCGTTATAGGCGCCCCATCCTGGCTGGATGGGGCATTGCATGCGGCGGGTGCAGGCAGGAGCTGCCTTGACAGGGATGATTCGAGATGGAAGAAAACAGGTTTTTCAAGCTGGTATGGCGCTTTAACGGCTTGGTTATAATGATAGCCGGGTTGCTGGCCGTCATGACGTTACTGTTTGTGGCTTACCAGGTGTTTAACGAGCTTACAAAAGAGCGTGCCGTCCATAACATTGTAAATGTTGATGAAGGTGCCGATGCTGAAGACATTTTGCGGCTGGGATATTTCGAACAACCGAACAGTGACAAGGTGCTGATGATCCCTGTGCAGGTTGATCAATCCTATGACCAGGACTACTTCAGCAAATCAGCTACTTCTACTCGTAATTACTTGTTTGTTAATACGGAAAGCGGTGAGAAAAAGTGGCTCTTCAAGCATGCGAATTACCTGATAGCGAGTGCTCGCAAGGTCAGGTTGAGTGATGATGCGGCGGATGAATCTGCCGTCGCGATCGTGTACCAGGTGGTTAAAGAGGACTCGGATCAGGATGGTCGCCTGTCTGCTAGCGATCTGTCGGTTATCGCCATTACAGCCCCGGATGGCAGTGACTATCAGGAAGTTGTAGAAGGTGTCGAATTTATGACAGATCATGCTTTGATGGGTACGCAAGACCTGTTTCTGATCTATCGCAAGGCTGGTGTGCTGTACTCGTTACTGTTCGATCTGGAACAGCGTGAGATCAGAGAAAGCCAGAAGCTTCCCGCAATGGCGGGATAGTTGGTAAAGCTAACCGTTTTTAACGAGACCTCTTGGCACCTATGATGCCCCGCGAAACATTGAAGTATCTGAACGGGTATAGCCTGCAACTCCGGGAACAGGCGCTGGAACTTCTGGATCGGGAACGATCAGGCCCCTGGCTATTGCAGAAATACCCGAAGGCCCACCAGTGGGCGTCGGAAAAGGCTCTGTACGGCTATGCTCGGGATATCAAGGATCGCTACATGCGCAGTTCGGCTCCCGTGAGCAAGGTTGTTTATGATGACAGGCTGCATGTCATCAAGAATGCTTTGGGCTTGCACACTTATGTGACACGGGCTCAGGGCGGCAGGTTGAAGTCCAAGAACGAAATTCGCATATCGTCCCTGTTCAGAAGGGTACCGGAGCCGTTTCTGAGAATGATTCTGGTACATGAATTGGCTCACTTGCGGGAGAAGGAACACGGCAAGGCGTTTTATCAACTGTGCTGCCATATGGAGCAGAATTATCACCAACTGGAATTCGAGCTGCGTCTGTACCTGTGTCATCGAGACCGTTTTGGCGATCTTTGGTAAAGCCTGTTACAGATCCTGGGTGTTGGAGCAAGTGCATGGAATTAATAAAACTGATGGTGTTCTTGCCGGCGTGCTTCGCGCTGAACATGACGCCGGGCCCGAACAATCTGCTGGCCATGAATAATGCGCGCTGTTACGGCTTCAGGCCGGCGCTGGTAGCGGGATTGGGGCGCCTTGCCGCCTTCTCGGGGATGATTGTGCTCGCCGCCTCCGGATTGGCGGTTGTACTGCATACCTCTGAAATCCTGTTTCTTGCCATTAAAATATTCGGAGCTGTCTATCTTTTCTGGATTGCATTCAATCTGTGGCGGTCGGACACTACCCCGGTCTCGGATGTCGAGCGGAACAGCAGTCAGTCCGGGCTGGCAAAACAGGAGTTTGCCCTGGCGGCGGGTAATCCGAAGGCAATTCTGATCTTTACTGCCTTTTTACCCCAGTTTGTTGATGTTAATGCCAATATACAGGCCCAGTTTCTGGTACTTGGCAGCGTGTTTCTGCTGCTTGAAATGCTGGCCATCAGTATCTATGCGTCCTTTGGGCTCTACCTGAGGCACTGGTTCTCCAGGCCCCGCATGGCCCGGCGTTTCAATCGTGGGTGTGCGGCTTTTCTGGCCTTTTCGGGGGGCAGTCTGCTGTTTGGTCGACAATAGGAGCGGTAGGCCCTATTAGTCTCGCCGGTTAGAAAACCGTGCTATCGGCCGGGGTTGGAGCGGCAGGGTTGCTTTGCGGTGACACTAGAACTTAGTATGAGACGTGGAACCCTTTTCAGGAGAGTGGTGGCCGTCGGTCGTTTGGGCGGCTTGGGCTCGTTGGAGCCGATTGACGTTGGGAGTGATATTCCTCGATGCGTTCCATTATATTGTGTGTTCTCATAGCAGCCGTTTTTATTGGTCCGAATGTGGCCAGGGGTAGTGACAGCCTTTCGGTGAATGACGCGACGTCCAGCGCCGAGGTGGCCAACAACTTTTCATATATGATTGAAGGTATTTTAAGTTACTCCCGCTGGCCCGATGGAATCACCCCCTCAAAAGCGTGCGTTGTCGGAAGCGGAACGTATAAGGGACTCCTGTTCAATAATGAAGCCATTTCTCATGAGTGGGGTTACTACGACGATGTCGGTAGCCTGAGCCCTGATCGCTGTGACATTTTATATATTGGGGTGATTGATAGAGAGTCATATACACTTCTGCTATCGAAATTCATTGGCTTGCCGGTTTTAACAATCAGCGAAAATGATCCTGAATGTGACGCAGGAAGTTTGATTTGCCTCAACATGGACGAAAGCAGGATCAGATTTCGCGTCAATCTGGATGCGGTAGCGCGCAGTGGTATTCGTATACATCCGCAGGTACTCAAGCTTGGTAGAGAGTTAGAGGCGGCGAGATGAAAGACGTTATGGCTCGAAGCCCTCGCAAGGTTGTTACGCTTCGCGGCCTGATGCGCAAGGCGCAGGTGCGCAGCAATATCGTGGGCCTTATTACGTCCGGGATCATACTGACGGTTCTGGGGCTTTTTACATTGGTGAACCTGGCGGACCACAACCAGAAGCTGGTGAGCCGCGTTTTGTCCTACACGCTTGAAGCAGCGGTGGTGTTCAAGGATCGCGAGGCAATCGGAGAAGGCATCGATCTTATTGCGAAGACGGAGAAACTGTCGGGCGTTGTTGTTCTGGATGAACATGGAAAGGTGCTGTATGAATGGGAAAGTGCCGACCAGTCCCGGTGGGCAAGGCTCGAGAAAAAAATTCTGGGATTGATGCTTGATCAGCCTAATATTGTGTCCATGCATCATAATGGAAAGCCGGTTGGTGAGCTGAAAATATATACGGATGGAAGCATCTTCCTCGTATTTATGTTGTGTGGTTTCTTGGCTGTTCTGATGAGTCTTGTTATCAGTACAATAGGGGCCAATATAGAAGGTGGTCGTATCCACGGATTTATATACAAATCGGTTAAGGATCTTGCCAATATTGCTCGAAAGATCGCGCGTGAGCGATCTTTCGAGCTGAGAGCTCCGCTTTCTTCTATTCATGAAATCAGAGAGCTTGCAGAGGATCTTAATATCCTGCTGGATGAGATCGAAACCTGGGAAGGTCACTTGAAGCAGGAAAACGACACGCTGAGTTTCAAGGCCCGTCATGATGCTCTAACAGGTATTCTGAACAAGGAAAGCTTTGATAAGATTTTATCCAACCAGATTGAATTTTCGCGAGAAAAAGGCATCCGTTTTGCCTTGCTTTATATTGATGGCTATCGATTCAAATCCATCAATGATGTTTTCGGTCATGCGGCAGGAGATGAGGTGCTGGTCACAATTGCCAAGCGGCTGGGAGCTTTGATTCGAGATCAGGACCACTTGGCACGTCTGGGGGGGGATGAGTTTGCTATCCTGATTCGCCCGCTCAGAAACGACCGGGATATTGAAGTGGTAGTGGAAAAAATAGTGGGTTGTATGGAAGAGCCGATTACGCTGGACAGCGGGGAAACAATAAGCTTCTCGTTGACTATAGGCGCATCCATCTTTCCCTATCACGGGGAAAACAAGAAAGATTTGTTACATTCGGCCGATGAGGCAATGTATAAGGCAAAAAGAAGTGAAAAGACATTCCATATTAATGGCTTTTCGGGCTGAGGGAGTAAGGCTGTGAAAAAAATACTCGTACTGCTGTTAACGCTGATGTTGGCAGCCTGTCAGATGTTTCCTTCGGGGCGCTTGAATTCCGAGCAGGTCGCGGTTTTGAAAAAACACGGCTTCAGTATTTCGGAGGCCGGCTGGGAGTTTGGATTGGCGGCCAAGGTATTGTTTGAGTTTGATTCGGACATTATCACGCCGGGCAGTCGTGACAAGATTGAAGATATTACCCGTGATTTTCTGGAGGTTGGCATCAGCGGTTTGACGCTGGAAGGCCACACCGATAAATCGGGCGACCCGGACTACAACCTGCAGCTGTCGGAGCGGCGTGCCGCTGCCGTGGCGGATGTCATGATCGGTAATGGCATGCCCAGAGAAAACGTGATTGTGCTGGGGCTGGGGGATCGCAAGCCGGTGGCTTCAAACAGTACGCTGGATGGGCGTATGCAGAACCGACGAGTCACCATTATTGTCGCCAACTAGTTCAATCTGCGACAGTGACACCACATGCGGTTTTCAAGCGCGTGTGGTGTGGGCTCGAAGTCAGCGGCCGGTGGCTTCCCTGACTCGGTTGGCTTTGCGGCGATTGAGCAGATCCTTGGCGCTGACCAGAAAGATGCCGGCCAGTACCAAGACTCCACCGCCGATAAAGTTGGCTGTCAGGACCTCATCGAGAATCACTACGCCGAACAGAACGCCGATCAGCGGTGTAATGAACACGAAGGTTGCCATGCGAGAGGCCAGATAGCGCTTGAGCAGCCAGAACCAGGTCAGATAGCTTGCCAACGCGATCAATGTCGCCTGAAAGAGCATGTTGATCGTTGTTTCCGGTGTCCAGTGCATGGCACCGTGTCCCGTCATGAATGCGGTTCCAATGAGCAGAATCGACGCCGCGGCCATTTGGTAAAGCAGGGTCTTGACGGCAGATGCTTCAGACAGCCTGGAACCACGAATCACCACGGTGGTAAGCCCCCAGGTTGCGCCGGCCGCCAGTGCGAACAGGTCGCCCGACAGGCTGGTTCCGGCAGTACCCTCAGGCCCCAGAAAGGCGATGCAGACTCCGACAAAGGCCAGGCCGATGCCGAGCCATTGCAGGTGGCTCAGGCGTTCATCGGGATGAACGAAATGCATGCCCAGTGCCGTGAAGATAGGGGAAGTGTAGAGGAAAACCACCATGTGTGAGGCGCTGGTGCGAGCCAGTCCTTCCCCTACGAACAGGAACTCGACGGCGAACATCAAGCCGACCAGCAGGCCCGACTTCAGGGTTCCGTCACTGAACAGTTTCAAGCCTTCGCTGCGTAAAGTCAGGAGCAGCAGCACAAGAGTGGCAAACGCCGAACGCAGGCCGATCTGCAATGTCGGAGCGATGTCATTGGCTGCCAGTTTGATGGCGATTTGTTGAAATCCCCATCCGAAACAGAGCATTAAAAGCAGGCTGACGGCCAGGAAATCAAGGTGACGTCGTTGGGCGCTCATGGGCACTCCTGGAGGGTCTGTCGATAAATGTAATCAAGACTACATTTTATTGGGTGCAATTGCAGCCGGTCTGCGGAAAAGTTGTGCATCGCAGAGTGAAAAATGCTTTGAGCTGATCGAAGCCCGCACTGACCGGGGGCGTTATCTGGAGCCGACATCGGTGATTGATGTGCAGGAACTGCTGCCGATTGCGGTTTGACACTCATCCATCAACTGCCTTGCCAGCGTTTCTATGGCTGCCTCAACCTCCGGTGAAATGTGTTCGTCCGGGCAGAAGGTAGAGGGCGGCGTAACACCGATGCCGATCAGGTGCAGGCGGGCCGGCAGCCTGTTCAGGCGGAGGGCCAGTGCCAGTGTCTGGGCCAGCCCGAAGGCATGACTGGAGCAGAGATTCAGGTGCGCCAGCTGGCTTGGTTGCAGTGCCAACAGAGTGCCGGGCGGATGGTTTCTATCGTGCATGGCATCGATCAGGGTGACTTGGGCGTGGCCTTGCATCCGCTCGATCAGTTCCACACCCGGCCGGTCCAGGCTCAGTAGCCGTACGCAGGGCGGCAGTTTCATCCGCTGTAGCCGTTCAATCACTTCCCAGCCGGCCCGGTCATCGCCGAAGGGCGAGCCGATCCCGATAATCATGTGCTGCTGTTCAGGTGTCGGACAAACACTCATGTTTCCACCTTTTTCAGCGTCAGAAAGTGGGTGGAGCAGGAGATACAGGGATCGTAGTTGCGAATCACTTGCTCAGCCCTGAGTTTCAGGACATCCTCGCCATTATCCAACCCCATCGTGGTCAGTGAGTGATGCAGGTCGGCTTCGATACGGGCCTGGTTCTGGCTGGTGGGCGGTACGATGCGTGCCGCACGGATCAGCCCTTTCTCGTCCAGCTCGTAACGGTGCCATAGCAGTCCACGTGGGGCTTCGCTCATGCCGTAGCCGATGCCGGGCTCAAGTGGCAGGGCTGTGTAGGGAGACTTCGGGTACGTGTAATCATTCAGCAGTTGAATCGCTTCGTGCAGTACCAGTTCGATCTCCAGCGCACGGGCGATCAAACTGTGGAACATGTTGCAGGAAGGCAGCTCCAGGCCGATTTCGCCCAGTCGGGTCAGTAAGAAATCGGGCAGCTGGGGGTGATTGATATTCAGGCGTGCCAAGGGCCCGGTCAGATAGGGCTGACCATCAAGATCGGACCAGAGTGCGGTGGAGTCCGGCTTGTGGGTTTCATGAAAATGCTGTTCGAACTGGTTGGCGCTGAGGTTCAATCCTGTGCTGGTACGGATCTCGCCGCTTTCTATGGCATAACGGTCTGGGTGATGCAGAGCGACGCAGATGAATGTCTGGGGATCGTCCGGCAATGGCAGGCTGGCGCAAAATCGAGTCAGGTCGCCAGCATCCTGTTGGGCGGCTTTCAGCCTGTCGGCCAGCGCGGTGACCTCATCGGGAGCCGGTGCATGGTGAAAGCCACCGAGGCGGGCGCCGACCGGGTGGACCGAACGACCGCCGAACAGGCGGACCAGAGCGTTGCCCAGCCCCTGCAGCTTCAGGCCGCGCTTGACCATGTTCGGGTGCCGTTCTGCCATGGCGATGGCATTTTCGAAGCCGAGAAAATCCGGCAGTGCAAGCAGATGGATGTGCAGGGCATGGCTTTGCAGCCACTCGCCACAATAGAAGGCGCGTCGCATCGAGCGCACCCAGGGTGAGGCCATCTGCCGTGACATGGATTCCAGTGCGTTGAGTGCACTGATCTGGTAGGCCACCGGGCAGATGCCGCAGATGCGGGCGACAATATCGACTACCTCCTCGGCTTCGCGTCCCTCCAGGAACTTCTCGAAATAACGAGGAGGCTCGAAAATCGACAGGCCCAGTTCGATCAGCTGGTCCTGTCTGACTTCCAGTCTGAGCGAGCCTTCACCTTCCACGCGGGTCAGAGCCGGAACATCAATGCGAATGCGGCGGCTAGTCATCCGGATCACTCGCTGCCGAGCGGTGAAAGACGCGCCCGGTTTGCAGGAACGGGGGAGCCTGGGAATTGATCAGCCAAAAGCGGCGGGCGATGGCATCGGGCAGCAGGCCCAGACCGGAAAAGCGCCGGGCCAGGGTGGCTGTCTGCGCCGTTTCGCTGGGACTATAGCAGCCGTAACAGTCGCGGCCGAAGCGCGGGCAGAGAGCACCACAGCCGGTGCGTGTTACTGGCCCCATGCAGGGGATACCTTGGGTGACCATGACGCAAACTGCCTGCTGGCGTTTGCACTCCAGACAAACCCGGTCGCGATCATCTACCGGTGCTACGCCGAACAGCAGTGCCCGTATCGCCGCCAGTATCTGGGTGCTGCTGACCGGGCAGCCCCAGAGTTCCAGGTCTACCCGGACCTCGGCGGCAATCGGGCGTACTTCCTTCAGCGTCCGGATAAACTCGGGGCGAGCATAGATGGCGTCGCGCCACTCATCATGGTTGCCATCCAGGTTGCGCAGCGCCTGTAGTCCACCGCTGGTGGCGCAGGCTCCGATGGACACCAGGTAGCGGCTATTGGCGCGTACCTGACGGATGCGCGTCAGCTCGTCGGGTGTCGACAGACTACCCTCGACGAAAGCAATGTCCACGTCGGCGCTGGCGTCGTTCATGCCCGCTTCAAGGAAATGCAGGATGTCGACCTGTTCGTTCAGTTGCAGCAGCGTTTCGCCCAGGTTGAGAAAAGCGAGCTGGCAGCCGTCGCAGGAGCTGAACTTGTGTACTGCAACTCTGGGCCTGGTCATCAGACACCCTCCAGGCCCAGGCGGTCACGCAGCCGCGGGTATGGCATCACCGGGCCGTCACGGCAGATGAAATCGGCACCGAACTGGCAGTGGCCGCAGTGGCCACTGGCGCACTGCATGTTGCGTTCCATACTGAGCCAGATCGCTTCGGCGGGTACCTGACGGAGGATCAGTTGTTCGGCGCTGGCTTGCATCATCGGTTCGGGACCGCAACAGCAGACCAGAGTCTGCCCTGGCTGGAGCGGCAGGAGTTTGATCAGTTCGGTGACCCGACCGCTATACCAGGGCCAGCCGGGAGCGGCCACATCGGCGGCCATTAGCACCGTGGTGTCGGGCTGCTGCGCCCAGAATTCGTAGCGATTGCGCCAGAGCAGATCGGCAGAGTGCTTGACGCCCTGAATGATATGGATATGGCCGTAGTGGGACCGGTTGGCAAAGGCATGCTCAATGATAGAGACCGCCGGCGCGCAACCCAGCCCACCGGTGACTACACACAGGTCCTGTCCTTTGGCTTTCTGCAGTGGCCAGCCGGTGCCGAAAGGACCACGCAAACCGATCCGATCACCGGGTTTCAATGCGGCCAGAGCGCCGCTGATGCGCCCTACGCGACGGATGGCATGTTCCAGGACCGGCTGTCCATGCTTATCCTTGCCGATCGCCTTGAACGAGATCGGGATCTCGCCCACGCCAAAGCGGTATAGCATATTGAACTGGCCGGGCTGGATGCCGAGGCGCCACTCCTGATGGGGGTCGGTCAGGCGCAGCTGCAGGGTGAAGATGTCTTCGGTTTCCTGCACCCGGTCCAGAATCAGGGCTTCGGTAGGCAGGGCCGGGTTACATGTCAATGACGGTTGTGGGTAGCGGACAGGTGCAGTCATAAGCGGCTCCCGGTAACGGACACTTTATACGTTAGGACGTGTCTGAGCCGGGGGCAAGTGGAGGAGGTGAAAGCGGTCGACCCCGTTATCACGGGGCCGACTTCAAGAGCGAGAAGGGGAGCCCGCTCTGAGCGGGTGTCAGAGGGCCGCGAGGTAGATGGCCGCAACCTCGTCGTCGGTCAGCTTGCGCGGGTTGGTCAGTGCACAAACATCCTTCTGAGCGTTGCCGACCATGGTCGGAATGTCTTCTTCCTTCACGCCCAGTTCGCTCAGGCTCTGCGGAATGCCCACGTCGTGAGACAGTTCCTCGATGGCATCGATGGCCATGTAGGCAGCATCGCGTTCGGACAGGCCTTCGGTGACTTCACCCAGAGCGACGGCGATATCGGCGAAGCGTTCGGTACGAGCCATCAGGTTGACACGGCAGACATGGGGCAGCAGCAGTGCGTTGCAGACGCCGTGAGGCAAGTTGTAAAAGCCGCCCAGCTGGTGAGACATGGCATGAACATGGCCCAAACTGGCGTTATTGAACGCCATGCCGGCCAGGTATTCTGCATAGGCCATCTTGTCGCGCGCTTCCATATCGTCACCGCGGGCAACCGCTTTGCGCAGGTATTGGCCAATCAGGCTGATGGCCTGCAGGGCGCAGGCATCCGTGATCGGGGTTGCGGCGGTTGAAACATAGGCTTCAACGGCGTGGGTCAACGCATCCATACCGGTTGCAGCGGTCAGAGACGGCGGCATGTCAACCATCAGTTCCGGGTCGTTGATGGCCACATCAGGGGTGACGCGCCAGTCGACAATGGCCATTTTTACGTGGTTGGAGCTGTTGGTGATGATGGTGAAGCGGGTCATTTCGCTGGCGGTGCCAGCGGTAGTGTTAATGGCGATATAGGGGGGCAGGGCCTGGGTCAGCTGATCCAGTCCTTCATAATCCTGGATATTACCGCCATTGGTGGCCAGTATGCCGATCCCCTTGCAGCAGTCGTGAGCACTGCCACCGCCCAGAGAAATCAACATGTCGCAACCTTCGCTGCGGTAGATGGCTATGCCTTCTTCCACATTATGATCGGTCGGGTTGGGAACCGTCCCGTCATACACCGCACAGGGAATGTCGGCCTCTTCCAGCAGCTTGACGATGCGGGCGGTGTAACCGAGCTGAGTCATGCCGCCGTCAGCTACCAGCAGCGGCTTTTTGCCGTTTAGCATCTGTACACGTTCAGCCAGCGAGGAGAGACAGCCAGCACCCATCAGGGACACATTGGGGACGAAAAACGCTTCAATAGCCATGGTCACTTTCCTTGGTTGCGGTCGATGCACAGGTGCATCAATCCAGTTCAGATTACGACTTCAGAGTACGCCGATAGTTGCACGGGTACAGGGGGCGGTACCCTGAAATGCCAAGCATAAGAGTGTTGTATGACAGGGATCAGTATTTGTTGTGTCGATTGCTGTTCAGCGGGCTACGGCTCATCGGGATCGGCGTCACTCAGCCGGGACAAAACCTGCAGGGGGTCAATACCGACCGGACACCAGCTGATGCAGCGTCCGCAACCGGTACAGCCGCTGCGGCCATATTGTTCCACCCAGCTACCGAATTTATGTGTGAGCCACTGGCGGTAGCGTGTGCGGATATCCGGGCGGATATGGCGGCCATGAATATAGCTGTGCCCCTCGCTGAAGCAGGAGTCCCATTGCCGCTGATGACTGGAGGTCTGCCCGTTTAAGTCGGGTGCTTCACTGGTACTGAAGCAAAAACAGCTGGGGCACACCGAGGTGCAGTTGCCGCAGCCAAGACAGGCATCGGCTACTTCATCCCAGGCCGGATGCCGGCCTTGCTGGATCAGTTGAGCGGGCTCGAATGAGGGTAGTCGGCGCAGCTGTCGACAAGCTGCCCGGTGTTGATGTCGGGCCTGTCGCCGTTGCGCGGGGGCAGTGATATCGAGGGGCAGAGCTTTCAGAATGGCCTGGCCTCGCGCTCCCTGCGCGCGTACCAGAAAGCCATCGTCCAGCTCGGTCAGGGCCAGTTCATAGCCGATTGTGGCTTTGGGACCATCTCCGGTGCTGGCACAAAAACAGGTCTCGGCGGGGTGTGAGCAGTCGACGGCGATCAGCAGCAGGGATTGTCGGCGCGGTTGATAATAGGGGTCATCCCGAAAATGTTGGTCTTGCAGGGCAAGTGCCGCGAGATCACAGCCGCGAACGCCCAGAATGGCGAGGGCAGGCGGAGAAACAGGGACTTCCTCAAAGCTGAGTGTACCATCATCATTTTCATGTGAGCGCCACAGGGTTTCTCGTGGCGCAAAGGTCAGAGGCTTCAAGGCCTGAGGGCCGTTGGCCCAGCTGAATTGACGTGGGCTGTCGGTTGCAATCAGGCGGTAGCGGCCGGGTTGCTGTTGCTGCCGGATACCGGTGGGCAGTTGTCGGCAGTGCTGAAGAGGGCGATACAGCAGCGCCCCTTCGATTACTTGGGGAGCGATCACGTCATAGCCTTGAGCCTTGAGCACGGCGAGCAGGTCGGGCAGGCGTGACCGAGGCAGGAAGTCCGCAGCGGGCATGAGCATCTCCACCGAGTGTTTTCCTTTACGTTAGGCAAGGGGAGGGAAACGCGCAAGCTCGGCTGCTTCGTGGGCGATCATGATACGGTTACGACCTGCGGCCTTGGCCCGATACATGGCCTGATCGGCGACACGAATTAGGCTGTCGGCATTGTGAGCGTGCTGCGGGTAGGCTGCCAGTCCGATGGATACGGTCAATTCGGGCAGGGGGGTGCCGCTGTGGGTACGCAGGCTGAGCGAGCGGATGCCCTGTAGCAGGTCAGTGGCGCGCTCCTGGGCGTGAAACAGGCTGGCTTCCGGCAGTGCGAGAATGATTTCCTCACCGCCGAAACGACAGGCGATGTCACTTTCTCGGATCTGCTGGAGGATAAAGGCTGCAATGCCTTGCAATGCCAAGTCACCGGCTTCATGGCCAAAGTGATCATTGATCTGCTTGAAATGGTCGATATCGATCAGCATCAGTCCCAGTGAGCGCCCATGGCGATCACTGCGTGCCAGTTCATGACCCAGCCAGTTGTGCAGGTAGCGGCGGTTATACAGTCCGGTCAAGGGATCATGGCTGGCCTCCTCGATCAGCTGCTCTCTGAGGTGCAGATTGGTCAGAGCCAGGGACAGGTGTTCCGACAATATCTGCAGTACAGAGCTGACCAGGCTATCGTGACGGGGGGACGGGCCCAGCAGTATGACTCCCAGCAGGTTGTTGCCTGATCTCAGGGGCAGTACCTGGTGGATATTGCGGATGCCATCCGGGTCATACAGGGCCGGCAGTCCCCAGCGATCGGGGCTGGTCGGCAGTTCGATACTGGTCGCATGTTCGTCGCCCATCAGGGCAAAGCGTCCCCAGTGGGTCAGAATGTTGAGTCGCCGATCCTGGGTCACACGACACAGGACACCTTCCAGGCGTGGCAGTTGGCGTGGCAGGTATTCCGTCAGGGCAGCAATGATGTCCTGTGCTGAGCGGGCCGCGTGCAGGCGTGCATCCAGTTCGGCCATCAGGTTGAGCATTTGGTAGCGTGCCTGCAGTTCGATCTGGATATTTTTGCGCTCCTGGATTTCGGCGTTGAGTTGGCGATTACTGCGAGTCAGCAACTGGTTGGAGAGAGTGAGACGCCGGGACCAGTAACGGAACAGGTAAATGCCGAACAGGGACATGGCGACCAGCAGGGTCAACAGCACAGTCATCAGAGCGTCGACGGACTCCTGCACCATCAGGGCAATGGGCTGCCAGATGTGAGCGTCGCGACTGAAGGCCGCCGTTTTTATGGCATCCTTGGTCAGGCTGGCACTGCACCAGGTAAACAGCATGGCGGTTGCCACCAGCGTGGCGGCGATGCCCAGCGTCATGTTCAGACCTTCTCTGCCTGGAGGGTGACCCGACCATAATCGACTGTCCTGTTGCCAGTGGCTGATATAGGGAGAGGCCAGTAACAGGATCGGCAAAACCACGGCGACGTTCTGGAGCCAAAAACCGAGCCACCAGCCTTCCCAGACGTTGTAGAGGCTTGAAATATCGGCGTGGGTGGCATGACTCCAGATGAAGGCACCAACGGAACTCAAAACGGCGGCGGCAAAACTGATCAGAATAAACAGAGCCAGATTGGTCGGTTTGCGAAACTGGGTCGCGTGAGGCTGTGCTCTGTAAATCATGGCGATCAGGGCCAGTCCAAGGGGGTCCGAGCAGGCAAAAAACAGGGCCCATTCGTATGGCATGCCGTAGTGGGTGGCGAGGATGAAGGTGGAAAGCCAGGCCGGAATGGCAGCCCACCAGAAGCCGAACCAGATCAGCCAGAACATGGACAGGATCAGGGGTGGGTAAAGGGTGATATTAAGCGTATGGGAGCCCAGAGAAAACGTCAGGGCGCTCCACTCGTATTCAATGGTGGCAAGGCCCAGTAACACGGATATCAGAGCGCTTGCGATCCACAGCAGCAGGATTCGGTTGCGTAGTCTCGGGTTGCGCCCGCCGAGCAGCAGTCCGGGTTCCAGGCGTCGAGGCAGGCGGGAAACCCGAGGGGCATACTGGTTTGTCATGTTAACCGCTCATGTAAAGTGCGGGGGGCCTCCTTATGTATAGTGAAAACTGAACACTTTATCACCTGTTTCAGATATGAAAATGTTTCCTTTTGGCAACTCTGATCAGTTTTGTATCGATTTAAGGGGGAGGTATACGCGGGCGGGCCTGATATCAGCAGGGTAAAGCATGGGACGTGGTGGGCGGGCTCTCGACCTGCGGATGATCGGGGCATCCGCAGGTTGAAGTTGTATTCAGTGTTGCTGTAGCTGATGAATAAAGCGTTCCTGTAATTCACCGAACTGCCAGGCGAACGGCAGGGTCAGCCATTCAAGCTCCAATGCCTGAAGGGCCGCCGGTGTGGGTTCGCTGTCCTGTTGCGCCAGTGCCTGATTGAGGCGTTCCATCTGATATTCCATACGCAGGGCTTCGTCACTCTCCGGGGACGGGACTCCCAGCAGGATTTCCAGGCGAATGCAGAGTTCGCGAGCCTGACGTTCGGACAACAGCAGTTGTTGCTCGATGCTGCGTGCGCCGGAACTGATCAGCCGGATGGCTTCCAGACGTTGGCCGATACGCTCGCGCCAGTCTTCGCCGGGGGATGGTCCGGTGATTGCCTCGGTCAGCAGGGTTGACAGGGTGTCACTGTTGTCGCCGGTTGCCAATTCTTCTTCGGCTTGCTCGGCCAGCAGGGACAAGCGCTGCAGGGCCTTGACAGCGGTTGAGGGGAGGGGCTGGCGTGCCTGTTCTTCGGCTTGTTGACGCTCCTGTCGTGCCAGGGACTTGCGCTCTTCTTTGAGGCGGTCAAAGATGCGGTCGCACTCTTCCCTGAAGGCTTGCCAGAGTGCCCGCTCGCGACTTCTGAACGTGGCACCGATGGCCTTCCAGCGTTTCTGTAATTGTTTGGCTTCATCGGCCGCCAGAATGATGTCTTCGGCTTCGGCCAATTCTCCGGCCCGGGCAATCAGTGCTTCCTTGGCGGTGGCACAGGTCTGACGATAATCCTTGATCTGCTGGTCCAGCTGGCGCAGCAGGGTGTTGAAAGTCTGTTGCAGCGGCTTGCCGGGAGCACGGTCTACGGGCGTGTAGCGGCGCCACTCTTCACGTGCGGCGCGGCTGATGGCGTCGACGGCAGACCAGTCGGCCTGACTCCAGTCCATCTGCTGGAGGTAGTGACTTAATTGGTCACAGATCTGTCGCCGCTGGGTCAGGTTGAACTCGCGTTGCTGGCGCTGAGCCTGGAACCAGGCCTGACATGGGGCGTATGCCTGCTCGCCGGCTTCCTGGAAGCGTTTCCAGAGGCGCTGAGAATGGACCGAGTCGGTTGCGTCAACCTGCTTCCACTCCTGCTGCAGGGCTCTGACCTGGTCGGCCAATTCCTGCGGCGGGCGCTCAACACCGATCAGGGCTTCCATTCGTTCGCACAGGGATTCTTTTTTACCGCTGGCGGCAAAGCCCTGCCAGTCGTGTAATTCGGCCAGACGAGCGCTGAGCTGTCGGAAGTGATTGTCCAGAGGCTCGGGTAACATCCGGTTGAGTTTGTCCAGGCGCTTGCCAAGAGACTGGTGCAGTTGGTTGGCAGTGGAAAGATTACCGGCATCCAGCACCTGTTCCAGCTGGTTCAGAGCATGGCGAACATCCTCTTCCTGCTGACGAGCTTCCTGACTGAGTGCACTCTGCTGCTGTTTCAGTATTGTCAGCTGCGCGTGTAGTTGTTGCAGACGCTCCGGTTGTGGCTCTCGAGCAGGCCAGGCGAGAGTGTCGAGCAGTTGGCGCACCTTGCGCAGATGTGAGGTCGGTGATGCTTCAGGCTGTAGCAGAGCCTGAATCCGCTCGTCGTTGTCGTGCAGGCGGGTCAGGGCTGTGGACAGTGTTTCGGCACGCTGGGTCAGCCGTTGCCAGTGCTGCCGTTGTTCTATTGGCAGCTGCGCAGCCAGAGGCTGCCACTGGTTTTTAAGCTCAACGTGACGGTCAGCCAGAGAGTCCAGTGGCTGCTCGAGGCAGGCTTCCAGTTCTGCCAACAGGGTGCGGGCCTGTTGCTCGCGTGCCTGCTGTTCTTCCTGCTGGCGTGCCTGTTCTGCTTCAGCACTGGCCTGTAGGGCCAGGCGCTGATCGATGTCATGCTTGAGGCGTGTAAAGTGCTGCTCGTCGGTAATTTCGGAGGCGGGCAGTTGCTGCCATTCCTGATAAAGCGCCTGCGCCCGGGCCTGTAGAAACTGGGTATCTTCGGTCGTGGACAGTTGCTGCAACTGGGTCAGCAATTGCTGGCGTCGTTGTTGCGTTTCGGTCTCCAGGCGATGAGCTTCACGCAAGCTGTTGAGCTTGTCACGACTGATGCGGTGGACGGTCTTGTCTCGTCCTCGGGTCGCGCGCTGAAGCTGCTCCAGCAGCTCGGCGTCTTGGATTCGCTGTACGGCTTCCTTGCGGATACTGGCCAGCCGGGCGTGCTGGGCAATCTGCAGCAGTATGCTCTCATCGTGGATACTGTCCAGAGAACGGGTTTCCAGGCGCGCATTGTTGGCGTTGATGATGATCTGCGTGCGTGCAGATTCGTCGCTGATCAGCTCCAGCAATTGGCACAGCTGGTTCGGGTCCTCGTTGCCGTTGAGGCATTCGCTGACTCGGATGCCGGCTTGATTGCGTACTTCAGCATCGTCTGACTGTTGCAGGACAAGAAGCAGGGAGGCGGTATCGCTCAAGCGACAAACGGCCTGCGTACGTACCTGACGGCTACTGTCATTCAAGGCCAATTGGCACAAAATGCCGGCCTGCTCAGGGTGATCCGGACGCAGCTTGTTGACTGCGGAAGCTCGTACTTCCGGATTGGAATGACGCCACTTGGGCTTGAACAGGTTTGCAAACATCAGTCACCACTACCAGAAGAGAGTCCCGCTGCCCGCCATGCAAGAATACCGGGCGGGCCGTTATTCTACCGGTCAGGGCCGTGCAAGGGAAAGCCTTGACAGACGCTGAATAGCGTCAAAGCCAAGGGGACAGCCACGAAAACGTGCGTAAATTCAGTAATCAGGCGGTGTTTTGGAGCCTTTTTGGCCGTTGCCGTCAGGGCGGTCGTGCCGGGAGTCCGGGCGGGCCCAATGTCAGGCAGTCAGGTGTTTCCCCGCCGGCCGAAGTGTCCCCGAGCGCTTGGCAATGCGCCCATTCAGGTGGGGATCAGCTCTACATCGCCATCGGTATAGACCCATCGACCCTGTTCTCGTTCAAAACGGGAACGCTCATGCAGAATGGCACTCCCCTCAGGGCTGTCGAACCGGGCCTTGAATTCGACCACTCCGGTGGCATCGTCGGTTGTGCCGGCCTCGGTGGCAAGGATTTCCAGTCCGGTCCAGGTGGTTACTTGAGTCTGCTCGGTCAGCAGGATAGCGTCATCGGGGCTGCGCTTGCGCGCTGCTGTTGTCGTGATCAGGTAGTCAATGGCACCCAGAGCAAAGGCGGTGTAGCGTGAGCGCATTAATGCTTCTGCGGTGGTGGCCGGAGCACACCCTGAAAGAGCCGGCTCGCAGCAGGCCTGAAAGGGCTTGCCCGTACCGCAGGGGCAGTGCGTGTTCAAATCCTGGTTGTCGTTCAGCATGTGGATGATCCATGGGAGGTGAAGTGTTAACCTGACGGGTTTGAAGCGATCTAACCATTCCCCTTACAAAAAGTCGAGACAGAGAGTTGATGGTGGGCAAGCAGAACGAAACCTTTTACTGGCATGATTACGAAACGACGGGAATCGATCCGGCCCGGGATCGACCGCTGCAGTTTGCCGGTATTCGTACCGATGCCGATTTCAATATTATCGGCGAGCCTCTGATGCTCTATTGCCGTCCATCGGAAGATGTTCTGCCCCACCCGCAAGCCTGTCTTGTTACCGGTATTACGCCACAGGCAGCGTTGCAGGACGGCGTTTGTGAAGCGGACTTCATTGCCCGCATTCATGCAGAGCTGGCGACTCCGGGGACCTGCGGGGTGGGGTACAACAGTCTGCGCTTTGATGACGAGATAACTCGCTATACCCTGTACCGCAATTTCCATGACCCCTATGCACGCGAGTGGCAAAACGGCTGTTCGCGTTGGGATATCATCGACATGCTGCGGCTGACCCGTGCCCTGCGTCCCGAGGGCATTGTCTGGCCCGAGTATGAAGACGGCAGTCCCAGTCTGCGTCTGGAAGATCTGACACGGGCCAACGGTCTTGATCATGGTCAGGCACACGATGCACTGTCTGATGTGTACGCCACCATTGCTGTGGCGCGATTGATCAAGGAGCGTCAACCCAAACTGTTCGAGTTTGTGTTGCGCAATCGGGGCAAGCGGGCGGTGCAGGCTCAGTTGGATGTGGCACGCATGAAGCCGGTGCTGCACGTGTCGTCACGATATCCGGCGGAGTGGGGGAATGCTGCCATCGTAGCGCCGCTGGCACAGCATCCAAGTAACCGCAACAGCACATTGGTTTGGGATCTGCGAGAAGATCCGACCCCCCTGTTTGAACTTGACGTGCCCCAGTTGCGGGAGCTGATGTATACCCGACATGACGAGCGGGCTGCTGATGCGCCTCGCATCGCACTCAAGCAGGTTTTGGCAAACAAGTGTCCGATCATCGCTCCGGCGGGTATGTTGACCAAGGTTGAGGCGGATCGCCTGGCAATCGATGGCGACACCTGTCGTCGACATTTGCAGATGTTGCGTAATGAAACTGGAGTTGCAGCCAAAGTGGCCGATATATTCAATGACGGCGGTTTCAAGTCGGATGGTGACCCGGACCATATGCTGTATAGCGGCGGCTTTTTCTCGGATCATGACAGGGCTCTGATGGAGCAGGTGCGTCAGGCGGAGCCCGCTGCACTGGTGGAGCTTGACCTGCCGTTCCAGGACGTACGCCTGGAAGAGATGCTGCTGCGTTATAAGGCCCGTAACTTCGAGTACACGCTGGACGAAGACGAAGCTCAGCGCTGGGAGGAGTACCGCAGCCGCAAGTTGTTGCAGGGAGAGGGGGGCTGTTACAGTTTGCCTCAGCTGTTCCAGGATTTGAACGCTCTGGCCGGGAACCCGGAGCTGCCGGATCGCGACCGACACATATTGGAGGAACTGGCACTCTATGCCGAGTCGATCTACCCAGGAGAATATTTCTAGCGCGTGTTGCCAGGCCCTGGTCGGTCTTCTGGGACTGTCCCTGAGTACCGCCCTGATGGCGGTGGAGTTGATTCCCTATGCCGTTACCGGCGTGGATCGCTTCTCGTCGGGGCGAGCACATGGCCGCGAGCTGTATCAGGACTGGCACCGTGGTGATCGGGACTGGGAGCCCCTGAGGGAGGTCGCGTTTGCCGATTATCAGCGGGTACCGCCTTCCGTGCAGGTGGTTTACCCGTCTCCGGAGCCTGAGGTGCAGCGGGTCGTGGTGCGTCCCGAACCGGTCGTTGCACTGTTTGGAGAAGACAAGGTTTTTGACCGGATCCGGCTGGATCTGGATATTCAGCGCTGTGTTTTCCAGAATATCTGTACTGAAGAGGTCAAGGCGCTGCCCGGCATGTATCTGGGCGATCGACAGCCCGGCGACAGTGGCTGGCAGGGACGGGCGGATGAACCGCCCATGGCGACCGCGCCGGAGCCGGCGGCCAGGGCGCCGGGCCGGGTCTTTGTGGAAGAGCCGGTCGAGACGCCCTGATCCGCGTCAGCTCAGGGGGACACCCAGTTGATCCTGTTTCAGGGTGTCCAGTCGGGCAGCATCATCCTGTTGCGCCTGCTGTTTGACATCCTTTTCTACCGTTGCCCCGAAGTTGCGGATCAGCAACTGACGAGTCAGTAGTTTCTCCAGCATGGCACTCAGGTCCTCGCGGCTCAGGTTGCGTGTGTGTTCGCTCAGCTGGTCGCGGGTATCAAAGTTCAGGTTGCCGCGATCCAGCTCACGCCAATAGCGGCTGGTGCGCTCGTTAAGGCTGGTGTCACGCTGGTTGATGCGTGATAGCAGGCTTTGCTTATAGCGGTCCAGCTCATCATCACCCAGGGTGTTCAGTTGCGCCGACATGTCTTCCAGGAAACGGGTGTATTCGCTGGCCAGCACAAACGGGTCGGTGCCGGGAGACTGCACTATTAACGCAATTCCGGCGCGTTCGCGGACCGGCATGAAGTTGGCGAAAACGATATAACCATACTGCTTTTCCGTACGCAGGCGAGAATAGAAGGGGGTCGCGATGATCTCGCTGATCAATGCGACAGCTGCACGTGTCTGCAGTGTTTCATCCGGGCTCTGCAGGTAAAGCAGGGCGGAAGCATCCGTATGTTCGGTCAGAAAGGTGTCAATCAGCGGTTCGTTTTCCGGCAATGAGAGTACATGTGGGGGTTCGGCCAACCAGCCAAGCTGAGCCGGTTGCAGCGTGCTGCTGACCGTCTGTGCCATTCGGGTTGCCGTATCCGGGGCCAGGTTGCCATGTGCAATCAGACGCAGGCCTGCCGGTTCCAGCAGTTTGGGGTAAAAAGCCCGCAGGTCTTCAAGGGTGACTTCCTGCAGCGCGGCCAGTTTTTGTTCGCGCGTCCAGCTGCCCAGCAGGTGGGTATACAGGTGACCAAATGCTTGTGTATAAGGCTTTTCCTGGGCCGCGTTTTCCAGCTCTTCTCGCAGCTGGTCCCGAATACGGATAAAGCGTTCGGCTTCCAGCGTCGGGTGACGCATGGTATCGATGACCGTTTTCAACAGCAGCGGCTGCTTGTCGCTGAAGCCGCCGAGCTTGAAGCTCAGACCTTGCAAGTGGGGGTACAGGCTGACACTCAGCCCGGCCAATGCCGCGTCGTACAGCGGTTCGTTGAGTTGGTCCAGAACCATGCGGGTGTACAGTTGGGCCAGCAGCGTGCTCTGGGCCGACTGGCTGGCAACCGGTGACAGCAGGCTGAAATAGAAATCGGCTTTGGGACGTTTGAACTCACTGTCGGGCAGGTACCAGAGCACTGATCCCGGCTGCGACCAGATGGCCTTGGGATGCGGATGAGGTTCGGTTTCCACCAAGGTTAACTGTTCAGCGATGAACGGGTTGTGCTGACGTACGTGCAGGCGTTCATCGATGCTGGGGTTCTGCCAGCGCTCCAGGCGCTGCTCATTAATTGGCTGGATCGCATAGGCGGTCTGGTAGCGAGGCTCCACCTCGTTGGTGTACAGCTCCTGTCCTTCCAGAGTCAGCAACAGGTTGTCTGGCCGCATGGCATCCAGGTAGCGCTGTACCAGGTCGGCATCAAAAGCACCGAAGTGATAGTCGGCGTTCAACAGGTTGGCGACCGGGTAATGCGGCAGGGCTTGAGCCAGTCTCATCACTTCATGCACGGGATCGCCAGGCATGCGGAATTGAAATTGAACGTTGGCCAGCTGACGTTCTTCGTCAAAGAGCTCTGCCTTGATGCCGGAGCGGCGCAGGGTTTCAATAAATGCAAAGGTATCGTTGGTCACCTGGTCGATAGCCTGCCAGCCGGCTTCGGTCAGCTCCATTTGAATTTGGAACATGGACTGTTTGGGCAGGCTCATGGCGGGAGAGGATGACAGGCTGCGTACCCAGCCCTTCTGCTTGAGCAGTGACAGCAGGCTGCCCTTGCCTTCATAGCCGATCAGGCTGCTCAGGTAGTACAGGGGCTTTTGCTGCCAGTGCTCACGGATGGGCGGTAGCGGAAAACTCAGACTCAGTACCCGGGTTTCACGCAGCGTTTCGATATGCAGCTGTGCCGGCAGGCGGCCTTCAACGAACAGGGGGGCTTGATCCACGTATTCGCTGGCATTGCGATTTTGTACCGGTGCAAAGGTTTGACGGACCAGGGTTTCCAGTTGATCCGTCGACTGGGGGCCAATAACCGCCAGTGTCATCAAGTTGGCGGAATAGTAGCGTTCGTAAAAGCGAATCAGCTCTTCGCGGATGGAGGTGTCGTCGGCATTGGACAGGGTGTCCAGGCTGCCGACGGCGAAGTGGCTGTAATGATGCTCGGGGTTAAAAGCCTGCTTCAGGGCCTCGAAACTGCGGCGGCCATCGTCTCTCAGCTTGGCCTGATATTCGGAGTGTACGGCATGGCGCTCACGGTCAACGTACTCGGGGGTCAGCAGCGGGGCAATGAAAAACTGTCCGAAACGGTCTATGGCTTCAGGCAGGGCGCTGGCCTTTACGTCGAAGAAATAGTTGGTGTTCTCGTAAGCGGTAAACGCATTGTGCGTCCCGCCGTGTGAACTGATGAATTGCTGGTAGCTGTCGGCCTGCGGATACTTTTGGGTGCCGAGGAACAGCATGTGCTCCAGAAAGTGGGCCAGGCCGGGGCGGTTAACCGGATTGGCGTTGGAGCCCACCTGCACATTCATAGACACCGCGGCCTTGTCGGCGTGAGGGTCGGATACGACGACCGCTCGCAGCCCGTTGTCCAGCTGCAGATAACGATACTCACGGGTATCCAAAGGGCCTTTGATAATCTCGGCCCGTAATGGCGTGGCCATCCAGAACAGCAGAAAAAGCATGAAAGCCGACGAGCGGTGTAGACGGAGCATATTTCCTCACTTGTTGTTGTGCGCTATCCAGAACTAGATGGGACTGTTAAGGCTGCACTCAGTTCCATCGTACCTGTCGAGAGGGGCGATTCTGTTTGTCATGGGTGCAGAGGGCGCAGACAGTCGATACAATCAGCCAGAGTTTACAGGATAGGAAACTGACGGATGAACCGTGAAAAGGTAATCTTTGCATTTTTCATAGTATTGGCGCTGACACTAAACTTCGGTTTTGTGCTGGGGGACTTGGATAACCCCGATCATCACGATGTCTATGAGCTTTTTGCGGCGCTGGTCGTTAGTCTGGTATGTACTGTGCTCAAGTTTGGCGACCGAACCCACCTGGGGGCTTTGATGCTGGCTACCAGTCTGGTCGCGGATGTGCAGTTGATCATCGCGGCGGCCTTTTGGGGCTATGGCGAACAGATCGCGGCCATGGGCATGACGCCAAGGGTCATGGCCGGTGTGGTGTCCTTTGCTGCCGGTGCGGCGGTCGCCAATCTCATTTCGGTTGTTCTGCTGGTCGTTGAAACTGCGCTGATACGGCGTTAAACGATGAATAATCTGGTCTTTTTGTTCATGCGGCGCCTGCGGGCGCCCTTGATCACGCTGATCACGGTCTATGCGGTATCCGTGTTCGGCATGACCCTGATTCCGGGCCAGGATGCCGACGGCAATGTCTGGTACATGGATTTCTTCCATGCCTTTTACTTCGTTTCCTACATGGGAACCACGATCGGCTTTGGCGAAGTCCCGTACGAGTTCACTGACGCTCAGCGCATGTGGGTGACCCTGTCGATCTATGCCACTGTGGTGAGCTGGCTGTACAGTATTGGGCAGACGCTGGCGGTACTGCAGGAACCGATGTTCGGCCGTCTGATGCGGCTGAGGGGGTTTACCTCGCATGTTCGGCATCTGCGCGAGCCGTTCTATTTGGTTTGTGGCTATGGCGTGACCGGCAGTATTGTGGTCAGGCGTTTGGTGGAGCGCGGCATTAGAGTGGTCGTGGTCGATATCGATCAGGAGCGCATCGATGCACTGGAGCTGGATAACCTGACCCTTCCGGTCCCGGCGCTTTGCGGAGATGCGTCCCTGCCGGATATTCTGGATTATGCCGGGCTGCAGCACTCGCAGTGTGTCGGCGTGTTGGCGCTGACCAATAATGATAATGTCAACTTGTCGATCGCCATTGCCAGCAAGCTGCTGGCGCCCAAGCGTCAGGTCATTACCCGCACCAATTCCGAAGTGACGACTGCCAACATGGCGTCCTTTGGCACTGACATGATTGTCGACCCCTTTCGAGCTTACGCGGACTATATGGCTCTGGCTGCTCGCTCTCCCCATAAATTGCTGGTATACGACTGGTTGATGAACCCGCGCCATCGAGCGTTGTCTACAGCCTACAAGCATGCACCGGGGCGCTGGATTATCTGCGGCTATGGCCGTTTTGGCCGTGCCTTGACGACGGCCTTTTCCGCAGAGGAGATGGAAGTGACCATTATCGATCCCAGTCCCGGTACGTTGGCGCCCGTCGCCAATGGGGTGGTGGGGGTCGGTACCGAAGCGCATACCCTGGATGAAGCCGGTATTACATCGGCCGTCGGTGTTATTGCCGGGACGGCCAATGATGCCGATAACCTGTCGATCATCATGACAGCACGGGAGTTGAATCCCAAACTGACCACGGTGGTGCGTCAGAATCTGCATCAGAATGCTCTTATATTCAGGAACAGTCGTTGTGACTTCGTAATGGAGCCCGGGCGGATTATTGCCAACCGCATCCTGGCGCAGCTGAAAACGCCGTTGTTGCCGCTGTTTCTGGAGTGCCTGCAGCAACAGGATGATGTCTGGGCACATACGCTGGTGAACCGTATGAGTCATGTGGTAGGGGATCGAGAGCTGGATAGCTGGGCCGTTCGGGTCAGCCCGGAAACGGCACCGGCGATTATGGCGATGCTGTCGGAACAACCGGTGACCCTGCGTTACCTGAACAAGGACCCGCGCCAGCATGATCGCATGTTGCCCTGTTTCCCGCTGTTGCTGAAAACAGAGACCGATGTTCATCTGTTGCCGGGCGAGCTGCACGCCTTGAGTCCGGGAGACGAGCTGCTGTTTTGTGGTCTGACAGTGGCCAAACGACAGATGGAGTGGAGCGTCAACAATTATAATGTCTTGCACTACCTGTTGACGGGTGAGGACCCGCCGCACACGGTACTGGCCAGACTGCTGCGCCGCCACAAGCGGGAAGCTGCCTGACGTTGTCGTAATGAAAGCGGTTCGATTTGTATTACCCGGCGGGGATAACCCCTTGCCGAACCCTGTATCGCACTCTCTGCACCGATTGGGCAGAGCTACTTGAGGAGAAAAAATGCGTATATTGATGACGACTTGTTTTGCTCTGCTGCTGGGCCTGGTCATGATGCCAGATATGGCCGAAGCCAAGCGCCTGGGCGGAGGCTCCAGTTTCGGCAAGAGCTATACAACTCCAAAGCGAGTTGCACCGGCGCCCAGTCGGGAACAGGCCTCAGCAACACCGACGAGTAAAAACGGCACTGCTGGCAGTCGTTCCAAGGGCTTCGGCGGTATGCTTGGCGGTTTGCTGGCGGGCGGCTTGCTGGCGTCCCTGTTCATGGGCGGGGCGTTTGATGGTATTCAGATCATGGATATCCTGCTGATTGCCGTGATCGGGTTTGTAATCTTCAAGCTGTTCGCTCGGCGCAGAGTACAACCGGCACAACCGGCCTATGCCACTCCGGGGGGCGGCATGATGCGTCAGCAGGCCGAGCCTCAGCCAAGCCCGGTACAGCCGCAGACTCCGGTGTTTGGCGGGGGAGGCGATGCGAGCTTGTCGAATGCTCGCCTGAATCTGCCCGAATGGTTCAACGAGCGGGCATTTGTCGACGGTGCCCAGCAGCATTTCCTCCATTTGCAAAAAGCCTGGGATACACAGGACTGGAGTGAAATTCGTGATTACATGTCGGAGGAAATGCTGGCATCCCTGCAGCAGGAGCGTGCCAAGCTGCCGGCCGAACAACATACAGAGGTGGACTCGGTGATGGCCGAGCTGGTCAACTTTATTGATGAGGGTGATCAGGTGGTTGCAAGTATTCACTTCTATGGCTGGATCGCCGAGTCTGGCCAGCCGAGCAGCGAATTCAGTGAAACCTGGCACCTGGCGCGTGATATGAAGATTTCCGGTGCCAACTGGATTATTGTGGGTATTGAACAGCCGAAATGAGTTGTTGAGGACGGTGGCAGGCGGTTTCTGCCACCGTTTTTTCAATTCGGCCTGGTGCAACCTTCGTTATTTTGTCGGGGGTGCATCACGCAGGAAAACCCAAGTATCTCCCTGACTCTGTTCGGGGCTGAAGTAGTACCCTTCCAGATCAAACTGCTGCAGAGCTTCCGGTGTTTCGATTCGGTTGCGGATCATGTAGCGACTCATCAAGCCGCGGGCCTTTTTGGCGTAAAAGCTGATGATCTTGTATTGGCCGTTTTTCAGGTCCTTGAATACCGGAGTAATCAGGCGCGCATTCAGTTGTCTGGGCTTGACGGCCTTGAAGTATTCGTTGGACGCCAAGTTGATCACGACTTCTGCTGAATGCTCGGCCAGTTCTTCGTTCAGGGCTTCCGTAATCAGGTTGCCCCAGAACTGGTACAGGTTGTCGCCACGAGGGTTTTTCAATCGTGTGCCCATTTCAAGGCGATAGGGTTCCAGCAAGTCCAGTGGACGCAAGACGCCGTACAGGCCGGACAGGATGCGCAGGTGCCGTTGGGCAAACTCGAAATCGGCGGCAGTAAAGCTTTCTGCATCCAGGCCCGCATAAACGTCGCCCTTGAATGCCAGCAGGGCCTGGCGGGCATTATCTGTAGCATGTGCTGGCTCCCAGCTTTCATAGCGGGCGACATTGAGCGCAGCCAACTTGTCACTGAGTTTCATTAATTCTGCAATATCCTGTACGGATAACTGGCGCAGGGTGTCGATCAACTCGCGAGAGTGGTCGATAAAGCGGGGTTGAGAGTACACTTGGGTTGCGAGAGGTGAATCGTAATCAAGTGTTTTGGCCGGTGAAACCAGTGTCAGCATCTGGGTGAGTCCCTTGGTCTGGCGACAAATAAAACAGGCGGGCAATAGCCCGCCGGTGAACGGGTATGGGTCAGGTGTGCAGACTGTTATTCAGTTCATCCACCACTTCGGCCCAGTCTGAGTCATTGCCGAGAGCATCCTGCAGGAATGCTGCTTGGGCCTCGTTCCAGAACGAAGCTTCGTGAAGCTGGATTTCACTGCTGAACAGTTGGTGAGTGCGGATGAACTGTTGAATGGAGTCCGTGTCGCTGGCCAGGCCCAACTGCTCAAACAGCGCCGAGAAGGTGTGCGTGGATGTATCCATGGGGTCCTCCGTGTGATTTACCGTCATGCACTGAGTCAGATTCTATTATGGCCGAGGACTCGAACTTGTCAAAAACCAATGGTTTCAGTCAGGTTTGGACCAGCTCGACCACAGCCGTCTCAACCCCAGCGAGAGCAGAGCGCCCAGTACGACCAGCAGTGAACTGAGCAGAGGCTGGCTGAAAGGCGGGTACCAGTACATCAGGGCTGCGCTGAACATCAGGCCTCCCAGCAGACACAGCCCGGCAATGATCAGCAGGTAACCCAGCGTGGATGGGTGCCTGTCGGGGGCGCGTATGATCAGTATCATGGCGGGCAGGAAAAAGCCTGCCAAGGTAATTGTCGAGGGCCAGAATTCTTCCATGCGGAGGCTCCTTTTTGTCTTGGGTGCTTCCCAGTGTATCAGTTGGGCAGTACACTGAGACTGAAGCAGTGCAAAACTGTATCATAGCCTTTTGAACTTGACGGGGGGCTCCGGTAGCCAAGGCCCTGTCGGGATGAAACGACTGACGAGTGAATAATGAGTAAGAAAACCGTTCTTACCGGTATCACAACCACCGGTACGCCGCACATTGGCAATTACCTCGGCGCGGTCAAACCCGCCATCGACGCCAGCGAGAATCCGGCTCTTGATAGCTATTTCTTTTTGGCTGATTTTCATGCCCTGATCAAGTGTCAGGAGCCGGAGCGTGTTGCACGCTCGACTCGAGAAATTGCGGCAACTTGGCTGGCTTTGGGGCTGGATACCGACAAGGCGACCTTCTATCGTCAGACTGATATACCCGAAATCACCGAGCTAAGCTGGATACTCAGCTGTCAGACGTCCAAGGGACTGATGAACCGTGCACATGCCTACAAGGCAGCAGTTGACGCCAATCGTGAAGCTGGCAAAGACGATTTGGATGATGGCGTTACCATGGGGCTGTTCAGCTACCCGGTCCTGATGGCGGCGGATATCCTGATGTTCCAGGCCGATATCATTCCGGTGGGCAAGGATCAGGTCCAGCATATTGAAATGGCGCGTGACATTGCCGGCCGTTTTAATCACAACTTCGAGCCGCTGTTCACCCTGCCCGAGGCGAAGGTGGATGAGGAAACCCAGCTGATTCCGGGGCTGGATGGCCGCAAGATGTCCAAGAGCTACAACAACACCATTCCGTTGTTCAGTACTTCTGATGAGCTGCGCAAGCTGATCAATCAGATCGTAACTGACACGCGGGCACCGGGCGAGCCTAAAGACCCGAACAATACCCTGATGCACCTCTACCGATGCTTTGCCAGCGAAGCCGAGAGCGAGCGGATGCGTCAGCGTTTCCTTGAAGGGATCGGTTGGGGTGATGCCAAGACGGAACTGTTCGAGTACATTGATGCGCACCTGACGGGGCCGCGAGTTCGCTATAACGAGTTGATGAGTGATCTGGGTGAAGTCGAGGCCATTCTGAACAAAGGAGCGGAGCGGGCACGGGAACACTCGGTGCCTTTCCTGGACAAGGTGCGTCATGCCGTGGGTATTCGTTCCCTGACCGATACCACGACGGCTCGACAGCAGGATGTGGTAAAAGAAAAGGAAAAGAGCGAAGAAGAGATCGCTCGGGCGGAAGAAGGCCGCCGTCGTGCTATTCTGATGCAGATTCGGCCACTGCTGGACCAGGTCGATCAGGCTGCTGACAAGGCGGCGGCGGCTCAAGCGCTGGTGGCGGAAAAAACGGCCGAGGTAGAGGCGTTGAAAAAGAAAGCGCGTCAAAAGGCCCAGAACGAGCTGGATCTGCTGATCGAAGAGCTGTCCGCTTTACTGTAAAGACGACCGGCACAGGAGAGAGCCATGCGTGATACTTGCCAGACAGGCGTAATTGCTGAAGCCAGTAAGGATGCGCTGTTTTTGACTTTCAACCAGACCCATGAACCGGGTGCACTGGAGGTCGTGCGCACGGCACTGTCCTCCATGCCGGCACTGCAGAGCCGCTTTCGTGAGCGCTATCCTGAGGCGGATCTGCATTTGGTGGTCGGTGTCGGCTCTGCCTACTGGGATCGTTTGAACCCGGCCGAGCGTCCGGCCCTGCTGCGGGGCTTTCCCGCGCTGGAAAACGGTGAGCGCGTTGCGCCTTCGACACCGGTTGATCTGCTGTTTATCATCCGTGCCGATCAATACGATGCGGTGTTCGAGCTGGGGCAGACCGTGATGGAAATGTTGCGTGATGCGGCAACCCTGGTAGAGGAAGTTCATGGCTTCCGCTATCAGGATATGCGCGACCTGACCGGTTTTGTGGACGGGACGGAAAACCCGCAGGGGGATGACCGCCTGGCCGTTGCGCTGGTGGGTGATGAGGACGCGGAGTTTGCCGGTGGCAGCTACCTGCATCTGCAGCGTTATGAGCATGACCTATCGGCCTGGCAGCGGTTGTCGGTCAAGCAGCAGGAAGATACGTACGGACGGACCAAGGTTGATAATGTCGAGTACGCAGGTACCGAAAAATCGCCTCATGCCCATACCAAGCGCACTTCCCTGAAGCATGCTGACGGAACCTCCATGGAAATTCTGCGCCACAGCATGCCGTACGGGGACAGTCAGTCCAAAGGGCTGGTGTTTGTCAGTACCTGCCGGACCCCTGAGCACTTCGAGCGCATGCTGGCCAGTATGGTTGAAGGAGATGAGGAGGGACGGGCGGATCAGTTGCTGGAGTTTACTCGCGCGGTAACCGGTGCTGCGTTTTTCCTGCCCTCCAGTACCTGGCTGGCGCAGCTGGCGTAAACCTTGGGGGCACCTGTGGCCTGGCCATGGGTGTTCTTGTCGTTATGAAATTACCGCCTGGCTTCGGCCGGGCGTCAATCCGTTTAGAGACCGAGTCGTCATGATTATCTGTGGTGTTGAGCTGACCGGCAGTGATGCCGTTGTGTGCCTGTTGCATTTGGAGCAGGGGCAATTTCTGATACCGGAATGCCGAGTGCGTAAAATCACGTTGAAAAAGGATCATACGCGTGAAGATCTGCAGCAGTTTCAGTTCGCCTTTGCCAAGTTGATGAGTGATTACAGCGTTGACAAGGTGGTGATTCGTGAGCGCATGCATAAAGGCAAGTTTGCCGGTGGGGCCATCAGTTTCAAACTGGAGGCGGCCATCCAGCTGATTGAGGGGCTGGATGTTGAGTTGATGTCGCCGGCTCGGATCAAAGCCATTCTGGCTGACCACCCCTTGCCGATACACTTTTCCGAAACCGGGTTGAAGGGGTTTCAGGAACAGGCGTTTACGCTGGCATACGCGGCACAGATGTGACATAAACGCAGCTGCAGCCCCAGGTCCGGTGCGAGCACCCGGCTGTAGCGCCTACGAGATAGCTGTTATGAGTACGGAGCAACCCAATAATCCGCTGCATGGCCTCAAACTGGAAACGCTGCTGACACGGCTGGTAGAGGAGTATGGCTGGGATGAGCTGGCATTGATGATTAATATCAACTGCTTCAAAAATGACCCGTCGATCAAGTCCTCACTGAAATTTCTGCGTCGGACTCCCTGGGCGAGAGACAAGGTAGAGCGACTCTATATATCGACGTTCTGTTGACATAAAAGTGAATAACATTCAGGTTTGATTTCTGTAAAAATACAAAATTTCATCTTCCGGCCCGTCTGTATCAGGCGGGTTCCAGTCTTTTGATTTTGAAGTGCTTTTTGCTTCAAGTGTAAAACCTCTCTGACAGTTTACAGTGCGTGTCCGAAAGTGCAGACATGATGTCACTGGCCTATATCTGAAGTTGACACTCGATCTGCCAGCCTGCCTTCGAACACAGTCGGGCGCAACCCGCTTGGCGTTCAGGCGGGGGCAGAGCAGCGCAGTATGCGCATCCGAGGGTGATTGTGGCATATGTCGTCGCAAAGGAGGCAATAGTCAATGTTGGGTGGCTTTGGGCGTGGCGTCCTCTTGTTGTATGTTGGGTACCAGTCGCTGTCCTACCGGGGACCGGCCCGTTTTCAGGTGGATGCGGGTCTGGGCAGCATTCAGCAGGATGGAGTACAAGGGGTAGACATGACGTCCGCACACAAGCACAAAACCGTGTCGCTGGTACTTGGCAGCGGTGGCGCACGAGGATTAGCGCACATTGGTGTCATTCACTGGCTGAGAGAGCATGGCTATCGTATTCAGTCGATCACCGGCTGTTCAATGGGAGCCTTGGTTGGCGGCATCTACGCCGCAGGCAAGCTGGATCAGTACGAAGAGTGGGTGCGTTCCGTCACGCGGCGGGACATCATGGCGTTACTGGACCTGACCTGGGATAAGGGCGGACTGGTTCGGGGTGATAAGCTGATAGACACCTTGATCGATCTGGTTGGGGATGTGCATATCGAAGATCTTGGCATTCACTTTACGGCGGTGGCAACTGACCTGCATAGCCAGAAAGAGGTCTGGATCAATACCGGCAGGCTGTTTGACGGTATTCGTGCCTCCATCGCCATTCCGCTGCTGTTTACCCCGTTCAAGTACCGGGGGCACGTGCTGGTGGATGGTGGGGTGTTGAATCCGGTACCGATTGCCCCTGCCTTTCATGACGACACGGACATGACGCTAGCTGTTAACCTGAATGCGCCCGTCGTGGAGAATGAGGAGGAGGTTCGTCAGGTGAGCGAGGTGGAAGTCACGCCAGCCTCTCCTGTTCGTGACCGTATAAACCGTTTCATTCAGCGCTGGCAACAAAACATGGCGGCGGATGCACATGGCGATTGGGGGGCGTATGAAGTGGCCATACAGGCCTTTGATACCATGCAAAGCAGCATTGCCCGGCAGAAGCTGGCAGTGTACCCGCCGGACAGGATCATCGAGGTGTCGCGCAATGCCTGTCAGTTACTGGAGTTCAACCGGGCAGCCGAAATGATTGATTTGGGGTATCGAAAGGCTGAAGAGTGCCTGGGTGTGAAGCGATAAGCTTATAGTATTTTGTCATCAAACGACAAAATACTATAACAGGCTTGTTATATTCTACTTTTGGGCTATGCTTGATGTAATAAAACTACAAATCATCGGCGGAGGTTAAAAAGTATGGATGTACAGGTGAAGCACGAACGTACAATTGCGATTTTAGCTGTGGATGGTGAGAACTTTGAAGTCAGCGGCGTGTATCAGGGCAGTGCGCGCAAGCCGAGTTCTTATATCCTGACCCGTGGTGGTGACAAGGCGGAAGTCCGGAATTTGAGCAGCTTCCCCAGTCATCAGCAGGTGCGTGAATTGATGAGCTGACAGCCCCGCTTTTGCCGGATTCCAATGTAAAAACAGCCGCATACAGCGGCTGTTTTTACAAGTGAGGAACGCAGATTATTGCACTGTCTCGTTTTCGCTGAACATGCCTTCAAATAGAATTGATGACAGGTAGCGCTCGCCGGAATCTGGCAGCAGCACTACAATCTGCTTGTCGGCATTTTCCGGCAACTCGGCCTGGCGCAGGGCTGCGGCCAGGGCGGCTCCGCAGGAAATACCGGCCAGAATACCTTCCTTCACCATCAGGTCGCGTGCGGCAGCAATGGCATCCTCGTTGCCGACCTGTTCGACCTTGTCGACCAGTGCCAGATCCAGGTTGCGTGGCACAAAACCGGCACCGATACCTTGTATTTTGTGGGGTGCCGGTTGCACGGTTTCGCCGGCCAGTGTTTGTGAGATGACCGGTGAATCGGTGGGCTCGACTGCAATGCTGGTGATCGCCTTGCCCTGAGTATTCTTGATATAACGCGAAACGCCGGTCAGTGTGCCGCCGGTACCGACACCTGCGACAAAAATATCAATTCCGCCATCAGTATCGCGCCAGATTTCGGGCCCGGTTGTACGTTCATGGATCGCCGGGTTGGCCGGGTTCTCGAACTGTTGCAGCATCAAATAGGTATCCGGGTTCTCGTCCACCAGCTGTTGAGCCTTGTCAATGGCACCTTTCATACCTTTGGCAGGTTCGGTGAGGACGATATCGGCCCCCAGGGCCTTCATCAGCTTGCGGCGCTCCAGAGACATGGATGAGGGCATGGTGAGGACCAGGGAATAGCCCTTTGCCGCTGCTACAAATGCCAAGGCAATACCTGTATTGCCACTGGTGGGTTCAATCAGCGTCATGCCGGGTTTGAGGCGACCTTCCTGTTCAGCGGCCCAGATCATATTGGCGCCGATACGGCATTTGACCGAGCCTGCCGGGTTGCGAGATTCAACCTTGGCAAACAGGTTGCCTGCGGGCCACAGGTGTTTCAGGCGCACCAGCGGGGTGTTGCCGATGGTGAGTGCGTTGTCTTCGAAGATATTCATCAGCGGGTGAACTCCAAAACTGCTCGTTGATTGTTGAAACACTCAGGTGTCAGGACGGACTTTAGTATCACGGCTGACAACAGGTATAGTTCAGTGTATCGGTCAGCGTGTGCCGATGTCCGATATTATTTCATCATATTGTTATAAAAATATCAGAATTTATTTCCAGAGGGTATATATGAGCTGGCTGATGCGGCAAACAGCACCTTTGATTAACGGGTTGGCCGGACAGTTGTTTCATCTTCCTTTCCTGCGAGGCTCCCGCCGGCGTCACCGGATGGCCATGCGCTTATATCGCTGGGCCGCTGAACATGGTAGTCGCTCGGCACTCTCGACCTATGGGCACTTGCTGCATTTTAGAGGTGAGGGCGTTGCCAGCCGTATTCAGGGCGGGATCTACCTTGAGCGTGCGGCCGACTTGGGTGATGCCAAGGCGCAGTATCAAATGGGTCGGATTTACGAACAGGGATTCGAACACTATTTCCGCTCGGATCCGGTCAAGGCGCTGGCTTTCTATCGATTGGCGGGTGAGCAGAGTCACCCGCTGGCCGTGAAGCGCATGATTGCAGTGTATGACGAGGGAGCCTTGGGGACCGCTATTGACCCTGCGCGGGCAGAATGCTGGCGCAAGCGCCAGGCGGTTCTGCCCGGAGATGTCGTCAGGACTTGATCAACTTGGCGGTGAACGTCAGGTTTTTTTCTTCCCCGGCCTTCAGGTCGAACGCCCACTCGATTTGAGCGCCGCTTTCATCCGCAGGCTCGATGCTGGATGCCTGCAGGGTGAACGGCATCGGCATCAGGGCGTTCAGATTGAACGGCTTATCGGTATCAGAGCGGTTGCTCAGCAGGACTTCGTAACTGACTTCATAGCCGTCAAAGACCTTTTTGAAGGCGGTCTGGGTGTATTCCACGCTGACATCAAAGGCTTTGCCCAGCTGCAGTCGGGCATTGTCACCAGGAGCTGTAGCCTTCAGCTGGCTGCCACCGACAAACTGCATCTGGCCGGAAGCGTCCGGGCGGAAAACGCGCGCCTGTCCGGCAGGCAGTGGCGTTTTGTCGCCTTCCAGCTCGGGAGCATCGAATGTCAGGTGGATGTTGGCCTGATGCTTCTGTGGCGGCAGTTGCTGGTGGGTGCTGACCTGAATCTGCTGATGGTAACGGATTTCGGCCGGAATCTGTGCGCGACTGATAAGCGGAATCTGCTTTTGCTGTTGGTCGTTCAGCGTCAGAGGGTGAGGCAGAGTGTAAAGGTGGTAGTCCTGGATGCTGCCGGGAGCCGCTTGTCCACCGGACTTGTCCATGGCCATGGCATGCATGGCAACCCGTGCCTCCATTTGAGGGTAGGGCGATGGCTGGCTGACGCTGCCGGCCAGTAGCTTGATGGTGGCATCGGGCCAGGCCTGGCCGCTCTGGTTGTTGAGCGTGGCCAAGCCTTGCAGGCTGAGGGCGGTGCCATCTTCGTTCAGGTTGACAACATAGTCCATACTCCAGCTCAGACCGTGGGTCAGATAGAGCAACTTGGCCGACCCGGGCCGGTCGATGCCTTCACTGACAAATGACAGCTGGGGCTTTAACTGATACCCCCCTTCAGGGGTCGGGAAAATCACGCGCCAGCCGCTGTGATTCAGAGGCAGGGTTTCGATCTGGTTGGCATCGTTTTCAACCAGAATCTCTCGGCCTTCCGTCTTCAGCAGGCGCACCTGTTGCCGTGTTTCGGCGCCGGTGACGCTGTTGAAGCGCGCCAGGGTAACGGTCTTGCCGCTGTGACGCTGCAGCAGTTCGCTCAGGCCCAGCAGGTTCTGTTCCAGGTTTTGCTCGGTAATGACACCGGCACCGGCGATCTGCAGGGTCTCGGCCTGCATCTGTGGACTGACACCCTGCAGAATGACGCGGCTGTTTGCCGCCAGCTCGGGAATTTGGCGGTGTTCTTCTACCAGTGCCAGGTCCTGCTGGTAGAGGGTCAGGCTCAGCTGGCTGCGGGTTGTTTCATTCAGGTAAAGCTCGTTGCCTTGAGCGCTGCCGGACAGGGCAATCAGCGTCAGGCCCAACGTGGGAGTGAGTCTGTTGTTCAGCATATAAGGCTCTCCTTAGTGCATGCTATCTGGTAGATCAAGGGCAACCCTGAATCCCCAGCTGTTTCGGGAGCTGTCCTCCGGATGTCGGTAGCGACTGGCCGGTCGGATCAAGCGTGGTATGTCAAACCAGGACCCGCCGCGCATCACGCGCTGATGACAGCCCGTCGTCTGTTCGGCGCTGCCGTCTCCGGGGGCATTACGGTAGTCGGGCTGGTAGCAGTCCTGAACCCATTCGTCCACGTTGCCGCTGAGGTCCTGGACGCCCCAGGGGTTGGCACGAGTGCTGCCGACAGGTGCTGAACTCTGGCCGTCCCATTGAGACCCGCAGCCATCACAGACGGCAAACCCGTCCAGCATTTCATCGCCCCACCAGTATATCGATTCGGTGCCGGCGCGTGCGCTGTATTCCCATTCGGCCTCGGTGGGCAGGCGGTAGGGCTGTCCTGTCTGCTGGCTTAGCCAGCGAGTATAGGCCCGGGCATCCAGCCAGCTGACGTTGACAACAGGACGTTGGCCTCGGCCCCATCCTTCGTCGGCAGGCAGAGCGCGGCCGGTTGCGGTGGCAAAGCGGTCGTATTCTTCAAAGGTCACTTCGTGACGTGCCAACGCAAAGCCGTGGGTCATGACAACCTCGTGTACGGGATATTCATTGTCGTCTCCCTGGCCGTGCAGATCACCCATGCGAAACCGTCCGGCGGGAATGATGACCATCTGTGGACCACGGCCTCCGCCATTTAGTTCATCCTGGAACAGAGTTAGATTGGCTGTCGGTTGTGTGGCCTGGCGCAGATTATCACCTGTTTCGACGGGAGGCTGTGGGGCAGCTTGCAGTGCTGCTGCCGATTTCAGGGCGTTCTCATGCCGGGCCTGCAGGTCGGCGTGTGATTGTTCCAGAGACTCGAATGCCGTACGCAACTCGCGGTTGTTTCGCATTTGTTCCAGTGCCTGGGCACTGATGGAGTCGAATTGCCCCTGCATGAACAGGAATGCGGTCCAGACGCCGGCGGCGAACCCGATACCGAAAATCAGTACCGCAAGCAGCCAGCGCCTGGCTGTACGGCTCATATTGCCGATCGGGTTTGTCGTGGGCCAACGCAGCCACCGGCGTGGGGAGGCGGGCGGTGCCTGTTCCGGTGCTGTAGAGGGGGCATCGGTCACTTCAGTTTCCGGAAGATCGGGAGGACGATCCTCGGCGGCGGTTTCCGGCGCATACAGGTCGTGAATCAGCTGGGAACAATGGGCAGGGCGCTGTTCAGGGTCGGGGCTGAGGGCTTGTGACAGCACTTGCCATTGTTGCTTGCTGAGTCCGGAAGGAGGCTTGAGCTCGCGCTGGTAGCGTGAGGCTTCCGGCTCGTCAGGTTGAAAGGCCGGTTTGCCGCTATAGATTTCCCAGGCAATGACCGCCAGAGCATACACATCCTGTCGCGCATCGGTTGGCGGTGTGTGAAAACTTTCCGGGGGCTGGTAGCGCGGGTATTCAGGTGCCAGGGGCAGCAGGGTGTGAATGGGATCAATGAGATCCCGCAGTCCCTGGCCCAGCAGCTTGACACCCCTGCCGGGGTTGAGAAAAACCAGGTCTGGAGCGAGCAGGCCGTGAGCCGCCTGGACAGGTTGTTGATTATGGTCCAGAGCCTTGGCCAATTGTGTCAGCAGACCTTGTTTTTGCAGTGGCTTTAGCTTGCCGGCCTGTTTGCGGGCCAGCAGGTCGGACAGGGTTTTCTCGCCCAGTTGTTCGTAGGAAAGAAAAACCAGGTCCCGCCAGCTGAAATACCCGTAGCAGCTGGCAATATGGGGGTGTGTCAGCAAAGGGCGCAGGCGCACCAGGCGTTTGCGCAGTCGGTCGGCAAACTCGGGCTGGCGTACCAGTTCAGGGCGCAAAATCAGCAGGCTGACTTCGGTACGTGAGGCCGTGGAGATATCTTCAGCCAGCCAGAAAGAGCCCAGGAAGTGGTCACGTTGGTGACGCACCAGCTGGAAGCGGTGATGGTTGGGGCCGATAACCAGCTCTTCCTTGAGAGCCATATAGGCCGAATCAATCGGGTTGTTCATGCGTCCTTGGCTTCCTTGTAACCTGATTCTCAGGTCCCTGGAGCGTTCCGGCCTTCAGGGGAAGGCCGGGTTTGTACAGTGTACCCGGTGTTCAGGCGCTGGTATCCAGCGGCGGGAAAGACTTCACCAGTTCGTCGACGGCTTTCATTTGTGCAAGATAAGGCTCCAGCTGCGCCAGCGGCAGAGCGCAGGGGCCGTCACATTTGGCTGCATCCGGGTTCGGGTGTGCTTCCAGAAACAGTCCGGCAATGCCCTGAGACAGTCCGGCGCGGGCCAGCTGTGCAGCCAGCGCCCGGCGCCCCCCGGCAGAGTCTGCCCGTCCGCCGGGCATTTGCAAGGCATGGGTGGCATCGAACATGACGGGGTAGCCGAATTCTTTCATGATGCTGAAACCGAGCATGTCAACAACCAGATTGTTGTAGCCGAAACTGGTGCCTCGTTCACACAGAATAAGGCGTTCGTTACCGGCTTCCTCGCATTTGTGCAGGATGTGTTTCATTTCCTGTGGCGCGAGGAACTGAGCCTTCTTGATGTTGATAACGGCGCCGGTCGCGGCCATGGCGCTGACCAGATCGGTTTGGCGTGACAGGAAAGCCGGCAGCTGGATGATATCGCAGACTTCGGCAGCCGGAGCGGCCTGACAAGGCTCGTGCACGTCGGTAATCAGTGGCACATTGAAGGTGCTTTTCACCTCGTCCAGAATTTTAAGGCCTTCATCCAGGCCGGGACCACGGAAGGAGTGCAACGAGGAGCGGTTGGCCTTGTCGAATGAGGCCTTGAAGACATAGGGAATATTCAGACGCTGGGTGACTTCAACATAATGCTCGGCAATCTGCATGGCCAGATCCCGGGATTCCAGTACGTTCATACCGCCGAACAGCACCATCGGCTTATCGTTGCTGATGTCGATAGAACCGGCCTGTATGGTCTTCTGCTGCATATCAACCTCTCGTCGCTGGCTTGGCAAAAAGGCGATTATAAGCCATTCGGCGGGAAATGTGCCGCCTCTGCCTCGATCCAGTCGAGCGCCTGCTGATCCGGGTCTTCGTGTGGCGCTCGTTGCTGCTGCAGGCTGATCTGGCAGATCTGCTCCAGCATGCGGGCGCGAAAAAGTTGCTCCTGATCCGGAAAGGCCAGTTTCAGCAGATAATCGCCCTGTGGGCAGCGGTCACAGCCGACAACGCGGGCCTGGAGGCTCAGTTCTTCCGGCAGGGCGGGCGCTTGCACACGTAACCATTTGCCGTCTGGATAGTAGTGGGTGGTGTGTAGCTGGAGCCCGAGAGGCTGGGCGGGAGAGGGTGTAGCGGGAGCGTTGAACAGGGCGCTGAGTTCAAGCTCAACCTGCTCGGGATGCTGCAGATAATGTTGCGGGCCTGTCATGATCCTAACCTCAAACGCAGATGGCAGAGAATCTATCGGCGTTCCTGCTTACAGCTTGAGCAGTTTTGTCTTAATTTGCCAGCAAAACTTCAAGGAAAAACCAGAAAAAGAACAGGACCCCGGTCAGGCACCCGGCTACCAGCCAGCGATAGCGGCGGACCAGCCGCTCTTCATCGTGTGTCGAAAGCAAAAACGGTCGACTGGAGGTCTGCGGGGCTCTGAGCACATGAACGCTGGGCTGCTGGTGCAACGATTGCTGCTGTTGTCGTGCTTCCTGCTCGGCAGCCTGTCGTGCCTGCTGCCATTCGTCCGGATTGATTTTGCCGTCGCCATTGGCATCAAAGCGGGTCAGCAGCTGCTCCGGGTTGCGTTTCCAGTTGCGCAGCAGATCGCGTACGGTTTCCCGCATGTTCAGGTGGTCACGTCCGCCGCCTCGGGAGTGAAAGTCGCCCAGTGCATACAGGGGTTCGTGCTCAAAAATCAGGCGTTCGGTGAAACGATACTGGCCATTGCCGATGTGGGTGCTGAACAGCGCGACCACCGCGTCAGGGGTCAGGTTGCGGGTTCCGGGAAGTGTACTTTGTCCACGCCAGCTATGCTTGTGGCGGGGAGTGACCTCGGCGCCGCGCGGGTCGATCAGGCAAGAGCCGGTGCCGTCGTCAAGCCGGAACAGGTGAGAGGAGCGGCCGCTGCGCACCGGGCGCCAGCGCTTGCGGCCATTGTCTTCTTTCAGCTCTTCAACCTTGTACTCGTACCAGACACAGGGACGACCGGAGAGGGGGGCGTCAAGAGCACCGTCTTCGCCCGGCATGGCGTGGCCAATCAGCTCGACATAGCCCTGGGGGGCTGAGCGCACCTTGGCAGTGGGAGTGTCAACGATCAGCCGATAGCGGGACAGGCGGCTGAACACAAAGCCGAGAGATACCAGAACGCCGACGAGGCTGATCAGAATAAACAGCAGCTTTTCGCCGGCGCTCAGGGGAGCCAGTTCCAGGAGCATGGAGAATCAGCCGAACAATTTCTGCATATCCACGTCGGCCTTTTCGGCCTCGTCAAACTCCAGCAGTTGGGCGGACTGGAAACCGAAACGTCTGGCGATGATGACATCCGGGAACTGTTCGATGCGGACGTTCAAGAGGTTGACCGAATCGTTGTAGTACTCGCGACGATCGGCAATACCGGATTCCAGGCCGGTGATGCGGCTGCGCAGGTGGTGAAAGCTGTCGCTGGCAGTCAGTTCCGGGTAGTCCTCGGCTACGGCAAACAGGTTGCCCAAGCCCACCCGTAACTGGGTTTCAGCCTGACCGAGGGCGCCGACATCGCCACGCTCGCGTGCACTGGCAACGGCTGAGCGCGCTTCAATGACAGCAGTCAGAGTCGCCTGCTCATAGCCCATGTGCTGTTTGCAGGTTTCAACCAGTTTGGGCAGTTCGTCATGGCGTTGCTTCAGCAGCACATCGATATTGGCCCAGGCCTTGGTCACGCTGTGCTTAAGGTGTACCAAGTGGTTGTACAGGGAGATGAAATACAGCGCGGCAATAACAATGAGCGCCAAGATAATGATGAGAGTGATATCCATGTCGAGAGCTGCCTTGACGGAGTATGAGGGGGCACTATAAATGCATTTGCTCCAGGCTGGAACGGAGCAAGATCAAGCTCCGCCCCCAATCATTTCCACAACCAGTGTCTTGATCAAAAAAGCGGCCAGGCCCAGGCCCAGCGCGAAGAACAGAATGAAGGTGCCGAAGCGCCCCGCATTCGATTTTTTGGCCAAATCGTAAATGATGAAAAAAACGGCAGCGGCAAAAACGAAAAGGCCCACATTGAGCATGATGGATTCTATCTCGGCGAGGCGCATGAAAACTCTCCTGACTGTGCTGAGGGCGGATAATAGCGCAATTTTACTGCGACAAATACAGACGGTTGCAAGGGCTTAGCCAAGCGGATCGTCCTTGCCGAATACCTGCTCCTGCCAGGTGTCTCCCAGCTCCTGCTCGATGAAGTCGCGAATGAATTTGCGGACCATCTGTGAGGGCGTAACGTCCTGTTGGCTGCACAACTGCTCGAACACGGCCTTCTTCTTGGGATCTATCAGCAGGGTCAGGCGTGCGGTGCGGTTTTCCATCGTGTTATCTCGTCGTAGTGGAACAATATGTTAATGATATTAACATTGAATCATATATTATTAACAGTTAATGTATTTGGATAATTCGTGATCAGAGTAAGGATGGTTCCTCATGTCCAGGCAGGCCCGGCTGCACTCCCTTTCCTTTGCCAGCGCATTGCGCGAAACGTTGCGGGAGGGGTATGACCGCCGAGCGTTTATCCAGGACCTGATGGCGGGTTTGAGCGTGGGCATTATCGCCATACCGCTTTCGATGGCCCTGGCGATCGCCAGTGGCGTCAAACCTGAATATGGCCTCTATACGGCCATCATTGCCGGTTTCATCATTTCCCTGACCGGTGGTTCTCGTTACAGCGTATCGGGCCCGACCGCCGCTTTTGTGGTCATTCTCTATCCCGTGGCCCAGACCTATGGACTGGCTGGTCTGCTGATCGCCACGCTGATGTCGGCACTGATTCTGCTGGGGCTGGCTTTTGCCCGTCTGGGGCGGCTGATCGAATATATTCCCGAATCGGTCACACTGGGATTCACGTCGGGTATTGCCATTGTCATCGCGACTCTCCAAGTGAAGGACTTCTTTGGTCTGAAACTTGAGGCGCTGCCAGAGCTTTGGTGGCAGAAGCTGGCGGCGCTGGTGTCGGCGATGCCGAGTCTGGACCCGGCAGCTACAGCCGTGGCGTTGGCCACGTTGGCCGTATTGATTCTGTGGCCGCGGCTGCGCTTGCCTGTACCGGGGCACCTTCCGGCTCTGCTGGTCGGTCTGGCAGTTGCCTGGGCTGCCGGCCTTATGGGGCATACCGTTGAAACGATAGGCAGTCGATTCAGCTACCTGCTGCCGGACGGTTCGCTGGGAGCGGGCATTCCGCCGTTTTTCCCTGAACTGGCCTGGCCCTGGGAACGTCCTGGTCCTAATGGGCAGCCGCTTGAGTTGAGCTGGTCGTTGGTGCGTGAACTGCTGCCGGCGGCTTTTTCGATCGCTATGTTGGGTGCTATCGAGTCATTGCTGTGCGCGGTCGTGCTGGATGGCATGAGCGGCAAGCGTCACCATGCCAACGGCGAGCTGCTGGGGCAGGGGTTGGGTAATCTGTTGGCTCCGTTTTTTGGCGGTTTTACCGCCACGGCAGCGCTGGCGCGTTCGGCAGCGAACTACCGCGCCGGTGCCCGTTCACCGGTGGCAGGTATGGTGCATGCGCTGGTGGTACTGGCGGGCCTGCTGGTGCTGGCTCCGGCGCTGGCCTGGTTGCCCATGGCCAGCATGGCGGCGCTGTTACTGGTGGTGGCCTGGAACATGAGCGAGGCGCCCAAGGTCGTGGCCCTGGTGCGCAAGGCACCGCGCGGCGATGTGCTGGTACTGTTGACCTGTCTGCTGCTGACGGTTCTGTTCGATATGGTGATTGCCATTTTTGCCGGGATTCTGCTGGCTTCCTTGCTGTTCATGCGTGATTTGGCGGGTATGACCCGGTTTACGGACATCAGTCGTCAGGGCAAGCATGTGCCGGGTACCTTGGCGCCGGGCTGGAAGGTCTTCAAGCTCAGCGGCCCGCTGTTCTTCGCTGCCGCTGACCGGGTGTTTGATGAGTTGCAGTCTGAATTGGCCGGTGCGCGGGGTGTCGTGCTGTATATGGATGCGGTGCCGTTGCTGGATGCCGGTGGATTGAGTGCACTGGATCAGTTTATTCAGCAGTGCCGGCAGCAGGATGTTGAGCTGGTGGTGGCCGATCTGCAGTTCCAGCCGTTGCGTGCACTGGCACGGGCGGGGATGGCGCCGATCGAGGGGCGGTTGCGGTTTACGCCCACTCTGGCTGAGGCCTTGCAGCCGCTGCTGATTTCGACGCCCTGATCCGCTTATCGGCCTGCTGCTGACGTGTCAGCCCGTTCCTGTGCCGGGACAGGCTGATAGCGGTTCAGCCATAGGAGCAGCTCGTCTGCAGGTTGTGGCGGGCAGAACAGGTAGCCCTGCATGAACAGGCAACCCTGATCTATCAGTGTGCGGCGCTGAGCCTCGGTTTCGACACCTTCCGCGATCAGCCTCAGATCCAGGCTGGCAGCCATGGAGATAATCGCTGTCACCAGTGAGTCGGCATAGCGGTCGCTGTTCAGGTCGCGGATGAATTCGCGGTCGATTTTCAGTGTGTCGACCGGGAAGCGCTTGAGGTAGCTGAGTGACGAATAGCCGGTGCCAAAGTCATCAATGGCCAGTGATATGCCCAGGTCCTTGAAGCCCTGCAGCCAGGTAACGGTTTCCTGACTATCCTGCAGCAGCAGACCTTCGGTAATTTCCAGAATCAGTCGAGTCGGGTCTATGGCATGACGTGCCAGAATGGACTGCACGGCACTCGCGTCCAGCCCCAGATCCCGCTGACGTTCGGAAATGTTGACGGAGAGGGATAGCTCCCGTCCTTGTGCGGACCAGCGCTGAACCTGATGACAGGCGGTTTCCAGTACCCATTGACCGATTTTTCCGATGAGCCCCGTTTCTTCCGCCATGGGGATGAATTGATCCGGCGGGATGGTGCCGCGTTCCGGGTGATGCCAGCGCAGTAGTGCTTCCACGCCCTGTACCCTGCCGCTGTGGCCCGCGACAATCGGCTGGTAATAAACTTCCAGTTGGTCGCGTTCCAGTGCATGGCGCAGATCCTGCTCCAGTGTCATGCGCTGGTTGGCGTGTTCCTGCATGGCGGCGGTGAAAAAATGCGCCTGATTGCGACCGGACTGTTTGGCCTTGTACATTGCCAGATCGGCATTGCGAATGAGTGTTTCAGCGGTATCGGCATCGCCGGGGTGCATGGCGATACCGATGCTGGCACCAATAATGATTTCACGCTCGGCCAATACAAAGGGGGTGCTGAGCGCGTTGATCAGCTTGTGTGCCACATAGGCGGCATCCGATTCCGACTTGATGTTGTGCAGTAAAATGACGAACTCGTCACCACCAAAGCGTGCGACTGTATCGGTATTCCGTACGCAGTTGTTCAGGCGTTCGGCGACCTGCTTGAGCAAGTCGTCACCGTATTCGTGCCCCATGGAGTCATTGACGTACTTGAAGCGGTCCAGATCTACAAACAGCAGTGCGATAACCTGCTCGTCACGATGGGCGGTGGCGATGGCCAGGTTCAAGCGGTCTGAAAGCAGGGTCCGGTTGGGCAGGTTGGTCAGTTCGTCATAGTAGGCCTGGCGGACGATCTGGGCTTCGTCGTTCTTGCGCTTGGTGATATCCGAAAAAACGGCCACATATTCACTGGGTTCGCCTTCGTTGTCGTAGACGACCGAAACAGACAGCCATTCGGGGTAGATGCTGCCGTTCTTGCGCCGGTTCCAGATTTCTCCGCTCCACGACCCCTGGCGCATGATCTCGCGCCACATGTTCTGGTAGAAATCGGCCTCATGGCGGCCCGAACTGAGTATGCTGGGGTTGCGACCCTGAACCTCTTCCAGTGTATAGCCGGTGATGCGAATGAAGGCCGGATTGATGGTTTTGATCAGACCGTCCCGTCCGGCCACCATGATGGCTTCGTTACTGGTGCTGAAGACCGCTTCAATCATCTTGAGCTGTTCTTCAATTTCCTTTTGCTGGGTGATCTCTTCCTTGACGGCAATATAGCTGTGGCAGTGGCCGGTTTCATCACGTACAGCCGAAATGGAAGCCTGCTCCCAGAACAGACTGCCGTCCTTGCGCCGGTTCAATAGCTGGCCGTGCCACTCCTGCCCCTGATTCAGTGCGTTCCACAGGGTGCGATAGACTTCGGGGGGCATTTCGCCGGAGCGGAGCAGGTCGGCCTTTTGGCCCAGTGCCTCGTCGCGGCTGTAGCCGGACACTTCGCAGAACTTGGGGTTGACGTACTCGATGATGCCACGGGTGTCGGTAATCATCACGGAAGCGGGGCCCTGTTCCAGGGCGCGGCCCAAATTGCGCAGCTTTTGTTCGATTTTTTGGGTGTAGGTGATATCGGTGCGTACACAGGCAAGGCTGCCTTCTCGGGTACGACTGTCATGGGCCAGGATCGTGTGGCCGCTATCGAGGTGCTCGATATAACTGTTGCTGCCGGGCCGGTCGCTTTCAACCGCTTCGTGGTGGGTCACATGTGATGCAAGCTGTGACTTGAAGGTTTTCCAGTGTTCGATTTCCAACGCATCAAGCCAGGGGTAAACCTGTCGCCAGCGGTGGTTACAGAGCACCAGTCGCCCTGCGGGGTTGTAGAGCGCGAAGGCTTCCGGGAGGCTTTCAACGGCGTCCTGCATAAGCGTGCGTGCGGCGTCCGATTGGCTGCGCAGAGTGGCGAAGCGTCGCATCAGGTCGCCCATCAGCAGGAGGGCCAGAACGAACACGATACTCATGGCCACGACGATGACACGATGGTTGATATCGGCCTGGGTACTGCCGGTGTCCGAGACACTGCCGGTCCACAGGATAAAGAAGAGCACGCACAGGTTGATGCCTGTCAACAGCAGGATAAGCTTCAGCTTGCGTGTGGGGGAGTTGCTCATCTGTTCTTTGGGCCAGGGGCAATAACGGTTAAAGAACTACAAAGTGTATCGTGTCGGAGACTCATTGCTATAGTGAAATTTTGCTATTGCTTAATTAATTTTTGCCTATGGACATCAAGGTGCGATCAGGGTGACAATTCTCGAGTATTAAGATGCTTGTTATATACATGTTAAGGTGTGCTCATGTCAGTCATCAATCTTGAACAGAGGCCGAGCGGTCGTATCGGTTGGATTTTGAGTAACGGTTTTCGTCCCATGTTTGTATTGGTTGTGTTGCAGGCCTTGCTGGCGCTGCTGGGTTGGCTGTTGTTCTGGCGTGGCTGGGCAAGCCCGCCATCAGCCATGTTACCGTCGCTGCTGTGGCATGGGTACGAGATGCTGTTCGGTTTTGTGGGCGCGGCGATCGGCGGCTTTCTGTTGGCGGCGGTGGCCAACTGGACCGGGCGTAAGCCGGTTTCCGGCGGTGCATTGGTCTGGCTGGCGCTGGCCTGGTGTCTGGCGCGGCTGGGCGCTCTGCTTGGGGGAGACTGGCCGGAGGAGGTGAATGTACTGGCTGCCGTTGGCTATTGGCTGGTTCTGGCTTTTTTGTTCGGGCGTGAGCTGGTTTTGGCGGGAAACAGGCGTAACTTCAAGCTACTGGGTGTCTTGGCTCTGTTTGCCTTGCTGGCGTTGGCATTTCAGTTGCAGTGGGGGGAGCCGCTGGTGATTTTGCATCTTGCCCTGGTACTGGTGCTGGTTCTGTTGACGCTGATCGGCGGGCGAATTACGCCCGCATTCACTCGTAACTGGCTCAGGCGGAAAGCGCAGGGAAGGGGCAAAGAACCAGCCTCATTTGGAGTCGTGGATAGGGCGGCGGCAGGACTGACGCCGGTGAGTGGCGTGTTCTGGGCGTTTTGGCCCCAGCACTGGCTGACGGTGGCCCTGTTGGCTCTGGCGGGCGGTGTGCAGTTGCTGCGACTGGTTCGCTGGCGGGGGCTACAGACGCTGACCGAGCCATTGCTGATGGCGTTGCATCTGGGGTATGCCTGGCTGGGAATCGGTCTGTTGTTGCTGGCCGGCAGTAGTGCGGGCTTGTGGTCCGCCAGTGCGGGGTTACACGGGCTGACGGTTGGCGGGATGGGCGGCATGATCATGGCTGTGGCGGCCCGTGCTGCGCTAGGCCATACCGGGCGAGAGCTGCAGGCGGGCGGTTTGCTGACCTTGGCGTTACTGCTGCTGCATCTGGCCGCTTTGGTCCGGGTGCTGGCGGCGCTGTGGCCGGCAGCGATGGTCACGCTGGTCATGGTGGCCGGCCTGTTATGGCTTGTGGCGTTCAGTTGTTTTGCGTGGCGTTACCTGCCGATACTTTTGGGGCCATCGCTCCGTTTCAGTGATCGATTGAAAGAGCAGGGGGCCGTCAAGCGCTAACCTTAGCTCACATTCGGTTGGCCTTGCGATAGCGACCCTGATAATCGAACAGACGCTCGCGTACCTGCCAATAGGCGTTTCGACCCTTGCCTCCCGCCTGTCTGGCAATGACGAAGTCCGGTGCGGGCAACTGTTGCTGAGCCGCCAATACCTCGGCGGCCGTGTTGAATCGGTGAGGGCGGGAACCGTTGCTGCAGCGGCGGCCAAACAGCCGGTTGAATACGGCCCGCTGGGCGGGCCGATCCAGATGGAAACGCTCCCGCAGTTCATCTCCCTGCTCTTCCTGATAGATGACCGTCAGGCATTCCCCATCGGCCATCAGGCTGATACCCGCACAGCGAATGATCTTGGCGTCCTTGAGCTGTAGTGCCCGCTTGAGCAGGTCGTCGGGGTCGATGATTGCCTCGTGGCAGCGGTGACAATAACGTGCAGCGATATCGTTTTCCGCACCGCAGTGGGGGCATTCCTTGAAGCGAAAACGGTAGTCGCATTGTTGTGGAACTGTGTCCTCAGTTTCCAGTAGGCCCTGACAGCGACGACCGTAATGCTCGATAACCTGGCCGCTAGCGTCGGTCTTGCCCCAGAAAATGTTGGCGAAGCCGCAGCCGGGGCAGAATACCTGGACCGGCGTGGAGTCTGAATCCGGTCTGGGGGTGCCCACTTCAGGGTGGTGCAGGTTGAAGTCATTGCCCGCATAATCGATGACCAGGCAGTCCTTCTTGCCGTCACTCAGGCGCAGGCCGCGGCCGACAATCTGTTGATACAGGCTGACGGATGCCGTGGGACGCAGGATGGCGATCAGGTCAACATGAGGTGCATCGAAGCCGGTGGTCAGCACGGCCACGTTCACCAGGTACTTGAGTCGTTTGGCCTTGAAGTCGTTGAGCAGTCGCTCCCGTTCGTCTCCAGGGGTCGCGCCGGTAATGACGGCCGTTTCAGAGGCGGGCAGATAGCGCCCGATTTCGTGGGCGTGTTCCACAGTTGCGGCAAACAGCATGATGCCCTGACGGTCACGCGCCAGGTCTTCGATCTGCTCGCAGATGGTGCGGGTAACACGGGGGTGTTTTGCGAGGAGGCTGTTCAATGTCCGCTCGGGGTAATGCCCGTTGTCGGAGGGCGTCAGGGATGAAAAATCGTAATGGGCAATGGCGGCGTTGATGACTGTCGGTGGCGTCAGGTAATGGTGACGAATCATGTGGCTGAGAGGCAATTCGAAAATGCATTTTTCGAATACACGGGGCTCTTCACTGCGGACAAAACCGCGATAGTGATAGCGATAAATCCAGCCGTGGCCCAGGCGGTAGGGGGTAGCGGTCAGCCCGAGGACCTTGAGTGCAGGGTTATGGCTGCGCAGGTGATTGATGACCTGCTGGTATTGACTGTCTGCATCGTCGCCGACCCGGTGGCACTCATCAATAATCAGTAGCGAAAAGGAGGTGGCAAAGTGCTCCAGGTTGCGCGCGATCGATTGAACGCTGGCAAAGGTGACCTGGTGGCTGAACTCCTTGCGTCCCAGACCTGCCGAAAAAATCCCGGCCTCCAGGCCCAGGGCCGCATATTTGGCATGGTTCTGCTCGACCAGTTCGCGCACATGGGTCATGACCAGAATGCGTTGCCGTGCCAGACGGGCCAGCTCGGCAATCACCAGACTCTTGCCAGCACCGGTCGGGAGCACGATCACGGCAGGGTCACTGCTGCGTCTAAAATGCGTCAGCGTGGCGTTCACGGCATCCTGCTGATAATCACGCAGTGTAAAAGCAGGCGGGGCAGTCGGGTTCATGTGGCGCGGCGAGTCCTGTGTCATGGGGCGAGTTGGCGAGTATGCAGGATGGCGGCCTGGTAGGCGGGCTTCAACTGAGTCCAGCTCAAGGATCGAATATCGGGGCAAGGCAGTGGTTGGCCGGAATGTTTGCTGGCGGCCAGTTGCTCTATGTGGTCGGTCAGACGCTCGGCCTCTTGATTGGCACCATAGCGGTACCGGTCCACGAACAGGTCCCGGTAGGCGAGCCGATCGGGGACAACCGGAGTACAGCCCGCTGCCACGCCCTCCAGTACGGCAATCCCCTGGTAATCGTGCAGGGCGGTGGACAGCACAATATCGGCTTCTTGCAGAAGGCGACGGTATGCGTCGATCGAAGCAACGTGTCCCCAAGTGCCTAGGTTGCCTCCCTGTTGAAGTTGCCGGTGAATCTGATCGAAAACAGGCGGTGTATGACGAAACTGCTGTCCGACTATGTGCAGGCGAAAATCGATGCTGCGCGCCTGCATGGACTGGATGGCTGCCAGCAGCAGGTCAGGTCCCTTGTCATATTCCCAGCGGTGGTTCCAGACAATATTAATGCTGCCCGGCAAAGGTGTGGCAGGCCGGAAGACGTGCTCGGGCAGGGGTACGGGAAGCACCTCGGAGTGGTCGGCAATGGTCCGGGTCAGCCCGTCGGGGACCTGGTCGGGCAATTTGCGCAGGAGTACTTCGGCCCCGGTCAGCAGCGTTTGACGGTTGAACTCGGAGTTGAACAGGATGTGATCGGCCGCCAACGCATTATACAGGTTCAGGATGCGGGGTTCGACGCTGTTGAACTCGTGGCCTGATTCGGGGTAGGCAAACTGGTTTTCGTGAAAGTAGACCAGTGTCGGAATGGTTGCCAACTGAGGCACCAGACCACGCAGCCCGGTGAGATCCACCATTGAAGTGGCAATGATCAGATCATGGGGGGCGAGCAGGGTTTCGCGTGCGTTGAAGGCCCAACTCAGGCTGTTGCCACGGATGCGCCAGGCAAAGTAGCGAGGGGGAAGTGTCAGGGTGGTCCAATCGTATTCCGGGAAGGCGCTCACCAGACCTTCTCGCCAATAGCGATGGCTCACGGCATCGTAAGCTGACAAAAGCAATATGCGCATCCGCAATCTCCATGGGGCAATGAGGGCGGATTTTGCCAGATCTTGACCGTACTTGTCAGATACCGGATCGGCTGCTTGACTGATAGAGAGTTTCGTCAGGAGTACATCAGATGTCTGAGACAGTTTTGATTACCGGTTGCAATCGAGGTCTGGGGCTGGAGTTTGCGTACCAGTATGCTCGAGATGGCTGGTGCGTTCATGCCTGTGCGCGAGACCTGGTGCGGGCCGAAGAGTTGCTGGCATTGGAGGCACGCTTTCCCGATCAGGTGCAGTTGCATACACTGGACATTAACAAGGATGGTCAGATCAAGGCGCTGGATCGGGTGCTGGGCAATGAAACAATCGATGTCTTGATCAACAATGCCGGTTATTACGGCCCCAAGGGGGTGGGGTTCGGCAATGTGGAGCGTGCTTTATGGCGTCAGGTTCTGGAAACCAATACGCTGAGCCCACTGATGTTGACGCAGGCCCTGTTTCCTCGCATTGCCACCAGCCGCTTGAAGACAGTCGCGTTCCTTAGCAGTAAGGTGGGCAGTATCGGTGATAACCGATCGGGAGGCGGGTACTACTATCGCAGTTCCAAAACGGCACTGAATCAGGTTGTGAAAAGCCTGTCGATCGATTTGGAAGGTGCGGGTGTCAAGGTGGTTGCCTTGCACCCCGGCTGGGTGCAGACGGATATGGGCGGCAATAATGCACTGATTACGGCTGAAGAAAGCGTCACGGCGTTGCGTAACCTGTTGCAACAGCTGGATTTGCAGCACAGCGGTTCATTTTTGAACCATGATGGTTCGACTATCGATTGGTAGTGTCCCGGCACCACACTGAAGTACATTGACAGTCAGCTACGGGTGAGTTTCTGCATGAGGTGGATTGGGATGATGCACCGCAAAGAGTGGCAACCCTTTGAATATGTGGCTTTGTACCTTCTGTTTGGGTTGCTCTGGGTCAATGGATCGGACACGCTGATCGGCTTGCTGGTACCCAGCAAGGAGGTTTTCGAACTGATCAGCCGCTTCAAGGGTAGTGCGTTTGTGGCTATCAGTGCCGGCTGCCTCTATCTGGCACTGGCGCGTTGGAAACTGCCCTCGACGCGCTTGCGGCTGCCCAACAATCCGGGGCAATGGTGGATCTTTTGGGGACTGCTGCTGATCGTACTGGCCTTACCTACGATCGGCGGAATGCTGACACGCTGGCTGGATGCGGAAGAGCATCTGCTGGTCGCGGCTTCCGAGGGTTGGCTGCTGGTCGGGTTAACCGCCATGAGCCTGACAGCGCTGCTGGCCTTTATCTATCGTCGTCAGCTCAACTACGCAATGGCCGGTCTGGCCGAACTGGATGAACTGCGGCGCGAGCAGTTGCTGGGGCGTTTTTTCGACATGCCGTTTATCGGCATGGGACTGACCGATGCGCGCACGGGGCGCTGGCTCAGGGCCAACGCGTGCCTGGAAAAGCTGCTGGGGTACACCGCCGAACAATTACAGACCAAAACCTGGCAACAGTTGACTCATCCCGATGATTGCGATGCCGATTTGCAGGCGTTTGATCGCTTGTTTAACGGTGAGGCTCAGGCCTATCAGTTGGAAAAGCGTTTCATTAATGCCGAGGGGCAGGTGGTGCCGGTCAGCTTGTATGCCAAGCGTGTCAGCGGCGGGGCCGGGAAGGCGGATCAGGTGATCTGCATGATTCGGGATCTGACGCGCGAGCAGCATGATCGGCAGGCGCTGGAACGTCAGTCCAACCTTTACAATATGTTGTCACGTATCAATCAGGTCATTTTGTACAGTCAGTCCAGTGATGAGGTACTGCAGGCCGCGTGTCGCATTGCCGTTGAAGAGGGGCAACTGAGCTTTGCCTGGATTGGCCGTTGTAATGAAGAAGGGCGTATTGTTGCGTCACGGACCTATGCTGGTGATCCGGCCACGGCTCGAGGCACCAGCCAGCTAATGCAGTCGTTCGTTCGCCACCCGGGACGCGGCCCCAGCGAACGTTCGATACAGCAAGGTCGGACCGTGGTGGTCAATGATATCCTCAATGAGGACGAATATGAGCCCTGGCACGATTTTTCCCGAAGCTTCAACTGTCGTTCTGTTATTGCCCTGCCATTGAAGCATGGTGGGCGCGTGTTTGCCAATCTGACACTGTATGCGGATACGGCAGATTTCTTTTCGTCCAGCCTGGTTGAAACGCTGGAAGATCTGGCGCGTGACATCGGCTTCGCGCTGGATACGATTCATCGGGATCAGGCGCTGGAGGCGGCCAACCAGGTGATCAACTCCAGCCCGTTTGTGCTGGTACGCTGGCGTTATGAAGACGGCTGGCCCGTGGAATATATTTCGGACAATATCCGTAACCTGGGTATTGAGCCTGAAGCGCTACAGCAGGCCGAGGGCCGTTTCGTGACACTGGTTCACCCGCAGGATCGCGCCCGTGTATTCGAGGAGGCCGAAGGGTATTTTCAGCAGGGACTGGCATCGTTTACGCAGATTTATCGGCTGGATCATATTGACAAGGTGGTCTGGGTCGAAGATCAAACGCACGTGCTGCGTGACGATAGCGGCCAGGTGGCAGGAGTTGAAGGCGTGCTCACCGATATTACCGAACGCCGCGAACAGGAAAGCCGTCTGCAACAGGCTGCAGCGGTGATTCAGAATACCCGTGAGGCCGTACTGATTATCGACTCACGCAAGAGGATTACCCAGGCCAATCCGGCCTTTGCCGAGATGTTTGGTTGGGGTGTCGAGGACCTGCACGATCATACTCTCGCGATCTTGCGTTCGGAACTGCATCCGGACAGTTTTTACCGAGCTTTGTGGCGGCAGGTTGGAGATGTTGGGCATTGGCAAGGCGAGGTGATGTGCCGGCGCCGGGAGGGCGAGGTATTTCCGGCGCTGCTCAGTGTCAGCCGTGTGTGTCAGGAAGGGGATGTGAGCCACTACATCAGCATATTTACCGATCTGACTCAGATTAAAAACAGCGAGCTGAGAATCGAGCGCCTGTCGACGCATGATGCTCTGACCGGTTTGCCCAATCGTAAGTCGCTGTTTCGGCAGCTGAAGGTCTGCAGCGGATACAACAGTAGTCACGCGCGGCTGTCGGCCCTGTTGTTGGCGGATCTGGACAACTTTCGCGCGATCAATGACAGTTTTGGTCATTTGGAAGGTGATCGACTGTTGCTGCAGGTGGCTGAACGTTTACGGGATGGGGTGCGTGAGGGTGAACACCTGTACCGCCTGGGCGGTGACGAATTTGCGATCCTGCTGGAAGATGTGAGTGACAGCAACGAGGCGGCCAGTATTGCCACGGGTTTGATGCAGCACCTGCAGCCGGTCTTTCGACTGAATGGCGGTGCCGAGCTGCGAGCCAGCGCCAGTTGCGGCATCAGTCTGATTGATGCTCACCCCCGTGCCCCGGAAGTTATTCTGCAGCAGGCCGACGCAGCCCTGTTCAAGGCCAAGGAGCAGCGCGGCAGTCTGAGCTTTTTCAGTGATGACCTGACGGCTGCAGTACATCGCCGCCTGCAATTGGAACAACGCTTGCGGCGAGCGTTGGAGCAGCAAGAGTTTTGTCTGTATTACCAGCCGCAATGGTCGATCGACGGCCAGCAATTGACCGGGGTGGAGGCGCTGATTCGCTGGCAAGACCCTGAGTGTGGGCTGGTGTCGCCGGCCGAGTTCATTCCGGTTGCTGAGCAGAGTGCCTTGATTCGCGCCATTGGCAGCTGGGTGTTAAGCCGCGCCTGTGAACAGATTGCCGATTGGCATCGACGGGGGGTTCGGATTCCCCGTGTTGCGGTTAACGTGTCACCGCAGCAGCTGGATCATCAGCATCTGCTGCATGAAGTGGAAAGCGTATTGCAGCAAACCTGTATTGATCCTGCCCAGCTGGAGCTTGAGTTGACTGAAAGCGGTCTGATGTCGCCAGGACTGGAGGCCGTGGAAATGCTGGCCTCCCTGCGTGCTTTGGGAGTCAGCCTGGCGATAGATGACTTTGGAACCGGTTATTCTTCACTGGCATATCTGAAGCGCTTTCCGCTGAATCTGCTTAAAATCGACAAATCGTTTACCGATGATCTTCTGACTGGCGAGAGCGCCCAGGCCATCGTGGAGATGATTATCATGCTGGGCCATAAATTGGGCCTGAGCGTCTTGGCGGAAGGAGTTGAGAGCGAAGCCCAGCGTGTCGAACTGGAGCGTTTGGGGTGTCACCAGTTTCAGGGTTACCTGAAAAGCAGGCCTTTGTCGGTCGAAGAGCTGGAAGCGCTGCTGTTGTCATCTTCATGAATTGACGAGAAGGGGATCATAGATTCCCGCCGCAAGGTTGATGTTATGTTATAACGAAAGTAATATTATTGTTATATCGTAACTAAAAAGGCAGTTTTTCACTATGGTATCTTCTCCTGTTCGATGGCTTCTCCCTCTGACTTTGCTGACTAGCCTTCAGGCTCAGGCCGAGCTGCAAACACCGGAAATCAGCTTGACCATTGACGCTTACCACAAATCCGACAATACGGCTCTGGGGGGGCGCCTGGAAGGTTGGGGGCTTAGCCATACCGAACTTGGCGTCAGGCAGCAGTTCGGCAATGTCGCAACCGGCAAATTCACGGCGGTTGCCGAGGCGAATGAAGAAGAGACCGACTTCAGTATCGAAGAAGCTTATCTGCAATCACTGTCGTTGCCGGCAGGGCTGACGTTGCGCGGTGGTCGTTTTCTCTCCGACCTGGGGTATCTCAATGGCCAGCACCCGCACGCTGACAGCTTTTCGGAACGTCCGCTTTTGTACCGCGCCTTCTTGGGCGGGCACTACTACGATGACGGTCTGGGACTGAGTATGGTGATGCCAACGGATCTCTATTGGCGCATCAGTGCTGAAGCATTTGACGGGGGCGAGCTGGGCGAATTCGAGGGGAACCCGACCGTTGGGACCTGGGCGCTGTCAACCAGTCTGGGCGGAGACCTGTCCGAATCGCAGAGTTGGCAGGCCGGGGTCAGCTACCTGCGTAACCGGATGCTGGAAAGCGGTGCCGAAGCACATGGGCATCACCACGATCACCATGACCACGGAGCCGATGGACACCACGGGCACAGTCATGGTGCCGAATATGCGGGCGAGCACCTCTACATGGCCGATCTGGTCTGGAAGTGGGCACCGCGCGGCAATAATCGGAACCAGCAGCTGACCTTATCGGCGGAATATGCACGGGTGACGGACCTTAATGAATATGCCGGCAGTGATGATTACCACGAAGGCTGGTATGGATCTGCGGTATACCGTTTTGCGCCTCGTTGGAGTGCGGGGGTGCGGCATGGCCGTGTCGACCTGAAGCTGGGTCATGGCGACCACTTCCATGACGGCGCGTTAAAGGAAACCACGGCCATGCTGGCCTGGAATCCGACTCATACGCAAACCCTGCGTCTGCAGTACACGCATCAGGATGTGGTGGAAGATTGGCACGATACTTTTGCCGGTGCCGACAATGCTGTGACCTTGCAGTACATTATCAGTTTTGGAGCTCATGATGCGCACGCGTTCTAAGCTGTGCGCATGGGTATTGCTCGGTTGTCTGCCGCTGCCTGTGCAGGCGTTGAGCCTGTTTGCCTGTGAGCCTGAATGGGCGGCGCTGGCACGAGAGCTGGCTCCCGAGGCTCGTATGACCAGCGCAACACATGCTTACCAGGACCCGCACTATATAGAGGCGCGGCCCAGTCTGATTGCGCGGTTGCGCCGCGCCGATCTGGCGATTTGCAGTGGAGCGGCACTGGAAGCGGGATGGCTGCCGGCTCTGCAGCAGCGAGCGGCCAATCCTGGAGTACATAATGGGCAGCCGGGCATGCTGTTTATTGCCAGCGTGGTCGAAACCATTGACCAGCTGGATGAGGTGCCCTTTGGCGCTGGTGACGTGCATCCGGAAGGTAATCCGCATTTGCAGTTGGACCCTGAACGTCTGCGTCAGGCCGGTGCAGCGGTGAGTCAGCGTCTGGCTCAGGTCGATCCTGATCAGGCCGCCGAGTATCGGGCGAGATACCTGCGCTGGTCGCTGGCCTGGCAGCAGCGACTGGCGGATTGGCAGGCCCGGGCCGAACCTCTCAGGGGGCAGCGCATAGTTGTACAGCACAGCACTTTCGATTACTTGTGGCGTTGGCTGGGTATAGAGGTCATCGCGGATCTGGAGCCGCGGCCGGGCGTACCGCCTACGCCGGGGCATCTGAACACGCTGGTAGGGCAAGTGGAAAGCGGGAAACCTTTGGCAATTGTACACAGTTGGTACCAGGCTCCCGACAGTGCGCAGTGGCTGGCCCGGCGCACGGGTGTGCCGGTGCTGGCGTTACCCTCAACGATCGCGCCGGATCGGGGCATAGGAACACCCGCTCAGCTGTTTGATCATCTCCTTGATCAGCTGTTGGAGCAGCAAAATGCTCGCTGAGCTGGCTATTCTGCTGCCTCCTTTGGCTGCCGGTGCCCTGGTGCTGAGCAGTCACCTGCTGCTGGGTGAGCAGGTGCTGAAACGGGGGATTCTGTTTATTGATCTGGCGGTTGCCCAGTTGGCGGCATTGGGCAGCCTGCTGGCTCAGCAGCAGAACCTGTCTTCCCTGCAGGCCATTCTGGCCGGTATGGGGCTGGCGGTCGCAGGGGCCTTGTTGATCGGTTACTGGTGCCGTCGCTTCCCGTGGCAGCGTGAGGCAATTATTGGTCTGGTGTATGCGGGGGCTGCCTCGGTTCTGCTGTTGGTACTGGCATGGGACCCTCATGCGGGACACCGTTTGTCTCGCAGCCTGAACGGTGACATTCTGTGGGTCAACTGGTCGGATATGCTGCCGTTGGCATTGTTGACGCTGGCGGTTGCCGGGTTTTGGTATTGGCAGGCCAGGCGGTTGACAGGTTGGGCCTTTTATCCGGTGTTCGCTCTGCTGGTGAGTCTGTCGGTTCCCTTGTTGGGGGTGTATCTGGTGTTTGTGACGTTGATCGCTCCGGCGCTGGTCGCACAGTTGTCCGGAGGGCGCTGGCCCGGCATACTCAGTGCGCTGGCCGGTTATGTGCTGGGCCTGCTGCTGGCCTGGCGACTGGATTGGCCGGCGGGGGCAACGGTAGTGCTGGCCTTGCTGGGGACCAGTATCGCTGCCATCCTCTTGAAGGCGCCGCGCCGCGCTTATTCCCCGGCCGGCGGAGCATCCTCAAACATCTCTTCCGGCAGTTCGTAGGGCGCGATACGGTAGGCTTCCAAGCGGTAGCCTGCCGTGCCCATTTCATGATTGAAGACTTCGGTGGTCAGGCGTCCGCTGACCAGTACGGCATCATAGAGGCTATCGACTCGGGTGCCAGGCTCATAGTGCACATCAATCATCTGATTGGATGGCGGTGGCGGTACATGGATGCAGGCGCCGAAATAGGGTACCAGGAAAAAACGATCGACTCGCTCGCCTTCCCCTTCCAACGGAACGACAAAGCCGGGAATGCTGATCATTCTACCATTCATGTCATCGACTACCGGTGCGGATGACAGGGATTGCATCATTTCGTCATACAGGCGCTGAGCCTTGTCGCTGTAATCGTCCAGCAGCTCCAGATCGGGGTTGTTGTACATGTTTTCCAATGTCAGGACGTAATCCTTGGGCATCAGGCTTTCCCAAAGTACTTCGGGGGCAGGTTCGCCATTGACCTGAATGTCGTCGGCCTGAACCAGGGACGGAAACAGCAATAGTGACAGTAGCAGAGTAAAAAATCGCATTGGGGATTGCTCGGTTAGTTTCGTCGAATCAGGTGACTGGCGGAGGCCAGGCGCCAGGCAAGTAAAGCGGGTGCCAGCCCGCTGATAAGGCCGAGGGCCAGCACAAGGGCACAGATTTGCCACTGGGTGGGTGTCAAGGCCCCCAGAGACAGCATCAGACCAAACTGGCTTAGCAGGGGAGCCTGTAACAGGGCGAGACCGGCTTGCAGAAGCAGAATGCCCAGCAGTAAGCCGCCCAATGTCAACAGCAGGCTTTCCTGGATCAGCAGCAGGGCTACGCGAGCTGGAGGGCAGCCCAGAGCACGCAAAATGGCGATTTCGTGTCGGCGTTGCTGGGTGGCTGCCAGCAGTACGGCCAGCATGCCGATCATGCCGATCAACAGAGCTGAGGCGGATACGGCCAGCAGTGCCTTCTCGGCGACACCCAGTAGCTGCCAGAGCTCCTGCAATGCCACGCCTGGCAGGATTGCCGTGAGTGGGTCGGTACGTCGCTGGTTGAGTTCACGCTGCAAGTGAAAGGTGTGCAGGCGTGACTTCAAGCCCACTAGAATTGCAGTGACCTCTTTCGGGGTCAGGTTGCGCTGTCGAGCCTGTTCCGGTGAAACTTCCAGACCAGGCAGGGGAACGCCGGCACGCCAGCCGAGATGGACGGCTTCCAGCCCTTCCAGTGAAACCAGTAGTGCCCGGTCCAAGGGGGTGCCGGTCGGCTGCAGGATGCCGCTGATCTTGAACGGCATATGCTTGTGCTGCATGAAGCTGGTGTTACCGCTGCCGTGGGCAATGATGACGGGGTCGCCGAGCCGGTAGCCCAGCTGCCGGGCGACTTCCGCACCAAGGACGATGCTGAACAGGTCGTTGAAGGGTTCGCCGGCGGCAAAGCTCAGGGCTTGCTGGTCGGCATAGCGATAATGCCGAAACAGATCGCTGGAGGTGCCGACGACCCGGTAACCGCGGTGGGAGTCGCCCAGTGACAGAGGGATGGTCCAGTCGACTCGGGCGTCGTGTTGCAGTGTTTCATGACTGCTCCACTGGATATTGCTGGTGGCAGAACCAATGTGAAAAAGCGAGTACAGCAATAATTGTATCGGCCCCGAGCGGGCTCCCACGATCAGGTCGGTCCCCGCGACTGTTGCCATGAAATTCTGACGGGTGTGTTCGCGAATCTGTTGTACACCCAGTAACAGGGCGGTGCTCAGGGCAATGGTGCAGAGCGTCAGCAGGGCGGTTGCCCAGCGGCTTCTCAGGCTGCTCCAGGCGAGGCGTATCAACATATTGTTGCTGCTCCCAACTGTAGGTGTCGGGGGAAGCGGGCGGCCAGTGCCGGGTCGTGACTGACCATCAGCAGGGTGCTGCCGCTTTGCTCCAGCTCTTCGAACAGCAACTGGATGAAGTGATCGCGGCTGGCATGATCCAGCGCCGATGTGGGTTCATCCGCGATGATCAGGGCAGGGCGTCCGATAAGGGCGCGGGCGGCTGCGACACGCTGTTGCTGTCCGATGGAAAGCTCGGCTGTGCGACGTTGCCGGAACAGCTGTGGTGGCAACTGCAGTCGGGTCAGTAGCCGTTCGGCTTCCCGGTCGACTGAGCCGCTGTCTTGGCTGGCCGTTGTGCGGCGTGCTGCGGACAGAGTGCAGGGCAGGGTGACGTTATCAACCAGGTTCAGGTAAGGCAGAAGGTTGAATTGCTGAAACAGAAGACCCATATGGTCCGCTCTGAACTGGTCCCGTGCTCGGGAGGACAGGCGAGCCAGTTCTCGTCCGGCGACCGTTACTGCCCCGTGATAGCCGGGCTGTAACCCCGTGATCAGGTTCAGTAGCGTGGTTTTGCCACTGCCGGAAGGTCCCTGAATAAACAGGTGTTCGCCTGGTGCCAGGTGGAGTTGATCCAGTTCGATGACGGGGGGCTGTCCGGGCCAGGAAAATTGCAGGTTTTTCAGATGCAGTATGTGGGTCATGGGCGCTACAGTCGGGTTTGTCCGTGAGTGAGCGTGTGTCGGTGTTGCCCGGTTGGGGTGATGGACTGGATATCCAGGCGTTCGATGGCCGGAAAAACCTGCATAAGCGGAAATTCCAGTGCCTCCAGTGCCGCACTGTTGGCGCACAGGTACTGATACTCGGCCATCAGGTCGGCATGGTGGCCGGTGTCGCTACCTTCATGGGCATGGTCATGAGCATGAGCCTGCGTCGAAGTCTGTTGGCCGGTTTCGGGGATAAAGGGCAGGTGCAGATCAGCGCGACTCAAGCTGCAATCGGCGGCCGCCGGTAACCGTATCAGCTCTTCGGAACGCCTCAGTTGAGCCAGTGCCCGGTCCCAGATCTGTTGTTCGTCGGCTGTCGATGGAGCGTGCTCAAAACCGGTCAGGTTGGCCAGCGGGGAGCTGAAGGCGACAGCTATGAGAGGCGGTTCGATAACCAGGTCCAGTTGTGCGACGCCATGCTGGTGTACACCGGCCGCCATCAGACCGGGTAGCGGCAGCAGGGCGAGCAGCAGGGCGTGGGGGGGGCGTAGCATGAATACCTCCGGGTAGACGTGATCGAAATGTAATGTTACTACATAACGTTACGGTGTCCATATTAGAGTGAGTGCGAATGTGTGAAATGGGGTTTAACAGGGAAAGACATACCGTTGTTTTGCGGGTTAGAATGGCGCCAGACTCAATCGAAGGAGCCGTCTGAGTGCCTGTGTTGTATCCTTTCCGCATACTGACCCTGCTGTGTATGTTCTGCATCAGTGGACAGGTGCTGGCCGCTCAACTCACCCTGGAAGGTGTTGAAGGTGAGCCGGCTGATAATATCCGTGCCCTGTTGCAAATTGACGATGTCATGACCAAAGAAGGGCCCTGGCCAACGGCCAGCCGAGTTCGCTACCTGCATCGACAGGCGCCGGCCCAGATTCGTACGGCGCTTGAGCCGTATGGTTATTATCACCCCAAGCTGGACCTGGAGTTGAATGTTGAGGGGGAGCCTCAACAGTGGCAGGCCCGGTACCGGGTTGAAACCGGGCCGCAGATGCTGATCGGTCGGGCCCACCTGTTGCTTGAAGGGGAGGGAGCCGATGACAAGGTGCTGCAGCAGGTTTTGGCGGATACGCCGGTCAAATCAGGGGCTCCTCTGATTCACGCCGACTACGCATCCTTGAAAAGCAGTCTGCAGTCACACGCCGCGGAACGAGGCTATTATGAAGCCCGTTTTCAGGTGAGTGAAATTCGTGTGGATGTGGCAGCCAATAGGGCCGACATTGAATTGATTTATATCACTGGGCCCAGGGCGCGTATCGGTGAAATACGCTTTGATGAGGCCCCAATATCCGAATCACTGTTGCGCCGCTATACACCCTTTGAAACCGGTGATCCGGTGGCAACTGCCAAGCTGGTGGAGTTTCAGCGTAACCTGATCAACAGTGACTATTTTGCCGATGTGGAAGTGCGCCCACGGCTGGATGAGCTGGCGGATGCCGAGATTCCCATTGATGTGAAACTGACGCCACAGAAGCGCAGTCTGTATCAGGCGGGGTTTGGGTATGGCACGGATACGGGGGCACGAATGCAGCTGGGGGTCACTCGGCGCTGGCTGAACTCGAATGGCCACACCCTGGATACCCGTCTGCGTTTATCCGAGATTCGTCAGCAATTTACGAGCAGTTACCAGATACCGGGTGAAAACCCGACCACCGACCGTTTTGCCTTTAACCTGATGCTGGAAGACGAGCAGTCCGACACGATTGATGCCCAGACGGTCAGCATTGGCGGCAGCTGGCAGAAACAGGTGGGTGAGTGGGAGCGTCGCCTGGCCCTGGACTGGTTGCAGGAAACCTGGACCTTTGAGGGCGAAGAGCAGGACTCGACGCTTTTGATCCCCAGTGCGCGCTTCAGTCGTACACGTGCCGATGACCGGTTGAATACGACGAAGGGGCATCAAATCAGCTTCAGCGTGGCAGGCGCCAGTGAAGCCCTGTTGTCGGACGTAGACTTGCTGCAGTTGAACGTGCGTGGCAAGCGCGTTGATACCCTGGCCGAGCGCTGGCGCCTGCTGAGCCGCGCCGAAGTGGGCATGACGCTGATCGATTCTGTGGATATGTTGCCGGCGAGCATGCGTTTTTATGCCGGGGGGGATAACAGTGTGCGTGGCTACAGCTACCAGTCACTGGGGCCCATGGGTGAGAGCGGTGATGTTCTCGGTGGCCGCTACCTGGTTGCCGGCAGTGTCGAAATGGACTATCTGGTCAAGGACAAGTGGCGGGTGGCGGCCTTCGTGGATACCGGCAATGCCTTTGATGATAACGAGATGGATCTTAAAACCGGTGTGGGTATTGGTGGTCGCTGGCAGTCGCCGGTCGGACCGATACGGCTGGATTTTGCTGTCCCTCTGGACGAGGATGGCTGGCAGATTCACTTCACTTTGGGGCCTGACTTGTGAGACCGCTGCTACGTTGGGGGCTGGGTTCGATCCTGGTCCTGATTCTGTTTGTTGTACTGTTGCTGGCCGTCGTCCTGTTTGTGCCGTCAGGCACGCGTTTTGCCCTGAATACCCTGGCCTCTTTTGTGCCTCAGCTTGAGCTGGACGGGATCGACGGAACCTTGACTGAGGATCTGCGGATACAGCGCCTCAGTTTTCGTCAGGACGGCATGAAGATCGGCGTTGAGCAGTTGCACCTGAACTGGCATCCCTGGTCACTCACAGAGCCCTTGCTGAAGGTGAATGAGCTGAGCGTGGCCGGGCTTGATGTCAGCCTGCCGCCGAGTGAGCCAGAGCCGGATGATACAACTGCGGCACCGCCACAGTTCCCGGAACTGCCGTCGGTGGAGCTGCCGTTGGCACTGGAGGTGGACCGTGTTTCCCTGGAGCGTATTCGTGTCGCCCAGGCGGACCAGGTGCTGGTGGACGAGTTGAGCGTGAGACTGTCCTTGCGTACGCAGGACCAGTTGCTGCTGATCGAGCCGCTGCAGCTGGAGCAGCCGGGCAGCCAGTTGGCGTTGAAGGGGTGGGTTGAGCCGTCTCGACAGTTTCTGACCCATCTGGAGGTGCAGGGCGGGACCGATCTGGTGCACTGGGTGAAGCTGGATCACTGGCCGGAGCAGGTACCGCTGAATGCCGATCTGGTAGTGGACTTTGATGGTGCCGCACAGGCGGCAACGCTCATGTTGGATGCCAGCCAAGGGAAGACCCGGGTCAGGCTGCAGTCCCAGGTGGAAGGGCAGTCCGGCATTCGCGTGCATTATCAGCTCCATGCCGAGGGGATCGACCCGGCACTGGCTGCTCCAGAGTGGCCTGGACGACTGTCATTGGAAGCCTCTGGTCAGGTCGAGCTGGGTGGCGAGTTGCCGCTGTTGGCGTTGGAACTGAGAGGGTTAAACGGTCAACTGCGTGAACAGGCGATCAGCGCCTCTGCGAAACTCTCTGGAGACACCCGGCAGTGGGATATTGATACGTTTAACCTGCGCTATGCGGGCGCACGGGCTGATGTCAGTGGTCAGGTCAGTGACCGACTGGCGCTTAAATGGGCACTGAAAGCACCGGATCTGGCCCGCCTGCTGCCGGAAGCGGCAGGGCAGCTGGAGTTGAACGGTCAGGTGCAGGGCGCGATGATGAAGCCTGCTGTACAGGCTCGAATTCGAGCCGACCGGTTGGCATATGCCGAGCAGGCCAGTCTGGAAAGTCTCACAGGTGATATTGCCCTGGATCTGTCCGGAGGGAGTGAGTGGCGTGCTGACCTTCAGTTGATGAATGCCGAAGCGGCTGGGCAGGTGATCGAAGAGGTGATGCTGAAGCTGACCGGCAAGCCTGAACAGCATCAATTGACGTTCAGTGCCAAGGGGTCGCCGGGCCTGGTAGAGCTGGCAGCCGCAGGGGGCTGGCAGCCCGAAGCACAGCGCTGGACGGGACAGCTGCAGCGGCTGGAATTGGCACCGCAGCCGCTGAGCCACTGGCGTTCATCGGCGGCAGCAGGGTTGACGCTGTCGCCGGAGGGCTATCAGCTGCAGCGTTTCTGCCTGGAGGAACAAAGCGCCGGCGGTGATTTGTGCCTGTTGGCCGAAGGCAGTTTTGCCGGGCGTACCCAGGCGCAGATACAGCTGGACCAGCTGGCGCTGGAGCTCCTGACTCCGCTGCTGAACGGAATGAAACTGACCCCCACCCTGTCGGCCGACATCGATTTCAGTCAGCAGCCGGGTGGTCAGCCGGCTCTGAATGCTCGCTTGCGTACCAGTGAAGGCACTTTGACGCCCGCTGAGGCCGAACAGACGCTATCGCTGGAACCGCTAGAGGTTTCGGCAGCATTGGCCAATGACAACCTGAGTATACAGGCGCAAACGCTGCTTACCTTCCTGTCTGGAGAGCTGGATCTGTCGTTGGCCGTGGATGGCTTGAGTCGCGGACAGACCCTGCGGGGCGATCTCAAGCTGAATGCGGATGATCTGAGTCTGGTATCCGTGCTGGTGCCTGATCTGCAGAACATGAAGGGGCAAATTGGTGGTCAGCTCCTGTTGGGGGGGACCCTCGCGTCTCCGGAGCTGAGTGGCGAGTTGAACTACCTGGAGGGAGGTGTCGAACTGCCTGCGCTGGGGCTGGTGATTACGCCACTGGAGTTCCGGCTGAATCAGAGCGGTCTGCCGGGGCAGGCGCATTTTACGGCGTTGGCGACTTCGGGTGAGGGAACGCTGAACCTGGTCGGCGATTATGATCTGGCCGAGCGCAGTGGTGAGGTGGCGCTGAGTGGCGACAATTTTACAGCCATGAATACGTCGGAGATTCAGGCGTTGATCAGTCCGCACCTGGAGCTGGCGCTGGGCAGCCGGGAAATTCGATTGGGTGGTACGCTGAAGGTGCCCATGGCGCATATATCACCGCCCAAAACGCAGGAAAGCGCGGTCAAGCCTTCGTCCGACGTGGTGCGGGTCGAGGGTGATCAGGCGCTGGAAAAAGAGCCGGTAATACCGGTATATGCGGATCTTCGCATCGAGCTGGGCGATGATGTGCGTGTTGACGTGCTGGGCTTCAAGGGACGCCTGCTCGGGGCTTTGAGAGTGGAAGAGGTGCCGGGGCAGGTTGCCAAGGCAACCGGCAGCATTCAGGTTGAAAGTGGTGCCTACCGGCTCTATGGACAGCAGCTGCAGATTCGGCGCGGCAGCCTGGTATATGCGGCGGGGCCGGTAGATAACCCGGGGCTGGATTTGCGTATCGGGCGCGAAATCGAGGAGGTCATCGTCGGGGCCAATGTTAGTGGTACCCTGCGTGAGCCGCGGATGGACCTGTATGGTGAGCCCGCGATGCCGGACAGTAGCGTACTTTCGTACCTGTTGTTGGGTAAGGCGCCGGGCGAAGGTTCAGCCGGTGAGCAGCAGATGATGATGCAGGCGGCACTGGCCTTGGGCATGAGTCAGGGGAACCGTGTGACGGGCAAGTTGCGTGAGTCGCTGGCACTGGATGAATTCGGCTTCGACAACTCCGAAGGGGACGAGTCCGCCTTCTTTATCGGCAAGTACTTGTCGCCACGCTTGTATCTGCGTTATGGCATTGGTGTGCTGGATGCCGTGAATACGTTGAGCCTGAAATACAAGCTTACGGACAAATGGCGTGCCGAGGGGCACAGCAGTGAACTGGGTAGTGGCGCCGACCTGCTCTATACGCTGGAGCGCTAGTTTGGCAAAAGCGGTGCCTTACCGGGGCTGGAAAGTCAAAAGGCCGACAGGATAATCCCGTCGGCCTTTTTCAGGTCAACGTAACAGCAGCAGTGGAACCGGGCTGTTATGCAGCATCCAGTTTGTCATGCTGCCGACCAGAAGCTGACGGATGCGTGAATGTCCCCAGGCACCCATCACGGTCAGTTCGATTCCCCGGTCCTGAATGTACCCCATCAGCGCTGGCCTGACCTCGTCCTGCTCAAGGGTCTCGGTGGTGACGTCAAAGCCGTTGCCACGCAGCATGGTTTCGGCATTGGCAAGCTGTTCCCGCTGGCGTTCGACGCGCTTCCCGGCCATGACCAGGTGGCAGGGGATGCTCTTGAGCAGGGGGCTTTGCGCCACCATTTTCAGCGCCTTGTTAGCGGTTGTGCTGCCATCGTAGGCGAGCATGAAACGCCGGGGGGCGCGGAAGCCATCCGGTGCCACCAGGATCGGCTGCTGGAGGGTACGGGTTACGTTTTCCAGGTGGCTGCCAACCGCTCTGGCCAGGCTGGCGGGAGCATCACTTTGGCGTCCCATGATCAGCAAACGGGCCTGAGCCTGATGCTCTTGCAGGGTGTCTACCAGAGTGTCATGGCGCTGCAGCTGATCAATCTGCTCAGGAGGCACGCCGGCGGCTTCAAGCTGCTTCTGGGCTTCGGCCAGCATGAATCGGCCCTGTTCCAGCAGCAGGCGGCTGCGCTGGTTGTCCAGCTCGGCCAGCTCTTCCAGCAGGTGTTCACGGGCTCCCAGGCCAATGTTGCCGCTCATGTCGGTTTCGGTAGGGTAGCCGGCTTTCTCCAGTACATGCAGCAGCAGCAGAGGAGCGTCCAGTTGTTGCTGTGCCCAGGCAGCCGCATCGCATACGGCCAGTGCCGCATGCGAACCATCAATACAGGCGATAATCTTGCTCATGTGGGCTCCTTAATGTCCGGCCATGATGTTGTCGACCTGTTCAGGCTTGTCGTGAACAGCCAGTTTGTCAACGATGGTGCGGCTGGCGTCATTCAGCCCGATGACATCCACTTCAACACCTTCGCGGCGGAACTTGATGACCACCTTGTCGAGCATGGAGACGGCACTGATATCCCAGAAATGCGCCTGGCTCAGGTCGATCACGACCTTATCAAGCACTTCCTTGAAATCAAAGGCGGCATTGAACTTTTCGCAGGATGCAAAAAAGACCTGTCCGCTGACATGGTAAGTGCGAGTATTGGTGGCGTTGTCCTTCTCGCTGCGGATGCTCATGTATTGACCAACCTTGTTGGCGAAGAACAGAGATGCCAGCAGAACACCAACAAAGACGCCCAGTGCCAGGTTATGTGTCGCCACGACGACGGCCACGGTCGCAATCATCACAATGTTGGTTGAAAGCGGGTGTTTACGCAGGTCGCGGATGGATTCCCAGGAGAAGGTGCCGATCGATACCATGATCATCACGGCGACCAGAGCCGCCATCGGGATCTGGCGGATCCAGTCATCCAGAAAGACGACCAGAATGATCAGAAACAGGCCTGCCACAAAGGTGGACAGGCGCCCGCGGCCACCGGATTTCACGTTAATGATTGATTGGCCGATCATGGCACAACCGGCCATGCCGCCGAGCAATCCGGCTCCGATGTTGGCAACACCCTGACCTTTGCATTCGCGGTTGCGGTCGCTGCTGGTGTCAGTTAATTCATCCACGATATTGGCGGTCATCATGGATTCCAGCAGGCCTACCACGGCCAGCCCCAGTGAGTAGGGCAGAATGATCATCAGTGTATCCAGGTTCAGCGGGACGTCCGGCCACAGGAAAATCGGCAGGGTGTCCGGCAGTTCGCCCATGTCGCCGACGGTGCGGATATCCAGGCCCAGCAGCATGGAGACGATGGTCAGGCCGATAATGCAGACCAGCGGCGAGGGCAGGTTCTTGCCGATCACCGGCACATAGGGGAACAGATAGATGATGCCCAGCCCTGCAGCGGTCATGGCATAAACGTGCCAGGTCACGTTGGTCAGTTCGGGCAGTTGCGCCATGAAGATCAGAATGGCCAGTGCATTGACGAAGCCGGTGACGACCGAGCGTGAGACAAAGCGCATCAGATCACCCAGTTTGAGGAATCCGGCCAGAATCTGGAACACGCCTGTCAACAGGGTCGCTGCCAGCAGGTACTCCAGGCCGTGCTCCTTGACCAGAGTGACCATCAATAGCGCCATGGCTCCGGTGGCGGCGGAGATCATGCCCGGGCGGCCACCGACAAAGGCGATGATGACGGCAATACAGAAGGAGGCATACAGGCCGACCTTGGGGTCGACGCCCGCGATAATGGAAAAGGCGATTGCTTCGGGAATCAGCGCCAGAGCGACGACGGTACCGGACAACAGGTCGTTGCGGACGTTCGAGAACCACTCCTGTTTCATTCTTTGCAGCATCTACAACCTCTTGTTTGGAATGCATGTTGTTCGAAGGCAACGCACGAATGGCGTTGCCGGCACAAAAGTCTACGACGGTCGGATGACAGCATAGGGCAGACTTGGAATGTCTGCGGCTTCTGTTGCGATCAAGGCGCGAAAGTATACAGAAAAGCCCCTGTTCGTGCAGCCTGAACCCTTGCGAGTAACAGAATTGTCATTGCATATATGAAAAAACACATATATGGTTTTTCATATGTTATTTATCGGGGAGCGCCCATGAAGGCACTGGATGTATTCAAGGTTCTGGCAGACGAGACACGGTTGCGCAGTGTTTTGCTGATTCAGCGAGAAGGTGAGCTCTGCGTCTGTGAGCTGGTGGAGGCGCTGGCGGAAACCCAGCCCAAAATATCACGTCACCTGGCGCAGTTGCGCAAGGCCGGAGTGCTGGCGGACCGGCGCCAGGGGCAGTGGGTGTTTTACCGTTTGCACGGTGAGCTTCCCGACTGGGTACGGCAGATGCTGCAGCAGGTCGGTGCTCAGGAACAGGCAGGGCTTCGGCAGGCTTTGGCCCGTCTGGAAGGCATGCTATCCAGGCCTGCTGCCGGTGGTAACGCCTGCGGCGTGAACTGTTGAAACTGGAGGGGTGTAAATGGGGGCTTTCGAGCGTTATCTGACCCTGTGGGTGGGTCTCTGTATTGCGGCGGGGGTGCTGTTGGGCAACCTGTTCCCGGCACTGTTCGGAGTGGTGGCAGAGCTGGAATATGCTCATGTCAACCTGGTAGTCGCACTGTTTATTTGGGTCATGATCTACCCGATGATGGTGCAAATCGACTTTGCCGCCGTCAAGGATGTGGGCAAGCGGCCCCGAGGTCTGGTCCTGACTCTGGTCATCAACTGGCTGATCAAGCCGTTTAGCATGGCGGCACTGGGGTGGCTGTTTTTCCGTGTGATTTTTGCCGACTGGGTTGATCCGCAGAGCGCGGGCGAATATATAGCAGGCATGATTCTGCTTGGTGTCGCACCCTGTACCGCGATGGTATTTGTCTGGAGTCAGCTGACCAAGGGGGATCCCAACTATACCCTGGTGCAGGTTTCGGTAAACGACCTGATCATGGTGTTCGCGTTTGCACCCATCGCGGCTTTTCTGCTGGGGGTCAGCGATATTCATGTGCCCTGGGAAACGCTGCTGCTGTCGGTCGCGCTCTATGTGGTGCTGCCACTGGTAGCCGGGGTCTGGACGCGACACAGGTTGGAGCGCCGGGGTGAGGGGGAACAGCTGGGGCGCTGGTTGCACAGGCTCAAGCCCTGGTCGATTCTGGGGCTGTTGGCGACCGTTGTGCTGCTATTCGGTTTTCAGGCCGAAACCATTATTGCCCAGCCGCAAACGATCGGTCTGATCGCCATTCCGCTGCTGATTCAGACATACGGCATTTTTATTATCGCCTACGCAGCCGCCTATTGGTTGCGCTTGCCTCATAGCGTGGCCGCGCCTGCTTGCATGATCGGTACTTCCAACTTTTTCGAGCTGGCGGTTGCCGTGGCCATTTCACTGTTCGGGCTGCATTCGGGGGCTGCATTGGCCACGGTTGTCGGTGTCCTGGTGGAAGTGCCGGTGATGCTGTCACTGGTGGCATTTGCCAACCATACCCGTCACAAGTTCAGCCGTTTCTGATACCAGGTGCGTGATTATTTCGAGGGGATGAAATGAGTATAAAAGTCGGTATTAACGGTTTTGGTCGCATGGGACGTCTGACCATGAGAGCCATTTACGATCGGCCCGAAATCGAGATCATACAGATCAATGATCCGGCGGGTGACGTGGCCACCTTGGCCCACCTGATGAATTTTGACTCCGTCCATGGGCGTTGGATACATGAGGCGAGAGCAGAGCGGGGTACGCTGGCCGTGGCTGATCGGCAGATCGCCGTGACCGGCAACAGGAGCATTGCCGAGACCGACTGGTCCGGCTGTGACCTGGTGATTGAGGCCTCAGGGAAAATGAAGACCAGGGCGGTGCTGCAGGCCTATCTGGATCAGGGCGTGAAGCGGGTGGTGGTGACGGCGCCAGTGAAGGAAGAGGGTGTACTCAATATCGTGATGGGTGTGAACGACAACCTGTACGATCCCGGGCGTCACCCGATTGTGACGGCAGCATCCTGCACCACCAACTGCCTGGCTCCGGTAGTGAAGGTGATTCACGAGCAGTTGGGGATCAGGCACGGTTCCATGACGACCATTCACGACATTACCAATACTCAGACCATTCTGGATGCGCCGCACAAGGATCTGCGCCGTGCCCGTGCCTGTGGCATGAGCCTGATTCCGACTACCACCGGTTCCGCCACGGCTATCACGCATATTTTTCCGGACTTGAAAGGCAAACTGAACGGTCACGCGATTCGTGTGCCGCTGGCCAATGCATCGATCACCGATTGTGTATTTGAGGTCGAGCGTGCCACCTCGGTCGATGAGGTCAATACACTGTTGAGGCAAGCCGCCGAAGGGGCGCTGGAAGGGATATTGGGCTACGAAGAGCGCCCGTTGGTCTCCATTGATTACCGCACAGATCCGCGTTCCAGTGTGGTGGATGCACTTTCCACCATGGTGGTGAATGGTACTCAGGTGAAGCTGTACCTTTGGTACGACAACGAGTGGGGCTATGCTAATCGTACAGCAGAGCTGGCGCTTAAAGTGGGACGACAGGAATGCGCCAGACCATGCTGAGCCGGCTTTCTCCCGCTATACGCCAGTATCTGGTGGTGACCGGTAATTACTGGGCATTTACTCTGACGGATGGCGCCTTGCGCATGCTGGTGGTGTTGCATTTTCATGGTTTGGGTTATTCGCCACTGGAGATCGCACTGTTGTTCCTGTTCTACGAAGTCTTCGGCGTAATAACCAACCTCGTTGGTGGCTGGCTGGGTGCTCATCTGGGGCTGAATCGGACGATGAATATCGGCCTTGGTCTGCAGGTGGTGGCGCTGGTGATGCTGTTGGTACCGTCGGGTTGGTTGACGGTCCCCTGGGTAATGGCGGCTCAGGCGGTGTCGGGAGTCGCCAAGGATTTGAACAAGATGAGTGCCAAAAGCTCGATCAAGCTGTTGGTACCGGAAGGGGCGCAGGGAGCGCTTTACAAATGGGTGGCCATCCTGACCGGTTCCAAGAATGCCCTTAAGGGAGCCGGTTTCTTTTTGGGCGGCGCACTGCTGATGCTGCTGGGTTTTGCCGGTGCGGTTGTGACCCTGGCTGGCGGGCTGACTCTGGTGTGGCTGTTGAGCCTGTTACTGCTGCGTAAGGATCTGGGGCGGGCACAAAACAAGCCTCGGTTTCGTGATCTCCTTTCCAAGAGTCGAGCGATCAATATTCTCTCCGCCGCCCGGATGTTTCTGTTTGGTGCCCGGGATGTCTGGTTTGTGGTGGCGTTGCCGGTCTTCTTGTCGCAGACACTGGGTTGGAGCCACGGCCGGACAGGTGCTTTTCTGGCGCTTTGGGTCATCGGTTACGGCCTGGTTCAAACCCTGGCACCACGCTTGACCGGCAAGTCGAGAGGACGTCTCCCCGATGGCCGTACGGCAGTAGGCTGGGCGGCAGGATTGGCTTTGCTGCCGTTGCTGATTGCGCTGGGGCTGGAGAGCGGTTTTGACCCGGCCCGGGTACTGATTGGCGGGTTGCTGGTGTTTGGTGCGGTGTTTGCCATCAACTCTTCGCTGCACAGCTATCTGATTGTCAGTTATGCGGGGCGTGACGGGGTCTCTCTGGATGTCGGGTTCTACTATATGGCGAATGCTCTGGGACGCCTGGTCGGAACCCTTTTGTCGGGTTGGGTGTTTCAACTGGCCGGGCAGGGCGATAGTGGACTTCAGGCCTGTTTGTGGGTCTCTTCGGCCATGCTGGTATTGGCAGTACTGATCTCGCTTGGTTTACCCTCCAACCGAGAGCGGGAGAAGGCTTCGGCCTGATGCAATCCGGAGATTACTAAAAGCTGAAGGTCTTTATATTTCAAAATAGAATAAATTTGTTAATATTTATTCTTTTATGGAATCAAAATAACCCTGTATCTTGATGGTTTTTCAACGGATATAGGTTATCGCTGTGGAGTGGCAAGGCTGGTTTGCGTTGGGGTTAATGGTGGCGGCATTGGCCGTGCTGATACTGACACGGACAGGACCGCATATTGTCATGATGGCGGTGTTGGCGCTGCTCAGCATCAGTGGCGTGCTGATTCCGTCTGAAGCACTGGCCGGTTTTGCCAACCCGGGGTTGATCACGGTGGCCTGCATGTTTGTGGTGGCGGCCGGGATTCATTCATCCGGCGGGGTCGACCTGCTGGTACATAAAGTTCTGGGGCGGCCCGACAGTGTGCGTGGAGCCCTCGGGCGCATCTTTCCTCCGGTGGTCCTGCTAAGCGGGTTTCTTAATAATACGCCGGTCGTGGCGACCATGATCCCGGCCATACATGCCTGGTCACGACAGATTCATATTCCGGCTTCCAAGTTGATGATACCGCTGAGTTATAGTGCCATTTTGGGAGGTACGCTGACGTTGATAGGCACCAGCACCAATCTGGTCGTCAATGGACAGTATCAGCAACTGACCGGTGCCGAAGGGCTGTCGCTGTTTTCGATCACGGCTGTCGCCTTGCCGGTGATGCTGGTAGGAATCGGTTTTATCTGGCTGACCTTTCCGCGTCTGTTGCCTGACCGCAGTGATGCACGTGCATTTGCCAATTTGCGTGAGTTTACGCTTGAGGTGGCTGTGGCACCGGGTGGTCCGCTGGTTGGGCAGTCGGTCGAGCAGGCGGGATTGCGTAGTCTTGATCGCGTGTACCTGGTGGAAATAGAACGTCACGGCAATATAGTGACGGCGGTTTCATCGGAAGAAAAGCTGCAGGGCGGCGACCGCCTGGTATTTGCCGGAGAAACCGAAGCTATTTCGGACCTGCTGCGTATCAATGGCATTGTACCCTCGCCGGAGAACGGTCACTCCGATACGCTGAATCAGGACCGTGCCGAGCGTTGCCTGGTTGAAGCCGTGGTTTCGACGCACTGTGATGCCGTGGGCTACGCGATTCGTGATGCCCGCTTCCGTGACCGCTATGGCGCGGTAGTGCTGGCGGTTGCCCGCAGTGGTGAACGAGTGCAGGGCAACCTGGGCAATATCCGCCTGGAAGCGGGGGATACCCTGTTGCTGGAAGCGCGTCCGGCATTTGTCAGTCGGCAGCGTTATAACAAGGACTTCCTGTTGATCAATGATCTGGACAAGACTCAGCCGCGCCACGAACGGGCCTGGGTTGCCTGGGGTATTCTGGTTGCCATAGTACTGGCGGCGGGTACCGGGTTGACCAGTATGCTCAACGCCGCACTGGTAGGAGCCGGGTTGATGGTTGTAACCGGATGCTGCAGTGTTGCGCAGGCCGAGAAAAGTCTGGATCTGACGGTGATTTTGACCATTGCGGCGTCCTTTGCTTTGGGTGCGGCGTTGCAAAAGACCGGGGTGGCGACCTGGATTGCCGGAGGGATTGTTGAATTGAGTGACGGCACGCCCTGGCTGTTGCTGGTGTTGACCTATTTGGCAGTATCCTTGCTGACCGAGATCATCACCAACAACGCGGCGGCGGTATTGATGCTGCCCATCGTACTGGAAGTGACCGAGAAGGCGCAGCTGAGTCATGAGCCTTTCATCTTTGCCATCATGATTGCTGCATCAGCCAGTTTTGCGACGCCGTTGGGCTATCAGACCAACCTGATGGTGTATGGCCCCGGTGGCTACCGCTTTACCGACTTTCTCCGTGTCGGTGTACCAATGAATCTGCTGGTGGCTCTGGTGACGCTGACAACGCTGCTGATTGGCTGGCCCCTGACCCTGTAAGCGCGGATCGAGAGTCGACCAGAACATGAAACTCCTCCATAATCGTTTCTCTTCGAAATAGCGACAGGGATGGAGAATGGCATTTCAAATTGAATACTGGCACTGGGTCGTGTTCGGCATGTTGCTGATTCTGGCCGAGCTGGTCTTGCCCAGTTTTACGGTTTTCTGGTTTGGTTTGGGAGCATTTTTGCTGGCGGTCCTGATGTGGCTGCAGCCGGATCTGAGTCTGAGCCTGCAGCTGGTTGCCTGGGCGGTCAGCTCCAGTCTGTTTGCACTGGGCTGGTTCAAGCTGGTGCGCCCTCTCATGGTTGATCGAACCAAGGCAGGTATCGCACGTGAAGCGGTGCTGGGAGAAACCGGTCAGGTTATTCAAGTGCCCCAGCCGCCCCGGCGGGGGCAGATGCGCTTTGCGACCCCGGTTCTGGGAGATGACGAGTGGGAGTTCATCTGTGATGAGCCGGTGGAGCTGGGAGATCGACTAATGATTGTCGAAATTTCGGGTAATACTCTGATTGTCAAAAAGCGCGGCTAAGTTAGCCTAAACAACTCACAATAGAATGGAGTGGTAAACGATGTTGATCGATGGACTGATGATGGCCGGTGTATTTTTGGTGCTGGTGGTCGTGACTCTGTTTCTGGGGGTCAAGACTGTCCCTCAGGGAAGCAAGCACGTTGTACAGCGGCTGGGTAAGTACCACCGTACCCTGGGCCCGGGCCTGAACGTAATCTTTCCCTATATAGACAGCGTGGCTTATAAAGTCACAACCAAGGATATCGTGCTGGATATTCCGTCCCAAGAAGTGATTACACGTGATAACGCCGTCATTGTGGCCAATGCGGTGGCCTATATTAATATCCTGTCGCCGGAGAAGGCGGTGTATGGCGTCGAGGATTACAGCATTGCGATTCAGAATCTGGTTCAGACCTCTCTGCGCTCCATCGTGGGCGAAATGAATCTGGATGAGGCGCTGTCCAACCGGGATCAGATCAAGGCGAAGCTGAAGGGCGCAATCTCCGACGACATTTCCGATTGGGGTATTACGCTAAAGACGGTGGAGATTCAGGATATCAATCCGTCGGAGACCATGCAGATGGCGATGGAAGAGCAGGCGGCGGCTGAGCGTCAGCGCCGTGCAACGGTCACCCGTGCCGATGGTGAAAAAGCAGCGGCCATTCTTGAGGCCGAAGGTCGCCTGGAAGCCTCACGTCGTGATGCCGAAGCCAAAGTGGTATTGGCCGAGGCCAGCCAGTCCGCCATCGAGAAGGTGACGTCGGCCATTCAAGGGAATGAGCTGCCGGTCATGTACCTGCTGGGTGAAAAATATGTCGAGTCGATCAAGGAGATGTCTCAGGGCGAAAATGCCAAGATTGTGCTCCTGCCTGGCGATATTCCGGCGGCCGTCCGCGGTATCATGGGCGGGTTCGGCAAGTAGTTTCAGATGGTGTAGTGCTCGTTTTCCGGTGGTGTATATTCCCGGTACAGCCGGGTTATGTCGGATGCCGGAAGCGGGCGGCTGAATAGATATCCCTGATACAGGTCACAGCCGAACTCTGCCAGTTTGTGCAGTTGTTCGGCGCGCTCGACCCCTTCGGCCGTAACTGACAGCTTCAGGTTGTTGGCCATGGATATGATGGTGCGGCAAATGACTGCATCATCCTGGTCCGTGCAGAGGTCGCGCACAAACGAGCGATCGATTTTCAGTGTATCCAGCGGTAGCCGTTTCAGATAGCTGAGGCTGGAGTAACCCGTTCCGAAATCATCAATGCTGAGATGAACACCCAGTTGATCCAGCTTGTTCAGAAGCCTGATGCTGTGATCGACATGCCGCATCAAAATGCTTTCGGTCAACTCCAGCTCCAGATGCCGGGGCTGGAGTTCATAACGTTCCAGACATTCCTTTACCTGTTGGTAAAATGCCATGTCGTCCAGCTGTGCGGCGGAAAGGTTGACGGCCACTCTCAGGTCCAGCCCGGCTTGCCGCCAAGTCTTGAGCTGTTGGCACGCCGTGTCCAGCACCCAGCTGCCGATTTCCTTGATCAAGCCAGATTCTTCGGCCAGCGGTATGAAGCAGTCCGGCGCTACCGTGCCCTTGTCTGGATGGTGCCAGCGAATCAGCGCTTCTACACAGGTAATACGGGCGTCATGAACCGACACCTGCGGCTGGTAGTGCAGTTCAAATTCCTGATTGGGTAGGGCCTGGTAGAGCGCATTGCGCAACTCGATTCGCTCGACAGCCTCTCGATCCAGATGGTGATTGTAGAACTGGCAGCGATTGCCGCCGTTGGCCTTGGCTCGGCACATGGCGGTATCGGCGTGTTTGATCAGGGTTTGAATATCGGTGCCATCGTGGGGGTAAATGGCGACTCCGATGCTGGCCGAGATGTTGAATTCGTGCCGACCGATGTAAACGGACGGCTGTAACGCGTTCTGGAGGCGGTGTGTCAGTTGCTCAATGCGCTCATAGGGCTCGACATGGTTCAGCAGAATGATGAACTCGTCTCCACCGATTCGCGCCAGAGTATTTTCATGTCCGCAGGCTTCTCTGAGTCGGTCCGCCAGGTTGTGCAGCAGCTGATCACCCTCATGGTGGCCCAGAGAGTCGTTGATATGCTTGAAACGGTCCAGATCGATAAACAGAATCGCCAGTTTGCGCTTGGTCTCTGCGGCTTGAGCCAGTTGGAGTTCAAAGCCTTGTTCAAACAGGCGCCGGTTGGGCAGGCCGGTCAGGCTGTCATGCTGTGCCAAGTGGCGAATGCGCTCTTCCGCGTGGCGGCGTTCTTCAATTTCACGGTGCAAATTGGCGACCACGCTTTCCAACTCACGGGTACGCTCGGTAACGCGCTGTTCGAGTACATCCTGGGCACGCAGCAGCGCCTGTTCGTGGCGCTTGCGATCGGAAATATCCATGATGATCCAGATACTGCCATCCCCCGGAGCCGCTGGATTAATGGCCTTGCTGCGCAGGTCGCACCATAGTGTGCTGCCGTCTTTGCAGACCAGCTCCACTTCGGCGCAGAACACTTCGCCCCGGCTCAGAACGGCATGGTGCTTACGGCCAGCGGCCTCCCAGGCGGTGCGATCCGGGTAGAACACACGGGTGCTGAGGCGGCTCAATTCTTCCGGGGTATAGCCGAACATCTCGGCTATGCGGTCATTGCTGCGACTGAATCTGCGCTGGTGCATGAAGGCGATACCGACCGTAGCGTGGTCCAGAATCAGCTGCTGCTGATAGTGCAGTGCATCCAGAGCCTCGCGGTCGCGACGCTGGCGATCGATATCTTCGATGATCCAGATGGATCCCAGGGTTGGGTTCTCGACGTTGATCAAATTGCCGGTGACGCGACACCAAAAGATTTCGGCCGGGAGGCGTATCATTTGCAGTTCGGTAGTGAAGCGCTCGCCACGCAGCATTCGGGGGTAGGCCTTGACGCCCAGCTGACGAAAGGACAGCGAGTCGGGGTAGAGCCGCTCACTGCTGGTGCCGATCAGATCTTCGGGGGTAGTGTATCCATAGATGTGAGCAAATTGCCGATTACAGCGTTGGATCAATCGATTGCGGATAAAGCAAATGCCGACACCGGCATTGTCCAAAATAACCTGCTGTTCCTTGAATAGTTGTTGTTCTTCGGGGGTGTGTAAAGCCAGTCCATTAGTCATGCGAGCATTTGTTATTATTTTGGGACGAATAACCGGTACAACGTGATGTCAAACCGCGCTTGGAATCAATCTGACCCTAAGCCTATCACGACTTGCCGGTCTGATGCATAGGACTATAGGCGTTGTCTTTTGCTGTCATAGAGCAGCCGGGAGAGGTCGGTTTTGGTGGTGTTCAGTGGGAAGGTTGGTGGTGGAGTCAGTGTCGGTTTTGCTTCCCGGTCGGGGCTGCAGATACAAAAAAGCTCCGCCGATTGGCAGAGCTTTTTTGTGAAATAGGATGGTGGTGGGAGGTGGATTCGAACCACCGAAGCTCGCGCGTCAGATTTACAGTCTGATCCCTTTGGCCACTCGGGAACCCCACCAACAGGATGCGCATCATAGACAGGATTTCGGGGGTTGTAAAGGACAAAGCCTCCCCTTCTGGCGACTTTTTTTCTATGCTCAATTTTCGCGTGACAGGGATGTGGCATGAAAAAAAGTCTTGTGAAAACAGGGATGGAAAAAGCTCGGCCAAGCCCTCATAATGCGCGGCTTTCAGCGATTTCGGTTGGCGTTGCTACACCTGCCGGCGCGATAAATCAATATTGAAATCCTTCGGCTAACATCTATATTTAGTGCCCTGTAGGCGGTGTTGTACTATATCTTGTGTTTTTGCCCAATTAATAATCAAGTGCTGGTGTTACTCACCTAGAGTATCGTCATTGCTTGGTCTATGGGCGCTTGAAACGGATATGACCGCAGTAGGGAGCCGGTTCACAAGGGGCTCAAGTTTCATCAATGACTACTGGAAGAGCGTGCACAATGCAGCAAGATCTGATGGTTACCAAACGCGATGGTCGGCGTGAACAGATCGATCTGGAAAAAATCCATCGTGTAATTATCTGGGCCGCCGAAGGGCTGGAGAATGTATCGGTATCACAGGTTGAGTTGAGTGCGCATCTGCAGTTTTATGATGGTATCAAAACGTCCGATATTCATGAGACGCTGATCAAATCGGCGGCCGATCTGATCTCTGAAGAAGCGCCGGACTATCAGTATCTGGCTGCGCGTTTGGCTGTTTTTCATCTGCGCAAGCGAGCCTTCAATGATTTTGAGCCGCCGCACCTGTACGACCATGTATCCGGAATGGTGAACAGCGGGCGCTATGATCGGCACCTGCTGGAAGATTACAGCCGGGAAGAGTTCGACCAGCTGAACGCCTACCTGGACCACGGTCGGGACATGAGCTTCAGCTATGCGGCCGTCAAGCAGCTGGAAGGCAAGTACCTGGTACAGAACCGCGTGAGCGGTGATATCTACGAAAGCCCGCAGCAGCTGTACATGCTGGTCGCTGCTTGCCTGTTTGCGAATTATCCGCGCGACACCCGTCTGGATTACGTCAAGCGCTTCTATGACGCGACCTCGCTGTTCAAGCTGTCGCTGCCGACGCCGATCATGGCCGGTGTGCGTACACCGACGCGTCAGTTCAGTTCCTGTGTTCTGATTGAAACCGGTGACAGCCTGGATTCCATTAATGCGACGGCTTCGGCTATCGTGAAATACGTTTCCCAGCGTGCCGGTATCGGTATCAATGCGGGACGTATTCGCGCCATCGGCAGCCCGATTCGCAATGGGGAAGCCTTTCATACCGGTTGTATACCGTTTTACAAGCATTTCCAGACTGCGGTGAAATCCTGCTCCCAGGGCGGCGTCCGTGGTGGCGCAGCGACGCTGTTTTATCCGATGTGGCATCTGGAAGTTGAATCCCTGCTGGTATTGAAGAACAACCGTGGCGTGGAAGAGAACCGCGTGCGCCATATCGATTACGGTGTCCAGCTCAACAAGCTGATGTACCAGCGTCTGATCAAGGGCGGCAACATCACCCTGTTCAGTCCGCACGAAGTGCCAGGCCTGTACGACGCCTTTTTCGCCGACCAGGACGAGTTCGAGCGTCTGTACGAACAGTACGAGCAGGATGAGTCGATTCGCAAGAAGACCATTAAGGCGGTCGAGCTGTTCGGACTGTTGATGTCCGAACGCGCCTCTACCGGTCGCATCTACGTACAGAACGTGGATCACTGCAATACTCACAGCCCGTTCGACCCTCAGGTTGCACCGGTGAAGCAGTCCAACCTCTGCCTGGAGATTGCGCTGCCGACCAAGCCGCTGAACGATGTTAATGATCCGGAAGGCGAGATCGCGCTTTGCACCCTGTCCGCTTTCAATCTGGGCGCGCTGGAAAACCTGGACGAGCTGGAAAGTCTGGCCGATCTGATTGTGCGTGCGCTGGATAGTTTGCTGGACTATCAGGACTATCCGATCCCGGCTGCCCATAATGCGACCATGTCGCGCCGTACTCTGGGGGTTGGTGTGACCAACTTCGCCTACTATCTGGCGAAGAACGGCGTGAAGTACTCTGACGGCAGCGCCAATGGTCTGGTGCATCGTACCTTTGAATCGATTCAGTATTACCTGCTCAAGGCGTCCAACAGCCTGGCCAAGGAGCTGGGTGCCTGTCCGAAATTCAACGAGACCACATATGCCAAGGGGTTGTTGCCGATCGACACGTACAAGCGTGACGTCGACAGCTACTGCGAAGAGCCGTTGCATCATTTCTGGGAAACGCTGCGCGAGGATATTCGCGAATTCGGCCTGCGCAACAGCACCCTGACGGCGTTGATGCCTTGCGAAACGTCTTCACAGATTACCAACTCCACCAATGGCATCGAGCCGCCCCGTGGTTTTGTCTCCGTCAAGGCCAGCAAGGACGGTATCATGAAGCAGGTGGTGCCGGAGTTCCTTGAGCTTAAGGACCAGTATGAACTGCTCTGGAGTATTCCGAGCAATACCGGCTACCTGCAGCTGGTGGGTATCATGCAGAAGTTTGTTGACCAGTCGATCTCGGCCAACACCAACTATGACCCGAGCAAGTTCGAGGGTGACAAGGTGCCGATGAAGCAGCTGATGCAGGACCTGCTGACGGCCTACAAATATGGCGTGAAGACGTTGTACTACCACAATACACGCGATGGTGCCGGCGCCTCCGACAAGGGTGACGACGGCTGTGAAGGCGGTGCCTGCAAGCTCTGATCGAGCTGCGCGCCTTCTTTTAACGCACCTTCCCGGCACCCGCCCGCCGGGAGGGACCGGTATGTTTTGTTCAGGAAAAAGGGATCCATGTCATACTCCACTTTCAGCCCCAGCAACCACGATGCCACGCTCGAACCCATGTTTTTTGGTCGTCCCGTGAATGTGGCGCGCTATGACAAGCAGAAATATCCGATCTTTGAAAAACTGATCGAGAAGCAGCTGTCATTCTTCTGGCGTCCGGAGGAGGTGGATCTGACCAATGATCGCAAGGACTTCATGGACATGCCGGACCATGAAAAGCATATCTTCCTGAGCAATCTGAAATACCAGACGCTGTTGGACTCGGTGCAGGGACGCTCGCCCAATGTAGCCTTCCTGCCGGTGGTGTCCTTGCCTGAGCTGGAAACCTGGTTTGAAACCTGGGCATTCAGTGAGACCATCCACAGTCGCTCCTACACGCACATTATCCGTAATATCGTGACCGAACCGTCGGAAGTGTTCGATCAGATCGTGACCAACCCGGAGATCATCAAGCGTGCGGAAGCGGTCACGCGTCTGTATGACGAATTCATTCACCTGGTGAATGTCTATGGCGTGCATGGCGAAGGTGTACATCAGATTGGTGGCGAGCACCATGATGCAACGATGTACAACCTGAAGAGGAAGCTATACCTGACGCTGGTGTCGGTGAATGTGCTGGAGGCGATTCGCTTTTACGTCAGCTTTGCCTGCTCTTTTGCGTTTGCCGAACGGGCGCTGATGGAAGGTAACGCCAAAATCATCAAGTTGATTGCGCGTGATGAAGCGCTGCACCTGACCGGTACCCAGCACATGCTCAACCTGATGGCTTCCGGCAGTGATGATCCCGATTTTCGGCAGATCGCAGTCGAATGCGAAGAGCAGGTGTACGAGATCTTCCGTGAAGCGGCGCAGCAGGAAAAGGAATGGGCCGAGTACCTGTTCAGCGAAGGCTCGATGATTGGTTTGAATGCGCGCATTCTGGGTGATTATGTCGAATACATTACCAACGTGCGGATGAAGGCTCTGGGATTGCGGGAGATCTTCCCGGCACGTCAAAACCCGCTGCCCTGGATGAATGGCTGGCTGGTCAGTGACAACGTGCAGGTTGCGCCCCAAGAGGCCGAGATCAGCTCCTACCTGGTCGGCCAGATCGACAATGAGGTTGATACGCACGATTTTGACGGATTTGATCTGTAACCGAGGTGGCCATGTCGGGTATTCCACGCATCAAGGTTAACAACTACCACACCTTTTACTATCAATATGAGTTTTCGCTGCTGGATGCGCTGGAAGCGCAAAAGATACCGGCTCCCTACAACTGTCGTGGCGGCTACTGCGGCTGCTGCAAGTTAAAGTTGCTGGAAGGCGAAGTGGATTATGTTCAGGACAGTCTGGTCGACCTGAAGGAAGGCGAAATTCTGGCCTGTTGCTGCCGTCCCCGCAGTCATATCGAAGTTGCATTGCCCGAGGACTGAAAGGGTCATGGAATACCGGTTAATTTGGAAAAAAGCGCCTTGACAGGGCGCTTTTTTTTTGAACTTGTTCACATGTTGTCGGGGAGCGAGCCAGGGCGGTGCATAACCATGGATGAAACATTCCTGAAACGCTATTGACATATGTAACTTATTGATTTTAAATAAAAATATCTCAAATTGGTGATTTTATTACCAATTCGCTGAAAGCCTTTGAATTCGCTGCCTTGGGCCATTCTTTCAAGATCTATCAACAGTTTTATCCACAGATTTTGTGAGTAATCGGTCAGGTGATCAAAACTCGGTTTTTTCTTTGAATTCACACAGATCCTCGATGACGCAGGCGCCGCAACGCGGTTTGCGTGCGGTGCAGACGTAGCGGCCATGCAGAATCAGCCAGTGATGGGCATCGATCAGAAAGGGTTTGGGTACAAAGCGCATCAGCTTTTTCTCGACTTCCAGGACCGTTTTCCCGGGTGCGATGCGGGTGCGGTTTGAAACCCTGAATATATGGGTATCGACAGCCATGGCGGGTTGGCCAAAAGCGGTGTTGAGCACCACGTTGGCGGTTTTGCGACCGACACCGGGCAGCTTTTCGAGTGCATCCCGAGTCTGAGGAACTTCGCTGTCATGCTGCTCAATCAGCAGGCGGCAGGTCTTGATGACGTTTTCGGCCTTGGTATTGAACAGGCCTATTGTCTTGATGTATTCCTTCACGCCTTCGACCCCCAGTGCCAGCATGCTCTCCGGAGTGTTGGCCACGGGGAACAGCTTGCGGGTGGCCTTGTTGACGCTGACATCGGTTGCCTGGGCGGAGAGCAGTACGGCGATCAGGAGTTCGAAGGGCGAGTTGTATTCAAGCTCGGTTTCAGGGTGGGGGTTCTGTGCCTGCAGTCGGCTGAAAATCTGGTATCGCTTGTCGGCGTTCATGTCTCTGGCTATGGGCTGAATGCTAATGGGCCTGCCATTATTCCAGATCCCCGGCCAGGGTGGTACGGTTGCGACCGCTGTTCTTGGAGGTATAGAGGGCCCGGTCGGCAGATTGAATCCACTCTTCGTGGGACTGGTGCGCGTTGTTGACCTCGGCGATACCCAGGCTGACGGTAAATGCGATCCGGTGGGGTGAATGCTCCAATTGCAGCATCTGGACGGCGTTGCGTACCCGCTCGGCAAAAATGGCTGCGTTATCTTCATCCGTATTGACCAGTAACACGCCGAACTCCTCGCCGCCGTACCGTCCCGTTACGTCGGTACTGCGTGCATGCTGGCGCAGCAGGTCGGCCAGGGTGCGGATGACCTTGTCACCGGCCTGATGGCCATAGGTGTCGTTAACCTTCTTGAAATGATCCACATCCAGCATCACCAGGCTTGACGGGGTCTGGGTGCGACAGAAGCGTTCATACTCCCGGCGCAGGCAGGACTCCCAGTGACCACGGTTGCTCAGCCCGCTCAGTCTGTCAATGCGGCTGAGCCGAGCAAGCTTTTCGTTGGCGGTACGTAAAGCCTCCTGGCTGATGGCAACGGCCGTCATGTCATACACCATGATGCCAACGTGCTCGACTTCACCGTTGGGTGAGGAGAGCGGGATCAGGGTGACATTCTGGTACATGAATTCGGCGGTGCCGGTAATCGGGTGGTGCGGCTTGAAACGGAACAGGTAGGAGCGTTCTTCCCAAGTGATGAATGCTCGGTTACGCAGCACAAAAACGCTGTTGAGCTTGCGTGTGAACCAGCTGTCGGGAAAATGGTTGAACAGTTCAGGCAGGCGTTTGCCGCAGGCTTGGGGGTCGCTGATGCCCGAGTGGTTGGCCATGAAACTGTTCCAGACCACTACGCGATGGTCGGTATCCAGAACGACCAGCCCGACATCCAGGTTCTGCAGCAGCCCAAGCTGCCAGTGAAACTCTTTTGCGGTCAGTTCCGGTTCGAGGGGCATCTTCATGACAGGTGGCTCATCAGCTCATTCAGTGTCGGAAGTGAATCTTCCGTCAGTAGAAACAGCAGGTTGCAGTCCATTTTCAGTCCTTCGATGCGGTAGTCGATATCGATGCAGAGAATATGATCTGAGCGTTCTCTGCGGGTCTGCCGGTTGTCGGGCAGACTCTCCAGCAGCATGGGGGAGCTTTGGCTGAAATTCAGGTCCAGTTGCTGCCCCAGGCCGTTGAGAAAAGCGCCGACCAGCAGGGTCGCTACTTCCATGGCAAGCTCGCGCCGGATCTGCGGGGTGATTTCGCCGTAATGGTCCAGCAGTTGAGCGAGCTGTTCATGATGGTTGCCGTTCAGGATCAGCAGTGCCTCGCCGGAAATACCGGGAGCGATAAAGCCCTGGCAGAGGGTGGTGACCGTGTCTCGGTTGACGGCCTGTTGCAGGGCTATCTCCAGCTCGGCTGAATCGACCAGTTTGATATCCGGCACCGGAAGCTCGATGAAGGTGTCGAGCAGTCTCGCCAGCAATGAGGCGGCTTGTCCCATGGCGATGTTGGCCAGTTCCTGATAATGCCCGTGCAGGTGGCGGGCTTGTTCGAGCGGCGAGCTGACAGCGGGTGGCTGGGAAAAAGGTAGTGACGAGGGTGGCGGTGCTGAATTGAGCTCTTCCAGCAGGCCAAAGGTATGCAGTGACCGGCTCAGGAGTGTCAGGTCGATGGGTTTGCGGATGAAATCCAGTGCGCCGAGTCGGCGGACGCGGGCGTGGGCTTCCGGCTGGATATCGCCGGAGACGACAATGGTCAGTACGGGCAGGTCCTGGCGCTGAATGCGTTCCAGCACCTCGTAACCGTCCATCAGCGGCATGTTCAGGTCCAAAAACAGCAGTGCGCCCTTGCCGGCCCGAATCGCTTCCAGTGCTTCCAGTCCGTGTTTGGCATGGGTGATCGCAAGATTCCAGGGCGCAAGTGCCCGTTCCATCTGCCTGCGTGCCAATTGTGAATCGTCACAGATGATGACGGGAAGAGGTCTGCCCACCCTGGCTCCTGCAACTCATGAATGTATTAACTTTTCAGAGTAGTCAAAAGCACCGAGGGATACAACACCTCGGTGCCGGTGTGGTCAGCCGGTCACACGTACACGTTTGGATGGTGCGTTGTCGATGGGGGAGGACTGCGCCCGTCGGCGTCGTTCAAGGCGAGCGTCGAAGACATTTTTCAGGGCAATCATCAGCCCCAGGCCAACGAAGGCGCCCGGTGGCAGAATGGCGAACAGAAAACCGGGGTAGTTGTCGAACAGGGTCAGTTCCCAGCTACGGGCGGTTTCGCCAAACAGCAGGTGCATGTTGCCGAACAGGACGCCGGTACCCAGCACTTCGCGCAGCCCGCCCAGTAAAACCAGTACCAGGGTGAAGCCGACCCCCATCATGAATCCGTCCAACACGGATGCCCGTACCGGGTTTTTCACCGCAAAGGCGTCGGCGCGGCCCATGATGGCGCAGTTGGTGACAATCAGCGGGATGAAAATGCCGAGAATCAGGTACAGCTCGTAGGTCAGTGCCTGCATCACCAGTTCGATGGCGGTGACAAAGGAGGCGATGATCATTACGAAAATCGGTAGACGCACGGTTTCCGGTACCAGCTTGCGGAACAGGGAAACGGTCAGGTTGGAACTGACCAGAACCAGGGTGCTGGCGATACCCAGCCCCAGTGCGTTGACGACGGAGGCGGTGACGGCCAGCAGGGGGCAGAGCCCCAACAACTGGACCAGGGCCGGGTTGTTGTGCCAGAGGCCATCCAGCGTGATCTTGCGGTAGTCGACACTCATTCTGTTGCTCCTGCTGCCTGAGTCTGCGCCGGGTCGGTAACCGGTGTCAGCAGACGTGTGCGGTGAACACGGAAGAACTCGATGGCGCGGGCGGCGGCTGCCACGATGGCGCGAGGGGTGATGGTGGCACCGGTAAACTGGTCAAAGCGGCCACCATCCTTTTTTACTGCCCAGCTGTCGTCGCCGCCGGTCGCCATGCGTGCATCGGAGAATGACAGGATCCAGTCGGATTTACTCAACTCGACCTTGTCGCCCAGCCCGGGGGTTTCCTTGTGACTGAGCACGCGTATACCGGCCAGTGAGCTGTCGGCATGAATACCGACCAGAAGCTCAATGTCGCCGCTATAGCCATCGGGAGCCGTGACCGGCATCAGAACGGCTTCGACCTGCCCGTTGCGGATGGCCTGGTAGACCTGTATCGGCTCCTTGCTGCCCAGTTCCGGGGCTGAGATCTGCATGGTGTGGCTGACCAGTTCGGGGTCCAGTGACCGGGGGACGATTTCGAACAGCGCGCGGGCCTGGAATTCGGCCTTGTTGTGACTGATGCGCGTCTGGGTGGCCAGTTGAGTAAAGGCGATAACGGCCGAGGTCACGATGGCGAAGAGGCCGATCGCGATGGCGTTGCTGCGAATGGCATTAAAAACTCCGTTCATGCCTTGCCTCCTCGTCCCTTGTTGGCCGTGGTGTGGCCATAGCTGCGTGGCTGAGAATACAGATCAATAAAGGGAGCGGCCAGGTTCATCAGCAGGACGGCAAAGGCCACGCCATCAGGGTAGTTGCCCCAGGTGCGAATGATGAAGATCAGAATGCCGATGCTGGCCCCGAAAATAATCCGCCCACGATTGCTGGTGGCGCTGGAAACCGGGTCCGTGATGATAAAGAAAGCCGCCAGCATCGTGGCCCCTGTGCCGAGGTGAAAGAAGGGGCTGGCATAGTTGTCGGGGTCGAAGCCGTAGAACATTCCGGCGCAGATCATCAGGGCCAACAGCATCGACAGCGGAGCATGCCAGGTGATGATCTTGCGGTACAGCAGGAAAATACCGCCCATGAGCCAGGCAGCGCTGACGGCATACCAGGCGCCGATACCAACGGACAACACCTGAGACTGTCGCCAAGCCTCCTCAGTGGTCAGGCCGCCGCGATGACGCAGTTCATCCAGCGGCGTGGCACCGGTAAAACTGTCGTACCACAGGGATTCGGCGGAGCCGAAAATGGCGCCCAGGGTGTCGACAAAGGAGGCAATGGGCCAGCCATCCCCGTTCAGGGCGAAAGGTGCGGTCCAGCGTGTCATTTCGACCGGAAATGAAATCAGCAGCAATGCATAGGCCACCATGGCAGGGTTGAACGGGTTCTGCCCCAGCCCGCCGTACAGCTGTTTGGCAATGACAATGGCGACAAAGACGCCGACCGCCGTGACCCACCAGGGAGCAAAGGGCGGTATGGCAACAGCCAGCAGTAGTGCGGTCACGAGTGCGCTGCCATCACGCAGGTATAACCCCGGCGGGCGGTGGCGCAGTTTCAGGATGGTGGCCTCAAATGCCAGCGCCAGCACGCCGGCCCAAAGGATTTGGATCAGCGTGCCCCAGCCGAAAAAGACGGTCAGGGCGGTGATGCCGGGCAGGGTGGCGATGAGCACCAGCCGCATCACATTGCTGGTGGTGTTGCTCTTATAGACATGAGGTGAACTCATTCGGATCAAAGACATGTCGGTACGACCCCATTAACGGTAAACGGATGCAACAGCATGACGTCAGTCCGGTGCATGCTGTTGCAGGGTTGTGTTCAGCTGTTCCGCCTTGTCGCGTGCGGTGACCAGTTGTGACTCCAGGGCGGTGCGCTCCTGTTCATCTTCGGTTTTGCCCAGAGCACGCTCCAGTTTGGTCACGGCCGCACGTGCCATGGCGGCATCGACCTTCAGTTTCTTGAGATCAACGCCCTGCGCGGCCGCGGCTTCGATTTGCATCTGCTCGGCAGCCTTGAAGGCCTGGTCTGCAGCAGCGTGGCGCTGACGTAATTCGGTCAATGCCTGTTCGGCCTGAGTCCGAGCCTCCCCTTCGAGATTCGCGAGGGCCGCTTCCGCCTTTTTCAGCTTGGTGCGCATAATGGACACCTGCTGCTTCAGCGCTTTCAGATCTGTCGGTGGCGTGTTGTCAGCTGGCGTGGCTGCCTGTTCGGCCTGCTGGTGCGCCTGATCGGCAGCCTCGGCTTTCTGTTCCAGTGTCGTAACGGTCGCTCTCAGCTTGTCGAGCCCCTCAAGTCCCTTGTCCTCGGCATTCTTGAGCGCGTCTCGAGCTTTTTTCAGCTTGGTGCGGGCCACGGCCGCCGCCGTTTTCAGCTGTTTAAGGTCGACATTGGCCGTTATGCCTGAGGCGGTGCTCGAGTTGGCTTGCTCCAGCGCGTGTTGAGCCTGATCACTACTGCCTTGAGCGGCGGCGACAGCGGCTTCCAGTGCCGGCAGGTCGCCCTCGCCGCTTTCTCGTGCGGTATTCAGAGCCTTCTGGGCTTTTTTCAGTTTGGTACGCGCCACGGCAGCGGCGGTTTTAAGTGCATTGATATCCAGAGCCGGGGCTGCAGTGGGCGTGTCGGCAGGTTCGGCTTTACGCGCTTTTTGTGCTCGAGCGGCTTCCTCGGCACGGGCTTTGCGGCGCGCTTCCTTTTCTTCCTGTTCGCGCTCCAGGCGGGCCTGGCGTGCCTCGAAGCGTTCGCGAGCGTGGTCGGCCTTGTGTTGCTCTGCCTCTTCGGTGCGAATTTCAGACTTGGCGAAACGGTAATACTGAACCAAAGGAATGCTGCTGGGGCAGACATAGGCGCAGGCGCCGCATTCGATACAGTCGAACAGGTTATGGTGTTTGGCCTTATCGAATTCGCGCCCCTTGGCAAACCAGTACAGCTGCTGCGGCAGCAGGGTCACCGGACATACCTGTTCGCACATATTGCAGCGGATACAAGGCTGTTCGGGTGGGGCGGGAGGCATTTCGTCCCGGCTGGCGGCAATGATGCAGTTGGTGGTCTTGATGACCGGAATCTGATCATGCTCAACCGTCATGCCCATCATGGGACCACCCATTACCAGACGGTAGAGCCTGTCTTCGTACACGTGGGCCGCATCCAGCAGGTCGGCGAAGGGGGTGCCGATCAGCGCTTCCAGATTCTGGGGCTGGGCCACGGCATCACCGGTTACGGTTACGATGCGTGAGATCAGTGGTTCACCGAAGTGTACCGCACGGTAGATGGCTGCCGTGGTGCCGATGTTTTGGCAGACGATGCCAATATCAGCGGGGATTTTGCCGCTGGGTACTTCCAGACCGGTCAGCAGCTGAATCAACTGACGCTCGCCCCCGGAAGGGTATTTGGTTGGCACTACGCGAATGTCGATATTCAGCTCACACTCCTTGAGCGCGGTGCGCAGGGTGCGAATGGCGTGGGACTTGTTGTCCTCAATGCCGATGATGATATGGCTGGGCTTGAGCAGATGGCTGATGACCCGAATGCCGCCCAGGATTTCATCGGCGCGCTCGCGCATCAGCATGTCATCGGCGGTGATGTAGGGCTCACATTCGGCGGCGTTGATAATCAGCGTGTTGACGATGTGGTCGTCGCCCAAGTGCAGCTTAACGTCGGTCGGGAAGCCCGCTCCGCCCATGCCGGCGATGCCACAGCGACGAATGTGGTCGATCAGGGCGCCGGGTTTAAGGCTTGTATAGTCCTCAAGGCCCTGATGTTCCTCCCATTCATCCAGTCCGTCGCTGTCGATGACGATGCAATCGGACTCCAGCCCTGAGGCGTGGGGCACGGGATGGGGGCCGATAGAGCGTATGGTGCCTGAGGTGGGGGCATGCAACGAAGCGCTGATGCGGCCGACCGGCTCGGCGATCATCTGTCCCTTGAGCACGCGGTCACCCACGTTCACCAGCGGGCTGGCAGACGTGCCGATATGCTGCTGCAGTGGAAGGTACAGCCGTTTGGGCAGGGGAGCCGGTCGGATCGGCGTGCGTGTGGACTGTTTCTTGTTTTCGGGCGGATGGATACCGCCATGAAATGCAAACACCTTACCCATCAGTGTGCCTCCTGTTGCAGGCCGCGCCCGCGGTCGGTGGCAATCAGGTTGCGCGACTCGGTGGGAGCCGGCCACTTCCAGTTGGTAATGGTGGTTTCCACCGGAATCATATCGATACAGTCCACAGGGCAAGGTTCTACACACAGGTCGCAGCCGGTGCATTCATCGGTAATCACCGTATGCATCTGCTTGGCGGCACCCAGAATGGCGTCCACGGGGCAGGCCTGGATGCATTTGGTGCAGCCGATACATTCATCTTCGCGAATGAATGCGATCATTTTGGGCTTTTCTTCACCGTGCTCGGCATCCAGGGGAATGGCTTCCACATCCAGCAAATCGGCCAGTGACTCAATGGTACTTTGCCCGCCGGGCGGGCATTTGTTGATGGCATCGCCGTTGGCGATTGCTTCGGCGTAAGGGCGGCAGCCGGGGTAGCCGCACTGCCCGCATTGGGTTTGCGGCAGCAGGGCGTCAATTTGCTCAACAATCGGGTTGCCCTCCACCCGAAAGCGGACGGATGCATAGCCGAGGATAATGCCGAAGACGACTGCCAGGCCGAACAGAATCAGGATTGCGGTAATCACTGTGCTCATCGCGTACTCCGCCTCAGAACTGCACGAGGCCGGCAAAGCCCATGAAGGCCAGCGACATCAGTCCAGCGGTGACCATGCCGATGGCGGCACCACGAAAGGGGACGGGAACATCAGCGACAGCAATGCGTTCACGGATTGCGGAAAACAGCACCAGTGCCAGCGAAAAGCCGACGGCGGCTCCGAACCCGTAGGCGATCGACTCGACAAAGCCGTTCTGCTTCTTGATGTTGAGCAGCGCGACACCCAGTACGGCGCAGTTGGTGGTAATCAGCGGCAGGAAAATACCCAGCAGCTTGTACAGCATGGGACTGGTTTTGTGTACCACCATTTCGGTGAACTGCACCACTACGGCAATCACCAGGATAAAAGCGATCGTTTGCAGATACTCGAGCCCGAAGGGCGCCAGCAGTGTGGTATAGACCAAATAGCTGCACACCGATGACAGCGTGAGCACAAAGGTGGTTGCCAGTGACATGCCCATGGCCGTTTCCAGCTTGTTGGACACGCCCATAAAGGGACACAGCCCCAGGAACTGTACCAAAACAAAATTGTTCACCAGCACCGTGCTGATCAGGATGAGCAGAAAATCAGTCATAGCCCCTGTCATTGCCTCGCTCTCTGCAGGACAAAAGGCCTGCAGAGCGTATTAGATTCTGCTGAATTTTACCGGATTTTGTCACCTCAGGGTATCACTCCAATGCGGCCGTCCGGCAACGGCAGAGCCGAAAACCGGCCCCTGGGGCCGGTTTGCTTCCTGCGGCGGGCGGGTCAGATGAACCCTGCCTGCTCGATTTGTTGCAGGAGTGCCGAGACTTGTGCCGCCGGTGACCGGTCTTGAATCCTGTCCAATGACAGGGTCAGGTCCGCCTGCAGGTCGGTTCGGTCACTCAGTAGCAGCAGTCCGGCGGCCTTGAGTGCATTTGCCTGATCTTCGCTCTGATCGGTCAGCGCCAGTGGCAGTCGACCACGGTTGAACAGCTGCTCTTCCAGTGTGAAAAGGAGCGTCGCGTATTGGTTGTCGGTGCCACCTTCCAACCGGATCAGTGCAGCCGTTTGACCACAGCGGCGTGCTCTCAGTTCAGTTGTGATGACTGAAGCATCGCGCAGTTCAACCGCCAAGGTATCATCGACTGCGGCTTCGACCATGCCGGCGGCGACGGTGGCATTGGTCAGGCGATCAATAATGATGAATGACCCGGTGCCCTTGTGGCGGTAGTAATTGTCAGCTATGACCGGTTTTTCGAGCTGAATATCAACCCGTGCAATTTCGTTCAGCCCCAGGGTGGTGGCCGGTGCCTGCTCCAATGTGTTGACGTCAATACGATGATGAATCGTGCTGACCGTACCAGCGGTACGGGTGCTGGCCAGCTTGATGTCGTAACTGCGACCGGGCACCAGTTCCTGTTCGGACATCCAGACCAAGTGGGCCGACAGCTGCGAGCTGGGCTCCGGCACCTGATGACTATGGACAATCAGGTCGCCACGGGAAATATCGATCTCGTCTTCCAGAGTCAGGGTGACGGACATGGGTGCAAAGGCTTCAGCCAGGTCGCCGTCGAAGGTTACGATCGATTTTACCTTGCTCGACTTGCCGGAGGGCAGAACGGTAACGTCATCTCCGGGGCGGACAATACCGGCCCTCAGGGTGCCACAGTAGCCCCGGAAGTTCAGGTTTGGACGGTTTACATACTGAACCGGGAAGCGCAGTTCGTCGAAGTTGGCATCACCCGCCACTGCCACGCTTTCCAGAGTCTGCATCAGCGATGCGCCGGTGTACCAGGGCATGTGTTCCGATGGGTTCACTACGTTGTCGCCCTTGAGTGCGGAGATCGGCGTGAAGTGAATATCCTTCAGGCCCAATCCCTTGGCGAAGTTCAGATAGTCCTGCTTGATGGCGTCGAAGCGCTCTTGGCTGAAGTCCACCAGATCCATCTTGTTGATGGCGACGACGGTATGCTTGATACCCAGCAGTGACACAATGAAACTGTGGCGGCGGGTCTGCACTTGCACACCATGGCGGGCATCGATCAGGATGATTGCCAGGTCGCAGGTGGATGCGCCGGTGGCCATGTTGCGGGTGTACTGTTCATGCCCCGGGGTATCGGCGATGATGAACTTGCGTTTGGCCGTGGAAAAGTAGCGGTAGGCCACGTCAATGGTGATGCCCTGTTCACGCTCGGCCTGCAGGCCGTCAACCAGCAGCGCCAGGTCTACTTCGTCACCGGTGGTGCCGACTTTCTTGCTGTCGTTCTGGATTGCGGCCAGCTGATCTTCATAGATCATTTTGGAATCGTGCAGCAGGCGACCGATCAGGGTGGACTTGCCGTCGTCCACGCTGCCGCAGGTCAGAAAGCGCAGCAGCTCCTTGTTTTCGTGCTGATCCAGATAAGCGTCGATGTCGGTGGCGATCAGATCGGATTGGTGTGACATTATTCTCTCTTCCCGTGTTCTGTCTGTGAAGCCTGTCCGGCGCGAACCGAGTTGCATCTGCGCGCGCGGTTGGCTGTCACGATGAATGCTGTAACCGCTTCTAAACTGAGGATCAGAAATATCCTTCGATTTTTTTCTGTTCCATGGAGCCGGCACTGTCGTGGTCGATGGCTCGGCCCTGCCGCTCTGATGTCGTGGTCAGCAGCATCTCCTGGATGATCTCCGGCAGCGTGTCGGCATCGGATTCCACGGCACCGGTCAGCGGGTAACACCCCAGGGTGCGGAAACGGATGTTCTTCATCATTGGCACTTCGCCGTCGGCCAGCGGCAGACGTTCATCATCGACCATGATCAGCATGCCGTCGCGCTCAACCACCGGACGCACCGCGGAGAAGTAGAGCGGTACGATCGGAATCTGCTCCAGGTGGATGTACTGCCAGATATCCAGCTCGGTCCAGTTGGACAGCGGGAAAACACGGATGCTCTCACCCTTATCGACACGGGTGTTGTAGGTGTTCCACAGCTCCGGGCGCTGGTTTTTCGGGTCCCAGCGGTGGTGCTTGTCACGGAAGGAGAAAACGCGTTCCTTGGCGCGGGATTTCTCCTCGTCACGGCGGGCACCGCCAAAGGCCGCATCGAATTTGTACTGGTTCAATGCCTGCTTCAGCCCCTGGGTTTTCATGATGTCGGTGTGTTTGGCAGAGCCATGCACGAACGGGCTGATACCCATTTCAACGCCTTCCGGGTTGATATGTACGATCAGGTCCATGCCGGCTTCTTCCGCCATCCTGTCACGGAACTGGATCATCTCCTTGAATTTCCAGGTGGTGTCCACGTGCAGCAGCGGGAAAGGGGGTTTACCGGGGTAAAAGGCCTTGCGGGCAAGGTGCAGCATCACGGATGAATCCTTGCCGATGGAGTAGAGCATGACCGGATTATCGAACTCGGCAGCCACCTCGCGGATGATGTGAATGCTTTCAGCTTCGAGCTGTTTCAGATGGGTCAGGCGGTGTTCCGGCAACAGGTTCATCATGCGACTCTTTCACTAGGTGTGATACACGGAGCCTCGCAGGGGAGGTCTCATAACTGAACGGCATTATGAGCAAGAGTTGTTAAAATAAAAAAGAATATATATTCATTCTTATATAGCTATAAGTAATATGAGGCAGGGGTGGGCGCGATGCCTGGTGTTGGTTGTTCATGACTCAAAATGGAATAACAAAATTATTAATTATTATTTTACGTTATAAAGATCGATCGGTAGCATGGCACTCTGTTTCAATACCCTGTCAATAACAAGGTTGACCTGACATGTACCAGTACACCGAAGTGGACCAGAAGCTGGTAGACGAACGGGTTGCGCAGTATCGCGACCAGACCCGTCGCTACCTGGCAGGCGAACTGCCTGATGAGGAGTTTCGTGCCCTGCGCCTGATGAATGGCCTTTATATCCAGCGTCAGGCCCCGATGCTGCGTGTGGCCGTTCCCTACGGTCTGCTGTCTTCGACCCAGATGCGCAAGCTGGCCCATATTGCCCGCACCTACGACAAGAGCTACGGCCACTTCACCACGCGCACCAATATCCAGTACAACTGGCCGACGCTGGAGTCGGTGCCTGACATTCTGGCCGAGCTGGCCGAAGTGCAGATGCACGCCATCCAGACCTCCGGCAACTGTATCCGTAACACCACCACCGATCCCTACGCCGGCGTGATCGCCAGCGAACTGGAAGACCCGCGCCCCTGGTGCGAGATCATCCGTCAGTGGTCTACACTGCACCCCGAATTCGCCTATCTGCCGCGCAAGTTCAAGATCGCCGTCACCGGCGGTCCCGAAGACCGTGCCGCGTCCCAGGTACACGATATCGGTTTGCACCTGGTCAAGAACGATGCCGGCGAGATCGGTTTCGAAGTGCTGGTCGGTGGCGGGCTGGGCCGTACGCCGGTAATCGGCAAGCAGATCAACCCGTTCCTGGCACCGCAGGATCTGCTGTCCTACCTGGACGCGATTCTCCGCGTGTACAACCTGAACGGTCGCCGCGACAACAAGTACAAGGCGCGTATCAAGATCCTGGTGAACGCCATGGGGATCGATGCCTTCCGTGAGCAGGTAGAAGCGGAGTGGGCCGAGATTCGCGAGTCCGATTTGCGCCTGTCCCAGGACGAGATCGACAAGGTTAAGGCGCAGTTCGCACCGCCGGCGTATGCCGCCGAGGCCGCCGACAGCAACCTGGATGCACTGCTGGCCCAGAACGATGACTTCCGTGCCTGGTACGAGCGCAACACCGTCGAGCACAAGGTGCCGGGTTACCGTATCGTCGTGGTATCGCTGAAGCCCTACCTGAAGGCGCCGGGTGATATCACCGACCTGCAGATGGAAGCCGTGGCCGACCTGGCGGACCGCTTCTCCTTCGGCGAGATCCGTGCGACCCACCACCAGAACCTGGTGCTGGCCGACGTGAAGCAGAGTGACCTGCACGAAGTGTGGAACAGCCTCAATGCCAACAACCTGGCGCGCCCGAACATCGGCACCCTGACCGACATGATTGTCTGCCCCGGTTTCGACTTCTGCGGTCTGGCCAACGCCAAGACGCTGAATATCGCCGAGCAGATCAACGAGAAGTTCGAGAACGTGGACTACCTGCACGACGTGGGCGAAGTGCGCCTGAATATGTCAGGCTGCATCAACGCCTGTGCGCACCACCACGTGGGTCATATCGGTATCCTCGGCGTCGACAAGAAGGGCGAGGACTGGTACCAGTTTACCTTGGGCGGCTCATCAGAAGCGGAAGCGTCCCTGGGCAAGGTGCTGGGCAAGGCGATCGCCGCTGACGAAGTGGCCAACACCATCGAAAAGATTTTGCTGACGTACATCGACCAGCGCGACTCCGAAGCGGAAAGCTTTCTGGAAGTGGTCCGTCGCGTCGGAGTAGAGCCGTTCAAGGAGGCCGTATATGCCGCTGATCATTGATCGCACCCCGGTAGCTGAAGACAAGTGGATCACTGTTGCAGAGGATCAGGCGATCCCCGCTGATGGCGCCGTCATCCTGCCGCTGGCGCAGTGGCTGGAAAACCGCGAAGCCCTGGCCGGTCGTGAAGTGGGCGTGCAGGTCAACGGCGACGACGACCTGGACCAAGTGCTGGCGCTGAACGGACAGGTGGAACTGATCGCGGTGGAATTCCCGGCCTTCACCGATGGCCGTGGCTTCAGCATCGCGCGTCTGCTGCGTCGCGCCGATTACAAGGGCCAGCTCCGTGCCGTAGGTGATGTAACCCGCGACCGTCTGGCCCATCTGGAACGCTGCGGCTTTGATGCCCTGCTGGTGCCGGAAGATCGCTACACGCCGGACGTGCTGAACGCCTTCGATGAAGTGAGCGTTCGTTACCAGGGTGGCGCATCCGTCACCCGTCCGGCCTATCCGCAAAGCTGACAAGGAGAACAGGAATGAGCATCGATCTGGCCGCCGCCAACGCCGAACTGGCTGGCAAGACGCCGCAAGAAATCGTCGCCTGGGCGATCGCCAACAGCGACCAGCCGTTGGTGACCACCAACTTCCGTCCCTACGAGTCGGTGATCCTGCACATGGCGGTGCAGGCCAAGCCTGACATCAAGGTGCTGTGGGTGGATTCCGGTTACAACACCTCGGCTACCTACCGCTTCGCGGAACAGCTGATCAAGGATCTGAACCTGAATATCGTCACCTACATCCCCGAGATGAGCGCCGCACGCCGTAACGTGCTGATGGGCGGCATCCCGGAGGTGGACGATCCTCAGCACGAGGAGTTCACTCGTCAGGTCAAACTGGAACCTTTCCAGCGCGCACTGGCCGAGCTGAAGCCGGATCTCTGGCTGAACGCCATCCGCAAGGACCAGACCGAGTTCCGTCAGTCACTGGATATCGTCTCTGCCAGCAAGGACGGTATCATCAAGGTAGCACCGCTGTTCAATTGGACCGAAGCGGACATGGACGCCTACCTGGCCGAGCATAACCTGCCCAACGAACACGACTACTTCGACCCGACTAAGGCGCTCGAAACCCGTGAGTGCGGGCTGCATACGCAGCTGTAATCCCACTCTGTCGTTGTCTTGTAAAACCCGCCGCGTGCGGGTTTTTATGGTTATAACCCTCCTCGGCTATTCATCGAGCCGGTTATGAACCGAGGTTGACGATCAGCAAGTCAGCCTTCACGTTGTTGACGAGTTTGGGTACTGAACTGAATAGGCGGCTAACCAGGGTGTGGTGATGGCCACATACGACCAGGTCAATATCACTGGTCTCGACCAGACCGGCCACCTTCATATGTAAATCACCGATGACTGACAAGGTGTCCGTTACGGGATAGCCACACTCATCAACAAGACTGTGCAGTTGCGCCTGTATGCGTTGCTCCTCTTTTGGGTCTTCCCTCAGACGGTCTGTTTCGACATAAACAATCGAAAGCTTGCTGTGAGCCGGTTTGGCTTGCTCGATGGCTTTATCGATAAGTGTTTTACTTGCGTCAGACAAGTCCACGGTGACCAGGACGTGTTGATAGCTCATTGCTTCTCTCCTGGTTAAAGGGTTAGGCATCTGACACAAGCTTAGCAGCTCAAGGGAGGCGGGGAGGCATGCAGCTCCCGATCTTCGTTTACGGGCGAGGCCTTCACAGGGTGCTTAACGGGCTTTTGACGCCCTGGGCGCCCTGTTTCAACACATGCGTATAGATCTCGGTGGTCTTCACATCGGCATGGCCAAGCTGCTGCTGTACCGTTCGTATATCCACGCCCGACTGCAGCAAGTGCGTTGCGAATGAATGCCGAAGGGTATGACAGGACACCGGCTTGCGGATGTCGGCATCTCGCGCCGCTTTTCTTATCAGTTTGTTCAGGTTACTCTCATCGTAATGGTGCCGGCGCAGGAGTTTGCCGGCAGGGTCAATACTCAGGCGAGAAGCAGGGAAGAGGTAATGCCAGCCAGACTCAAAGGGTGCATTGGGATACTTGCGAGCAAGTGCATCGGGCAACCACACGCCCGCATAACCTTCGCACATCAAATCCTGCTTGAGATAATTCTCTACCCGCTCTACCTGCTGACTCAGCAGGGGCAACAGTTCCTCCGCCAGCGTCACCAGCCGGTGTTTGCCACCCTTGCCGTTAATCACCCGAATTTGCCGATAGTCGAAATCGATATCCTTGGCTCTCAGGCGCACCAGTTCAATACGCCGCAATCCAGAACCGTACAACATGGCCGCCATCAGATAGTGGACGCCAGTCAGCTGTCTGAGAAGAGCGGATACCTCCTGATTGGTCAGCACGACAGGCAGCTTGCGCGGCTTGGAGGCCGTGCTGTAGCCGGACAGATCGCCCACCGTTTGGCCCAGAAATCTTGTTTTGAGAAAGACGATTGCGTTCAGGGCAAGCGCTTGGGTACCGGCAGATACATTGCGCTCAACAGCAAGAAAGGTCAGAAAGCGGATGATGTCTTCATCATGCAGGTGGCTTGGATGGCGCTTGCCGCTGTACAGAATGAAATACTTGATCCAGTAAAGATATGTGCTGATCGTCCGCCGGCTGTAGCGCTGGACCAGCATAAAGTCCTCAACGGACTTGAGAAAGGGAGATTTTGACATGAGCAACACCTCATCCATGAAATGTATGCAGATCGTTATACCTGCTGGGTGGCGTGATGTCGAGAAAAGTACCTTTTTGTCCGTACGCTCTGGTGTCAACCCATTATTTTTCAACGAGTTATGAAGCGGTGACCAGAATTAAAAGGTATACCCGCTAATAATTATTATGAGGTCGAAGACCTCATTAACAGGCTGTTACACGGCTCGAAATTGAATGCGCAGGATTTTGGAAGGATTTATATAAAATGATAAAAAGTTTTAGTTTTGATAACGATTATGAGGAAGATTTTGAATTTTCCTCTGAAGATGCTTTTTCAAAGATAACTTCGTATTCAATTTCTTACAATATAGCAACTCTAATCGACCTTATTCAAAGACAAGAACTTGAATTGGAACCAGAGTTTCAGAGGAACTTTGTATGGGATAAGCGAACTGCCAGTTTGTTTATCGACTCCCTATTAATTGGTTTTCCAACACCAAATTTATTCTTTGGCCGAAATTCGGCGAGAGAAGATTTTATAGTTATTGATGGGTTGCAAAGACTAAAAACAATCTATTTTTTCGTAACAGAGCAATTTTCTAATGGAAATGATTTTAGGCTTGTAGGGTTGGATGGTCGTTCATGGGATGGAAAAAGCTACAAAGACCTACCGCTTAATCTACAGCGTAGATTAATGAATTCAATGCAAAACGCCACAATTATAGATGATATTGATTTCAATCCAGAGATTGTCCATGAGTTATTCTATCGAATAAATACAGGTGGTATTCCTCTTACAAATCAAGAGGTAAGAAACTGTGTATATACCGGAAGTTTTAATAGTGTTCTACACAGGCTTAACACTTATCCTGCGTGGCGAGACCTTCTCGGTTCAGGGCCTCATATCCGGCTGGCTGATATTGAATTGATTTTGCGCATTATGGCCTTAATTGATGGCTATGAAGATTACCGCCCTCCAATGAGCCGGTTCCTAAGCTACTACCAGTCAATTAATCGTGATGAAGAGATGAGGGAAAATGTACAACTATTTCAACAGGTTTGTGACTTACTAGTTTCTGAGTTAGAAAGTGATAGCTTTAGAAGTAAAGGAGTGATTAAAAGGAATCTACTTGAAACAGTTTTTGTCGCTTTAGGGATTTGCATTAAGCGTGGGTATAACACGTTCGATGTCAGAGATGGGGTGTCAAAATTTTCTGCCATAATCGAGGACAATGGTCGATTGCGTTCTGCTACCACCTCTACAGCAGTAGTGCGGGAAAGAATTGATATTGCTCTTGATGTATTTAGGGGGTAATTATGAACTTCAATTCCCCGGAAATCCAAACGCTAAAAAGCAACTTGGATGGCAGTATCAGCTCTGCGGTACAACATCAGCCAAACACGTATGCTGCTATTAAGGTACAGGCGTTACTCGATATCACTGTATATGTATTGGCTTGTAGATTTCTAGAGGCTGCTGTTAAGCATGTAGTTTACAACTGCATGGTAATGAGAGGGACTAGTCCGCAAGATTTAGCCGACTTGTCTACTAGGCTAAAAAGGTTTAACAATCCAGAGTTCGCAAATATTAAGAGATTGATTGAAGATGAGCTTGGTTACGATATATCTAACGACATTAACACGGGCTATCAACCTAGAGATATCACATTTCTTAATGAACTGTGTCTCAATCGACACCGAAATGTTCATGCGAATGAAGATCCTAGAGACTGGTATAGTGCAAACCGAAAGACAATGGATAACTTTAATCAAGAGTACGCAGGCTTACTCAATATAGTTAGGTATTTAGATGGTTTAGTTTTTGATGGGGCGGCCAACAGTTATGTCTTGCGAATGGCCGTGTAACAAGTGACTGTGGTGTCTAGTTAAATATTTAAGCAATATTTTCGCCCCATCGTGTCTCGTTCTTGAGCATGGTGTTGAGCACCACGATCAGCTTGCGCATGCAGGCAATGATGGCCACTTTGGGCAGTTTGCCCTGGGCTTTCAGATGCTCGTAGAAGCGTTTGAATACAGGGTTACATTGGATCGATGACAGCATCGCCATGAACATGACCGTGCGGATACGGTGACGGCCTCCGCGGATGCGTCGCTTGCCATTCCAGGAGCCACTTTCGCGGTTCATGGGCGCGACACCGACGAGTGCAGCGATTTCCTTGCGGTTGAGTTTGCCGAGTTCAGGCAACTCACTGAGCAAGGTATAGGCGAGGACTTTTCCGACACCGGGCACACTGGTCAGGATCTCGGTTTTGACACGCCAGTGCTTGACCTGCATGACCGCTTCATCGATCTGTTTGGTGATAGTCTTTATCTGAGCTTCCAGCGAGCGTAGCACTGTTTTGATAGAGCGATGCAGAGCTTTGGGCAAGATCTGGAGACGGTTTTTCTCCATCGTCTGCATCTCAAGCAGCTGGCTACGGCGAATCAGTAAGTCCTTGATAAGACGAGACTGTTTGTCAGGGATTGGCTTGATATCGGGCTGTATAGTGGCCGCGAATTGGGCAATCACGCGGGCGTCAATCTTGTCCGTTTTGGCCAGTACTCCGATGGCCTGGGCATAGCGTCTGACACTGATGGGATTAACGACGACAATGGGCAGGTTGGCCTGATCGCAGGCAAACACGAAGGCGTGTTCATAGCGCCCTGTGGCTTCGACCACGATGCGTTCGATGTTGCGCTTTTTCAGCACATGAACGACCTTGAGGATGCTGTCTTCGTCGTTCGAAATTTGGAAATGGAGGTCCAGCGGATGCAGGACGATATCGAGTTTGGATTTGCCGACGTCTACGCCGACGTTGATGCTGATTTGGCTTTCTGTGTTCATGGTAATAAGCTGACTCTGCCTTGCTATGCGGGCTCGGGGCCCCGATGACTGTTCGAGTTATCGCTAAAGAGTCATGCAGCGCTA
>NZ_JACEMT010000045.1 GCF_013868415.1 Marinobacterium marinum | reverse complement strand
CGGTAACTGTCAACGTAGTTGTCGCGTATAAGTTATCAGCTCTTTAAAAACTCGCCGCCTTTTCCGGGTTCAGTGTGACTGACTCCGGCAAGCTGAAGTCACGGATATCACCTGACCAGCGTTGGGGGTTCTTGGCCTTCTCGACTTCGAGAACCCGTTTGCGTTGCGCCAGGATATACTCGGCCTCGCCGTTATGACGCTGCTCAGGTGTCACGTATTTCAGAGCACTGTGCCGATGCTCGGTGTTGTACCAGCGCACGAACTTCAACACCCAATGCCGTGCCTCTTCGAGCGTCTTGAAGCCATTCACCGGGAACGCCGGTCGGAACTTCAGGGTTTTGAACAGTGACTCCGAGTAGGCGTTGTCGTTGCTGACGCGAGGTCGGCTGTTCGAGGGGGTAATGCCCAGGTCGTACAGCTTTTCCAGGAACGTCGCGGCCTTCATGGGGCTGCCGTTATCAGAGTGCAGCACCAGCGGCTTGGATCGGGCGGCCAGATGTTCCCGCCAGTAGGCCTTTTCGACGAACTCGCTGGCCAGTTCTCCGGTTTCACGCGCGTAGACTTCGTGGCCCACGATCTTACGGCTGTAGACATCCATCATCAGGTACAGGTAAAACCAGGTGCCACGGGCAGGTCCAGGCAACCAGGAGATGTCCCAGCACCAGAGCTGATTAGGCTCGCTGGCTTCATGTGTGGTTGCCTGGCGTTTGCGCTCAGGCGGTTTCTGCCGGCCTCTGGCATGCAGCTGATCGTATTCGTGCAACACCCGGTAGAACGTAGATTCCGACGCCAGATAACGCCCTTGATCCAGCTGATCCGCCACAATAAACGCCGGCGGGGCACTGCGATATCGCGGTTGATTACAGAGCGATACCACGGCTTCACGCTCCTGCTCTGACAGCTTGTTATGCGGTGCAGGTCTGGGCGCGATCGGTCGTTGATCCGCATGGACCAACTGATTCGCCGTCCAGCGCTGGTAGGTGCGCACACTCAGGTTTAGCAAGGCACAGGCCTTGACCAGCGGAGCACCGTTGCTCTGAGCCTCCTGGATCAGACTAACGGCATGCTGGCGATCCGGGAGGCTGGTCATTCGTCCTCGTCTTTGGGGCCCCAGATCGCCTCTGCTTTTTTTGACAGTATTAGCAGCGCGGCCGTCTCCGCGAGCGCCTTCTCCTTGCGGCGTAGATCAGCTTCTAGCTGCTTGATCCGTTTGCGCTCGGCCTTGGTCGCTTGGCGATGCTGTTTGGCTTGCTCATCTGCTTGCGCATTGGCGCCCATACAGGCCGCCTTCCAGGCTTCGATCTGCTCCGGGTACACACCGCGCTGGCGGCAATATTCGCCGATCTCCGCTTCGCTCATCGGAGCGGTCTCCAGCACCATGCGGAATTTTTCTTCGCTGCTCCACTTGTCCGGGGCGGCTGAGTTGGATGGCAAAACGGCACCTCGTTCTCTGGCGGCTTTACGCCAATTGTACAGGGTCGCGGTACTGATGCCTTCCTGACGAGCCAGCTCGGCTACTGTCATGCTGTGAGGCGGCGCCATTTTTTGGAGGATGGCTTCCTTACGTTCCGGTGAATAGTGGGGCATGGTTGTCCTCTGAAATTTTCAGGCGACAACTACGCTGACACATAGGGTCAGCTCCGAGTGCCAAAAATAAGCTGATAACATTTTTGACGTCTACCCCAAAAGATAAACGCCCGAAGAAGGTTACCAGCCTTCGAAATCATATTGCGGCACATATGGGTATCAAGGGGAACGAAGTAGCAATACAAAACAATTTTAATCAATTAGTTAACGAGAAAATAATTCAGATTGTCGGTGATGACGTTGAATACAAATGCTAAAAAAGCGTTCAACTTCGGCCAGCAAGCTGGCCTGGACCTCCAAAACGCTGCGCGTTTTTCCGGCCCGTTAACGCAGCGTTAGCTGTCATTGAATATCCGATACAGGTCTTATATGAAATGGATTGATAGAGAAAAGGGAATATTGGACTACTTTTTTGCCGCTATTCCTTTATTGACTTTGTTCTTCCTAATAAGTGCTTATTTTCATACCGTTCATCCACGATTTAAAAAAGAAGAAGAGTTAAGTAAATTAAATATTGAAATAGTCAATCTCAAGGAAAAGCTTGAACGTTCTGAAACTGAAAATTTAAAGTTGTCAGATATCGAGAGATCCTTAAGAGGTCTGCTATCTGATAATGATATTAGAATGAAGTTTTTGGAGGAAAAGTATCTATCAATAGCGCCATTGTCTGAGAAAGAAGATTACTTGAGAAATAGAAGTTTGCTATATTTTTCAAAACAAGACGTGATAGATGCCTTTAAAGAAAATAGCCAGAAAGTCGTCTCAGAGTCTGGAGAAAAAGTAGATCCCGCAACTATTAGAGTAATAGATGTTAACGTCACCGGTGGGTCTACTCCGGATCTCTATCTAGTCGATGCTTGGTCATGTGGAAGTGGAGGTTGTATGGGGCCGCTTTTTATCCAATATAATGGAGTTTACTGCTTTTCCGCATGGGCTCATTCAAAAACCATTAAATCAATTATAAAAAGTTACAATTTGAAGTGCTCTAATTTTTCTGACGAAAATATTATTAACTTAAGTGATATTATAGAAAGCAAAAGCTAACAAGTGACTGTGGTGTCTAGTTAAATATTTAAGCAATATTTTCGCCCCATCGTGTCTCGTTCTTGAGCATGGTGTTGAGCACCACGATCAGCTTGCGCATGCAGGCAATGATGGCCACTTTGGGCAGTTTGCCCTGGGCTTTCAGATGCTCGTAGAAGCGTTTGAATACAGGGTTACATTGGATCGATGACAGCATCGCCATGAACATGACCGTGCGGATACGGTGACGGCCTCCGCGGATGCGTCGCTTGCCATTCCAGGAGCCACTTTCGCGGTTCATGGGCGCGACACCGACGAGTGCAGCGATTTCCTTGCGGTTGAGTTTGCCGAGTTCAGGCAACTCACTGAGCAAGGTATAGGCGAGGACTTTTCCGACACCGGGCACACTGGTCAGGATCTCGGTTTTGACACGCCAGTGCTTGACCTGCATGACCGCTTCATCGATCTGTTTGGTGATAGTCTTTATCTGAGCTTCCAGCGAGCGTAGCACTGTTTTGATAGAGCGATGCAGAGCTTTGGGCAAGATCTGGAGACGGTTTTTCTCCATCGTCTGCATCTCAAGCAGCTGGCTACGGCGAATCAGTAAGTCCTTGATAAGACGAGACTGTTTGTCAGGGATTGGCTTGATATCGGGCTGTATAGTGGCCGCGAATTGGGCAATCACGCGGGCGTCAATCTTGTCCGTTTTGGCCAGTACTCCGATGGCCTGGGCATAGCGTCTGACACTGATGGGATTAACGACGACAATGGGCAGGTTGGCCTGATCGCAGGCAAACACGAAGGCGTGTTCATAGCGCCCTGTGGCTTCGACCACGATGCGTTCGATGTTGCGCTTTTTCAGCACATGAACGACCTTGAGGATGCTGTCTTCGTCGTTCGAAATTTGGAAATGGAGGTCCAGCGGATGCAGGACGATATCGAGTTTGGATTTGCCGACGTCTACGCCGACGTTGATGCTGATTTGGCTTTCTGTGTTCATGGTAATAAGCTGACTCTGCCTTGCTATGCGGGCTCGGGGCCCCGATGACTGTTCGAGTTATCGCTAAAGAGTCATGCAGCGCTA
>NZ_JACEMT010000044.1 GCF_013868415.1 Marinobacterium marinum | reverse complement strand
TAACAAGTGACTGTGGTGTCTAGTTAAATATTTAAGCAATATTTTCGCCCCATCGTGTCTCGTTCTTGAGCATGGTGTTGAGCACCACGATCAGCTTGCGCATGCAGGCAATGATGGCCACTTTGGGCAGTTTGCCCTGGGCTTTCAGATGCTCGTAGAAGCGTTTGAATACAGGGTTACATTGGATCGATGACAGCATCGCCATGAACATGACCGTGCGGATACGGTGACGGCCTCCGCGGATGCGTCGCTTGCCATTCCAGGAGCCACTTTCGCGGTTCATGGGCGCGACACCGACGAGTGCAGCGATTTCCTTGCGGTTGAGTTTGCCGAGTTCAGGCAACTCACTGAGCAAGGTATAGGCGAGGACTTTTCCGACACCGGGCACACTGGTCAGGATCTCGGTTTTGACACGCCAGTGCTTGACCTGCATGACCGCTTCATCGATCTGTTTGGTGATAGTCTTTATCTGAGCTTCCAGCGAGCGTAGCACTGTTTTGATAGAGCGATGCAGAGCTTTGGGCAAGATCTGGAGACGGTTTTTCTCCATCGTCTGCATCTCAAGCAGCTGGCTACGGCGAATCAGTAAGTCCTTGATAAGACGAGACTGTTTGTCAGGGATTGGCTTGATATCGGGCTGTATAGTGGCCGCGAATTGGGCAATCACGCGGGCGTCAATCTTGTCCGTTTTGGCCAGTACTCCGATGGCCTGGGCATAGCGTCTGACACTGATGGGATTAACGACGACAATGGGCAGGTTGGCCTGATCGCAGGCAAACACGAAGGCGTGTTCATAGCGCCCTGTGGCTTCGACCACGATGCGTTCGATGTTGCGCTTTTTCAGCACATGAACGACCTTGAGGATGCTGTCTTCGTCGTTCGAAATTTGGAAATGGAGGTCCAGCGGATGCAGGACGATATCGAGTTTGGATTTGCCGACGTCTACGCCGACGTTGATGCTGATTTGGCTTTCTGTGTTCATGGTAATAAGCTGACTCTGCCTTGCTATGCGGGCTCGGGGCCCCGATGACTGTTCGAGTTATCGCTAAAGAGTCATGCAGCGCTATCGGTCTCTCGGAAGAGGAGCCGGCGCTACACCGAGCTGCTGCATGAAGGCCCTCAATGGCCGTTGAGGGTGGGTCCCAATTTACCCGGAAAACGTAGAGAATTATCCATACAAGTGGCAGCAATACGCAGCCCATGGCTGCCGGACTCGCTTTGCTCGCCGTTGTGCAGAGAGGTAAACCTTTGAGCAAGTTAACAGGGAAGTGTTTGTGCGAAATAGTGAGCTATGAAATTGAAGGTCCTCTCGGTCCAATTTTCAATTGTCATTGTTCCAAGTGTCGTCGGTGGCATGGCGCGGCTTTCCGCACTCGAGCGTCCATTGGTAGTGATCAGTTTCGGTGGTTGTCGGGTGAGCAAAATCTCACACGGTACGGTTCGTCAGAAAACGTCACCAAGTATTTTTGCAAAACGTGTGGCTCGCCTTTGATCAGCACCTATAGAGACCGTCCCGAAGTTATCGGTGTCCCGCTTGGTGGTCTGGAAGGTGACATTCAGAGTGGGCCGGAGGCACATATTTTTACTGGTTCAAAGGCAAGCTGGCATCAAATCACAGACTCACTGCCACAGTTTGAAGGCTGGCCAGGCAGTGAATCGAGGGTCAGAGATACAAATGCATAACCATGCCATGCACCGGATGCCACCCGCTCCTACACGGATGCGGGTTCAGGAGATGTGCCTGCTCACTAGCGTTTTCACATATGCACCGGCGTGCTCAACCAGATCCCTTTCGCTACCTGACCACTCAGTCACGATGGCAGCAGGCGCCATCCCTTTTCCGTTACCCTGAGCCGGTCGGTCAGCTGTATGCGCTCCAGCAAGCGCTCATCATGAGACACCACCAGTAATCCGCCCCGATACTCTCTCAACATGGCTTCCAGTGCCTCCAGCGACGGTAAATCAAGGTGATTGCTTGGCTCATCAAGCATCAACAGCTGCACTGGACGCTCGGCATAGAGTACGCAGGCAAGCGCAGCCTTAAGCCGCTCGCCCCCGCTCAACACCCCGCTGGGCACCATGATCTTCTGGGCATCCAGCCCCAACTGAGCCAAACGCGTGCGCAGACCAGCCTCTGCCGCACCTGAGTTCGCGCGCTTCAGCTGGTCAAGTATCGTCTGATTCGGGTCAAGCACCTCCAGCGCCTGATCGAGGTATGCAACCTCGTCAGTCACTCTGATCTTCCCGTCCACAGGCGCCAGCTGACCTGACAGAACGCGCAGCAACGTCGATTTTCCGCACCCGTTGTTACCTTCCACACCCACTCGCTGCTGCCCACTCAGGGTCAAGCTGACTGGCCCTGATGTATCCGGCAGATAGGGCAGCTTTACGTCGATCAGCTCCGCCAGAGTGCGCCGATATGGCCGTGGCACAGGAGCTGCGTGCACGGCTATGGGTGTCTCGGTTGCCACCGCCTGCGCCGCTTCATGTATGCGCTGATTCAGCTTTGCCTGACTGCCGACCTGCTGCTTACGCAACGCACCGGAAGCGGATTCACTGCGCTCCTTCTGACGATCCAGCAGGATTTTGGCTTGATTAGCCGTCTTGCTCAGCTGTTTCCCACGCGTCTGGCGCCGCTCCTGTCGCTCCCGCTGAAGCCGCATCGCCTGCTCGGAACGTCGTCGCTCATGCTTGAGCGCATCCAGATTTTGCAGGGCATTCCGCCTTTCCTGCTCCCGGGCCTCGACATAGAAGGTGTAATTTTCCCCATAACTGCTCAACCCCAGCGAAGACAGCTCTACGATACGTTGCACACCTGCAAGATCCGCCAGGGTGCTCTCATCCCGGGGTACCGGCTGCTGGGCAAGCTCATGCCCGGCATGGCAAGCCCTAGACACAGCATATTGAAGTAGTACGGACATAGCGTATTTGCTAGGATCCACACCTGTTTTGGTAGCCGTCTGGGTTGCCATGCTCGGGATGCCCGAGTTCTCAATGCTCTTGATCTGCAGGCTGGCTAATGACCGTTCTTCTCATGACTCCCCCGATGACCCAGTTGAACACGCCCTACCCGGCAACCGCCTATTTGACGGGTTTTTTACGTTCTCGGGGGTATGAGGCGGTGCAGCGCGATCCTGCCATTGAGCTTTTCCTGGAAATGATGACGGCACCCGCGCTGGAGATCATTCGTCAGCATGTGGAAGCCAACTACGAACAGTTTGAAGATGACGAATTGCCGGATGTCATCTTCAACTTTCTGGCCGAGTTTGATCGCTACCACCAGACCGTCGAGACCGCCATCCGTTTTCTGCAGGGCAAGGACCCCAGCCTGGCCCTGCGCATCAATTCCCGTCGCTTCTTGCCGGAGGGACCGGCTTTTGACGCCATTGCCCAAATGGAAGCCGTGTCCGGTGACGTATTGAAAGCGGCCTTCGGCAATCTTGGCGCACAGGACAAGGCCAAATATCTGGCGACCCTGTTTATTAATGATCTATCGGCGGTCATTACCCAAGGGGTGGATCCCTACTTTGAAGTGAGCCGTTATGGCGAACAACTGGCGGCGGCCAACCCGAGCTTCGACGACCTCTACGATACCCTGATGGGCGAGCCGAGTTTCAGCGCGGAAATTCTGGCACAGTTGGTCGAGCTGTATCTGGAGGAAACGCAGCCCAGCGTCGTCGCATTAACCGTGCCCTTTCCCGGCAATATGCTGGGTGCACTGCGCATTGCGCAAACCTGCAAAGCCATCAATCCTGATATCCCTGTCGTCATGGGTGGCGGCTTTGTCAATACCGAACTGCGCGCATTGAAGGACCCTCGCGTATTCGAGTTTGTCGATTTTATCTGCCTGGACGACGGCGAACGTCCCTTTATGACGTTGTTGGAATACCTTGAAGGGCAACGTGAGATTGACGACCTGGTACGCACCTACTTTCTCGCCGAGAATGAGGACGGACAGGCCTATGTGCACTTCAATGAGAACAAGGAACTCCGGGATATCCCACAGTCCGAAGTCGGTGCGCCGGTATATGATGGCCTTCCTCTGGGCGAATATCTGTCCCTGTGTGAGATGCTGAACCCCATGCATCGCATCTGGAGTGATGGGCGCTGGAATAAACTGACGATCGCGCACGGCTGTTATTGGCGTAAATGCAGCTTTTGCGATGTCAGCCTGGACTACATTGACCGCTATGATGCGGCCAGTGCTGATGTGCTGGTGGATCGCATCGAACAGCTCGTCGAAGAGACCGGTCAATCCGGCTTCCATTTCGTCGATGAGGCCCTGCCGCCAAAACTCCTGTTTGCATTGGCACAACGCCTGATTGAGCGCAACGTCGTGATCAGCTGGTGGGGCAACATCCGTTTTGAGAAGACCTTTACTCCGGCCCGTTGTCAGCTGCTGGCCGATTCCGGCTGTATCGCCGTGAGCGGTGGGCTTGAGGTGGCATCAGATCGTTTGCTGAAGCTGATGCAAAAAGGCGTCAGTGTTGAGCAGGTCGCTCGTGTAACCAAGGCCTTCAGTGATGCTGACATACTGGTTCACGCCTATTTAATGTATGGCTTCCCGACACAAACCGAGCAGGAAACCATCGACTCGCTGGAAATGGTGCGACAGATGATGCACCAGGGATGCTTCCAATCAGCCTTTTGGCACCGTTTTGTTGCCACCGTTCACAGCCCTATAGGCATGAACCCTGAACAATTTGGTATTACCTTGGCAGAACGCCCTGACATATTGTTTGCAGAGAACGATGTTGATTTTATCGACCCCACGGGAGTAGATCATGAAATGCTGGGTGAGGGGCTGAGAAAAGCCGTTTATAACTACATGCATGGCATTGGATTTGATCAACCAATGAGCTTCTGGTTTTCCCAGCCTGTGACACGCACGCAGATTAACAAGGATCTTATTTCCAAAGCAGTCAATAACCTTATTATCAGCAGTGAGTGACTTTACAATACTGCATCCAGCATCATTATTGACACCTATAAAACCCAGGATGGAACGCAACTCGCCCTCCTGGGGGAAAATTCCATGACTGAGTAAAATGGGTGCCGGCATGTGTGTGCCCGCACCCTGCCATATTTTCTCAGTGTCCCGTTGCCTGCATCGCCTTGGACTCAACGAAGGGATTGGCGTAACCCTGAATAACCTCAATACGACGTGCGCGCTGTAACTCCGGCAGGTCCACCGGGTCCGTTTTGGCCCAGGCTTCAAACAACTGGCGCTGCTTGCGGCTGATCCTTAACCCATAACGGTCTTCCATATAAAAGTAGGTACGCGCAATATCACCACGTACTTGTTCGGGAGGTTCCGCCACACGTTGTTTGAAATCCACTTCAAAATCACAGGCGCCGTAGGCTCGCGGCTCACCCGCAATCATACCGAAGCGGAAGTTGCTGCGATCTCCGTTCAACTCTCCTACGGCAGGCACCAGGTTATACAGGTCGGCCTCCATGCGGCGGAACTCCGGGTCCTTGCGGCACCCTTTGCGCCCCCCTTCCTGCCAGCACTGTAATTGATGACCAAATTCCCAGGCCGGTACGACATGTTCCCATTCGATACGACCCGCCCGGTTGGCGTTCTTGCGTGGTTGCAACCCACAGGACGCGGCTGCGGGTGTCAGCCGCGTCCGGTTAGGCTTGGCGGGTACAGGCTGCTCATCAAAACTGCAGCCACAATAAAAGGTCACGCGATCTTCCGCCTGATACACATCACGAGCCAGAATTTTCTTGGCGGAACTGAAGGATGAAGGTGGTTCAGCAACTGCCGACGCCACCGAAAGAAGGGCCACAAGGCCAACAATCGGGCGCATACATACTACCGTTTACAGAGAGGTGGATACACTTCCCTGTACACACATGCTTCCCTTGCCGGGCGGCATCATCGGCGGATTTTTACCTGGAAGCAAGCCCCCTTTCGTGCATCAGTTCTGATATGCTGATTGCTCAAGCAATTGTTACAGCTGATAAAAATAACGAAGGGGCACTGCAGAATCATGGATAACACCCCCACTCTCAAGGATTCACGCCTTGACCTGGAAGATCGGGTTGCTGTACTCACCCTGGATCGTGACGACCTGCGTAATGCTCTGACCGGCACCGACCTGATCGATGACATTGTCGACACTGTCACGTGGGCGAACCGTTCTCCCCAGGTTTCAGTACTGATTATTACCGGCCAGGGTAGCGCCTTCTGTGCAGGCGGCAACATCAAGGAAATGCAGTACCGGGATGGTGATCACCGGAGCGGACCTTTCGGCGGCACGGCACTGGAACTGGAGCACAAGTACCGACACGGTATTCAACGCATTCCCCTGGCACTGCATCAGGCTGAAATTCCGATTATTGCCGCCATCAACGGCCCGGCCATTGGTGCCGGTTGCGATCTGGCTTGCATGTGCGACATCCGCCTGGGCTCGGAGCGCGCCACCTTTGGTGAAACCTTTGTCAACCTTGGCATTATTCCAGGGGATGGCGGCGCCTGGTTTTTACAGCGCCTGATCGGGTATCAACGCGCTGCCGAAATTACCCTGACAGGCCGCCTGGTACATGCGGAAGAGGCCGTCCAACTAGGGCTCATGATGGAGCAGGTACCGGCGGATCAGCTGATGCAACGCGCTCTGACGCTGGCACGTCAAATGGCCTCCAAGCCTCCCCATGCATTGCGTATGAGCAAGCGGCTGATGAAACAGGCACAGCGACACGAACTGCCCGACTTCCTCGAATTGTGTGCGGCCTGGCAAGGTATGCTGCACAATACTGATGATCATGCAGAAGCCGTCAATGCTTTTGTCGAGAAACGGGAAGGTAACTACCGAGGTCGCTAATCAATAGGTATTATAAATACACTTTACGTATAGAGTATTAATACCTCCCCTGAGCTGCACACCTTGAGGCGCGGTCCCTGCCAATCACGCCTCTCCTCTCGGCTGACTGAATATGTCACCCAGAATGATCAATTTCCCCTGTCTATCTAACTGATATTACGGTTTTTTGAAGCGCTGGCCGCATTTGCCACTGAAACTGGTGTCATTTGTCATTGGCCACTCGAGCGCTTTGGACGATCCTTCAATACAAGACAGGCAAGCCGGTTCTTGCCCCATAACTAAACGATAACAATAACGTAAAGAGGGTCGAACCATGCCCGAATACAAAGCACCCCTGCAAGATATTCATTTCGTGCTCGATGATGTGCTGGCCTTTGATCAGCATTACAGCCGACTGCCCTGCGGACAGGACGCCACACCGGATATGGTCAGCGCCATTATCGAGGAAGGTGCACGCTTTGCCGAACGTGTACTCTCGCCACTGAACCAGGTGGGGGACCGTGAAGGCTGTCAGTTTGACAACGGTGAAGTGCGTACCCCGACAGGCTTTCGTGAGGCTTATCAGCAATATGTTGAAGGCGGCTGGCCTTCCCTTTCCCATGCCGCTGAGTGGGGCGGTCAGGGCCTGCCCGACTCTCTGGGCATGGTCATCAACGAACTGAGCAGCACCGCCAACTGGTCCTGGAGCATGTACCCGGGCCTCAGCCACGGTGCCATGAATACACTGGAAGAACATGGCACCGACGAGCAGAAGCACACTTACCTGACCCGGCTGGTATCCGGCGAATGGACCGGCACCATGTGCCTGACGGAACCCCATTGCGGAACGGATCTGGGACTGTTGCGCACCAAAGCCGAACCCCGCGAGGATGGCAGCTACGCCATCAGTGGCACCAAGATTTTCATTTCGGCCGGTGAACACGACATGGTCGATAATATCGTACACATTGTACTGGCCCGCTTGCCGGACGCACCGGCGGGCACCAAGGGTATTTCACTGTTCATCGTGCCCAAATATATGCCAACAGCCGACAATACGATCGGTGAACGCAACGCAGTCAGCTGTGGTTCCATCGAGCACAAGATGGGTATTCATGGCAACGCGACCTGCGTGATGAACTTTGATAATGCCACCGGTTATCTGATCGGCCCGCCCAACAAGGGCCTGAACTGCATGTTCACCTTTATGAATACGGCTCGCTTGGGTACTGCGCTGCAGGGTTTGGCTCATGCCGAGTGGGGGCTGCAAAACTCGTTGACCTACGCCCGCGAGCGTCTGCAAATGCGTGCTTTGAACGGTGCAGCCGCACCCGACAAGGCTGCCGACCCGATCATTGTGCACCCGGAAGTGCGCAAAATGCTGCTGACCCAAAAAGCCTTTTCGGAAGGCGGGCGAGCACTGATTTACTACTGCTCCATGCTGGTTGACCAGGTCAAGTACGCTGGCGCCGATGAAAAGGCCGCAGCTGATACCCAATTGGCATTGCTCACTCCCATCGCAAAGGCCTTTCTCACCGAAACCGGGCTTGAATGCGCCAATCATGCACTTCAAATCTACGGTGGCCACGGGTATATCAGCGAATGGGGCATGGAACAGAACGTGCGCGATTGCCGTATTTCGACGCTGTATGAAGGTACCACGCAAATCCAGGCACTGGATCTGCTCGGCCGCAAGGTCTTGATGACTCAGGGTGAAACCCTGAAAAGCTTTACCAAGGTCATTCACAAGTTTTGTCAGGCAGCTGAAGAGGAGCCCAAACTCCGCGCCTTTACAGGACCGCTGGCCAAGCTGAATCGAGAATGGGGCGACCTGACTCAACAGATCGGCATGAAAGCCATGATGAACCGTGATGAGGTCGGCGCAGCCTCGGTGGATTACCTGATGTACTCCGGCTATGTCACACTGGCCTACTTCTGGGCACGCATGGCCCAGACCGCACAGCACAAGCTGGCTGCCGGGGATGGCGATGCCGCTTTCTATCGCACCAAGCTGGCAACCGCACGCTTCTATTTCGAGCGTATTCTGCCACGTACTCGCGGTCTGGTAGAAACCATGCTGTCCGGTGCCGATAACCTGATGGATATACCGGAGGAACAGTTCGCACCGGCATAAGTGCCTGGGCCATACTGATATGAAACAAGCCTGGCCTGCCGCCTGTACCACACCGGTCAGAGCCGTGGGCCTTGACAACAACAATAAAACATGTGGGCATATCATGAATAGCGTCAACCAGAACGGTCAGCGAATACCGACGGCGCTGAATCCTGACAGCTACCGAACGATTCCCGACTTTCTTATCGATGTTTGCCGGCGGTATACCGACCGACCGGCCTTTACCAGTTTTGGCCGCAGCCTGAGCTATACCGAGCTGGACCGCCTGTCGGCTGCTTTTGCCGTATACCTGCAGCAGGAAACCGGCCTTCAGCCAGGCGACCGCATCGCCATCCAGCTCCCCAACCTGATTCAATACCCGGTTGTGCTCTTTGGCGCACTCAGGGCGGGACTGGTCGTGGTCAATACAAACCCCTTGTATACATCAGCGGAAATGGAGCATCAGTTCCGCGACAGCGGTGCCAAGGCGCTGGTGATCCACAAGAGCATGGCACACAAGGCTGAAAGTATTATCGCCAATACCGACATTCAGCACCTGTTTCTGACCCAGGTGGGGGATCTTCATGGCTTTGTGAAACGCCACCTGCTTAACGCGGCGATCAAATACATCAAGAAAATGGAACCCGACTTCCATTTGCCTAATGCCATCAGTCTGCGCGAGGCCTTGCTGGCCCATCTGGATCAGCGTCCCGCGCCCGTTGATGCTCAACCGGGCGACCTTGCCGTACTACAGTACACTGGCGGTACGACGGGCGTATCCCGAGGCGCCATGCTTACACACGCCAACCTGTTGTCCAACATGCTGCAGGGTGTCGCCGTGATCCGAGAGGTTGGCAACGATTGGGCCGAGAACGTCATTTCTCCCCTGCCGCTGTATCATATTTACGCTTTTACCGTTGCCCAGATTATTCTGGCCTGTGGTGGACACAGCATTCTGATTCCCAACCCGCGGGATCTGCCCGGACTGGTCAAGGAGATCAGCCGCTGGAAAACCACCACGTTTATTGGCCTGAACACACTTTTTGTGGGGTTATGCAACAATCCCGCCTTCAAGGCTCTGGATTTTAGCTCGCTCAAAATGACGCTGTCCGGAGGCATGGCACTGACCCATGCAGCCGCAGAACGCTGGTTCGAGACCACCGGCTGCGCGGTGCTTGAAGCCTATGGGCTGACGGAAACCTCCCCCGCTGTTGCGATCAACCCGCCTGACGCCATTCGGATCGGCACGATCGGCGTACCGGTTCCCGCAACCGATGTTGCCATTATCGGCCCCCAGGGCGAACACTTGCCGGACGGCACTCCGGGCGAACTCTGTGTCCGTGGCCCTCAGGTCATGGCCGGTTATTGGCAGAATGAAGCCGCCACTCGTGCCAGTTTCACGGATGATGGCTACCTGATCACGGGAGATATTGCCGTGCGTGAAGAAGGAGGCTACCTGCGCATTGTCGATCGCGCCAAGGATCTGATCATTGTGTCCGGGTTCAATGTGTACCCGAACGAGGTGGAGGATGTGGCTGCGGCTCACCCCGGTGTGATCGAGTGTGCCGCCGTTGGCATCTCCGACCCCGTCTGTGGGGAAGTCGTCAAGCTGTTTGCCGTACGTCGCGATGATCAGCTTAACGAACACACTCTGCGGGAGTGGTGTCTGGCCCGTCTGGCCCGTTACAAGGTCCCCAAGACCATTGAATTTGTGTCCGAGCTGCCCAAATCCAACGTCGGCAAAATTCTGCGCCGCATGTTGAAGCAGCACGACCAGGACGTCGCCTGACAGGAGATCAGTATGCCCTTAAGCAAACCGGTTCGGCGCCAGCTCCTGCACACTCGACAAGTGCAGTGCCAGGGATTTGAGCGTACAGATGGCCTATGGGACATTGAGGCGCATATTACCGATGTCAAAACCCACAACGTGGATAATGCCGAACGCGGCGGCTATGTCGGTGCGGGAGAACCTTTTCACGATATGTGGATGCGCCTGACATTGGACCGTTCCATGCACATCCATCACGTGGAAGCGGTGATCGACGCCTCGCCCTTCCCGCACTGCCCCGGTATTGCCGGGCGTTTTCGCCAGCTGGAAGGCACCCGCATCGGGCCGGGCTGGCATCGACAAGCACGCGAGACCTTCAGCGGTATCCAGGGCTGTACACATCTGCACGAGCTGCTGGCACCCCTGGCAACCACTGCTATCCAAACCCTGTGGCCCAGTGAGGAAAGTGAAATCATGGAGCTGGCCGCCAACGTGATGCTGGACCGCTGTCATGGCTGGTCTCGCCATCAGGAACTGATCCGCAAATACATTCCACACCTGTACGTGCCTGCAGACACCCACGTGTCGGACGAACAGGATTCTGCCATACCCGACCAATCATCAAGGAGGCATTCATGAGCCTGCCGGAACATTTCCAAAACCGTCTGAGTCTGCCCCTGGTGGCAGCACCCATGTTTCTGATTTCAGGACCGGATCTGGTGATCGAAACCTGCAAAGCCGGTGTAGTCGGTACCTTCCCGGCCCTTAACCAACGCACCAGCGAGGGCTTTGAACAATGGCTCGAACAGATCCATGCCGCGCTTGAGCAGGCAGATAACCCAGCCCCCTTCGGCGTCAACCTGATTGTTCACCCAACCAATACGCGTCTGCAGGCTGATCTGGCACTGATCGTCAAACATCGCGTTCCTCTGGTCATTACATCCCTGGGTGCTGTCCGCGAAGTCGTTGACGCCGTACACAGTTACGGCGGACTGGTGTTTCACGATGTCACGAACATTCGTCATGCCCGCAAGGCCGCTGAAGCTGGCGTTGACGGGCTGATTGCCGTTTGTGCCGGTGCCGGCGGGCATGCCGGCACCCTGAGCCCCTTTGCCCTGGTGAACGAAATCCGGCAGTTCTTCAAGGGCACGGTCCTGCTGGCCGGTTGCCTGTCCAGCGGACGTGATATCGCGTCCGCACGCATGCTGGGTGCGGACCTGGCGTATGTCGGTACACGCTTCATCAATACGCGAGAAAGTCAGGCCAGTGATGGCTATAAACAGATGATTCGCGAGGCAACGGCCGCCGATATCATCTATACCCCCAAAATTTCAGGTATCCCCGCCAACTTCCTGAAACCCAGCCTGATCGAAGCCGGGCTGGACTCCGATACCGGATCTGACAAAGAGATTAATCTGGGCGAGGAGCTGACAGCGCCCAAGGACGGTGCCAGTGCCTGGAAAACCATCTGGTCTGCCGGTCAGGGCGTCGGCTCTATCCATGATCAGCCTCCCGTCGCCGAACTGATCACTCAACTGCGCCAGGAATTTTCTGCCGCTGCCGACACCTTTACCGCCACCAATAACACCTACATGACTGAAGGGGCTGGCCATGGGCATTGATGCCAACATCCATCATTCTTCCGTGCTTGAGCTGCGCCTGTCTCGCCCCGAGAAAAAAAATGCGCTGACGCTGGAAATGTACTCTACCCTGATCGCTCAGCTTGAATGGGCTACCAAGACCGATACCATTCAAGCCGTCTGTTTGAGCGGAGAGGGTGACAGCTTCTGTGCCGGCAATGACATTGCCGACTTTCTGACTCGGGCTCAGGACCCTGACACCCTTGGCGTGATTGTTCAATTCCTGCATACGCTGATTGATTTCCCCAAACCCCTTCTGGCGGCCGTACAGGGCGATGCCGTCGGGATCGGGGCAACCATGCTGCTGCACTGCGATCTGGTCATTGCAGCCAGCGATCTGAGTTGTCGCCTGCCCTTTACCCGTCTGGGCCTGGTCCCGGAAGGCGGCAGCTCACTGCTGCTACCTCAAATCCTGGGGCATCGCGTGGCTTTTGAGCTATTGGTTGAAGGCAAACCCTTTGATGCGACCTGCGCCCAGCGTCTGGGATTGGTCAATCAGATTGTCACCCCCGAATTACTGCATAAGAGCACCCTGGAACGCGCAATCAGCATTGCCCAGCTACCACCGGAAGCCACCCGACTCAGCAAACGTCTGTTAAAGGCGCATCAGCAGGAACAGCTGCACGCCGTTATCGACCAGGAAGCTCGCCAGTTTGCCGCCCGCCTGTCTTCACCCGAAGCTCAGGCGGCGTTTATGGCCTTTCTCCAGGCCGGCTGATGCCCTCCCCCCAATTCCCGGCCACGGCCGGGAGTTCGTCTGCTCTGCACGAAATTGTCATGATTAAAACCCACGCAATGTACCACGAACAAAAGCTATGACCGATAACGTCAAATAGCTTGGCGTGTCCTGTCATTGTTGCAGAGGCACAGTTCACTAGACTGAGAAGCAGAACACATAACAACAACACTCGGTCGTATCCCCTCGACCGCGATTGCCTTGGAGTCTGACCATGCTGATGGAAGGAAAAACAATACAGATTGCCGCAATCGAGCCCGGGCTCTACGAGCTTGTTTTTGCCAACCGGGACGATAGCGTCAACAAACTCGACCAGGCCACTCTGGGCGAGCTGCAACAAGCGATCGGCACACTCTCTGCCCAACCTGAACTGCGCGGACTGCTCATCCGCAGTGACAGGGACAGCTTCATCGTTGGTGCCGATATTACCGAATTTGTTGGTCTGTTTTCGGCCGGTCCCGAAGAGATCGCTACAGCCCTGCAACAGATGAACGCCGTTATCAACAGTATCGAGGATCTGCCCTGCCCAACGGTAGCAGCCGTCAATGGCGTAGCACTGGGCGGCGGGTTCGAGCTTTGTCTGGCCTGCGATTACCGTATCATGGCAAGCGATGCCAAAGTGGGCCTGCCTGAAGTCAAACTGGGCATCTATCCCGGCTGGGGCGGCACCGTGCGTCTGCCTCGCCTGATAGGGGTCGATAATGCCAACGAATGGATCTGCGGTGGCAATGAGCAGCGCGCCGATACGGCGTTAAAGGCAGGAGCCGTGGACGCCGTTGTCGCTCCGGAACAGCTGCGTGAAGCCGGGCTGGATCTGCTGCACCGCTGTCTGGCGGGCGAATTCGATATTCAGGCTCGTCGCGCCGAGAAGCAAAGCCCCATCCGATTGAACCAGATTGAGCAAATGATGGCGTTCGAGTCCGCCAAGGGCATGATCGGAGCCAAGGCTGGCCCCCACTATCCGGCCCCGATGGCTGCGCTCAAAACCATTCAGACACATGCCAATATGGCCCGCGATGCGGCCTTGGCTGTAGAGGCCAAAGGCTTTGCCAAACTGGCTACCAATGCGGTCACTCCGGCCCTGGTCGGTCTCTTTCTCAAAGATCAGCAGATCAAGCGCACCGGTAAGCGTCATGAGGCGGACGCGGCACCTGTTCGGCAAGCCGCCGTACTCGGCGCAGGGATCATGGGAGGCGGCATTGCCTACCAAAGTGCATCACGTGGCACGCCGATCCTGATGAAGGACATTAACGAAGATGCTCTTCAGCTGGGTCTGAGTGAGGCCTCCAAACTCCTGAATAAACAATTGGCTCGCGGCAAGCTGGATGGTGCCAAAATGGCCGCCAGCCTGGCACGCATTCGCCCCACTCTGAGCTATGGCGATTTCGGCAATGTGGACCTGGTAGTCGAAGCCGTGGTTGAAAACCCGGCGATCAAACAGAGTGTCCTGGCCGAGGTGGAAACACAATTGCCGGAGGGCGCTATTCTGACCTCCAACACCTCCACCATTTCCATCACACAGCTGGCCCAGGGGTTAAAGCGTCCCGAAAATTTCTGTGGCATGCACTTTTTCAACCCTGTACACCGTATGCCTCTGGTGGAAGTCATCCGAGGTGAACACAGTTCCGAGCAGGCCATTGCCCGTACCGTCACTTACGCACGGGCACTGGGCAAAACGCCTATCGTCGTCAACGATTGCCCGGGGTTTTTAGTCAACCGCGTGCTTTTCCCCTATTTCGCCGGATTTACCGCCCTGCTGCGTGATGGTGCCGACTACCGTCAGATCGACAAGGTCATGGAAGGTTTTGGCTGGCCCATGGGACCTGCGCATTTGCTGGATGTAGTCGGCATCGATACCGCACACCATGCCGGTTCTGTACTGGCCGAAGGGTTTCCTGATCGAATGGCAAAGGATGGCGAGACTCCAATTGACCGGCTCTACCAGCAACAGCGCTTGGGACAGAAAAATGGCCAAGGGTTTTATACCTACGAACTGGACCGCAAAGGCAAACCGAAAAAATCTATCGACGCGTCACTGCCATCCCTGCTCGAAGGCGTGGTCGGACCGGCACGCGAGTTTAGTGACGAGGAGATCATTGCCCGCATGATGATCCCGCTCTGTATCGAGGCGGTACGCTGCCTGGAAGATGGCATTGTCACCACACCCGCCGAAGTTGATATGGGGCTGATCTACGGCATCGGCTTCCCGCCGTTCCGTGGTGGTGCTCTATTCTACATTGACCAGATGGGACTGCAGGCTTTTTGTGATCTGGCCGATCAGTACTCCGGACTGGGCAAGCTTTACCAGCCAACCGATACCATGCGCACCATGGCCGCCAACAGCCAGACCTATTTTGGATAAGGAGAGCACCCGATGAGTCTTAAACCAACCGATATCGTCATCATCGATGGGGTTCGCAGCCCCATGGCCCAGTCCAAGGGCGGCTCTTTCCGCAACCTGCGTGCCGATGACCTGTCTGCCACATTGATGAAAGGCCTGCTGGCCCGCAACACAGCCCTCGACCCCGACATCATCGATGATGTGATTTGGGGATGTGTCAACCAGACCCTGGAGCAGGGATTTAACCTGGCGCGTAATGCGGCACTGCTGGCCGGGTTACCTCACTCCGTCCCCGGACAAACCGTCAACCGCCTGTGTGGCTCGTCAATGTCGGCACTGCACACCGCCGCACAAGCCATCGGCAGCGGCAACGGTGAGGTCTTTATGGTGGGAGGCGTCGAACACATGGGCCACCTGCCGATACTGCATGGCATCGACATCAACCCCGCCGCATCCAAGGAGGTTGCCAAGGCTTCCATGATGATGGGGCTGACCGCCGAGATGCTGGGCAAAATGAATGCGATCTCCCGCGAGGAGCAGGATGCGTTTGCCGCACGTTCTCACCAAAGGGCTCACCAGGCCGCTGTTGAAGGGCGCTGGGACAATGAAATCCTTCCTGTTGAAGGCCATGATGTACGCGGTTTCAAGCAATTGGTTACCCAGGATGAGGTGGTTCGCCCCGATACAACACTTGAAACCCTGGCCGGGCTCAAGCCCGCCTTCATGCCCAAAGGCGGCACGGTAACGGCCGGCTCGTCGTCGGCCTTTTCCGATGGTGCTTCAGCCATGCTGATCATGTCGGCAGCCAAGGCCCAAGAGCTGGGGCTCAAACCTCGCGCCCGTATTATCGGCATGGGGGTCGCCGGGTGCGACCCATCGATTATGGGCTATGGCCCGGTGCCGGCAAGCCAGAAAGCCCTGCAACAGGCAGGAATCAGCACTCAGGACCTGGATGTAATTGAGCTCAACGAAGCATTTGCAGCTCAGGCACTGGCTGTTCTCAAGGGACTGAGACTGCAGGATGTGCTGGATGAGAAGGTCAACCTGAATGGCGGAGCCATCGCTCTGGGCCACCCGCTAGGTTGCTCCGGCACCCGTATCTCCACCACCCTGATCAACATCATGGAGCAGCAGGATGCGACCCTGGGACTTGCCACCATGTGTATCGGCATGGGACAAGGCATCGCAACCGTTTTCGAGCGGTTAAACTGACTTTCCCCTGTCTCCCCTGGCCGAGCGTGTCCGATTATTTCGGCACACGCCCGGTCTCTAACAACCTCCAGCTTCTACCGGCAGGCCTATAAAACACGAGATAACCGGGCTGACTTGACTAATTATTGCTAATGATTATCATTTAATTAATTGATTTTCAGGAGCCCCTCATGAAACAGAACGCCCTGCGCCTTGGGCTGGACATTCCCAAAGACGTTTCCGACATGGGGGAAGGTTGGCGACGCCTGCAATTGCCCATTGACCTCGGTCACTGCTATTCCGATCATCTGGAACTTGAGTCCGGCTTGTCACTGGTCCGAGTCAATTACCAGCCCAAATGCCACCTGATCGAAGAAACCGCCTGCCCGCACAAAGAACGTGTACTGGTCATCACGCTAGGCCTGACTGGCGAATCAGACTTTCATCAAACCAATCAAAACAGCCTGGCTTTCAAAGCCGGCCATACCACCATTACAACCTTTTCCAACACCCCTGGCGAGCGGGTATATCAGGCGAACACACCGGTCTCCCAACTTCGACTGATCGTGAATGAACCCTGGCTGCAACGCTATTTGGGGGCTGAGCGCTGTGAACAGGTCTTGGGAAATGGCCATTTGTATTTACTGTCAAACCACTCCAGCACCAGCAATACCCGAACGCATGCATTGGCTCTCAGCCGCCATATTCAGACCGATATGCATCACTCTCCCAACAAACTGAATACTCACATTCATGCATTAAGTATTTTGTGTGAGCAACTTGACGGTATTGCTCCAGAAAACCTCAAAAGTCAGGCTTCCCTGAATGTACACGAATTGGAGCGTATTGAACGTGCGCGACAGTTGATGAGTGAGCACCTGGAAACACCTCTGACGTTGGCCTCACTGAGCCAGCAGGTTTCGCTGAGTCAGCACAAGCTGAAACAGGGATTCAAGCAGCTGTACGATACAACGCCCAGTCAGATGCTAACGGAGCTGCGCATGCAAAAGGCCTATACTCTGCTGACAACCGGCCACCAGGTTGCGCAGGCCGCCTGGATGGTTGGATACCGTTATCCCAATAATTTCAGTGTTGCCTTTACCCGCTACTTTGGCCGTTCACCCAAATCCGTCATGGGCCATAATGGCTAGCCTCTTGCAGCTGGCCATTCAATTGCCGTAAAAAGCGTGCCAATTCATCTCGAGCCAAACCCTCCGCAGCGGCATTGGCATCAGCCGTCCCTCCCATATTGAAATCAGGGTCTAACAGATGCCCGGCGCCGGGATAGCGCACATGCTGACAGGTGTCGGTAGACATCTGGGCGCAGATTTGCTCTGCCATCCTTGCCGCGGGCCAAACCTGATCGTCTTCACCAGACAGCAACAGAACCGGCCCGGCAATCCGCTCAACGGGTATACGTGCCTGTGATACGGCTGAAGTATGCTCCAGACCCAAAACAAAACCGCTCAACAGACCTTCCTGCTGAATGACAGCTTCGTTCAAGGGCACAAAATTCACGCCCTTACCTGCTCGACTCCAGCTGCTGACGGCGATGTCCTGTGGTGACGAGCGTCGTGCCGACCACACAACCGAGCTTGGTGCGATTGCCGCAACCCCAACGTACTCCGCCTCATTCGAAGCCAACAGCAATGCCAGCTCAGCTCCTTTTGACCAGCCCAAAAGTACTACACCATCCGAGCGAGTCTCTGGCTGCTGGCTCAGCCATTGGCGCGGCGCATCAAAATATTCCAGTGGTAATTTCTCCAGGGTCGGTGGCAGACCTGATTCACGAAAATAAGCCAATGACAAAACCGGATACCCCAGGCCAGCCACCTTGCTGGCCAAGCGATTTGACAGCCCACCCCGTGAGCCTTCCAACACAATGACACCGTATGTTCCTGGCTGGTTGCCGGGACTGTAGTTTGCAACGAAGGGCTCTCCCGTTACTGGAGTAAAATTCTCCCCTGCAGCCGCAGGTACAGACGAAATCATGAAACACATCACCAAACCTAATCTTTTAATCATTTCGTCTTTTTCCTTTTTCAGGCAGTTGTGCTGTACACAACTTCAATTCATGGGAGGTTGTGCCACTTGGCAACGTCTGTGCTCCGAGAGGACCATCACTGCGACCAGCGCCAGCAACAAACACGCCACCAGCCCCCACAGGGCAGTGTTGAAGCCCCAATTCGCCACCAGTGCACCAAACCCGGGAGGCCCCAGCGCAAAACCGGCGAAAAAACCGGCCGACAACCAGCCGGAAGCACGCGGAACCTCGCCGAAACCGGGATCATGCAACAGCATGCTCATGGCAATGGCGTTGGTGGCCACCAATGTAGCCCCGATGCCCGTGACCGCCGACCAAAGCGGCAGATGATGCGCCGGTGTCGTCAACCGCATGACGCTTAACGCCACACAGGCCCCCAGGATCAACACACCCAGCATCAACGACTCATCCGGCCAGTTGCGGGCCAACGGTGTCAGCAATGTCCTGGCCAGCACACCGGTGATGCCGAACAGCATCACCATTAACCCTGCCGATTCTGGCGACACTCCCATTTCCTCGGCGAAGACACCCAGATAAGTCATGAACGAAGACAGGGCCAGCCCGACCCCAAGCTGCACCAGCGCCAGCAGAATCAATGCCCGGCCCGGTCGCATCACGCTCATGGGACGTGCAGACCGACTACTCTGATCACGCGGAATCATCCTGGCCCCCAGCAGCACCAACACGATGAGCACCGGCACCCAGAACAGAAAGGCATCCTGCCAACTCAACCAACCCGCCAGCAACGGCATCAACGCACCAGCCAGCAGGGCGGACAATTGCACCCCCGACTGTTTCAGGCCAACCAGAAAGGCCTTGCGCCCCGGATCGGCCCAGTGCGCAATGGCCTGGTTGGTTGACGGGTTGGCAAGTGCCTGTGCCAACCCGCATACCAGCAACGCCATTAACAGACCATAAAATCCGGGGGTGAGCCTGATCAGACAGAAAGACAGCGCCACCAGCACAAACAGGGCCAGCAGGCTGCGCTGCACGCCAATACGGCTCACCAGCGGCCCGGCCACCAGTGACGCGGCGGCCGCCACGCCAAAGGTGGCCGTGGTCAGCCATCCCAGCGCAGCCACCGGCAGCTGCAGAGTCCGCAGAATCTCGGGACCCAGTACCCCCACCGCGTAAAACACCATCATCGGCATTCCCATGGCGGCCAGCAGCAGCGCCATCAGGACAGGTTCGGAGACCCTGACTCGATTATGCATGACGCGCCTCCGGGGCATCGCCCGCTGCACTTGCGCGCAGCAGCTCTCGACCGATACTGCTGACAAGCGCTTCATCGGCGCCATCGAGAATATGCGTAGCCCTTGCAAGCGCATGTATACGCGCCAGCGGCAGGCCGTCGCCCAGCCCCTCGGCGCCATGCACCTGGATCGCACTGTCCACCGCCCTGCTCAGGGCATCGGAGGCGGCCAGCTTGGCCACATTGACCGCGATGCTGTCCGTTTCACCGCGGTCATACCCGGCCGCAGCGGTTTGCAGCAGCCCTTCGGCACTGGCGATTGCCCGGTAGACGTCGTACACCCGCGCCCGTACAAGCTGCTTGTCCGCCAACGGAATCAGACTCCCGCGCGGGGAATGTATACGCGTGTGCATCAACTCCGAACAGCGCCGGGCCAGACCTATCCAGTGCGCCGATCTCAGCATCCGCCCCAGCAACAGGCGGGACTGCATCACCTGCCGCCCCTGTCCCTCCCGGCCAAGCAGGTAACTGAACGGAATCCGTACCTGATCGAAGCTGAGTGCCCCCTGTCCCTGCCAGTGCCCCAGAATGTTCAAGCCGCCTTCATAGGTAAAACCCGGCGTATCGGCGGGCACCAGCAGCATGGACAGGGAATCCTCGGCCGTCCGCGCCACCACAGTGAAGAACTGCGCCCGCCCTGAGCGGCAGATGAACCATTTGCGTCCGTTCAAACACCAGCCATCAGCGGCCTTGCGCGCATCGAACGCCAGCGTTGCCGGCACCGAACCGCTGCGGTCGGGTTCCGACATGGCGTAACCGGCCACCGCCAGACCGGCCGCCAGAGGTTTGGCAAAACGCTCCTGGATCAGCGGGCTGCCGAAACGGTGCAGCATGTGCGCGTCCACGGCCAGGTCCGCCCGCAGGATCGCGGGCGCGAACTCGGACCGTCCCTCTTCAAACGCCACCGGCAGGTAATCGCCAAGGGTGGAAATTTCCCCACCCCGGGGGTCGGGAAAGAACAGGCCTGAAAGCCCCGCCTGTCGTGCTTCCTGCGTCAATTGATCGCTCAGCTGCGAAGCGCCATCCTGTTCCGCGGCCAGTTCGGTCTCACGCGGGATGACGCGGGTATCGACAAAGTGTCGAACCCGCTCGGCCAGTGTGTGGCCGGTTAATGTTGTCATGACTGATCCTCAACCTGCCTTCAATGTGGGTACCGCCAGGGCGGCAACATCCTGCGTCAACGTGCGCTTGTCGACCTTCCCTGCCGGAGTCATCGGCAATTGGCGGCGAAAGTGCAGATACTCCGGCAGCTTGCCGGCATCCAGCCCGGCCCGCTGTAAAAAGCCCCGGATGGTCGGTAATGAAAAGCGCGTGCTGCCCTCTTTCAACGTGACGCACAAACAGATGCGCTGCCCCATGTCCTCATCCGGGACCGGAACACAGGCGACCGACACCACGTCCGGATGCTCGGCCACCAGCCCCTCGACCTGCACCGGGCTGATATTGACCCCGCCGCGAATGATGATGTCCTTCTTGCGCCCCTTCAGCACCAGATAGCCTTTGGCATCAATCATGCCCAAGTCACCTGTTTTGACCCAGCCCTCGGGCGTACGGTAGCGAGCATCCAGGTCAGGGGCGTTGACATACTGCATCGGGCTCAGGGGGCCACGTGCCAACACCTCGCCAATTTCGCCCTGTGGCAATGCCTGCCCCTCATCATCGGCAATCCGGATCTCGCATACGCTCGGATTGGGCTTGCCGGCAGTTGTCAGGATCGCCTCGATATCATCATCCGGCAGGGTATGGCAGTTGACGCCATCGGCCGAGCCGTACAGGTTGATGAAGCTGCAACCGAAAGCGCCCGTACAGCGTTGAACCGTGGCTCGATCAATCACGGCGCCGCCACAGATCAGGGCACGCAAGCCGCTTCGATCGACCTGCTGCAGGGCGGGTTCTGCCGCGATACGCTGCATCATGGTGGGCACGCCAAGCAGATAATTGGGCTTGTCACGTTCGATAATCCGAACCGCCCGGGAAACGCTGAATTTCGGCATAATCACCACCGTGCCTCCCAGCCAGCACAGTACACCGACAGTGGCCGTGGACCCGAAGGCTGAGCCCAACGGCACCATGTAGAAACCGACAAAGGTTTCGCCCTCAGCCTGAAGACGCTGCAGGAAACGCCCTCGACCACCAACCAGCGCATTGTGGGAATAGGCCACCAGCTTGGGCTCGGACTCGGTACCGGACGACACCAGCAGGCGCACAGGAGAATCGGGACAGACTGACGGCAACTCTGCCTCGGACAGGGGCTCAGCGGCCAGCAGCCGGTCCAGCGTCTGCCAGCCCGCACGTGGCGCGCCCTGCACGACCAGCAGACGCAGCGACAGCAGCGACGGCCGCAGCGACTCGATTATCGCGCACACATCCACCTCGTTGTAGACCTCCGGGGCCACAATGACGCGGGCGTTACAACGTCGAAGCAGCGACTGTATGTCCAGCCGATCACGCCCGGCCGGAAAGGGTGCAACCACCGCGCCGAGCGCGGCCGCCGCCAGATCGATGGCGCAACAGGCCCAATGGTTGGGCAGCTGACAGGCGATCACATCGCCCGGCACCACGCCGGCATCACGAAAGCCGCGCGCCAGACGCAAGGCAGCCTGATACAGCTCGCGATAGGTCATGCGTTCATCAGGACTGATCACCGCAGCCTGGTCAGGATGCGCTGCCACTTGCTCCCGAAACAACTCAAAAGCCGGTTTATTCGGATAAATGCCTTCGTCTTTCCATTGCTGCCGCACCGCCCAAGGGACCAGATCAATAATGCCTGCCGTATTCATATGAACCTCCATGGTGATTGGACCGCCGCATAGTCATGGCGTATCAGGTAAGGTGCCGTAGTGTCTCGGCAACAGAGTTGCTCCAGATGCTCGATAACGGCTGCTGCCGGTATCCGCGCCGCACGCATGCGCAACTCCCAATCCAACGCGCTCATCCGGGACAATTTTTCCGGCAGCAGGGCGCGCAATTCACTCTTCGAACAATGCTCAACATCCAGCCGGTCACACAGCGCCCCGTATTCACGGGCTGTCGTGCACTCAATCGCCAGCAGTCCCTGCTCGGTCGGCACAATAGCCTCGAATTCGGCCTGAACCGGATAATTCCGCACCAGATGCAACAACAGCTCGGCACCTCCCAGCAAGCTGCTTTCTACACGCACACCCCGCAGGTCCAGTGCGCGGCGCAACAGACCCGCCGTTACCCCAAGGGTGGCCATTGCACCGCCTAGTACATCCAGTACCGTAAACAGGGAACCGCCCCTCTCACCGGATCGCTCCGCAATAACCGAAGCCACACCCGACCAGGCCTGAACCACGAAATCAGTACCGGGCAAATCGGTCTGTTCGGAGCCCCAGCCACCGGCATAGGCGTACACCAGTCCCGGCTGGCGGGACTTCATCATGTCAAAATCCAGTTCCAGTGTTTGGTCCTTGCCCGGCGCCCAGTTCTGCAGAAACACATCGGTTTCCGGCAACGACGCAGCGATGGCCGCCCGCCCTTCCGCTGTACGTATATCCACTTCCGTGACCTGCTTGCAGGCACTGATCGCATCGAAACGGACCGAACAGCCGTTGACACAAGGCGGCATCGCCCGCAACGGATCGCCGCCGGGGGGCTCAAGGCGCAGCACTTTGGCCCCGGCCAGGCTCAACAGGTGCCCGGCCAATGGGCCCTGAATCCGGCGGCAGGACTCCATCACCCGAATCCCGGCCAATGGCAGAGCGGCATCCTCGTCAGTCTGTCTAAGCGCTGGAGCTACCGGCCCCTGCTGCACCTGCCACAGCTTTGGCGCCAAGGTGCCACCCCCTGCCTCGCGCCAGTTTTTCAATGGAATGACCGCTACGCCGGCAGCTTCCGCCAATGAGCATATATGGGCATAAGGCAGTTGAGCCAACGCCTGCAGGCAAGCCTCCGGCAGAGGCGATTCGGCACGAGCGTAGCGCATCAGGAAACCCCTCCATGCATGGCCGGCCACCTCGCCGGGCAAGCCGATCAGCTCCCAGAACTGCCGCCAGGGTTCCGGCGAGAGAGTTTCCAGCTCAAACCTTACCCGGTCGGACGAGACGAACGGGGGCCGCAATAACGGCGAAGAAGAACCCGGCAGGATTGACTCGCCTTCCTCTACCGCGGTAGCGCCCGCCAGATACTGGCCGATACTGATCAGCCCCGCCCCCAGCATTGACACCCAGACTTCGCGATAGGGCCGTCCCTGTTGGGCAGACACCAGTGCAGCCAGTCCGCCCTGCAGCGCCAATATGGCAGACAGGGCGGATACATAAGGCACCCCAAGCGCCTGCGCACCGCCACCTGAACGGCCATGTACCGACATGATGCCGCACTGAGCCTGCAGGATAGACTCGGACGGCACCACACCCGGGATACCGCTGGCGGCGGTGACCCTTACCTCGCTCATGCCTGATGCCTGTATTCCAAACGCCAGACAGTCCGGTTCGGCCTGCTGCACTTCAGCATGCACCACCCGAATATTCAGTGACTGTGCCAGCAGATTGACTGCCGCCACAAAAGAAGCCCAACCATCATGGGCGGGACGACCGCACCAAGTGAGCGTTAGCGAATCCAACATTGTGTCCATCCGCTCACATGCATCATTGCTGACGGAACAAAGGCGCCACCGGCAACCGCTGGCAACACGGTCAACCGATCACCACCGGTCACCGGTGTATCCAGCCCCTGAGCAAACCGAATGTCCTCATCGTTCAGGAATATATTGATATAACGGTGCAGCCTGTTACCGGACAACAGTCGTGTACTGATTCCGTTATAATTCATTTCAAGGCTCGCAATAACTTCCATGATGGTTTTGCCTTCGGCACTGACTTCCTTGGCACCGTTGGTGAATGGACGCAGAACTGACGGAATCATTACTTTGATGGACATGAAAAACTCCTTCTATGCCGGGATAACCGGCACTGAACAATGAAAATAAAAACAGATAAAAAAGCGTCAGATGCGAACCACCTGCTCTTCAAGCACGGCACCGTTCGCGATGCGAAAGCTGCGCACCGGACAGTCAGCCTGCTCCCAGGTGGACACAATCAGGTAATGCGCATCCGGGTAGTGGGCATGCTCGATATCCTCACGACTGGGCCAGGCAATGCTTGCGGTATGGGAGTGATAGATCACCCGGCACTCCTGGTCGCACTCCTCCAACTCGCACCACACCTTGTATTGCTGGCGCGGATCGAAACAGAAAAAAGTCTCGGAAGCGGCCTGATTGCGCATAGGAATCAAGCGGTTGGCAATCGGACTGCCAGCATCAGCCGCCACGACACCACAGGTTTCGATAGGGTGATCCTGCCGGGCCTGTTCGATGACGGCATCCAGTACCGCGCTGCAGATTTTCAACATGGCTCTATCCTCGGCATCAGTAGGATGGCTGTGTGGGGTCGATTTCGTTGACCCAGGCCAGTACCCCACCCGCGAGATTGCGCACCTTGCTGGCGCCCAGCGCCTGCAATTCGCTGGCAACTGCCTGTGAACGCTGGCCTGCCTTACACATGATGATCATCTCGGCATCAATGCCAAATTCGTCCAGAAGGTCTCTTGCCAAACGGGCTGAACGAGGTCTTAGGCACGCCTGAGGAATACGTACGATGTCCCACTCGGTTGGCTCACGCACATCGATCAACAACGGTTTTTGCCCTTGTACCAGTCTCGCGTTCAAAGTGTGTACGGATAACTGCGGCACTTGTACGCTTGACGCTTCCTGCGTTGCCTGCCCCAGGCCACAGAAATATTCGTAATCCATCAGTTCTGTCACCGGGACCCGCTGAGGGTCGCGACGCAGTGGCAACTCGCGGTAGCGCATCTCTAGCGCATCGTAAGTCAGCAGTCGCCCCAGCAAGGGGTCGCCAATGCCGGTAATCAGCTTGATCGCCTCGGTCGCCATGACAGACCCGATCGAGGCACACAGAATGCCCAACACCCCACCTTCAGAGCAGGATGGCGCAAACTCGGGCGGTGGCGGCTCCGGATACAGATCACGATAGTTCAGTCCCAAACCATCGGGGGCGTCTTCCCAAAACACCGACACCTGGCCCTCAAAGCGGAAGATGGAGCCCCAGACATAAGGCTTGCCTGCCAGAATGCAGGCATCATTGACCAGGTAACGGGTCGCGAAATTGTCGGTCCCGTCCACGATCAGGTCATATCGGGCGAACAACTCAACGGCATTGTCAGGCTCCAGTCGAAAGGTATGCGTCTCAACCTGTACGCCGGGGTTCAAGCGCTGGATGGCTTGCTTTGCGCTTTCCGCCTTCAACTCGCCAACCTGACTGACCTGATGGATCACCTGCCGCTGCAGGTTGGATTCCTCCACCCGGTCGAAGTCAATGATCCCCAGGGTACCCACCCCGGCTGCAGCCAGGTACAACAATACCGGAGACCCCAGCCCGCCGGCGCCTATTGCCAACACACGGGCCTTTCTGAGTCGGCGCTGACCTTCCATGCCCACATCAGGAATCAGCAGATGACGGCTATAGCGATTGATCTCCTCTCGAGTCAGTTCGGCGGCAGGCTGTACTATAGGGGGTAATGGCATTGCAAAAACTCCACATGATTAGAATTGATAACCATTCTCATTAAAAAAATCTGTTAATGTGAAGCCTTGATCCGTATGCAATCAGCAATAAAAACTATGCCTTTGCTTACCGCCTATTCAGATCTGAGAAGCAGTTGTTCAACCGTGCAACCCAGCGCAATGGCCACACGCTCCAGTGTGCGCTGGCGCGGCGTAACGTCCACCCGCTCCAGCCGTGCCACCGACGACTGAGTGATCCCAAGCCGCTCGGCCAGTTCTGACTGGGACATGCCGCGATAGCTGCGCCAGGCGGCAATGCGGCTCAAGCCGCCCTCCGTTTGCATCTCGACGACACGGGCGGGCAAATGGCGCTGATTGGCGCGCAGCAATACCAGATACTCGTCATAGGGGATCACCGCAAATGCCGGTTGACCTGCTTGCTTGATCACCTGTACATCCGGGCATGGCATATTCACATCGTTCATCCTTTAACAGTGTGGGGCCGATGGCCCCGTGCAGTTGCTTGCCTGAACCTGACGTTCAGAAGGTTTTGCGCAGTTTCAGGGCTACTTCGTCACGTTGATAACCGTAGGCCCAGTCAATGCTGCTCTCATTCATCGTATGCTTGAGCGACAAGACCGGCACAAACCCCTTGATCGCCCAGCGCGGCAGATCCACATTCAGCATGTAGATCTGCTGTTTATCCTCACGCAGACCGCCCAACAGGGTGTTGGCCTCATCGTTGCGCGTTTCGCGGTACAACGCGGTTGCGTTCAGGTTGACACCCGGCAGCAGCTGACGGTACACGCCCAGGTTCAGCATCCAGGCATCACTGCTGGCGGCATCGGTGGGGAAATCCTTGCGGGTATAATCCAGCCCGCCGTACAGCGCCGTCAGCGGATCGAGAAGATAGCTGGCTGACAGGCCCAGCCGGTGTTCGTCATAGTTTTCAAAATAGACGGCATCTTCGCCCTGAAAACGGTAACGGCGCGTTTGCAGATAGGTATTGAGCTGCAGGGGCGGCGACCACTGGTGCTTCCATTCCAGCCGCAGCCCGCCCGCCTCATAGCGGGTGTGGCGGTCACTGTAAAAATGTTCGAATGTCGGCAACAGGTTCAGCTCGTTGCGGGCCGATTTATAGCTGTAACCGGCGTACAGCACGCTGGTGTTTTCATCGAAATAGTCGGTGCTGTCGGTGCCTTCCAGTGCCTTGTCGGGGTAACTGCCATACACAATGCCACGCAGAAGCAGGTTATGATGGCCGCTCAGGTTAAAACGGCGCTCGGCCGTGAGGTCGTACACCCATTCGGACGATTCCAGCGGCTCGGGCATGCGGCGGGTTACCGTTTGGCACCAGTTGGGCAGATAACACACCTGGCTGACCAATACATCGCCATTGCCCTGGTTCAGGTTAGTGTCGTACCCCAGCCCCAGCGACAGGCTGCCCTGCCAGCCGGCGCGCCGATCCAGCGCGGCCAGGTATTGATCGATCATGCCGAGCACCTGCGGCGGCAGCCCGGCGCTGCCTTGCGCCCGTTCGAAGGCGTCGCGGGCGGCGTTAAGCTGGTGGTCTTCAAAGTAGATGCGTGCCAGCTCCAGCCGGGCACGGACAAATTCGGGCTTGCCGGCCAGTGCCGTTTCCAGTGCGGCGATGGCCCCGGCATAGTCGCCATCGACCCGCGCCAGCATCCCCTCGGCCAACAGGGCCAGGTTGGCATCATGACCGGGCAACTGGCGATAGCGTTGCACAAACTGGCGCACCTTGTGCCACTGTTTCAGGTTGATGGCCACATACAGGGCCGGCCCCAGCGCCTCAAGGGTTTGTTCCACCTGGTAGGTGGTGCCATTCACGGTGAACAGATCGGGGTTGTCGGCCACGGCCGGTGCCGGGTAGGCGCGTTCTTCGCTTTGCTGTTGGCGGTCCATCTGGTTAAGCAGAAAGCGGGTGTCGTCATCGTCGGCCAGTGCGGCCGTCGGTGCCAGCAGCAATACAAGTGCGCAGGGTATTAAACGGTGCATGTCGATACATCTCAACGGCAGGAAACATAAGCACACATCCCCCTCAAGCAAACACCCTGGGGGGTTTAAGCCTTACTGCTGAGCACCGCCGAAGGCCATGTCGTTGGCCACGCCAGTGGTGTCATACATGCCTGCCAGCGCCTCGGCCTGGTTGCCGTAGAACTTGCCGGAGATGGTGCTGCCGTTAGAGAAGCTGCCAGTGTCACTGATGCTGGTACCGCTGAAGTTGACGCCGTTCAGGGTACCGGTGATGGAACCGCTGGTGCCGCTGAAATTGGCGGTCAGGGTACCGGTGTAGACACCGGCCTGAGTATCCGGGTTGTATTTCTGGATACCCACCACATCGTAGGCCACGTTGGTCAGGTTCGGCATGCTGGTGGTCGGGTTTTCACCCACGAAGAACACGGTGCGCAGTGAGCTGTCCATGCCCAGATCAGGGTCGTGCGCCGTGCCGGTGCTGCCATCCCAGGGTGCCCATTCACCGAAGTAGACGGCGTTGCTGGCGGCCAGGCCCGGCACCTTGGCGATCACCTCACCGCCGAAGTGAGGAAAATTCGGCATGGGTTCCTTGATCTGACGGTAGGCGTAGATCTCGGTCCCGACCCCGGCACCGCCGGCGATGGTGTGCTTCCAGGTTTCGGACAGCTTATTCCCCTGAATATCGATATAACCGTTACCATTCGCGGCATAGCTCACCGCCTTGTCGGTCTTGTCGATCGGCCCACCTTCAAAGCTGACAACCTTAGCAAGCACGTCAGCAGTCGGCGGATTTGTTGCCGGCATGGCGATACCAACGCCCGCGCCCAGAATCTCGCCCGTACCCACCTGAACATAGGCAGTATTGGAGGAGCCGCCCTTAGTCGCGTCGGTTGCTGCAAACGCCGGAGAGGCTGCCAGGGCGATCGCGGAAACAAGCAAAAACTTTTTCATGTTCACATTCCTTTGGTTGGGTTAGTTCAAATGGCCGCTTTACGGGGTGCGGCCGCCCCTGTCTTCCCTGGCTGGCGGGCTTATCCTCTGCCCGGCTGGCTTGGGTGTTCGGTTAAAACCTGGCCGTCAGGCCCAGTTTGAAGGTGCGCCCGGGGGCCGGCAGCGTGGTGCGGGCCAGCGGGTCCAGATAGTACTCATCGGTAATGTTGTTGACGCCTGCATTCAGCTTGAACACGTTGTTTATCTCGTAGGTGGCGTAGGCGTCGTATACCAGCACCGATTCCAGGTTGTAGGCTTCGTTCAGGTAACCGGTATACAGATAGTGTTCATCGATCCACTGCTGTTCATCTTCGTTTTCGGCACTGCTGTGGTAGGTGACCCGCCCGCCCAACTCCAGGCGGTCGCCCATCAGGCGCATGCCGCCATCCAGGTTGATGGACAACTCGGGTTGTGTACTGGTGCGGGTAAAGGTGAGCGGGAAGCCCCCATCAACACAGGCGGCATACTGCCCCAGGTTATATGGGTCGAGCGTGGCGGCGTAGTCGGCATCGCACAGGTCGTTGTTCAAGCGGTAGGTGGCGCCCAGGCCGGCAAAGTAGCGGCCGGTGTCTACCCGGGCCTGCAGCTCGATGCCTTCGGTACGCTTTTCATCAAACTGCAGCACCTGGTAATCGACATTACGGTCGATGTAGTTTTCGATGCGGTTGCGGTAGTAGTTCAGGCGTACGTCCGCCATGCGTACATTGCTGAGCCAAGGCGTCAGGTCCTGCACATAGCCCAGTTCGATATTGCGGGTGCGCTCCGGCTCGATGGAATACCCACTCGTATCCGTCTGAAATCCATAGGTATAGCCAACGGCAGACTGGGTATCTTCCCACAGGCTGGGGAAGCGCACATACTCGGAGTAACGGGCATAAACACGGTTATGTGGCGTCATGAACCAGGTGATGCCCAGCATCGGCGCCCAAGCCTCGTTGCGCCGCTTCTGCGGGCGCACCCACTGCTCTGTGGCATCAACATTCTGCGCAACATAGTTGTTGGTACTCCAAGGCCCTTCAACAATATCGATGTCTTTATATTTTTCAGGATTCGCTACTCGATCATTGGCTACGAAGGTTTTTTGCCCCAGCGGCTCGCCGGTCTCTCCGTTGTACGCCATAGTCCCAGCCAGGTACTTGGGCAGCACCTTGCCATCGGCGGTGGTTACGGTTTCATTGATATCCAAGGTGCCGTTATAGAAGGGGTTTCGATCACGCATGCCCCTGAAATCACCGTCGGCATAGTCCACAATCGCTGCCGCCAGGCCCCTTGATGCCTCGTTATCGCCCTGGATCGCGCCACCATCAAGATATGTAGCCCCCCCGATTTCTACGGTTGGGACTTTCGCGTTGACGTCGTACGTGCCGTAAAACACCAGGTCCTTATTGGCTGCCTGAAGCTCCTTCGTCACCGCGAACTGGCCGCTGGTCAGTTCGGCCAGCCAGGCATTGGACTCCGCGGCAAAGGCGCGCTGCTCATCGGTCAGGGTGCCGAACCGGCTGGCTGTACCGATTTCCTTTGCCCGGGCAAGATAGGCGTTAAGCTGAGCGGTCTGCTCTTCGCTCAGATAAAGGCCATAGGGGATCTCGGCATATGCCACCTCAGCCTGTTTAGCCCAACCGAAATCCTGGTTGCGCCGGTGTTCATCAAGGCCATCGTCAAAGGACCAGTAGCGGCTCCATTTCAGGCCACCGGTGATCATCACCGTATCCGTGGGGAACCACTCCATCTGCATGGCGGCATTGTATTCACGGCGAGTGCCCGCACGCGGGCCCATATGGCTGTTGCCCCAGACAATAGGGTTACTGCTCAGGTGAGCCTCGGATGCATCCCAGCCATCCAGCTCTTCATGCTGCGCATCGGCGCTCAGGGTGAGGGCGAAATCGGGGCTCAGCTGAAAGCGGTTACGCACGTTCAGGCCGTAGCGGTCGTGGTTCCATTCCTGGCGGGATTTATCGACCAATGTGCCATCGATAGATTCATCCCGGTAGTCAGGGTCATGCTCATAGGGGTTGGCATCAGGGTTATACCAATGTCCACACAACCATTCATAATCGTCAGCCTTCTCTGGCCAGGCTGACGGGTACACCGAACACATCAGATAATTGTTGTAGTTTACGTCGGTCTCCATCGACTGATACTGGGCCCCGCCATTCTGGTGCCGCACGCTGAAACTCTGGGTTGCCCAGGCGCCCACTTTCAGGTCGATCAGCGGGTTGTCCGGGTTCCAGCTATAGCCCAGATTCCAGGTATCCTGATCCACTTCAGACGAAGGGTTGTTGTACTGATAGGCCATATCACCGGTGCCATCCATATCAATCATACCCTCCGGGTCGTGGGCGATCAGACGGATTGATGTGTTGCTCTCACCGTAAATTTGCTCGGTGTTCATCCAGCTCAGGCTCAGCTCCTGATCATGGGGCAGCTCCAGCCGACCTTTGAGCAGGGTGCTGGTCATTTCACTGTGCGTATTCAGTACCTCCTGCCCTGGCCGAAACAGGTTAGCCAGGTAATCGCGGTATTCGCTGCTGTTCCCTCCCCCATTGCTTTTAGCCTTGGCCATTGCCTCACTCCAATCCTCGGTGCGGTAGGCATCGGCGCCGTTTTCACCGGCAAAATAGTTGCCGCTGCGGCGGTAGCTGTGCACGCCAATCAGGTCGAAGTGCTCCTGCTCGGCGGCAATGGCCAGACGCCAGGCGTAATCCTCGCCATTAAAGCCCTGGTGGTCGCTCCGGCTTTCCGGCACCAACGTAATCCCACCCCCAAGCGGCGCAAATATTCCGCCATAATCACCACCCATTCCAGTGATCGGTACACCATCCGCCTTAACGTCACGGTAATCCTGGCCATACCAGCCGTTGGCCCCATCACGCGCAGCCACCGTGTTGGTGGCGGTTTCGGTTTTCAGCTCGATGCCCCAGGTTTTGCCCGGCTGAATGATATCGCCCGGCTCCAGCGTACGGATGCGCACGGCACCGCCGATACCGCTGGGGCCTTCGAAAGACGGCCCTTTCTCGGCGGTAATACCCCCCACCAGGCTGGGGTCTACATAGCTGCGGTTACTGGTACCGCCCGGCCCCAGCCAGATGGTGGTGGCCTGCTCGGTGCCGTCGATCAGCACCGGTACACGACCGGTGCCCTGAATGCCGCGGATGTTCGGGTCCAGCGCACCGGAGTTGCGCGCCTCGCCGGTGTACACGCCATTCAGGCCCTTGAACAGGTCTGCTACCGAGGTGCCTCGGTAATTTTCAATGTTTTCGCGAGTGGCATGCACGTTGGAAATATCGCGCAGGAAGACATCTTCCGTGGCCAGCTCGCGGCCTTGAATAACGGTAGTTTCGCTGTTGGCGACCGGTAACGCTTCCTCAGAAGTGACATCCCTGTCAACACACTCCTCCCTAGGACCCTTTCCAACCGCTGCATCGGCTCCTTTCTCACAGTTAAGCGTCGAGGAGTCTGTGCTGGTGTTTCTCGCAGCTTCGGCCGCCTGTACGGCAGTGCTGGATATAGCCAGCATCACTGCCAACGCCAAAGGCCTGAGCTGAGGCGCCTCCCGATACAGCGGAACGTTCATGTATCATTCTCCTTGTTGTCTAGCCCTGGCTAGCGGGGCGTTTAGTAAGTGTTAAAGGGCGGCAATACCTTTTGCTTCACCCACCCGGCACACCATCTATACTACCCACAAACAAGAATGATTATCGGTTAGATTAGTACTTAAAATTGAAGATTTCGTATGAATTTTGGTGTATATCCTTACGATATGTACAGCTATTGAATGAACTAGCCGGGCATACAACGAAGACCGACTTCAAACGGCCCAAGTCAACACTTGTAGTGGTCAACCATTCCCGGACAGTAAATTAAGCTTTTCCTCTGCCAAAGCCTCCGTCTTCTCACACCTATTCACCCATTACTAAAAAATAAATATAAATACCTAATAAAAACTTATTGATACTGATAATGATTTTCATAATCAGATAGAATCTGACTTTTTAGCCGACAGGAGAATGAAAGTCAGATGTCGCAGAAAGCACTGAACCGTATCCTTGCCTCTCCCAGATGGCGTACCAGTTTGGCTGGCTTTTGCCTGTTAACGGCCAACCTGGCGCTTGCTCAACCCTCTCCTCATTCCGATCATGTGTCCACACCTCACAGCATCAACATCCCTGCTCAGCCCTTAGACCAGGCGCTAACCCAACTGACTGAGCAAACGGGCGTGACATTAGCCATTCAGGCGAATGATCTTCCAACAACCATGTCTCCAGCGCTTAAAGGCAGAATGGGGCTTGAAGACGCATTGAAGCTGTTGCTATCCAACTCCCTTTTGCAGGCAAGAATTACGCCGGAAGGCCATGTGCTGATTACGGATGCACCCGATCAGGCCATGGTCATGCCACCCGTTTTAGTGCTGGGGCACGATCAACAACTTGGTATGACGGTCTATGACCGTGAACACATTCGGAGCATGCCAGGCCGACACGGCCAGATCACTGAATTGCTACGTCAAAACCCTGCTGTCCAGTTCGATCGCAACTCCCGCAGCAGCAAGAATCCTGCTGACCTGGCCTCCGAAAACATCTCGATCAATGGTGCGAAGTATTGGGACAATAATTTCTCAGTTGACGGTGTAAGCATCAACAACGATCTCAACCCCGGTGGTCAATCGGTCACGGCCAACTCCTCCATGACCGACCTGCCCGCTAATACCAGTCAAGGTATGAATCTGGACACATCCCTGCTGGAATCAATCACCGTTTATGACAGCAATGTCCCAGCCGAATACGGCGGATTTACTGGAGGCGTGGTGGAAGCCGACACGCGTACGCCCACTCGGGAGCTGTCTGGCAGTGTATCCATGAGCCTGACCCAAGACAGTTGGACCGAGTATCACCTGGATGATCGTTACGAGGAGGATTTTCATGCCCCCAGTGATGCCGATGGTACAGCTGAGACACAACCCAATTTTAGAACGTTGACCTATCGTGCAACCCTCGAAGGCTACCTGACCGATGATTTCGGTCTGATAGGCAGTTTCGTACGCCGCACCTCGAACATTTACGATAAAAACATCTATGCCTCCAATTTCGTCGACAATGGCGTTACTGCACCTTCAAAAACCGACCTCACCCAGCAGGTTGATAACCTTTTTCTCAAGGGAGTTTGGGCGGTTAATGATCGGCTAAACCTGAGCTCTACACTTAACTATGCGCCTCAATCCGCAGAATATTTCAACATCAATACGTTAAACGGCGGTTTCGATATTGAATCCGGCGGCCTTCAGACCACGCTAAAGGCCGATTGGCAAGGCGACTGGGGCACGTGGCAGCATGGATTAAATTATTCCAGCCTCGAGCAGTCACGCCAAAATGGTGAAGATTATTTCAAGGCTTGGTACGCATCCGCCGATAAAAACTGGTCTGACCCGACTCAGCGCTGGAATGCCACGATGGAGGGAAGTTACGGCAATATCGAACAAACTCAGGACAAATTTGGCTACGACTTCAAGCTGCAACTGCTCCCACTTCAAACAGGAGCTGCCGAACACAGCTTTAATCTGGGAGGCAACGTTGAGCATACGGCTGCCACCTATGGCCGAACAACCGAGTTTACCCAGGCGAACGGCACGGACTTAATACCAACTTATACGTGTCAAACAGCATCCGGCGATATTGATGATGCCTTCTGTTCAGCCACACCGATTATCGCCACTCCTTACCGTGGTTGGGCCCCGGACGCAGGGCAGATGTTCAAGCGTCTCTATCACTACGTACCAGGTGAGATAAAGGTCAGCCAGACCGCTGTCGGTGCTTTCGTTGATGACCGCATTCAATGGCACAATCTGAGTGTACGCACCGGTATAAGAGCCGAATGGGACGACTACCTGCGCAATGTCAATATTGCCCCTCGCCTTGCACTGAACTGGGATCTATTTGGCGACCAGCAAACACGCGTGATCGCCGGTGCTAACCGTTATTACGGTCGCAGCATTTTTGATTACCGACTACGTGAGCAGCGCGAATCCATGCGCTATTTCAGCCTGCGTGATCCCAACACACTGGAGTTTGGTGAACGCATACTGGCAGCCAAAAACAGCACTCATCTGCAGGATCTGAAAACGCCCTATGATGATGAAGTAACACTGGGTATTGAGCAGGTTTTTGCCGACACATTGTTCTCGCTCAGGGTGGTAGACCGCAAGGGCCGTGACCAAATCCATCGCGAGCGCATCAGTAATGACGGTAGCCACGAGGATCTGGCGACGACCTACTACACCTACACCAATGACGGTACCACAGATAGCAAAAACTATTATGTGAGCATCCGCCCCCAAGGCACACTCAATCTCTGGCATACATTCACCCAGGGCGAACTGACGCTGGGCTGGAGTGACGTTACAACCACCGGTAGCCATTATAACCAGAACCTTGACGACACCCTTGTCATGTATAAAGGCTCACCCATCAAGACCTATGACATTCCGGTCGACAATTACACCCGCCCCTGGACTGTCGGCCTGACAACCAAAACGCATATCCCTGCCGCCGGACTGACACTGGCCAACTTCTTCAACTGGCGCTCCAGTTACTCTCAGGTTATTCGTGATGGTCGAATCGACTATCAGGGTCAGCGTATTTACAACTATGTCGACTACGACATCGATGCCGCACTGACATGGGATATGCGTGTTGGCTGGCAAAAGGCTGTGGGCAGCAACGAAACGCTATTTGCCAACCTGGATATCGGTAACGTGCTTAACGATAAGAACACCATCGGCAGCAGCTCAAGCTCAAGTACCTCCGCCGAAATCGACTATGAGCTCGGCCGTAATTTCACCCTCGAAGTCGGTTACCGCTTCTGACCCCCACTTCACAGAATCAATTTGATGGAAACGACCATGTTGAGAAAGTATTACCTACCCGCCCTGCTGGCCATCGCCCTCGTCGGCTGTTCAGACAGTCAAGCCGACAGTGTGTCACCCTACAGCTTGCCGCTGGACCTGTTGCGATTGAATGCTGACACGCCCGAACGGATCACCGTAACGCAAGTGGTTGATCAGCCTCGGTTCGATAAACTGGAGCCAGGGCTGACCGAATGGCGCAGGCCGCTCGCTGAAGAAAATGACCAGGCCATGCGCTCACTCTCCTACTACGTCAAACAATCACCGCTCAGCGAATGTTCACAGCTCTGTGGTCTCAAGGTTACGGGGGAAAATCGTATTCCGGGGCAGCTTATGACCTTCACATGCAATCAACAGCCGATCAACCTGCGTGAGTTTTACTCCACACCAGGATATGCAGGGCTGGCGTTACCCGCGGATAGCGTCAACTTACTTATAAATGAACGTCCGGCGCAGCTGCAGCGCCTCAAATCGCTTGCCGGCAGTGAAGCGACCCTACTGGCTTGGGAAGGTGCCGATCGCGGTTTTGCCCTCTTTGCTCCCTCGGCCACTGAGGATACTGCCCGCGCATTGATCGAAATCGCCCGTGCTATTGATAATGGAGATACCCCCCATGACGCTTAAAACACTACTGACTTCAACCTGCCTGTTGCTCCTGTCGATCCCGGCCCTGGCCAGTCCACTGGTTTCAACGCAGTGGCTGGAAGCACACCTTGAAGATCCGAAAGTGCGTATCTTCGAGGTCAGCGTTGTGCCTGAGCAGTTTGACATGGGACATATTCCTGGCGCCTTCAACCTGGACTGGCACACTGATCTGGTTGACAGGATTCGCCGCGATATCGTCAGCCGAGACGATCTCCAGACACTGTTGCAGCGTGCTGGTGTCAATCGGGACACTACATTCGTGCTCTATGGTGATAACCACAACTGGTTCGCAGCCTGGGGCGTCTGGATACTGGACCTCTACGGTGTCGACAACGTCAAGCTACTGGATGGAGGCCGCATCAAGTGGGAGCTGGAAGGCCGTCCTTTGACTCGTGTAAGCCAGCAGACCCGCAATATGGGTAATATTGAACTGCAACCGGCTGATGAGCGTTATCGCGCTCGTTTGCAGGACGTTGTTGCCGTGGCCGAGGGCAAGACCGATGCAGCTCTGCTGGATATTCGTTCTCCTGACGAGTATCAGGGACGCGTGATTGCACCACCAGGCTCTCTGGAACTATCCATGCGTGCCGGTCATATTCCCGGAGCGGTAAATGTTCCCTGGTCTAGGGTGGTCAATGAAGATGGCACCTTCAGAGCGATCGACGACCTACGAGCCCTCTATGCTGACGTTGGTATTACCGGTAACAAGCCGGTCATCACGTATTGCCGTATTGGTGAGCGCTCCAGCCATAGCTGGTTCGTGCTGAAAAAGCTACTCGGGTACGATGCACGTAACTATGATGGTTCATGGACAGAGTACGGCAATTCAATTGGTGTCCCGATCGACAACCCAGCCGGCACGCTGTGGCGAGGACTTTAAAGCTCAGGCATGGCATAGGTGGGCCTGGCAAATACGCCAGGCCCTTTCCAGTATTGGATAGTTGCAGCTCGTCTCGGTCCACAATCGAAATACTGGCAGGTGCCTTTGTCGGTGAGGGACCGTGCAGGTGGTGGTCACAACGACCACATCATCATTTGAAACCAAGGCCTCCACTCTTTCAGTAGAGACAAGCAAGAGGGCCATGGCAGTGGCCGACTACGCTGTAGTACGTGACATGGGCATGGATGAATAAACTCAATGAGAGTTTCATGATATAATATAACATCTATGGACGCCCCGTTTTGTGCAAGCAAAACATTTCGTGACATGAAGGTATTGCAGCCATCTATCCGGATTTTTACGAGGTATTAACCTCTATCCCTGATGAATTCCGCTGACTGGATGCTAATCATTTTAACGTTCTCTGTACGAACGATGTTAGTCGCAGCCTTATCCAGTCTCGGCTCTACCTGTCTGTCATCAGCAAGTTCTGCCCACGCAAACCTCAGCGCGTTCCTGTCATTGGTTTATTCAGCAGCCGGTTCTATGTACCGCTGCCCTTTATTCAATAATGCCCATGCTATACGTGCTAGCTTGTTTGCCATTGCTACAATGACCACATTCTTGTTTGCTCGCACTGATAGTGCATGTAACCAGTTGCTAACGGCATTTTTCTTGGTCGCTGAATGCCTTAGCACTGCTCGCGCACCATGAACCAACATCCTGCGCAAATATGCATCCCCACGCTTACTGATCCCTCTGAGTACTGTTTTGCCGCCACTCGAGTGCTGTCGTGGAACAAGGCCTAACCACGCTGAAAGTTGGCGGCCGTTCTTGAATGCCAATGCATTACCCACGGTTGCTACCAAAGCTGAAGCGGTTAAACGACCAATACCTGGTACTTCAAGTAAACGCTGGCATGCCGAATTGTGTTGCACGTGTTGGTCAATTTCACGATCCAACTCACCAATGCAGCGCTCTAGCTCCACCCAACGAGCTCTCATACGCTCAATGTGGCGCTGCATCAGTACCGGCAGCTGATCTTCATTTATGCCATAGCTGTCGCGGAACCACTGCTTTAGACGCGCCGGGCCGGATGGCACTGCTATGCCAAATTCACCTAAGGTTGCACGTAAGCGGTTGATTAGAGCAGTACGGTCTCTCATTAACCCATCACGCTCACGGTGTATCAGCAAAATACTCTGCTGATCAGGCGTCTTCAGCTCCACAAAACGCATATGTGGCCGAGATACTGCCTCACAAATCGCTTCCGCATCAGCAGCGTCATTTTTGTTGGTTTTTACATAAGGTTTTACGTATTGGGGTGGAATCAGCTTCACTTCATGTCCGCAGTCAGTAATAACTCGACCCCAGTAGTGCGAGCTGCTGCATGCTTCCATCCCAACTGTACATTTGGATAACTTTGCAAAAAATGCGTAAACCTGTGTCCTCCGCAATGACTTTCTGATTACGCAGCGCCCACGTTCATCAGCACCGTGTACTTGAAAGACATTTTTCGCAAGATCCAAGCCGATCACTGATACCTGTTCCATGATGCATCCTCCACCTGGTTGCTACCAACTAGCAGTATAGGAGGGGCGTCCATTTCATTATTTTA
>NZ_JACEMT010000043.1 GCF_013868415.1 Marinobacterium marinum | reverse complement strand
GTATCCGCCGTTAAAACGACCCACTTGCCCTTAACTGTACTGCGCCACTTTTTTTGAAGTACGTTCCAGCTCAACATTCCAGGGCAGCAGTCGCTCCAGCTTTTCCAGGGTGTCAGCATCGGCGATGCGCTCCAGCACATGCCGGATGTACGCCGAGGGTTCCAGGTCGTTGGCTTTGGCCGTTTCGATCAGGGAGTAACAGGTGGCACTGGCGTGAGCGCCCTGCGGAGTATCCGCGAACAACCAGGCCTTGCGCCCCACGGCGAACGGGCGGATGGCATTCTCGGCCAGTACGTTGCTGATATGCAGGTCACCCCGCTTACAGTAGCCGATCAGGGTGGGCCACTGGTTCAGGGTGTATTCCATCGCTTTGCGAGTTAGCCCGCCTTTCATCACACGCCCCACGTTCGCATCCAGCCAAGACTTGAACACTTCCAGTTTGGGGAGGCTCAGCTCCTGACGGATCCGGTAGCGTTCGTTAGGGTTCAGGTCCTTGATCTGACGCTCGATGGCATACAGCTTGTTGATGTGGCCAAGTGCCACATCCGCTTTGGACAGCTTGGTCTGTTTGCCTTTACCCGCCGGCTTGGCCCCTTTGGTCGCTTCGATAAACTTACGGCGGGCGTGATCCCAGCAGCCGATACGGGTCAGCTCATTGGCTGAACAGATCGGCGCATAACCGGAGTAACCATCCGCCTGCAGCACACCCTTGAAGTCATCAAGCAGGCGCACGGGCACCGCTCCACTTCGAGAGGGATCATAGGCGAACAGGACGGAAGGTTGGCCCGGTGGTCCGCCACGGGTCACCCACATCCATTTATCGGATTGGGCGGCTTTGCCATCCTCTTTGAGTACCTGGATCCGGGTTTCGTCAGCCTGCAGGTAGGCCGCACTGTTCTGCGCTTCCCGCATCAGGTTGATCAGGGGTTTGAACACCTCATCCAGACGGATGATCCAGTGCGCCATGCGGGTGCGGCACAGCTCATGGCCCAGACGCTTGAACATCTGCTCTTGCCGATACAACGGCAGACCATCGGCATATTTGGAGGTGATCAGGTAGGCCAGCAGGGCCGGGGTGGCGATGCATTTGCCCAGCGGGTGTGTCGGGCGAGCCGCGGCCAGGATACGCTCGTCGCCGTTCTCCTCGAACACCGCTTTTTCCTGCCAGTATTCCAGTACTTTGAGCTGGGCGGGGATATAGTCCAGCTCTTCCTTGACCTTGGTGAAGAAGGTTTTGACCGCCCCGGCCTTCTCTTCATCACTCAGCTGCAGCTCGATACGCTCACGCAGCAGGTGATCGGAGAAGCCGCGCTGACGGCGCTTGGGTGCAGGCGTGACAGCAGGGGTATCACCTTCAGCGGCTTCAATATCGTCCGGGAGCTGATCCCGCAGCTGATCGATCTCGGCTTCCAGTTCGGACTCATCGAAGAGGTGGATCTGGTGGGCCGTTTTCTCACTGCTGGCCGCGAACCGCTGGATGCGTTGCAAGCGCAGCATCTCTTCCAGCAACAGGATGTATTGCTCGCGCTGCTGGAGTTGCCGGTCACGCGCTTTGACGGCCTGATCCCGCTGCTCAAGCACTTGGTTTTGCCGTTCAAGCTCATCCTCTTTCGAGGCCAGTTGCTGCTGCAGCCCGGCCACCATCGACAGCAAGTCAGCGGTCGATAAACTGCTGATATCAGGCGTCTTTGAGGTGGTTTCGGGCTGTGTTTTCATGGGCAAAATTATATCAAAAACAGCCAGTTGAAGCACCCAAAACCGGCTATCCAACGGCCTCATACTGCAAGGTTTTATGGCCTTGCAGCAGGCTGATATCATAGCCATCGAGCAGCCAGTTGATCTGCTCGCCGGTCAACGGCATGAGCTCATCAGCCGGGCTCGGCCACTTGAATTTCTCTTCGGCCAGCGCCTTGTAATAGAGGATAAAGCCGTTGTCCTCCCACATCAGGCACTTGATCTTGTTACGCTGTCGGTTGGTGAAGGCATACAGCGCACCGGTGAAGGGGTTCTGTCCCAACTCCTGTTCAATCAGCACCGCCAGACCATTGGCCTGCTTGCGAAAATCAATGGGCTCACGGTACAGATAGATCTCGGGCATGGACCGAGAGGGACGAAGATACCGCGGTTTCATCAGAGCTGCCTCAGGATCGCGCCGAGCAGGTCGACATTACCGGCATGCAGCCCTGTAATGGCCATGCCGCCGGGAAGCTTCAGGGTCAGATCATCCGATAGCGGTGAAGCGGCCACCTGGGTGACGCGAGCAAAGCCGGATGTTGGTGTACGCTCGGTATCGGTCGCATCATCTGTACCTTCGAGCTTGCGGCGCCAATAGACAAACTGGTGATAGGACAGTGACTGCTGTTTGCAGAAAGCAGCACCGGATAGCCCGGTATCACGCCAGTGTTCAATGTGCTGTTGCCAGTAGTGTGTGCGCTCGGCTGAGTTCATGCTGGATTCCTCGCGTAGGTGACGATGGAATCAGTGTGCGGCGGTCAGTGGCTGGAAAAAAGGTGCTGATTTAAGGGCGCTTACCAGTTTACCAGTATGCATAACACCTGGCGCTGGATTGTGGTGATACCTGTCGCCTTCAGTGCAAGCCTCTAAACCCGATGCACAATGCCGGGTCCATCCAGGTAGTTGCAGATCAACCCGGGGTGCAGCTCAATCAGTTCTCGCGTCAACTCTGACTGAACCACAAACATCTGGCCACCCGGCGAGCGGTCGGTTTTGGCAAGGACTTCGTACAGGCGTCCACGCGACAAGATTTTATGGGTGCCTGCAAACAGGTCGGCCTCAAGCTGGACAAGACTTCCAACCGGAATCGCCATCCATAGCTGGCGGGATTCCAATACGCTTTCTGCCCCGATGTCGACAGCGTCATCAGGGTCAATGACAGACATGAAATATTCCTGTGCACAGACCTTATTGCAGTATAGCCGATGCAAGCTGTCAGGCTTGAATGATGCCGTTACGCAGGGCCAGGCGGATGATCTCGGAGCCGTTACTCAGATTGAGTTTGCGCAGAATATTGGCACGATGAGCATGCACGGTTTTGGGGCTCAAAAAGACGGTGTCGGCAATGGTATTAACGCTGTGCCCTTCGGCCAGCAGGGTGAAAATTTCCAGCTCGCGACGTGTCAATTGAGAAATGGGAGAGCACTCTTCCCCGCTTTCGGCATCCTGTACGATCTGCGCACTGACCGAAGGTGAAAAGTACTTGCGGCCGGCATAGACTTCACGCACGGCATGGACCAGTTCGTTTTGAGCACAGCGTTTGGTGACGTAGCCTTTTACGCCCGCCTCCGCGACCCGCAAGGGATAGGGGCTGGCCTCCCAAATGGTCAGGACCAATATGTGTGCTTCGGGGTCGTGCAGCATGATGCGCTTGATCGCATCCATACCCGTGGTCGACGAGGCTTCGGATGTATCCTGATCAATAGGCATGGCCAAGTCCATGACAACTACATCCGGTTTGATGTTGCGATAGAGATCAACCGCCTGACTACCGTTTTCGGCTTCTGCAACAATTTCCATATCCGCCTCCTTGAGCAGCATGTGCTGAAAGCCGGCCCTCACGATGGAGTGGTCGTCTACCAGCAGGATACGGATTTTATTGCTCATATTGAGGCCTCTTGTGCTAGACAATAGAGAGGTTACCAGATTGACATGAACTCCTCATTCAGGCCACCTTAATCTTTGGTCTAGTCGTGTTGATATTCGGCGCCGCGATAAACGCCCGATGTATTCAGATCGACGGCTTCGGCTGACAGTCCGCTGCCATCATCAAGATGAGCCGGGATGGCCACGAGGTCGTCGCTGAAACCAACCAGATGTATCCCTTCCTTCTCGCAATGCGCCAAGACCTTTTCCAGCGCTTTAAGCACTGCTTCCTGGCGGTCATTGAACTGATCCGACGGGGTCGTATCACTGCGCCTGCGACTGGTCACGGAGCGCAGGACGTAGTCCGAGGTGTCCAACAGCTGAATGGTCAACCCTGGCAGCTTTTCACGTATCAGAACCGCCTTGGCGGCATCAAACAGCTGAGCATCAGTACAACTGATGACATCGCCGTCGCTGCAAGCTTTGAGGCGTTCTGTCACGTCCTTTATATTGGTATCATGCTCTATATAAAACTCCATAAAAACATAACCTTATAGAATAAAAGAGAAGTTTTACATTAAAATAATGTTACATTAGCCCTTGGCTTTGAGGAGCGCATTTTCCTTGCTCAGCAGGTCGTTTTGTCGCCTCAGTCGCTGCAATTCTTCTTCCTGTATGCGTACACGCACGCGCAGCTCGATCATGGCTTCATCATGTCCTTCCTGATGATTGCCAAGCACCTGCAACTGCTTAACCTCGTGCGCAGCACGATCGCGCTCGATACCCAAACGGATATTTTGTTCTTCAAGCTCCAGAATGCGTTTTTCCAGAACATGCTTTTCATCGCCCAGGCGCTCACAGCGCTCCAGAAGCCGAGCGTTTTGCTTCTGGGCGTCCAGCATGGCTGCCTCACCCCCGCTGCGTTGAGCCTCTACAGCTTGTTGCAGCTGGGCCTGCTGCTGCTCGATTTCAGCACGCTGTTGATTGAAACGATGCTCGGCATACGCCAATGCTCGATTCCATGTCTGGTTAGCCAGCTGCACAACCGGTTCAGGCAGCTCGGGGTGCTCGTTGCGCCGCTGTACACGCTCCGCGAGAGTATGCCACCAATCATTCAAAGCGCGATTGATGGTCGTCAGGCTACCGGTACCTAGTTGCTCTCGAACATTCTGTTGCGTAGGTCGGATGCCTTTTTCCAGCAGACTATCGGCGATCTCGATGGCACGGCTGTGTGTATCGCTCTTTTTGACCATACGGTACTCAATATGTATTAATGATATGTATTAAACGCCGTTATTGCTGCATTAAACGCTTGATTTTACTTTCACGCAAGCCATCTTCCCAGAAAGGCTTCCCTGAGATCCGTTTTCATCTAATATGACGGTAAAGTGGCAAAGGAGAATGCAGATGCCGATTAAAATCGCAATTAACGGTTATGGCCGTATCGGCCGCAATATTTTGCGCGCCCTGTTTGAAAGCGGGCGTCAGGATGAATTTGAGATTGTCGCCATTAACGACCTGGGCGATGGTGCTATTAGCGCCCACCTGACCCAGTTCGACTCGGTCCATGGACGCTTCATGTGGCCCGTGAGCACGGACGATGGCCACCTTTCTGTCGGCGACTACCGAATTCCGCTGTTACAGGAACCCGACCCTCACGCCCTGCCCTGGCGTGATCTCAATGTTGATATAGTGCTTGAGTGCACCGGTCGATTTACCACTCGTGAACAGGCCGCAGTCCATTTGCAGCAAGGCGCGCGCAAGGTTCTGGTTTCAGCCCCGGCAAAAGAGGCAGATGCCACTATTGTCTATGGCGTCAACGAAACCACGCTGACGGCAGAAGACCGGATTGTTTCAAACGCTTCTTGCACCACGAACTGCCTGGCACCCATGGCCAAGGTGCTGAATGACAGCATCGGCATTACACAAGGGCTGATGACAACGATTCACGCTTATACCAATGACCAGCACCTGACAGACGTTTATCATACGGATCTGTACCGCGCGCGAGCCGCTGCGCTTTCGATGATCCCAACCAAAACCGGAGCCGCCAAGGCGGTTGGCCTGGTACTGCCTGAACTGGACGGCCGTCTTTCTGGCCTGGCGGTGCGAGTACCTACAGCCAACGTCTCACTGGTCGATCTGACCTTTACTGCCGGACGAGAAACATCGGTCAACGAAGTGAATGAACTTGCGAAAGGTGCCGCTGAAGACCGAATGCGTAATATTATCGAATATAATGAAACGCCTCTGGTCTCCGTGGATTTCAATCACCACAGCGCTTCTTGCATATTCGACGGTCTGCAAACCCATGTAAATGGATCGATGGTCAAGGTCTTTGCCTGGTATGACAATGAATGGGGGTTTTCGAACAGAATGCTGGATACCGCGGCCTGCATGGCACGGTTGTAACTGACAAAAGCGCGCATTTTCCATTGACTTTCCGTTACCGAAAAGTCAGAATGCGCGCTTAACACATTGATTAAAAAGCTTACCTGCTTTTTATGAGCCCCCTTCCGCCCGGATGGTGAAATTGGTAGACACAAGGGATTTAAAATCCCTCGGCCTTTGGCTGTACCGGTTCGAGTCCGGTTCCGGGCACCAATATATATTCAACACAGATAACGCTATTTAGCCGGTAATGCTATAAGTGTTTTTGTATCTATCTTTATTGCCAATAACCTGCCACCAGGTTCACACACATGACCGATAGTGCTGATATCCATGCTTTCTTGATGAGCCTAGAACTCGAGCAATTAGAAAGCATCAAGCTCAAACTCGAAGCCCTTCTCAAGCAACAGCAGGAAGAACGGGAAAAACAGACACAGCAGCAAAAGACCCGCTCCAAACACCCTCCTTCCTACCACGATCTGGACGCACTCGCTGCCAATACAGGCCTCGACCTCAGCGGACTCATGAAAGATATCAAGCGCCGCACCTAAACTTTTTATCTATTGGTCAAAATGGCCTTTGCGACTATAATCCCGCCCTCGCAGGAGAGAGGATCATGACGTACCGGTCCCGCCGAAGGCGCAAACTCCCATAATCGCTCAGGCACATGTACTGCGAACTCAATCCATAAGCGTCGACTGGAGAGAGGTTGGCTAATGACCAACCCACCGAAGGGGCAAAGCGGCCTTGGCCGCACAAACTCTCAGGTAACCGGGACAGAGGGAGAGACGAAACCGACCCCGAAAGGGAGGTATCTTCGTGCTCACTTATATCTATATTATCGCCATCATTGCTGAAGGCATGTCTGGCGCCCTGGCCGCAGGGCGGCGCAACATGGACATTTTCGGCGTAGGTGTCATCGCGTTTATTACCGCACTTGGCGGTGGGACCATACGCGACATCCTGCTGGGCAATTTCCCCGTCTCCTGGACCCAACACCCCTCCTACATCTACCTCACTGTATCGGCCGGCTTGCTGACCATTGTGATCGCCCGCTTCATGCACCACCTGCACAAGTTGTTTCTGCTGCTTGATGCAATGGGCCTGATTGCCTTCACAATCATCGGCTGCAATGTTGCACTCGCACTTGAATACAATATCGCCGTTGTTGTCATGGCAGGCATGATCACCGGAATATTCGGTGGCATTCTCCGTGACATTCTCTGCCAGCGCGTTCCAGTCGTATTCAGACATGAGCTGTATGCCAGCGTTTCTCTGCTCGTGGCCTTGTTCTACCTGCAACTCAACTCCATGGGAGTCGACCAGGATCTTAATTTAATCGCATCCTTTGCTCTGGGGCTGAGCGTACGATTGGCTGCCATATACTGGCACTGGTCACTCCCCACCTTTCACTACGAGCCTGATCGCTGGAAATAGATATAAAACGCAACATGTGGAAAGGGGTGCTCAAGGGCGCCCTTTTTTGATGCTTCACAAAGATTGCTGGCGAGCATTGACATGGAATATCTTTATTGAGTTTAAAGATAGCCTGACAAAGCGGAATGAGGTTAAGCAAATAAGGGATGGGCACTTATGGAGTGAATGGAGGCTGGAGTCGGAATCGAACCGGCGTACACGGAGTTGCAGTCCGCTGCATGACCACTCTGCCATCCAGCCTCACAAATGTTGAGAATTGGAGCGGGAAACGAGACTCGAACTCGCGACCCCAACCTTGGCAAGGTTGTGCTCTACCAACTGAGCTATTCCCGCATCCTCAACAGTGGCGAGAATTATAATGATTTCACCAAGGGTGTCAATAAAAATATTGTGTTATCAAGCAGATAACCGAACCCTGTCCGCACAAACGGCAACATCTGATCCAAATGGATACCCATTAGATACACGATACGCATGCTTGAAGAGTGTAGATAGAGTTGGAAAATAACAAGAATACTTCAAGGAGTGAATGGAGGCTGGAGTCGGAATCGAACCGGCGTACACGGAGTTGCAGTCCGCTGCATGACCACTCTGCCATCCAGCCTCACAATTGTTGAGAATTGGAGCGGGAAACGAGACTCGAACTCGCGACCCCAACCTTGGCAAGGTTGTGCTCTACCAACTGAGCTATTCCCGCGTCCTCAACAATGAAGCGTATTATATAGAAGCAGCTCTGAGTGTCAATACTTTTTCAAATAAATAACCCATAAACTGCTTAAAAATTAACCACTTAGGCTAAATATCTTCGCTCAGATAGGGCCATGCCGCACGCAAATATAACAACATCGACCAGAGCGTGAGTATTGCTGCACCATACAAGGCCACGACGCCCGCCCAGGATAAAGCCGAATACAAGGGGGCCGCAATCAGGATCAGGATCGACAGCATCTGCAAAGCCGTTTTGATTTTACCGATGGATGAAACGGCCACGCTTGCACGTTTGCCCAGTTCGGCCATCCACTCCCTCAAGGCAGAAATCACGATTTCTCGCCCAATGATGATCACGGCCGGGACCGTTATCAGCGGCGAAGCAAACGCCTCGACCAGGAGCACCAAGGCTGCAGCAACCATCAACTTATCGGCTACCGGGTCCAGAAAAGCACCAAACGGAGAACTCTGATCCAGGCGGCGCGCCAGATACCCATCAAACCAGTCGGTAACAGCGGCCAAACCAAAGATCCCGGACGCCAACCAGGGCGCCCATTCATAGGGCAAGTAATACACCAGCAGGAAAACCGGTATCAGGATGATACGCAGCAGCGTAAGCAGATTGGGTATTTTGATTGTGTGCAAAAGAGGATCCCGTTACATCTTGGTCAACTTTCAGGATGGAGCGCTGCATATATTTCCTGCGCTAACGTCCGGCTTATACTAGAGACTTTGGCAATTTCTTCAATACTGGCACGTTCCACTTCAGCGAATCCGCCAAAGTGACGAAGCAGCTCTCGCCGGCGCTTGGGACCTACGCCAGGGATCTCCTCCAATTTCGACTTGCGCCGCGCCTTGCCTCGCTGGGCTCGATGCCCCGCAATCGCAAACCTGTGCGACTCATCTCGAATATGCTGCAACAGGTGCAAGGCCGGCGAATCCGAGGCAAGAATACTCTCCTCACCGGTATTGCCCATCACCAGCATCTCGAAGCCCGCCTTTCGGGTAGGCCCCTTGGCTACACCGATAACGGTTACTTCCGTGATTTGTAACTCCTCAAGCACCGCCAGCGCTTGGGCGACCTGCCCCTTACCACCATCGATAACCAACAGATCGGGCAGAGCACCCTCCCCTTTCTTGACCCTAGTATAACGCCGCGTCAGAGCTTGATGCATGGCTGCATAATCATCTCCCGGCGTAATACCCTCAATATTGAAGCGACGATAGTCTGACTTTTTAGGTCCTTCTCGATCAAATACAACACAGGAAGCAACGGTTGCTTCCCCTGAGCTGTGACTGATATCAAAACACTCCAGCCGTGCAGGGACATAGTCCAGAGAAAGCGCCTCCTGCAAGCTCAGGAAACGGTTATACACATTCTGCTTGCTGGCCAGATAGCTGCTGAGCTGCTGTTCGGCGTTACTCTGAGCCAGCCGCTGCCACCCCGCACGCTCGGCACGCACGCTGTGCTGAATCGCCACCTTCCGGCCTCGCTTGTGCTCCAGCGCCTCCCTGACACATTCAGCATCAGGGATTGCCACGGCGGTAATCACTACAGGCGGAATTTCCCTTGGGCCTGACAGGTAATACTGCGCGACAAAGGCAGCCAGCACCTCTTCCGCCGAGTCTTCAATGGAAACCCTGGGATGGTAAGCCTTGCTGCCAATGACACGCCCGTCACGTACAAAAAGCGCGTGCACTGAAACTCCGCCCGGCTGTACAGCACAGCCAAAGACATCCGCATCCCCCGCCTGGCCGGAGACGTACTGCTGCTCCTGCACCTGCCGCAGGACGCTGATCTGATCTCGCAATCTGGCCGCTCGTTCAAACTCCAGACGCTGCGAGGCATCATCCATCTCTGTTGCCAATGACTCCAGAATATCCCGACTCCGCCCCTCCAGAAACAGCATGGCGTTATTCACATCCTGGCGATATTCATGCTCCGGGATAAGATCGACACAAGGGGCTGTACAACGCTTGATCTGATACTGCAGACAGGGGCGTGAGCGGTTCCGGAAAAAGCTGTCTTCGCACTGGCGGATGCGGAAGATTTTCTGCAACAGATTAAGACTTTCACGCACCGCTCCCGAACTGGGGTAGGGGCCAAAATAGCGCCCTTTTTTACGCCCGGAACCGCGCAAAAAACGGATAGCCGGATAGTTGTCCCGATCGGAAACAAATATATAGGGGTAGGATTTGTCATCCCGCAGCAGAATATTGTACGGCGGGCGCTGCTGCTTGATCAGGTTTTGCTCCAGCAGCAAGGCTTCGGTTTCGCTGCCGGTCACCGTGACTTCTATGCGCCGAATCCGCGCGACCAAAGCCTGGGTTTTGGCGCTTAAGCCACTGGAGCGGAAATAACTGCTGACACGATTGCGCAGATTTTTGGCCTTCCCGACATACAAAATATCGTCGGCCTCGCCGTACATCTGATAAATGCCCGGACGGCGAGTCAGCCCCTGCAGGAATGCTTTACTATCGAATTCAGTCACAAAAGCAGCTTGGTTGCGCGGTTCAACCCACGGCATTCAGGGTCTTGTTGGCATCCATATGCAGGTGCGTAGCTTCCGTATGAATGCGCTGCAACTGCTCACGCGTGGCATCCAGAATCCCGGCGCCGCGGGACAAGGATACTTCCAGGTACACACCGATTTCCGCGTAATAATACAGCCTCGCATCAAATGACTGTGCACGCTTGAGCTTGCTCAACGAGATTTGGGCACCATTGACGAGAATGGTATTGATATCGTTATCCGACAGCAGAGGGTGGCGCTCCTTTTCAGCATATTGAGCGGCAGACCCCAGTCTGGATCGGCTATTCACTGTCATAACTACTCCTGAGCGCGATAGTACAAAATACATGCCGGAGCAGGCTCCGGCACGGGACACACTTACTTCTGCTCCGCCTTGGCGGCATCCTTGGCAATCTCACGCTTCATGAAACGCAGGCCGAAGAAACTGATTACGAGCATGGCAGCAACAATCAGGACGCTGGGAGCAAAAGAGATCATGCTGTACTTGTCGATATCAAACATAGAACTACCTCTGTTGTAATCATTCTAATCAGGATACACAAAAGGCAGCATTATCGGAGCTTTACCCCTCTTTCTCAAGCCTTTTCAAAAGACTGGAAGTATCCAGACGACCACCGCCTTCCGCTTGAACATCCGCGTAAAACTGATCCACCAGCGCGGTCACGGGCAACCGGGCACCATTGTTGCGCGCCTCGTTCAATGCGATTTGGAGATCCTTGCGCATCCAGTCAACCGCAAAGCCAAAGTCATACTTGTTTTCCAACATGGTTTGATGTCGATTGACCATCTGCCAGGAGCCTGCAGCACCATGCTGAATCACATCAAACACTGCCTCCCCGTCCAGGCCCGAACGCTGTACAAAATGAACCGCTTCAGCCAGACCCTGAACCAGCCCGGCAATAGCGATCTGATTGACCATTTTTGCCAGCTGGCCACTACCTGCAGGCCCGAGCAGCTTCTGCGACCGCGCATAAGCCTCAAGCACGGGGGCCGCTCGCTGGTAATCGACATCCGCACCACCAATCATGATGCTCAAAACACCGCCTTCAGCACCCGCCTGCCCTCCGGATACTGGCGCATCCAGAAAACCGATTCCCCGGTCACGGGACAAGCTGTCAAGCGTGCGTGCCACATCGGCAGAAGCCGTCGTATGATCAATCAGCAAACTCCCGCTTTTCATGCCGGCAAGCACACCCTGCGGACTGTTGGTTACTTCCAGTAAATCACCATCATTGCCGACACAGGTAAAGACGAAGTCGGCACCCTGAGCTGCGTCTGCAGGTGTTGCCGCCAAGGCCCCGGCATGCTCTTGCACCCAACGCTGCGCTTTTTCATGTGTACGGTTGTAAACACATACCTCATGTCCGGCACGTGCCAGATGTCCGGCCATTGGGAATCCCATAACCCCCAAACCGATAAATGCAACCTTAGCCATACGCAACCTCCTGCAAACCGACTTCTTATTATGCTTTATTTGGCACCGGCATATACGGCGGCAGCCGCTACCGCAGCGCGACCACTGGCAACATCAGCCCCCTGTTCAATCAAAGTATTTTCCAGCGCATCCAGGCATAGCATGACATGACGCCGCGTACAGGACGTTCCCATCAGGCCGATACGCCATACCTTGCCTGCCAGCGCGCCCAGACCGGCACCGATCTCCAGACCATAAGCATCCAGCAGATGACCGCGGACCTCCGCCTCACGCACGCCTTCAGGAATGCTGACCGAGTTCAACTGAGGGAGACGAATATCGGCCGCTACGGACATCTTCAGCCCCATGGCCTCCAAGCCGTCCCGCAGCGCTTGATGATGCAGCGCATGTCGCTGCCAGGCATTTTCGATACCCTCTTCCTGTAGCATGACCAGAGCCTCATGCAGGCCATAAAGCGCATTAACCGGAGCCGTATGATGATAGGCCCGCTGCTGCCCCTCTCCCCAGTAACCCATCACCAGTGTCTTATCCAGGAACCAGCTGGGAATCCGGTTGGTACGCTTGCCGACCTTGCTCAAGGCGCGCTCACTGAATGTAACCGGCGATATCCCCGGCGGGGCCGACAGGCACTTCTGGGTCCCGGAGTACAGCGCATCAATACCCCACTGATCCACTTCCAGCTGAATGCCGCCCAGAGACGTCACGGCATCCACGACTGTCAAGCAACCATAATCACGCGCCAAACGACACAGCGCCTGTGCATCCGAGCACACCCCCGTAGAGGTTTCGGCATGCACAAAAGCCAGTATCTTGATGTCATCATGCTGCTCCATCAAGGCTCTAACCTTGTCAACACTGACGGCCGTTCCCCAGACATCCTCAACCATCAAGGCAACGCCGCCAAAGCGTTCTACATTTTCTTTCATGCGACCGCCAAAAACGCCATTCTGACAGACGATGACCTTGTCGCCGGGCTCGACAAGATTCACAAAGCAAGCCTCCATGCCTGCCGACCCCGGTGCGGACACCGGCATTGTGAGCGGATTATCCGTGCGCAAGGCATACTGCAGAAGCTGTTTGATTTCATCCATCATCCCGATAAACGCCGGATCCAGATGACCGATTGTCGGCCGCGCCATGGCAGCAAGTACGCGGGGGTGCACGTCAGAAGGACCGGGGCCCATAAGCGTTCTTAGCGGAGGATGAAAAGACTTGATCATGTATACTTCCTGGTAAAACAATGAGTTGTAGAGTCTACTTAATGTTCTGAAATACGTTGAACAATGGCCATAACCATTTGTGCCGAGTGCTTCGCAGCAGTTTCCAGAAACTGCTGAAAGGACTGATTGGATTCCTTGCCGGCAATATCCGACAGCGCGCGAATCACAATAAAAGGCGTATTAAAGCGGTAGCAGGTCTGAGCAATAGCGGCTGCCTCCATTTCCACGGCCTGCATGGTCGGAAACAGCTCACGGGTGCGCGCCACTCGATCAGGGCAGTCCATGAAGCTGTCACCCGTTGCAATAAGCCCCCTTACCGTATGCGTATGCGGCAGCTGCGCTATACATTCCTCTGCCATCTCGGCCAGCAAAGGGTCTGCGATAAATGCCGGAGGCAGACCTGGCACCTGCCCATGCTCATAGCCAAACGCCGTGACATCAACATCGTGATGACGCACCTCATCGGAGATAACGACATCACCCACATTCAAATGACAATCAAAGCCACCGGCAGAACCCGTATTGATCACGCAGTCCGGTGCAAAAGTCTGCAGCAGCAAGGTTGTACTGATTGCGGCATTCACTTTACCGATACCGGACTTGAGCAGGACAATCTCGACACCATTCAGAGTGCCTGTGTAAAAATCAAAGCCGGAAAGCGTTTGTGTCTGCAGATTTTCCAGGCCGTTTTTCAGCAGCTCCACTTCCTGCTCCATGGCCCCTATCAAGGCAACGCGAGGCTGGCGATCCAGGTGTTTCAGTTGTTCAGTTAAGGAGGATATTCTTGTCATTAGTTATCGGTACTTTTGGCGTAATTGTATGCAAAAACGCATGCTACCACGGTCTGGTCAATTGGCAATTCTTTCACTAGAGCAAAGCCCTGATAAAGATGAAATGTATTAATAATACTCAATACATACCGCATACACTGCCCGTGAAATTCCTCGCGATAATGTTTGACTCCTCCTACTAACTCTATAGAATAGTCCCAGCTTTAAAGTAAGAAGATATTTACCAGCGTCCATTTCGAAGTCCCGCATAGCCGTTGACTCGTCCTGAGCCTTACAGAGTAGATAGCGCATCACTTTTAGAGCATTTTTCGGGCATCGCCCGGCAATTATTCAGATTTTAGGAAAGATAGCATGTCTACCACTACCGGCACTGTAAAATGGTTCAACGAAACCAAAGGCTTCGGCTTCATCGAACAGGAAAACGGCCCGGACGTTTTTGCTCACTTTAGCGCCATCCAGGGCAGCGGTTTCAAAACCCTGCAGGAAGGCCAGAAAGTACAGTTTACTGTTACTCAGGGCCAGAAAGGTCCTCAGGCTGAGAACATCGTTGCTCTGTAATACATGAGACACGATTTAAAAAAAGCGATCATATGATCGCTTTTTTTTCGCCTCTATGCCGGTATCAGCTTGTCTGAGACCCGGCACTCTGAGAACGCGCGCGCTGCTGACGCGGACGTGCAGCAGTTGGTGCCCGCTGACCATCCTTATGCTCTACCCGACCCGCCTTACGATTTTTAGGGCGAGATTTGCGGCGAGTCTTCACAACATCCTTGATCGGGTGTACTGGCTCAAACCCTTCGACAATACGTCGCTCAATAGTTTGACGTGTCAGTCGTTCAATCCCCGCCAGCAATTCGCTTTCATCAGCGCAGACAAGTGATACAGCCTGCCCGCTGGCTCCAGCACGACCGGTACGCCCTATACGATGGACATAGTCTTCTGCCACATTAGGTAACTCAAAGTTGACCACCTGGGGCAGCTGATCAATATCCAGCCCCCGTGCAGCAATATCGGTTGCAACCAGGACCCTGATTTCACCGCTTTTGAAGCCGGCCAGCGCCTTGGTACGAGCTCCCTGGCTTTTGTTGCCATGAATAGCGGCAGCACTGACTCCCGACTCATCCAGGGTGCGAGTCAGTCGGTTGGCGCCATGCTTGGTCTTGGTGAACACCAGGACCTGCTGCCAAGCCTGCTCCTCTATCAGCTTCAGCAACAGCTTGGACTTCCTGTTTTTATCAACCGGATAAATCAGCTGGGCTACCGTGGTAGCCGTACTGTTACTCGGCGTTACCGACACTTCCACTGGATCATGAATCAGCCCCTTGGCGAGCTTGCGAATCGGGTCCGAGAACGTAGCCGAGAACATCAGATTCTGACGTTTGGCCGGCAGCAGCTGAATGATTTTGCGAATGTCATGGATAAAGCCCATATCCAACATGCGATCGGCTTCATCCAAAACAAAGGTTTCCACGCGATCAAACCGTACTGCATTCTGCTGATACAGATCCAACAAACGCCCCGGCGTGGCAACCAGAACGTCCACACCACCTCTCAGCTTCATCATCTGCGGATTGATTTTGACGCCGCCAAAGACCACGGCAGATTTCAACTTCAGGTGTTTCCCGTACACACTGACACTTTCTGCAACCTGAGCCGCAAGCTCGCGTGTTGGTGTCAGAACCAGCGCTCGCACCTGATTACCCTTGGCAGGTGCCCCCTGACTCAATCGCTCCAGTATGGGCAATGTAAAGCCTGCTGTTTTCCCGGTCCCTGTCTGCGCTGCAGCCATTACATCCTGGCCGGACAAGACGGCCGGAATAGCTTGCTGCTGAATCGGAGATGGAGTTGTGTACTGCTGTTCGGCAACAGCCTTGAGCAATGGAGCGGACAGCCCCAGTGAGGCAAAACTCATTCAATGATCTCTTAATTATGAAAGGAAGAGCCCGCGTTGTGCAGGTCTTGGTCCGGCATGGTTGTCGTAGCTACCACCAAGCTTACAGCAGCAAGGCCCGGTTCGCTATTACACCCGGTATTTTTCATGGGCCCCAACAGCGTGCCGATACAACCACTTTAGCCCGAGCATACTGAATGCAGACTAACAAATACCCTCATTCCGACAGCCGGATGAATTTTTAATTCATTCCCCACTTCCTGTCACTTCAGATTTTTAACGCATTCCTGCCCAAACAGGTCATCAATACGTCATTTTCGATACCTAGACTCCTTTCCCGCCGATGCTTCGATTGTCGCAATAAAACAGCGAATAATCTGATCACCGATGCGCTTTTTGCCACGCTTTACGTGACAGAACATTTTCATCCCACCTGCTCCGGAGCACTACATGTCGACCTCTGTCCCCCATCACAGCGGGAGTCCAATGGGCTTTTCCAAGACCAGTCTTTTTTTTGCGGCCTTACTGATCGCCTCGGGTGCCTATTTTTTAATTTGGGCCCTGGGCTACACCAACCATAACCACGTATTCCTTCTGATTCTGGCCACCCTCTTTGGCCTGTTCATGGCATTCAACATCGGCGGCAATGATGTCGCCAACTCCTTTGGCACCAGCGTGGGCGCCGGAACACTGACAATCAAGCAGGCCTTGATCGTAGCCGCCATATTTGAAGTCAGCGGTGCCGTAATCGCCGGCGGCGAGGTTACCAAGACAATCCGCAAAGGCATCGTCGACCTCTCCGGCATGGCCGTGGAACCCATGCAATTTGTATACATCATGATGTCTGCATTGCTGGCTGCGGCTACCTGGCTACTGGTTGCCACCAAGCAGGGCTGGCCCGTCTCGACAACTCACTCCATCATCGGCGGCATCGTCGGCTCTTCTGTAGCGCTCGGCGCCATGGTCGGAGGCAGCGACATGGCATTATCCCTGGTGCAGTGGAACAAAATCGGGCAGATCGCCTTTTCCTGGATCCTTTCTCCAGTATTGGGCGGTGCACTCGCCTACGGCCTGTTCTGGGCAATCAAAAAGTATGTCCTGAATTATAATGAGCAGGCCGAACAGGAGCTGCACAAGATTCGCGAGGAGAAAATCCTGCACAAAAAGCGCCAGAAAGAAGCCTTCGAACGCCTGTCCGAGATCCAGCAGCTGGCCTATACCCACGCCTTGGCCCGAGACGCCCAGATTGCCAACGACGGCGATTTTGTACCCAAGGAATATGAATCTGACTACTACCGCAAACTCAACGAAATAGAGTCGCGCAAACAGAATGTATACGCGACTCGTGCACTGGAGAACTGGGTGCCGCTGATCGCATCACTGGGCTCCATGATCATCTCTGCCATGCTGCTGTTCAAAGGATTGAAGCACATGGAACTCGGCCTGACCTCGCTGCATAATTTCCTGATCATGGGCATGATCGGAGCCTGCGTCTGGATGGCCACCTTCATTTTTGCCAAAACCCTCAAGGGCTCCCAGCTGAGCCGGTCTACATTCCTGATGTTCAGCTGGATGCAGGTATTTACCGCTGCCGGTTTCGCCTTCAGTCACGGCGCCAACGATATCGCCAACGCGATCGGCCCTTTTGCCGCCATTCTTGATGTATTGAAAACCGGTGAAATTGGCGCTTCCGCTGCAACGCCTACCGTTGCAATGATTACCTTTGGCATTGCGCTGGTTGCAGGTCTCTGGTTTATCGGTAAAGAGGTCATTCAAACCGTTGGTCATAACCTGACACAGATGCACCCCTCCTCCGGCTTTTCGGCCGAACTGGGTGCGGCCGCCGTTGTCATGATGGCTTCTCTGCTAGGGCTTCCGGTTTCAAGCACGCACATCCTGATCGGTGCCGTACTGGGCGTTGGCATGGTAAACCACAACACCAATTGGGCACTGATGAAGCCCATCGCACTGGCCTGGATCATCACACTTCCAGCCGCCGGTGTCATATCTGCGCTGACCTTCTATATTTTGAGCAGTGTATTTTAAGGTTTTACCTGAACACCGAACCACCTCAAATACACGGGCCTGAACCATTGGGCCCGTGTTTACACTGCCCCCTTCCGGGTACGCCACCGAACGGAGCTGTTCGGACAATCTGGTGAACTCTTGGCGCACTTCTGCTAATGTCAGCGCCCCATAGCTACCGCCGCCATACCCGGCAAACCTTCAATACAGAAATCCGGTTAATCCTGGGTCTTAAGGGGTTTAATGGGGTGATCAAGTACCCCCTGAAAATTGAACTCCATTTTGGTCACAGTTATGGTAGCGGTAATAGTAGCAGCCATGCATCCGCAGCTGGCACGGAAGGTAACTTTTCACAACACTTAGTACGCCAAAAAACACTCGCAAGCGATTGATTTAAAGCACTTTGGCACGTTTTAAGACAACACAGAGGAACAACATGAACGTCGAATCTTTTAATTTCAACCATACCAAGGTTGTGGCCCCCTATGTTCGCCTGGTCGGCGTAACGGAAGGCTTGAAGGACCGGGTACACAAATACGATGTACGTTTCTGCCAGCCGAACCAGGCTCACATGCCGATGCCGGCACTGCACTCACTGGAACACATGATTGCCGAAATGATCCGCAATCACCTGGACTGCGTGCTGGACTTCGGGCCGATGGGTTGTCAGACCGGTTTTTACCTCTCGGTTCTTAATCACGACAACTACACTGAAATTCTGGATGTATTTGCACGCACTCTGGAAGACGTACTGGCTGCCACCGCCGTACCGGCGTGCAACGAACTGCAGTGCGGGTGGGCCGCCAGCCACGATCTGGAAGGCGCCAAGGCGATTGCTCAGGATATGCTCAACCGCCGTGATGAGTGGCCACAGGTATTTGCCGACGAAAACGACCCGGATAACTGGTTGTCCTGATGAACACCGGTTACTGCTGATCTGCTCCGGCAGTAACCGGATATCCCTCATCCCAGCCAAGCCGGTGAAATAACTGCTCGACCTCAGCCCCAACCCCCGCCTGGAGATGCATTTTGCGCTCTGTGACCGGATGCACAAACTCGATGTGCGTGGCCATCAGGAGCATACGATGCAGGTCCAGATGCTCTCTGAACAAGCGATTATGACGCCCCTCACCATACTTGGTATCTCCCACAATCGGATGCAGGATATGCTTCATATGACGGCGAATCTGGTGTTTGCGCCCTGTCGTCGGCTTGACTTCGACCAATGAGTAACGGGCTTCGGGGTAGCGTCCAACGGGAATCGGCAGACTAACGGTCCCCACACGACGGTAGGCCGACACGGCATCCTTGGGTTCCTTATCCGGATTGGCCCGCGGGTCCTCGCGCTTGTCATGAATCGGTTTCAGTGGATAGTCAATCAACCCGGCTTCATCAGTCCAGCCGCGCACGACACACAAATAGGTCTTGTTGACCACCCGGTCAATAAACTGCTGCTGCAGATGCTGACCGACCTGTTTCTGACGTGCAAAGACAATCACACCGGATGTTGCCCGATCCAGACGATGCACCGTATGCACCGTTTCTCCGGGATAACGCTGTTTCAGCAACGAAACCAGATTCGGCGTACGGGCAGGTGCAATCCAGCTGGGGTGCACCAGAAGCCCCGCAGGCTTATTGAGGGCAACGAGGTATTCGTCCTCGTACACAATATCGAGATCGGGCAGTATGGATTCGGACACGGGGAACTCGTACAGAGGAGGATGGTCTCAAGAATAGATGGCGGAGGGGCAGGGATTCGAACCCTGGGAGCCTCTCGACTCGTCGGTTTTCAAGACCGGTGCTTTCGACCACTCAGCCACCCCTCCGTACAGCAGAAAGAGATTCTACCGAGAATCTTTTTGAAGTCAAACCATCAAATAATGTTGAAAAAACGGTATAAACCCTCATCATTGCGGATAGATGGAAATAATTGAAGAGGTTCATGATGGATAACGCGCGTTCTATAGAAGCCCGGTCGTCGCAATCGATACTGGAAACCAACAAAGTCATTCGCAACACCTACATGCTTTTGGCCATGACACTGGTATTCAGTGCGGCTACAGCGGGGATTTCAATGGCGATCAACCCCCCGTTCATGGTGTATCTGGGGAGTGTTCTGCTCAGTTTTGTCCTGCTGTTTGTGATCAACCGCAAGCAGAACAGCGCGGCGGCCCTGCCACTGACATTTGCCTTCACCGGCCTGATGGGCTTCGGACTTGGCCCCCTGTTGAACCATTACCTGGCGCTGCCGAATGGTGGTGAAATCGTGATGACCGCCATGGGCATGACCGCCATCACGTTCCTGGGCCTCTCTGCCTACGTGCTGACCTCCCGCAAGGACTTCAGCTTCATGGGTGGTTTCCTGGCGGCAGGCTCCATTATTCTGATCGTGGCCATGGTTGCGCTGTTCGTACTACCGCTGTTCGGAGTCGACATCTCCGGCATGCAGCTGGCGTTCTCCGGCGCGGTTGTGCTGCTCATGTCCGGTTTTATCCTGTATGACACCAGCAACATCGTTAACGGCCGTTACACCAACTATGTCATCGCCACTGTTGGCCTGTACCTGAGCATCTACAACCTGCTGGTTCATCTGCTGAGCCTGGTCGGCGCTTTCAGCGACGACTAACCAGCTACCGGCGTAATCACCCGAGCCCCGCAAATCTGGTAAGATTGCGGGGCTTTTTTATTCAGGGTTCAAGGCCGTATGATTTATACCCTTATCATTCATAACGCACCTTACCAGTCAGCAACGGCGGGTACGGCACTGCGTTTCGCCAAAGCCACGCTGGCTGCAGGCCACTCCATTCATCGTGTTTTCTTCTACCGCGACGGTGTCTACACCGCCAATACGCTGACCGCTCCACCACGTGACGAGCAGAATATTCCCGCTCTATGGCAACAACTGGCGCAGGAGCATCAGCTTGACATGGTGGTGTGCATCGCAGCTGCCGTGCGCCGAGGCGTACTGGATGAGCACGAAGCCAAACGCTATGAGAAAACGGCTCATAACCTGGCCGAGGGTTTCGAGCTATCCGGCCTTGGCCAGCTGGTTGAAGCCAGTATCGTATCCGATCGAGTCGTAACCTTTGGAGGCCCGCAATGAGCCAGAAGTCACTCCTGGTTATCTGTCGCAAGCCTCCCTACGGCTCTTCAGCGGCACGGGATGCCCTGGATATCGCGCTCAGTGGTGCCGTTTTTGACCTGTCGGTCTCACTGTTACTATTGGATGATGGCATCTTGCAGCTGCTACCTGACCAGAACAGCGGAAAAATAGGCGAAAAAAATCTGAACGCCATGCTGGGGGCTCTCCCCCTGTATGATATCGAACAGATTTATACCAGCCTGTACAGCCTGAGCCTGCATGGTCTGGAGGCCGAGCGCCTGGAGCCCGCCCCTACGGTTTTAAGCGCTACAGAGCTGCAGGCACTGATCAACCGACATGATGTGGTACTCACGGTATGACCCTGCATATACTCAACACGTCTCCCAGTGACCGCACAACCTTCCTGAGCTGCCGTCAGGCTCTGTCCGATGAAGATACATTATTGCTGATCGAAGACGGCACCTACTGGGCTCTTCCCCTGCACCGCAGAGAACTCTCGCACCTGTCCGCTCGCGTGGTTGTATTAGCACCGGATTGTCAGGCACGCGGGATTGGTACTGACAGCCTGAATGAGGTTGATGATGCCGGATTCGTCGCATTGACGGTACAGCACACACGCATTGTAAGCTGGTTTTGATATGGAACTGATCGTAAACGGACATGCCATCGCGCTGGATGAAGAGGGATATCTCTACGACCTCCATGCATGGACACCGGCTGTCGCCGAGCATCTTGCACACGAAGAGGGGCTGGAGCTGACCGACGCACACTGGGAGATCATCTACCTTCTGCGTGACTTTTATCAGGATTATCAGCTTTCCCCTGCCATGCGCCCCTTGACCAAGGCCGTGGCCACTAAGCTGGGACAGGATAAGGGACGCAGCATTTATCTGATGAAACTCTTTCCCGGCAGCCCTGCCAAGCGCATAGCGCGACTGGCCGGATTACCCAAACCGGACAACTGCCTTTAAGATGAGCACGTTAAAATTTGCAGCCAACCTGAGCCTCCTGTTTACGGAACGCCCTCTGATCGAACGCTTTGCGGCCGCCCGCACAGCGGGCTTTAATGCCGTTGAAATCCAGTTTCCTTATGATCTGACGCTAGAACAGATCAAACAGGCACTCGATACTCAGCAACAGACACTGGTGCTGATCAATATCCCCGCCGGTGACTGGGCCGCAGGTGAACGGGGCCTGGCCTGTATACCGGGGCGCGAAGACGACTTTTCGGCAGCCGTGGACCAGGCCATTGACTGGGCACGTGCCCTAAGCGTCCCGCGCCTGAACTGCCTGACCGGTATTCCCCCGGCCAGCGCTCCTGAAAAGCAGGTTGAACGCACCCTGATACATAACCTTAAGCTGGCGGCGACACGTTGCGCTCAAGCCGGTATTGAGTTAATGCTCGAAGCCATCAATACTCAGGACATGCCCGGCTTTTACCTTAACGGAAGCGCTCAGACCATCGAGCTTATCCAACGGCTCGAGCTACCTGCAACTCGGCTGCAGTATGATGTTTATCACATGCAGATCATGGAGGGGAATCTGATCTCGACTTTGCAGCAAAATGCAGACAAAATCGGGCATATACAGATCGCCGACGTACCCGGTCGCCACGAACCGGGCACCGGAGAAATCAATTTTACAAATCTGTTCAAGGCGCTTGAGCATTTGGGGTATTCGGGGCATGTCAGCCTGGAGTACATCCCGAAAGGGCAAACAGAAGATGGCCTGGGATGGTTGAAAACTTGGATGACACAGGACTAACGCAATGAGCTTGAATGCAGCGGCTGAATTACTGAAAACATTGCAGGATGGGCAACGTGCCGAATCGGAGCATGCCCGGCGCACACAGCAAGAAGAAATCGCCTATCATCAATGGGCAACCTTTCGGGTCGACAATGAGCTGTACGGCATTGATGTCATGCAAGTCAAAGAAGTACTGCGCTTCAGCGAAATAACGCCGGTTCCGGGAGCTGACAGCTCTATTCTCGGCATTATCAACCTGCGCGGCAATGTGGTGACCGTGATCGATACCCGGCAGACATTTGGTTTGCCACTGGCCCCTTACGATGATGATACTCGCGTCATTGTGGTCGAGTTCAATGAGCAGGAAGTTATCGGTCTGGTCGTAGACAGTGTCGACGAGGTGATTAACCTGCCGCAAAAAGATGTCGATCGTGCGCCCAGTATCTCCGGGGATGACTCAAGCAAGCGCTTTGTACAAGGCGTGTGTTACCACAACAATATTCTGATTATTTTGCTGGATTTGGGCAAAATGCTGCTCAGCATCACCCCTTTGAACGACGACGATGTGACTGCCGCTCCCTGAAGCGGCGCACCTTCATCCGGGCAGCGACCGCTCGGATGAAGGCAGCCAACTCCCTTCCATGATCAACTACCCCTGGTACAGGGCGATGTCATGCCGGGCGGCATAGTCGATGGCGGCATCGATTTCGGCCAGCATCTTCGTTTTATCCTTGCCTAGCACACCCTTCAAAATCAGCCGATTGGACACGTGATCACTGCGGAAAATTGTCTGGTCGAGTTCCGTGGCGCCAATCAAAGTCTGCATTTCTCGAAACAGCCCTTCAGGGCCCAGAGGCTGGAACAGACCTTTGTAACCGGCTCTGACTCGTGCCTCGGTATCTCGTCGAAAGAACAGTACCAGTGTTGCCAGATATTCCGGCTGAGTCAGATTCACCAACCGTGCGGACTCCAGCGCGTGCTGTTCGGAATAATATTGCCCGCCTGCCCCGTTGATCAGCATTACCGAACGCTTGATACCGGCTTCCCGGGCCTTCAATAAGGCTTCGGCGGTGGAGTCGAAGGTTTCATTTTTATCAAACGCCTGCAATACGTCGTTGCAGCCACTTTCGGCTCCCATATAGATCAGTGTCAGCCCCAACTGACGCAAGCGCACCAGGTCGTCCACGCTCTTGCGTTTCAGATTGGCGGGCAGGCAGTAAGCCGAGACTCGCCCGACCTGTGGCAGGTGGGTGCGGATTGCTTGCAGAATCGCCTCCAGACGCCGGATCGACAGCGCCATGGCGTCACCATCCGCCAGAAAAACTCGGCGCACCCAAGGCATCGCCCGGCCACAGCGTTCGATTTCTGCCAACACCTCCATCTCCGGTCGGGGACGGAATTTTTTCTGCGCATCCGTATACATGTCGCAAAACGTGCAGCGATTCCAGCTGCAACCATTACTCACTTGCAGAATAAGCGAATCCGCCTCGCTGGGCGGACGAAACACAGGTTCGATATAGTCAATCGGGGGCTGATAATACATGGTATTCACTAAACGCGGGTGCGCTTGAACAACTGGCGAAAGTTGGCGCTGGTGTGTTCCGCGACGGTGTCTAACGAAACTCCTTTCAGCTCTGCAACACAGGCAGCGACTTCGGCCACGTAGGCAGGCTGGTTCTGTTTACCACGATAAGGTACCGGTGCCAGGTAGGGAGAGTCGGTTTCCACCAGCATACGATCCAGCGGCACCGCCTTCACCACCTCACGCAGCTCGGCCGCGTTACGGAAGCTGATAATCCCGGAGAAAGAGATCATATAACCCAGATCCAACGCAGCCTTGGCCATGTCCAGACTTTCCGTAAAGCAGTGCAACACCCCGGCAGAATCCGGATTACCATGCTCTCGAATCAACCGAATAGTATCTTCTCTCGCGTCACGCGTATGAACAATCACGGGCAAATCCAGCTCACCTGCCAGCGCCAAATGACCGGCAAAGCTCGCCTGCTGTGCTTCCAGTGTGTCAGTCGAATAGTAATAATCCAGTCCGGTTTCTCCCAGGGCAACCACCCGTGGGTCAGCTGCCAGAGCGGCCAGATGGTCGCGATCAAAGGCGCTTTTATCCATGTGAAGCGGATGGATGCCGGCCGAAAACCAGACATTGTCAAAACGTTCGGCGGCCTGGCGCATGCCGTCATATGCTTTCAGATCAACGCATACGCACAGCATCTCGTTAACCTGTTTGTCATGTGCCGCCGCCATTACGTTATCCAGCGAGTTCTCATGTCTGGACAGATCCAGCATGTCGAGATGGCAGTGCGAGTCTATTAACATCGGTTCTCTAGTACTTATAAGGTATTAGTGCGGCGGCCTGCAGCCATGCCCGCCAAATACGTTTCAATCTTGCGCACAAGTGTCGAGTCATCGGCCGACAACTGAATGCCGATACCGGGTGTACGTCCACCCTGTGCAGCTTTCGGCGTTACCCAGATCACCTTACCAGTGACCGGCACCTTGTCCGGTTCGTCCATAAGCATCAACAGCATGAAGACCTCTTCTCCCAGTTGATACGTTCGTGTCGTGGGGATAAACAGACCACCGTTGGTGATGTAGGGCATATAGGCCCTGTACAGGCTTTCCTTATTGTCTATTGTCAGCGACAGGATACCGTGACTGATACGCGGTATGATGGACATGGACTCAACACTCCTATGTTTATCGTGCCAGATCAGACCATTGCAGCAACAGTCGCTCCAGCAACAGCTGCCGATTCGGATTCTGCCGCATCATCAGGCTAACGCGCTCTTCCTGAATGCGATCGGCCAATGCAAATATTTTAGCGCTACCGGCCTGTCTGGCAACCGCCTGCAGCATGCGCGTCATGTCCGTATTCACAACCGGCTCAGACACTCCGGCCAGTTGTATGCGTATGATGTCGCTGAGCAGGCTATTTAACCAATCAAGGCATTGTAGCAGGTCAAACTTGCCAAACTGTAGCGCCAGATCAGTAACAGCTGCACGCCCTCGCAACAAATCCGCCAGTCCCGTTAACAGCTTTTTGCGCTGTTCAAGTACATCGCCCTCATACAGGCGCTGAGCTCGCAGTGGTGCGCCATGCGACAGACGCAACAATTGCTCGGCCCTGTCGGACTCAAGCGCCAGGGTATCAACCAGCCAGGCCACGGCTTGCTCCACCCCCGGCGTGGTAAAATCGATACGCTGACAGCGACTGCGAATCGTGGGCATCAATTGGCCCGGCTGGTGACACACCAGAATCAACAGGGTGTTTTGACCAGGCTCTTCCAGAATCTTCAACAATGCGTTGGCCGAAGACGTATTCAACGCTTCTGCCGGCTCCATGATAACCACTCGGTACCCCCCCTGCTGGGCGGTACTGTGTAAATGATCAATCAGCAGGCGCACCTGATCCACTTTGATCGGCTTGCCTTCAGCCTCCGGCGATATTCTTACCAGGTCGGGATGGTGTCCGGCAATACGCAGTTCACAACTGTGGCAATGCCCACAAGGGCCTGCTGCAGTAGGCTCATGGCATAGCAGAAGATTGGCAAGTGCCTGGGCAAAGCGCCCCTTCCCTACCCCGGCAGGCCCCGACAGCAACAAGGCATGCGGCAGGCGATCGGCCTGGTGCTGCGCGCACAGGCGCTGCCATTGGGTCAGAAACCAGGGGAGCAACAAATCAGACATCAGTCGTCACATCCAGACGCGTCAGCGCCGTAAGGATCTGCGCTTGCACATCAGCCAGTACAGGCTCGGCATCGATCACCGCAAAACGTTCCGGTTCTCGAGCGGCACGCGCCAGATAGTGAGTACGCACGGCATCGAAGAAGTGTATTTTTTCGGCCTCGAAACGATCCGGCGTACTCCGGGCACGAGCACGAGCCAGTCCGGTTTCAACCGGCAAATCCAGCAGCAGCGTAAGATCAGGACGCAAATCCCCCTGCGCCAACTGTTCCAGTGCCGCAATCTGCGCGATATCCATGCCACGTCCGCCCCCCTGATAGGCATAAGTGGCATCGGTGAAACGGTCACATAAAACCCACTGCCCCGCATTCAGTGCCGGCAGGATCACCTGCTGCAGATGCTGTGCGCGAGCGGCAAACATCAGCAACAACTCGGTCAGGCTCGCAACCGGCTCTTCGCGAGGTGCCAGCAGAAGCGCTCGAATATCCTCGGCCAGCGGTGTTCCACCTGGTTCGCGAGTACGTACAACCCTGACTCCCTGCGCTTCAAGATGACGCTGAATGAAGTCCAGATTGGTCGTCTTGCCGACGCCTTCCGTCCCCTCTACGGTAACAAAGTATCCTCGGGTCATCGATCTCAATTCTCCGGTGAAGAGCGGTAATCGGCGCGGCGCCGAAGCTGGTATTGACGTACGGCGCGGTTGTGCGCCTCCAGCGAGTTTGAAAACTGGTGAGAGCCATCACCCTTGGCAACAAAGTACAAAGCCTTGCCATCATCCGGCGTCAGCGCTGCTTTAATTGCCTCACGCCCCACCAACGCAATAGGGGTAGGAGGCAATCCCTCAATCACATAGGTATTCCAGGGAGTGGGCCTCCGGAGGTCGGCACGGGTGATCTTGCCTTGATAACGCTCGCCCATGCCATAGATAACCGTCGGATCGGTCTGCAACCGCATGCCTCGCTCCAGGCGGCGTACAAAAACGCCCGCAATCCGACTGCGCTCAGAGGCCACGCCTGTTTCCTTCTCAATAATCGAGGCCATGATCAGCACTTCATAGGGGGAAGCATAGGGCAACCCTTTCGCCCGCTCGGCCCAGGCATTGTCCAGTACTCGATTCAGATCCTCATGGGCACGCTTGAGCAGTTCCAGGTCGCTCATGCCTTTTTTGAAGTGATAGGTCTCGGCCAGGAACAACCCTTCCAGTGAGGCAGCGTCACTGCCCAGCGCACGTAGTAGCTCATCATCTGTCAGCTCACCCGTCTCATGCGTCAGGCGTTCGTTGGCCTGCAAGGATTGACGCAACTGCTTGACGGTCATCCCCTCTATCAGAGTAAAGGTGTAATCAATGGTTTCGCCCGCCACGACCTTGTCCAACAATTGCTGTAGAGTCATACCCGGCTCAAGCCGGTAATCTCCAGCCTTGATGGCCGTGACAGCCGGGTCCAGCTGTGCGGCAAAACGCAGCCACAGATGAGAGTCAACCAGTCCTTCCGATTCCAACTGCATAGCAAACTTGCGGAACCAGGTCCCCTGATCAACCACCATTTCACGTTCCTCACTGACCGGCAGCGGGGCAGCAAGGGTTCGTTGCAGTTGCTGATGTAGCCAGAAGGTTGCCCCAGCGGCGACAGCGGCCAAGAGGAAAAAGAATAGAATCAATCGTTTCAGCATTGCACCATCCGTTGATTGAACGCCGCCTGCAGCTGGCGTGTATATCGCCCCCAAGCGTAACTCCGGCCGCCCAGCTCAATGACGGGCCAAATACCGATCAGGCTGTTACAGACAAACACCTCATCTGCCGCTTCGACATCTTGCGGTCTATAATGACCGATTTCCACCCCCAGCCCCGATGATTCTGCCAGTATCAGCACCTGATTACGCACGATGCCTTCGACACCACATTGATCAAGCGCCGGCGTGTACAATCGGTTGCCACGAATAAAGCAGAGATTGCTCATGGTGCCTTCGATAACATAGCCTCGACTATCACATACCAAACCTTCACGCACACTGGGGTCTTGCCACTCATTACGTGCCAGAACCTGTTCCAGGCGATTCAGATGTTTGATTCCACTCAACAGGGGCTGGCAAGCCAGGCGTGTTTGACACCAGCGGACTCGGATCCCCTGATGAGGCTGGTCAGGATAGACTGGCATGGCCGAGAGCATGAAAATACGTGTAGGTGATGCCGGGTTCGGCGTCAAATAGCCGCGACCGCCCGAACCACAAGTCAGTATCAGCTTGAGTACAGAGTACCCTTCCGGAAACGACAACAGCTGCAGATCGTGCCGCAGCTGCTCCGCCAAGCCCTGTGTCGGTATGCCCAAACGCTCACAACCGGACAACAGACGATTCAGGTGCTCGGCATAAAATATCGGCACACCGTTGATGACCAGAAACGTCTCGAACAGACCATGTCCGTAGGCCACGCCTCGATCGATGGCATCGACATGCTCACCAGGATGGCCATTGACCAGCATTTGCGGTTGCACTGTATACGGGGAGAGCCGAAGCTCTCCACTCCTCACAGACGATTGAAGATCAGCGTGCCGTTGGTGCCGCCAAACCCAAACGAGTTGGACATGGTCGCGTCCAGCGTGCATTCCTGCGCGGCATTGGCAACATAGTTCAAGTCACACCCTTCCGAAGGGTTGTCCAGGTTGATGGTAGGCGGTGCCACCTGGTCACGCAGTGCCAGCACACAGAAAGCGGCTTCAACCGCACCCGCAGCCCCCAACAAATGACCGATCATGGACTTGGTTGAACTCATGCGCACCTGCTCCGCCGCACTGCCCAACACACGCTTGGCCGCATTGGACTCGGCGATATCACCCGCCGGCGTTGAGGTACCATGCGCATTGATGTAATGAATACGCTCCGCAGCAATGGCCGCATCACTGATTGCATTCTGCATCGACAGGGCCGCACCGGCACCATCTTCAGGCGGCGCCGTCATGTGGAAGGCATCATCCGACATGCCGAAACCCGACAGCTCACAGTAAATATGCGCGCCTCGCGCCTTGGCATGTTCGTACTCTTCAAGGATCAGTACACCGGCGCCATCTCCCAGTACAAACCCGTCACGATCTCGATCCCAGGGGCGACTGGCTTCCTGAGGCGCATCATTGCGTGTAGAGAGAGCACGCGCTGCAGAGAAACCGGCGACACCCAGCGGGGTAGTGGCCATTTCCGCACCGCCAGCCACCATCACATCTGCATCGCCATACTGAATCATACGCATGGCATGGCCAATATTATGCGTGCCACTGGTACAAGCGGTAGTAATAGCGATATTGGGGCCACGGAAGCCATACTTGATCGCTACGTTACCGGAAATCATATTAATGATACTGCCCGGCACAAAAAACGGGGAAACACGTCGTGCGCCGCCCGCCTTAAGTGTGTCGTGCGTTTTCTCGATCATCGGCAAGCCGCCAATGCCGGAGCCGATTGCACACCCGATACGGTGTGCGTTGCCCTCATGGGCCTCAATACCGGAATCCTCGATGGCCTGGGTTGCAGCGACCATTCCGTACTGAATGAACAGATCCATTTTGCGTGCTTCTTTCGCACTCATGTAAAGATCCAGGGGAACGTCCTTTACGGATGCAGAGAAACGAGTTGCGAATTGAGATGCGTCAAAATGCTCAATTGGTGCCGCCCCGCTTTTACCGGCCAGGATATTATCCCAGGTCTCCTTGACGGTATTCCCAACGGGTGTCAGCAAACCGATACCGGTCACAACAACTTTTCTGCGAGACATCCTACTCCTCCAGCCCTACACGGCCTTACAAAAGAAAAGCCGCACTATATTCGCATATAGATGCGGCTTTTCGGCTAATTCTTTCGGGATTGATTACTGATGAGCGTTGATGTAATCGATCGCCAGCTGAACAGTCGTGATCTTTTCAGCTTCTTCGTCAGGAATTTCAGTTTCGAATTCCTCTTCCAGAGCCATAACCAGCTCAACAGTGTCCAGGGAGTCAGCGCCCAGGTCTTCGACGAAGGAAGCAGAGTTGACAACTTCTTCTTCTTTAACGCCCAGCTGTTCAGCAATGATTTTCTTTACGCGCTCTTCAATGTTACTCATATCTCTTCCTATTTTTTCTCAATACCATCACATCGCAGGATGTGATTCGGAATTCCAGAAAACCCATTACGCTCTGGCAACAAGCGTGACGGTGTGAATTTCTTACTCCGCCAACTGACGGCCAATTATCAACAAATCCGCGAAAAACACAAATCTTTATGTATTCGCATTTGTCCCTTATCAGGACATGTACATCCCACCATTGACGTGGATAGTATCACCGGTCACATAAGCACCGCCATTTCCGGCCAGAAATCCGACCACAGCAGCAACTTCTTCCGGCTGTCCCAGGCGACTCATCGGGATCTGCGCCTGCAGGCTTTGCTTATGCTCATCCGCAAGACCGGCAGTCATGTCCGTATCGATAAAGCCCGGCGCAACACAGTTTACCGTAATATTACGTGAACCGACTTCACGTGCCAGAGCACGCGTAAAACCTTCCATACCGGACTTGGCCGCTGCATAGTTTGTCTGTCCGGCATTTCCCATGGACGCCACAACAGAACTTACGCTGATAATACGTCCCCAGCGCGCCTTCGTCATGCCTCTCAGACAACCTTTCACCAGACGATAGACTGAATTGAGGTTCGTATTGATCACCCCATCCCATTCGTCATCTTTCATCCGCATCAGGATGTTATCTTTGGTAATGCCGGCATTATTGACCAAAATCTCGATCACACCGAAATCGGCCTGTATCTGCTTCAAAACGGCCTCAACTGATACAGAATCGGACACATCCAACACCAGGCCTGAACCCTGAAAACCAGCTTCTGCCAGGTAGGCCGAAATGGTTTCAGCCCCTTTTTCACTGGTTGCAGTACCGATCACCACCGCGCCCTGAGCCGCCAGATTAATCGCGATAGCTTTACCAATGCCACGCGTCGCGCCGGTTACCAGTGCGACTTTACCTTCAATGCTCATGTTCCTGTTCCTAATGTCCGTTAATGCTCAGCCCAGTGCTTTTTCAAAGCCGGCAAGGTCGCTGATGGATACACCCGCCAAAGCACGGTCAATTTTTTTATTCAGGCCGGTCAGGACCTTGCCCGGACCACACTCTACAAACGTATCCGCACCCTCGGACGCCATGCACTGCACCGATGCCGTCCACAGAACCGGACTGTACAACTGCGCCAACAAGTTGCTGTGCAATGCTTCCAGATCAGCTGCCACACTTGCCGTGACATTCTGCACAACCGGAATTTCGGGCATACTCAGATTAACTTCGGCCAAAACACCCGCCAACTGTTCGGCAGCCGGTTTCATCAGGGCACAATGAGAAGGCACACTGACCGGTAAAGGTACGGCACGTTTGGCTCCGGCCGCCTTACACGCTTCGATGCCACGTTCAACAGCCGCTTTTTCACCCGCAATCACAACCTGCCCGGGGCAGTTGTAATTCACCGGAGCCACTACCGCACCTTGCGCCGCCTCTGCACACGCATCGGCAATAGCTTCATCACCAAGCCCCAGAATCGCAGCCATGGCCCCTGCACCTGCCGGCACAGCCTGTTGCATGTACTCGCCGCGCATTTTCACCAGACGAACACCGTCAGCCAGAGACATGGCACCGGCACATACCAGCGCGGTATATTCTCCCAGACTATGCCCCGCCATCACGGTCGGCTTGTCACCTCCACGCTCAAGCCAGAGACGCCAAAGCGCCACACCCGCGGTCAACAGGGCCGGCTGAGTATTTTCAGTGCTGTTCAAAGCCTCTTCCGGGCCTTCCTGAGTCAGCTGCCAGAGATCAAATCCCAGCGCCTCGGAGGCTTCGGCAAAAACCTGTTGAATGACCGGGTATTCTGCTGCCAGCTCGGAGAGCATTCCCAGCTGCTGTGAGCCCTGGCCAGGAAAAACGAAAGCAAGCGTTTGCGACATGGTTTCCCCATATTTTGTACAAGTGACATCTATGCCGCGCCCTGGGTGCAGACACACGGCTTTTTCAGGCCGTTAGTGTACAACATTCGGGGGTAATTAGAATGCCCGGGCTTATTCCGACGCAGACGAACGCTGCAGATAGCGCTCTAGCTGTTCACTGATGCGTTCAGGCACATTCATCTCCACTTCAGAGACGGCCTGGTCGATCGCATGGGAAAAGCAGTCACGATTTGCACTGCCGTGGCTTTTTACAACGATGCCCTGCAGCCCCAAAAGACTGGCGCCATTACGACGACCAGGATCAAGCTGCTGCTGAAGCTCCTTGATAACCGGCAGCGCCAAGAGCGCCAGCAGGCGACGGTACAGATTTCGCGTAAAACTGGTACGCACCTTGCGACTGATCAAACGCGCCAGCCCTTCACTGCTTTTAAGCGCAATATTGCCGACAAATCCGTCACATACCACCAGGTCGGCCTTGCCCGCAAATACCGCGTCACCTTCCACAAAACCGATATAGTTCAGATCAGATTGCTCGGACAACAAGCGGGAGGCCAGCTTGACCTGCTCGTTACCTTTGATCTCTTCCGCTCCGATATTCAACAGACCCACCCTGGGAAGGGCGATTTGCTCTACTGCCTTCAGCATCACGGAGCCCATGATCGCAAACTGCAGCAGATGCTCCGCCGAGCAATCCACATTGGCCCCCAGATCCAGCATATAACTGTGTCCATGCAGCGTCGGAACGGCCGAGGTAATGGCGGGACGATCAATGCCCGGCAACATTTGCAAGATACCGCGCCCCATGACCATCAGTGCTCCGGTATTACCGGCACTGACACAGGCCTGACAGCGCCCATCAGCAACCGACTGCAAAGCAAGGTACATGGAAGAGTCCTTACGACGTCGCAGAGCCAGAGCAGGACGCTCATCCATGGCAACGACGGACTCGGAATGGAGGAGTTCCAACCGGGGGTGATCAAGTTGATTGTGGCGCTTGAGTATCAGCTGCAACTGCTGCTGCTGACCGACCAGCAAAATCTTCAGGAAGGGGTGACGCTTCAAGGCATCCAGTGCGGCGGGAATGGTAACGCGGGGACCGAAATCCCCGCCCATTGCATCAATGGCGATGCAATATTGTGCTGTCAAGTTTACTCGTCGCCTTTGGCAACCACCTGACGGCCACGGTAAAAACCGTCAGCGCTGACGTGGTGACGACGGTGGGTTTCACCGGTAGTTGCGTCAACAGACAGAGTCGGGTTGCTCAGCGCATCGTGAGAACGGCGCATATCACGCTTTGAACGAGACTTTTTGTTCTGCTGTACTGCCATGGTATCTAGCTCCTGGTTTAACTCTTATCGGCCTTGGCTTTAAGCTGGGCCAATACACTGAAAGGGTTGGGTTTTTCTTCCTGCGTCCGGGCCGTTTCCACGTCACCGAACGAGGTCTGAATACTGCAGTCATCGTGATACGGGACAAGCGGCAGACTCAACATCAGCTCATCCTCGATAACTGGCAGCAGTTCAATCTCGTCCGCTTCCATGATCAAGGGATCATAGTAGCGGGGCAAATTTTGTGCCTGCTCTTCCGTCAGTGCAACTGCCAGATTGAGAGTAGCCTCAATCTCGACACTGACCGGCTCCAAGCAGCGCTGACACGTCATACTGACAGTGCCGGACATCGTGCCACTCAGAACCCGCAGGCCCTGTTCATCCTTGGCAAACGCGACTTCGGCATCAATAGTACCGTTATCATCGACCAAGAAGGATGCAAGACGAGGCATATCAGCAATAGCTGCTGGGCCTTTGAATACCGCTTCCCGCTCGGCAAGTTTGCGAGGGTCAACTTTTTTCGGTAATGGACCGTACGACATAAGCGCGCAATTCTATGATTAGAACCCCCTGCTGTCAAAGAAAATAGGGATTCAAGCGATTAAAATTAGGTTTAATATAATAACAGAAAATTTTGTAACCCGTGGCATCAAATAAGGAAATATCATGCTTCCGACTCTGGTACTCGCCTCTAGCTCTCCCTGGCGACGGGAAATTCTGGACAAATTGGGCCTGCCCTACCGGACCAAGCACCCAGAGATTGACGAAACACCTCTGCCAAACGAAAGCGCCTCAGCACTGGTTGCACGCCTCGCGGAGGAAAAGGCTCGCGCCGTCGCCCCTTATTACAAAAATGCGCTCGTTATCGGTTCAGACCAGGCCGCCGTTCTGAACGGACAGATCATCGGCAAACCCGGCACTCACAAACGTGCCGTCGAACAGCTTCAAGCCGCTTCCGGCCAGTCCGTCACCTTTCTGACCGGACTGTGCCTGCTCAACACCCGCACCGGGCGCACTCAAGTAGAGACCGTTCCTTTCCACGTGCATTTCAGACAGTTAACCGATGCCATGATTGAGGCTTACCTGGAGCATGAGCAACCTTACAACTGTGCCGGCAGCTTTCGCTCGGAAGGTGCCGGCATCGTACTTTTTGAACGCCTTGAGGGGGATGACCCCAATACCCTGATCGGCCTCCCCCTGATACGCCTGATTCGCATGCTGGAAGCAGAAGGGGTTGCCCCCTTCTGATACAACCCGGGCTCAGCGCAGTGAATAATCGCTGCGCAGCCCCATCTGCAGTGCCAGCTCTTTAGCCACACCGACACCAAGCCGCTCGATCAATCGATCCAGTGGCTGCGGTCGTGCCGTGTAATCCACCAGTTTTTCGGCACCTATTACCTCACGTGCCACCATCGAGCTGCTGCCCAGACCGTCAACCAACCCCAGCTCCAAAGCCTGCTCACCACTCCAGACAAGACCGGTGAACAGCTCATCACCTCCCTTCAGGCGATCACCTCGCCCCTTCCTGACCTGTTCAATAAACTGTTGATGCGTCGTATTCAGCACTGTCTGCCAAAATTCACGATCTCTCTCTTTCAAGGGGGAGAACGGATCCAGGAAGGCCTTGTTTTCACCGGCCGTCAACGTGCGACGTTCAACCCCAAGCTTTTCAATCAGGTCAACAAAGCCAAAACTGGATGAAATCACGCCGATAGAGCCCACTAGGCTGGCCTTGTCAGCATAAATCTCGTCTGCCGCCGCCGCAATGTAGTAGGCTCCTGAAGCACCGATATCGGTAATAACGGCATAGACTTTTTTCTCGGGATTCAGCTCGCGCAGGCGTTTGATTTCATCATAAACATAACCGGACTGCACCGGACTGCCACCAGGACTGTTGATCCTTAGAACAACCGCTTTGCTGTGCTCAGCTTCGAAGGCATCCCGCAATGCGGCAATGATTGTATCGGCACTGGCATCTTCGCCATCCATGATCGGCCCCTTGACCTCCACGATAGCCGTATGATCCGCCGCAACAACCTTGCTTCCCCCCAAGTCCTTGCCGATGAAAAACATACCCAGCAACGAGAACAGGTAAACAAACGTTAACAACTTGAAAAAAATACCCCAGCGGCGAGACCGCCTCTGCTCAACTTGCAGACTGCCAAGCATTTTTTCAATCAGCCGCCACTCTTTCTGAGTGCTCGGACGGGTATCGGCAGACGACTCGGACTGCCCCCAATGGTTTTCACTCACAATAGTCCCTCATTCAAACAGTTCAGGCTGACAGACCATCCAGCCACAATTCCAGTTCCGTAAAATGATGTATTTCCCTTACCGGGCGCAGCACCCGCAGCCGATCCAAGTGATGAGCGCCATAGCTCACGGCCACCGTATCCATCCCCGCACGCTGACCCATTTCAAGATCATACTCGGTATCACCGATCATCACGGCTTGCTGCCGCTGCACGCCGGTTTCTTCCAGCAGTTCATGCAGCATGTGCGGATCAGGCTTGGAAGTCGTTTCATCCGCGCAACGACTGGTTTCAAACAGACTCCCCAACCCTGTTTCGGCAAATACATGCTCAAGCCCCGCTCGACTCTTACCGGTAGCGACGGCAAGGCGATAGCCCTTGTCCTTCAGGCTCTCCAGTGTTCGCTGTACCCCCGGAAACAATTCAACCGGTGTTTCGTCCGCATCCATATAATAGTAGGCATAGCGCTCACGCAGCGGATTAATGATCGCATCCCCTTCATTGGGAAACAGTGTCCTGATTGCTTCCGGCAACCCCAGACCAATAATGTCCCGCGCCGCTTCCCAGGTTGGCACCGGCAAATCCAGCTCCCGAGCCGAAGCACGAAGGCTCGATGCAATGCGTTGAGTGGAGTCGATAATGGTGCCATCCCAATCGAATATCAGTAGCTTGTACAAGTTTAGCTCCTTATTACAGGATCGTGCGCTCAGTTTTCCTGCCGAGCAGGCCAAATCAACAACTCACCAACATCCACATGCACAGGCTGCTCCAGAGCATATACAATCGCATTGGCAATATCCTCAGGCTTGAGCATATTGGCCTCATCACCGTACATATTGCTTTTTACGATGCCACGAATCTTGTCATGCCCGATGCTGTCAGGCAGCTCTGTATCGACCGAGCCCGGCTGAATATCAGTAACACGCACACCAAAGCGGATCGCTTCTTTGCGCAGAGTCTCGGAAATGGCTCGCACAGCATGCTTTGTGCCCGCATAAACACCGGCACTTGGATAAGTTGTACGAGCCGCGATAGAGCTGATATTTACAATATGTCCGCGCTTGCGTTCCGCCATGCCTGAATACACTGCGTGGATCGCATACAACACGCCTTTGATGTTGACATCAATCATCTGATCCCATTCATCCACACGCCCGTTAATGATTGGACTGATCGGCATGGTGCCCGCGTTATTGATCAGGATATCGATGCCACCCAGTGCCGTCAGGCGCTCACCAACCGCCGCCATGGCTGCACGATCAGCCACATCAACAGGCTCGACATGAATCTGAGCACCCGCTGCCTTCAGCTCATCAGCCAGCGCCTCCAAGCGCTCCGCCCGACGTGCGGACAGCACAACCTCTGCACCCTCCGCTGCCAGCGTACGCGCAACCGCCTGACCAATACCCGAGCTTGCACCTGTTACCCAGGCGCGTTTTCCCTTGAATTTCATTGTGATACCCAACCAATTAAACCCATTACTCAATATCAACGATGGCGCATATTCTGACCCATGGCCCGGAAGGCGTCCACCGCAACAAAAAAACCGCTGACGCGAACGCCAGCGGTTTCAGGAGACTCAAAACCCGATCGAATCAGCGATGCTTGAACTCGGGCTTGCGCTTCTCGGCAAAGGCATTCATGCCTTCCGCACAGTCTTCAAATGCGAAGGTTGACTGGAATGCATGACGCTCATGACGCAGACCGTCCGCCAGATGCACATCGACTGCCATGTTGACCGCCTGCTTGATCATGCTGACCGCAGGTGCCGAATTGGCAGCAATCTTGCGCGCCGTCTTGAAGGCAGATTCCAGCAACTCTTCCGCCGGGACAATACGAGATACCAAGCCACTGCGCTCGGCTTCTTCAGCATCCATCATGCGCCCGGTCAGACACATTTCCATCGCCTTGGCCTTGCCAACGGCCTTGGTCAGGCGCTGGGTGCCACCGGCACCCGGCATGGTGCCGATACCGATTTCCGGCTGACCAAAGCGCGCCGTTTCGGCGGCGATGATAAAGTCGCAGGCCATCGCCATCTCGCAACCGCCACCCAGCGCAAAGCCGGCAACCGCTGCAACTACAGGCGTGCGCGCTTCATCAATGGCGCGCCAGCAGTCGCGCTTCACATAGGGGAAATTCAGCGCATACAGAGACGCGAAGTCATGCGCCTTCATTTCCTTGATGTCGGCGCCCGCTGCAAAGACCTGCTCACCACCGGTCAGCAGGATGCAGCGCACGTTCTCATCCGCTTCCAGCGCATCGATTGCCTGCCCCAGCTCGGATGTGAGCTGAAGGTTCAGGGCATTCATCGCCTTGGGGCGGTTGAGCGTGACAACACCTACGCCATCACGGATCTCGACCAATACAGTTTCAAATTCCATCAGCAACTCCTCGCTCACTTGGGGTGACGACGGCTCTGTACGAAACGGAAGCGGTTGGCTACGAACGCGTGATCAGCCAGAGATGCGTTCGCCGCCGGGTTGCCACCGGTGCCGTGGAAGTCACTGAATGCTGCACTCTGGTTGACGAATACGCCACCGGTCAGATTGATACTCAGCGCGACACAGGCATCCAGTGCCGCCTCTTCAATCTTGTCCAGCTGCACATCATCACTGCTGTAGCACCCCATAGTGATGGCACCGTGTTTCTTGACCACATCGCGTGCCAGCTCGATGCTGTGATCACGACTCTCGGTCCGCACAATGAAACTGATCGGCCCGAACAGCTCTTGCCCCCAGATATCTTCCTTGTCCGCATCGATGGTCATGATCAGCGGACTGCGTACACGTGCGTTTTCAAATTGGGGATGTGTCAGCTTTTCGGAATCCCGCACAACAGTCCCCAGGCCACGACTGTCTTCGATACGCTGAGCCGTCGCTTCGGACTGAATCGCGCCCAGCACCATGGCAGCTCGATCGGGATCAGACAGGAATTTGCTGACGCCGGTCGCGATGGCTTCTACCACCTCATCAAAGCTCTTATGCCCCAGATCCGTTTCTATACCGTCTTTGGGTACGAAAATATCCTGAGTCGTGGTGCACATCTGTCCGGAATAGAGACTCAGCGTAAAGGCCAGGTTACGCACCATGCCTTTAAAGTCATCCGTCGAATCGATCACGATCGTGTTGGCGCCGGCCTTTTCGGTATACACCAGTGCTTGCGGGCAATTCTGCTCCAGCCAATCACCAAACGCGGTATTGCCGGTAAAGTCGACCAGCTTGACTTCCGGACGCTGAGCCAAGGCCATGGTTTCAGGCTGGGACGGATCCGCATCGACAAACAGCGATACAATATGCGGCGGCAGCCCCTGCTCTTTCAGAACATCCTGCGCAACCTGAACAGTGATAGCTGCCGGCAGAACCGCAGCCGGGTGCGCTTTTACCAATACGGGGTTACCCGTTACCAGAGAAGCAAACAGACCCGGATAGGTATTCCAGGTCGGAAAGGTCGAACAGCCAATAACCAGGCCCACACCACGTCCACAGGCCGTGAATTTTTTCTCCATTACCAGCGGATCATGCTTGCCCTGCGGCTTGGTCCAGGTCGCCTGTGCCGGTACGCTGGCCATGGTTTCATACCCATAAACAACCGCTTCCAGGGCACGATCCTGTGCGTGTGGCCCACCAGCCTGAAACGCCATCATGAACCCCTGGCCAGAGGTATGCATGACCGCATGCGCAATTTCAAAGCTGCGCTTGTTCAGGCGATCCAGGATTTCCAGACAAATACCGGTACGTCCTTCAACACCCTGATCACGCCAGGCTTTACGTGCGTCGTCCATTGCCGGCAGCAGCTTATCCATGTCCACCGTCGGATACTGCACGTTCAACTCAATGCCGTAGGGAGACACTTCACCACCAACACGGCCACTGATACCCGGCATATCCAAATCGAACGGCTTGTTCAGATGAGCCTGGAACGCCGCTTCGCCGTCTGCTGCGGCAGTCTCACCATAAGCACGAGGGCTGGGATTTTCTGACCAGGGGCTGAAATAGTCACGACTGTGAATCGCGGCCAGCGCACCATCAAGTGTCGCTTTATGCTTGGCAAAAAGGTTCTCGCTCATCAGGGATCTCCCATTGTGCTTGGCGTCGACGTGATACGACGCTGACTTGTTCTGTTTATTGGGTCCTCGGGATCACCAGCCGGCGCACGCAAATTGGCGTCAGGCAGTTCGGTCTGATCCCGACTATAGTAGTCATGATCGTGAGCCACACGATACATCAATCATTATGATACGAAAAGAACAATGTGTTCTCGAAATATTGTATCTCTTTTCGCTTTTGGGGTAATCTTGCGAAAACTGTAAGTGTAGTATGGCCTTTCAACCATAGCGGATCCAGGGGTTGCTGCATCCCGCGAATACAGTGCCTGCGACACCCAAAGCGTCCGGCTCGGATTCAGCCGATCATGCCGGGCCAAACAAAAAAACACAGATGACGGTATTTCTATGCAACACGAGTATCAGGACATTATTGTCTCTGAGGTTTCCGACGGCGTGCTGACCATCACTCTCAACCGCCCCGAAGCCTACAACGCCCTGCGCACACAACTCCTCAGCGAAATGGCCAGTGTACTGCAGTGGGCAACATTGAATGATGACATTCGCGCCGTTGTTGTCACCGGTAACGAGAAGGTCTTTGCCGCCGGTGCCGATATCAAGGAGATGGCGGCGCTGGATGCCGTCGGTGTATTGAATGATCCCCGCGTTCTGCATTGGCGCACCATCGCTCAGTTCCCCAAGCCCCTTGTCGCCGCCGTGAACGGTTTTGCCCTGGGTGGCGGCTGTGAGCTGGTGATGCATGCGGATATCGTGATCGCCGGTGACAACGCTCAATTTGGACAACCGGAAATCAATCTGGGCATCATCCCCGGCGCTGGTGGAACCCAGCGTCTGCTGCGCACGGTCGGTAAGTCCATGGCCATGCAGCTGGTGTTGTCCGGTGAATTCATCTCCGCAGCCCAGGCCCGTGATTTCGGTCTGATCAGCGAAGTGACCATTCCCGAACGCTCACTGGAGCGCGCTACCGAACTGGCGCGCAAGATCGCGACCAAGCCTCCCATTGCGGTACGCCAGGCCAAGGAAGTTCTGCTCAAGGCATATGAAACCACTCTCGATAGCGGTCTGAGCCTGGAGCGCAAGGCATTTACACTGCTGGCCGCTACCGAAGATCGCAACGAGGGCATTGCCGCTTTCATGGAAAAACGTAAACCGAACTTCACAGGAAAATAAAATATGGCTTACGAAACGATTGAATTCGAGATTACTGACGGGGTTGCGGTACTGACCCTGAACCGTCCGGACCGGATGAACAGTTTCAACACCCAGATGCACGCTGAAGTTCGTGATGTGATCAAACAGGTCAAGAAGAGCGAAGACGTACGCTGTCTGCTGATTACCGGCAATGGCCGCGGATTCTGTGCCGGACAGGATCTGAGTGACCGTAACGTTGACCCCAATGCCGAAATGCCCAACCTGGGCGAATCAATTGAAAAGAACTACAACCCGCTGCTGCGCAGTCTGCAGAAACTGGAAATGCCCGTTATCTGCGCAGTCAATGGCGTAGCCGCCGGTGCCGGTGCCAACATCGCCTTTGCCTGCGACATCGTGCTGGCTGCCCGCTCGGCTTCCTTTATTCAGGCATTCTGCAAGATTGGTTTGGTACCGGACTCCGGTGGCACCTGGACCCTGCCACGCCTGGTGGGGCACGCCCGCGCCATGGCACTGTCCATGTTGGGTGACAAAATCAGCGCCGAGCAAGCGGCCAGCTGGGGCATGATCTGGCAGTGCGTTGATGATGAAGCTCTGAAAGATGAAGCCCTGAGCCTGGCCAAGCGCTTGGCAACTCAGCCGACCAAAGGACTGGCCCTGATCAAACGTGCCATCCAGTCCAGCTGGGACAACAGCTTCGACGAGCAACTGGATCTGGAGCGCGACCTGCAAACGCTGGCAGGCCGCACCGAAGATTACCGTGAGGGCGTGGCTGCTTTCATGGAAAAACGTCAGCCCAACTTCAAAGGCAAGTGATCATGAGCATGTTTTCCACTGAGTCCGTCATCGGTGTTATCGGTGCCGGCACCATGGGTGCCGGTATTGCGCAAGTCGCGGCCAAGGCCGGCCACCCCGTGCTGCTGTTCGATGCAGCCGAAGGTGCAGCGGCACGGGGTCGCGAAGGTGTCGAAAAAGGACTGCAGAAGCTGGTGACACGCGGCAAAATGACCGCCGAAGACGTTACCGCCCTGGTGAATCGCATCCAGGTGATCACCTCTCTGGAAGAAATGGCACCTGCTGCATTGGTACTGGAAGCGATTGTCGAACGCCTGGATGTAAAACAGAGCGTATTTGGTCAACTGGAAGAGATCTGCTCCGAGCAGACCGTTCTGGCCACCAACACCTCATCCATCTCGGTGACCGCTATCGGCAGCACGCTGAAGCGTCCGCAGAACCTGGTAGGCATGCATTTCTTCAACCCCGCGCCAATCATGAAGCTGGTTGAAGTCATCAGTGGCCTGGACACCAAGCCGGAAATCGCCGATGCAATTTTCGACCTGTCTGCCAGCTGGGGCAAGAAACCGGTACACGCCAAGTCCACGCCGGGCTTTATCGTTAACCGTGTTGCCCGCCCCTTCTATGCCGAAGGCTTCCGTATCTGCCAGGAAGGCGGTGCCGACACTGCGACCATTGATGCAGTGATTCGTGAAGCGGGCGGCTTCCGCATGGGACCATTCGAACTGACCGACCTGATCGGCCACGACGTAAACTACGCGGTCACTTCTTCCGTATTTGCCGCTTATTACAATGACCAGCGTTTTCTGCCGTCCCTGATTCAGCTGGAACTGGTCAATGCCGGGCATTTCGGCCGCAAGACCGGCAAGGGCTTCTACAATTACGCTGAAGGTGCCGAGAAACCCGACCCGCAAACCGCTGCCCTCGTCACCAAACCGACCAGTGTTACCGTCGAAGGCGAGCTGGGTGTAGCTGAATCTCTGGTTGCTCAGTTCGAAGCCGCCGGCATCGAAGTGGTTCGCACCGATGGTGACGGGCGCATCCAGGTCGGTGATGCCACACTGATGCTGACCAACGGGCAGTTCACAACCGTGCGAGCCACGGAGATCAGCAACCGCAACCTCATCCATTTTGACCTGGCGCTGGACTATGCTCAGGCGAGCCGAGTTGCGCTGGCACCGGCCGACAAGGCAGATGCCAAAGCGATCGAACAAGCGGTTGGCCTGTTCCAGGCTGCCGGCAAGTCAGTCAGCGTCATTGACGATATTCCAGGCATGATTGTCATGCGCACTCTGGCCATGCTGGCCAACGAAGGCTTCGATGCCGTCAACCAGCAGGTATGCAACGAAGAAGCGGTTGATATCGCCATGCAGGGTGGCGTCAACTATCCGCGCGGCCCAATCAGCTGGGCCAACGCCGTTGGCCTGGCACGCATCCTGAATGTACTGCGCAACCTGGGGGCCAGCTACGGTGAAGATCGCTATCGTCCGTCTCCGCTGTTACTGCGCAAGGTAGCAGGAGGACGTCAGTCATGAATGCAAGCGAGATGACACCGGAGCAAATGGCGACCGCCTGCAGCGCCGCCATGCATGAAACCGATTATGCCGCCCAGGGACTGGGGATCGATGTTGCAGAAACCCGCCCGGGCTACGCCCGCCTGACCATGACCATCCGCAAGGACATGCTCAATGGCCACGGCATGTGCCATGGCGGTTTCATTTTTGCTCTGTCGGATACGGCATTTGCCCACGCATGTAACAGTTACAACAAGGTAACCGTTGCCAGCGGCTGCAGCATTGAATATGTCGCCCCCGGCTTTCTGGACGATACTCTGACTGCCGTTGCCCAGGAGCGTCAGCGCAAGGGCCGAACCGGTGTCTATGACATCACTGTTTACAATCAGAACAATGAAGAGCTGGCCTTTTTCCGTGGCAAGTCCTACCAAATCAAGGGGACTTTGCTGCCGGAAAACGAGACCAACGCCTGAGGAGAAACCCAATGAAAGATGCCTTTATCTGTGACGCGATCCGTACTCCGATCGGTCGTTATGCAGGCACCCTGGCCAGCGTCCGCGCCGACGATCTGGGTGCCATTCCGATGAAAGCGCTGATGGATCGTAATCCGGACGTAGACTGGAGTCAGGTAGATGACGTGATCTACGGCTGCGCCAACCAGGCCGGTGAAGACAACCGTAACGTGGCACGTATGTCTTCTCTGCTGGCGGGTCTGCCAACCAGTGTTCCGGGTACGACCGTTAACCGCCTGTGCGGTTCTGGCATGGATGCCGTAGGACTGGCGGCACGTTCCATCAAGTCCGGTGATACCGAGCTGATGATTGCCGGTGGCGTTGAATCCATGTCACGTGCGCCGTTTGTGATGGGCAAGGCGGAGTCCGCCTTCTCCCGCAACCCGAACGGGCTGTACGACACGACTATCGGCTGGCGCTTCATTAACCCGCTGATGAAATCAGAGTACGGCGTGGACACCATGCCGGAGACCGCTGAAAACGTGGCGGCCGATTTCAACATCAGCCGCGAAGATCAGGACGCCTTCGCTGTACGCAGTCAGCAGCGTACCGCTGAAGCACAGAAAAATGGCAACCTGGCCGCAGAAATCATCCCGGTCACCATTCCTCAGCGCAAGGCTGATCCGATCATTTTTGATACCGACGAGCACCCGCGCGCCAGCACCACACTGGAAGCACTGGCGAAGCTGAAGACCCCCTTCCGTGAAGGCGGCTCCGTGACTGCCGGCAATGCCTCTGGCGTCAATGACGGTGCCTGCGCCCTGCTGATCGCATCAGCCGAAGCCGCCAAGGCACATGGACTGGTGCCCAAGGCCCGCATCGTCGCCATGGCAACAGCCGGTGTCGAACCCCGTATCATGGGCTTCGGTCCCGCACCCGCTGCGCGCAAGGTACTGGAAAAAGCCGGTCTGACAATTGACGACATGGACGTAATCGAGCTGAATGAGGCGTTTGCCGCTCAGGCACTGGCTGTTACCCGCGACCTGGGGCTGGCTGACGATGCAGCACACGTAAACCCCAACGGCGGTGCCATTTCCCTGGGCCACCCGCTGGGCATGAGCGGTGCACGCCTGATCACCACCGCCATGTATGAACTGCATCGCACCGGCGGCCGTTACGCACTGTGCATGATGTGCATCGGTGTTGGCCAGGGTATCGCCACTATCATCGAACGCGTCTGATCCCCAATCAGGTGCCAGAACCAATAACATAATTATTACAGACAACGGGATAAGAATAAGCATGACTCATCAACAGACACTGTTGCGCGGATCCCTGGAAGAAATCGAAACTGCAAGCATCGACGAGCTGCGCGCCCTGCAGCTGCGTCGACTGCGCTGGAGTCTCGCACACAGCTATAACAATGTTCCCCATTTCAAGAAGAAGTGTGACGAGAAAGGGGTACACCCCTTCGAACTCAAAACGCTGGAAGACCTGAAACACTTCCCGTTTACAACCAAACAGGATCTGCGCGAGAACTACCCGTACGGCATGTTTGCCATCCCCATGGATGAGGTGGTACGTATCCATGCGTCTTCAGGTACCACCGGCAAACCCACGGTTGTCGGCTACTCCCAGAATGACATCAACACCTGGGCGGATGTCGTTGCACGCTCCATCCGTGCAGCCGGTGGCCACCGCGGTGACAAGGTTCATGTATCCTACGGCTACGGCCTGTTTACCGGCGGTCTGGGCGCACACTATGGTGCCGAGCGCCTGGGATGCACCGTCATTCCCATGTCCGGCGGACAGACAGAGAAGCAGGTTCAGCTGATTCAGGACTTTAAGCCCGACATCATCATGGTAACCCCCTCCTACTTCCTGAATATTCTGGATGAGATGGAACGCCAGGGCGTTGACCCGCGTGAGCTTCCGCTGCGTACCGGTATTTTCGGCGCCGAGCCCTGGACTGACGAAATGCGCAAGAATATCGAGCAGCGTGCCGGTATCAGCGCCGTCGATATCTACGGCCTGTCTGAAGTCATGGGACCGGGCGTTGCCATGGAATGCATCGAAACCAAAGACGGTCCCACCATCTGGGAAGACCACTTCTACCCTGAAATCATTGACCCGAATACCGGTGAAGTCCTGCCGGACGGCGAATACGGCGAACTGGTCTTCACCTCTCTGACCAAGGAAGCCATGCCGGCCATTCGCTATCGCACACGAGACCTTACGCGCCTGCTGCCGGGTACCGCACGTCCAATGCGCCGCATCGACAAAATCACTGGTCGTTCCGATGACATGCTGATTATCCGTGGCGTTAACGTGTTCCCGACGCAGATTGAGGAACAGATTCTGAAAGTAACGGCATTGGCCCCACACTACGAGATTCTGGTCACCAAGAGCGGCAACCTGGATATGGTCGAAGTGAAGGTTGAGCTGGCACCCGGTGCAGAAGGCGCCGACGAAGCGGCTGTTATCAAGGAACTGCAACACCACGTCAAGTCCTACATCGGCATCAGCACCCGCATCACGATCATGCCGACTGGCAGCATTCCTCGCTCCGAAGGCAAGGCCAAACGCGTCTTCGACCAGCGCTGAGACGTCTGCAAAACAAAAAAGGCCGGGAATCCCCGGCCTTTTCTATTCAAAACGGTCAGTCCTGCTCTCAGGCATGACTTACGTCAATAATACGAACATGGCTGTGTTTGCCATCCGGCAACCGCCAGTCAATAGTCTGGCCGACTTCCAGCCCCAGCAATGCCGAACCGATCGGAGCAACGATCGATAAAGCATTCTCCTTGCCGGCCATTTGATGCGGGTAATAGAGTGTGCGGTGGAAGCGCTGACCACTTTCTTCCACTTCAAATGTTACCGTGGAGTTCATCCGTACAACATCATCCGGCAGGTCGCTCAACGCTACAACATCGGCACGATCCAACTCGGCACGCAACCCGTCCAATGACGGATTATCACGATATTCCTTGCGCTCCAGCATGGACTCGAGTTGATCGATATCTTTTTCAGATACCTTGATACCGGGCATATCAGCCATTTTCTACTCCATTAATATACAAAATCATCCCTCCGCTTTCACAACGGAAGGAAACAGGTTATGTCGAGGAAGTACCCGTTGGCCTGCACCGAGTCTGATGCAGGCTGATCAGATTCAGAGGCGGGCGAACGGGCCTGCGACACTGCAGGCCTGGTACGTTTTCAATCTGAACGGGCTGTAATACATGGTGGCTCTAAAGTATGAAAAAGGCGTCGGAAAAACGCCTGATGATCTATTAGAATATACTGCTATTGATAGCTCTTTCGAGCAAAAAAGGCAAGTTTACCGGCCTTTTTTACACGCTCTTTTAACCCTGAACAAAGATTATAATTCATGTTCCACTGTAAAACCCTTGAAAAATGATGCATAAACCGAGAGACCTTCGATGCAACTGAATCGCTTTACCGATTATTCGCTGCGTGTACTGTTCTATGTAGCAATGCACCCTGAGCAACTGACGACCCTGAGTGAGATTGCCCGCTTTTACGACATTTCACTGGAGCACCTGCGCAAGGTTGTCCATGCATTGGGCAAAAGCGGGCACTTGCAGACGTTCAGAGGCAAAAACGGCGGTTTCAGGCTGGCTCAACCCCCTGAAGCCATCAACCTCGGAGAATTAATTATGCAAACGGAGGGCGCTACGCCTCTGATCGATTGCCACCGCTCACACTGCCGACTCGCCGCCAGCTGCACCCTACAGGACGCCCTGGCCGAAGCACAACAGGCCTTCTTCGATAGTTTGTCTCGCCATACGCTGGCAGATTTGCTCGTCAGCCGGGCCATGCGCAAACAGTTAATCGCCTCCCAATAATCAGACCGCTGTACCCTCATTTCATCGATATGAATAAATTTGATATTCTGGCTGTTTTGGTGAGCGCAAAACATGCTGAATGATCGACACCCCGTGTTGGTCGCCGCGTTGTGGATGACCGGCGCACTCTTTTCTTTTATGGCAATGGCGGTTTCCGGCCGGGAGCTGTCTCAAGACCTGACAACCTTCCAGATCTTGTTTTTTCGCAGCCTGATCGGCGTTCTGCTGATTGCGGCACTACTGGCAAGAAGCCATCACGGATTCGCTCAACTGCGAACCCGGCGCACAGGTGGGCACGTGTTGCGCAACATTGCACACTTCGGCGGTCAGTACGGCTGGTTTTACGGATTAGCCTTTATTCCCCTGGCCGAAGTAATCGCCATCGAGTTCACAACACCGATCTGGACAGCACTGCTGGCCTGTACCCTGCTCGGCGAACGCCTCACATTGCCGCGTCTGAGTGCCCTGGTATTGGGTATCGCCGGCTTGTTGCTGATCCTGCGCCCCGGCATGGGCAGTCTTCATCCGGCATCTTTGGCCGTCCTTGTCGGCGCAGTCGGATACGCCCTGTCCTATATTCAGACCAAGTCCCTGGCAGCAACCGAGACCCCACTGTGTATTCTGTTTTACATGACCATGATTCAGTTGCCATTCGGTCTGATTCCCTCAATGGTCGAATGGCAAACACCCCCACTGCACACTCTGCCCTGGATTATTCTGGTGTCGGTCACCGCTATGAGTGCTCACTATTGCATGGCACGTGCCTTTAAACTGGCTGATGCTACTGTTGTAGTTCCCATGGATTTCATGCGCTTGCCGCTGATTGCTGTAGTCGGCTTCCTGTTCTACGATGAAATCATAGACCTCCCGGTCGCACTAGGGGCAGGATTAATGCTGGCAGGCAACCTGATCAACATTCGTGCCGAGCAGCGCAAAGCACCGTCGCGAGCGACAGCGACTCAAACAACGGAATCGCCGCAATGAATTCATTGTGGCCTTTCAGAACAGGCGGGCTGTCACGTAGTGGTCAATCGCATGCAACGCTGTCTCATCCGTCGAGATGATATGCAAGCCCAGGCCAATATTGTCATGTGCGTTGCGGCGTTTGTAGATAATACGGCAGTGGCAGCGCAAGGTGTTAGCCTCAAGGCCAAAATGCAGCCACACTTCTGCCGCACCCACGCCTTCCGGCGGCTGCAACCCTGACAACTCATCATCACCCACCACATATAGACCGCTGCAACTGATGCTGGTAATCCGCACATCGAGTAACCCGCCATCCGTGGTTTCCAGTTCAGCATCCACATCACAGTGGATACGAGGAAAGATCCGTCGTTCTTGAAGCATTCTCCGTACTCTTGATACTACAACTCTGCAATGATAACAGGGCCTGTCGGGACAGCAATGCCCACACCCACCTTAGGTCGATGCAATAACCTTACACCCTACAAGCTCAACTGCTACTTAAGTACCGAATGTTTGCCGCCAACGTAGCATTCAGCCCCGCTCAGGCCCAAGGTGTAATAGGTCAATCGGAGAAATGCTTATGTACTCGACCTCACGGCAACTGACCATACTACTCCTGTCCAGCCTTCTCATTGGGCCCGGCTTCGCTGACAGCGACAGCCGACAGGATGACGTTGACCCCCTGTTCTCGTGGGAAGGATTCAGGATAGCACGCTATCGCAGCCCGACGCCCGATCAGGCTGAAGGCGGCCAGCGAATCAACACGGCGGCCCTGCAATCCCTTCAGCAGCAGAGTCCTCGGCCGGCCTTGATCGATGTACAACCGGTGCGCTGGCAACAGGGTGTTTTCCTGACCAGCCAACCACGCTTCAATCTACCTGGCAGCTTGTGGCTACCCAATGTAGGATTGGGTGAGCTTGATTCCGACTGGACCGAGTATTTCCACCGCGGACTTGAGCAGGTTGCTAATGGCAGTAAAAGCTACCCCTTGGTATTTTATTGCACCGCCGACTGCTGGATGTCCTGGAACGCGGTCAAACGCGCATCCGAATGGGGTTACAACCGGATCTATTGGTATGCCGAAGGGACTGACGGTTGGCAAGAAGCCGACTTGGCACTGGAAAAGGCGGAGCCGCTCCCCTTTTCACTTCAGCCCTGACACCCTGAGCTGGAATTGACACGGATGGTCTCCAGGTGCCTGTATAATAACGATAAACGGGGAGCAACAACGTGTACAAAATTCTCATCGCTGACGATCATCCGCTGTTTCGAGAAGCAATCACCAATGTGATTGAAAGCGGTTTTCCCGACACCCGGACGCTCGAGACAGAAGATCTCGAAACGGCCTTGTCTCTGGCCCAAGAGCACGACGACCTTGACCTGGTATTACTGGACCTGAACATGCCCGGCATGCACGGTCTCAATGGTTTGATTTCTCTGCGTAATGAGGCACCGACCGTACCGGTGGTAATTGTTTCGGCCGAAGATGACAAACAAGTCGTGCTACAGGCAATCACCTGCGGCGCGGTCGGATTTATTTCCAAATCCTCACCACGTGCGCAAATGACCGAGGCGCTGCAACAAATACTGGATGGCAATGTCTATTTGCCTTCAGACATTATTCGCCAAGGCAACCAGGAAAACAGTCGCCGCAACCGTCGCAGCAACGACCACCCGCAAATCGCACCCGAACTGCTCTCGTCCCTGACCCGTCGCCAACTACTGGTTTTGGAGCGCATGGCCAAGGGAGAATCCAACAAGCAGATCGCCTATAATCTGCATATTGCCGAAACAACCGTCAAAGCACATGTTTCGGCCATCCTGCGCAAACTGGGTGTACACAACCGCGTGCAGGCTATCCTGTCCGCCAGCGATATCGACTTCACTCAATACCTGCGTCGCTGATAACCCTGCAAGGCCGGTCAATTCCGGCCTTGCAGCAGGTGTGCCAGGGTCGCCTTCAGTTTTAACGGCCTGATGGGCTTATTCATCAGCAAATACCCCTGCTCCCTGACTTCCTGCTTCAGCTCATTGCTGTAGTTGGCCGTAATCATCAACACCGGCGGCGCATCCGTGCGTTGTTGCAGCACATCGCGCACCAGATCCATGCCCGTTGCACCATTATCCAGATGATAATCCGCAATCAGCAGGTCCAGCGAGTCACTGCCAATGGTACGCCGCTGCTGCAAATCCTCAAGCCCGAAGGCCGTCACCACCTCGCAACCCCAACCTCCCAACAAGGTTTCCATACCTGAACAAATGGCTGCGTCATTATCGACCATCCAGATTTTCGCGCCCTGTAGCTGGTTATCGATACCAGGCTCTCTGAACTGAGGGGTAAAGGATTGCGGATTCAGGCGTCCGGTCGGCAACTCAACCGAGAATACCGAGCCAACCCCCTCGCAAGAGCGAACCCGCACTGGATGCTCAAGCATCCGACTGATTTTATCAACGATAGCCAGCCCCAAACCCAGCCCTTTGTCTTGCTGATGACTGGCGTTGGGAATGCGACGAAATTCCTGAAAAATTTCGGTCAGCTTGTCTGCCGGGATACCGGCCCCCGTATCACGTACTTCGATCAACAGCTTGTCGCCTCGACGACGGCACCCCAGCAGAATATCCCCTCCTGAAGGCGTATAACGTAAGGCGTTAGTCAGAAAATTACGCAGAATACGCGCCAGTAAGGTCGCATCACTGACCACAACTGCATCACTGCCCCGAAAGCGAAACTTGAGCCCTTCGGAGGCCGCCAGTTGGGTATACTCGGCAGCCAACGTATCCAACAATTCGTTAAGTCTGAACGGCCCTATATCAGGCTTGATAACCCCGGCATCCAGCTTTGAAATGTCCACCAATGTGCCCAGCAGCATTTCAACATCCTGCAAAGAATTACTGACAGAGCCGATCAAGGACCCTATACGTTCAGGCATCGGCTGTTCCTGCAGGGCACCCGTAAACAGACGCGCTGCATTCAAGGGCTGCAGTAGATCGTGACTGACCGCCGCAAGAAACTTGGTCTTGGACAGGTTCGCCTGTTCCGCGTCCTGCTTGGCTTCCAGGAGACGTACTTCAATCTCGCGCCGATCCTCTATTTCCTGCCGCAACTGCTGATTGACCTCGGTCAGCTCCGACGTCCGCTCACGCACTCTTTGTTCGAGGTTCTGATAGGCCTGCTCCAGCGCCATGGCCGTGCGCTTGCGCTCGGTAATATCACGAATCAGCACGAAAAAGCCGACCGCCCTTCCCCCCGAGTCCAGATTAGGTACATACGACTTGAGCATGTGGCGGGTCTCCCCCGCCGCATTGTACTCATCGATCTCGAAGGTCGTGTTCTCGCCACTGAGCGCCCGCTGAATATAAGGCTCCAGCTGCCCATGCAACCAAATACCGTGCACCTGCCGAATACTTTGACCAATAAGGCTACCACGCGGCCAACCATACCAGTCATCGTAGACCTGGTTGGTGAACTGAAAACACCCATCGTCGCCGACATATGCAATCAGTGCCGGTACATGGTCAGTAATCAACCGCAGCCAATGCTCATTGGTTCTCAGGGTTTCAGCATACTGATGCCGATCGGTAATGTCCGTATAGGTATTTACAAAACCGCCCGAAGGCATGGGATGAGTTCGAATTTCAAGCACCCGACCGTCAGCAAGGCGCTGCTCCAATTCATGCAGTCGCTTGCCGGACCGATCCTTCACTTCGGGCGTCAGCAGTGTCACCTCGGATGTCTCCATCAGCTGAGCAAAAGGCACGCCATCCGTGATCATCTGCACAGCCGTCAACTCGAGAAAGCGATCATTCCAGACTTCCAGACAACCTTCCGCGTTAACCAGTGCTATCCCTTGCGACAGATTATCGACCGTACTTTGCAACAGCCGGCTTTTCTGCGCCAGAGCCTGCTCGCGCTGGGCCGCTTCACTGGCCTTCAAATCGGTAATATCGGTGTAGAGGATAACCAGCCCCCCTTCACCGGTATGACGCTCGCTGACCTGCACCCAACGCCCGTCCGACAGGCGATAGACCGTTGCTTCATCCCCTTGCCCAACGTGTTCTTCAAGAATGACGCCACGCTCCGTTGCCAGCCGATTCACATCCTGAATGGTGGCACCATGCTCAATTTCAGTCCCTGTACCTTCCCAGTATTCTCGAAACCGGCTATTAAACAGTAAAATGCGGCGCTGCTCGTCAAACAGCACAAACGCGTCCGAAATACTCTCGATGGCGTCAATCAGACGCTGATGTGCAGTTGCGGCTTCATGGTTTGCCTGCTTGAGTGCATAGTTGCTGCGCTTAAGTTCAGCCAGCGCCGTATTAAGTGCTTCCGTACGCTCCCGCACCTGTTCGGCCAATACAACCGAGTGCTCAAATGCAGCGTAAGGTGCCGTACGCACGGTACTGCTGGACTCGACCCGCTCGATGAGCGCATCCTTCATCCGCGTCAGCTTGTCGTTTTCCTGCTCAAGCTCGGCGATACGTGCCAGCAGCTGATCACGCGAAGCTTCAGACACCATGGGCGGCCCTGCCGATTACGACCCCTGTAAAGGTCTGATTGAGATGCATGCCATCAAACTGTTCACCATAGGTATTAAAGCCAACCACATTGTGTTCAACCAGAAAATCGGAGGTTTCACGCGTACGCCCCGTATATTCGGCTTCCAGCCGACGCAGGAAGCAGTCACATCCAATGGTGATCAAGGGCTCTCCCAGTGTCTGCTCAATGCTTTCAAAACGCCTGGCAAGATTGGGCAGCATCGCATCCGGCTGCATCGCCGTCAGAACAATCCCGTTTTCGACTGCACAGTAAAACGTCAGGCTCAGGTCGGCATTGACCTTCTGGATCGAACGCACGTAATAATCCTGACCGATGCGAACGGCCATGGGGTTGAGCGCAAAAACACGATAATCCAGCTTGTCGGGTGCCACTCCCAATTGACGTGCGTATTCCAGCGCGGCCGGTTCGGCATTCAGTTCATACACTGTACGCGTGCTCGGGTCTGCTCGCGTTACTACCAGTTTTTGCTCCAGGCTACGCATATGGTGGGTGGTAAACACTTCAAAATCCAGAGGCGTATTAATCATGATGACCACTGCCGCGCGCGTCCGAAACTGGCCCTGGTAGTACACATGAGTCCCGGTCAGGTGGATATCGTCACCGGCCGAACCGCCGAAGTGTGGAATACTGCCCAACACCGAGTCCAGTGTCAGCAGCACCAGCTCTTCCTGGCTGGACAAGCCATCCAGCAGGGTTAAGGCAAAGGTATGCCCCTTGATGGGTGCCACACGTTGCTCTCGACAGCCGACAAGCAACCTGTCGACCAGCAATTGAGCCTCCGTCAGAGAAAAACTGTCCAGCGCTTCAACCAGCCCCACTTCAATCGAGAAGAGGTTGCGATCGAACCCGATAGCAGTCACTGTCCCCTGGTCATATCCGCGGGGCGTCAACTCGCCGGCCGTCGTGCATCCTGCCAGGCGTATGTCAGGAAATACGGCTGTCAGGCTGGAAGAAAGCGCTTCCAGATCATACTCCGCAGAGCAGAAAAAGAGTACAAATCCCAAATCGGGGTTGCACAACTGGGCCGCCAGCTCGGTTGCGGCGCACGCGGGGTCGCGCGAAGAAGACATGGCCGAACGAATAGGATCTTTGAACAAGGGCGCGTTCATGTGCAGGTACTCGCACTGAAAATATGGCAATCTGAATTGTAATCGGAGTGGGCCCTTGGAGGTAATTCTACTTCAGTACCTTGTACAGCGCCAAAAATAAATTCCAACTACTTGATATTAAAAGATAATTTAAAAAAATCCGGCTCTATCGGCTCAGCCTCGGGTAAAATTACTACCAAAGCACTAGCTGCATCTACCGAAACCTGCTCATCAGGGGCATCTTTTTGCTTCCAGACATGAAAAAGCCGCGTAACCGGTGAAGGGGTCCAGTTACGCGGCCAGCTGTCACATTAGGGACTTACCAGGTCAGTACGGCCCCAAGTGCAACGGTATCGTTTTCCTCAGTGCCCAGCGTGGTGCCGCTGATTTCGGTTTTGTCATACTCGGCTACCAGCTTCAGGTTGCTGTTAACGGTATAAAACCAGGCCACTGCCGTATTTTCATACGTGAAGTCAGAGCTGTTCTCGCCTTCGTTCTCACCGTAAGACAAGGCAATGCGGTTAGGACCAAAGGTATAGGACCCCTGCACCAGATACCCATCCATTTCGGCACTATCGGATACAATAAAGTTGTCGATGGCGGCCGGGTGAATACCCTCACTCTGGAAACCCGAGGCTGTCAGAGACAGATCACCCAGCTTAACGTTGGCACCATAGGATACCCCGGTCGAATCAATGCTGTTCACCTCTGTGCCATCAGGATCATCGGAGCTTTGGTACAACCCGCCCAGCCAGGCCTTGAAGGCTCCGTTATTGAAATCGGTTGCATAGGTCAGCTCACCCTCAAAGCGAGGTGTATCCTCGGACGAGTCCGAATCGGACTTGCTGGGGTCAAAAATACCGACCGCCAGCTGGAAACCGTTCTTGGTCGGGCTTCTATAGGTAATCTGCGCTTTCGGGAAAGGGTAGGTGTAGCCACTGCCGATGTTGCCGAAAGATACGTTGCCACCATCAATCAGCCCCAAAGCATCTGATGTCTGACCATATCCCAACAGCAATTCGTCTGACATGATGTTGGTACGGTTGAACAGACCAAAGTCCTTACCGATCAACACCTGCCCCCAATCGGCGTCGATGGTGCCGTAAAACTGACGGACATCGATACCGGTATCCGTGCCCAAAGACTCGCCACGCCCCTGGGCATTGGCGCGTACCACATCCGAATCATTGATGCTGACCCAAAACGAGGAGCGGGCACCCAGCGTCAGATCACCCGTCTCCTTGCCGAAATTGAAGCCGATCCAGTTGGGCAAAAAGCCCATTTTTACACGCGACTGTTCACGACCGTCGTTATCACTCTGGACATAAAAGGCGTTGATCATACCATCGGTACTGAATGTGGTGCCGTCCTGGTCATACAAGGTAATGCCCGCCTGGGCCTGTGTCGCCATGCCCAGTGCAATCATTGCAGGCAGCAGCTTGGTGGTCAGTTTCTTATTGTTCATGGTTTCCCCCAGATTGAAACGTCAGTCATGACATCGTGATTGCGATGGCTTGATATTCACGTTTGCGGGAGGGCAAACCCATGCTGCAAAGGCATTGTTGAACTGCCACTTTGGCGCCATGAAAGGGGCATTAATACCGGTACTAGGGCAGCGGTCGTACGACCCGACCCCAAAGTATCAGACGCGGCTACAACATAATGCTGCCCGAACGATTTCTCGTAACAGCCGGTATCAATGGAGAATGGAATTGCAGAAAAGTTCAACGCAAAAAGCCCCGCCGAAACGCCGGCAGGGCTTTGAAGAACGGAGGCTAATGGCTGATCAGCTGTCTTTCGGCAATTTGAACGTCCAGACAGAGCCACCCTGGTTCAAATGCTTGACGCGCTTGGCAACTTCCCCGCCCCAAAGCGGTACAGCACCACCCCAGCCGGAGACAACAGATACGTATTGCTCGCCGTCCATTTCCCAGGTAATGGGTGAACCGACAATGCCTGAGCCTGTCTGAAACTTATACAGCATTTCGCCGGACTTGGCATCGAACGCCATCAGATAGCCTTCCGGGTTGCCGGTGAATACCAGGTTCCCCTTGGTAGCCAGAACACCACCCCACAGGGGCGCATAGTTCTCGTAACGCCAAACTTCCTGGCCGCTTTTCGGATCTATCGCACGCAACACCCCGATATAGTCCTCATTCATCGGCCGGATGGTAAAGCCTGCGCCCAGATAAGCCGCGCCTTTTTTATAGGAAATCGGTTCATTCCAGATATCCATCGCCCATTCGTTGGATGGAACATAGAACAGTCCCGTATCCTGACTGAAAGCCATCGGCATCCAGTTTTTCCCGCCCAGGAAAGACGGGGCGGACATGACAGACTCACCTTTGCCACCGTCTTCGGCATCAGCCGGATTGCCTGGACGCCCCCCGTCCTTGAAGATAGGCCGCCCTTTTTCATCCAGTCCTTCCGCCCAAGTGATTTTGTCTACGAACGGGAAGCCGCGAATGAAGTCGCCATTTTCACGGTTCAGTACATAGAAGAAGCCGTTGCGGTCTGCGGTTGCAGCCGCCTTTACAGTCTGGCCGGCCTCTTCGTAATCAAACGAGATCAACTCGTTTACGCCATCAAAGTCCCAACCGTCATGTGGCGTGGTCTGGAAATGCCATACGATTTTCCCGGTATCCGGATCGATCGCCAGACGGGAAGAAGAGAACAGATTATCGCCCGGACGCAAATGAGAGTTCCAGGGTGCCGGGTTACCGGTTCCGAAGAACATCAGGTCGGTTTCAGGATCATAAGTACCGCCCAACCAGGTTGCCGCTCCCCCTGTTTTCCAGAGATCGCCCGGCCAAGTCTGGCCCGGCTGGCCACCTGACAGCCCGTTCTCCACTTTTTTTCCATCCTTCCAGATGTAACCCATATGACCTTCAACGGTCGGTCGCGTCCAGATGATATCACCGGTCTTGGCATCGTAGGCTTCAACCTTGCCAACGACACCAAATTCACCGCCGGAAACACCCGTAATAATGTTTCCCTTCACGATCAAGGGAGCGGCGGTAAGAGAGTACCCTTCCTTGTAATCGGCGACGGTTTTTTTCCAGACGACCTTGCCGGTGTCCTTGTCCAATGCCACCAATTTGGCATCCAGAGTACCGAAGATGACCAGATCGCCATACAAAGCGACCCCGCGGTTGATGACGTCACAGCAGGGCATGATCCCGTCCGGCAAACGGGCATTGTATTCCCACAGTTCTTCACCGGTGCGGACATCAACGGCAAAGACCCGGGAATAAGACCCGGTGACGTACATGACGCCATCCTTCACCATCGGCTGGGATTCTTGTCCACGCTGCTTTTCACCGCCAAACGAAAACGACCAGACCGGGCGCAATTCCTTAACGTTTTCAGTATTCAGAGTGTCCAGCGGGCTATAACGCTGACCACGTGGACCCAAGCCATTCGAGACCACATCATCGGTCGTTATTTGGTCGTCCAGGATATCCTTGTCTGTAATGCCGGCCTGCGCCGCACCGGCACAGGACATGGCGACTACCAGAGCGGTCAAGGCAAAGCCTTTGCTGCGGCCAATCTTCTTCATCTCGGTCCCCTTTCAGGATTTTTTTGTTGTCCGGGAGCTTTCGGGATTTTTTCCCGATCCGTACAGGCATTCTTGAACCTGGCCCCCAATCCAACAATTGAACCGGCGCAGCAGTTTTCTCCTCACTTGGTAGTAATACCTCGCCTTTCGACACGACCGGTACACAAACAGTCGGCATAGGCACACCGACCGCGACGACACGCTCTGGTCAGGCCCCTGCTTCAACGGTTGTCGCCGATACACCTGGCCGCTTGACGATCTGCATCAACAGCGATATCAGAATCAGTCCGACACCACACCAGCCCATACCCATAAAGCGTTCACCGACCACCACAACCGCCAACATCATGGCAACTACCGGTTCAAGCAATGTCAGCAAGGTCGCATGGCTGACATCCACATAACGGAGGCCATAACTGAAACAGAGATAACCCAGGAACATGGGCACTACTGCCATGTAAACTGCAACACCCGCATTAACGGGTGTCACAAACAGATTGCCACCGGTAAACGTCAGTGTTGGCAACAGGACGAGCGACGCCAGGCCAAATACTGCCGCCATGGCCGATTTTGAGTGTACGCCCCGTTCAATCAGTTGCTTCGCGGCCCATGAATACATCGCATAGGTCAAACCCGCAACCAGCCCCAATACGATTCCCAGTTGCTGCCCGATGCTGGAGCTTGACGCACCATCGGTACTCGGTGACTTTCCCAAGGCCAACAGCAGAATGCCCACCGCTCCGACAGTAAAGCTCGCCAACCACTGTGGAGACAGTTTTTTCCGGTTGATCAGACGCTCCAACAGTGCAGCAAACAAAGGTGCGCTGGCCAGAGACACCACCGTTCCTATGGCCACACCCGAGAGTCGCATGGAGGAATAAAATGCCAGAGGGTAGATGGCCACCGCCACCCCGCCCACGAACAGTATGCGTGGATTGGCCAGCAGCAAGGCACTATCCTTGAGCAAGGCTTTCAGTGCATTCAACACCAGCAAAACGCCTCCCATACCCATGGCAAAGGCGCCAATAGCCAGTGCACTGATGTCCGGTGCAAAACTGGCAGCAGTCCCCGTGGTACCCCACAAGAAACAAGCAAAAATAATCGCCAGAATACCGCCTCCGGCTCCTTTCATATCTCGCATCGTGCAGGACTCTCCTCACTGGTATGTTCGGACGTAGTCTACTCGGATACATTGACAAAATTATGCTGAAAGGACGCTCTTGCCTGCTGTTCGGACGGATATCACTGCGTTAACCGACTCGGTGTCAGACCAAAACAGGCCTGGAAACGTCGACTGAAAGCCGACAAATCCGTATAGCCGACCTGCCCGGCAATGAACTGCACGGAATAATCCGTGTGCTGTAACATCGCACGGGCCTTGTCCATGCGCTGGCAGGTTACGTACTGCATCACCGTTTGACCGAGTTGCTCCCGAAACAGTTTCTTGAATTGTGTCTCGCTCAGGCAGGCCACCGCCGCCAGCTCGCGAATGGCCATTTTGTCAGGCAGGTGAAGATCAATATGCAACAGCACCCGTTGAATGCGCGGATCAGCCTGTGGCATCGGTTTCTGTTCAGCCAGCAACAACGCAAACGTGGCAAACATGGAACGCTCGACCTCGGCATTAATCTGATGCTCCAACTGGGCCTCGATAAAGTCGAGATAGCGCACCAGGGGAGCATTAATGGCGAAGGCAATCCGATCGGCACCGACAAGGCCTTCCGGTAACACGTCCATATCCGCAATCACGAAGCGCGCTTCGGTATTGGCGGTAAAGTGATGCAGCTTTCCGCGTGTAATCACAACACATTCGCCCGGTGCCACCTTGCCGGCAAACCCGTCCAGCTCGATATTGATGACCCCGCGCAACGGCAGTACCAGCTGGTGAAAGTCATGCGTATGGCCGCGCCGCCGACGGCTGTAGGAGCGAATGGACAAGTGATTGGACACCGGCAACCCCGAGAATCGAGAAATAGGCAGGCGAAACACGATATGCCAGCAGCCGTTTTTTTACAATCCGAACACAAAAAAGCCCGGACCTGGTCCGGGCAAAGTGCTAGGCAGAGAGGTGGAAACCAGGGATTAGCGGAGCCGCCCGCTCAACTTGGGAACGCGAACTGAGCGCCTTCTCGCACACCGGCCGATGGCCAACGCTGAGTGATGGTTTTGCGTTTGGTGTAGAAACGCACGGCATCCGGTCCATAGGCATGCAGGTCACCGAACAGGGAACGCTTCCAGCCGCCGAAACTGTGGTACGCCACCGGAACCGGCAAGGGCACGTTGATACCCACCATGCCGACCTGGATGTTGTCGGAGAAGTAGCGGGCCGCCTCACCGTCACGGGTGAAAATACAGGTGCCGTTGCCGTATTCATGGTCATCGATCAAAGCCATCGCGTCCTGCATGCTGTCAACACGCACCACCTGCAGCACCGGCCCGAAGATTTCCTCCCGATAGCTGGTCATTTCCGGGGTGACCCTATCGATCAGGGTACCGCCGACAAAGAAACCGCCCTCATGACCGGCCACCTCGGGGTTGCGGCCATCAACCACCAGAGTGGCGCCCTGCTCTACCGCGCTGGTGATATAGTCATTGACCTTGTCCCGGTGCGCACCGGTGATGACCGGACCGAAATCATTACTACTGTCGGTGAAGGCCCCCACCTTCAGGCCCTGCATCGCCACCTGCATTTTTGCAATCAGTGCATCGGCCGCCTGGTCACCCACGGCAACGGCAACGGACAGTGCCATGCAACGCTCGCCGGAGGAACCGAACGCAGCGCCCAGCAACTGATTCACGGCGTTATCCATGTCCGCATCCGGCATGATGATGGCGTGATTTTTGGCGCCTCCCAGTGCCTGGCAGCGCTTGCCATGGGCGTTGGCGGTCGTGTAGATGTACTCGGCAATGGGTGTTGAACCGACAAAGCTCACCGCCTTGATGCGAGCGTCGGTCAGCAGCGTGTCCACCGCCTCCTTGTCACCGTTGACCACATTCAACACACCATCCGGCAGGCCAGCTTCCTGCAGCAGCTGGGCGATGAACAGCACCGAACTGGGATCACGCTCGGACGGCTTGAGAACAAAGCAGTTACCGCACACCAGTGCCATCGGGTACATCCACAGCGGCACCATGGCCGGAAAGTTGAACGGCGTAATGCCGGCCACTACACCCAGCGGCTGAAACTCGCTCCAGGAATCGATATCGGGACCGACGTTCTTGCTGTGTTCGCCCTTCAGCAACTGCGGTGCACCACAGGCGTACTCCACGTTTTCGATGCCGCGCTGAAGTTCACCGGCCGCATCATGGAAAATCTTGCCGTGTTCTTCGCCGATCATGCGACAAATTTCGTCACTGTGCTGTTCCAGCAATTCCTTGAAGCGGAACATGATACGGGCACGCTTCAGTGGCGGCGTGTTACGCCAGGCCGGAAATGCCGCTTCTGCCGCCGCAATCGCCTCTTCTACCGTACTCTTGCCGGCCAGGGCGACCTGACGCGAAACCTCGCCAGTCGCGGGGTTGAATACGTCCTGGGTACGCGCGGCATCGGTGCGCAGGTCGCCGTTGATCAGATGTCCAACCAGTGCTGTCATGGATATGTCCTCGTGTTTCTTATCATTAATGTCGGGTTATCGGCTCAGTTCGTGCAAGGTGTCGCCCAGCGCATTCATCAGGCGATCCATTTCCTCCGGCTCCACCGTGAACGGCAGTCCCAGCTGGATGGTGTCGCCGCCATAGCGGACGTAAAAACCCTTCTGCCACATTTTCATCGCCACCTGGTAAGGACGCAGCGCAGGCTCGCCGGGAGCATGTTCCAGCGTGATGCCACCCGCCAGGCCGTAATTGCGGATATCCTGCACGAACGGAGCCCCTTTCAACGCATGAATGGATTCGGCAAACAGGGGAGCCATCTGTCTCACGCGCGGAATCAATTGGTCGTGTTCCAGAATATCCAGCGAAGCCAGGGCCGCCGCACAGGCCACCGGGTGGGCGGAGTAGGTATAACCGTGTGGCAGTTCCACCATGTACTCCGGCCCGCCCTGTGCCATGAAGCAGTCATAGATGTCGTTCTTGACGATCACCGCCCCCATGGGAATAGCACCATTGGTGAGCTGTTTGGCCACGTTCATGATGTCGGGCGTAACACCAAACTCCTCGGCCCCCGTGTAAGACCCCATGCGGCCAAAACCGGTAATGACTTCATCGAAAATCAGCAGGATCTGGTGCTGGTCGCAAATATCACGCAGCCGCTGCAGGTAGCCCTGGGGAGGCGGAATAACACCGGCAGAGCCGGCCAGGGGCTCCACAATCACCGCAGCGATATTGGAAGCATCATGCAGTGCAATCAGCTCCAGCAGTTCATCGGCCTGATCGGCGCCGCGCTCCGGCATTCCCTGAGTAAAGGCATTTTCAGCCTTCAAGGTGTGCCCCAGGTGGTCAGCATCCACCGCCTGACCATAAAGTGTGCGGTTGGGACCTATGCCGCCGACACTGATGCCGCCGAAGTTCACGCCGTGATAGCCCTTGGCACGTCCGATCAGCTTGGTTTTGGTCGGCAACCCTTTCTTGCGCCAGTAGGCTCGGGCAATTTTCAGGGAGGTATCGGCAGATTCGGAACCGGAACCGGTAAAGAACACATGATCCAGTCCTTCCGGCGTCAGTGCCTTGATGCGATTGGCCAACTCGAACGACAACGGATGTCCGAACTGGAATGCCGGTGCGTAATCCAGTGTGTTCATCTGACGTGCCACCGCCTCGTTGATCTCGGGGCGGTTATGACCGGCACCGCAGGTCCAGAGGCCGGAAAGACCGTCGAAAATTTTGCGACCGTCGCTATCGGTGTAATAGTTGCCTTCGGCGGCCACGATCATGCGCGGATTCTGCTTGAATTCGCGGTTGGCACTGAAGGGCATCCAATGCGCATCGAGAAACGCCGGGGTGTATTGACTCATAAGGCACTCCTGACAGAAGCCGGTTCTGTGTTGTTATTGTGTGTGGGCTGAAACGGGCCTTTTCGTGCTCTCGCCCTCAACCGTGTATAGACTTTGCAACCCGACATCAGTTAAATAAATCTAAATTTCCTAACCTTCAATTAATCTTTTACTTACCTGAGGAGTCGTATGAAAGGGTCAGAGTTCAAGGGCCAACTCAGCGATGTGGACCTGCGCATGCTGCGTATTTTCCGCGCCGTTGTAGAGTCCGGCGGTTTTTCGGCGGCCGAAGTTGAGCTGAATATCAGTCGTGCGGCTATCAGCATCGCCATGGCCGATCTGGAGGTACGGCTGGGGTTCAGGCTGTGCCAGCGTGGTCGTTCCGGGTTTTCGTTAACCGACGAGGGGAAGCAGGTTTACGAATTCACGTTACAACTGCTGTCTTCGCTGGAGGAGTTCAAAACCCGTGTCAATTCACTGCACGCCCACCTCAAGGGCGAGTTGAATATTGGTATTACCGACAACCTGGTGACCATGCCGCGAATGCAGATCACCCACGCCCTGTCACGCCTGAAACAGGTCGGGCCGGAGGTCAAGATCAATATCCGCATGAGTCCACCCAACGAAATAGAACTGGCGGTGCTGGATGGCCGCCTGCATGTGGGCATGGTCCCCCACCATCGCGCACTGGCCGGATTGGATTACCTGCCCCTGTACGACGAGGAGTCCCGCCTGTACTGCAGTAACGATCACCCCTTGTTCGACATGGCCGATACCGATATTGCCTCGCTTGCAGACTGGGATGCGGTCGTGCCCGCCTATGCCCAGAGCGCCGACATCAAACGCCATTATCAGCCCCTGCACGGAGTGGCCACGGCCACTGACCGCGAAGGCGTCGCCTTCCTGATTCTGACCGGTGCCTACATCGGTTTTCTACCGGAACATTTCGCCGCACTCTGGGTGGCCGAAGGACGGATGCGGGCCATTGCACCGAAGGCCCATCATTTCGTCACGCCCTTTGCCGTAATCACCCGTAAGGGCGCCCGTTCCAACCTGGTACTGGATACCTATCTGGAGTCCCTGCGCCAGATTCAGACAGATATCGAAAAAGGTAAGTAAAAAGTTATCTTTAATTAAACAAATATAGATTTAATTAACAATTTACGGGCCGCAGACTGCCTTGACACCTTTGGCAAACGCAACGGTTGCCAAGGTGTGATGACCACATATAAAAACAACACCGGAGGTCACAATGACTATTAAACCCAAACTTTCCGCTCTGCTCACATCCTGCGCACTGACGGCGGCACTGAGCCTGCCGTTTGCTCCGGCCGCACAGGCCGACGACAGCTTCATCCTCGCCCAAGCCATGAACACGGATCATATATTTCATGCCGCATCCGAACGTTTTATCGACGAGTTGAAAGCACAAAACTCCTCTTATGCCGTTGCCTACCACCCGGGAGGAGACCTGGGAGACTGGACATCACTTTTTGAGCAAACGGTTGCGGGGGCCATTCCGATGACCATCACATATGGCCACTCGGAATTTGACCCGCGTCTGGATTTGACCTGGCTGGGGTATGTCGTAGACAGCTGGGCATCTGCCCGCGAGGTTTACGGCCCCGGCGGCCCTATGGTTGATGTCTACAACCGGATCCTGGAAGACAACGACCTTGTATCACTCGGCGTTATTCCCACCGGTTTTGGCTCTATAACCATGCGCAAGGGCACGGGTAAGGTGCCTACCAATTTCCCCGAAGATGCCAAGGGCATCAAGATCCGCGTCGTTCCCACACCTTTGGCAGTGGAGCGCTTTAACAACCTTGGCTTTAGCGCTGTTCCCATGCCGCTTGCCGAGGTCTATACCTCCCTGCAACTGGGCACTGTTGATGCACGCGCTTTCGGTGCCGCCGTCGAAATCTGGCAAATGCGCGATGTGCTGGAGAGCTATATTCTGACCCGTGACTATTTCGAACACGCCTTCTGGCTGGTTAATCGCGACTGGTGGATCTCATTGCCGGCCTCTGAACGCGACAAGATCCAGACTGCAGCCAATGCCACACTGAGTTCTGTCTGGGACACCGCCCAATCCATCGACGAGAAATACCTGGATAAGGTTCGCGACCATGGCATTAATGTTGTTGAACTGACTCCCGAACAGATGCAACAGGCCAAAAACAGCCTCTATACTCACGAATGGCCTTACATGGAAGAAATTGTAGGCTCTGAAATCATGCAGATGATGCGAAAAATCGCGGCTATCGACTGAGCACTCCATGCCACTGTGCTGCCACACTCCGTGGCAGCCACGCTGCTTTTTAGAGGCTACCACCATGCAACACTATTCGCCTGTATTGGCGACCTCCGACAAGGTAGAGGTCGCACGAATCAACCTGGCATCCATCACCGAATTTTTGCATACCGCCTATAAGGTCATGATGTTCCTGGCCGGATTCGGACTTGCCGCACTGATGTTTGCTCAAGTCATCCTGCGTTACTTTTTTGACTCGCCTTTCGCCGGGGTAGAGGAAGTTTCCATCCTGTTGGGGGTGTGGGTCTATTTCCTCGGTATGGGTTATGCCACTCTGACTCGAGAGCATATTCAGGGAGGCATTGTTTCCCTGCTGGTGCAGGACCCCTGGAAACTGAAGCTGATCGAGCTGCTGGCTCTACTCATAAGCCTCACGGCCGCCATTATATTTGGTTATTTCGCCTGCAAATACGCAATTTTCGTCATTGAAAAGGGCCGCAGCAGCATCTATTTGCGGTGGCCAAAAGGCTTGTGGAGCGCCAGTATGATTGCCGGTTTCGGCATGATGTGTATCTGCTTCCTGGTCCAGGCAGGAAAGGCCTGGAACGAACTGCAACAACTGAGCCGTAACAAGACGACAGGAGGTACGGAATGACCCTTTTCCTGATCGCCATGACGGTCATTGTGGTCCTGCTGCTGGCACAGGTACCGGTGGCCTTCTCGTTCGGTATTGGCGCCCTGCTGTTTGCCTTTTTGACCGACAACAACATTTCCTTCCTGATACCACACGGCTTCAAAACATCCAGCGGTTTCGCCCTGCTTGCCCTGCCCCTGTTCATCTACGCCGGTATTCTGATGGCCGAAGGCGGCATTTCAGAGCGGTTGCTGAACTTCGTCAACTCGATCGTGGGACGCATCAAAGGCGGCTTGGGCGCAGTAACCGTGGTCACCTGTGCCCTGTTCGGGGCAATCTCCGGTAGTTCGACAGCCGCCATTGCCGCAATCGGCCAAGTGATGATCCCACGCATGGTGCGAGAAGGCTATCCGGCCGGCCATGCCACGGCGCTGGTCGCCTGTTCATCGGTACTGGCGTTGATGATCCCGCCCAGTATTCCGATGATCGTATTTTCCATTACCGGAGGTATTTCCGTTGGCGCGGCCTTCCTGTCCACTATCATTCCCGGCATCCTGCTGGCTTTGGTATATTGCGGCCTGAACTTCTGGTTCCTCAAGGACAACAACCAGATCAAGGTGGACGCACCGCTTCCCATGACCGCAGCCGCCAAGGGCGTCATGAAGTCAGCTGGCAGCGCCGGTTTTGCACTGCTGATGCCTCTACTGATTCTGGGCGCCATCTACAGCGGTATCGCAACTCCAACCGAGGCCGCTGCCATTGCGGTACTCTACGCCATTCCCGTTGGCCTGTTCATTTACCGGGGCCTGACTCTGAAAACAGTTGGTCAAGCCACCATCAAGGCGGTCACCATGACCGGGTCAATCATGGCGGTTCTGTTTTTCCTGTTTATCATGAGCCGCACCATGATTCTGGAGCAGGTTCCCAGGGAGCTGGCCGATGCCCTGCTGCAGATATCCGATAACAAATACGTCATCCTGTTCCTGATCAACATCCTGTTGCTGCTGATCGGCATGATTGTTGACGATATTTCCGGCAGCGTTCTGGCCGCCGTCATTTTCCTGCCGGTGATACAGCAGTTGGGTATCGACCCGATCCATTTTGCAGCGGTTGTGGGCGTTAATCTGGGCTTGGGTAATATTTCACCTCCCTGTGCCCCCATGTTGTACATGGCCGGGGGCGTCAGTCAGCTGTCACTTGACCAATACTTGAAGCCAACACTGAAATTTCTGACTCTGGGGCACCTGCCCATGGTGTTGCTGGTGACTTTCGTGCCCCAGCTCAGTCTGATGCTGCCCAAGCTCGTCATGGGCTATGGTGGCTAATGTATATTCTGGCCGGAGGCCGTACCAAACGGCCCCCGGAAACCCAAATACTTGCCCTGCCCAATCAATTTCGTGCTCCGTCGGTCCAGGCTTGAATTTTTGTGCGTTCATGGAGATGATCGTACGCATAACGGCTGACAACGAGAAGAATACAATGCTGAAAATTGCCCCCTGCACATCTCCACACCCGCAGAACACACAACATCCACAGGCAAGCAGTGACGAGAGCGCAGGCTTTGCTGCGATACTGGCCGACCTGAGCACGTCAAAAGACGAACGGCCCAATACACGAGATGAGCTTTTGTCCATTGTGTCGATGACGCCCGCCGAACGTATACGTCATCAGCTGTTACACGGGATGGGATTAACCGAAGAAGCCTTGCGTAACCTGCCGGTGGAAGAACGCATCAGAATAGAACAGCGAATTCAGGAAGAGATCGAACGCCAGCTCGCCGGCAACACCCTTGGATAGGGATTCGATGAACAGACACCCGCTCCCGCAGGTGCCTGACACCGATTGAAGCCTGATCAGGCTCCGAGCAACAGTTTGTCGTCGTCCAGTTCATCACCGTCCGGGCGAATCTTGGCAAACAGATTCAGCAGATCTTTGACACCATACTGGCTGCGCTCTTCACCCGACAGGTCAAATGCCACCTGACCTTCATGCATCATGATCGTGCGGGTACCATAATCCAGCGCCTGACGCATGGAGTGTGTCACCATCAACACGGTCAACTGCTTTTCAGCCACAATTTGATCGGTAATATCCATCACCAAAGCAGCCGTTTTGGGGTCGAGGGCTGCGGTATGCTCATCCAGCAACAGAATTTTACTGGGTTGCAGTGCCGACATCAGCAGGCTGACGGACTGACGCTGACCACCCGACAACAGTCCCATTTGCGTATTCAGGCGATTCTCCAGCCCCAGGTTGAGGCGGGCCAACTGCTCACGAAACAATTGACGCAGAGGTTCATTCAGCGCAAGCGTCAGGCCCCGACGCTTGCCGCGCCCGTAAGCCAGCGCCATATTTTCTTCGATGGTCATTTCACCACAGGTGCCCGCCAACGGGTCCTGAAAAACACGGGCTACATCACCTGTCCGTGCCGCGGCTGACAGCGCGGTCACATCTCGGTCATCAAAGCAGAGCTGCCCCGATGAACAGCGAATATCACCGGCAATCGTATTCAACAGGGTGGATTTGCCCGCCCCGTTGGAACCGATCACGGTCACGAACTCGCCCTGAGGGATCGTTAAATCCACCCCCTGCAAAGCCTTTTTTTCTGTTGCCAGTCCGGGGTTGAAGGTCACTTTGACCTGTTTACAACGAATCATACCGTATCCCCTTTGGCAGCCTTGCGTGCTTTCCACTCACGCCGCAACTGCGGCAAAATCAACGCCAATCCCACCAAAACAGCGGTAATCAGGTTTAGGTCCGAGGTCGTGAACCCGATGAAATCGGCATTCAGAGCGACCGCTATCGCCAATCGATACAGCAAGGAACCGACAATACAGCCCAATACTATGATCAGCATGGAGCGACTGTTGAACAGGCTCTCGCCTACGATCACGGCCGCCAGCCCCACCACAATGGTACCGATACCCATGGTCGAATCGGCAAAGCCGTTAGTTTGTGCAAACAGGGCACCCGCCAGCGCCACCAGGCCGTTGGACAGGGCCAGTCCAGCATAGATTTTCTGATTCACCACGATGCCATTGGCCTGGGCCATGCGCGGGTTGGCGCCGGTCGCCCGCATCGCCATGCCGTATTGTGTATTGAGAAACCAGGCAACCAGCAGCCCGACCGCAACCACAACCAGACCGACAAATATCACCTTCAAATACATGTTGGGGATGCCCAGCGACATGAAGGGTGACAGCACCGTGGGCTCAGTGATCAAAGCCAGGTTCGGTTTACCCATCACACGCAGGTTGATCGTGTACAACGCCGTCATGGTCAGGATACTGGCCAATAGATGCAGAATATTGAAGCGCAGGTTCAGCCAGGCCGTTACCATGCCCGCCACGGCACCGCCCAACAGCGCACAGAACGTCGCTATGTAAGGGTTAACACCAGAAATAATCAGGGCCGCAGCCAAGGCCGCACCCAGGGTAAAGCTGCCATCGACCGTCAGGTCAGGAAAATCGAGCACTCGGAAAGTCAGGTAAACGCCGACCGCCACAAGACCGAAAATAAAACCGATCTCCAGCGTGCCCATAAAGGAAAAGAGGGACATATGAATTGCCTTGTCAGGTGTACAGCCCGGCGTGCCCTATCGATACAGGCACGCCGGTACAGGTATTACTCGATGATTTTGGTCGCACGCTCACGTACGGCCTGGGGGATTTCGACACCCATCAACGGTGCCATCTTGGCATTCACGAAGAGGTCGGAACCGGTCGCAACGCGAACGGGAATATCACCGGCCTTTTCGCCATTGAGGATGCGTACGATCACATCGCCAGTCTGACGACCGATATCAAAGTAATTGAAACCCAGAGCGGCAACGGCTCCACGCTCGACCGAACCGGTATCACCGGAGAACACCGGCAGACGTCCGTCAATACCTACTTTCACCACGGACTCCAGCGCCGTCAGGATGGTATTGTCGGTCGGGCAGTAAATCGCATCGGCTGTACCGATCAGCTTTTGTGATGCCATCATCACATCCGACGACTTGGGTGCCGGTGCTTCAACGATTTCAATGCCCCGTTTCGCGGCCTCTTCCTTCAAAATCGCAACAATGGCCACCGCGTTGGGTTCGCCCGGATTATAGGGTACACCCAGCTTTTTCATGTCGGGTACAAACTCGCGAATCAGGTCCAAATGCTGAGCAACAGGGGTCTTGTCAGACAGACCGGTGACATTACCACCCGGCGCTTCCAGGCTGGAAACCAGCTTGGCGGACAAAGGGTCGGTCACGGCTGAGAACACGACCGGAATATCGCGGGTTGCGCTCGCCAGACTCTGTGCGGAAGGTGTGGAAATACCCACCACCACATCAGGGGCTTCGCCCACCAATTTGCGGGCGATTTGTGCAGCGATGGCCGGATTGCCCTGGGCACTTTCGTACGTAAATTTCAGGTTGTCATCCGTATAGCCCTGCTCTTTCAGCGTCTGCTTGATGCCATCACGCACGGAGTCCAGTGCCGCATGTTCAACAATCGCCGTCGTCGCCACATACACGGACTCTTCAGCCTGGGACGTTGATGCCGCCAAGGCACTGGCTGCCACTGCTGTTGCCAATAACTTCTTCAAGGTCATTACAGGTTTCATCGATAACACTCCTGTCAGTTATCTCTTTATCAGGATGTACATGCCTTAGGCCCCTGGTACATGGATCCGCTCTCAGGGGTACCCCGCGACAGCCATGCTCTGTTTTTTGTTGTTTTTAACTGGTCAGACCAGGTTTATTTAATACATTTAATACTTTTTTTCACAGTTTACCAGAGAGAGGCGTCTGTGATCAGTAACGCGCTGATTTCAGTGCAACCCTTCTAATACCACGTATAATCACGAGTATCCATCAACCAGCAACATGTTGAAGGCGGTCCATGACCATGACACAGGAAAACAGCCCGTCCTGGGCACAGGGTATCGAACAGGTTCTTGCCAATGATCTCCGCTTCAAGGCTCAACTGGATATTGGTGAAGACGCCTTTGCGTCGCTCAAGTTGAAGCGCTACCTGCTGGACGCACTGGATGCCGGTAATGGCGCCATCACCGGCGCTGCCATCGCCAAGTCGTCCTTTGTTGCCGGAACCTTTTTTGCCCCCAGCGGCATCCTGGGTCTGTTGGGGTTGGGCACGGCCGTAACGCCATTGGGTTGGGCCATTGCCGCCGGGGCGCTGGGAGCCGGGCTGAGCGTCGTCATTGGCAAAACCTTCGTCCGCGGCAATTCCAGCCGGGTGAAAGTCATTCCCGAATTCATCAATACGCCGCTCGACATACTGGCTGTAGGGCTCTTTGACCTGATTGCGACACTCAGCCTCAAGGTGGCCACCACCGAGACGCCATCCAGCGCCGATGAACGCGCCTTTCTCGAACAATATTTTATCCGGGAATGGGGCTATGACCCCACTTTCGTCACCACGGGACTGGATGCTATCCATGCAGAGCTGGCCCAGTGCAGCCTGCATGAGGTCGCTCAAACACTGGCAGGCTACAAACAGCGCAACCCGGACTGCAACTATAAGACAATGAGCACCGAAGTCCTGCGCCTGATTGATCAGGTCATTGCCGTGGACGGTCTACCGAGTGAGCAGGAGAACATCGCGCGCGATCAGGTCAAGGCTATCTTTGACGAAGCCGGCTCGCTCAAGCTGGGCGATAAAATCAACACCCTGGCCCGGAACATCGGCAACGGCAGTCAGCGCAGCCTCGTGATGATCGGTCGCGGCGGCAAGGGCGTGTACACCCGCCTGCGTGGCACTATCCGCAGGCAAAAGCGGCAGACAAACACACCCGAAGAAGACTAATGCACACCCTACTGGTAAGTGCGCCCACGGTGCTTCAGCCAGCCATGTTCATGACGACCAGCCGGGTCATGATGCGTCCAGTGCACGACACCGCCATGACGTGTCCACTCGTACTCGCCATTGAATGACACCTGATCACCCTTTTCCAACCCGGTCAGACGAGGGGCCAAGTCGATATTATGCGCAACCAGCAACGTCTGCCCGCTCTGCAATCTCAGAATGAACTTCTGATGTCGACTGCCTTCCAGATCATCCGGCAACACTCGTTCCACCACGCCCACACCTCGTACCTGGACATCACTGAGCCGGTTTTCATACAACCGCGCCAGCTCCAGATCATGGGTTGCCGGGGCCTGTTCGGCCTGTTCAGCAGTGACAGAGAGTTCGGGTTCAAGCTCGACTATCGTTTTGCCGACCAGTGCGGTCAGTACCGACACCAACGCCAAAGGAATCAGTAGACGTTTCGCCGCCAAACGGGATACAAGTGGGTTGCGTCTTCCCCTGTCAGGCGGACCTATTCGGCTCTGGACCTTCTGCATTTTCACATCGGTCGCGCGCCAACGTCCCCGTGCATCCTGTGTCGGCCGATACCGCACCCGGTCCCCGACTCTTGGTGCCTCAGGAAGCCTGCCGAAATCCCTGATATGTACAAACAGGTCCGCCCCGTCCGTATCAGGCTTGATGAAACCAAACCCGCGATCCCCTTTCCAGGCCTTGATTGTTCCCGTCTGAGGTAACATGAATGTCGTCCTTGTTACTTGCCGTGGCTGACTGCTCCGGCATGAATTGTGTCAGCAAACCTTGCAAAAGTTATACTCTTGCACAACATTTTGGAATGCCGACTTGCCCGTTTGTCCTTATACTGGCAGTTGACACATAATGTCCTTTTGCTCAGCCCCCAAGGATTCCAATGACCGTCGAAAGCGCACTCTCTTTTTTTCTAGCCGTACTGGTTTTCGGTATTACCCCTGGCCCCGGCGTCTTTGCCATTCTGGCCCGCGCACTGGTTAATGGTGCCGGCAGCTGTACGTTGCTGGCTCTTGGCATGATTTTCAGTGACATTCTGTACCTGATAGCTGCCTGTCTGGGACTGGCAGCCATTGCCACTCACTGGTCGGAGCTGTTTACCGCCATCCGCATTATCGGGGCCGCCTACCTTTTTTACCTGGGCTACAAGATGTGGACAGCCCCGGTTTCGGCAGAGGCCATGAGCGACAGCAAAATCAGCCGTTCCGGCATGGCCACCAGCTTTCTGCAGGGGTTCCTGATCTCCGCCTCGAATCCCAAGGTTATCCTGTTTTATATCGCCTTTTTGCCAACGTTCATGGACCTGAGCATCCTGACCGCCAGCGACATCGTACTGGCCTCTGTACTGACATTGGTCGCACTGATGATCGGCATCATGTCAATCGCAGCCTTTGCCGCCAAGGCAAGGGGGCTGTTTCGCTCCGAACGTGCCATGAAGCGATTGAACCGCAGCGCCGGTTCGATCATGGCCGGAGCCGGTGCCTACCTCGCTCTGCGCCAGTAAAACCGGGATAGCGTCGGGAGGTGTCCCGGCGCGCCCCCCCTCCTTTCCTTTTCACCCGCCACGGCCTGTTCCAGCAAAGCGCTGCGACACTATGCCTCATCCCTGCCCGTTTGTATTTGCATACAATGCCGCCACCCCTGTAACCCGCTTGCAGCATATCGATTGATGCCCGGCACTGCCGCCAGACGATCATCCGAAAAGCGATATGCCGAAAGGGACTTTACTGAACATTCAGGAGCTTGGATGAATACAATAACGCTGCCCGCCTTCCGACCGGGCCTGCTTTCAGCCGCCGTGGCCTGTATCACTTTGACACAGTCCGTCAGTGCACAAACCTCTTCACTCATTGTAGAAGGTATTCTTGAACGCGGTCCGGCGGACAATGCGCTCATGGTTCCCCCTCCGGCATTGAAACAGCTGCGTACCGCCACCAATGACAGCGCCAGTCTATTGCGCAATGTGCCTGGGGTCAGTCTGAATGGAGCAGGTGGCGTGTCCAGCCTCCCGGTAATCCATGGCTTGGCCGACGATCGGCTGCGCATCAAGGTGGATGGCATGGACCTGATTGCCGCCTGTCCAAACCACATGAACCCGCCTCTGTCCTACATTGAGCCAAGCAATATCGGACAGCTTAAGGTCTTTGCCGGCATCACCCCCGTAAGCGTAGGGGGCGACAGTATCGGCGGCACCATTGTTGCCGACCGACCTGAACCTGAATTTGCGCGTACCGGCGAAGGCCACCTGACCACAGGTGAAATCGGTGCTTTCTACCGCAGTAACAACAAGGCCATGGGCGGAAACCTGTCGGCTACGCATGCCACCGAGGATTTCAGCCTGCGCTACAGCGGCGCTTGGAGTTCCGCTGATAACTACACGGCAGGCGGCAATTTCAAAACGGTCATGGAAACAGGCCGCCCCGGACACAGCCTGCCACTGGATGAAGTCGGTTCCACCGCGTATGAAACCCAAAATCATACGCTGGGCCTGGCATTCAAGTCCGGTGACGATCTGCTGGAAGCCCAACTCAGTTATCAGAACATGCCCGAGCAGCTGTACCCGAACCAACGCATGGATCTGCTGGAGAACGAACAACAATCTCTTAACCTGGCCTGGACCCGGCGTTTCGACTGGGGGATGCTGGAAACTCGCGTCTACCATGAGCAGGTTGACCATTTCATGGACTTTGGTGATGACAAACGCTACTGGTACGGCGCGCTCTCGGGCCCTGGCAACCCCTGCAGCCCCATCGGTTTCATGGTCGATGGCCGTGCCAACACCTGCGCCGCCGGCATGCCGATGTACTCGGAAAGCCGTAATACGGGATTAACCATTAAGGCGGACATCAATTTCGGCACCGAGCACCTGATGCGCACGGGCGCCGAATATCAACACTTCCGCCTGGACGATTACTGGACGGCCTCGGGCGGCGGCATGGGGCCAGATACCTTCCAGAACATCAACAACGGCCAGCGTGACCGCATCGCCCTGTTTTCCGAACTGGAGTCTCGGTTGGATAAGCACTGGCTGACACTGGTCGGTATCCGTTACGAACAGGTCTCTATGGATGCCGATGATGTTCATGGCTACAGCCTGATGGCCAACCAGGGCAGCGAGTCTGCCGCTTTCAACGCCAGCGACCGTACCCATACCGACCACAACATCGATATCAGCGCTCTTGCACGCTATCGGCATAGCGACAGTCTGGATATCGAATTGGGTCTGGCCCGCAAGGTGCGCTCACCCAACCTGTATGAGCGTTATACCTGGTCAAGCTGGCCAATGGCCGCGACCATGAACAACTTTGTCGGCGATGGCAATGGTTATGTCGGTGATATCAACCTGGACCCCGAAGTTGCCTACACCGCGTCGGCCACCCTTGACTGGCATGCAACAGACCGCAGCTGGACTCTCAAGGCAACACCTTTCTACACTCGAGTCAACGATTACATCGACGCCGTGAAGACGACAAGCTGGGGCAGCGATCAATTCAACGTCCTGCAATACACTAACCAGAATGCACGCCTGTACGGTATTGATCTGGCCATGCACATGCCACTGGGCCAAAGCCCATGGGGAGTCTGGGGACTGGAAGGCGTGATCAACTACACGGATGGCAAAAATCGCACGACAGGAAGTGACTTGTACAACATCATGCCGCTGAACGGCCGTTTCACCCTGACCCATCAGACGGGTGGCTGGGAGAATGGGCTGGAATGGATCGTCGTCGATGACAAGGACGATACATCGGACATCCGCAATGAATTGAAAACCGCCGGATACAGTCTTATCAATCTGCGTGCCAGCCACAGCTGGAAACAGACTCGGCTGGACTTCGGTATCGAAAACCTGTTTGACCGCAATTATGATCTGCCAACCGGCGGTGTCTACACTGGTCAGGGACGTACAATGTCCATGAATGGCATTCCCTGGGGCATTGCCGTACCCGGCATGGGGCGCTCCGCCTACGTCGGCATTAATATGAAATTCTGATCGACCCTCAATGCAACAAGGCCCTTGCCAGGCAAGGGCCTTTAAATGCATCGAAATCAATCCTGCGCGGCGGCATACTCCCGCGCAATCCGCATCAGGTCATCAAGAGCGGCCTGTGCATCAATGGGGCGATCAGCCACACTGGCAATCCAGTCCGCATGCATTCCCTTCACCTTCTCGCCAAAGGCAATCGTGATCGGATCATCCACAGACAGGGTTTTGATTCGAACCCCAAGTTCCTTGGCTGCATCCAGGCCCTGCGCATCAGATGCTCCCCAGCTGCGTCCGGCCAGTGCCGACAGTTTCTCTCCTGAAACCGACATAATGGCCTGCTGATCCGCCACTGACAGATCGTCAAACACGTCCGGGTTCATGAAAATGGTGAAGGCAGTGGTATACATGCCGGACGGAAACAGCGTCACATCCGTCACGACTTCATTCAAACGTGAATATTTCAACTCCTGAGTCGGCAGGAATACCCCATCAATGACGCCCTGCTGCATCATTTCATATACCTTGGTCACCGGCGCAAAAACAGGGACCACACCCAACCGCGTCGCCAGATCGTTGACAACACCACCACCGGTACGGATTTTCTTGTTCTGGATATCGGCCAGGTCATTGACTTCAAATGTTGTGAACAGCTGGCCCGGACCGTGCACGAACATGCCCAGTACTTTCAAGCCATCAAACTCTCCGGCACTCTCGAAATGCTGCAGATACACCCGCCACAAGGCAACCGAAAGCGCTTCCGGATCAGATGTTTCAGCCGGGATCTCAACCACTGCAGGCAGCTTGAAGCGCCCCGGCAGATATCCGTTGACACCAAAGCTCACATCAGCCACGCCATCTTCCACCATGCCGAACATGGACTTGGGATGACCAGAGCCATACTCAAGCTCAATTTTGACACGACCTTCAGTGGCGTCTTCAACCCACTTGGCCCAGGTCGGCCAGACCACATCATTCTGCCCACTCGTGGGCGGCAGCCATGTCGCCACCCGCAATGTGGTTTGAGAGTATGCCAGTGTCGGGATTAACAACGCACAGAAACAGGCTATCGTTTTTATTATATTCATTGTAAGAACCTTTTTAATATTTATAGGACGGGTCTTTCTTTTCAATCAAACGTTCAAGCGCTGCGACCGCATCACGACCTGAACCGTATTTCGGGTTAAACAAGGGTGTGTCACGTGCACAACGTTCCAATACCGACTCAGGGATGGCAAGCGTTTTCCCCATCGACATGGACGCCAATTGCACTTCACAGGCACGGTTCAACAACCACATCAAAGAAAATGCCTGTGGCAAATCGGCCCCGATAATAACCGGACCATGGTTTTTCAACAACAGGACCTTCTTGCCCTCGCTACTCGCCACAATGCGGTCACCCTCATCCATGCGTACCGTGATGCCTTCAAAGTCATGATAGGCAATCTGGTTATACAACTGCGCCGAATAGAAATTCGTGAATGAAAGCCCTTCTTCCAAACAGCAAACAGCCAATGTCGGCGTTGTATGCACGTGCATAATACAATGGCCATCCGGCACATGCTGATGAATAGCGCTGTGAAACGTAAATCCAGCCGGATTAATCGGCCAGTCAGAATCACCCACGATATTGCCGTCTATATCGATCTTGACCAGATTGGAGGCCCGCACCTCACTGTAATGCAGACCAAACGGGTTGATCAGAAAGTGATCGGGTTCTCCAGGAACACGCAATGATATATGATTATAGATAGATTCATCCCAGTTGAGATGATCGAAAATGCGGTACATACAGGCCAAATCCTGTCTCGCCTTCCATTCTTCCGCACTGTATTTCAGAGGGCGATCAAAATAATAATCCTGTTTTTTCATGAGGTCTTTTCCCGTTATTTTTATGCCGCCACCAGCATAGGAAAAGGGCACAGCAGAGAAAACAAAGAATCAGGCATAGCCACTATAGGCAATGCCTATAGGCACCCCGATTCATGAACACGAAACAGCTCACCTATTTTGTAAAATCCGCCGAACTGGGCAGTATCGCTGCGGCTGCCAGGGAGCTGGACATATCCCAACCCAGTATAAGTCAGCAGATCTCCGTGCTGGAGCATGAACTGAAAACAACCCTTTTTAATCGCGATGTGCGAGGGGTATGCCTGACCGAAAATGGGGAGCGCTTTCTGGCTCATGCCCGCTCCATTCTGCGCCAACTGGATCAGGCGCAAAGCGAGCTGCACCAATCCACCGCCGCACCATCCGGCAAGGTGACTCTTGGTTTTACTCAACCGATCTGCAATATTCTTGCGGTTCCGCTGGTCACCCTGATCGAACGGCAGTATCCCGATATCGAACTCAGCATTTATACCGGGTATTCCTCTGATCTGATCAAGATGATGAAATCCGGTGATATTGATCTGGCCGTGTCGTCATATGATGAAAGTGACAGCAAGAATATTCGATATGAAAAATTTTTCAGGGAAAATATTTATCTGCTGATGGGTAATCGACGCTTTTTCCCTTTTGATGAAACACACATCCGGCAAGGAAACATTCGGTTTTCTGAGCTTAAGCAGTACGAGGTCATGGTGACCGAGCGGACGGATTCGCTGGGCTACATGATCGAACAATATGAAAAGGAAACCGGTTGTTTTCTGCACAAACGCCGTCCCTATGGCCAGCTGATGACCACTCTCAGGTATGTCACAGAAGGGCACGGCATGCTGATCACACCCTCTTCGTCCTTTTTCCACCTGGAAAAAAACGGTGAGGTTAACGCTCTGGACATTATCCAACCGGCTCTCTACCGGGATGTTTTTCTGGTCTCTTCAATCGACAAACCACTCACCAATGCAATGGCCGTCATCATGACACACATCCGCACCATTACTCGCCAGGAAAACGATAAGGGACACTGGCGCGGCTGTCTGGTGTAGTTTCCCGACCGGAAAAACCGGCGTACATCCCTCCTGGACAACATCCATTCCCGCGCGTGCCAGCCACCCGCATAAGCGGGGAATACCTGCCCGGCATTGGAAGCCGGCCCAAAATCCCTTTATCATCGGGCCCTGTGATCGCCGAAGTTGCCTCTGTGACACATCAGGCAGTGGCACACATATTTCCCGGCGTTTCACGTTCCAGGGCATCACATAGCATGCCGCGCCATCGTTCAACTGCAGGATATTGATATAGGACCTACGCCCACCCGATTACTCGCAATGTAACAAGGATATAACATGCAACAACAACAGAAATGGAGCTCGACCATTCTGGTGCCGGTTTTCTTACCGGCCGTTCTCGTCATCGCCCTGATGGTTATCGGCACCATCAGCAATCCCAAACTCGCCGGTGAAGTGTTCGCCGATACTCTGAACTATGTCACCACCAGCTTCGGCTGGTTCTATATGCTCGCTGTCGCGATCTTTTTGATTTTCATCGTCAGTGTCGCATTCAGCAGTTGGGGTAACACCAAACTGGGCCCCGATCATGCCGAGCCCGAATACGATTTCAAATCATGGTTTGCCATGCTCTTTTCGGCCGGATACGGTATTGCCTTGCTGTTCTTCGGTGTTGCCGAACCCGTTCTGCACTACGCTTCACCACCGGCAGGCGCCCCCGAAACCATCAATGCTGCCAAACAGGCCATGCAAATCGCCTATTTCCATTGGGGATTTCATATTTGGGCCATTTACGGCCTTGTCGGCCTGTCTCTGGCCTACTTTGCGTTCCGCCACGGGCTCCCTCTGGCCATGCGCTCGACGCTGTACCCATTGATCGGTGACCATATCCATGGCTGGATGGGCCATACCGTCGATACCTTTGCCATCCTCGGTACCCTGTTCGGCATCGCTACAACACTGGGCCTGTCGGTTGCACAAATCAATGCCGGGGTACACTACCTGTTCCCGTCCATTCCAGTCAGCATAACCTTTCAGGTCATTGCCATCGCCATCATCACGGGACTGGCCATTTTCTCGGTTGCTGCCGGGATGGACAAGGGCGTGAAACGCCTGTCCATGATCAATATCGGATTGGCCATTGCCTTGATGGTGTTCGTGTTCCTGGTGGGCCCGACCATCTTCATTCTGGAGACCTTTGTCGAGAACACCGGCAGCTACCTGAGCAATATCGTCGAGCGTACGTTCAGCCTGCAGGCATATACATCCAGTGACTGGATCGGTAACTGGACACTGTTCATCTTCGGCTGGACCATCGCCTGGGCCCCCTTTGTCGGCCTGTTCATTGCCAAGATCAGCCGCGGGCGAACCATCCGCCAGTTCGTTGTTGGCGTCATGCTGGTACCCACCATTTTCACCTTTCTCTGGTTCTCGGTGTTCGGTGATACAGCACTCCACATGATCATGGTGGAAGGCTATACCCAGCTGATTCAGGAGGTACAGGACGACCATGCCATCGCGTTGTTTAAACTGTTTGAACGCCTGCCGCTGACCTCATTTATATCCTTTGTTACCGTCATACTGATCATCACCTTCTTCGTGACATCATCAGACTCCGGTTCTCTGGTCATTGATTCGCTGGCATCGGGCGGCGCTCTGGATACACCGGTCTGGCAGCGTGTATTCTGGGCAACGACCGAAGGCGTAGTCGCGGCTGCGCTGCTGTTGGCCGGTGGCTTGGGAGCACTGCAAACCGCATCGATTGTCAGTGCACTGCCCTTCGCCGTGATCATGCTGATCGCCATGGTCGGCATGTGGCGAGCGCTGGTGATCGAACAGCATCATGAAGCCAGCTTGCAGAGTCATATGCAGTCCCACCGTCAAAGTGGCAACGGCAAGCAGGGCCCCGGTTTCTGGAAAAAACGACTGGCTTCACTGGTCGATTTTCCCAGCAAGTCCGATGTGGAAGCCTTCATCCATACCCGCGCCTATACCAGTATGGAACGTGTCAAACAGGAGCTGGAAGAAAAAGGATGGCCAGCCGAAGTTACATTCGATGAACACAACTGGCGAGCCCATATTGATGTCATCAAGCCGGGGGAGTTGGAGTTTATCTATGAAATTCGGCTGCGCGGCTATGCCATGCCCGCCTTCGCCTACCCGGAAATGGACCGTGATCCCGACGACGACGAGCATTACTACCGCGCGGAAGTGTTCCTGCGCCGTGGCGGTCAGGCATATGATGTCTACGGCTATGATCAACAAGACATTATCAGCGATATTCTCGACCAGTTCGAAAAATATCTGCACTTCCTGCACACCTCGCCCGGTATCCTGCCCTGGCAAATGGAAGAGCATGATGATGACCTGATCAAGCCGGAAGAACCCGATCCTTCAAACGATGCCGATATGGACGCCGGACCGGACACGCCGGCCGACACATCCAGAGAGGCTACAGAAAAAGCCTGACCTTCTGCCCTCCCATGGCATTACCATGGGAGGGCAAGATACTGGATAAATGAATGACCGAGATTGTATTATCCGACCGACCGCCGGTCAGTGATAATGATTTTCGTTTTGATCAACTTATCGAGTCATTGTCATGAGTCCACACTGCAACAGCGGCGCAAAAAAAACGCCCTGCCAAAGGCAGGGCGTTCTCATTAACCGCTGATCACGTCATGGTTACGGCTGACGAGTTGTCCGCAGGTACGGCAGTTTGACATCAATATCGCCGAATTTGGCTTTTGCTTCCTCATCATTCAACGAAAGTGCCACGATAACATCCTGACCTGCGACCCAGTTGGCAGGTGTAGCAATCGGCGTCTGATAAGTCGCCTGCAATGCATCCAGTGCCCGCAGAACTTCAGCAAAGTTACGGCCGACCGACATCGGATAGGTCATGGACAGCTGCAGCTTTTTATCCGGGCTGAAGATAAAGACCACACGCACACTGGCAGAATCCGCAGCTGTACGACCATCCGGCAAATAGGCATCGGCAGGCAGCATGTCCAGTGCCTTGGATACGGCCAGATCATCATCCGCAATGATCGGGAAGCCGGCCGTTGCGCCAGAGAATTTCTCAATATCCGCTTTCCATTCAACATGCTCATCAACGCCGTCAACCGACAGGCCGATCACCTTGGTACCGCGCTTTTCCCACTCGGCCGAAAGCTGGGCCACAGCACCGAACTCGGTGGTGCAGACAGGTGTAAAATCCTTCGGGTGACTGAAAAGGATCGTCCAGTTGTCACCAATAAAGTCATGCAGCTTGAACTCGCCCAGATCGGTTTTCAGATCAAGGTTGGGTACGATGTCATTGATACGAAGCGCCATCTTTGGTTTCTCCAGTTGTCGTCCATCTATGCGCATCGGAGCCATTTGCTCCGTATTTGCGCCTCCACTGAGAACATAATCGACTAAGCTTATAACTTTTGGAAATTCATTTTCCCAATCAAGCCGATAGCCAAACCTCATTACAAGGCAACCACTATCCTACGTCAATCACGACAGCCTGTGCCAGACGGAATGTCACACCCCTGCTTTCGCCCGCCTGTTAGCGGTACAAACAGCATGGCCAATGCGTAGTCCGCACCGGCCAACACCTAATCAAAGCACGGTCTGCGCCACTTCTCTGGGTTGACGACGATAATTGAGTACACAGGACAACGCCGGCAGCAGAATCAGTGCACCCAACATGTTCAACAGGAACATGAAGGTCAGCAGAATACCCATGTCAGCCTGAAAGCGGATGGGCGAAAACACCCAAAGCACAACCCCGATGGCCAGTGTAAGCCCCGTAAACGCAACCGACTTGCCGGTAGTACGCAAAGTTTCCCAGTAGGCTTCAGGCAAGGCCATGCCCTGCTGCAGATAGGTATTCAAGCGCGACTGAATATAAATGCCATAGTCGACGCCAATGCCCACACCCAGTGCAATAACCGGCAGGGTTGCCACTTTGACCCCTATTCCGAGCCGCGCCATCAGCGCCTGGCATAGTAGAGAAGTCAGCGCCAGCGGCAGGATAATACAGGCCACCGTCCGCACCGACCTGAACGTCAACAGGCACAGCAGGCTGACAACACCGTACACCCACAACAGCATCTCGTACTGCGCATCCGCGATCACTTCGTTGGTGGCCGCTTCAAAGCCCGCATTCCCGGCCCCCATCAGAAACCGAATGTCATCCCGGTTATGACGCTCCGCAAAGTGATCAACTGCCTGCGCAACTCGCTGCAATGTAACGGCCTTGTGATCCTCAAGAAACAGGATAACCGGCAACAGTGAACAACTGGCATTCATCAGTCCCGAAGGCGCATACCGCAGCGAGGAGTTGATTACATACTGGTTGCGACTGACGCTGCGCCACTTCAAATTGCCCTCATTCAACCCGGCCGTGACACGCTCAGCCACATCGACTAGCGACAGACTGCTCTGCACGCCGGCAACGTCATTCATGAAGTACTGGAAACGATCCACCAGTTGCAGACTGTCAAAACGACTGCAGGACTCTTCCGGAGTCTTGACCATCACCACAAACACATCGCTTGAATTGCTGTAATGTGATGTAACAAACGCATTATCGCGGTTGTAACGAGAATCAGCCCGCAGCTCGGGCGCCCCGGCGCTCAAGTCGCCGATTTGCAGATCTCGACTAACAGTCCAGCCATACCAGGCCAACATCACGGCGATCCCGATGGCGATCAGGGCACCACGTGGACGTGAAAAACGTACCAAAGCCCGCCAGACGACAGCGCTGCTCTCGCGGCCATGACGCTCCTTGTGGATGGCCTTCTGGCCAATGCCAGCCCATGAAATCAGCAGAGGCAGCAGCAGCAGGTTAGTCGCCACAATCACCAGGACACCCAGTGCCGCCGCCACCGCCAAATCCTGAATCACCTGAATATCGATCACCATCAGGGTCACAAACCCCAGCCCGTCAGACAGCAAGGCCGTAAACCCGGCAATGAAAATCGTTCGGAACGCCTTGCGAGCTGCCGTCATTTTATCGGCCCCGGCAGCCGCTTCAATACGCACATTATTGACGATCTGAACCCCGTGGCTGACACCAATGGCAAATACCAGAAACGGAACCAACATTGAATAGGGGTCCAGGCCATACCCCAGCCAGCGTAACAGCCCCAGCTGCCAAATCACGGCCGTTAACGAGCACAGCAGCGGAATCAACGTACCCGCCAGACTGTGCGAATACAGGTACAGCAGTACCAGCGTAACCAGAAAGGCAATACCGAAAAATATCGCCACATACCCCGCTCCTTCAATCAGGTCGCCAACAATCTTGGCAAAACCGGTGACATGAATGGCGATTTGGTCCGACTGGTACCGCTCACGCACCAGAGTTTCCAGCTGCGCAGACAGCTGCTGGTAGTTCAACTTTTCACCCGTTTCAGGAATACGCTCGAACAGAGGCACCTCAATCAAGGCAGACCGAAAGTCATTGGCGACCAGACGTCCCAATTGGCCCGAACGCAAGATATTGATACGCAACTGTTCCAGCGCGGCAGGAGAGCCGTCGTAATCTTCGGGGATAACCGGACCACCGGCGAATCCCTCTTCCGTAACTTCAGTCCAGCGCACGTTCGGCGTCCAGATCGACTTCAGGGCCGAACGGTCAACACCGGGCAAAAAGAACAGTTCATCCGTAATCGCCTGCAGCTGTTGCTGGAACGATGCCTGTAAAATATCGCCCTCTTTCGCTGCAACAACCACGCGAATACTGTTACCCAGCCCGGCAAGATCATCACGGTGCTCCAGATAGTTGGCAACATACGGGTGAGAAGACGGAATCATTTTGACAAAACTGGCGTCGGGGCGGATCTGCACCGCCTGCCACCCCAATGCCAGAGTCAGGCAGGCAAACACCAGCGCCATCAGCCGGCGATAATCAAACAGCATATGCTCAATCAGGCGCTCACCGGACCTGATCGGTGCCAGCAGCCACTGGTCAATACGGCTCATTGCACATCTCCCTGTTTCAAGGCAATACGATGAACACCACCCTCACCGGTCAGCAACAAGTACTTATCCAGCAGCAGGCCGGCTGTAAAACCATCTCGAGAATTGGACTGCACCGGCGTAAAGCCTGATGCTTCTCGCCGCAGGACAGTACCGCCCAGCCCAAGCAGGTACACCTGCTCCCGGCGTACCACGGCAGCATTGAGAGATGCCGTGGTCGGTACCGGCTCCGACTGCCAGGTCAGACCATTGGTGGAGCTAAACAGGTGCCCACGCAGCCCCAGCAGATAAAGCCGGTCACTTTCCGCCAACCCGAAGAATGAGCCATCATAGGGCGACTCCAGTACTTGCCAGTTCGAACCCAGATCATCGCTGTACATCAGCAGCCCCGCCTCCCCGGCCAACAACAACCGACCGTTACGGCTTTGCAAGAGCGCATTCAGGTGTAAACGATCTGGATTGGTCAGACGGTGTCCAAGACTCTGCCAGCTGTTGCCGCCGTCCAGAGTACGAAACAGACTGCCATAGGCTCCGATGACAAAGCCTCGCTGTCCATCGAGAAAATGCAGATCCAGCAACGTAGGCATACCGCCTTCGTCCAGCGCAGCCAACACGTCATCCAGCTGCCACTGCAGGTTTTCCCGGCGCTCAGGATCATCGTATGTCCCTGTCGCCAGAACCTGCTCCAGTTCAGCCTTCTGCCATTGCAGCAGATCCGGCCCCGCAGCCTGCTGGCGCCAATGCTCACCACCATCATCCGTGCGCAGGATGACACCATCATGCCCCACGGCCCAGCCACGTGTCGGCGATATCATTTGAATCGCCGTAAGCAAGACCGACACCGGCACCTGAGCCTGCATCCAACTTTTCCCTTGGTCATCGGAATACAGAATACTGCCATGCTCACCCACCGCCAGAACACGCGGTCGTTGAGGTACGGCAACCAGGTCCAGCAATAGCCCCTGCTCGGCAACCAGGGAATGGTGCGAGGTCTGCTCGACACGGTCAAAAGTCGCCGTGGCCCACCCTGGCCGCCAAGGCGACAGAGACAGTGCCAGACACAGGAGGAATAACAGAATCTTGTGCATGAAGCCCCCGTTCTTGTTGTCATTATCGGGAGGCCGACCGGGCAGAAGAGACCGGTCGGTACCGGGTAGATCAAAGCGTCTCTCCCGGGAGCATTTGCTGCAATGGCAAAACACGCCTGAATCGCTGACATTCCACGTCAATCGTGCCGCAAAACAGGTGCTTGAGCGCTATGGTATCCTTTCCTTGGGCTCCAACAACTGCCGGTAAGCGTCACTGCGGCGATATTCGCCCGGCGTCATTCCGGTCCAACGTTTGAAAGAACGAAAGAAGGCCGAAGGATCATCAAACCCCATCAATTCGGCCACATCATTAATCGCCAGCTGCGGCGATCCCATGTAGTGCAACGCGGCCCGCTTGCGGCATTCATCCTTGATCGTCTGAAAGGATACATCCTCTTCCAGCAGGCGGCGCCTCAACGTCGAGACCGACAGGTTGAGTGCTGAGGCGATCTCTTCCGCACTGGGCAACGGACGACTGAAATCCTTGCCGATCAGGGCTTCCACCTGAGACGTCAACGAGGCATCGTCATTCACCATGGCGATCAGCTGATAGGGTGCCGTTTTCAGAAAACTGCGCAGGGTTTGTTCAGTCTGTACCAAGGGCTGATCCAGATACCGTGCGGCAAACACCATCGCGTTATCATGCTGATCAAAACGTACTTCCGAGCGGAACAACTTGTGATAAATCTCCACATCACCCGGCTCAGGGAAACTGAAATAGGCCGCCTTCAACTCCACCTGAGCCCCCAGCAACCAACTGATGAAGTGATGCCACATGGACAAGGAGGTCCTGATCCGTTCGGGGGCTTCATGCTCCAACAGGGTTTCCAGTGTCAGCCCTGAATGGTCGGTCGGCGCAAACGAAATCTTGGCGTATCGCCCCTTGCGCACCAGTACCGGTTTCACCTGAGCGCCCCGGCAGATTTCATGAAATGCGCTGGCCCGGTACACCGCCTTTTCCAGGGTTGTGCAATGGATGATCGCATGGCACATCATACGGAAGGTCCCGTTCGGCACCTTGCCTCCGCTGATCATGCCGAAATATTCATCCTGAGCGATGTACATCAAGCGTTGATACAAAGCCCCGAAACGTTCGGCGCTGATTTCCGCACATGTCTCGATTTCACTCGCATCGATCCCCACGGCCTGCAACAACTCATCTGTATCAAACCCCTGAGCCTGCGCCTGCTGAAGTAAATTCACAACGTAGCCTGATGGCACCATCACTGTGCGCTGTATCACTCTAGTCACCTGTTTTGTTCTTGTTGTGTACGTCAAACCTGCCTTGAATCTACTCCATTCGGACCACTTTTGTCAGTCAATCTGCACCGCATTGTCATTGAGAAGACCCTTCCAGCCAGAGAATATGCATATCAGGGATCAACCTGGGGCAAACGGGGCAGGCTGTAAAAAAACATCAAGTTTTCAGCGCATTACCCCGGCATGCTTCCAAGTGACCGAATCAGGATAAAAATAAAAACGTCTCGGTGAACGAAATGGAAATAAAAAACGGCACTTTCTTGCGCAATCTCGGGCAGGTACCCGGAATACGCCCCCCGGTTCTTGCCTTGCTGGTGACCGCGGCGCCGGCTGCCCATGCAATCCAATTCAACCTGGGTGAAGTCGAGGGACGCTTTGATTCCCAGCTTTCCTTCGGTGCCAGCTGGCGTCTGGAAAATCCCGACCCGGCCCTGATTTCAAGGCCCAATGGCGGTACCAGCGCGGGTTCAGGAAGCTACGATGACGGCAATCAGAACTTCGAACGCGGCAAAACATTCTCTAAGGTTTTCAAAGGGCTGCATGAGCTTGATCTGCGGTATGACAACGTCGGCTTCTTTGCGCGTGGCAAATACTGGTTTGATTTCGAGCTGGAAAACGAAGGTCGCCCACACGGACACGCACCCAACGGCTATCAACCCGGCAGTAAACTCAACGATGACGGATTCAATGATTATGCGCAGTTTTCCGGTGCGGAACTGCTGGACGCCTACCTCTATGGCAATTTCGATTTGGGCGGCGACGGGCAGCACCCGATGGATGTACGCCTTGGCCGCCAAGTCGTGAACTGGGGTGAAAGCGCATTCATTCAGGGAGGCATTAACAGCATCAACCCCATCGATGTCAGTGCCGTACGACGTCCCGGAGCCGAAGTTCGCGATGCTTTGTTGCCAACCAATCAGCTATTCGCCTCGCTGGGCCTGAACGAAAACCTGAGTCTGGAAGGCTTTTACCAGTTCCAGTGGGAGCCTACTGCCATTGATGGCTGCGGCACTTACTTTTCTACCAATGACTTTGCCGCCGAAGGCTGCGTCGGCATCCGTATTCCCTTGCCACTGACCGACCAGCAGTATTTCAACACCGCTTTTACCGGCCAGGCGCTGGGTTTTGACCCGGTCGTCTACCGACATCCCGACGGCCGTCGAGAAGCGGACGATGACGGCCAGTTTGGTCTCGCGCTGCGCTACTTCGCCGAAGAACTGAACAGCACCGAATTCGGCTTTTATTTTGCGCGCTACCACAGCCGCCTGCCCGTCACCAGCGGCGTGAATACCCCAATGTCATTGACCGAGCTGAAGATGATCGGACAACAGGCCGCTACACAGTACATCGTCAATCATGCTGCCAATCCCATGGCTCCAACCCCCGGTGAACTGGCAGCAGCGGCGACAGCCGGACAAGCCGCCGCCACTCAGGCCGGAACCGCTGGCGTATTCCAAAGCCGTTACTATATATCCTATCCGGAAGAGATCGACATGATCGGCCTGAGCTTCAACACCAACGTCGGTGACCTGGCCTGGTCCGGTGAGATATCCCATAAACGTGATGTACCCGTACAGGTCAACGGCCCCCTGCTGGTTGGTGCAATTCTGACTCAGTTTACCGGCGGAATCGGTAACACTGCTGCCGACCAGATGGTTGCCGGTGCAGGCCCCGGCGGCGAAGTGCAGGGCTACGGATTGTTTGATGTGACTCAAATGCAGACCAGTTTGGTCAGCATGCACAGCCAAGTCCTCGGCGCCAGTCGTATGGCACTGATCGGCGAACTGGGCTGGACACACGTGCACGGCCTGGACGAGGGTGTGAACGCACTGAAATATGGCCGTGCCGGCAACTTTGGCTACGCTGCCGGCGATGACGAAGGCTTCGTAACCCAGGACTCTCTGGGCTATGTCCTGCGTGCATCACTCACCTACCCCAATGCCTTTGCCGGTGCCAGCCTATCACCGGAAGTCAGCTTCCGGCACGGCGTTTACGGCAACGGCCCGGAACCGGGAGCGGCTTTCCGCGAAGATGAAAAAGCACTTGGCCTGACCCTGACTGCCGACTACATGAACCAGTACCGTGTGCAATTGGGTTACACCAACTTCTTTGGTGGCGACTACAACGCCATTGAAGACCGAGACTTCCTATCACTCAGTGCATCAGTATCCTTCTGATTCAGGTTGAGGAGACACAATAATGACTACATACTTTCCAACCACGATCGGCCTGCTTTCCCTGTCCGTCAGCCTTGCCGTTCAAGCTGCCGTACCCTCTGACCAGGCCGCTCGTCTGGGCCAGTCGTTAACCCCCGTCGGGGCCGAAGCACAAGGCAATGCCGAAGGAAGCATTCCGGCCTGGACCGGGGGACTGGCCAGGGATGATGCGCGCTACGCCAACCCTTTTGCCGATGAGCAACCTCTGTTCATCATCACAGCCGAGAATGTCGAGCAATATGCTGACCGACTTAGCCCGGGGCAACACGCCCTGTTCAAGCGTTATCCCGACAGTTTCCGCATGCCGGTTTACCCGACACATCGCACCGCAGCCTACCCTGACGCGGTGTATGAAAAGGCACGCAATAATGCACTGAAAACCGAACTGACCAACGACGGTAACGGGCTCAACAACTTTAATGAAACCATCGCATTCCCGATTCCACAAAACGGTCTGGAGGTAATCTGGAACCATATAACCCGCTATCGAGGCGGTGCTCTCGAGCGTACTTTTGTACAAGTACCCGTACAAAGCAACGGTAGTTTCACGCCGATTCGCATCAACGAAAAAAGCAGCTGGCCCGACTACCTGACCGACAAGGACAGCACCGACAAGGACAACATACTGCTTTACTTCGTACAGCAGGTTCAGGCCCCCGCCCGTCTGACCGGAGAAGTTCTGCTCGTCCACGAGACTCTGAATCAGGTCGAACAGCCCCGACAAGCCTGGACTTACAACGCGGGACAGCGCCGAGTACGCCGGGCGCCTCAGATCGCCTATGATGCACCCGGCACCGCCTCTGACGGGCAGCGTACAACCGATAATCTGGATATCTTCAATGGCGCCCCGGACCGATACAACTGGGAACTGATCGGCAAACAGGAGCTGTATATTCCCTATAACAGTTTCAAACTGGCTGACCGTAGCCTCAAGTACGATGATATTCTTCAGCCCGGCCACCTTAATCCCGAACACACCCGTTACGAGCTCCACCGTGTCTGGACCGTCGAAGCAACACTGAAGGACGACGAACGACACATTTACGGCAAGCGCGTGTTCTACATTGATGAAGACAGCTGGCAGATTGCCATAGCCGACCATTATGACACCCGGGACCAGCTCTGGCGCGTTGCCGAGGGACACGCCTTTCCCTACCGGGACGCGCTCGTCCCCTGGTACAGCGCAGAAGCTCTGTATGACCTGCAGTCAGGCCGGTACCTGGTCGGCAGCCTGACCAACGAAGAAGGACAAGGGTTCGACTTTACCCAACGTTTCAAATACAGCGACTTCACGCCACAGGCGATCCGTCGTCTGGGGCGTTAGCCGACTGTAGCCGCCTGTCGTCCAGCCGACAGGCGGTAGCTCGCAAATTACTTGGAATCCGGCGGATAGCCGTCATATCCGGGCAGGCTTTCCAACCCCCAAAGACTACCCCTGTAATGCCAACATCACTGACGCATCATCTGCTTCATCTGTTGACGCTGCTCATCAGTGAGCACGGCATTCATTTCTTTCCGCAGCTTCAGCGTCTCTTCCAGCATCTCATGCTGGTCTTGCTGAACCTTCCGGTGTGCATCCAGAACCTTGTCTCGATCAGGTATATCCTCCATCATGAGCTTCTGCAACTCGTTGTGGTGTTTCCACATTTCCTGCATCTGCCCTTGGTGCTGTTGCCAGAACATTTCATGCAGCTGTTTCATCTTCATCTGCTGCTGCTCATCCAGCTGTATACCATAGCCACCCTGTCCCGCCATCGGACACGGCATCATCCCCATACCACCCATCATGGGACTACCTGGCATCATCCCCATACCATAGCCCATCATGGAACCATACCCCGGCATCATGCCCATCCCATGGCCCATCATGGGGCCATACCCCGGCATCATGCCCTGACCGTGGGGCATGTCACCACGGACCGGCATGTGGTGATCAGCACTGGCAACGGATGGCAAACTCAGTGCCAAAGCCAGCGACACCATACCAAGGGATCGTGTGAACACTTTCATCATCATTACCTCACGTGTAAGTCGTAAATAAAATCAGCACATTCAGCATGGCAGAAGCTGGAGGTAGCGCAACTCGAACCGGAGCAGCAGCATGGTCCTGCCTGGGGCTCAAATCTGATCATAAGCTGTACAGTTGTTGCATCCTCATGAAAAAGAACGAAAAAACTTCAAAAAAGACTTGCGCGCCGAAAGTCCATCTATATAATACGCAGCACATCGAAGGACTATAGCTCAGTTGGTTAGAGCACCACCTTGACATGGTGGGGGTCGCTGGTTCGAATCCAGTTAGTCCTACCAAATTCTACAGCAAAAGCAGCCACTTACGGGTTAAGCCGAGTGGCTGCTTTTGTTTGTGCGTTTAAAACATGCTTTTGGGAAATGCTTGGGGAACAGCACTATAGGGCTTCGTACCGTCACTAGAGATCTGTGTACCAGGAGGTCTTGCGAAAAGATAAATACGGAAGCGATTATTCCCTGATTACAGCGTGTGTGGTTCCGCTCTATTGGAATGGTATAACAAGCGAACTGGAAACTGAGGGTTCTACCCTGTTACTGCGGACACTTCTGAAAAGAGGCACAATGTGCCAAAAAAGTGTTTATGACCCACCGCAGAAAACACAGCGCCGAGCTTAAGCGAGAGTCTGTTGCTTTTACCCGTCCACCGGGTGTCAGCTGTCGTCAGATCGCCTTAAAAATCTGTGTGACCCCAAACGTGTTGCCCCGCTGGCGGCGTGAAGCCTATGAGGCAACCGACAAGGCCTTCCAGGGATCCGGCTCCCCCAGAGATGAGGCATTGGCTCGTCTGAAGCGGGAGCTGGCCCGGGTCAATAGAGGAGCGCGATTTTTTGCGCGAAGCGGCTGTGTTCTTCGCCAAAAAGTCATCCCGAGATACCAGACCATCCAACACTGTCGCAATGATTTTCTGATACGATCAATGTGCTGATGACTGAAGGTATCGGCCAGTGGATATTACGCGTGGGCATCGAAACCCGCTTGATGTCAACGAATGACATCCAAGGCTGGCCGTGGAAACGGGGTAGAACCCTCTGGATTTTCAGCGTTTACGTGAACACTCAAAGTTGACACCATCTTCACCTTGAGTGATTAGTTTCTGATCGCTCAGCTCAACAATCAAGGAACGGTCTGCATCATCGGCAGGAAACATATCAGCCAACTCTGCAGCTCCCAGCTTGGAGTTGTTGGTAAGATTGGTTCCCTGAACGTGAGTTGTGGTTTCGAGGAGATAGCCGTCCTTAATCTCCCATTCCCCCTGAAGATCATACTGATTTGCCATAGCGACCATGCCGCCCACAGTGACTTTCAGGTTGCCAAGGCTACGAATAGTGCCGTTTGCGTTATACGACACATCAAAAATAGCTGAGATATGCGTACCTTCATCATTCTCTTCATGACTGCATGCCCAATTGCCATACAACATGGTTTCATCAATTGCGGCTGCCTGTACTGAGGCCGAGCAGACAGAAGCAAGTAATCCCGCAAGCAGAGTATTAACCGTTTTGTTGCAGCGATTCTGATAGTTAAACAAAGACATCTTTCTTTCCCTGAAGAACATTCAATAAAAGGGTTGATTACTAACGCTGGTTGACTGGGTGCACCCTGGAATAGATGTGCTACTCCTGATTAATCCCAGAGTGAGTGTTAAGGAATTGCAGGCCGTAATGTGGACCTTCTGCACCCTTGTGCTTCATCGTAGCGCAGATGGTAATAGAGCCTGGGGCTTTTACGCCAGCAAAATCATCGGCTTTTGGCGGTAAGTATTCTTGGGGAAATGGGGTGGACTTATTCGCAGCTTTGTTAGGCGGCTATGAGGCTTAGTCGTCAGGCCACTGTTCGTCCCGCCCAAAACCGAGACACCCCAGGCCCCAAAAAACGAGGGCTAATGACCCGCCGGTCATGACCCGGGCGACTCAGGGAGGGGCGATACATACGCATATTGCGCCGGGATAAACAGCTCAATCCGCACACCCTCTTTGGACGTAATCTTTAAGTCCGCGTGCATGTGTTCCGCTCGCTCGCGAATACCGAGCAGGCCAAAGCCACCGGTATGACTGGCTGCGGTATCACCCAGTCCTGCGCCATCATCTTCAATGATCATTCGAAGGCCCTTGGCCTCATCCTTCAATTTGACCAGGACGTAGGTCCCACCCGCGTGCTTAATGACATTTGACAGGGTTTCCTGGGCGATTCTGTACAGGTTCGACATCAACTCCCGGTGCAACGGACGCTCCTGATCAATATCAAATTCGACCGCGTAGTCCAATTGCTCGAGCAGCTTAACGGCCGGCAGCGATGTCAAACTGACACCCAAACCAAAATCGGTCAGCTCGAACGGCCTGAGGGTACGAATCCGGTTATATACGGTGTCATAAATGGAGTTGACCAACTCTATCGCCTGCTCCAGATTTTCCGGTGAGGCTTTACCTTTTCTCAACTCTTCGTAGTGCAGCTGAAGATTCATCTTGACGGCCACCAGTAGCTGAGCCATGTCATCATGCAATTCGTTGGACAGGCGCAAACGCTCACGTTCCTGAGCCTGAATCAGGTGCTGTAATATCTGACGCTTGTCGGCATTGTTTTGCGACAGCTTCAGGTTGAGTTCTTCCAGCTCGTCTTCTCGCGCCTTGAGGCAGTTCACAATGCTGACCACTTCTGCCCCGATCTGGTTAAACTCTTGGATATAGGTTTCGGGCCAACGCGTATGTCGATCCCGGTTAGCCAACCGGGTGAAGGTAATCAATTGCTGCAACTGTCGATCAACCGCGCCCGACAGCAAAAGAGCGATAACCAGCGAGCCTCCCAGCGCCAACAGGCACCCGTGGATCAGTGTTTCAATCAACACATCTTGTAGCTGAACCTGAGCCTCATCCGTCGATCGGAGGCCGATACGTATATTCTCGCCCAGTGGTGTTACACCGGCAGAAAAAGCGATTCTGGAGTCTTGCAGGGCTGCCGTGTTCTCGCTGCTGCGCTTGATCTCGACCAAAGGCTCATCAGCACTGAACAAGCCCAACATAACCAGCCCGTCGGCAGGTAGCAGCAGCTGATTCAACAGGAAACGGTTTTTTTTCAGGCGAATGCCAACCAGTATCTGACCTACAATCTTGCCACTGTCTTTCAAATCCAGTGGCTCGGAATAGACCGCCAGCCATTCGCCATCAACCTGCACCTGACGCCAACCATGCGAGGTAAAGCGACTGCCTTCTCGTACCAGGGACTCACAAGGCAATGCACTGAGCTCAGGGACATAGCTGCGCGACAGAGAACAATGCTCATCCTCAAACAGGGACGTCACGACAAAATCGTAGTGAATATTCTCATACCCTTCTTCCCAACGTGTCAGGCTGGCATTGAATCCGTCATTATCACCGGCATACAATGCTTCAACTCGTTCTGCGCTGGCACTGATGGCATGAGCCTCTTCTTCCACCAGGCGGATATATTCATTGAAACGCTGCAGATAGCGTTCGGCCAAGGCCAGGCTATATCCTTCAGCCTGCTGCTCAATGACCTGTTTTGAGCCGACAAAGGCACTGCCTACAAAAACCGTCAAAAACACCAGAGACGAAGCCAGTGCCAACAGGAACGTCAGCAGTTTGAATCGTGGTTTATTGGGCATCCGCTCTCCCGGAATATCGGTGCGCTTCCAGTTCATACCGTCGAATATCATCCGCTGTCATCTTGTCATCCAAAACCACAAAACGCCCCGAAAATACTTTAGGGACCGGCAGCCCCAGCAGGTCACGCCCAATACCCTCAGCAATGGCGATACCGGCTTCGTCACTCAGACGCATCAAGACCACCGGCAACTCACCCGAGCGTAACCGCTGAATCTCTTCGGGGCCGCCTCCCCAGCCATTTACCAGTACATCGTTGCGCTCTAATTGCTGCAGGGCACCCAAAGCACCTAGCGCCACATCGGTAGAACAGGCATAGATGTAATCCAGATCGGGGTGCTCGGCAAGCATGCGCAAGGCGGCATCACGCCCACCATCCAGACTGGAATCGGAGTAATAGCCACTCAGCAGACGATGAGCGGCAGGCACCGCATTTACAAACCCGGCCCCTCGCATCTGACTGACCAATCCTTTGCTGCGAAACAGTACGCCGTAGCTGGCATCCGGCAAGCGCCGGGCAAAATGCTCTGCCAGCAGACGCCCGCCATCCATATGGTCAAAGCCGACGTACATAAAGGGCTGACGTTGCTCCCAGGCCTTCAACGGCGTCGTGATATTTTGCAGAATCAGCCGCGTGTCCGTATTCTGCATCAGACGCTCAACCAGCAGTTTCTGGCGCGGTGAATCCAGGGTATAAATCAGATAATCCGGCTCCCAGTCCAGCAATTCCCGAATTTGACGGATCTGCGCTTCCAGTTGAGTATTGGGACTGGTCGAGCGCGTTTCCAGCTGATATTCGATCCCCAACTCTTCCAGCCGCCCCACCATGGCCTGCTCACTATCTGACCAGTAACTGGAAGCCTGCACTCCCGGATACACCTGAGCGATTTTAACCGGCCGCTTCTGAACGCCGCGCACCAGTGGCACAGCGTTGCCGCGTACAGCTTCTTCCAATTCGTTCAGCCAGAGGCGCTGCTCGGCATGGCGGTTGTAATACTCATCCAGAGTCCAATAGTCACCGAGCCCGGCAGCAGTTGCCGTACTCATACTGGTCACCAGCAAGACAGCAAGCAATAATTGATGCACCAGACTCCCCGCCTGCGGACATCCTCTCTGTTGCGTGCTTTTCATCCTTAAAATCCTTTCCCTGTTCAACCCTGTCCGTTATGCGCGAATGAAGAAGATGGCCGTCATCACCAAGCCGACAAATACCACAAAAGCCTTAACCCAAAGTGTCGGCAAAAGCCGCGACAATGCAGCGCCCTGATATCCGCCCAGAGTCGCCGCCAACATCATGACCACGGCTTCAACCCAAAGCACCTTACCTGCGATGGCGAACGCCACGACCGAAATCAGCGAAATCACGAACGAAATCCAGTTTTTCAAGCCATTCATCAACAACATGCTGGTCATGCCAGCGGCAGCAAACATCGCCAACAGCATGATACCCAGCCCACCATTAAAATAGCCTCCATACACCGCCACGACAAACAACCCCGGCAGCAATGGCAATGGGTGGTCACTTTTTCGAATCAATCCCATCAGGCGCTGCCCAAACGCAAACATCAGCGTCGCCAACAGCAACAAGAGCGGCACGACCTGTGAAAACAATTCGGCTGGCGTTACCAATAGCAGCAGCCCGCCACAGAGCCCCCCAGCCAACCCGACTACCGACATCTGCACATGCTGACGCCGGCTCATTTCGCTCAATTCGCGTTTGAAACCCGCCGCACCACCTAAATAGCCTGGTAATACGGCTACTGCACTGGTTGCATTAGCCGTTATAGGCGGCACGCCGGTCCACACCAGTACCGGAAAGGTCAGAAAAGACCCTCCTCCGGCAATCGCGTTCAGCACCCCCGCCAGGTACCCGGCAGCTATCAGTACAATCCATTCCAGCATACTCCCTCCCGACTCCTGTCGATTCGCAACGGCGAATCAGCCACTGTGTTTCAGCCGTTCCAGCTCATCACGATAGGCTGCGGCTTTTTCAAACTCCAGATTCTTGGCCGCTTCATACATTTGATCTTCCAATCGATTGATCGCCCGAGTCAATTCTGCCGGGCTCAACGCTGCTGCATCAACGGTATAATCCGCTTCCGGCTCAGCCACTTTGCGTACCGCACCCCGCCCTTTCCGACCAGGCACCTGCTGAGCCCCCTCCATGATATCGGCAACCGATTTTCGAATTCCCTGCGGCGTAATTCCATGCTCGACATTAAAGGCCATCTGTTTTTCGCGTCGGCGTTCGGTTTCTGTCAAGGCGCGCTGCATGGAGCCGGTAATTCTGTCAGCATACAGAATGGCGCGTCCGTTGACGTTACGTGCTGCACGTCCAATAGTCTGAATCATGGACGTATCCGAGCGCAGGAACCCTTCCTTATCGGCGTCCAAAATGGCAACCAGCGCTACCTCCGGCATGTCGATACCTTCACGCAACAGGTTGATCCCGACCAGCACATCGAATTCGCCGATTCTGAGGTCGCGAATGATCTCGACCCGCTCCACCGTATCGATATCGGAGTGCAAATAACGCACTCGCACATCATGTTCCGCCAGATATTCAGTCAAGTCCTCCGCCATTCGCTTCGTCAACACCGTAACGACAATTCGCTCCTTGCGTACTACAACCCGGTTGATTTCAGCCAGCAGATCATCCACCTGGGTGCTGGCGGGCCGCACTTCTACCACCGGGTCAACCAGCCCAGTCGGACGCACTACCTGCTCGGCAACAGCCTGTGCATGCGCCGCCTCATACTTGCCCGGCGTCGCCGAGACAAAAATCATTTGCGGTGCAATGCGCTCCCATTCATCGAATTTCATGGGCCGGTTATCCAGCGCCGAAGGCAAACGAAAGCCGTATTCGACCAGCGTTTCCTTGCGGGAGCGGTCGCCCTTGTACATGGCGCCGATCTGCGGCACGGTCACGTGGGATTCATCAATCACCAGCAGGGCTTCATCCGGCAGGTAGTCAAACAAGGTCGGCGGCGCAGCCCCCGGATCCCGACCGGACAGATAGCGTGAATAGTTCTCGATTCCCGAGCAGTAACCCAACTCAAGAATCATTTCGATGTCATACAGCGTGCGCTGTTCCAGGCGCTGAGCTTCCACCAGTTTGTTATTGTCACGCAGCTGCTCGAGCCGCTGCTGCAACTCGTCCTTGATATGTTCCGTCGCCTCCAGCAATGTTTCGCGTGGCGTGACATAGTGGGTTTTCGGGTAGATGGTGGCACGCGGCACCTTGCGCAGCACTTCACCGGTCAAGGGATCAAACCAGGCAATCTGGTCAACCTCGTCGCCGAACAATTCGATACGGATCGCTTCTTTTTCGGATTCCGCCGGAAAAACATCAATCACATCCCCCCGCACCCGATAGGTGCCACGGTGAAACTCGACATCATTACGGGTGTACTGTAATTCGGCCAGACGCCGTAGCAGATCCCGCTGATCGATCACATCGCCCCGATCCAGGTGCAGCATCATGGACAGGTAGGATTGCGGATCACCCAAACCGTAAATAGCTGATACCGTTGCCACGATAATCGCGTCATCGCGCTCCAGCAGCGCCTTGGTTGCCGAGAGTCGCATCTGTTCGATGTGGTCGTTGATCGAGGCGTCCTTCTCAATGAAGGTGTCAGACGCAGGTACATAGGCTTCAGGCTGGTAGTAATCGTAGTAGGAAACGAAATACTCCACCGCGTTATCGGGGAAAAACTCGCGAAACTCGCCGTACAACTGGGCCGCCAGCGTTTTGTTGTGCGCCATGATGATCGTCGGCCGCTGTACCGCTGCCACCACGTTTGCGATGGTGAAGGTTTTGCCCGAACCCGTTACGCCCAACAGTGTTTGTGCCGACAATCCCGACTCCAGCCCATCGACCAGCGTTTCGATCGCCTTGGGCTGATCGCCTGCCGGAGCAAAAGCCGACTGTACCTTGAACCTCTGTTTCATGACTCCACCACTCGCCTCGCTGACCGGCCAGTATACCCCGACTGAAGTCCCGCAATAAATTGTTCCGCCAATGGATCTGTCATCTTGCGGCCGCTTTTTTAACATAAGGGCATTCAGACCCGATCATTTATGCTGTATGCTCTTTTGGCTATATGCATTGATGGACACCTTGCACCGATTTATAGAGAGGACCAAGGCTTGGACGTGCAGCTTTCCAACCGCGTTAACAGCATCAAACCTTCCCCCACCCTGGCAGTGACCAACCGTGCTGCCGTGCTGCGTGCTGAAGGTAAAGACATTATCGGCCTGGGTGCCGGCGAACCCGATTTCGACACCCCCGAACACATCAAGGCCGCAGCTACCAAGGCCATTCAGGACGGTTTCACCAAATACACGGCCGTCGATGGTACTCCTGCATTGAAGCAGGCGATTATCGCCAAATTCGAGCGCGAGAACGGCTTCACCTACGAAGCCAACCAGATTCTGGTCTCCAGCGGCGGCAAACAGAGCTTCTTCAATCTGTCACTGGCTCTGCTGAACCCCGGGGATGAAGTGGTCATTCCGGCACCCTACTGGGTCTCCTACCCGGACATGGTACTGGTTGCCGAAGGCAAGCCGGTTATCATCACCACTACTCAGGAACAGCGTTTCAAAATTACGCCTGAGCAGCTGGACGCCGCCATCACCGACAAGACACGTCTGGTGGTACTGAACAGCCCCTCCAACCCGTCAGGCGTGGCCTACACGCTGGAAGAGCTGAAAGCGCTGGGCGAGGTTCTGAAAAAGTACCCGAACGTTCTGGTCGCAACCGATGACATGTACGAGCACATCCTATTCACCGGGCAGCCGTTCGTTAACATTCTGAATGCCTGCCCGGAACTGTATGAGCGCACCATCGTACTGAACGGTGTTTCCAAGGCCTATTCCATGACCGGCTGGCGTATCGGCTACGCGGCAGGACCGGCCAAGCTGATCGGGGCCATGAAGAAAATCCAGTCTCAGAGCACCTCCAACCCGAACTCCATTGCTCAGGTTGCTGCTCAGGCTGCACTGGACGGCCCTCAGGACTGCATCGAAATGATGGTTAACGCGTTCAAACAGCGCCATGACTATGTCGTCAAGTCACTGAACGAGATTGAAGGCGTGAACTGCATCGAAGCGGACGGTACCTTCTATGCGTTCCCCAGCTTCCATCAGGTCATCGAATCTCGCCCCGAATTCGAAGACGATATCGCTCTGGCCGAATTCCTGTTGCAGGAAGCAGGAGTCGCACTGGTGCCCGGCTCAGCCTTCGGCGCTCCCGGCAACATGCGACTCTCGTTCGCTACCAGCCTGAGCGTACTGGAAGCCGCCATCGAGCGAATCAAGGCAGCTCTGGAAAAGTAACCCCCCATACGCCCCGGTCCGACCGGGGCGTTTTCTTTCCGCTACAGACAGTCCAGCCATGAAAACCCGTGCCCTGACCCAACTCCTCTCAAACACCTCAGCCCCTGCTCTGCTGTTGAAAGAAAACAGCGTGCAATGGACCAATCCGGCTTTTGATGCCCTGCCCAAGGACGATCGTCATCAGGTCGAACACTGGGGGCAGGACGAATCCGCCGGCATTCTGATCTGCGCCGGCACCCTGTTTGAGCGCCTGATCGCCGGCGACCATACTCTGGTGATCGCCAGTGGACATCGTGCCGCCCAACAGCAACGCCAGTTGATGCAGGCACTGATCCCGCAGCTGCAACAAGGCGCAAACCCGTTTTTCGCTTTACCCAAAATCCTGTGCGAATTGCTGGGCTGGAATTCATCCGCCGCCTGCACCCGCCTCAATACAGAACAGATTGCCCTGGTCGGTCACTGGCACAACCAGGCACAACATTCACCCCGGACACTTGAACTGAGTGCCAGCCTGGCCGCCCCACTCTACGCAGGTCATACCAGTACCCCCCAGGTACAGGAATGGAATCAGACCACAACCGATCCTCTCCTGCCCGAAAAGGGCATCTGGCTGGGCCAATCCGTACAGGATGCAGAAGGCACCATTGTTGGCCATCTGGCCTTGTGGGACACCGAGCCCCAAACCAGCCTCGCTGACAGTATCCACCTGTTACAACTCAGCGCCGACCTGGTCGGAGCCTGGCTTCCGCCCAAACCGGCCGACGAAGAGCCCCAGACTTTCAGCACCGATCCACTGACCCACCTGCTTCAGCGTGACGCACTTGACCATGCGCTGATCCGCAGCGAAAAACAGCATCCCGAGCACGACTACCTGCTGGCACTGATTGATATCGACGGTCTCTCTCAGATCAATCACGAACTGGGGCAACAGGAAGGCGACCGCATCCTGTGCACCTTTGCTGCCAAACTGCAGCAGATCTGCCGCCCCAACGATCAGATCTTTCGCTTTGGCGGTGACGAGTTCGTCCTGTTGATTCCGGTCGGCAAACAGCCCCCACCTCTGGCAAAGCGTCTGGACCAAATCAACCGCAGCATGGCTGAACAACTGAAGTTGCCCTTCCATGCCAGCGCGGGCCTTGCCCTGATGAGCGAAGTGCACGGCAACAGTGATGAACTCATGTTGCTGACCAACAGCCGCCTGCAACAAACCAAGGCACAGAATTAAGGTCTCACACCACGCCAATTTAATATTGAACCGATCGTTCCAATCAGGCAAAATAGCCGCTTTCTAGAATGATCGGTTCAATTTAATGAGCAGAGGCAGACCGCCTACCCACAGCCGCGAATCTCTACTGGATATCGGAAATTCCCTGTTCCAGCTGCATGGTTACCACGGCACCAGCCTGAGCATGATTCTTGAAGCCTGCACCGTGTCACGCGGGTCTTTCTACAACTACTTTGGTGGCAAGGAAGCATTCGCCATTGAAGTAATTGCACATTACCAGGCGCTCGAGTTTGACCATTGGCAGGAAGAATATGCCACTCTTGAAGGTTTGCACTCCCAGAAATTGAGAGTCATGATGGAGCGATTGGTCGAAGATCTCGACATAACCCACGAGCGCGTAGGCTGTCTGCTGGCCAATTTGTCTGGCGAAATGGCACTCGCCTCGGACAATTTCCGCGCCGCTATCCGTCAGGCCATCAACCGCATCCTGGACTCCATCCGGGATGACATGCGAGTCTGCCAGGCGGAAGGCAGCGTCCGTACTGATCTTACGGCAGACCAGCTGGCACAGCTGATCTGGGATTACTGGCAGGGCGCACTGTTACGCATGAAAGTTGAAAACGACCGTGCCCCACTGTACCAAGCCATCGATATGCTCTGGCAGCACCTGCTGCCACCCAATAGCCACTAGAAATACAACTTTAAGAGCCCGACATGAAAAAAGGAATTCTCATTATCTGCCTGGCCGGACTGCTCGCTAGCCAAACAGTGCTGGCTGAAGACAGCCAAGCCGCCGGGCTGCCCGCTGAGGTCGTTCGCGTTCAACCTTCAACACTGGAACATTCCCTGACCGCCATCGGCGTACTTCAAGCCAACGAAACCGTCATGATCCGTCCTGAACAGAGTGGCCGCATCAGCGAAATTCTGTTTACCGAAGGTGAACAGATCAACGCCAACAGCCCTCTGTTCAAGCTTGACAGTGCCCTGTACGACGCCGCTTTGGCCCAGGCTCAGGCGCGCGCGCGCCTGAGCAAACTGGAATATGAACGCGCCGCCAGCCTGCTGGAAAAACGCGTCGGCTCACGTACCGATCATGATGCCAAAATGGCCCAGTTGCGCGTGGATGAAGCCGAGGTTGCACTGGCCCGTACCCGCTTGGAAAAAATGACCATACGTGCGCCTTTCTCCGGCACTGCCGGTCTGCGTCTGGTCAGCCCCGGCGATTTTGTGGCCATCGGCCAGGATCTGGTCGAACTCACCGACATGTCCACCCTGAAAGTGGAGTTCAGCGTCCCCGAACGCGACCTGCAACGGCTGAGCAATGGTCAGGCCATCACCCTCAATATCGATGCTTTGGGCGGCCAACAGGTGCAGGGCAACATCTATGCCATTTCACCCAGTGCCAACCCCAATAGCCACAATATCAGTGTGCGGGCACGAGTACCCAATACCGAGGGCCTGCTCCGCCCCGGTCTTTTTGCCCGCGTCAGCATTACCACTGAGCGTAATGATCAGGCTCTGATCGTACCCGAACAGGCTCTGATTCTGCAGGGTGCGCAAACGCTGATCATGCAGGTTACGGAAAGCAACCAGGTCGAACTGGTGCCTGTCACCACCGGCAGCCGCCGCTACGGCGAAGTACAAATTCTGTCCGGCCTGGAACCCGGTGCCGTTGTCGTAACGGCCGGTCACATGAAATTGCATCCCGGTATGCCCGTAACACCCATCTTCCCTCAACCGGTCGCACCCGAGGGTAACGGCGCATGATCCTGTCCGATATCAGCATTAAACGCCCGGTGTTGGCCAGCGTGATGAGCATTCTCATCCTGCTGGTCGGCCTGATCGCCTACGACCGCCTGAGCGTCCGTGAATACCCCAAAATTGATGTCCCGGTCGTTTCCGTAGAAACGGTCTATCCCGGTGCCAGCGCCTCGATCATTGAGTCGCAGGTCACCAAGATCATTGAAGACTCGCTCTCCGGCATCGAAGGCATCGACTTTATAAGCTCGATCAGCCGCTCTGAAAAAAGCCAGATATCGGTCACCTTCCGCCTCGAGCGAGATCCCGATGACGCCGCCAGCGAAGTCCGTGACCGTGTCGGGCGTGTGCGTGGCAAGCTGCCGGATGATATCGAGGAACCGGTGGTCGCCAAATCCGAAGCCGATGCCCAGCCGATCATGTGGATCGCGCTTTCGTCCGACAGCCATACCACCATGGAGGTCACCGATTACGCGGAAAACCGAGTCAAGGACCCGCTGCAGACTGTTCCCGGCGTCGCCAGCGTGATGATTGTTGGTGAGCGCCGCTACGCCATGCGCATCTGGCTGGACCCCCAAAAAATGGCGGCCCACAATGTCGTGCCTCAGGATATCGAAGCCGCTTTGCGGTCACAGAACGTCGAAATCCCGGCCGGACGCATTGAAAGTCGCGAGCGCGAATTTACTGTCCTCGCCCAGACCGATCTGAATACCGCTCCCGAGTTTGAGCAGATCATCATCCGCAACGACAACGGTTACCCGGTACGCGTAATTGATGTTGCCCGTGTCGAAGTTGCCCCTGCTGCCGAGCGCAATACCGCGCGTTTCAATGGCAATAACGCCGTTGCTCTAGGGGTAGTGAAGCAGTCCACGGCCAACCCCTTGGACGTTTCGGCAGGCATACGCGAAATGCTCGTCCAAATTGAACAGAACCTGCCACCGGGCATGGAAGCACAGATAGGGTATGACTCCTCTCTGTTTATCGAAGAATCGATCGACTCCGTATTCACGACACTCTGGCAAGCCGGCATTCTGGTTGTTCTGGTTATCTTTTTCTTCCTGCGCAACCTCAAGGCTACGCTCATTCCGGTGCTGACCATCCCGCTATCGTTGATCGGTGCCTTCGCAATGATGATGTTGATGGATTTTTCCATCAACACGCTGACCCTGCTGGCCCTGGTGCTTGCCATTGGCCTGGTGGTGGATGATGCCATCGTTATGCTGGAGAATATCTATCGCCACGTAGAAGCCGGACTGGACCCGATTCAGGCCGCATTCAAAGGCGCGCGAGAAATCGGCTTTGCTGTGATTGCCACCACTGCAACACTGGTGGCCGTATTCGTCCCTGTCGCCTTTTCTACCGGGCGCACCGGCAAGCTGTTTACCGAGTTCGCCCTTACGTTGGCAGGCTCGGTGGTGGTATCGACTTTTATCGCTCTTTCACTTTCGCCGATGCTCAGTTCCAGACTGCTGCATCATGAGAAACGCCACAGTGCCGTTTTCAACCTGATCGAAAGCTGGCTCAACGGGATCAGTGCCATTTACCAGCGCCTGCTGGCCAGGGTCCTGCGCTCCCGCCTGCTGGCAATCATTCTGCTGGGCACCAGTGCCATCGGAGCGGTGTACTTCTATCAGCAACTGCCGCAGGAACTGGCCCCGACCGAAGACCGCGGCACCATCATGACCTTTTCCATTTCACCGGAAGGCTCATCGGTCGGATATGTCGATCGCTACGCCCGGCAAGTGGAAAACATCGTTGGCCAAGTGCCGGAAGGCATGTATTACTTCGGAGTCGTCGGCTTCCCCAGCGAAACCAACTCGCTTACCTTCCTTCGTCTGCAAGACTGGGATGATCGCACACGCAAGCAACAGTCGATTACCGACAGCCTGACACCACAGCTGTACGGTGGTGTTACAGGTAATATGAGCTTTGCCATGAACCCGCCCTCATTGGGACAGAGTATCATCTCGCGCCCGGTCGAGTTTATCGTCAAGACAACGGCCGACTACGACCAGCTGGCAATCATAACCGATAAAATGCTGGCCAAAATGGCTGAAAATCCGGGGCTTGCACAGCCGGATACAGACCTGAAACTGAACAAGCCTGAACTGTTGGTCACGCTCAACCGCGACAAGGTGTCCAGCGTCGGCATTGACGTTAATACCATTGGCCGCACCCTTGAAACTTTCATGGCAGGCCGCGAGTTGACACGCTATAAGCAGCAGGGTGAACAGTACGATGTCATCCTGAAAATCGAGGACCGTTTCCGCCAGATCCCCGGAGATCTCAGCAACGCCTACGTGCGCGGCAACCAGGGCGAAATGATCCAGCTGGCCAATCTGGTCAGCATTGAGGAGAGCATTACGGCCAAAGAGCTGAACCATTTTGACAAGCTCAAGGCCGTGAAAATCCAGGCGATGCTCGCCCCCGGCTACAGCCTGGGCGAAGCACTGAGCTTCATGGAAGAAAGCCTCCAGGAAGTCGCCCCGGATGCACTCTACGACTATGCTGGTCAGTCACGCGAGTTCAAGGAATCCAGCAACACCCTGCAGATGACATTCGGTCTCGCACTGATTTTCATCTTCCTGGTGCTGTCGGCGCAGTTCGAGAGTTTTAAAAACCCACTGATCATCATGCTGTCGGTTCCCCCGGCGCTGGCAGGCGCCCTCATGGCGCTCTACTACAGCGGCGGCTCACTGAGCATCTACAGCCAGATCGGCCTGATTACACTGGTCGGCCTGGTGACCAAGCACGGCATTTTGATTATTGAGTTTGCCAACCAGCTACAGGACCGTGGCACCGCATTGGGTGACGCAATTGTAGAGGCTGCAGCACTGCGCCTGCGCCCCATTCTGATGACCACCGGAGCCACCGTTCTCGGCGCTCTACCCTTGGCCATCGCGTTTGGTGCTGGCGCCGAATCCCGACAGCAAATTGGCTGGGTTATCGTGGGCGGCATGCTCCTGGGCACCTTGCTGACCCTGTTTGTCATTCCAACAGTCTATAGTTATTTCGGTAAACGCAACTTCCGTCAGGTCGAGCCTGATCCTGCACATCGATAAAGGAAGCACGCACGTGAAACAGATGAAAAAACGATTGATCCCTCTGCTGGCTGCCGGCACCTTGGCTTGCTCGACAGCTCAGGCAGGTGCACTGGCAGATCTCTACCAGCTGGCACTGGACAACGACCCACAACTGAAAGCAGCGGAAGCTTCCTATATGGCAGGCCAGGAGGCCGTCCCCCAAGGCCGGGCAGGACTGATGCCCCAGATTCAAGCCGGTGGCAGCTACACACAGTCGCACAGCAGCGCACTGGACCAGGAAGCCGGTGACCGCGCCTGGCAGGTATCACTGGTTCAGCCGGTCTTTGATACCACCAAATGGTTTACCTTCCAGAAAAGCAAAACCATCAGCGAGCAGGCCAAGCTGCAGTTCGACCTGGCCCAGCAACAGTTGATCCAGCGCACCGTTGATGCCTACCTGGGCGTCCTGCGTGCCATGAGTTCTCTGGATACTGCACAAGCTCAGGAACGCGCTCTGCAGCGCCGTCTGGATCAGGTCAATGCACAGTTTGATGTTGGTCTGATTGCCATTACCGACGTACAGGAAGCACAGGCTTCTTTTGACAATGCCGTGGTCCAGCGCATCGATGCAGAAGGCGCTCTGGCCAACAGCTACGAAGCATTGGAGCGGCTGGCCGGCCAGCCGCTGGACCAGGTTGATCCCCTGCGCGCCGACTATCCGATCGAAGCCCTCTCCCCCGCCGAGCCCAGCGCCTGGCTGGAAAAGGCACGTGATGGCAACCTGGCCCTCAAGCTCAGTGAGCTTGGCGTGGAGACTCGACGTCGTGACAGTCAGATTGCACGCTCGGGCCACCACCCCAAGGTCAACCTGGAAGCCGCCTACGGGTACAGTGAGTCCGAGTTCAGGCAGGAGCCTTGGGATGAATCCAGCCAGGTAGCACTGACCCTTAACGTCCCGATCTTTACCGGTGGCGCAACCAGTTCCAAGGTGCGTGAAGCCGAACAGGGACTTTATGCGGCACAGTATCAACGTGAAGACCAGTACCGCAGCGTCACCGAACAAACCCGCTCCCTGCTGCGTGATCTGCAGACCAGCGTACAGAGCGTGAAGGCCCGCCTGCAAAGCATCAAGTCGCGCGAGACGGCGCTGCGTGCAACTGAAGAAGGGTTCAATGTGGGTACACGTAATGTGGTCGACGTCCTCCAAGCCGAACAGGCGCTTTACCAGGCGCGCCTGGACTACGCCAACGCACGCTTCAACCACGTCTCGACCCTGTTCCGCTTCAAATTGCAGCTGGGTACTCTGAACCCGGATGACCTGCTGGCACTGGATGAGTGGCTGCAGTCGACCGCAGCCTCCTGAGTCTTTTGACGGCACAGGCTAAGGCTGACCTTAGCCTGTGCCGATGAGCATCTATGATGATCAACCCCCCTTCATGGGGGTTTTGCCGATAAATCAGGAGAAAATGCCATGCCTGATGCAAACACTCCTCAATTCTGGCGCGATAGCCGCATGCCTCATGTCGAGCTGCGGCAGATTAGGGATACCCTCAAGACCTGCTACGCCCCGCACAGCCATATTCAGTGGTCACTGGGTGCCATTACTCAAGGCTGCAACACCTTCCTTTACCGAGACAAGCAACTCCGGGTCGATACTGGTACTCTGGTTATCATTGACCCTGATGCCATACATGCCTGTAATCCGATTGACAATCAGCCCTGGGGGTATCGGATGCTGTACATCGATACCGACTGGCTCACGGCGCTGCGCTACAACAGCAGGCTGCTCGAATCACCCCACTGGCGGGATATCCCCGTAGCCACCTTATCCGATCCCCACTGCTACGCCAGCTATCTGCGCATGACCGACTGCCTGATCGACCCGCATCGGGCCTTGCTGGAAAAACAGACCGCGTTGACGGAATACCTGACAACCCTCCTCCACAAGCTTGCCAAACAGCCCCTGCCGCCACTGCCTACATCAACCGGCCGCATCCCGGAAATAGCCTCTTTCCTGCGAGCTCACGCGACCGAAGATCTCTCTCTGGACATGCTCTGCCAACACTTTGAGATCAGCGCCGGTCACCTGATCCGCGCCTTTAAAGCCTATTCGGGTTTTACGCCCCATGGCTACTTGATTAATTGCCGCGTACAACTTGGCCAACAAGCACTAAAAGCGGGCAACCCTATCGCCGAAGCCGCCCTGCAGGCCGGTTTTGCGGATCAGCCCCACTTTCAGCGCACCTTCAAGCGCATGGTCGCCGCCACTCCGAACCAATACCGCCGCACACTCCTAAATCAGCATTAATACGCTGCTGGACGCCAGTAACAGTGCCATGATCCGATTAAGGAGTACGATAAGGCCGGGACGTTGGATATACCGTCGCATGAATGCACCGGCGCATACCCAACAACTCAAAGAAGCCCAACAAATTGGCAGGTACAGACTGGCAAACAACGCGACCTGCTGCAGGTCACTGCCATCGGTATAGGCCCCAATACCCGAAGCCGATGCCAGCCAGGCTTTAGGGTTAAGCCACTGCATGGCAGCCCCGGCCATAAAACCCGGGGCATAAGCCGACTTGGTTTCTGTAAGTTGCCCGTTATCCCGAAACAATTGCATGCTGAGATACAGCAGGAAGATGACGCCACCCCAGCGCAACGCCGACTCCAGCCAGGGAAGGGCCGCCATAGCGGAATAGAGTCCCAGACCAACGGTCACGAAAAGCACGATAAAACCCAGTGTCGCCCCCGTGACAAACACCATTCCTCGCCCCAGGGGATAACGGATGCCACTGCTTAAGCACACCAAATTAACGGGACCGGGGGAAATCGAAGCGGCCAGCGCAAATACGGCCATGGGGGCGATCAATGAAATCGTCATGCTCAAATCTGTCCATGTGGTTAGATGGCTAGAGTGTGCCGCCACTCCCACACAAAAGATTGAACAAAATTGCTCTGGATCGACTCGATCCGGATATCGAAAACCGGCCTATGCTCAGACCTGGAAGCCTGCCCGCAGCTGAACGCCCCAGACAGGCTGGAACGGTTCAATGCACCGTAGGGGTATCATCTTCGGCGTCGGAAAAGATGGGCTGCCCCGAACTGTCCAACGCCAGGGCACCCTGCTCATGTGCCAATTCAAGCAGTTGCTGCAGCAACATCTCGGTCAAATGAGCACTGATGATCAATCCGGCGGGCGGATCACTCTCGAACAACTCCTCGTCAACCAGGCCGTCTTCTCTGAGCCCCAGCAACAGTGGGTTTTCAACAATCAGAGGAGCCAGGTCATCCGGCGCAAAAATCACATAGTCGGAAGATACCTGCAAAGCCAGCTGATAAGCGTCATGTACCGCTTCCGACAACTGGGTGAGGTACACTTTCTCCGCCGCGTTAAACAGCGCACTCAATTGCCCACCCCCGGGCGACTGTAAATCGGGGCCACCGACATCACTGTAATCGATACTGGTGACGGCCGGTACGTTATCCAGTTCCCAGGCATCCACCATAATGCGGTCTTCCGAATCCACTTCCAGCCACTGGCGATTGACGGCCACCATCAGCAGCCCTTCAAGTGCAGCCGCACTGACATTGCTGGTCACGATTACGCCCACACTGGGATTATCCATTTCCTCCGGGTCTTCGATCAACTCACCGGCCCGAGCTGACAGCAGCTTGGGATCGCTGGCAATCAGCTGCGCCAGCTCCACCGGTTTGAGAGCCAGCATCTGCTGACACACACGATGCGCGGTCAGATAAGGCTCAACATGCCCGTTATTGTCCATCTGACGAACATATTCCTGGCGCAACCGATCCATTAAATCAGCCAACTGCTGGCTCATCGTTTTTCTACCTCCGCGTCCCACATCAAGCGGTCAGTGAATGGTGATACCGACCGGTTTAACGTCATCCTTCAAGCGATCAAAGGCTGCTCGCAACTGCTGCAACGGCATCAGGCCAAAATCCAGCGGGTCCGATGGCAGCTCACACCAATCCAGCGCCCATACACGGGTCATCAACTCATACTCGCCGATCAGGGCATCCAGAAAAATCATTACCGCTTCTACACGCGGATCCATCTCCAGAATTTTGGGCGCATCCTGCAAATACACAGCCAGCTGCATCTTGCCATTCACGACCCTTAGAGAGCACCAAAAATCCTCGATTTCGCACAACTCCTCGCCCATATTGACGCAAGAAGGGATAGGGTCGTAACGGTGGTTGAAAGCACGGAAGCTAATACCGCTCAATTCCGGCGCGGCCCCCACAACACTCAAGACGGAATGGATCGATTCAGGATAGCCGTCACATCCGAAAATCATTTCGACAGGGCCTTCTTCATGCTCCCGCTCAAAATGAAACGTCAGATTGCGATCAATTTTCTGCAGACTATCGCGATAGGTATTCAACAGACTTTCGGCATCAAACTGCATTTCCTGCTGACTCTTCAACAGTTGCTCAAGCGTACGTTCGATTTGCTGCCAGAATGCCTCGATCCGTTTCAGATCAGGTTTGAAATTCATGCACACCCAGTATTAGCAGTATCAGGTTCGCGGAACGACAACACCGGTTTGTCCCTGGTATTTGCCGTTACGATCCTTGTAGGACGTCTCGCAGATTTCATCCGCACCCAGGAACAGCATCTGAGCCACACCTTCGTTGGCATAGATGCGCGCCGGCAGCGTCGTGGTATTGGAGAATTCGAGCGTCACATGCCCTTCCCATTCAGGCTCCAGGGGCGTGACGTTGACAATAATACCGCAGCGAGCATAGGTGCTTTTGCCCAGACAGATAGTCAGGACATCGCGAGGAATACGAAAATATTCGACCGTACGCGCCAGCGCAAACGAGTTGGGCGGAATAATGCAAACATCAGACTGCACATCCACAAAGCTGCCTTCATCGAAATTTTTCGGGTCGACGATAGAAGAGTTGATGTTGGTAAAGATCTTGAATTCGTCGGCACAACGCACGTCATAGCCGTAGCTTGATGTACCGTATGATACGATTGGCTGATCATTGACTCGGCGTACCTGACCGGCCTCGAACGGCTCAATCATTCCATGCTTGTCCGCCATTTGACGAATCCAACGATCTGACTTGATACCCATAACACCCTATTACCTGAAAGTACGTTCAGTAAATCAACGGAGCATTCTACCCGCTTTGCACAAAAAAAACCGCCCTGGCTTGCGCCAGAGCGGAAAATTTCATCTCGCTGTACTAATCGTGTTCGACCGCGATGTTAGGCATGAAGTTCCCGACCTGCTGCGATTTTTCCGCCAAGAGCGCACTGGCCCGACGCGCAATCGCCTTGTAGCGCAATGCATGAGGGCTGTTGGGCTCGGCCACCACTGTCGGTTTACCGGCATCGGTCTGTTCACGAATCGACAAGGCCAGCGGCAACTGCCCCAACAGTTCGGTGTGATACTGACGCGCAATGCGCTCACCACCATCGGCACCAAAGAGCGCCTCTTCATGACCACACTCGCTGCATATGTGCACGCTCATGTTCTCAATCACACCCAGCACCGGAATATCCACCTTACGGAACATTTCGATCCCCTTTTGCGCATCCAGCAATGCAATATCCTGCGGAGTCGTCACGATCACTGCGGCACTGACAGGTACACGCTGTGCCAGCGTCAACTGGATATCACCGGTACCCGGCGGCATGTCGATAAGCAGGTAATCCAGGTCTTGCCACAATGTCTGATTCAGCAGCTGCTGCATGGCACCACTGACCATCGGGCCACGCCAGACCATGGGGGTATTTTCATCCACCAAATAGCTCATCGACATCGACTGCAGCCCGTGCCGAATGATCGGCTTGAAATACTTTTCTTCTGCCGTGTCAGGCCGCTCGCCTTCTGCTACACCCAGCATCATACCCTGGCTGGGACCATAGATGTCGGCATCCAAAATACCGACCCTTGCTCCCTCCGCAGCCAGCGCCAAGGCCAGATTAACAGTTGTCGTCGATTTACCGACTCCGCCTTTGCCTGATGCAACCGCAATGATATTTTTAACACCCGCCAGGCCCGGCAATTTTTTGGGGCCCGGATGTGCACTGATCTGCTGCGTCAGCACAATGTCGATCCGACGCCCGCCGGCCAGGGGTTCAATCTGTTCCGTCAGCGCCTGCTTGATCGCAGGGTGGCGACTGACACAGGCATGCCCCAGTTGCAACCGGATGTCGATACACTCTGCGTCCACCGCTATGTGCTGTACACAGCCTGCCGCCAGTAGAGACTGCTTCAGATCGGGGTCGGCACAGGAATCAATCGCCGCCCTGATCTGCTCCTGGGTAATCGCTGTCATTCAGCCTCCTTGATTGCCAATACTCGGCAATAACCAAGTTAAGTACTCAGATATTATGCATTATTTGATGCAATCAGTTCCAGCGCCAACCGTTTGACCGCCGCCAGATCCACTTTGCCACTGCCGAGCACCGGAATCTGCTCCACTTCCAGCACCTTGGCCGGCCGGTACAGCGGCAGAATATCCGCCTTGCGCAGCTGTCCTGCCACACCCTCGGCATCTTCTTCGACCAGCAGCAGAATGCGCTCCCCCTTTTTGTCATCCGGAACCGCAACAGCCGCCAAGGGACGTTCAGTATGACCCAGCGCTTGGCACAAAGCCGTTTCCACTGCGGCAAGCGAGATCATTTCACCGCCCACTTTGGCAAAACGCGAATAGCGATCCACGATAGTCAAGAAACCATCGGCATCAAGATGTCCCTTGTCCCCTGTTTTATACCAGCGCAAACCATCCTGCTCGATCACGACATCATCGGTCTTGTCCGGATTGTTCAAATAGCCTTTCATGATTTGACTGCCACCCAGCAGAATCAGCCCATCTTCTCCCACCGGCAAAGGTGCCAATGTTTCAGGATCAACCACCCTGAACATGGACCCCGGCAACGCCATGCCCACAGTCCCCAGACGTTCGCCTATCTGCACATTCCACCAGCGAGTATCCAGGTAGTCCGGCAGATTTACACTGGCAACAGGTGTTGTTTCCGTACAGCCGTACCCTTCCAGTACCGGAACCTTGAAACGCGCTTCAAACCCGCTTTTAATTGCAGGAGACAGTTTTTCCGCACCCGCCACCACCACGCGCAGACTTTCAAACATCAGTGGATGCAAACGCTTGTTGCGCATATACAGCCCCAGGAAAGTACTGGTGCCGCACATGATTGTGGCACGATAACGGGCTACCGCCTTGCCGATATTGACCGCATCGGTCGGATCCGGGTGGCACACCAGCGGTATCCCCTCAATCATCGGCAACATGCAGGTCACGGTCAGGCCAAAAGCATGAAACGTCGGCAACGTGGCAAGAATACAGTCATCACTCTGCACATTCAGCACCGCCGCAATCTGTTTAAGGTTCGCCATCATGTTGCGATGACTCAGCATCACCCCCTTCGGGGCCCCTTCGCTGCCGGAAGAAAACAGGATAGCAGCCGTATCATCCAAGTGTGCCCGCCCCCCATAGACCCACTGCAGCATACTCTTCGGCATCAAGGTCGCCTGTATCAGCGTCATAACCGATTCCGACTTACTGATACCGGCTTTCACGTCTTCCAGCTGAATGACCACTACCTGCTGCAACAATCGCTCCAGCTTGACGCCACGTTGCTCCAGTTTTTTCAGAAAGCGGGCGGATGTCACCAGTGTTTTGACATTGGCCTGTTCGATCGCACTCAACAAGGCACCTTCTGCAGCCGTATAGTTCAGATTGACCACGGTTTTGCCCGCCATCAGTGCAGCCATGTTGGCAATGGCCCCGCCAGCAGCTGTCGGCAACAGCAAACCAACATTCTGCTCCTTGATCCGACGCATGCGCCGGCTAAACAACATACATGCGGTCAATAAGCGACGATGATTCAGAACTGGACCGTTCAGGTCCGTCAGCGCCCACTCTGCCGGTGCCGCCTTTGCTGTACGAATGAAGGCCGCTGGCAGTGTTTCCAGCGTATCCGTATACTCATTCCAGGCACGTACCGACAACTCGGCTACCTGCTGCTTTACCACCTCTGCCTTGCTGTCCAATGCAATGGGTTTACCGAACGACACAATGACATCACGTTTCATGCCCCTGCTTTCTGAGCGCTGCAGACGTTCGCTGGAACGAGAGAAACGGCTGCCCCACAAACCTCGCAGATAAAACGGCAGGATGCGTGCATCCGGTATGCTCTCTCCCTCTCCTACGCGCACAACACGCTCAAAACCTCGCTTGAATTCGCCCAGTTGACCGCTGTAGCTGATCGCGCCTTCAGGGAACAGGCACACCACCTCACCCCGCGCCAGCAGCTCTCGTACCTTCTGCATGGCACTGCGACTGGCACCGGAGGAGATCGGAATCACGCCATATAGATCCAGGAACCAGCGCAGGTACCAGCGCTCATAAATAGCCCGCTCCATCACGAAATAGATATGACGCGGACAGGCCATCTGCAGCATGGCCCAGTCCAGCCAACTGATATGATTGCCCAGCAGCAGAGTCCCTTCACCACTGGCCGGAAGATGCTCAAATCCCAACACCTTCAGGTTGTAACGCCGACGTACCAGTGTTGAAACCAGCAGCCTAATCAAGGATTGCGGCAGTGCGACCAGCGTATACAACGCTCCAACGACGGCAAGAACACCCAGCGCCCACAACAGGGTTACGGAAGGCACGGAGGCGATGGCACTGGCAACCGTCACCATCAGAAAACCCAACATGGCCACATTCTGAATAAAATTGTTACCTGCCAACACGCGGCCCAATCGTGACTCCGGCGCATTGAACTGAACCAGTGCATTCAGCGGTATGGTCATCAGGGAACCGGAAACACCGATCAACAAAAACGCGCCGCCGCTCATCCAGATACTGTCCAGAGTCGGCAACAGCACTAAACCAGTGGCAATGCCGACAGCCCCCAACGGAATGAGCCCGGCATTGATGAAATGACGCGAAAGCCGTGCCGCAATAATCGACCCCAGCATGATGCCGATACCGGCCAACGCCATGACCGATTGAATGACAAAAGTGTTGTTCTGCCCCAGATGCGCTTTGGCATAGGCCGGGAAAACCGCCAGCATGACCTGGCTCACCGACCAGAACAGCGCCAGCCCGATGATCGACAGCAGAATCACCCGAGGTTCAGCCAGCGCACGCAGGTTCCGCTTCAGGCTACGGCCAGTCACGTAATCCTGCATATCAAACGCCTGAGATCTGTCCGTTTCACCCATGACCGGTAAACAGTAGGACAGCACGACTTCGACCAGCGCCCCCGCTACCAGCAACCAGCCCAATGGCGCAACACGCTCCAGGATATTGGCCGAATGCATCACGTCCAGCGAGGCAACGCGCCACTCAAACAGGGCCGAGAACGCCACTATGCCACTGAGAATGGCAATCATAGTGGTCGCCTGGACCCAACTGTTACCCTCGCTGAGTCGTTCATTGCCTACCAATTCACGAATGAAACCGTATTTGGCTGGTGAGTACAGCGCACTTTGCACCGCAAGCATAAACGTCAGTGCGAAAGCCGGAATAAACCAGCCCTGGTAGTAGCAAAACGTAATGGCAAGCGTTACGCCAACCGCCGCCCAAGCCGACAGCCGCATTACCCGCGCCTTGGGGTACTTGTCAGATATAAAGCCTGCCGGGGTGAACAGCAGGATGAACGGCAGCAGAATCAATCCGTTAACAATCGCCGTCAACAGGATCTGTGTTTCCCCGTCATACACTTTGAACAGGGTATTCTGAATGGTGATTTTATGCCCCAAGTCGACAAAGGCATTAATGAAAGCGATCGCCACGAACGCCAGAAAGCCGCGTACTCGCATCAGCTCAAGCATGCTCGGTCTCCTCGCTCAGCCAGCCGTTCAGATACTGCTGCACCAGCTCCTGCAACATCATTTCTGCTGCCCGCTCATTACTCACAAACAGCTTCTGACGCAGGGCCAAAACGGCGATGCCATGGACACCGCTCCAGATGGTCCGCGCAGACAGTTCCAGTGCCTGCGGTGTCAGGTTCGGCCGCATCTGCTGCAGACACTGCTCTACTCGGGCAAACAACTGCAGGATACGTTCGCTCAACCAGGCCGGAGGCATAACATCATTGGCCGTAGCATGCTCGAACAACAAAGACCAGCGCTCGGGGTTTTCACGTGCAAACGCCAGATAGGCCTGCCCGTAATCCAGCAGACAGCACCGGGGCGAGGCTGGCACAACAGCATCCAGCCGTGCCAACAGCTGTGCCAGGGTACGTGCATTCAGTTGCCAGCACAGATCATCAATATTCTTGAAAACCGTATACAGGGAGCCGGCCGAATAACCGATTTCACTCGCCACCCGGCGAGCACTGATCGCTTTCAACCCTTCGCTCTGCAGCAGAGATTCCGCCGCACAGAGCGCCATTTCCCTTAACTCCTCCTTGGAGTGTTCTTTACGCTTAGCCATCGTAAGCATCCTTATTGAACGGTGTTTATTTCGTGCATGCAGTTTAGTAAACACTGTTCAGCAAGGTCAAGAATTTTATGAACAGCGTTCAATAAAGAGTAAAAATCATCCTATACGAAAGAAAACACCCTCAGCGTTGCCTCTGCCCAATTGATTCCTATAATGACTTTTTCTCAATAACCCGGAGAGCAGCATGCTCAAACCTTTTATTTCTGGACTGGTGCTGGCCACCACTTTCAGCACGACCGCTCTGGCCGAAGCTCCAACCCAAGTCGTCTTCGAAACCAGCAAAGGCAACATTCAGCTGGAACTGGACGCTGAAAAGGCCCCCATCACCGTGGCCAACTTCCTGAAATACGTTGATAAGGGGCACTATGACGGCGTGATCTTTCACCGTGTTATCCCCGGGTTCATGATTCAGGGAGGCGGCTTCACCCCCGACATGGTAAAACTGGACACGGATGCTCCAATCAAGCACGAATCCGAAAACGGCTTGAGCAACCTGCGCGGCACCATTGCCATGGCACGCACCAATGACCCGGACAGTGCAGCGGCACAGTTTTTCATCAACACTGTTGATAACAGACGTCTTGATGGCATGCCCGGCCGCCCGGGTTATACAGTCTTCGGCAAGGTCACTCAGGGCATGGATGTTGTTGATAGTATCGGCAAGGTCTCGACAGGCCGCCAGGGTCGCTTTCAGGATGTACCGACAACGCCCATTCTGATCAATAAGGCCAGCCTCATCGCCGACTGACACACAGCCCTCAGGACGGAAAAGAAGCGGGACACCCACGCCCCGCTTCTACCGTCCTGTCTTACTGGCAACCTCGCTTTCCTCCTCGCCTCCTGACAACAAAGATACCGGCAAAGCCGATATAACGCGTCGCAACGGGCGGCATGCAAACAACAAAAAGCCCTGCAGATGCAGGGCTTTTGTCAGAAGAGGGGTGACCAACAATCAGTTGCGCTGGTCGAAGTCCAGTACCACTTCGTCACTGATCGGGTGTGCCTGACAGCTGAGTACGAAACCGGCCTCGATTTCGTGCGGCTCCAAACCGTGAGAGATATCCATCTCCACTTCACCCTTGACCAGCTTACATTTACAGGTAGAGCAAACACCTCCCTTGCAGGAGTACGGCAGATCCATACCGACATCCATCCCGGCGTCCAGAATGTTTTGACCCACAGTAGCCAGATCAAACATCACGGAACGACCATCAGCAATGACGGTGACCTTGCTCATTTTGTTTTCACCGTACTGAGCAACACGCGCCTGAGCCTTTTCCAGCGTTGCCTGGGCATCGGCGGAAGAGCTGGCGAACAGTTCGTAGTGGATCTGCTCGTCGCTCAGGCCTTCCATACGGAAACCGCGAGACACTTCGGTCATCATCGCCTCGGGACCACAGATGAAGGCTTCATCGGTGTTCTTGATATCGATCAGACCCGCTTTCTGCAGCGCGTAGCCCTTTTTGTTGTCGATACGGCCATTCAGCAGGTCGGCGCCCTGGTCTTCATAGTCCATGACGTTGATCCACTGGAAGCGGTCCATATAACGGTTCTTAACGAAGTTCAGCTCGTCTTTGAACATTACTGTGTTGGAACGCTGGTTGCCATAGATCAGGGTGACCTTGCTGTTCGGCTCGATATCCAGCACAGACTTCATGATGGAGATCATCGGCGTGATACCGGAACCGGCGGCGATGCACATATAGTTCTTGGCATTGCTCGGGTTCAGCTCGCTGTAGAAGCTGCCCTGCGGCGGCATCACTTCAATGGAAGCACCCGGCTTGAAGTTGTCGTTGGCGTAGTTGGAGAACTTGCCGCCATCAACACGCTTGATCCCCACCCGCATGTGGCCATCGGTCACACCGGAACAGATGGAGTAGGAACGGCGAACGTCTTCACCATCGATCATCGCACGCAGAGTCAGAAACTGACCCTGGATGAAATTGAACTTCTCGGTCAGCTCTTCCGGTACAGCAAATGTCACGCTGATGGCCGAATCGGTTTCCGGCTGCACATCGGCAATCTTCAGCGTGTAGAAATTGGTGTCAGACATCGCTTCACCTTATATCTTTTTGAAATAGTCAAAAGGCTCATTGCAGTCGTTACACTGAAACAGCGCCTTACAGGCGGTGGAGCCAAACTCACTGATCCTGCGGGTGTTGCGAGATCCGCAATGCGGGCACTGGGCATGGGCATCCGGCGTTAAACCGTCATCATCCAGATCAGCATCTTCGGGCGGCGCGATACCGTAATTGCGCAGCTTGCGACGCCCTGCCGGCGACATCCACTCGGAACTCCAGGCCGGTGACAACCGGGTATTCACGGCAACATCGTCATAACCGCTGGCCTTGAGCGCCGCAACCACATCGTCCGCGATAGTATTCATGGCCGGACAACCCGAGTAAGTCGGGGTGATAGTGACCACAATACGGTCACCATCACGCTCCACATCACGCAATATCCCCAGATCCCAAATGCTCAGCACCGGTACTTCAGGGTCCTTGACTTGATCGAGCAGGTCCCAGAGTTCCTTCACCTCGGCAACATTGCGCTGTTGCAATCGGCGGTACTGCTCTTCTGGCATCAGTGAGATTTCATTCATGGCATATATCCCTGGCAGCGGGCGCTTACCACTGGCAACCCGGGTATGAACGGTGCGTAATCTGCATCTCGGTCAGCATGTGACCCAGATTTTCGGTGTGATAACCGGTACGGCCACCACGGACCGCCCAACTATCTTCCGGCACTGTCAAAGTAGCTTCAATCAGCACATCACTGACCATTTTGTGCCACGCATCACGCAGTTTGGACACGTCGACCGCAATACCGGCGTCCGCCAGCATCTGCTCGGTTTCGTCCATGTCGAACATCTCGTGGGTGTATCCCCAGAGCGCGTCTACCGCTTTCTGCGTGCGCTTGTGACTCTCTTCGGTTCCATCACCCAGGCGCAGCACCCAGTCACGGCTGCGACGCAGATGGTACTTGGTCTCTTTAATACCCTTGGCCGCGATAGCAGACAGGGTCTCATCCTTGGACTGCAGCAGTTCCGGCAGCACCAGCGTGTAGTACGCATCCGCAAACAGCTGACGTACCTGAGAATAGGCAAAATCGCCTTTCGGCATTTCCATCAGCAGCAGGTTGCGATATTCGCGGTCGCTGCGCATATAGGCAAAGTCATCTTCGGTACGACCATCGTCGGCCAGTTCGGCTGCATAGGTGTAGAACATGCGCGCACGACCAATGTAGTCCAGCGCCACGTTGCCGTAGGCGATGTCTTCTTCCAGGAAAGGACCGTAGCTGACCCACTCGGAGATACGGTGGCCCAACACAACGGAGTCATCACCCAGACGGGTCGCGTATTCCAGCGTTGCCGCTTTGATTGCATCACTCATTACTTGTCTCCTCAATCTATCCCGTTACCGCGTGATTACATGTTGTTGACGGGATCAGGCAGGACGTAATAAGTCGCATGACGGTACGGCTTGTCGTCGTTCGGATCGTAAAAGCAATCTGCATCATCTTCCTGTGAAGCACAGATGTCACTGGACTTGACGACCCAGAGGCTCACGCCTTCGCTACGACGGGTGTAGCAGTCGCGGGCATATTCCAGTGCCTGAGCATGATCTTCAGCGTGCAGGCTGCCGACATGCTTGTGGTCCAGGCCACGCTTGGAGCGCACAAACACTTCAAACAGTTCCAGTTTTTCGGTTGGCTTTGTCATTATCAGGTCCCCTTACTTACGCCGCATTCTGCGCTTGCTTGGCGCGTTTCTTTTCGTTGTAGGCTGCCATCGCATCACGTACCCACTCACCTTCTTCATGAGCGGCGACATGGTGCTCGATACGCTGACGGTTGCAGTGACCATTGCCGTTGATCACGCTCCAGAATTCGTCCCAGTTCAGATCGCTGCTGTCATAGTGGCCACGCTCTTCATTCCACTTGAGGTTGGCGTCCGGGTGATCCAGCCCAAGCACTTCAATTTGCTGAACGGTTTGGTCGATAAACTTCTGACGCAGATCATCATTGGTCTCACGTTTGATCTTCCACTCCATGGATTTCTGCGAGTGAGCCGAAGCAGAATCATGCGGCCCGAACATCATCAACGCCGGCCAGTAAAAACGGTTCAGAGCATCCTGAGCCATGGCTTTCTGCTCGGGAGAACCCTTGGCCAGGGCCAACATGGCTTCATAGCCCTGGCGCTGGTGGAAGCTCTCTTCCTTACAGATACGAATCATGCCACGGGCATAGGGACCATAGGAGGTACGCTGCAAAGAGACCTGGTTCACGATGGCAGCGCCATCAACCAGCCAACCAATAGCAGCAACGTCAGCCCAAGTCAGCGTCGGATAGTTGAAGATGGAGGAGTACTTGGCCTTCCCGGTCTGTAGCTGCTCGATCATTTCGGAGCGTGAAATGCCCAGAGTTTCAGCAGCAGAATACAAGTACAGACCGTGACCGGCTTCATCCTGAACCTTGGACAGCAGGACCGCCTTACGACGCAGCGACGGCGCACGGGTAATCCAGTTGCCCTCAGGCTGCATACCGATCACTTCCGAGTGAGCGTGCTGAGAGATCTGGCGGATCAAGTTCTTACGATAATCTGCCGGCATCCAATCCTTCGGCTCGATCTTTTCTTCTGCCTCAATCTTGCGCAGGAAATTCTGTTCTTCGGGTGTCATCGTTATGCTCTCCGATCTTATGTTCATACAGTCGCACTGTGTAACTTATTTTTGTAAGCCATTCAGGCTTTTTGTATCGCACTGCTCCATCAGCCCTTGAGCACCTAGCGCGGGAACAGGCCAATGACAGAAGATACGTCCGCCCGCATGCGATAGCTTAAATGTACACCATCTCTTTCGATTAATGATACACAAATATACAAAATATTTTCAATAACTGTATCACTTGAAGATTTGACCTGTCTCAACCCTTTCAGTCTAGCCCACCCGCAGCCTTATGGTGCGGCCGCTACAGGCTTACACCTTCAGGCACCCGAAACAGATCATCCACCGGCAGCGCGGTAATTCGCGGCTGCACCACCCCACCACCGTTTCGATAACGACTGTCAAACAGGGCCGCGCCGGTATCGATGTAGACGGCATTTCCCCTGCGTATGACATGCGGCAAAATCACGTGACCATGCACACACAAGTCAATACCGTCGATCACACGCCTGAACCCCGCCGCCTTGACCGGCCTGTCCCATAAAATGCTTTCCCGCAACGCAGCGTCATGCGGTAAGCGCAACTGCAAATCCATCCAGTCGCCCTCCGGCAGCGTGCTATGTGAAATTGCCACGCGCCTGCCATCCTCCAGGCTCAACTCGATCACCCAAGGCATTTCAATAGCCAGCTGTTCCGCGTAATGCCTCAGTACCGGATGGCGAGTAAAAAAATGTTCGGGGCCGGTTCCCAGCCAGGCCTGACCGCCATAGCGCATCCAGGCCTCGACATCAGCACTGGCCGGATCATGCAACCAATTAAACAGGATTTGTTCATGATTACCGCGTACGGCATAAAACCAGGGCTGCCGGCACAGCTCCAGACAAGCAGCCGAATCAGGCCCCCGATTGATCAAATCACCAACCGAAAACAGTCGGTCATGCACCGGGTCAAAACACAAAGCCTCCAGTTCAGCTTCCAGCGGCTTCAGCCAGCCATGAACATCACCCACTACAAAGTCACGTCCCCGAAGATTGGGCCCTACCCGCTTAACAACCATGATGTCGTCCTTTCATTGCCCTGCCGGGGCAGACTTCCCGGCCATTAAGGGCTATCACTTTGAGATTATCGAGACATGAAGGCTGGCAGCGCTGCGTCAGCCTTCAATTGAGCTTAGCATGCGCGATGAGAAATTCGTGTGTCCCTGCCGTGCAGGCAAGGTAGGCCCTTCGCCGTACTTGGCGACAAGCAAGAAGAGAATTTAAAAAGCGATCAAATGATCAGTCTGCGGGTAGTGCCATAATGCTGCGAAAAAACGCCAGCTCTTGTTCCAGCACCTGAGCCTGATTCTCGGGACGGCGAAAACCATGCGCTTCATCGGCAAAAAAGTGTGTTTCAACCCGGATCTGGCGTGCCATCAGGCACGCTGCCATATCACGGGTTTGTTCAGGCAGAACAACTCGGTCTTGTTCACCCTGGAAGAAAATCACCGGCACATCAATCTGCCCCGCATTGAGCAGCGGCGACCTTACCCGATAGCGTTCCGCCTCCCGATCTGGGGCACCAATCAGCCAATGCAGATAGCGAGATTCAAACTTGTGCGTCAGCTGGCCAAGTCGGGCCGGGTCACTCACACCGTACAAGCTTGCACCGCCGCGAAACAGGTCGGTGTGGCGTAGAGCATTCAGTGTCGTATACCCTCCTGCGCTGTTGCCTCGGATGAACACGGCGTCGGCATCAGCCATCCCCTGCTGGATCAATGCGCGCGCGACCCTCACCACATCATCAACATCGGCGCACCCCCACTGTCCGGCGAGCTGCATGCGGTAGTCTCGTCCATAACCTGTACTGCCTCGATAGTTCACATCCACGATCATGAAACCGCGGCGAGTCCAGTATTGAATCGCCGGTTTGAAGACCGGTGCCGTTGTAGCCGTGGGACCACCGTGGGTCCAGATCACCGTTGGCAAGGGCTGACCGGGACTCGCATCCAACGGACGATACAGAAAACAAGGGATCTCATGTTCATCCTCGCCGATGGACAGGCTAACCGGCAGACTAGGCACAAACTCGGGCCGGCTTCCCCCGTGCACGATTCTGCAGGGCACCACTCCATCCTCATGCTCGCTACCGCTCAACTCCAGTATTGCCGGCTCACACCCACCGAATTCGGCCACACAGGCCATTCGGTTGTCCTGACAGACCAACGAATGCAGGCGTGTCGGTGTCTGCTCAAGCCCCGGCCTCAGAATCTGCCAGCCCCGCTCATCATATCGCCACAGTGTCGAATAACCACCACACTGCCCCAACGCCAGCAGTTCACCTGCCGCATTCCAGCCATAGGTTGCAAGCCCGAACTGCCAGGGAGCCGTGGTAAATTCAGTATTCGACGGGCAGGCAGGCCCCAGCGCTTTCCAGCCGGTATCGGTGTACACTTCGATACGCCACCAGTTATCGCGATCAACCACCGCATGTAAGCGACCGTCCGGGGCAAATCGCGGCTGTGCCCAGGCCGCTTCCAGATAGGAGTCCGAGATCACCTGGCGCTGCACAATTTCCCCCTCCAGATTCAGCTGCGCCAGCACCAGCCGCGTACTGCACCAGGGTTGTCGAGGATGATCCCACTCGACCCAGGCCAGTTGCTGCCCGTTGGGACTGATGGCCGGGGAACTGTAAAAGTCTGCCCCTTCAGCCAGGGTGTTGACACTTCCCCGGTGCAAGTCAATGACAACCAGCCGGTTGCTCGCTTCAGTGCCGACTCCCGTATGACATTCACTGATAGCCAGGACTGACTGCAGCACGGGGACATACAACATATCGGCAAATCGTGTACCCTCTGCAAATGTCAGCTGCTGCGGACGCCCCTGTCCCGGCAGATCAACACACCACACCTGCTGGTCCTGCTCGTTGACAAAACAGACTTGGTCACCGGCCAGACACCAGGCGCCGCCCCCATATTCATGCACCCGACTGCGTACACTGAATACCTCAGGCAGCATCGATATCGCCTGACCGGCCTGAAAACGGCACAGCCGGTTGCGACCGGTACCCGCCTCAAAACTGACCCCCAGTATACTATCGCGATAAAAACGCAGCCCCGCATAGTCATGCATGGCCGTCACCGCTTCCCGGGCGGTTGGGCGCAGCTCAGCCACGAGCGAATATCCGCGAATTGCGCTCGTTGCGGTAAGTGATCGAAGGATCGCTTCCGGCTTTCTCTGCCGCTTCCCTTGCTGCCAGGATTTTATGATGATGCGGCGACTTGCTGCATACCGGGTCGGCCGCATTCATGTCCCCGGCCAGCAGGTACGCCTGACAACGACAGCCTCCCAAATCGTTCTCCCGTTCGTCACAGGATCGGCAAGGCTCCTGCATCCAATCATCACCACGGAAGTGATTAAAACCGAAAGAGTCATGCCAGATATGCGTCAAATTACTGTCTTTCACGTTAGGGAAATCGATGGGCAACATGCGTGCGCTATGGCATGGCAGTGCCGTCCCATCCGGGGTGATGGTCAGAAAAATTTCCCCCCAGCCATTCATGCATTTTTTCGGCCGCTCTTCGTAGTAATCGGGCGTCACGAAAATCAACTTGATCGGGTTACCTTCTGCTGCCAGTTTTTCCCGATATTCGTTGGTCACCCGCTCGGCCCGCTCCAGCTGAGCCCGGGTCGGTAGCAGACTATCCCTGTTTTCATGAGCCCAACCGTAATACTGACAGGTCGCCAACTCCACAAAGTCGGCCTCCAACTCCACACAGAGCTCGATAATCCGGTCAATGTGGTCGATATTGTGCTTGTGCGTCACAAAATTCAGCACCATCGGATAGCCTTGGGCTTTAACCTCTCGCGCCATTTTCAGCTTCTGACGGAAAGCCTTGTCAGAGCCGGCCAGCATATTGTTGACCGTTTCATCCGAGGCCTGAAAGCTGATCTGTATATGATCCAGTCCGGCCTCTCGAAACGCCGCGATTCGGTCCGCATTCAAGCCGATGCCCGAGGTGATCAGGTTGGTGTAGTAACCCAGCTTACGCCCCTCCGCAATCAGCTGCTCAAGATCACGTCGCACCAGAGGCTCGCCACCGGAAAAGCCCAACTGGGCAGCGCCCATCTTTCGAGCCTGTCGGAAAACCTCTACCCATTGTTCGGTCGTCAGCTCCTCACCATGACCGGCAAAATCCAGCGGGTTACTGCAGTATGGGCATTGCAGCGGGCACTTGTAGGTCAACTCCGCCAGCAGCCAGAACGGAGGGCCTTGCACCGGCCGCACATCAGTCAACTCGGATCCAGTTCTGCTCACGGGCAACCTCCAGAAACTCCAGCACATCGGTTTCCAGCTTCCCTGCATCGGGAAAGCGTGTCTCCAGGGAGCTGATAATGGCGGCACAATTCTGCTCGCCGTTTACTTCCGCCAGAATCGCACCGGCGCTGTCATTCAGCCTGATCATTCCTTCCGGATACAAGAGCACGTGGCAATTCTGTACGTCCTCCCATTGCAAACGAAACATGGCATTCAAGCGTGGCGTCTGTTCCAATACTGGCCTAGTCATTGAATAACCCTCGATGATAAACCCGCTCGCGGGTGACCGTATGATAAGGCGGGCGTTCGAGTGTATAGGCCATACTCATCGCATCCAGCATGCTCCAGAGCACATCCAGTTTGAACTGCAAGACTTCCAGCATACGCTCCTGCTGATCTCGGGTAGTGTAGTGATCCAGCGTAATCTGCAGACCGTGTTCAACATCACGACGCGCCTCGGTCAGTCGATTACGAAAATACTGATATCCCTCTTCCTTGATCCACGGATAGTGCTGCGGCCAGGCATCCAGTCGTGATTGATGGATGTGTGGCGCGAATAACTCGGTCAGCGACGAGCTGGCGGCTTCCTGCCAGGTCGCACGACGGGCAAAATTGACATAGGCATCCACGGCAAAACGCACCCCCGGCAGCACATGCTCATGAGACAGGATTTCATCTCGACGCAACCCCACGGCTTCACCCAGTTGCAACCAGGCTTCGATGCCTCCGTCTGCTCCCCCATAACCATCATGATCCATAATGCGCTGCAGCCATTGCCGACGAATATCCGGATGCGGGCAGTTAGCCAAAATGGCCGCATCCTTCAACGGAATGTTGATTTGGTAGTAGAAGCGGTTGGCCACCCAGCCTCGAATCTGCTCCTGACTGGACTGACCGGCATACATGGAAACATGGTAGGGATGGTGAATATGGTAGAGCTCGCCCTTGGCACGCAGTGCCTGCTCAAACTCGCTGCGACTCATCGGTTCGCGGTTGCTCATGTCAGTTGTCCTCAGAGTTCGATGCTCATGCCATCAAAGGCCACCTCAATCCCGTGTTCGGTCAGCACGGCACGCTCGGGAGAGTCTTCAATCAGAATCGGGTTGGTGTTGTTGATATGGATCAGCACCTTGCGGGGATGGCTCAGGGTGTCCAGATAGGCGACCATGCCCTGCTCGCCAGACTGCGGCAGATGCCCCATATGCACGCCCAGCTTGTCACCCACACCGGCATGAATCATTTCATCTTCACGCCAGAGCGTACCATCAACCAGCAGGCAGTCGGCTTGCTCCATAACCGGACGCAAATGCTCTTCGATCCGACCCAGCCCCGGTGCATAAAACAGCGAGCGACCGGTCGCATCATCACGCAGCAGCATGCCGATATTGTCTCCCGGATGCGGATCATTACGGTGGGGTGAATAGGGTGGCGCACTGGAACTCAGAGGGACTGCAGTCAACGTAATGCCTGGCACTTCGGCCACTTGGAATTCGTTATAGGTGTCATGGCTGGGGATCTGGTTCCACACCAGGCCGCCATTCCAGTGTCCCAGCATGGTGAACACCGGGAAGCCCGTGCTTAAATCCTGTTTAACCATGTCGGTACAGTACACCGGATGCGGGCATCCCTCTCGCAGCATCAGCAAGCCGGTTGTATGGTCAATCTGGCTGTCCATCAGAACGATGGCAGCAATCCCGGTGTCACGCTTGCCCTGCTTCGGCTGCAGGGGTCTGAAGCTTTCCAACTGGGTGCGAATATCGGGGGATGCATTGAACAGAATCCAGTCGTTTCCGTTAAGACTGACAGCAATTGACGACTGGGTACGGGCCTTGGCCTTCAAAGTGCCATTACGCAAGCCTTTGCAATTATCACAGTTGCAGTTCCATTGCGGAAAGCCGCCCCCGGCCGCTGAGCCTAAAATCTGTATTTTCATTATTCTAATATCCGCAGGGGGTAGGAGTTGCCTGTCGGCAGGAAAAGCAGGCAGCCCCTCGAGGCTGCCTGATACGCTCAACGATTGGCGAAGTACATGGTGACTTCGAAGCCGATGCGCAGGTCGGTGTAAGCAGGTTTAGTCCACATGGTGTTTTCCTCGTTTTTGTTATCGATATGTCGTTTGAAGACACCTTGATAGTAGGCAACTCGCCCCCCGAGCCAATATGGTACTTTGGAACGAATTAGGAGCTGAATTGGTATAGTCCGTGCCCTGCATGCATTCAGACAGTGCACGCGACCGAAATGCGCACAAAAAAAAACGGCCCGTAGGCCGTTAAGGTATTGCTGCAGAGCATTAGCTGCCAGGGTGAAGCAGCCGTGAATCGCACATCCTTGTGCAGAGCTTCAGTACAAGCGAGGCTTAGAAAAAGCCCAGCGGATTGATATCGTAGCTGACCAACATGTTTTTGGTCTGCTGGTAGTGATCCAGCATCATTTTGTGGGTTTCACGTCCAACACCTGATTTCTTGTACCCGCCAAAGGCTGCGTGTGCAGGGTACTGGTGGTAGCAGTTGGTCCAGACTCGACCTGCCTGAATACCACGTCCCATGCGATAGGAGCGGTTCATATCACGGCTCCAGACGCCTGCCCCCAGACCAAACTCGGTGTCATTGGCAATGGCCAGCGCTTCTGCTTCGTCTTTGAATGTAGTCACAGAGACCACCGGGCCAAAGATTTCCTCCTGGAACACACGCATGTCATTGGTGCCTTTCAGCAGCGTCGGCTGGATGTAGTAACCGGTACCTAGGCCACCTTCCAACTGTTCCTTGTCACCACCGATCAGAACTTCGGCGCCTTCGGCACGACCGATATCAAAGTAACCCAGAATCTTCTCGTATTGCTCCTGAGAAGCCTGAGCCCCAACCATGGTCTCAGTATCCAGCGGGTTGCCACGCTTGATCTGCTTAATACGCTCGATCACACGCGCAATAAAGGCGTCGTAAATCGATTCCTGTACCAGCAAACGAGACGGACAAGTGCAGACTTCACCCTGGTTGAAAAATGCAAGCACAGTACCTTCGACACACTTGTCGATAAATGCATCTTCATGATCCATGACATCTTCGAAGTAGATATTGGGGGACTTGCCGCCCAGTTCAACCGTCGACGGGATGATGTTTTCAGCCGCACATTTCAGGATATGGGAACCAACCGGGGTTGAGCCAGTGAAAGCGATCTTGGCAATACGCGTGCTGGTTGCCAATGCCTGGCCCGCTTCCGCACCAAACCCATTCACAATATTCAGCACACCTGCCGGCAGCAGATCTTCAATCGTCTCCATCAGCTTGAGGATAGACCAGGGAGTCTGTTCGGCCGGTTTCAGAATGATGCAGTTGCCCGCAGCCAGAGCCGGCGCAATTTTCCAGGCGGCCATCAGCAGCGGGAAGTTCCACGGAATAATCTGACCCACGACACCCAGCGGCTCATGGAAATGATAAGCCACAGTGTTCTGATCAATCTCGCCAATCGAGCCTTCCTGCGCACGGATACAACCGGCGAAGTAACGGAAGTGATCAACCGCCAGCGGTACGTCGGCAGCCAGGGTTTCACGAACGGCCTTGCCGTTGTCCCAGGTTTCAGCAACCGCAATCTGTTCCAGGTTGGCTTCCAGGCGATCCGCGATCTTCAACAGAATATTGGAACGCTCGGCAACCGAGGTGCGACCCCAGGCATCCTTGGCGGCATGCGCCGCGTCAAGCGCAAGCTCGATATCTTCAGCGGTGGAGCGCGGAATTTCACAGAAGGCTTCGCCAGTCACCGGTGAAACGTTCTGAAAGTACTCCCCCTTGACCGGGGCCTTCCATTCGCCGCCGATAAAGTTGCCATAGCGCGGTTTCAGAGTGACGATGGAGTCCGCTTTTCCTGGCTGTGCATAGATCATAGTTCTAGCCTCTTGTAGTTATTCCCATCACGCTCGAAGAGCAGTAACGATTGACGATTCAATCTTAGCGAGCACCCACGATATCCGAGTATAGGTCCTTGGACGCGAGAAGGTTGCTCTTTAGTAGTAAGCAGTAGGAAGTTTTAACAGAGGAGGAAAAGCGCGGCAAGAGCGAGGAGCCAACCTCCCCGCCCTTTCATTGGATTACCAGCTGCCGACCACATAGCCCAGCTTTTCGGGCAGCCAGAGCGCAATCCCCGGCACCAGCATCACCAGCAGCAGACTGCAAGCCATGGCTGCAATAAAGATCAGCGCCCAACCCATGGTATGCTCCAGACGAATCTGGGCAATACGCGTGGTCACCATCAGGTTTACTGCCACCGGTGGCGTAAACTGACCGATCGCAATATTCATGGCCAGCAGGATACCGAACCAGACCGGATTCCAGCCGAAGTGATTCATCAACGGCAGCAGAATAGGTATCAGAATCAGGTAAATTGATACCGCATCCAACAACATGCCCGCAAGCAAAACCAGCAGCATCACCAGCAGCAAGAGCGTCCAGCTGTTATCCGACAGGGACAGCATTGCTTCCGCCAGATGCTGAAAGGTACCCAGCGTGGTACCCGCCCAGGCAAAGATACCGGCCAATGCAATAATCAGCATCACCACACCGGAGGTCACCGCCGCTTCAGTAATCAGATTGAACAGCTCTTTGAAACCCAGGTTGCGGTAGATAAGGCTACCGACGATCACGCCATAGGTTACGGCGACAACAGCCGCTTCCGTCGGCGTAAACAGACCCGATCGTAATCCACCCAGAATGATTACCGGTGCAAACAGGGCAGGCAGGGCCGCCTTGAAGCTGTCCCACAACGGAGGACGCTCAGACTCTTCAGGATTTTCCCAGCCGTGCTTTCGCGCCAGCAGCAGAGCCGGCACCAGCAGCGATAGACCGGCCAGAATACCGGGGAACAATCCCGCCGCAAACAGGGCGCGCAAATCAACGCCCGGCACCACGATGGAATACAGAATCAGGGCAATGGAGGGGGGAATCAAAATCGCGGTAGAGGAAGAAGCCGCAATCAAGGTCGCCGAGAATGGTTGCGGATATCCCGCCTTGCGCATGCTGGGCAGCATCACCATGGCAACAGCTGCGGCATCAGCTGGCCCGGAGCCACTCATCCCCCCCATGATCAGACAGACCAGTACTGCCACCACCGCCAGACCGCCGTGCCTGGGGCCAATCAGCGCCTGAGCAAAACGTACCAGGCTGGCTGCCACGCCTGCCCTTTCAAAAATCAAACCGGTGAGAATAAACAACGGAATCGCGATAAGCGGATATTTGGCAACGCTGTTGTAGGTATTGGTTCCCAGAGTTGCCAGCATATCGGGCGTTAATCCACTGACAATACCGACCACGCCACCCAGACCCAGTGCAATAGCGACGGGGACACCCAACAACAGGGCCAGCAAAAAGCTGCCGATCATTAGCAGATCAGGACTCATGACCCACCTCCTCGTGCGACTTGCCACTCAAACGGTCAATCAGGTTCTGAGTCATGCGAACCATGATGGCAATCGCCATCAATGGCAGCCAAACAACATAAATCCAGTTCGGGAGGCCCAGTCCCGGGGACAGGGATTCCCATTGATACTCTTCCAGCGCAAAAACCGATCCATACCAAGCCGTAATGCCCAGTACGGTAATACCGGCCAGCCACTGTAGGATATAAACCACTTTCAACATCCCTTTGGGCAGGTGATGCTCGATCAATTCGATCCGAATATGCTGGTTGTGCCTGGCAGCGACAGCCGCACCGGAAAAGGTCAGCAGCACCAGAAAAAACACCGAAAATTCTTCAGTGAACGCAAAGGATGCATCGGTCGCGTAGCGCACAATAACATTACCCAGGCTGATCAGGCAGATCGCAATCAGCGCTAAGGTGGCGAGCCAGGCCTCGGGCCTGAACTTGGGGCGTCGAGTAGACATTTCAGCTCCGTTCAAGACAGCAACGCCCGCACAGGAGGCGGGCGCTCAAGCAGGTTCAGCGACATTACTTACGATTGGCAACCGCGTCCTGAGCCTGCTTCACAAGCTCTTCACCAATACGAGGAGCCCATTTTTCGTATACCGACTGGGTAGCGTCAACAAAGGCCGCATGCTGTTCGGGGGTCAGCTCGGTCACCTCGACACCACGCTCCTTGATCTTGGCCAAAGTCGCGTCCAGTTCGGCACGGGATTTCTCGATCTCCCATTTGCCGGCATCGATAGCGGCCTGCTTCAGCAGCTGCTGATCTTCCGGTGAAAACTGACGCCATACGCGCGTGCTGACTGCAAAAACCAGCGGGTCTGCCATGTAGCCCCAACGGGTCAGATGGGTCTGGCCCACTTGGTCGATGCGCGCCACGTCAAAAACCGAAATCGGGTTTTCCTGCCCATCTACGGCACCTGTGGTCAACGCCGGTTTTGCATCCGCCCAGCTCATCTGAGTCGGGTTTGCACCCAGCGCGGTAAAGGTGTCCTGGAACAGCGGCGAGCCTACCACGCGGATTTTCAGACCTTCCAAATCAGCAGGCTTGTCGATTTTCAGCTTGGAGTTGGACAGCTGGCGGAAACCATTCTCACCCCAGGCCAGGGGCGTTACTCCGCGCTTCTCAATCGCCGCAAACACAGCCTTGCCGGCCTCGCCCTGCGTGATCGCGTCAATGGCCGTATGGTCCGGCATCAAAAACGGCAGTGAAAACAGGTTCAGCTCTGATACCTGCGGAGACCAGTTGATCGTGGAACCGACCGCCATATCGATCAGCCCTGAACGCATGGCTGAAAATTCCTTGGTCTGGTCGCCTGACACCAGCTGAGCATTGCTGTAAATCTTCATGTTAATACGCCCTGCAGAGCGCTCTTTCACCAACTCGACCCATTTGTCAGCGGCCTGCCCCCAGGGGAAGGCTGACGGCAGTACCGTAGAAACGGTGTATTCGGCCTTGTATTCAGCGTGGGCAACAGGAGTCATCAGCATGCATGCAGCGGCTGCAGCCATGAATGTACGACGTTTGAGCATCTATCCAGTCCTTTATCGTTATGATCCAACAGATACGGCTCGCGACAGGTCCAAACTCATTCGGATGTTAACGACCGCTGTAGGATTATAAGACGGCGATAGAAGTCGGCGCAAAATGAAATGTTTCACTTTTGAAACATTAGTAAGAAAAATCCCCGCAGATGCGGGGATTTCAGAGAGGCACTAGACCAAAGTTCAGTGATCCTGGGCAGCCTTGGGCGTGTCCTGGTTTTCATAGATCAGGAGAGGTTCGGAGGTACCATTGATCACACCTTCATCTATCACGACCTTCACCACATTTTCCAGTGATGGCAGCTGATACATGATCTCCAACAGCGTTGCTTCCAGAATGGAACGCAAGCCTCGCGCACCTGTACGTCGCTCCAGCGCCTTGGCCGCGATGGCCTTAAGCGCTTCTTCCCGGAAGTCGACTTCAACCCCTTCCATTTCAAACAGCGCCTGATACTGCTTGACCAGGCTGTTCTTGGGTTCGGTCAGGATTTGAATCAAGGCCCCCTCATCCAGTTCGGACAAAGTCGCCACCATCGGCAGACGACCGACAAACTCCGGAATCAGACCGAATTTGACCAGATCTTCCGCTTCCACATCATGCAGCACTTCACTCAGACGGCTTTCGTCCTTGCTTTTGACCACGGCACTAAAGCCAATGGAGCTGCGCTCACTGCGATCGCGGATAATTTTTTCCAGGCCAGCAAAGGCACCGCCACAGATGAACAGGATATTTGACGTATCCACTTGCAGAAACTCCTGCTGCGGATGCTTGCGCCCTCCCTGAGGCGGCACCGAAGCCACCGTGCCTTCAATCAGCTTCAGCAGTGCCTGCTGCACCCCTTCACCGGACACATCACGGGTGATGGACGGGTTATCGGACTTGCGCGAAATCTTGTCGATTTCGTCAATATAGACGATACCCAATTGGGCTTTTTCAACATCGTAGTCGCACTTCTGCAGCAGCTTCTGAATGATGTTCTCAACATCTTCACCGACATAGCCCGCTTCGGTCAGCGTTGTTGCATCTGCAATCGTGAACGGCACATTCAGCAGTCGCGCCATGGTCTCGGCCAGCAACGTCTTGCCACTGCCGGTCGGGCCAATCAGCAGGATATTGCTCTTACCCAGTTCCACTTCACCTTTCTGCTGAAAACGAAGGCGCTTGTAGTGGTTGTATACCGCAACAGCCAGTACCTTCTTGGCACGTTCCTGACCGATCACATAGTCATCCAGGGTCGCCTTGATCTCTGCCGGTGTTGGCAGGGTCTCACGGGTCTCCTGCTCGTCGCTCTCCTGAATCTCCTCACGGATGATATCGTTACAAAGATCGACACACTCATCACAGATAAAGACAGAGGGACCTGCGATCAATTTACGCACTTCATCCTGGCTTTTGCCACAGAAGGAACAGAACAGCTTGCTGCCCTCTCCGTCCTTGCCGGTCGTCTCGTCTGCCATCTTCTTACCTCAAAAAACCGTTTACTCTTTGTATGCGCCCGATACCCGGGTTTTTCAACCTTACAGGAGATCCTATCGACCGCCCCAGGATCGGCCATGACATCAATCGGTGCCCTGGCGACGCTCCATGACCGTATCAATCAAGCCATATTCAACCGCGGTCTGCGAATTCATGAAGTTATCGCGGTCGGTATCACGGATGATGGTTTCCAGATCCTGACCGGTATGCTCGGCCAGCAGGCGATTGAGCTTTTCACGAATGGTCAGAATTTCACGTGTATGAATTTCGATATCGGACGCCTGCCCCTGGTAACCGCCCAACGGCTGATGAATCATCATGCGTGCGTTCGGCAAGGCGCAACGCTTGCCAGCAGCACCACCGGCCAACAGGAAAGCTCCCATACTGGCTGCCTGACCGATACACATGGTGCTAACGTCCGGCTTGATAAACTGCATGGTGTCGTAGATGGCCATACCGGCCGTAACGGAGCCACCCGGAGAGTTGATGTAAAGGTGAATATCCTTGTCGGGGTTCTCGGCTTCCAGGAACAACAGCTGAGCCACGATCAGGTTAGCCATGTGATCTTCCACCGGCCCCACCAAAAAAATCAACCGCTCCTTGAGCAGACGGGAGTAGATATCATAGGCCCGCTCGCCGCGTGAGCTCTGCTCGACAACCATTGGCACCAGACCCGAGCCGGTGATTTCGTTGGAGCGCCCTGTGTAGATATCTGCCATGCACTAATTCTCCTTACCTGATAAGCGAAAAAACGACAGTCAGCCAAGCCAACTGCCGTTTCCGTTGTAGCTTATGCCCCTACCGGATGTCCGGATCAGGCTTCGCTTTCTTCTGCGTCAGCAGCATCGTCGTTCTGCTGCTGTGCCGGCTGAATGGCTTCCTCGTAAGGAACGGCCTTTTCAGTGACTTTAGCAGATGCAACCAGATGATCAACCACTTGATCTTCCAGCACCAGGCTCTTGATCTGGTTCAGAATCTGATCGTTGCCGTAGTACCAGTCGATAACCTGCTGGGAATCCTGGTAAGTAGACGCCATTTCTTCAACGGTTTCACGGACGCGGTCTTCGTCAGCTTCAAGCTCATTGGCCTTCACGACTTCCTGAACCAGCAGACCCACGCTGACACGGCGTCCAGCCTGGTCTTCGAACATTTCCTTGGGCAGCATGTTCGGATCAATGTTTGCATCCGGACCACCAAACTGCTGAATCGCCTGACGACGCAGGTTATCGATTTCGCTGTCGATCAGGGCCGCCGGTACAGTGATGTCGTTTACTTTCAGCAGCTGAGTGAAGACCTGATCTTTCAGCTTCATTTTCAGCGCCTGCTTCAGTTCACGCTCCATGTTCTTGCGCACTTCAACTTTGAAGCCGTCCAACTCTTTCTCTTCGATACCGAAGCGAGAGAAGAATTCTTCGTTCAGTTCCGGCAGTTCCTGAGCGGAAACAGACTGCACCTTGGTTTTGAATACAGCCGCTTTACCTTTCAGGTTTTCAGCATGGTAGTCTTCCGGGAAGCTCACTTCCAGATCAAACTCTTCACCTGCCTTTTTGCCTTCCAGACCCGCTTCGAAGCCCGGAATCATAGAGCCTGAACCCAGCACCAGGTCATGACCTTCAGCCTTGCCGCCGTCAAATGCTTCACCATCAATGAAGCCTTCGAAGTCGATCTTCACACGATCGCCGTCAGCGGCGGCACGCTCAACTTCTTTCCAGTCAGCCTGCTGTTTCTGCAGAGTTTCGATCATTTTGTCCAGATCGGCATCGGTGATATCTGCAGTCTGCTTTTCCAGCTCAACTCCGGCCAGATCCTTCAGTTCGATCTCCGGGTAAACTTCAAAGGTGGCAACGTACTGCAGATCTTCGCCTTCCTTGTCGTTTTTGAATTCAATGCTGGGCCCGCCCGCCGGCTGCAGTTTTTCCTGCTCAACAGCGGTGTAAAAAGTCTCCTGTACTACCTGACCCAAAACGTCCTGACGGATCGAGCTGCCAAACATGCGTTTGATCACCTTGGGCGGTACTTTACCCGGACGGAAGCCATCCAGACGGCGAGTGCGTGCCTGCTGGGCAACCAGTTTGTTTACGTCCTGGTCGATGCGCTCAGCCGGAACAGTGATGGTCATCTGACGCTCAAGGCCGGAAGTCGTTTCAACAGAAACTTGCATGGAGATCCTCACAAATAGTTTTGCAGCATGATGTAGCGACCTGCAGGCTCGTCTTGATATAGCACGACCGACCAGCAGAGCCAAAAATTCTAAAGCGCGAAATTTTCATGCAAGTGCCGCCATTAGTCAAGCGAAATGCCAGCACAAACAACGCGAAAAAGCGCATAAATGCGCCTGTCAAACAAAAAAGAGGGATATTTTAAAACAAGGCAGGATACACACTGGGGTGGACGATGGGGCTCGAACCCACGACCACCGGAATCACAATCCGGGGCTCTACCAACTGAGCTACGCCCACCACATTAGTGTATTTAAAGCTATACCCATTACAACTCAGTACTGACTGAATTAAATTCCGGGTATTCGATCAACATATTCAAGAAGCACCGATTCAGCGCAACCTGCTGCATGTCTTTCGATGGCGCGTACTATACTGATGTAAGTTTTTGATTGCAACAATTATTTTAAACTTTATGACATTTTTGTCAGTGCAAGACCACGCACCTGGCCACAGACTTCAGGCCAGCCGATAGACAGCTGCGAATGAAGTCAGCCACACATGCACAATAAGATATAAAAAGACACGAAGCCTACAAAACCAGCCGGACGGAACTGCCTCGACCGTACATTTAGGGCAATTGGAAACAGGAAAACAGAAGAGATATAGGATATATAGAAGATGTGCGAGAAATATGCATCAGAAACATGGTGCGGAAGGAGAGACTCGAACTCTCACACCTTGCGGCACTGGAACCTAAATCCAGCGTGTCTACCAATTTCACCACTTCCGCATTTACAATGGCTGACTAGCCTGAGGTAATGGGGTGGACGATGGGGCTCGAACCCACGACCACCGGAATCACAATCCGGGGCTCTACCAACTGAGCTACGCCCACCATAACCTCTTTACTCAACCATCCAGACGACCTGGCACGCCCGGCAGGACTCGAACCTGCAACCTACGGCTTAGAAGGCCGTTGCTCTATCCGGTTGAGCTACGAGCGCATTATACGCCGCCTCGCCTTGAGTAACTCCCCGCGTCGAGGAGGTGCGTATATTAGGCTCACTCTTTTCCAGCGTCAACAGTTTTTTTAAATTATTTAACAGAAACAACACCCTGTAGCGAAAAGCACAATAAAAGTCCATTGGCCAAAGCGATCAAAAATGAGAAAATAATTCCATTACTCGCCTCTATATGTACTTAAAGGAACATACCTCACCCATGAGTGCTCAAATCATTGATGGCAAACAGATCGCTTCCAATGTTCGTCAGCAGGTGCGTGCCGGAATCGATGCCCGTCTGGCAACAGGCAAACGAGCCCCCTGCCTGGCTGTCGTCCTGGTAGGCAGCGATCCTGCCTCTCAGGTCTATGTTCGCAACAAGAAGAACGCCTGTGCCGAAGTCGGCATCACTTCCAAAGCCTATGACCTGCCGGCCGAAACATCCCGCGAGGAACTACTGGAACTTGTAGACAGCCTGAATAGTGATGCCGATGTCGACGGCATCCTGGTACAGCTGCCCCTGCCCGCCCACCTGGATGCAACCGAAGTGCTGGAGCGCATTCGTCCGGACAAGGACGTGGACGGATTCCATGCTTTCAATCTGGGCCGCCTGGCACAGCGCATCCCGACTCTACGTCCCTGTACTCCGAAAGGCGTCATGACACTGCTGGAATCAACGGGCGTGGATCTGCACGGACAGGAAGCCGTCATTGTTGGCGCCTCCAACATCGTTGGCCGCCCGATGACCCTGGAACTCCTACTGGCCGGCTGCACAACCACCACGACCCACCGCTTCACCCGCGACCTGGAAGCACATGTACGGCGTGCCGACATCGTCGTGGTTGGCGTCGGAATTCCGGGACTGGTCAAGGGCGAATGGATCAAGCCTGGCGCCATCGTCATTGATGTGGGCATCAACCGCCGAGAAGACGGCCGCCTGGTCGGGGATGTCGAGTTCGAACCCGCCGCAGAACGAGCCAGCTGGATCACTCCGGTTCCCGGCGGCGTTGGCCCTATGACAGTCGCGACTCTGATGGAGAACACGTTGGAAGCAGCCAGCCGCCTTGACACCTGACTTTGAAAACAGAAACGCCGCTCCAAGAGCGGCGTTTCTGTTCCAGCCTCACATACTTAATGCTCGCGATACCAACCTGTACCTTCACGGCTATCCTTGAGCACTATTCCCTTATCAGCCAGCACATCACGCACTCGATCGGCTTCCGCAAAATTCTTGTCTTTGCGCGCCTGATTACGCTGCTCGATAAGACGTTCGATCTCTTCAGCCGACAGATCATCTGCACCGCTTTCCCCCTGCAAAAACGCCTGAGGAGACTGTTCCAGCAGACCGATCATGCCAGCCAGCCGCTTCAACTGAGCTGCCAGTTGCGGCGCATCTCCACACCCCTCCCTGACCGCCTTGTTAAGCTCACTCACCAACTCAAACAATACAGCCAACGCACGCGGGGTGTTGAAATCATCATCCATCGCCTCACAGAAGCGCAGTTCAAAATCATTATCAAGCGCAGCACCACTCTCAGCAGCCTCCACGGACGCCAACGCCTGATAGAAACGCTCCAGTGCACTCTGCGCTTCCTTGAGACTGTCTTCCGAGTAATCGATGTAACTGCGATAATGCACACTCGACAGGAAATACCGCACAACCTCCGGATTATAATGCTGCAGCACATCACGGATGGTAAAAAAGTTACCCAGTGACTTGGACATTTTTTCCTTGCCCATACGCACCGGTCCTGCATGCACCCAATAATGGGCATACGTGCACCCGTTGGCCGCCTCGGACTGCGCGATTTCGTTTTCATGATGTGGAAACGGCAAGTCCGGACCACCACCATGAATATCAAAGGTATCGCCCAGGCAGCACTTGGACATGGCAGAACATTCAATATGCCATCCCGGACGGCCTGCCCCCCAAGGGGATTCCCAGCTCACTTCACCAGGTTTGGCACTCTTCCAGAGCACAAAGTCGAGCGGACTTTCCTTCGCTTCTTCCACCTCCACTCGCGCACCCGAGCGCAGGTCTTCCAGCACCTTATTGGTGAGCCGTCCGTAGTTTTCGAATTTTTCGACACGGTAATATACGTCACCATTGTCAGCCGCATATGCATATCCCTTATCGATCAGGGTCTGCACCATATTAACAATGTCATCGATATGAGCGGTCGCCTTCGGCTCCTGATCGGGACGCAGCACATTCAGACGCGCCTCATCCTCATGCATGGCAGCGATCATCCGCTCGGTCAACTGATCAACCGTCTCATTGTTTTCCGCTGCACGACGAATAATCTTGTCATCCACATCGGTGATATTGCGCACATAATCGACATCCCAGCCCCGAGCACGCAAATAACGAGTCATCACATCAAACGCCACCATGACGCGCGCATGACCGATATGACAGAGGTCGTATACCGTAACGCCACACACATACATGCGGATTTTGCCGGGTTCAATCGGGGTGAAAATCGTTTTGCTGTTGGTCAGTGTATTGTAGATATGAAGCATTGGGCTCTGCCGAACTCTGTGAAAGGAAATCGCCCACTCCTGGGCGAAACTACAAATGAATATACTTTTGCCTGAACAAGGCTTCAGGATTATGCCTGAATAGTCAAGTAGCTGCGATCAAGGCAGTCGGACAAAACCCAGCCAGCTCTGCCCTAACACACTGGCCTCGCGCGTCAACAACACCCCCTCGGGCTGCCAGAGAACAGCTTCCCACTGCCCTGCCGGGGAGAGGTGGTGGCGACGCGCCAACGACCAGTCGGGCACCTTTTCGACCACAGGTATCAGCCAAAGAAACGCAGAAGAACTGAAACGCTTGCGTGTGTACCCCAACAAGGCCAGTTGGCGACGCTCGGGATCATAATCCGCGGAGGTAATCAGACCTCCAACCGGATAGCGCTCTTGGCTCCGTAAAACATGACGCTCACCATCCACCTGCAGGCGGTAAAGACGCGTATGCTGATCACGCCAGTTCTTGCTGAAAATCCACATCTCTCCTTCCACCAGGGTCGCCGCCTCACAATCATTGTTGTGTTTGTGCAGCCCTGCAGACGGCTCAGCATCCGCAAAATGGAACTCGGTCAACCGAGCAGGGACAGATGCTTCCTCAGCTACAGACAGATCACGCCAGCGCACCGAGTAGATCTGCATCCACTCGCGCCGGCCAGAGTTGTTACCGCAGTCCAGTACATGCATGGACCGAGCGTCATGCGCCAGCTCTTCCCAGTCAAGATTCACCGCATCTCTCAAGATCCGCCGCTCGATGACAGTACCGCTGTCGGGAGACACCGCGTACAAACGCGGGCCATCACCACTGTCATTGTGTGTCCACAAGCGCCCTTCATGCAGCGCCAAGCCGGAGGTTTCACTGACTTCCTCCGCCAAAACAGTCTGACGCACAATCTTCAGCGAACCACTCGACCCTGCATCAGGCGCGGAAGCACAGCCAGCCATCAGCAGCACCAGAGCCGCCCAGATCCTCGCTATGCCCCGCCCTTGGCGCACTGTTTATTTACCCTGGATTTTGGCCCAGGAGTCACGCAAAGTGACAGTGCGGTTGAACACCAGCTTGTCTTCGGTTGAAGTACTATCAACACAGAAATAACCGGTACGCTCGAACTGGTAGCGACTTTCAGCAACTGCTCGTTTCAAGCCGATTTCGGCACGCGCCCCGGTCATGACAACCAATGACTCGGGGTTCATGAATTCATGGAAGTCCCGCTCCTTGTCGCCATCCGGATTCGCCTCAGTGAACAAACGATCATACAGGCGCACTTCACACGGCACCGAATTGTCGGCAGACACCCAGTGGATAACGCCGTTCGGCTTGTAATCGGTCGGGTTTTGCCCCTTGGTTGCTGCATCATAGCTACACACCAACTCGACCACTTCACCCTGATCGTTCTTGATCACTTCATCACAGCGGATCACATAGGCACCACGCAGACGCACGGCATCGCCCGGCGCCATACGCTTCCACTTACGCGGCTTCTCTTCGGCAAAGTCTTCACGTTCAATCAGAAGATTGCGTGTAAATGGCACCTTGCGCACACCCATGGATTCATCTTTCGGATGTGCGGGCAGCTCAAACCATTCCTCGTCACTTTCGGCATAGTTGGCGATGGTCACTTTGATCGGATCGACAACACACATGGCACGCGGTGCATTGGCATCCAGGTCATCACGGATGGCTGACTCCAGCATGCCCACATCAACAATACCGTTGGCGCGTGTAACACCGATCATGTCACAGAAGTTGCGAATCGAGGCCGGAGTAAAGCCACGACGACGCATACCCGAAATAGTCGGCATACGCGGGTCATTCCAGCCTTCAACATGCCCCTCATCCACCAACAGCTTCAGCTTGCGCTTGCTGGTGACCGTGTAGTTCAGCCCCAGGCGTGCAAATTCATACTGGCGAGGGCGGGCCGGCACCGGCAGATTTTCGATAAACCAGTCGTACAACGGACGATGGTCTTCGAACTCCAATGTACAGATGGAGTGCGTAATCCCTTCCAGCGCATCAGACTGCCCGTGCGTAAAGTCATACGACGGGTAGATACACCACTTGTCACCGGTCTGATGGTGATGTGCATGGCGAATACGGTAAACCACCGGATCACGCATATTGATATTCGGCGAAGCCATGTCAATCTTGGCACGCAGAACACATTCACCCTCTTCAAAGTCGCCTTTGCGCATTTTCTCGAACAGTTCAAGGTTTTCTTCGACACTGCGCTCGCGATAGGGGCTGTTTTTACCCGGCTCTACCAATGTACCGCGGAATTCGCGCATTTCATGAGCGCTCAGACTGTCAACATATGCCTTGCCTGCCTTGATCAGATGCAACGCCCAATCGTACAGCTGATCAAAATAGTCAGAGCTGTAACAGATGTCGCCACTCCACTGGAACCCGAGCCAACGCACATCCTCAATAATCGAGTCGATGTATTCCTGGCTCTCTTTTTCCGGATTGGTATCGTCAAAACGCAGGTTACATTGACCATTGAAGCGCTGCGCCGTACCAAAGTTCAGACAGATCGATTTGGCATGACCAATATGCAGATAGCCATTCGGCTCGGGCGGGAAGCGGGTAATCACCTTTCCGCCATTCAGTCCCTGGGCAAGGTCATCTTCAATAATCTGGTGGATAAAGTTGTTCGGCTTGGTGCTGTCGTTTTTGGTCATATCCATGTCTTGTCGAAGCTGAAAAAAGCCGGCCATCACGCCGGGTACAATTCCCGGCATTATAACCGCAGAAGCACCCTGGACGCACCTGGGCACGAAGTGAAAAGAATAAAGCGTCTGCCGGTAGATGCAGCAATTTAATACTTGAGTATAATGGGCAAACACATAAGAGAAACAGGGAAACCGGAAATGATCATCCTGAAAACCAATGTCGGCACCATCACCCTCGAACTGGACCATGGCAAGGCACCTGTCACTGCCGCCAACTTTGAGCAGTATGTCCGCGATGGCTTCTATGACGGCGTTATTTTCCACCGGGTCATCGACGGCTTCATGATCCAGGGTGGTGGTTTTGAACCAGGCATGATCCCGAAAGAAACCCGCGAACCGATTCAGAACGAAGCCGACAACGGCCTGTCCAACCAGTCGGGTACCATTGCCATGGCTCGCACTATGGACCCACATTCGGCTTCCGCACAGTTTTTCATCAACGTTTCGGACAACACCTTCCTGGACCACACGGCCAAAAATACCGAGGGCTGGGGCTATGCAGTCTTTGGCAAGGTTGTCGACGGTCTTGACGTTATCAACAAAATCAAGAAAGCCAGCACCACCATGCGTGCAGGCCACCAGGATGTTCCCGTTGAAGACATCGTGATCGAATCCGCCAGCATCGAGCAGCCGGAAGGCTGATGCTGCGCTACTACATTGCAGACCTACATCTTGACAGCAAACGCCCGGATGTCATCCGGGCGTTTGACGTATTTTTGCAGGAAAAAGCCCCGCTGGCCGACGAACTCTACCTGCTCGGCGACATTTTTGAAGCCTGGATCGGCGACGACGCCATCCCGGATTTCCTTCATCCGATCTTCGCCCGCCTCAGAGCCTTAAGCCAATCCGGGGTGCGTGTTTTTTTCCAGCACGGCAACCGTGACTTTCTGGTCGGACAACGTCTTGCCGAGCAACTGGGAGTTACACTACTGGACAGCCTGCACCGCATCACAACAGTACATGGTAAGACAGTACTGATGCACGGTGACCAACTGTGTACCGATGATGTGGACTACCAGAAGTTCCGCGCCCTGGTGCGCAGCCACGAGTGGCAGCAGCAGTTTCTGGCCAAGTCGGTTGCCGAACGCCTGGAAGTAGCGTGCCAACTGCGTGCCGCCAGCCGAGAGCAGGGAGCCCAAAAAGCTGCCGAGATTACGGATGTGACGCCCACAGCCGTCAGTCATCTGGCCCAGTCCGAACAGGCCGACCTGATCATTCATGGGCACACTCACCGGCCCTGCATTCACCCCAACCCACCTCCTGCCAGCGGCAACCGCATTGTGCTGGGCGACTGGGACAGCCACGGCTGGTACCTGGAACAGGATACCAACGGTAGCCGTTTGTACGCCTTTTCCCTTCCGGTCGAGGATAGACTTACGGCGACAGAGCTGCGCCATTCGCTAGCAAAGCCGCACTAGGCTTGCCGCTATGGAAGCGGAATTCATTGTCTTCCGCCAAAACAAGATCCGCTTCCAGACGTCGAAAATGCTCGACTCGGTCATCGATCGGCCCACCCGCATAGGATTCGGCCAAGCTCAAATAGTCCTGATAGTGACGTCCTTCAGACTTCAGCAATGAGCGATAGAATCGCGCCAACTCATCATCCAGGTCAGGCGCCAAAGCCGCAAAACGTTCACAGGAACGTGCCTCGATGAAAGCGCCGATAATCAACACATCAACCAGACGCCCCGGCTCCGATGTGCGTACATCCTTTCTCAGCCCGGCAGCATAGCGGGCAGGCGTCAGATGTCCGTACTTCAAACCGCGTGCTTCCATAATACCCAGCACCTGCTCGAAATGGATCAGCTCTTCACGCGCCAAGCGCGACATTTTGTTCAATAGATCCGAGCGATCAACATAACGAAACATCAAGGTCATTGCCGTTGAAGCCGCCTTTTTTTCGCAGTGAGCATGATCCGTCAGCAGTAACTCCATCGTTTCGGCTTTTGCCGCCAATTGAAGCCACTCCGGCGGGGTTTCACAGCCCAAAAAGCCTTTGATCTCGGCCAGTACATCCATCGGATCACACCATCTCTGAAAATAGCCGCCCCGGGCACACGCACCAATAACGCACCCACGATGCGTTCGACTGCTGCCGGCCCGAGCCGTCATGCACATTTAAAGTGCGCGATTCTACAAACTTGTATGCCAATACGCCACTTGATCACCCGCACCAACCAGCTCGATACCGGCCGGTGCAAGTCGTACGCCCTGACCGCTGCGACTCAACGCACCGGCTGCCGCATGGTCACGAACTCCTCGGCTGCAGTCGGGTGAATCCCGATGGTGCTATCAAACACGGCCTTGGTTGCACCCGCTTTTAGCGCCACCCCGATGCCCTGGATGATTTCACCGGCATCGGCTCCCACCATATGCACACCCAGAACACGATCACTTTCCTCATCTACGATCATTTTCATCAATGTGCGCTCATTGCTGCCGCTCAGTGTATGTTTCAACGCTCGGAACTCAGATCTGAACACTTTGATTCGCTCATAACGCTCCACAGCCTGCTCCTCAGTCAGCCCCACCGTGCCAATATTCGGCTGACAGAACACGGCCGTCGGGATCAGCTCATAATCAACTGCAGGACTGCCCGCCGCGTACAGGTGCCGAATCAAAGCCATCCCTTCAGCCAATGCAACCGGTGTCAGCTGAACGCGATCGATGACGTCACCAATCGCATAAATGGACGGAACCGATGTCTGGAAGCTGTCATTCACGACAATGGCACCGTTGGCCTGCTGCGCAACCCCCACGTTTTCCAGCCCCAACCCCCGGGTGTTCGGTACGCGTCCGGTTGCATAAAGAATCTGATCCGCCTCCAGTACACGCCCGTCACTCAACAGCGCCTGTAGACGTCCGGAGGCCAGCCTGACAACACGCTCGACATTACAATTGAAGTTAAGCCCAACGCCCTTTTTAGCCACCTCTTCAGCGGTGAATTCACGCACCTCCTGATCAAATCCACGCAGGAACAGATCGCCACGGTAAATCAGCTCTGTACGTGCCCCCAATCCGGCAAAGATCCCGGCAAATTCGACCGCGATATACCCTCCACCGACCACCAGCACATCATTCGGAAAGCTGTCCAGATCGAAGACTTCATTCGAGCTGATAACATGCTCGCGACCCTCAAACTCAGGGATAAAAGGCCAGCCTCCCGTCGCGACCAGTATGCGTTCGGCCGTATAAACCCTGTCTCCGACTTGCACCTCGTGCTCGCTCAGGATATTGGCTCGACCGTCGATCAAGTCACAACCCGCATTTTTCATCAGCTGGGTATAAATACCATTCAACCGACTGATTTCCTGCTTCTTGTTATCTCGAAGGCGGGGCCAATCAAACGTCACGTCCTGCGCTTGCAGGCCATACCCCGCCGCCTCACGAAAGGCCTCATTGTAATTCGATGCATAGACGTACAGTTTTTTGGGCACACAGCCCACGTTGACACAGGTGCCGCCCAGATAACGGTCTTCAGCAACAGCAACCCGGACGCCTTCGGCAGCGGCCATACGCCCAGCTCGCACACCTCCCGATCCTGCGCCAATCACAAACAGGTCATAATCAAAATTTGCCACGGTGCCTCCTTGAGTACGTTACAAGCATCCACACATTGTACCTAGCCCGCCGATCAAGACCCACCGTAAAAACCGCAAACCCTGATCAAGCTCCATCCCCCCGGCGCTCTGCCATTTTCTGATACCATGCCCTTCTTCACTCGAGCACTCCGAAGCAGGATTGATATGAAACTGATCTCCTTCAACACAAACGGCATCCGCGCACGCATGCACCAGCTTGAACACCTGATCGAAAAACATAAGCCGGATGTCATCGGAATTCAGGAAAGCAAGGTAGCCGATGACCAGTTCCCGATCCAGCAGATCGAAGCAATGGGCTACCACGTGGTTTTTCATGGGCAGAAAACCCATTACGGCGTGTGCCTGATTTCAAAGCAGCCAGCCCAGAATGTCCAGTATGGTTTTCCCGATGACGAACCCGACGCCCAGCGTCGCATGATCATGGCCGACTTCGTCAGCCCCAACGGTCAGACAGTACGCGTTCTGAACGGCTACTTTCCCCAAGGGGAAAATATCGAACATCCCACCAAATTCCCGGCCAAGCGTCGCTTCTATGCTGACCTCCTACAGCATCTGCAAACGGCTTGCACGCCCGACCAGCCACTGGTCGTCATGGGCGACTTGAACATTTCCGCTGAAGACAAGGATATCGGCATAGGCGAACCCAACCGCAAGCGCTGGCTACGAACAGGCAAAACCAGCTTTCAGCCGGAAGAACGGGAGTGGCTGGCACGCCTGCACCAGTGGGGCCTGGGTGACAGCTTCCGCCGCTTGCACCCGGATGAGGACCAACTGTTCAGCTGGTTTGATTATCGCAGCCGCGGCTTTGATGACACCCCTAAACGCGGCCTGCGAATTGATGCCATTCTGGCCACCGAGGCGCTGTTGGAACACTGTCTGGATGCCGGTATTGACTACGAAATCAGAGGCATGGAAAAGCCTTCCGACCATGCCCCGATCTGGTCTGAATTTTCGATTTAGTGTTCGGAAACCGGACAGCGGAAGCTGTCCGGTTTCAACACCAACAGATCACACCCGACTCTGTCCATCAACCGCTCGGCCGAACTGCCCAGCAGCAGCCGATCGATGAAACCTCGCGCCAAGCTGCCCATCACCAATACATCCACTTGCGTTCTCTCAACCCACGCAGGCGCCAACTGATGCAGCTCACCTTCCAACAAGTGGACATTGGGGTCTCCCACCGACAGGCCGTATGGCCTTATAAGCTCATCGATACGGACACGATGCTCACGACGCACCTTTTGCTGCAAGGCCTCATAGTCCACCACCAGATGCTCATCAAAAATCGCCGAGTGCGGCAAGGTATTGAATACATGCAGTACATGCAACTCACCGTCCAGCTGCTTTGCCAACCCCGCCGCCTGCTGCAGCAGACGCTCATCCAATTCCGCTGCTTCATCATCCAGGTGAAAGGGGTCGATAGCGGCTGCAATAACCGGGCGGTCACTCCAGTGCGCTTTTTTACTCAGCAACAGCGGTGCCGGGCATTGCCTCAACAGACGCCAATCCGGTGCCGATAAAAGACGCTGCAGCGGATTGGCATGCGCGGCCGGCGCGTGCAACACCAGATCCGGCTGATAACGCAGTACCTTGCGCACTACGCTTTCCGACAAATCCCGGTCCCAATACACGTCAGCCCCGGCATTGATCCCTTCATGCTGCAGCTTGTCGACATGTGATGTCAGTCCCTTTTCAACCTTGCGTAGTACGGACTGAATCACATGCTGGCGATTTTCGGCGTCAAACAGATAACTTCCGGCCAGTCCGGCCGAATAAACGGAACTGAACAACTCTACCTGCGCCTCAGGGCCACTCAAGCGTCGCAGCTTCTGCAGCACCTCTCCCCGATGCTCATCAGCAGCCAGATTAACCAGCAAACGTGTGTACAGAGCCATAACACCCTCGACAGTCAATGGTTTAACCTGAGCATAGCCCGCTGTATCAGGTAAAGTAAACGCTGCCTTATACGATAGCTCGCAGACCCCTTATGCAAAAAGGCGAAGCCACTACGGCTTCGCCTTCATATGCCAAACCATTCAAGTATCAGCGGTCAGCCCTTTCCTCGACCACCGCCTCCTCGATATGGATTGGCTCTTCATGCCGTTCGCCAGCATGCTCCAGCAAGGCCTGCCTGGAACGCTTTTCAAACAGCAGATACAGCACAACCCCTGCCACCAGCCCGTAAGCCGCTCCATAGACGGACAACACCACACCCATGGTACCGGCAACTCCCATGGAGGTCGCATTATCAACCTGCTCGACCCCCACGCTGATACACAGGTAACCGGTAATCAGCAGCGTCAGTGACAGCGCAATCGGCAGTACAGGCTTGAACAACGTTGCCAAAGGCAAAATAAACAGCGCGATAAAACCCACGATCCAGAAGACACTCACGCCCCCATAGATGGTATCCATCGCCTTACGCCCATAGCGGTAGCGCTCGGCAATAGTTGCCATGGCACCGGTAAACAGAGGCCCGGCCAAGCCTGGATAAGGCGCCAGCAATGAATGAATCAGGTTACGAATCGCCGTTACCAGGTGAACCCGGTCGACATTGACTTCAATTTTCTCATCCGGGCGCAGGTGATCAACGCGATTAAGCAGGCTCTTGCCCACGATAATGTCACCAAAAGCGATGATATAGGCGATCACCGCAGTCGGAATCGCCATCCACAGCATCTCCAGTGATGGCAGACCTACTCCGAATACCGTGTAATCCAGCATCTTGCCGAAGGCCGGTGTCGATATGCCAAACTCGATCTGCGGAATCGGGTACTCACCGACTGCCCAACCGATTCCCATCGCAACCAGCGCACCAGGCACCATGCCATAGCCCGCGACAATACGGGCCCAGCGGTGCTTTTCGGTCCAGTCTCGAAACGACAGCGAGAACAGAATATAACCGGTCACAGCACCACCAATGATCAGTGAAATCGGCGTCTGAGCCAAACGTCCACCGGCCGATATTTCGGTTGTAATTGCTGCAATACCGGCCCCCATCAGGATGCCACCCTTGATCGAACTGGGTATCAGGTCAACCAGCCGACTCCCCAGCCGTGTTATACCTAGCACAAAGAAGATCAGGGTGACGACCAATTGCAAGCCAATCAATGCCCGAATCGACTCGGGACCTGGCTCGAAATTACCGAGGAACAGCACCACGACAGGAATGGCCGGCGTAATCCAGCCAGGCACCATCGGCACCCCCAGCATCGCAGGCAGCATGAATCCGACACCACAGACGACAACAAAGGCCAGCGCCACGTCGTAGGGTAGTGCCAAATGTTTTTCCAGCAGCGGAATCATCGCCATACCGATCACGAACATGATCAGCGCCTGAATGGTTTCCGGCCATTCCCAACGGAAGTGAATGAAGGGTAAACGAACCTTGAATGGACCGAATTTCCAGTACGGATGCTCGGCTCCGTGCTCACGCCGATAAAGTCCCATATATGCTCCCCATAAGCAGTACGGTTTTGTTGTTCTTCGAATATGCGGACATTCCCCTATGTCCAAGGAAGGGGACAGTACTGGCAGGTGGAAAACAAGTCGAGTTGTCGACAATCAACTTTAGTCGCTAGTTAAACTAAAGTATACGGGAAAACCACTACGTCAGGCTCGCATCATCATATTCAAACTTGATACGTACTGTAACGGTATACAGATCAGCTATAGCGATATGATTTCTACATATATTAGAAAAATGGGATTCAAGATAAAAATAGGATAATATCGACAGCACATAACAAGATCGACGAGGACACGCGTGATCCCCTCCCGAACCCCATTACCCCCCGGACTACCACAGGACAGCCTGGAGCTGATGAAAGAGAACGCCGCTTCGGCCGCCAAGCTGATGCGGGTACTTGGCAACGACAGCCGTCTGCTGATTCTCTGCTATCTGGATGGCAAGGAACTGTCAGTATCCGAACTCAACCGCTGCCTGGATCTCAGTCAGTCCGCTCTGTCACAGCACCTCGCGGTACTGCGCCGAGACGGTCTGGTCAAGACCCGGCGCGAGTCCCAAACCATTTATTACTCCCTGAATGGCGAAACCGCCATCACCATAATCAGAACACTGCACAACCTGTTCTGCCCAACCTCTCCCTGAGAGTCAGCTTAACAGCCCGGTCTGCGTCAAAAACATGAACAGCCCGGTGCCGGACAGGATACTGATCAGCGGATTGCGCAACCCCAGATGCAGCACCGTAACCACTGCCAGCGCCGCCAAGGATGGCAACAGATGTGTTCCGGTCACCAGTGCATCCTTGAGTGCGTACATCAACAGCAGCACCATCAGCACAGGCGGAAGATAACGCCCCAAATGCTTCAGCATGGGGTGCTCTGCCCATCTATACAGCAACAGGAACGGCAAGGCACGGGTCATGAATGTGGCAACAGCCGCAACCGCGATTACACTCAGAAGATACGCAACCGATTCCACTCGACACCTCCCTTCGCCATCACCAGCAACGACACCGCCATAGCAATGGACAGCATCAGCATATTGTCCGAACTGATCAGCAACGCTGCAATACCGATCAGTAATGCAAGCAAAAATACGCGCGGCCGGCGCACGGCGCGATACTGCTCGAGCGCCAATACCAGAAACAGAGCTGGCAACGTAAACTCGATACCCGCTGTCGAAAACTCGATCTGACCACCCAGCCAGGCACCCAATGTACAACCCATCACCCAGTACAGATGGTTAAGCGCAGCGATACGAAATTGCAACTGTGACCGCAGCTCGTCACAGGACGTGCGCAGCATGGTCAGCAACGAATAGGTTTCATCGGTCAATGCATAGATCAGGTACCAGCGACGCGAGCCATTCAACTTCAGGCTGCTCAACAGCGACAGGCCATAGACCATATGTCGGGCATTCAACAAGAGAGTCGCCACGAAAACCTCAACCAGTCCCGCGTGGTTGGCCAATAGCCCCACGGCCAGAAACTGGCCGGCACCGGCATAGATCACAACTCCCATCAGGGTTGCATACAACCAGTGATAGCCCAGTTCGGAAAACATGACACCAAATGCAGCGCCCAAGGGTATATAACCAAAAAGCACCGGCAACGATAAGCGCAGCGCTGATGTATCAGATTCAGGATTCATACGATAAAAATGCCGCCAAGCCGGCGGCAACCGTCAAACAGGATTATGATCAGTGTTGCAAACGGTAGGTCTGCCAGTCTTCGGTAGGCTCATTGAGCATCATTTTCATATCTACCACATCCTCTTCCATGTTGTAGCTGATCTTGAAACCCAATTTGCGCGCCAGACCCTGCATGCCCTTGTTGGATGGCATAGTCGAACCGACCAGCTGCAGTGTGCCCCGAGCGCGGCAGTAGTCGAGCGTTTTCTGCATCAGCATTACGCCCAGCCCTTCGCCCTGCATATCATCGCGTACAACAATCGAAAATTCGCTGCGTACATTATCAGCATCGGTTACCGCACGCACTACTCCCAGCGTCTCGAATCCCGCACCACTAAGTTTCGGTGCCGTTACGATAAACGCCATCTCGCGATCGTAATCGATCTGGGTCCAGGTCGCCAGTTCCACATGTGTCGGCACGCCCCGGCTGTAAAAATAGCGCAAGCGTATGGATTCCGGGCTCAAATGATTAAAAAATTCCAAGTGCGCAGGCTCATCTTCACCCCGTATCGCCCTCAGCGTTGCCCGACGCCCCGAGCGCTTCAGCGTAACCTCTTCGGTCAAATACTCGGGATAGGGTGATATCGACAATTGCGCCGGTTCTCCGACCGAAACGGCGCAGTCCACCGCCAACAGGCCACGTTTATTCAACAGCAACGGGTTAATTTCCAGGCACTTCAATTCGGGCAGATCCACCGCCATCTCCGACAGCCGGATCAGCATCTCACACAAGTGATCCACATCACGCTCAACCTGATAACTGTTTTCGGCAATGATGTTATAAACACGTGATCGTTTAACCAACTGGCGTGCCAGCGCAAAATTCAACGGCGGCAGCATGATATTTCGATCTGCCAACACGTCAATGGTGTACCCGCCGACTCCAAACAGAATTAGCGGGCCGAATACAGGATCACGCGTAATGCCCACATTCACCTGCATGGACTGAAAGCCACGTTTCATCTGCTGTACGACGAATCCGTGCGCCTCTTCCGCGGGGTAACGCTCACCTACCCGATAGGCCAGTTTGGTCGTGGCGTGGCGGACCTCGCTGATCGAGTACAGATCCAGCGCCAGATCACGCCAGCGTTGATGCCCCGTGCTGTCGTAGCAAAACGGATAGATATTGTCTCGGTGCAACGCCTTGACTGCGACGGAACCGCCCATCTGGCGTGCAATATCCACGACTCCCGCAATATCGTCGGCATAGCCGGTGTTCGGCGTGGGAATCTCATACAAATCCAGCAACCGGCATGACTCCGCATGCGTCAGATAATCACGCCCCTCGGCCCGCGCCTGCTGCAACATCTGCCTGGCCTGCTTGCGGTTGGGCAGGTTATGCAGATGGAAAGGCGCAGGGGTTTGCCGCATGGCAGCCTGGTTGCGATGGTATTCCACCATCTGCATAAACGCATCCACCGATTCTTCCGGCGTCATAAACGTGGGAATACCCGCCGCGTTACAGTGATTACGAGCCGCAATAGCCGAATAACGCCCCATCCAGCACGTCAAGACGTTGCGGGGCGTTTTACGCGCCACTTTGATCACTTCATCGGCAGTCGCCACACTGGCGGCCATACGCGTAGGCGCATGGATTACAAGAACGGCATCCACATTTGGGTCCTTGGTCAACAAACGTGTGACCTCGGCAAAACGTTCAGGTGTGGCATCCGCATTCAAATCGACTGGAGTTCGACCGTTCCAGCTTGGCGGCAAGAGCCGAGCCAGACTTTCTCGGGTTTCTTCTGTAATTTCGGCCAGTTTGCCCCGTTTACGCAGCAAACGGTCATTGGCCAGCGCATTGGGCCCCATGCCATTACAGACAATCGCCAGCCGCTCGCCTCGCATGGGCTTCATCCGTGACAGGGTTTCCAACGCATTGAACAGCTGGTCCGATGTTTCGACCCGCACCGCACCCGCCCGGCGCAAAGCCGCATCGTACACCCGATCTTCATCATCAATGCCGGGTGCCAGATCGATGGAGTAACGGCCATCCTGGATAATATTGGACTTGAGAACCAGAACCAGCTTATTGCGAGACGCAGCGCGCACGGCAGAAACAAAGTTGCGCGAAGTGCCGATAATACGATCCATTTGCAGCAAAATAGCCTGGGTTGCCGGCTCTTTGGACAGGTAATCAACGATGGCCGGAAGATCCACGTCCACTCCCTCTCCCAGCGTCAGAAAGTGGGAAAAGCCGATTTCCTGACCACTGGCCCAGTCGATCATCGCAGTCCCCAGCAAGCCTGATTGACCGACGTAAGCCACCTTGCCCTTGCGAATATTGACGTGGGCATAACTGGCATTCATGTTCGAACCCGGCACCAGCAGCCCCATGCAGTCGGGGCCGAGAATGCGAATACCGTAAGGACGTGCAGCCTCACGCACTTCCTCACGCAATGACTGACTGCGGGGGCTAGTGCTGTCGTTCAACCCACCCGTCAGAATCATGGCCGCCTTGACCATATTGGCCCCGAGCTTGCGAATAATGCCAGCCACACTGTCAGGCGGAGTGCAGATAATCGCCAGATCCGGCATTTCAGGCAGGTCAGCCACGCCCCGGTAACACTGAACGCCGTGCACTTCGCCATACCCCTGCGCATTCACTGCCATTAGCTTGCCCGGATACTGACTATCAAGCAGGTTATGCAGTACCACGCCTCCCAGGCTGTCCTCACGCTCAGATGCTCCGAACACAGCAATGGATTGTGGCTTGAAAAAACGCTTGAGGTATTTTGTCGACACTCAGTGAGTTCCTTTATTGACCGAATCTGTTTTCTTTCAGGTGTCATACCTGATAGCGTATTCTATATTTTTCGCACCTGCAGCAAAAGACAGTTTTCAATGTAATACACAATAGGACTTTCGGCACACGTTGCCCCTGACCCATCATTCGATCGGCGCTACACGCCCAAGACCGAAGAGTGATTGCCAGAGCAAGGAGATCAAGATGACGCGCATGCCCCTCCCCAGTATCAAAAACAGCATAGACCGAGTTATCCATGCCATCGAGGGCCGCTACACCCAGGGCCTCTCTCCCGCTTCTTTGACCCTGGCGTATCTGGACTGGCTGACACACACCAGCCACTCGCCAGGCAAAATCAACGAAATGCTCGAAAACACACTGCGCAAATGCAGCGCCTTCACTTTGTGGGCCGCACGCGCCAGCCTCGACAGTGACGCTCCGCCCTTTATTTCGCCCCTGCCGGGCGACCGTCGCTTTGCAGATGACGCCTGGAAACGCTTCCCGTACAACGTCATGGCACAAAGTTTTCTGCTGCAGGAGCAGTGGTGGCACTATGCCACAACCGGCATTCCCGGCGTTGCCAAACATCATGAAAATGTTGTTTCCTTTGCCGCCCGCCAATGGCTGGACATGTTCTCACCCACCAACTACCCGATGACCAACCCTCTGGTGGTGGAGAAGGCCGTCCAAACGGGCGGACAAAGCCTCGCCAACGGCCTGCAAAACCTGCTTGACGATATTCAGCACTCCCTTCTGGATGAAGCCGACCCTGACAGTTTGCCCTACGCAGCCGGCAAGAATCTGGCCATGACACCCGGCAAAGTCGTGTTCCGCAACCGCTTGATCGAACTGATTCAATACTCGCCCACGACAGATAAGGTCGCGGCTGAACCGATCCTGATCACCCCCGCCTGGATCATGAAGTACTACATTCTTGATCTGTCCGAACACAACTCCATGGTGCGCTATCTGGTCGACAAAGGCCACACCGTCTTCATGATCTCATGGCACAACCCCGATGCGCGTGATCGCGATATGGGCATGGGCGATTATCTGCGCCGAGGCGTGATGGATGCACTGCGCGTCATCAATGCCGTCGTCCCCGAACGCAAGGTACACCTGGTCGGCTATTGCCTGGGCGGTACTCTGGCGACGATCGCCGCCGCCGCCATGGCTCGCGATAATGACGACCGCCTGCAGTCCCTGACTCTGTTCACCGCACAGACCGACTTTACCGAAGCCGGCGAGCTGATGTTGTTCATTGACGAAAGTCAGCTCAGTTACATGGAAGACATTATGTGGGACAAAGGCTATCTGGATACTCAGCAAATGGCTGGAGCCTTTACACTGCTGCGCTCCTACGACCTGCTTTGGTCACGCCTGGTCAGTGAATATCTGCTCGGCGAAAGTCCGCGCATGAACGACCTTATGGCCTGGAATGCCGACTCAACCCGCATGCCCTACAAGATGCATTCCGAATATTTGCGCCGACTGTTCCTGAATAACGACCTGGCCAGCGGTCGTTTTCGCGTGGGTGACCGCCCGATCTCACTGCGAGACATCCGCGTCCCAGTGTTCTGTGTTGCAACCCAAAAAGACCACGTAGCGCCCTGGCGTTCGGTGTACAAACTCCACGACCTGATGAATACCGAAGTTACCTTCGCCCTGACCAGCGGCGGCCACAATGCCGGAATTGTCAGCGAACCCGGACACCCCCGCCGCAGCTACCAGCTTGGCGTACAAACTGCCAAGGACAAGCACATTCCGGCCGATGACTGGCTAGTCCGCCACGACAGCAAGGAAGGCTCCTGGTGGGAACCCTGGGTCGAATGGCTGGCCAAACACAGCTCCACCCAGGTCACCCCCCCTGCCACCGGCAATACCGATGCCGGCTACCCCGCCATAGGCCCGGCACCGGGTACCTACGTATTTGAGCGCTGACCATTGGCACCTCCTCGATCGGTCGCGCCAGACCATGGCGCGATCGATTGATTTAAATCCGATTTTTTCCATTCATGATAGGAATTTTTTATTTTGAAGCCGACTCAAGACTGAACTATATTCGCGCTTGGATGAGGGCATCATCCAAGGGCGCAAAACCTCGTGCTTCCTGCACTCGCACCCTTCCCTCGTCCATCATGATCGCGGCCCTGCCGCTCCCGAAAACTTTTTGTGAGAGTAATGACGATGGGCACCAAAATCCGTGTCGATCAAGTAGCCGATGACGAACTGGGCGACTGGAATGAACAGTTCAACGAAGAAGAGGAGGTCAGCCGAAGCCGGGTGAAGTATAACGGCAAACGTCGCCGCCAGATCGAAGACTTCATGGAAGATCGCCGACTCAAACAACAAATCAACGACATATACGATGATTTCGACCACTTTCGCGAATGACTCAAACAGCCGACGGTAGATTGCAAGACTCTGTCGGCCAGCGCATGGCTGATACGAAAAGTGCCGGCAATAACCGGCACTTCATGTATCGCAGCCGGGCTTTCCCAGGATGAAAAAGCCCTTTATCGATCACTCACTTCAAGCGGCGCAAATCACGTCACCATGCCCTTCCTGCTCGATCAGGGCACAATGCATGGCGCGCACCGCAGGCTCGTAATCATCCTGCTTGACGATACACTGCATCTCTACCTGGCGCATCGACTGATGCAATGCCTGCACACTAATCCCGGCTTCTGCCAATGCTGTCGCTGTCTTGGCCAAAATCCCGGGCACTTTCAGATTGGAACCGATTGCCGACACCATCGCAACCTTATGCAACGCCACTTCAGCCCCATCAAATTTTTCACCGATCAGACGCTGGGCCCGATTCACCATCTTGCGCGAACCCGCCACAAAGTAAGTGATACTGTTCGCATCAGAATCACGATTCACCACATACAGGCGCAGATCACTCAGCAGCCTCAACAATTCGATATCGTACTTGGCTTCACCCAACATATCCTGATCAAAAATCTCGATTGCAAATACATTGGGACGGCCCGCGATAATCTCAACGCGTGGCTCTTCGCTGCAGTAATCCGTACTGATAACAGTCCCCGCATGATCCGGCTCAAATGCGTTTTTGATACGCAATTCGATATCCTGCTGACGCAACCCCTTGGCCGCCTTCGGGTGAATCGCCTCCATCCCCAGATTCGACAACTGGTCAGCGACGTCATAGTTGGTGCGACCAATGGTAACCACCTTATCCAGACCCACGATACCCGGATCAGCGGTGCTCAAATGAAACTCTTTGTGAATCACCGCCTCACGCGCACCAGTCTTGGTCGCGATTTTGCTGAACGTCATCTCGCTGTAGCCACGGTCAAAGGTCCGCATCAGGCCTTCGCTACAGTGAGTGTAACCAGTGACAATCGGCATTTCACTGCTCATATCGATCCCTTGAAAACTGGTCTCGATCATCTCGTCAAAAGGCAGCGGCTTCGGCTGATCCCAGCCCGAAAGATCCACAAAACGCGCATTGACGCCCTCTTTCCGCAACGCCAACACACTATTGTGTGCACTATGTGCTTCACCGATTGCAGCCAACATTTCACGCACCTTCATCAGGTGCTCATCAAGCTGAAAGTGGCCATTCGAACACAGTTGTTCCAGGCTCAGCATGATACTCTCAACATCGGCAATACGACGGGTAATGAAGCGATCCGCTTCGGCACGCTCAACCGCATCACCAAACAACTCAAGGTTGATCTCCAGCATTCGGGCACGTACATCATCCAGCGTCTCACGCCAGACACCTTCGCTTTCGGCATTGGCAAAACGCGCATAAACTCCCGGCTCGCCGGTTTTCTTGTGCTCAAGCAACAGGTTGGTAATACCGCCGTAAGCGGAAACAACGAAGATGCGGTTGTACAATTCCTCTCCCGTACGCTCACCAATAAGAATGGTATCCATCAGCTCGCGAAAGCGACTCATTGAGGTACCGCCGATCTTCTCTACTGTATGCATGTTATATCCTGTTGGCTCTTTCGTGTATTGCTGCCCCTGAATGGCAAAGGGTGGTCAAGATACAAACATGCCGGCTCATGGCCGGCATGTTGCACCCAAAAGGTCATCAGGCCTCGACCGTCTCCGCCTCCAGCGGATAGACGCCATTCTCGTCGTGCACTTCTTTACCATTAAGCGGCGGGTTGAAAACACACGCCAGCTTCAGTTCTTCGGTGGCACGCAGCAAGTGCTCATCGTGTTCATTCAGATTATACAGAGTACCCGGTTTGATCGGATAGATCTTGCCATCAGCAAGCGCCTCGATTTCACCTTCACCACTGATACAATATACCGATTCCAGATGGTTCTGATACCAAATATGCGTTTCGGTACCGGCATAAATTGTCGTGATATGGAACGAATATCCCATACCGTCCTCTTTCAGCAGCATCCTGGTACTTTCCCAGTTCTGAGATACTACTCGACGTTCACTTTTTTCGCACTCACCCAGTGTTCTAACAATCATTCCTACTACTCTTATTCCAGTGATTTTGTTCGCTTGCGATACGTCGGGCCTCAGGAAGCCTGGCTTTCACGCCCGGCCAGCGCTTCGGCAAAAGCCGTATTCAGCACCTTGAGACCAAATTCGATTTCGGCATCTGTAATCACCAGTGGCACCAGACACTTAACCACCTGATCATGTGCACCGCTGGTTTCAATGATTAAACCCTGCTTGAATGCACTCCCGGTGACGGCAGAAGCCAAATCGCCATCCGGACATTCAATACCGCTCATCAAGCCACGCCCCTTGAGCTTGAGCTCCTTGGCGCCATGCGCCTTGACGATCGCCTGCAAGCCCTTGCGCAACTTGTCGGCCTTGCGCTGTACTTCCTTCTCGAAGCGATCATCCGACCAAAAGGTCTCGAAAGCGGCCGCAGCCGTTACAAACGCGTGATTGTTACCACGGAAGGTACCGTTATGCTCTCCCGGACTCCACTGATCCAACTCTGGACGAAAGATGGTGACGGCGAACGGCAGACCATAGCCGCTGAGTGACTTGGACAAGGTTACGATATCAGGCTGGATACCAACGGCTTCAAAGCTGAAGAAGTGCCCCGAGCGGCCGCAGCCTGACTGAATGTCATCTACGATCAGCAACATGTCGTGACGACGGCAGACCTTCTCCAGATTGCGCAACCACTCAAACGACGCCGCATTCAAGCCGCCCTCACCCTGAATCGTTTCGACGATCACGGCAGCCGGATGATCAACACCGCTACTTGGATCACTCAGAACGCGGTCCAGATATTCGGTAGTGTCGATACCTTCCCCCAAATAACCGTCAAACGGCATACGCGTCACGTCCGACAACGAAGTCCCCATGCCGCCACGGTGATGCTGGTTACCCGTGGCCGCCAACGCGCCGCCGCTGACACCGTGAAAGCCATTGGTAAAGGAGATGATATTGCTGCGCCCCTTGACCTTGCGTGCCAGCTTCAGGGCGGCTTCTACCGCATTGGTACCCGTCGGCCCGGTGAACATCACTTTGAAGTCACCCATGCCTCGCGGCTCAAGAATCAGGTTGCGGAATGCTTTCAGATAGTTCTCCTTTGCCACGGACTGCATATCCAGACCATGCGTCAAACCATCTTCGGCGATGTAGTCAATCAAGGCTTGCTTCAAACGATCATTGTTGTGGCCGTAGTTCAGAGTGCCCGCGCCGGCAAGAAAATCGACATATTCCCGACCTTCTTCGGTTGTCAGTACAGCACCTTTCGCCTTGTTGAAAGTCACCGGAAATGAGCGGCTGTATGTACGAACTTCAGATTCTGTTTTCTGGAAAATATTCATCGATCTCTCCTGACTCATGAATTCTGTGTAGCAAGCTTGAACGGACCGGCGCGATAGAGCATTTCATCCTCATGCTCGCCACCAAAGTGCACCGCCCGTGAAAAAAGCACCGAACGCTCCACCGGAGCCGAAAGCGCGGCAAAAACACGCGCAAACAGGGTTTCCGAGGCAACATTGCCGGGGGTAATCGTGGTTTCGATATATTGCACACCCGCCGGTGCCAAGCGCTCTGTCAGCGCCAATAACATCTTCTGCCCCAACTTCTGGCCTCTACAGGCCGCATCCACAGCGACCTGCCAGATAAACAAGGTGTCAGCTCGACCGGGCGGCTGATAGCCAGAGATAAAGCCAACCAACTCACCATCGGCGTTCTCGGCAGCAATAGCGGTGTCGGCAAAGTGGCTGCAGTGCAGAAGGTTGCAGTAGATGGAGTTGGGATCCAGAGGGGAACAGCGCTCAACGAGCTTATGAAGGGCAAGGCCATCAGCGGCCTCAGGCTTACGTAGCGTAAAAATGTCAGATTCCATAGTATTTGATTTATTTAGCTTTGCTATGGTTTTAAGTATAAAACATATATAAATTCACTTTTCAACCCCGGCAGGGATAGTGTAACAAATGATTTTAAAAGCAAAAAAGCGCCAAATTCAGCAAAAATCTTCAAAAACACGAAAACAAAACAACATATCCATTGCTTTGCATTGCAAAATAATTGTTTTGCCTCGACAAAGACCTTTTGCATTAGCCGGTAATTCAGGCTAAAAAGCCCCCAGACCTCACACCTGTACCGGAGACGCTGCCAAGCACTATGGACAAAAGCCAGGACGCCCTTGTATTACTGCGTCAGATCATCCGTGCGACCGACCTGCACGACAAGCATCTGAGCCGCATGACAGGCCTTACCATGCCCCAGCTATTGACCATGCAGACTCTGCATATCAATGGCTCCCTGACCATCGGCATGCTGGCCAAAGAGATGAACCTGGCTCAAGCCACCGTCACCAGCATCCTGGACCGCCTGGAGCGCAAACAGCTGGTACGCCGCGAGCGCAGCAGCACCGACAAGCGCAAGGTTCTGGCCTGCCCGACCGATGAGGGACTGAAACTGCTGAAATCGGCACCCGCCACCCTGCAGGACACCTTTATTCGTCAATTTGCCGATATGCATGACTGGGAACAGTCGATGATTGTTGCAGCACTGGAGCATGTATCACACATTCTGGGCGCCCACCATCTGGACGCTGCTCCCATGCTGGACATCGGAGCACTGGATCGCACCAGCGAAAACGGCGTGCCCGAGTACCTCAAATCGGAACAGAACAACTGGAAGGACTGAAGCCGCCAAGTCGCCGCTTGTATCCGGGTCTGCTATGATGCGCCTTTTGCATCTGTAGATGGATTGTTCAACATGAGCCGATTCTGGAGTCCGGCTATTCAGTCACTGGTCCCCTACACGCCGGGCGAGCAGCCCAAGGTAGATGGCCTGATCAAACTGAATACCAACGAAAACCCCTTCCCCCCCGCCCCCGGTGTCGAAGCCGTACTGCGCAGCTTCGACACCGAGCGCCTGCGTCTTTATCCTGACCCCGAATGCCTGGCCCTCAAACAGGCTCTGGCCAAAGAAGCAGACCTTGAACACAATCAGGTTTTTGTTGGCAACGGCTCAGACGAAGTCCTGGCACTGACGTTCATGGCCCTGCTCCGCCACACCAGGCCTCTGCTGCTGCCCGAAACCAGCTACAGCTTCTACAACGTCTATATTGACCTATTCAACATCAACGCCCGACACATCCCGCTGAGCGATGACTTTCGCATCGATCTTGACGACTATTGCGGCGAAAATGGCGGTATTATCTTCGCCAACCCCAATGCCCCCACCAGCATCAGCCTGGATCTGAACGCGATCGAAACCCTGCTCAAGCGCAACACCGAATCGGTCGTCGTCATTGATGAAGCCTATGTGGATTTTGGTGCCGAAAGCGCGACACGTTTGGTCAACAGCTACCCTAACCTGCTGGTTATCCAGACCTTTTCCAAGTCCCGCTCTCTGGCCGGCATGAGGGTCGGTTTTGCCTTCGGACACCCGGAGCTGATTGAAGCACTGGAGCGCGTGAAAAACAGTTTCAACTCCTACCCGCTGGACATGCTGGCCCAGCAGACCGCAATTGCGGCACTGGAAGATCATGACTACTTCAAGCAGTGCACACGCACCATAATGGAAACCCGCCAGTGGACCAGCACGCAACTGGAGCAACTGGGATTCAAGGTACTGCCGTCACACACCAACTTCGTGTTTGCCAGCCATACCCGAGTGCCTGCCGACACCCTGATGCAATACCTGCGCGAGCACAAGATTCTGGTACGCCACTTCACCAAGCCAGGCATCAACAACCACCTGCGCATCACCATCGGTACTACCAATGAAATGCAGTCACTGATCGACTGCCTGCGTACCCATCCCGAACTGTAACAACAGTAAAAGGACATAAAAAAGGCGACCCCGGGGTCGCCTTTTTCCATTACACGCCACAATCCCTTAGCGGCTCAATTCCAGCAACAGCTTATTCAATCGCTGCACATAGCTGGCGGGATCATCCAGCGTCGCGCCAGCAGCAAGCCCGGCCTGATCAAAGAGCACCTGAGCCAGTTCGCCAAAACGATCCTCGTCAGGCTCCTGATCCAGCCGATCAATCAGCGGGTGTTCCGGATTAATTTCAAAGATCGGCTTGCTTTCAGGCACCGGCTGACCAGCCGCTTCCATGATGCGACGCATCTGCAGCCCCATATCGTAGTCACCGATCACCAGACAGGCGGGAGAATCGGTCAGTCGGTGCGTAATGCGCACAGAATCAACCTTGTCGTCCAGCACCTTGCTCAAACGCTCGACCAGCCCTTCATGCTCCTTGGCAACGTCTTCGAGCTTCTGCTTCTCTTCTTCGGATTCAGTCTCGCCCAAATCCAGCTCGCCCTTGGTAACGTCCTGGAAGCTATGACCGTCAAAGTCAAACAGCTGACTCATCATCCATTCGTCAATACGCTCGGACAACAGCAGCACTTCGATGCCCTTCTTGCGAAATACTTCCAGATGAGGACTGTTCTTCGCCGTGTTATAGGAGTCTGCAACGACGTAGTAGATTTTTTTCTGACCTTCCTGCATGCGGCCGACATAGTCTTCCAACGATACATTCTGGTCAGCCACACCTGTATGGGTAGAGGCAAAGCGCAGCAACTTGAGAATCTTGTCGCGGTTGGCATGATCTTCCGCCGGCCCTTCCTTCATCACTTGGCCAAAAGTGTTCCAGAATTGTGCATATTTGTCCGCATCATTCTTGGCCAGCTTGCCCAGCATATCCAGCACGCGCTTGCTCAACGCAGAACGCAGCTTGTCGACACTCGGGTCCTTCTGCAGGATTTCACGGGAAACGTTCAGGGACAGATTGTTGGTATCGACCACACCCTTGATGAAGCGCAGATACAGCGGCAGGAACTGATCCGCCTGATCCATGATAAATACACGCTGCACATACAGTTTGAGTCCACGCGGAGCTTCACGGTTCCACAGGTCATAGGGCGCATTTTCAGGCACATACAGCAAACTGGTGTATTCCAGATTACCTTCCACCTTGTTATGCGACCAGGTCAGTGCATCGGCAAAATCATGCGAAATGTGCTTGTAGAATTCCTGATACTCTTCATCATTCAGGTCGGACTTGGAGCGAGTCCAGAGTGCTGTCGCCGAGTTCACACTCTCCAGTTCAGGTGCATCCTGCTCGCCCTGATCGTCATCCCCTTCAGACGGTACTGCTTCCTTAAGCATCTTGACCGGAATCGCAATGTGGTCCGAGTACTTGCGCACCAGCGAACGCAGTCGAAAGCCGTCGGCAAACTCCTCTTCACCTTCCTTCAACTTGAGTACGATACGCGTACCGCGCTGCGCCTTGTCGATCGTGGCGATCGTGAAGTCACCTTCACCGGCGGAAGACCAATGCACGCCATTTTCGGACGACTCACCCGCACGACGGGTATACACATCCACCCGTTGAGCAACAATGAATGCCGAATAAAAGCCCACGCCGAACTGACCAATCAACTGACTGTCCTTGGCCTGATCACCGGTCAGGTTGGACAGGAAGCCGGCTGTGCCAGACTTCGCAATCGTACCCAGATGATCAATCACATCTTGACGATTCATACCGATGCCACGGTCCTCAATGGTTACCGTGCCTGCGTCCTTGTCAAACTCGATACGTACTTCGAGGGTGCTGTCACCTTCATACAAGGCATCATTGTTCAGGGCCTCAAAACGCAGTTTCTCGGATGCATCGGATGCGTTCGAAATCAGCTCGCGCAGGAAAATCTCCTTGTTGGAGTACAGCGAGTGGATCATCAGATGCAGAAGCTGCTTAACTTCAGTCTGGAAACCAAGTGTCTCTTTCTGTGTTTCTGTGCTCATGGCGGGCTTGTCTAACCTCCGGAAACAAACTGTTAACCTTTCCAGATATAGGGGTGCCCATCCGCATTTCAAGGGGTTAGTGTTTGTTTTATGATTCTTTATCCGTATCCAGCAGAAAATGAGCCCGCGCCTGGGCAATAGGTTTGCTTTTCCGCTCCTGCCAGGCCAATACCGAACAATTGCCCACACGACGCCCCTGCCGACTGATATGACAGATGGCGAAGGTATCTCGATCAAGCCCGGCACGCATATAATCCAGCGAAAAATCGATAATTTTGGCCAACCCGGGCTGAGGCAGCTGCAACGTCAACTGGAACAGCGCTGTCAGCTCCATGAAGGACGCGATCACGCCCCCGTGAATGGCAGGAATGGTCGGATTACCGATATTATCGGGCCTGGCCGGCAAACGGAAAATCACCTCTTCACCGTAGCACTCGCACTGCACCCCCAGCACCCGCGCATAGGGAATCAGATCCACCAGCGGCTGGTAATCACCGCTGACATGCGCCTGTTTTACCAGATCAAGCAGTTGCTGCATCATTTCCTCCCTCAATCATCGCCCTGAACGCCGAATCCGTATTCCCGTCTCCCGGCCGCATGAATGTCGCGATTGCATAAGCAACCGGACGCGAAGGCGACTCCTGGTATACGGACGCACGGGTAAACAGCACGCTGCGCGTGACCCGGTAACATTCGGCCGACACATAGAGGGGCTGACTTTGCACCGGCGTGCGCATGTGATCGATACGCAAATCCAGAGTGGGACACAACTCAAACCGCTCCAGTGCACACAGCGTCGATACGCTGCTGGCCGCATCCACCAGAGTGGTCAAAACACCGCCGTGCAGATAGGTATCCAGAACCTTGCTGATCAATTGCGATTGCACCGGGAGAACCAGAGTCGCGGCGTTTTTTTCGGCCTTGATCAGGCGAATGCCCAGCTTCTGCATATGAGGCTGGGCATGCAGAAAACGCGTGCAACGAGCATTGTAGTCGTTCATCTCGCTCATCCATCATCTCCCGAACTCATCATCAGAGTTTTCAGCGTAGACGAGGTAAACTCACGCCGATAGAGCACTACCACCACGATGGATGTCAGCAACATGAATATCCAGGGATTGATGAACCAGCCCAACACCGAGATACTGAAATAATAGGTCCTCAGACCCAAGTTGAAATTCAGCGCCGCCATGGACGCCATACGCGCAATACGCTTGGCATGCGCTTTTTGCTGCGCGGCAGAAGGATTCTCCGTCGGCAAGGGCGCACCGCCGATCATGACCGATACAAATCCGTACTGACGCAGACTCCAGGTAAATTTGAAGAAGGCATAGATAAACAATACAACCAGCAGCAGCAGTTTCAGCTCCCATTCCTGCTTGGTCGCCACCACCGCAAAAGGCAGGTCTTCAACCAGATTAATCGCCCGCTCGGTCGAGCTCATCACCGTCATCAAGCCCGCCAGCACCAGAATCGTCGTGGATGCAAAGAACGCAACGCTGCGCTCCAGGTTGGCAATGGCGGCCGTATCCGCGATTCTCACTTCTCGTGCTAACATCCGCTGCATCCACTCGGTGCGATAAAGATGCAGCATACTGACCAGACAAGGCGTTGTATGACTCTTCAATTCCGAGTAATACATATACCCACGAAAGCAGAGCAAAAACCAGCCCAATGCCAGGGCATCAGTCCAGTTGTTCTGCAACAGCAACAACATATTGTCCATTAACAGCTCCGGTCATCTGTGTCCTTAATACTATAACTTACAGGGATTAAGTTTCAGTGTCTTCAAGCAGTTACAGCATTTTTGTCGGGGCGGGCTACGCCTTGGCCACCTCCATGGTCATGAGCCTGGCTGCGGTACTGATCAAAATGGCAGCAGCCACCATCAGCATCGAAATGATCGTCTTTTTCCAATACCTGCTATGCACAATCGCCATGCTACCCTGGCTGCGGCAACAGGGTTTCAGAGCACTGCACACACACCGCCCCGGGCTGCATCTGATACGTGGTCTGTGCGGCTGGGGCTGCTTTTACGCATATTATCTGGCACTCAACCACATCCCTCTGATTGATGCTGCCCTGTTGCGCAACGCGGCCCCTCTCTGCGTCCCGCTCTGGCTACTGCTGTGGCATGGCGCAAAACTGCACTGGATAAGCTGGCTTCCCCTGATTTTGGGGTTTGCGGGGATTGGCCTGATCATGCAGCCGGAAGGAGACGGGCTAAGCGGCTGGCACCTGATCGGGTTCATAGCTGCCCTGGCACTGGCCGGCTCCATCGTCACCACCCGTGAATTGACGCATACAGAACCGGTGAACCGTATTCTGTTTTACTATTTTATGATTTCAACCCTAACCAGCCTGCCCCTGGCGCTGTCCAACTGGCAGCCCATGCAAATACAGGACATGCTGTACAGCGTGATGATTGCCGGCTCCATCTGGCTAACCATGTGGCTGTATACGCGCTCCTACAGCCATGCACCCGCCTCAATCATTGCACCGTTAAGCTACTTCGGCGTTTTATTCACAGGCTTCTGGGGCTGGCTGTTCTGGGACCAGATACCCATGCCATTGACGTGGCTCGGGTGCATACTGGTTATTTGTGGTGGTGTCGGGTCAGTCTGGGCTGGCACACGCCTGCAAAGCAAACACTGAAATCAGGAGGAGCAGGTCAAGTAGATAGAAGCCGCCCAGCCCGGTCGCGGACCCGCATAACGGGCATATGTACTGTGCGCGTCTCCTGGATGTCGCAACAATGGCAGCAACCCGTGCAGTGGCCGATAGTCTCCCTGGTGTGCTTCGCGAATCACCTCTTCCGCCATGTAGTTGCGCAGAATAAAGCGCGGGTTTACCGAACGCATCTGCTGGCTTCGAATGGGATCACTGGCAGCCTCTTGCCGAACACGTTCGGCATAGCGCCGCAACCAGTCCGCCATCGGCTCTGGACGGGTACAGAAGGCCATCAGGGTGCCAGCCTGAGGATCATGTTCCGGCCGCCATTCAGCAAGCGCACGCAGGAAACGGTTATGATCCATACGCTCTTCTGACCAAATGGCAACCAGTTGCTCCACAAGCTCTACATCATCGCCATCCACAGCCTGCAGCCCCAGGCGTGCCCGCATGCGCTCCAGATAAGCCGACTGGTACAGTGCATCAAAACAACCTAATTCTTCTTCCAGTTCGGCGCGCGTAACCAGCGGCAGCATTGCCTGCGCCAACGCGGCCATATTCCAGCGTACTATAGAGGGCTGACGACTGAAGGCATAACGTGCCTGATGATCATTCTTGTTGGCCACATGATTCGGTTCGTAGTAATCAAGGAAGGTGTAAGGGCCATAGTCAAAGGTTTCACCAATCAGTGACATATTGTCGGTATTCAGTACCCCGTGCACAAAACCGTATGCCTGCCAAGATGCGGCCAGGCGTGCGGTACGTTCCAGCACTTCGCGATACAGCGCCCTATAGGGCTGCTCGAGTTGCAACAGTTGCGGGAAAAAGCGTTGCAGGCAGTAGTCGGCCAAACGGCGCAAGTCATCGTACTGTTCGGTGTAATAGAAATATTCAAAATGACCAAACCGAATATGGCAAGGCGTTACCCGCAGTAGCATGGCACAAGGCTCCATCCCGTTTCGCTGGGTGTACTGTTCACTGCCCAAAAGACACAACGCTCGAGTGGTCGGAATACCCAATCCGGCCATGGCTTCGCCAGCCAAAAACTCACGAATACTGGAACGCAGAACGGCACGACCGTCACCAAACCGAGAAAAGGCCGTTTGTCCCGCCCCCTTCAAGTGCAAATCATAGCGCTCACCTTTTCGATTCAACACTTCTCCCAGCAACAGGCCACGACCATCCCCCAAATCCGGGTTATACATGCCAAACTGGTGGCCGGTGTACTTCATCGCCAGAGGGTCAACCCCCTGCCAACCAGGCTGCCCCTGACAATGCCGTACCAGCTCGTCAGGAGAGATGGAACAGGGGTCCAAGTCCAGCCAGCGAGCAACCGCAGGACTGAAAGCGATCAGATGAGCGGATTCAAGAGGCTGTACGTTTGTACGCTGGAACCAGTGTTCGGGCAAGCGGGCATAGCTGTTATCAAAATTCAACTGCTGCAAGGGACCACCGACACTCATCCACATTCCTCCACGCTCACGACTCCTATAACCTAGCATCTATGGACGCCCCGTTTTGTGCAAGCAAAACATTTCGTGACATGAAGGTATTGCAGCCATCTATCCGGATTTTTACGAGGTATTAACCTCTATCCCTGATGAATTCCGCTGACTGGATGCTAATCATTTTAACGTTCTCTGTACGAACGATGTTAGTCGCAGCCTTATCCAGTCTCGGCTCTACCTGTCTGTCATCAGCAAGTTCTGCCCACGCAAACCTCAGCGCGTTCCTGTCATTGGTTTATTCAGCAGCCGGTTCTATGTACCGCTGCCCTTTATTCAATAATGCCCATGCTATACGTGCTAGCTTGTTTGCCATTGCTACAATGACCACATTCTTGTTTGCTCGCACTGATAGTGCATGTAACCAGTTGCTAACGGCATTTTTCTTGGTCGCTGAATGCCTTAGCACTGCTCGCGCACCATGAACCAACATCCTGCGCAAATATGCATCCCCACGCTTACTGATCCCTCTGAGTACTGTTTTGCCGCCACTCGAGTGCTGTCGTGGAACAAGGCCTAACCACGCTGAAAGTTGGCGGCCGTTCTTGAATGCCAATGCATTACCCACGGTTGCTACCAAAGCTGAAGCGGTTAAACGACCAATACCTGGTACTTCAAGTAAACGCTGGCATGCCGAATTGTGTTGCACGTGTTGGTCAATTTCACGATCCAACTCACCAATGCAGCGCTCTAGCTCCACCCAACGAGCTCTCATACGCTCAATGTGGCGCTGCATCAGTACCGGCAGCTGATCTTCATTTATGCCATAGCTGTCGCGGAACCACTGCTTTAGACGCGCCGGGCCGGATGGCACTGCTATGCCAAATTCACCTAAGGTTGCACGTAAGCGGTTGATTAGAGCAGTACGGTCTCTCATTAACCCATCACGCTCACGGTGTATCAGCAAAATACTCTGCTGATCAGGCGTCTTCAGCTCCACAAAACGCATATGTGGCCGAGATACTGCCTCACAAATCGCTTCCGCATCAGCAGCGTCATTTTTGTTGGTTTTTACATAAGGTTTTACGTATTGGGGTGGAATCAGCTTCACTTCATGTCCGCAGTCAGTAATAACTCGACCCCAGTAGTGCGAGCTGCTGCATGCTTCCATCCCAACTGTACATTTGGATAACTTTGCAAAAAATGCGTAAACCTGTGTCCTCCGCAATGACTTTCTGATTACGCAGCGCCCACGTTCATCAGCACCGTGTACTTGAAAGACATTTTTCGCAAGATCCAAGCCGATCACTGATACCTGTTCCATGATGCATCCTCCACCTGGTTGCTACCAACTAGCAGTATAGGAGGGGCGTCCATTTCATTATTTTA
>NZ_JACEMT010000042.1 GCF_013868415.1 Marinobacterium marinum | reverse complement strand
GTAAGCGCCCTTAAATCAGCACCTTTTTTCCAGCCACTGACCGCCGCACACTGATTCCATCGTCACCTACGCGAGGAATCCAGCATGAACTCAGCCGAGCGCACACACTACTGGCAACAGCACATTGAACACTGGCGTGATACCGGGCTATCCGGTGCTGCTTTCTGCAAACAGCAGTCACTGTCCTATCACCAGTTTGTCTATTGGCGCCGCAAGCTCGAAGGTACAGATGATGCGACCGATACCGAGCGTACACCAACATCCGGCTTTGCTCGCGTCACCCAGGTGGCCGCTTCACCGCTATCGGATGATCTGACCCTGAAGCTTCCCGGCGGCATGGCCATTACAGGGCTGCATGCCGGTAATGTCGACCTGCTCGGCGCGATCCTGAGGCAGCTCTGATGAAACCGCGGTATCTTCGTCCCTCTCGGTCCATGCCCGAGATCTATCTGTACCGTGAGCCCATTGATTTTCGCAAGCAGGCCAATGGTCTGGCGGTGCTGATTGAACAGGAGTTGGGACAGAACCCCTTCACCGGTGCGCTGTATGCCTTCACCAACCGACAGCGTAACAAGATCAAGTGCCTGATGTGGGAGGACAACGGCTTTATCCTCTATTACAAGGCGCTGGCCGAAGAGAAATTCAAGTGGCCGAGCCCGGCTGATGAGCTCATGCCGTTGACCGGCGAGCAGATCAACTGGCTGCTCGATGGCTATGATATCAGCCTGCTGCAAGGCCATAAAACCTTGCAGTATGAGGCCGTTGGATAGCCGGTTTTGGGTGCTTCAACTGGCTGTTTTTGATATAATTTTGCCCATGAAAACACAGCCCGAAACCACCTCAAAGACGCCTGATATCAGCAGTTTATCGACCGCTGACTTGCTGTCGATGGTGGCCGGGCTGCAGCAGCAACTGGCCTCGAAAGAGGATGAGCTTGAACGGCAAAACCAAGTGCTTGAGCAGCGGGATCAGGCCGTCAAAGCGCGTGACCGGCAACTCCAGCAGCGCGAGCAATACATCCTGTTGCTGGAAGAGATGCTGCGCTTGCAACGCATCCAGCGGTTCGCGGCCAGCAGTGAGAAAACGGCCCACCAGATCCACCTCTTCGATGAGTCCGAACTGGAAGCCGAGATCGATCAGCTGCGGGATCAGCTCCCGGACGATATTGAAGCCGCTGAAGGTGATACCCCTGCTGTCACGCCTGCACCCAAGCGCCGTCAGCGCGGCTTCTCCGATCACCTGCTGCGTGAGCGTATCGAGCTGCAGCTGAGTGATGAAGAGAAGGCCGGGGCGGTCAAAACCTTCTTCACCAAGGTCAAGGAAGAGCTGGACTATATCCCCGCCCAGCTCAAAGTACTGGAATACTGGCAGGAAAAAGCGGTGTTCGAGGAGAACGGCGACGAGCGTATCCTGGCCGCGGCTCGCCCGACACACCCGCTGGGCAAATGCATCGCCACCCCGGCCCTGCTGGCCTACCTGATCACCTCCAAATATGCCGATGGTCTGCCGTTGTATCGGCAAGAGCAGATGTTCAAGCGTCTGGGCCATGAGCTGTGCCGCACCCGCATGGCGCACTGGATCATCCGTCTGGATGAGGTGTTCAAACCCCTGATCAACCTGATGCGGGAAGCGCAGAACAGTGCGGCCTACCTGCAGGCTGACGAAACCCGGATCCAGGTACTCAAAGAGGATGGCAAAGCCGCCCAATCCGATAAATGGATGTGGGTGACCCGTGGCGGACCACCGGGCCAACCTTCCGTCCTGTTCGCCTATGATCCCTCTCGAAGTGGAGCGGTGCCCGTGCGCCTGCTTGATGACTTCAAGGGTGTGCTGCAGGCGGATGGTTACTCCGGTTATGCGCCGATCTGTTCAGCCAATGAGCTGACCCGTATCGGCTGCTGGGATCACGCCCGCCGTAAGTTTATCGAAGCGACCAAAGGGGCCAAGCCGGCGGGTAAAGGCAAACAGACCAAGCTGTCCAAAGCGGATGTGGCACTTGGCCACATCAACAAGCTGTATGCCATCGAGCGTCAGATCAAGGACCTGAACCCTAACGAACGCTACCGGATCCGTCAGGAGCTGAGCCTCCCCAAACTGGAAGTGTTCAAGTCTTGGCTGGATGCGAACGTGGGGCGTGTGATGAAAGGCGGGCTAACTCGCAAAGCGATGGAATACACCCTGAACCAGTGGCCCACCCTGATCGGCTACTGTAAGCGGGGTGACCTGCATATCAGCAACGTACTGGCCGAGAATGCCATCCGCCCGTTCGCCGTGGGGCGCAAGGCCTGGTTGTTCGCGGATACTCCGCAGGGCGCTCACGCCAGTGCCACCTGTTACTCCCTGATCGAAACGGCCAAAGCCAACGACCTGGAACCCTCGGCGTACATCCGGCATGTGCTGGAGCGCATCGCCGATGCTGACACCCTGGAAAAGCTGGAGCGACTGCTGCCCTGGAATGTTGAGCTGGAACGTACTTCAAAAAAAGTGGCGCAGTACAGTTAAGGGCAAGTGGGTCGTTTTAACGGCGGATACGTAAACTGAGCGGTGGATAACGACCGGCCAAGCACCCAAATAGCCTTATGAGGCCGATGTCGGGAGCTATAAAACTGCCGGCACTAAAACAGGGAGGTTTACAGCTCAAGGAAATTCAGGAATCGCAGGTTCCGCTGAATAACGAGTCAGACAGCTAATCTCCGAAGTGTCCGCTGTAACGGGGAAAACCCCCAATCCCAATTGGGTCAATACTGAATGGTGCTCCCTGCATGCGCTCTCTTCCTTGTCGTGTTGACCGGTCCTGTAAATAATACTACTGGAACATGATTCCCCTAGGTATTCGCTGCCTTTTCGGCTGTGTTATCAAATGAGAGCTCTTGGACCTGATCATAGTCTGCCAACACGATGGGAAAAGCTGCGGGGTTTTGATCTTCGTCTTTCTTCAACGGAGCAGTAGGGACCTGCATCAGCTGTAGTAAGTAGATTGCCAATGCACGGCGTGTCGATATGAGCATTTCGCTGTCTTCAAAGCAGCGTTCCAACCGCACCATTGCCTGCTGAGCAGGAGTTAAGCTTGGGTTGGGGATCAGCTTTAATTCAATTTCGTTCTGCCACATCAAATCTTCGTTTGGCTCTACAAGCGGCTCGCCATGCAGCTCACCACATTCCAGAATGCGTGCTAAAACAAAGTCACGAAATTCACGGTTACTTTCGCAATATGCCCGCACATGCCAACGATACCCGCTCGATACCAGGGTATGTGGGGAAACAATACGTTCTTCTCCCTCAGGGTGTTTGAACGAAGCATAAACCAACTCAAGTCGCTGATGCTTGCGACATGCCTCGACTATCTTCCTGACGACATCAGGATCTGCCCGGCGGGATGGTGCCCTGACGACTTGTGTATTGGGGCTCGGTAGCTCAACACGTTCGACGAACCCTTCAAGTAAACTATGGGAGTCCAGAAGATTGAGGTATTCATCCACGAAGCCGGCCGTGAAGACAGGCTTAAAATCAGAGGAGGGAGTGTAACCTTTCAGCTTTGTATCATATGCCAAGTTGTGGGGCGCCAGCTCTTTGTACTGGTTGATATCACGTGATGCCTGCTGGCGCTTGATTCCAAACATGCTGCAAAGGTGGTTCGTCGTCAGTCTTCCTTCCCACTGCGCGATGATTTCAATATAGCGATAGCGCAGTAGCACTTCCCACTTAAGGTCGGCAATCGCCCCTGTCATAGCTATGTCCCCTCAATGGTATATGTAGCCTTGAATCAACATGTACATGTATACAGATCTTACATGTATTGAAATAGTACACTAGTCTATCTACACATGAAGGAGGCCCGCTCAGTTGATGTTTTACTCACTGCAACCGACGGGCGAATAGACTAACATCGGAAGGAAACGTAGTAGGCAGGAAGCCGGCGTGAAAAGGTAGAGCTAATCCCTTTTACCCATCTTCACGGATTGAAGGAACGGCATATGACGTATCGAAACAACTTTTTCGTTGGCAGCAACACCCACTTTTTCTCGCCCCTAAGCGGCAAGTTTCGGGAGCAAGCCTATCAGTGTGTCTGCGAACTCTATGATCAGGTAAATGGTCCGGAGTGTGATTTCCGCTCGACGCTAAGCCGTCGTGATGTACTCGATACTTTTGAGCATGTCATAAGGCACACCCCTCAGCTGGACAGCGACGGCGAAGCACCGCCGTCAGATAAGTCTGATAGTCGCGATCTCGCAAACCAACTGCTCCGCAAATTGATCGATTGTGGCTGGCTCGAAACCTATCGAGACCCCAGTCATATGCGTACATCCTATCGGTTTACCTGGTTCGGCCGACGTTTTGCGACTGTATTTACCCAAGATCAGGATGACATCCAGATTGATACCCAAAATAGTCGTTCAACCCTGGTACACCTGCGCAGCTTCGTAGATCGCTATCAGTCAGAGCAGGTGATCGACACCGACGCATTAATGATGGCCGTACGCTTTTCGCGAGGCGTCGTTAATGACTTTACCGAAGCGATCGAGCATACGGTTAGTCAACGTGTCCAATTAATCGCGACCATTAACGAAGGCTTACAAGAGGCGCGGGCCCGAGGACAGCACACCTTGGAGTACATGGCGGGCCCCCTGATGCAGGAACTCTCCGATCGCTTCCTGCGTGACAATATCGACCTGTTCAACCGTGAAATACTCGACCTTCTGACCACCATTATGACCTGGCCGGTCCAAGTCCGGGCCGACATCGAAAGGCGGCTGCGCAAACGTCACACCAAGCTGCTGGAAAAGCTCATCCAACTGAGACCCCACCCGTTTCTTCTGGCCTGGGCGAATGAGCAGATCGAACGCTACGTGGAGCAGGCAAGCCAAGTGCTGATGCCCGAATTACGGCGTGAAGTCCGCTCCCTGGTACATCGAGCCAAAATGCATTTCGATTATCTTAATCGGCTCAACTATCAATCGGACTCCGCGGACTCAATTCTGAGCGTGATCAGGCGCCTGGAAGCCCTGAGTGTGGAGGAGAAGCAATCGGTGCTTGAACATGCGTCGACCTATGGTGCGGGAATCGACATACACCTGACAAACATTGATCAAGTGACACCCCCGAAATCCATCACGAGGAAGGCTGAGGTCAACACGGTCGAAGCAATCCCTGAATTAAGCGACGATGAAAAGCGTCGCTTGCTAATTGAGCGTGCCATCAATGAGAGCTTTCAGGCGAACAGCCTTGAGGTCAGGGACTACATTATCAGCGCACTCCATGAAACCCGATTTGTGCAGATGCATGAGCTCCCTGTGACCTCCACCAAGGAATTGATTTGTGCACTCAACGCGCTATCCCATGCGGGTATTAGTGCTATCAATCCGGTTTCTGGCAAACCGCTATTCAGAATAACCCCCCTTAAAGAGCGCATGAGCAATGACTATTTTGATGCGCCCAATTACGAAATCGAATACCTCGGAGACTGAGCATGTTGACTGACAGCATCCAGGCGGCGGCCCAACGACGCGGTCTTTCCCTCGAAACCTTCCGAAAGGTCATTTTGCGCCTTCTAGGCCGGCAAGTTATTTATCGCTTGAAGAGTCAGCGTGATCGTGAGCTATTCGATGCATTCTTGATGTTAAGGGAATCCGTGACCGACTATCTCGAAGTCATGGGAGTCCGGCTCGCCGTTAATGAACAGGGCGGTTTCGTGATCGCATATCCTCCGGGCAGTTCGGTTCCTGGAGCTGAGGAAGAAGTGTTAATCGACCTTGGCACCGACATACAGCGACGCCTGAAAGGGGAGGAAAAAGGGCTTCTGTTGGCGCTGCGTATGATCTTTGAAGATACCTTGCGGGCAGGCACACTCACTGACGATGGCCTGGCAATGACCGAGCTCAGTACGGTGTATACACGTTATCAGCAGATTGTAGGCCGAGAGATGGCCGGCAATGTGACCGAACGAGACAAGTCCTTTGACCGGCTCAAGCGCATGTCAGTGATACACCAGTGTGGTGATATCCATGATAGCGAGAGCCTGCTGAGCATCACCCCAATTGTCGAATATTTTTCGCTGAGTTCAGTCACCAATGCATTGTCAGATGTCGAGGCAGGGGAGTCCTTGACGCCGAACCTAGCCGCATCTGAATCGACCCAAAAACAAAATACCCGTTCATCAGAGGAGGATGGAAATGTACCTGGATAATCTTGGGCTGATCAACTGGGCCAATTTGCCCAATCAGCATTTCCATTTCGATCGCATCAACATGATCAACGGCGAGTCTGGTACTGGTAAGACAACGCTACTTGATGCCATTCAAACCCTGATGACAGCCGCTAAAAAAGGATTATACCAATACAACGCCGGACAAGATGAAGTTTCTCAGAGTAGCCGTAAGCGTAAAGGCCGTTCGCTGGCATCCTATGTGCTGGGCTGTGATGAAGAGCGTTATGCCCGCGTGAACCCTTGTTCGGGTTACATTATCGGTAACTTCTCTCCCTCACCTGAAGACCAGGGTACAGGGCCATTCTGTGCCGTCATTGGGATCAGCGCAGAGTTGGAAGTAACCGGAAAACAGCGGGATGCGCGAGAACGCAACATGCAGACTCTGGTCATCACCGGATCACATCTGGATATCCAAGACCTGATGGTTGAAACGGAAAGCGGGCAGAAAGTCGCCGCCAGCGTGTCAAACCTGGAGCGCCACTTGAAATTCACCCAGCCCGCACTATTCAAGCAAGCCTATTTTCCCCGGGGGAAAGACGACTACCTGTGCAAGCTATACGGTACGCTGCATGGTAAGGGTGCGGTCAGCTCATTGGATGCAACCACGTCAGCGAAGCAATTAAGCCGGTTTATGGCCTACAAGAGCCTGGACGATGTGAATGCCTTTGTTCGCGATACGATTCTTGAGCCTGAGGATATGTCATCGGCTATCCGGGAGATTGCCCAGCTCATGCGCAACGTCGACGCGATGCACCAAGAAGCCAAGCAGATTCAGGCGGGCGTACAGTTGCTGGAGCAGGCCGAAACACATGGACATAAGGCGCTAAAGCTCATTATCAACGAACAGTGCGCCAGCTACGAGCAATTCACCCGGGCAATACATAGTACTCAGAGGGAAGCAAATGACCTAGGAGTCCGCATTCGCCACGCTGAAGAAAACGCCAAACAGTCTGAGGACAAAGCTGAAGCAGTTAAAGGGATTAGAGGGAAAAAGCAGGAGGAAGCTGGTCTCCTAAGAATCAAACTCGAAAGCATCCCTGTAATGGCCCAGAAAAAGGCGATTGAGGACAACATAAAACGCCTGTCTGAGGAACTGAATCAGTCTGGTGCTGAAGTGCTTCACCAAGAGCAGCAACGCCAGGGCCAGATCGCGAATCTTGAGAACTGGAAGCAGTGCTTGTCACAACAGGAAGAGGCTGTAGGTGTACTGATCCCGGATCAATCGACTCTAATCGAGTGGAGCCAACGCCTGGAGCAGACCTGCCAAGCCCTTACTAATCCTGAAATCCAGGTTCAATCCTGGGCCAGGGAAGGCTCGATACCCGATGACGCAATGTCCTTGCTTACACCAATCAGTGACCTGACGTCTGAATTGAAAGACGCCGTAGCGAACACCATCGAAGAATGGCGCGAGAAGAAATATACCCAAAAGCAACTTCGAAAAGAGGCTGATGATGCTGTCGAAAGCCTGGAGAAGGAGATAGACCAGCTGGAAAGAAACCAGCTGCGCTATCCTCAGGACACAAAAGCCGCCTTACACCTGTTGCAGGATCAGTTACCGGATGCAAAGACTCGAGTTTTATGTGAATTCATCGAGGTAACCGATCCAGATTGGCAAATGGCGATAGAGTCGATCGTCGGCAACCAGCGTTTCTCACTCATCGTAGAGCCCGATTACGAAGAGGCAGCCGTCAGTTTGATCGAGAAGTTCAAACTCAGTCGCGCCATTATTATTCAGGGACACCGGGCGTTAACCCAGGGAAAAGGGTTAGTGGATCGATCAATTGTTCACCTGATGCGCATCGATGACCCCATTGCTCAAGCCTACATCTCTGCGGCTTATGGCAACGTAGAGCAGATCTTCCATTTTACAGACTTGAAACGGGCGGTACGGGGCTTAATGGCGAATGGCCGCTCTGCCGGTTCCTTTACCTACCGGGTTAGCCGGCTAACCGAAGGTGACCTGGTATTCGGTGCCGCTGCACGACAGCGAGCGCTTGAGGCCAAAAAGCGCCAGTTACCCCGTCTGCATGCAGAACTGAAAAAGACATCGGAGATTGAGCGGGGTATCGATCGTTGGGTAGCTTGCTCAAATGAAGTCGTCAGGGTGGCACTGGCAGCTGCCATTGAAACAATGCGCCAACAGCAATCGAGCCTTGCTCGTGAGCAGCGTGTCCTTGAGCAGCTGGATATCACTGATCATACTGAGCTTCAAAAGGCACTAGACGAGCTAGTTGAAGCCATAAAAGGGCTAGAGGACGAGGAAAAACGGTTAATTCGATTAGCTTCGGGACTCGTAAAAGAAGCCGAAACCCTGACCAGCGCCCAAAAGGAAAAACAGAAAGAAGTCATCAAGTTTGAACGCCTTCAAGGCCTGCATCAGGGGATTCTTGCAGGTCTCGTTCATCGCGGTGCAGCAATCGAGCTCGAGCAGCTGTTCGACCAGGTAGATGACAATTTGGAACAGGAGACTATCCTTTTTTCAAATAACGACAGCTATCAGGGCAACTTGGTTAACTCTATACAGGGTCTCACGTCCAAGGTCATGGAGTTCAATCGCGCTGGAATCAACAGTCTTCAAATCGCATCCGCCAGCCTGGAACCTGCTGCTCCAAAACCACACGAAGAGTCGGTTGTTCTCACCCAGTTCGCCGCGATCAAAACCGTGGCTGACAAGGTGGAACAGTCACTGGAGCGTCTCCGTGACCATGTATTGGCTGCGCATCAACAGCAACTGGCTGCACTGTCTGAGCAGTTCAACAAGATCTTCGTCTCCAACCTGTGCCACGGTGTCTACAACAAGGTGGGCGAGGGTGCCGACAAGCTCAAAAGCTACAACCGGAAGCTGAGCCAACACATTTTCGGTCGTGAGCACTATAAATTCGCTTTTGAGTTCATCCCGGAATACCGCGACTACTATGATTTTTTCAAAGAAGTCGTGGAACTGAACCAAAAAAGCATGGATGAACATACGCTGTCCCTTTTTGCCGAGGAAACGGGAGGCTCACTCAGCGAAGAGGGACAGCGCATTTTCGATGACCTAAAGGACAAATTACTGGGCAAGGATGGAGAACCGGTTGAAACTGCCATCGAACATCTTAAGCACCTAACCGACTACCGTAATTACCGCAGTTACGACATTCTGAAAGTGCTGCCGGATAACCATGAGATATCCCTCAAGACCAATGCATCAGGCTCGGGTGGGCAGTCCGAAAGCCCCGGCTATGTCATTCGTGCTGCTGGTCTTTCTTCGGCACTCAAGGTCGAAGACTCTGCCAGCGCGCTCAGAATGGTGTTGATCGATGAGAGCTTTGCCAAGATGGACGGTCCCCGGAGCCGAGAAGTCATCCAGTATTTAAGCGACACTCTCGGTTTCCAAGTGATCTTCGTTGTGCCGACGATCAAAATGGGCACCTATGTCACCCTGGTCAATCGGCAGTTTGAGGTTATCAAGACGATCGCGCCTCATAGAAGGGGCGAGCTGGATACCCTGGTCACCGTCAGTGACAAGAACTTGAACGCCTCAACCATTCATGGGCTAGTTGGGAAAGACCAGCAGCGGATAAAGGCTCATTACGACAACATGGAGCTGATGAGCCTGCTCGCTGAATTTGACGGGGAGGGTGCGCATGTCAACGAGGGCTGAAGACATTACTCACCTTGACGCAAGCATCCAACGCCTGCTGCATTCACTGCTGGATAAGGTTGATAAGCAGCCTTTTGAGGCGCGCAGCAATAAGGTCAGTGGCCCGCTTAGCCGAATAAAAGGATTAGCAAGCCCGGAACAGCCAGGTCAGGATCAAGATCTTTGGGATCAGCTCAAGGCACTGGAGCAGGTTCAGCTGATTCATCTCGATATGAAGGCGCGAGTTGACTGTTTGGCAGATCCCTGGCGCAGTTGCCGCCGTATTGTTCTGTTACCAGAGCAGGAAAGCGCGCTGCGTGAGGCCTTAAATCGTCCGGACCCCCGCATTGGCCGGGGTGCTTTCGAGGCACTTAAAGCTGCCTACCCGGTATGGAAAGCCCCGGAACTGCTTCAGCCATCTTTTTGCCCCGGGGGAGTGGAGTACGAAGAATGGTTAAACGGGCTTGCCCAGATTCCTGATGTTATCGAGGCAGCGCGACAGCAAAGCCGGAAGCTGAGTTGTTATCAAATTAGTGCTCGTGTCTTTCAGGGGCGCTCGAAACTGCTCACCGACAAGGAGGCGTGGCTCGAAGCGCTCTTTGGTCTACCAGGCGCAATCCTGGTACGCCCGCTCATTGTGAATGTCTCATTGGTTGCCGAGCCAGAGCAGCTGCTATTCATTGAGAATAAGGACACCTACCGTGACCTGGCCGGTTCCCACCAACGCACCCTCTTTGGTTTGGAAAAGACGGTGTTGATCTACTCGGAAGGCTTCATGGCTGGCGCAGAAAGGGTCCGGGAGAGGGCGGGTGTTGCTCTGCATCTAGACAGCGAGGGTGCGCATGATGAGAAAAATATTAACTGGCTTTACAATGCTTTATTGGCCACAGATAAAGTGTCTTCTTATTTTTTTGGCGACATGGACTGGGCTGGCGCGCAGATTCTACAGCGACTGATGTCTGTGTTCCCTGGCTTGCGTGCATGGCGTCCAGGTTATCAGACAATGCTTGAGTTTTTGGGCAGAGATAACGGCTATATGTCTGGGAAAATAGATACGCTACAGTCACGCGGTCATACACTCGATATGGCAAGCAAGCAGGGGCAGAGACCTATCGCTGCAACAGGGGATAGATGGTTTGACGAAAACATATTGCCGTTGGTTGCGGCGGGGTGCTGTTTGGATCAGGAAGTACTCTGAGTAACTTCGTGGCTGCAATCAAAACTCGTGTGAAGAGGGCGCCAGCATGTTGAAAAGCGTCTGTGATATGCTTCATCCAAAATATTTTCATTGGCTACAAGGCCTTAGTAGCCAACTGCATCACTTCAAGGAATGCTGATACATCATGAGCCACACAATAACCCTCCAACAACTCGAATCCTTCCTCTGGGGCGCAGCCGACATCCTGCGCGGGAATATGGACGCATCCGAGTACAAGGATTACATCTTCGGCATGATGTTCCTCAAGCGTCTGTCCGATGCCTTTGAAGAGGCGCAGGAAGGCGTGGTTCAGTACTACCTCGACAAGGGCAAGAGTGAAGAGCAGGCCCGTGACTTGGCCAATGATGAAGATGAATACGATGAAACCTTCTACATTCCGCCCGTTGCACGCTGGGAAGCACTGAAAGACCTCAAGCACGATATCGGTGCCGAGCTGAACAAGGCCACCGAGGCCATTGAAGAGTACAACCCCACACTGGAAGGGGTACTGGTCTCCATCGACTTCAACATCAAGAACAAGCTGTCTGACAAAAAGCTGCGCGACCTGCTCAGCCACTTCAGCCAGCACCGCCTGCGTAATGAAGACTTCGAGCGTCCTGACCTGCTGGGTGCGGCCTACGAATACCTGATCAAAAAATTTGCCGACAGCGCAGGTAAGAAAGGCGGTGAGTTCTATACCCCGCATGAAGTGGTCGAGCTGTTGATCTCCCTGCTCAAGCCCCACGCTGGCATGCGTATCTACGACCCTACAGCGGGCTCTGGCGGCATGCTGGTGCAAACCCGACACTACCTTGCCCGAAATGGCGAAAACCCCGCCAATCTGTCTCTGTTCGGTCAGGAGATGAACCTGAACACCTGGGCCATCTGCAAGATGAACATGTTCCTGCATGGCGTTTACAGTGCGGACATCCGCAAGGGCGATACCTTGCGTGAGCCCCAGCATACCCAGCAGGGTGCGCTGATGACCTTCGACCGTGTGGTGGCCAACCCGCCGTTCAGTCTTAAGAAGTGGGGTAAGGAAGAAGCGGATAACGATGCCTATGGCCGTTTCCCCTATGGCACACCACCTGTGGGTCAGGGTGACTTGGCGTTTGTGCAGCACATGATCGCCAGCCTCAATGCTGAAGGCATGATGGGCGTGGTAATGCCGCACGGTGTGCTGTTCCGTGGCTCCAGCGAGAAAGCGATTCGCAAGGGCATTCTGGAAGACGACCTGCTGGAAGCGGTGATCGGCCTGCCATCTGCTCTCTTCTATGGCACCGGCATTCCCGCTTGCCTGTTAATCATCAACAAGAACAAACCCACCGAGCGAATCAACAAAGTTCTGTTCATCAACGGCGAGCTGGAGTTTGAAGAGGGCAAGAACCAGAACAAGCTGCGCCCCGAGGATATCGGCAAGATCGTCGATACCTTCGAGCATTACCGTGAGATCAAACGCTACTCCAAGGTGGTGCACCTCGATGAGATCGAAGAGAACGACTACAACCTGAACATCCGCCGCTATGCTGATACCTCACCACCGCCCGAAATCTTCGATGTGCGTGCCATCCTCCATGGCGGCATCCCCGTGCGTGAAGTGGAAAGCGAGTATATCCGTGAAGAGATTCTGGAAGACTTCGATGTAAGCCTGGTGTTCAACCGCCGCGATGACGACTACTTCGAATTTAAATCCCATATCGATACCAAGGAGGCGATCCGCGAAACCGTTGAAGGCCATGCGGATGACGCACAGGGAGGTGCTAATGTCGCGGGAGGCAGGACGCCGGAAGCGGCTGCCAAAGTGATTACCCAACTGGAACGCTGGTGGGACAAGTATCGTGTGTCGCTGAATGAGTTGGATACACAGGTGGCTGAAGCCGAGAGCCTGATGAAGGGGTACCTGAAGGAGCTGGGTTATGAGTGACGTGAAGGGATTCACTAACACCGCGAGCGCAGGATGCGCTGGAGCGGTGAATGCAGTTCCTGAAGGGTGGGATGTAGTTCCATTAAGTGAGTTTTGCTTGGGTATTCGTGGCGTTTCATATAAGCCCGAGGATTTATCACCAACTAAAACTGACAATACCGTCACGCTGCTTCGATCAAATAATATTCAGTCGGGTAGCTTATACCTCTCTGATGTACAGCATGTAGATCAGACAAAAGTTAGTAATAAGCAAATTGCCAACGAAGGTGATATCGCAGTATGTATGTCTAATGGGAGTAAGCGACTAGTAGGTAAGTCTGCTGCTTTTGATGTTATCCCTAATGGAAATAGATTAACGGTAGGGGCTTTTTGTAGCATTTTTCGTCCACTGGAATCAGTCAGTGCTCGATTTGTAGAGCAGATTTTCAATTCTGATCAATTCCAGAGGCAAGTTGATTTTTCATTGGCTGGCAGTGCAATTAACAACTTAAAAAATAGTGATGTTGTTGAGTACCAGTTTGCTAAGCCCCCACTCCCCGAACAACAAAAAATCGCCGCCATCCTGTCATCTGTCGATGATGTGATCGAAAAAACACGCGCACAGATCGACAAGCTGAAAGACCTGAAAACCGGCATGATGCAGGAGCTGCTGACCAAAGGAATCGGGCCAGATGGAAAGCCGCATACGGAGTTTAAGGACTCACCGGTGGGGAGGATTCCTGTCAGCTGGGAGGTTTGTACATTAGGAGAGATCACAAAAGACAGCGCATTCGGACCGAGATTTTCTTCGGATTTTTATTCGGAAACCGGCAATTTTGGCTGTATTCGAACAACTGACATAAATGAAAATTGGGACATAGATTATTCAACAGTACCGCTGGCTCAGCTCAATTTTAATGAGTTTCAAAGTCATATATTAAGGGACGGTGATTTGTTGGTAACCCGTTCTGGAACGTGCGGAGTAGTCGATGTCTTTCAAGAACAGCCATTGCCCATGATAGCCGCTGCATTCCTTATACGTTTTCGCCTTCTGGATTCGGTTAATCCTTGGTTTGTGCGAAGTGTAATGATGTCAACAAGCACTCAAGAATCGATACAAATGCTCGCTTCTGGTGGGGTACAAAAAAATCTATCCGGAACCAATTTGAAGACGCTACCGCTTCCATTGCCAAGTAAAGAAGAGCAGGACCAAATAGTCTGCTGCATCAACTCAGTTAGCAAAAAAATTGCAGTTATCGAGAAAAGGAAAGATCTCTTAACTTCTCTAAAAAAAGCCCTAATGCAAGATCTGCTAACCGGCAAAGTCAGAGTGAACGTTGAAGACAAGGAGGTAGCGGTGGGCTAAGCATCGTCGGACGATGCCAGTGCATCCATGCACGTTATGTTTCAGGATGAAATCGAAAAAGTTGAACAGCCTGCCATTGAGCAGCTCCAGCAACTGGGTTGGTCCTATATTGCCGGATCTGGGCTGGCGCCTGCTTTACCGGTGGATGGCTCACCCGTGGGCGAACGGGGCTACTACCGTGATGTGGTGCTGGTACAGCGGCTGGAAAAGGCGCTGCGCAGGCTGAACCCCTGGCTCAGTGATGAAAACCTGCGCAAGGTGCTGCGTGAGCTGACCCACCCCAACCATGCGGGGCTGATGGAGTACAACCATTCCATCTACCAGATGCTGGTGAACTACCTGTCGGTGGAGCAGGATCTGGGTAAAGGGCGCAAAGGCCAGACGGTCAAAATCATCGATTTCGAACACCCTGAAAACAACGAGTTCCTCTGTACCAACCAGTTCAAGGTGGAGGGGCTGAACCAGAACATCATCCCCGATATTGTCTGCTTCGTGAACGGTCTGCCGTTGGCAGTGATCGAGTGCAAATCCCCCTATGTGGCCGATGCCATTGCCGAGGGGATCAATCAGCTGCGTCGTTACGCCAATCTGCGTTACCCCGAAGAGGAAGAGGGGGCACAGAAGCTGTTCTGGTACAACCAGCTGATGGTTTCCGCCTGTCGTGATCAGGCCAAGGTGGGTACCATCAGTTCCAGTGCTCAGCATTATGGCGATTGGAAAGATGCTTATCCTTTCACCGATGCTGACATTCTGGGGCTGGCAACGAGCCAGCCCCAGCCACCTGAAGGCGGTTTCTCAGTGCAGGATGTGCCTTCACCGGCTTACCTCGCAAATGCTCAGGCCATCGCCTCTGGCGCAGCCAATGGATCATCCGGTGTTACTGCACAGCAGCGATTGCTGGCGGGCATGTTCAGCCCAGCCAGCTTCCTCGATCTGATCCAGAACTTTACTGTCTATGAGGCGGTGGAAGGTCGCTTGATCAAGAAGGTGGCCCGTTACCAGCAGTACCGTGCGGTCAACAAGGTAATCCACCAGCTTAAAACCGGTAAGACCCGCAAGGAGAAGTCCGGGGTGGTGTGGCATACCCAAGGCTCGGGCAAGTCCCTGACTATGGTGATGCTGGCGGTCAAAATGCGCCGAGACCCAGAGTTGCAACAGTACAAGCTGGTGTTCGTTACAGACCGCACCCAGCTGGATACCCAGCTATCTGCCACCTTCCGTGATGCCCAGAACGAGACCGTCTACAACGCCACATCAGTCGCAAAATTGCGGGAACTGCTGGCCAAGGACTCCTCTGATATCGTCACCGCCATGGTGCAGAAGTTTCAGGAGGCTGAAGCGGAAAGCGCCCAAGGCGACCCCGACAAGGCATTCACCGACCTGAACCCCAGCGACAAGATCATTGTGTTGGCCGATGAAGCCCACCGTACCCAGTTCGGCAATCTGGCGGCCACCATCAATGCCGCACTGCCCAACGCACCCAAGATCGGCTTTACCGGTACGCCCCTGCTGAAAACCCAGAAGATGGGCCAGGCATTTGGTGGTTATATCGATGAGTACAAGATCAACGAAGCGGTGGATGATGGGGCAACCGTGCGGATCATCTACGAAGGCCGTCAGGTACAGACCGATGTGGTCGGTGATTCACTGGATGCATTGTTTGAAGAGTACTTCAAAGACTGTACTGATGACGAAAAGCGCGAGATCAAAAAGAAGTACGGCGTTGAACGCGCTGTACGTGAAGCCCCCGCACGCATCCGTTGGGTCTGCCTTGATCTGTTAAAACACTACCGTGAGCATATCCAGCCCAACGGCTTTAAAGGGATGATCGTGGTGGGTAGCCGTTACGCGGCCACCTTGTACAAGCAAACGCTGGACGAACTGGGAGCACCCCCTTCTGAAGTGATCATCTCGGGTAATCATAACGATGCGCCGATTTACGCACCCTATACCGACCCGACTAAACAAAAGCAGGCAATCAAGCGTTTCACTCAGCCCTTGAGTGAAGACCCGACCGCCTTTTTGATCGTGAAAGACATGCTGCTGACCGGCTTCGATGCCCCCATCGCTCAGGTGATGTATATCGACCGCAGTCTGAAGGATCACACCCTGATGCAGGCCATCGCCCGTGTAAACCGTACCTACAAGGGCAAGGAAGCCGGTTTTGTGGTGGATTACTACGGCTTGTCGGACCACTTGACTGAAGCACTGGAGCTATTCAGCAGTGAGGATACCCAAGGCACCTATTACACGCTGAAAGACGAAATACCCAAGCTGAAGGCCACACACACCCGTGTCGCCCAGCTGTTTACCAGCGTGAAAGGCGAAGACATTGATGACTATGTGCTTTTCTTGAAAGACGAAGAAAAGCGCCAGCAGTTTGAACTGGCCTTCAAACAGTTTGCCAAGCAGATGGACGTGATTCTGCCCGATGTGGCGGCCAAGCCCTATGTGGCCGATTTGAAGTTCTGGGGCAAGGTGCAGAATGCTGCGCGTAACCGCTACCGCGAGCCAGGGCTGAATATCCGTGATGCCGGTGAAAAAGTACGCCAGTTGGTAGAAGAGCACATCATCAGTACCGGTGTTGATCCCAAGATTCCACCGGTGGATCTGATGGCGGCCAACTTCAAGGAGACGGTGGAACAGATCAAATCCCCCGAATCCCGCGCATCCGAGATTGAGAGCGCCATCAAGCACCACATCACCATCAATCTGGAAGAAGACCCTGAGTACTACAAATCCCTAAGTCTTCGGCTGCGCGACATTATTGAAAAGACCCGTGGCAAGTGGGATCAGCAGTATGAGCTGCTGCTGGAGATGGTGAGCAACATTGAATCCGAACATCAGCAAGCGGCAGAGGATATCGGCCTGAACGAAACCGAGTTCGCTTTCTATAACATCCTGATGGCCGAGGTGACCCAGCATCAGGGTGAGGGAACGGTCAGCGAAGCGGTATTTGATGAGATCAAAGCCACCAGCCAGGCTCTTGTCGGCATGTTCGATGAAGCCACGCAGATTGTGGACTTCTTCAGCAAAACCGATGAAGTAAAAGGGATGAAGAAAGAGATCAAACGCGCCATTCTGGATTGTTCTTTTGGGGATAAAGCGATTGTCACTGTCGTGCAGGACCGCTTTATGGACCTGGCCAAGACGAAGTTTGCATGAACATGGCTGTGAACACACCGGAGTATCATGACGGCCACGGCTTCATTGCCGAGATCGTCCGCACCAGCCGTCGCAAAACTGCCGATATCCGAGTGGAAGAAGGTGCGGTGTCAGTTGTGGTGCCCACGGATACACCGCTGGAAAAGATAGACCAACTACTGAAAGCCAAGCGCACATGGATTCGCGACAAGATCGCACTGCACCAGTCCCTGCAACCCGCCAGCGACAAAGCGTTTGTTTCGGGCGAAGCCTTTAGCTATCTAGGCCGTAACTACCGCCTGAAGATCGAAACCGGCCACTTTGCACCCGTGAAGCTGGTGCAGGGTCGCTTGCGGGTGCAAGTGCCTGAAGATGGCAACAAGCCCCATGTCATCCGCAATGCACTGGTGCGCTGGTACAAACGCCAGGCAGAACAGAAGTTAGCCGAAAAGGTTAACCGCTATGCGTCTGCCGTCGGTGTTAAACCAGCAGGGGTACGCATCAAAACCTTCAAGTCCCGCTGGGGAAGCTGCACGATCGATGGCGTGCTGGAGTTCAATTGGAAGATCCTCATGGCCCCCAACCGCATGGTGGACTATGTGGTGATTCATGAACTCTGCCACCTGATACACCACGACCACTCGGCAGCCTTCTGGCGCGAAGTGGAACGGGTGATGCCGGATTACGAAGCGTGCAAAGCCTGGTTGCGACAGCATGCGCATGGGTTGGAATTATGAGTCTATCCACTCCCGGAGTGTGCCGTTTTGCTAACATAAAGTCTAAAATGGCGTGCTCTAGACGGGTTTCTGTAGCTGAAGGGCCTCGGTACCGGATTAACTGCTTGGCTTAGGAAGCAGATTTCGTAAGCCGAAACGATGTTTCAAGGATTAAAAAGGACGTTAACATGGAGTTGCACCTCAATTGCGAACTGGCTTCCACCTTCTCTTTGGCGGCGCAACAGAACGCCTATCCATTGCTCAAGCGTGCGTTGGTTTCAGCACCTGAGGCGACTGAAGGCGAGCCTTCCGGGAGTATCACCGATATTCGGATACGGCTCACCAGTGATCCCGTCTTCTTTGAACCGGAAGAGTGGTTAATAGACCGCTTGGCTGCGGGACAGTCTGCAAAACTGCAAGAACGACCACTAAAGCCCCAGTTCGAGAAGCTGACTGGCCTGACAGAAGAGATGCAGGTTCAGTTGACGTTTGCCGCATCCTATATCGATGCAGAAGGGCAGTCGCGGGAGCTGACTTCTCATTATGATGTGAGTGTGCTGCCAGGCGATTATTGGGGCGGTGAGTCTCGTCAAGCTGAGTTATTGGGTGCTTTTGTGCAGCCTAATGTCCATGCCGTTGAAGCGTTGACCGCAAAAGTCGCACAAGGGTTGCGTGATGCTGGTCAGAACAGTGCTATCGATGGTTACCAGTCGAATACCCGCGAACGGCCATTCTTGTTCGGCGCTGCGTTGTGGGCCACGTTGTTCAACGAACGTTTGATGTACCTGTCGCCCCCGAATGGTTGGGCAAAACAGGGGCAGCGCATCCGCCCAGCCAAGGATATCCTGGAGCATAAAACCGCTGCGTGCCTTGATACGTCTGTCCTGTTTGCGAGCTGCCTCGAAAATATGGGCTTGAACCCGGTTGTTGCGCTGACCAAGACCCATGCGTTTGCCGGTTTCTGGTTGATTGATGAATGTTTTCCGGTGCTAACCAACGATGACCCCATCGATTTGAGGAAGCGCATGGATACGTCTGACCTTGTCATGTTTGAGACAACGCTGGTCACTAACGATTCACCCGTTACGTTCAAACAAGCGATTGATCACGCGAAAACCTTGTTGGAAGAAGATAAAGAATCCGACTTTGTCATGCTGATTGATATCAAGCAGGCGCGGGCACGTCGAATCAAACCCATCGGTATCATCGAAGAGCGCCCTAAAAACGCACCCGAAACAGACGGTAAAACCGTTACGCGTGTGGTGTCAATCGGTATCGATGGTCCACCGCCACTGCCACCGGTGCGCGGGGACGAGCGGGTGTATGAAGAAACACCTGAAACACGCATTGATATGTGGCAGCGAAAGCTGTTGGATCTGACCAAACGTAACCCGCTGCTGAATGTAAAACAATCGGCGCTTAAGCTCTTTTGTCCAGATTTGGGCAAGTTAGAGGACATGCTCGCCGCTGATCAAATATTTGGGTTTGTTTCAGCCGAAGATACACCGCTGGTGGATGAGGAGCGCAGTACCGAAGCGTTTCGGTTATCGACAGGCGAGGATTTGCATCGGGAATTTGCGCTGCAGCAGCTTGATAACAAAAATCTCATTGTGAATGAGACGGCAAAACGAACCGAAACCAAGCTGATTGAGCTGCTGCGTAAAGCCAAGAACGACCTGGAAGAAGGGGGCAGCAATACGCTGTTTTTGGCAATCGGGATGCTGCGCTGGAAGGAAACTCCTGAAAGTGACAAGTCGTTCCGTGCCCCGCTGATCTTGTTGCCGGTGAAGCTTGAACGTCGCAGCGCACAAGCACCGGTCAAGCTTTCTCAGTTGGCTGACGAAGAGCCTATCTTCAACTTGACGCTGATCGAGATGCTTCAGGCGGATTACGATATTACGCTGGATCAGCTACGCAACGATCTCCCTAAAGATGAATCCGGTATCGATGTCGAGGCCATTTGGACTATCGTCCGTGCGGCTATCCAGGAACAACCTGGATTTATTGTGGTAGAGGAAATTGTTCTCGGCTCATTTTCGTTTGCCAAGTATCTGATGTGGAAAGACTTGCGTGACCGCACAGAACTGCTCAAAAAAAGCCCGTTTGTGGAACACTTGATTGAGCGCCCAACGGCTGCGTTCAATCAGGATCATCGCTTCATTGAACATGATCGTGTGGATGAGAAAATTTCGCCGGAAGATTTCTATGCACCCCTGAACTGCGACTCTTCTCAAATGGTGGCGGTTGAGGCTTCATCTCATCCTCAGGACTTTGTTCTGGAAGGGCCGCCCGGAACAGGCAAGTCGGAGACCATTGCCAACATCATTTGCCACAACCTGGCGCAAGGGCGAAAGGTCCTGTTTGTGGCTGAAAAAATGGCAGCACTCCAGGTTGTTTACCGCCGCATGGAGAAGATTGGGCTGGCTCACCTGTGCCTGGAATTGCACTCCAACAAGGCCAACAAGAAATCGGTGCTGGATCAGCTGGGCGGAGCCTGGGCGCGGCGTCAAGGAGCATCCCAAAGCGATTGGATCGCCAAAGCTCAGAAACTGGAACAGGTTAGGCACGGGCTGAATAGCTATGTTGTCGAGTTGCATCGCCCGCATGCACTGGGTTTGTCAGCCCGTGATGCGATGGCAAGGGTGGTCCGTTTCTCCTATGAGCATCCGTTACGTCTGGATTGGCCTGAAGACCTGAAGCAGGCACCCATCACAACTGAAGCTGAACTCGATCCTTATTTGGAGGCTGCGCGGGAACTGGGGATCGCCTTTGGTGAAATTGAAGACCTGGAGCCGGACCATTTCAAGTCAGTCACACAACGGGATTTTTCCAACCAATGGCGTACCTCTCTTGTTACCTTTGCAAAGCGCATCAATGCGACCACCAAGCAGACTCGTGCCAATGCAGAGACGTTATTGGAAGCCTTAGGGGTTCCCCCGGATCACATTTCACCAGATAAGCATGTGCAGTTGGCTCGTTTGGCAGAGTTGTGCGAGTTTGTGATGCGTTTTGATGTTGTTTTTGCACTCCAGCAAGGAGGGCTCGCACGTGTCAAAGCGTTAAAAGCATGCGTACCCTTACAGGCTCGGTTGCAAGAACAGATCAGGGATTTTGGGCATGGCCTCAAGTGGAACATGCTGGAGGACTGTGACTGGGATCGATGGATCCAACAGCGTAATGACGCAACAGGCCTGTTCGGATTTTTTAAACGTCGGAGTTTGCGTCAGCAAATGTGCGCACAGGGCCTCGAGACGATCTCGGACTTCAGTATTCTGGAAAAGGCAGTTGCCGCTCGGGAAACGTTGCAAACGCTCAAAAAGAGTGCGGCTGAGCTTGAGTGTAGCAGTATTTGGGCAGGGGTAGATTCAGAGGTAGAAAAATTAGAGCGTACTCTGGCCAATGGCATCAAAGCGATGGAGCTGTTCAAAGCATTCATTAGCACCTTTGATGATCCTGCCATTCCATTGCGCAAGCTGCGTTCAGTGCTCGTGGAAGGGCGAGACTACCTCACCGATAATACACCGTTGGTCAAATTGTCTCGGAAGGTGGCTGATGATGCAGCGCAGCTGGCCGAGCTGGTGGGAGAAGCGGCGCAGTTGAAAGTCACCATCCGTCAGGGAGATGACTTGGCTACAATCGCAGCAGACTTCGCAGTGATTGAACAACAGAGCGAACGCTTGAACCGATGGTGTCGATGGCTGGGAGCGAAACAAAAAGCGGCTCAGTATCAGCTTGAGCCCTTGTCACAGGCCCTGGAAACTCGCGTCATTATCCCTCAGGCATGTGAAGATAATGCAATGACAGCTCTCTGCATTTGGCTGGCTCCGAAATTGATCGACCAGAGTCCTTCACTGGTGCAGTTCGCAGGCGCTTCGCATGAATCAACCATCGAGATGTTCAGGGAGCTTGATGCGGAGGTCGCCGAGACAACCGCTGATTATATCCTGGCTAAAACAGCAGGTGCTGTGCCGGACCGTAATGCATCCAATGCGCCGGCGGAATACGGCGTGCTGGCTCGTGAACTCACCAAAAAAACCCGCCACAAGCCGGTCAGAGCATTGGTCAAAGAAATGGGAGCGGCACTGACGGATCTGACACCTTGTTTCATGATGTCTCCTTTATCGGTGGCGCAATTCCTACCGGCAGATTTTGCACTCTTCGATCTTGTGGTATTTGACGAGGCCTCGCAGATCACCACTTGGGATGCCGTTGGTGCGATTGCGCGTGGCAAGAATGTCATCGTGGTCGGTGACCCTAAACAGATGCCGCCCAGCAATACGTTCGGGCGTAAGGAAGAGGAGGATTCGGATGAGGGTGACTTGGAGTCTATCCTTGATCAGGCGCTGGCTGCACGCTTGCCTCATCTGCGTTTAATGGGTCACTACCGCAGTCGCCACGAAACATTGATCGCATTTTCGAACTCGCATTACTACGAAAACCAACTGAGGACTTTCCCGTCTGCGGAAACCAAAGAGAGTGCGGTGACGCTACACCGTGTTGATGGTGTCTATGCCAAGGGCCGTGGACAGACGAATGTGATAGAGGCACAGGCTGTGGTCACGGAAGTCGTCAAACGGCTGACGGCAATGTTGCAGGGTGCGCCAGTGCGAACGATGGGTATCGTGACCATTAACTCGCAACAGCAGCGCATGATTGAAGACCTGGTGGATGAAGCACGTCGGAACAACCCTGAACTGGAGCGCTTCTTTACTGCAGCCGATAACTACGATCCGCTGTTTGTGAAGAACCTGGAATCTGTTCAGGGCGATGAGCGTGACATTATTATCCTGTCACTGACCTATGGTCCGACCGAGCCAGGTGGCCGCACCATAAGCATGAACTTTGGACCGTTGAACAAGACGGGAGGCGAGCGCAGGCTCAATGTTGCCGTAACGCGTGCAACAACCGAAGTGTTGTTATTCACCAGTTTTGACTCATCCATGGTGGATCTGTCGCGTACGAGAGCCACAGCCGTGGAGCATTTGAAAAACTATCTCGAATTCGCGGAGCGTGGCCCTATTGCGCTGGCTGAGTTCAGTACGGCCAATTATGGTGTGGACCAGTTCGACTCACCGTTTGAACAGGCCGTCGCTATGACATTACGTGATAAAGGCTGGAAAGTTCAGACTCAGATTGGGGTATCCAAATTCCGAGTGGATTTGGGGATTGTGCATCCGGATAAACCGGGCGAGTACCTTGCTGGTGTTGAGTGTGATGGGGCAACCTACCATGGCTCTCCGTCGGCACGTGACCGTGACCGCGTTCGCCAGGTCATTTTGGAAAATCTTGGTTGGCGTATCCTTCGACTCTGGTCGACCGACTATTTCCAGGAGCCAGAGTACGCAATGAAGCGCTTGCACGAGTGTCTGGAAAACCTCTTGGCGGAAGACCGTCAAGCTGCCGAGTGTGCCGCGTCTGCTGAAGCGGAAATGCTCGAATCAACCGAGACCGAGACCGCAGAGTATGAACCTCAATTGGTTGATGTGCCGCAGAAAGTAGCAGGCAGAATGGAGGTTAGACAACGTCAAGAGACTTCGGAACTTGGTATTCAACCGGATGTGAATGAGGCCGTTCCAGATCGTACTGGTTTGCCACCGTCGTCTGGCGATGTGGTGCCATCCGTTGATGGCGATGTTTTGGCAGACCTGCCTGAATATGACAAAGAGTGCTACTTCCAAGCGGAACACCGGGACAACTTGAGTGCGTTGGCGAGTGCCGTGCTTCAGCGAAAGAATGGCATTTCGCTTCACGAGCTTACCTTTGATATTGCCCAGAAGCACGACTTGAACCGAAGTTCCCGCAAGCAGCGTCAGCACCTGCGGGAAGTGATAGCCGGTTGGGCTGGTTTCTGGGATGGCGAAGATGAGAATGCGACGGTCTGGCTGTCGCCGGAGGATGTGTGTGATGAGATCCCGTGGCGAGGTTTAAACGCTTTTGGTCAGGAGCGTGACTGGAAAGGATTGTGTTACCAGGAGCAAATAGGTGTTGCTCGTGCAGCATTGGCGGCAAAGCCAGAAGATCCCGTGGACTGGTTGTTTAGTGAGTTCAAGATTGGGCGTCGTCACCCGTCAACGGCCAACACGTTTGAAGAATGGGTCTGCAATGCTAGAAGCATTGAAAGGCGCAAACCGTATTAAAGCCAGAGGTTTTAGGCCTTGGTGCTGAAGGCAATGCCGTCAGCTTGAATCGGGTAGCCGGCTGATGTGCGGATAAAGTAGGGGAGAATGAACGAGTGGTTCACCAACTCAGGAACAACACACCTGAGCAGGCATTTCTCGGTGACTTCCCGCAGGCGGTCGATGATGCGGTCATGGGAAGCTCGGAAGCACACCAGAACCAGATGCTGCAGATTCTCAGTAATCCGCAGGTCGCTCAAGGGTTTGCTCGAGTGGTATTTGACATGCAGCTGAACAAGGGAAACTCATAGGTATCAATGAATTATGGTAAACACATGAGAATTCACGTTACCAGGAAGTTGGCCGACAAGCTCAAAAAGGCAGGCTTCGAAATTGCAGATGCGCCTCAGGAAAGCCCATCTGCATTGGGTGAATGGCATGCCAATATCACCACGATTCAGCGTCGTCAGTGTCTGGTGTTTACTCACGACCAGACGCGGTTCTCATTGGCCTTGATCGGCGTGACGCAAAAAGAGCTCAAGGCACTGACGTTCTGGTTCAACGATATGCTGGGCAACACCATGCTCAAGCTGGGTTATCCTGCAGAATTGATGGAGCGAGCTGTTGGCCTGGTCGATGAGCTGAGCTTCGACACGGCGTGCAGCCGATCGGTACAAGGCACATTGAAAAACATGATGCTGGATCTGGAAGCATTGACCTGGGATGGCAGCGACATCATGGAACTGGGACCGTACTCAGTGTCTGCGAGGTTGTGTGAGCGACCATGCGGTATCAAGGACATGAAGAAACGAGAGTTCATATGGCCAGCTGCAGAGATGCTCAATCTGCTGAAGCAGCTACCAGACCCACGCGAGACCATGCACTAATCGCGTACCAGTCGTCACCAGCTTGCACGGAATGACACTCAGCCCGCGAAACTCAAATCTTCGCGACTCTCCGCACCAAATTCAGAGGACTTAATCGGCTGATAAGTCAGCAGACGGCCAGGGCGTTGGAGGAACCCGGCATTGCCGGCACGAATCCCAACATTGGTCATGGATATCACAATAGGCTGACTGCTCAACCATATCCTGATACTTGATTTAACATAATATACATTATGCGAAGTATTGTATGGTGGCTATTTCCAGGCAAATTCATTGAGTTCAGGGGTGTATCCTCAACCCGAGGTCTGCCGCCACTCAGTACCGATAACCTGATTTATCGGCATCCGGTTAGCCGAGCAAGATAGTCTTTGAATCCCTGACATGATTCCTCGCATCCGCGCCAATAGACTGCATAGACCCGCTGCCTCTCGGGGGCCTCAGCCAAAACTCGGGTAATCGGCAGCAGGCTCCCCAGCATGATAATCCATAACGCCGTGCGTACTGACATAAGCCACCTCTGCTTCCTCGGTGTTATGCTAAGCGTAGCCTGCCGGCACTGTTTCCGCGCCCTGTTCCTATTGATCGTCCACTGCAGCCTGAAGGCGATCCAGTTGCTTGCCGGCAGCAGACTCGTGTCTTTCCACGCGTCCGGTATGCAGATAGCGCGACGTCGTGTCGATGCTGTCATGCCCGGCATCAGCCTGGACGTGTGACAAGGGGCGCTGATTCAGGTTGATGTCATGTGTAATGCCGGTATGCCTGAGGCTGTGTGGCGTCATTTGCCTGATTTCAGCTGCATCCTGCAGAAAACCGTCCTTTTCCGCGGCGCATGCCGCAGTCTCGAACAAGGCATCCAGGACATCACGAATCTGACGGATGCCCAAATTGGCATTTTGAATGCCGGCATCCCTGCCGTGCCCAGCGGGACGGTGGCGTATGAACAAGGGGGTTTCATCACCGGGAGGTGGCAAGTCGCTCAGTCCCAGGTAATGACGATAACGCTTGAGGGCCGCTAACAGTGCTTTGGATACCGCGACACTGCGCTGCTTTCCTCCTTTGCTGCGAGGTATATGATAGCTCCAGATGGCGGTTTGGCTGTCGCGCCGGAACTGACCCATAATCGGTGCGAATCCCGGTCGTGCCGACACTTCTGAAATACGCAAATAGCAGCCATACATCAGGCTGACCAGAAACAGTGTGCGCTCATGCAGCGCGGGCGTCTCCTGCGCCAGCCGTCGAGCGCTCGTCATGACGTAAGACCATTGCAGCTCACTGAAAGCTTTGAGGTTTTCGTTGTCTTCTCCGCTGGCGTGAAATTGACCGCCAGTATGAAACACACCGCTTTTCAGAATTTGGCGAGCCGGATTACGTTCGGTCAGCTCTTCATCGATCAAGAAGCTGTAATACGCCGACAGGATGGCCAGTTTTGTACGTAAGGCGGGCTCACTTAAACGATACGGCAGGGCTTCACCGTCCTGCTTGCGGCCCAGGAAGGGGCGCCAGCAAGGGTTTGGCAAGCGGTCTCCCGTTTCCTTGTGTGTTTTGAACTGAGCGGTATTGAAGTAGGCAATCAGCGCCTGAGGCGGTTGGCGGCAAAATTCCACATACCTGAACAAGCTGCGCCGCGTCACATCCAGAGGGCTTGCCTGTTCGATCTCGAAACACCAGTACAGAAAGGTTGTCAGCTCTGACCGGTAGGTCTTGAAGTTGTTTTCACTGCCCCGCTGTTCCAGCAGCCAGTCAGCAGAATACTCATATACTACTGCGGCATCACTTAATCGATGCACCGTCAACGCCGCGATATATTCATTCACCCGTGCATTCCCCTCTTCCAGATATTCAATGGCATCAAAAAGAGGAATTGCGGTCGGTATTTTTATCATTTTCATATACTTGGAAGGATTTATTTATGTATAACCTTATCAAAAATAACCACTTGCGCACTATGCCTGTCGTCTCTTCTGCTGTTGTTTCCCGGCGCGGGAGCCGATATTATATAAGAACTATCTAATAAAGGTGTTTTTCAATGACGATCGTAAATTTCACGCCCCTGCCGGCATTGCTGGGAGGGGTGCTCATTGGGCTGTCTGCGGCATTTTTATTGTATGCAAAGGGACGTATTGCAGGCATTTCCGGTATTGCCGGTGGTGTTGTTTATCCTGAAAGCAAGGACGATATCAGCTGGCGCCTGGTCTTCATCGCAGGGCTGGTGCTTGGCGGTTTCATCTACCAGGCGTCAGGGCTGGGTGTCGGCGTTGATCACATCCAGGCCATGGTTAGCACACCGCTGCTGGTAATGGGTGGTTTGTTGGTGGGTATTGGTACTCAGATCGGTACCGGTTGCACCAGCGGGCATGGCATTTGTGGTTTGGCCCGCAGAAGCCCGCGCTCACTGGTTGCCACACTGTGCTTTATGGCAAGCGCCATTGTAACGGTGTATCTCACCCGCCACTTGATGGGAGTTGTCTGATATGTCACCTGTATTGCGTCTATTGGCAGCCCTGTTTGCCGGTACTCTCTTTGGCTTGGGGGTATCGGTTGCGCAGATGATTGACCCGGCCAAGGTCATCAATTTCCTCGATTTTACCGGGACCTGGGACCCGTCTTTGGGTTTTGTCATGGCCGGTGGCCTGATCACCAATACGATCGTAACCCCCTTTATTCTGAAGCGCGGTCGTCCGCTGATGGCAGAGTATTTCCGCTTGCCCAGTAAGACCGAAATAGACAAACGCATTATCATTGGCGGCATCATCTTCGGGATTGGCTGGGGTTTGGCCGGTTACTGTCCGGGCCCCATGATTACCTCACTGAGCTTTGCAAATGCTGATATTCTGACGGTTGTTGGTGCTTTTGTCGTCGGTACGTTTATCAGTCGCTGGTTTTTGGCCCGCCGCTCCGCCTAAGCATATTGGGCACACAAAAAAGGCAGCTCGAGGCTGCCTTTTTGCTTTCTTGGCTTACCGGTTTCAGCTGCGTTGCATCAGGCCGCGCTCATCCATCAGTGCTTCAATTTCCAGCAGGCTGCTTGGATCATCGATGGTGGACGGCACGGTGTACTCCTGCCCATCGGCGATCTGACGCATGAGTTTACGCAAAATCTTGCCGGAACGGGTTTTCGGCAGGCGTTGTACGACCATGGCCTTGTTGAAGCAGGCGATCGGGCCGATCTCCTTACGTACCCTGGCGATCAGCTCTTTCTCAAGCTGCTCTTCATCAATATCAACACCGTCCTTCAGCAACACCAGCCCAACCGGTGCCTGCCCCTTGAGGGTATCGTTGATGCCGATAACCGCACACTCGGCAACGGCCGGGTGGTCAGCAACAATTTCTTCCATCTCGCCAGTAGACAGGCGGTGGCCAGCCACGTTAATTACATCGTCCGTACGTCCCATGATGAAAACGTAACCGTCTTCATCCTTGTACCCGCCGTCACCGGATGTGTAGTACCCCGGGAAATCGGACAGGTAGCCCGCGCGGAAACGTTCATGGTTGTTCCAGATGGTCGGCAGACAGCTGGGCGGCAGCGGCAATTTGATCGCAATAGCGCCTTGCTCGCCTGCAGGCAGCTCGTTGCCTTCCGAATCCAAGATCTGCACATTGAAGCCAGGGGTTGGCAAGGTCGCCGAGCCGGGCTTCGGCTCCTTGGCTTCAATACCCATCAGGTTGCCGCAGATTGCCCAACCCGTTTCGGTTTGCCACCAGTGGTCGATAACCGGCTTGCCGGTCTTCTCGATGGTCCAGTGATAGGTTGGCGGGTCCAGACGCTCGCCTGCCATGAAAATGATCTCCAGGTTGCTGAGATCATACTTGCCGATCTCCAGCCCTTCCGGATCTTCCTTCTTGATGGCACGGAAAGCGGTTGGAGCCGCAAACAACGCCTTGATCTTGTACTCTTCACACAGGCGCCAGAACGCACCGGCATCCGGTGTGCGTACCGGCTTGCCTTCATACACGATGGTGGTGGCACCGGCCAGCAAAGGCGCATATACGATATAAGAGTGCCCTACAACCCACCCTACATCGGAAGCCGCCAGGAATACATCTCCTGGTTCAATGTTGTAGATCGCCTTCATCGAGTAATGCAGAGCGGTAGCATGACCGCCGTTGTCACGCACAACACCCTTGGGCTTGCCGGTGGTGCCGGAGGTATAAAGGATATAAAGAGGATCGGTGCCTTTTACTGGCACACAGTCGGCCGGTTCCGCTGCAGCAACTGCATCGGCCCAGTCCAGGTCACGGCCTTCAACCAGCTTTGCCAGGGCTTGCGGACGCTGCAGAACAATGCAGGCATCCGGTTTGTGCACGGCCTGCTCAATGGCTTCATCCAGCATCGGTTTGTATTCGATAACCTTGGACACCTCGATGCCGCAGGATGCGGTTACGATCACCTTGGGTTCGGCATCTTCGATACGGACCGCCAGCTCATGCGGCGCGAAGCCTCCAAAGACCACAGAATGGATCGCACCCAGGCGTGCAACCGCATACATGGCGATCAGGGCCTCAGGGACCATCGGCATATAGATGACAACACGGTCGCCCTTTTCGACGCCCTGCGCCTTGAGGACACCGGCAAACAGAGCAACCTGGTCACGCATTTCCCGGTAGGTCAAAGTCCGCTTGGTATCGGCAACGGGAGAATCATAGATGACGGCAGGCTGATCGGCTCGGCCATTTTCGACATGGTAGTCCAGAGCCATGTAAGCCGTGTTCATTTCGCCATCCGCAAACCAGCGATCCATACCGTTCCGGTCCTTGGACAGGATCTGTTCCGGCTGTTTGAACCAGGGAAGGTTGGCGGCCTTCTCGGCCCAGAAGGTCTCCGGGGTCTCGACTGACTTGCTGTACTCTGCATGATAGGTCATTGCAGCATCCTCTAACTCTCGGTAAGTGTTCATTCCAGATTTCTTATTGTTGACACTTCATGTCATTGATACGGCACTCTAGCGAAACTTGTTGCTCAGGAAACTAAGACAAAAGGCTTACAAGTTATCCATATTTAGAGATTAATCACCCTAACCACGGGGTTTTGTCGGACAAATCCGCACTTTAGTCTGATGAACCAAACAGGCCCGCAACAGTGAAATGCATAATAATGTCGACATGAAGACGAAAATTAGGGGAACTCCTTTATGGCCCCTTCGCCCTGTTCTTCCGTGCGGCCCTTCCTGCTTTGCCAATTCGAGATGCGTCCTAATCTTTAAATATTTTCAACAGCGTATGACGAGCCCTCAGGCAAAACGCCGACCATTTGGCATACAATGCGGTATCCCAAGAAGATCACATGATGGATGTACTCGTGAACGACACTAATCTGCACGCACAACTCAGTCACTCCCTGAAACAACGCATACTGATGCTGGATGGCGGTATGGGTACCATGATCCAGGAGCGGCAGTTGACCGAGGCGGATTTTCGTGGCGAGCGTTTCGCGGATTGGCATGTCGACGTTAAAGGCAATAATGACATGCTGGTACTGACCCAGCCCGATATGATCCGTGACATTCACACGGCCTATCTTGAAGGTGGTGCCGATATCATTGAGACCAACACCTTCAACGCCACGCGTATCGCCATGGCCGATTACGAGATGGAAGAGCTGAGCCGTGAAGTCAACGTGGCCGCCGCCCGTCTGGCACGTGAAGCCGTTGACGCGATGACAGCCCGTACGCCGGAACGTCCACGTTACGTAGCTGGCGTACTGGGACCGACCAACCGTACCTGCTCCATTTCACCGGACGTGAATGACCCGGGCTTTCGTAATGTTACCTTTGATGAACTGTTCGAAGCCTATACCGAGTCCATTGACGGTCTGATCGAGGGTGGTGCCCAGATCCTGCTGATCGAAACCATCTTCGATACCCTCAATGCCAAGGCCGCTATCTACGCAATCGAGCACTATTTCGATGAGCACGATATCCGCCTGCCGGTGATGATTTCCGGCACCATTACCGATGCCTCTGGTCGTACTCTCTCCGGCCAGACCACCGAAGCGTTCTGGAACTCGGTACGCCACGCCCGCCCGATCAGTATTGGTTTGAACTGTGCCCTGGGGCCGAAGGAACTGCGCCAGTATGTGGAAGAGCTGTCCCGTGTCGCCGATACCTATGTATCCGTGCACCCCAACGCTGGTTTGCCCAACGCCTTTGGCGGCTACGATGAAACCCCGGAGCAGATGGCTGAGGAGATTCGTGAATGGGCGCAATCCGGCTTCGTTAACATCGTGGGTGGCTGCTGTGGCACCACGCCGGATCATATTCGAGTCATCCGTGACGCGCTGCTGGACCAGGCGCCTCGCACCCTGCCTGAAATTACAGTTGAATGCCGCCTGTCCGGGCTAGAGCCGATGAACATCGGTGCCGACACCCTGTTCATCAACGTGGGTGAACGTACCAACGTAACCGGTTCCGCCAGGTTCCGTCGTTTGATTAAGGAAGGCGACTATGAGACTGCGTTGGAAGTTGCGCGTCAGCAGGTAGAGAATGGCGCGCAGATCATCGATATCAACATGGACGAAGGCATGCTGGATGCCGAAGCCGCGATGAACCGCTTCCTGAACCTCATTGCCTCCGAGCCTGACATCTCCCGTGTGCCGATCATGCTCGATTCTTCCAAATGGCATGTCATGGAGGAAGGCCTCAAGCGCATTCAGGGCAAGGGGGTGGTGAACTCGATCAGCCTCAAGGAAGGTGAAGAAAACTTCATCGCTCAGGCACGCAAAATCCGTCATTACGGCGCGGCGGTGGTCGTCATGGCGTTTGATGAAACGGGTCAGGCCGACACCTATGAGCGCAAGATTGAAATCTGTGAGCGCTCCTATCGTGTCCTGGTCGACAAGGTGGGTTTCCCGCCGGAAGATATCATCTTTGACCCTAATATCTTCGCCATCGCCACCGGTATTGAAGAGCACAACAACTACGCCAACGACTTTATCAATGCCACCGGATGGATCAAACAGAACTTGCCGTATGCCAAGGTCTCTGGTGGTGTTTCCAACGTCTCCTTCTCCTTCCGTGGCAATGACAAGGTACGTGAAGCCATTCACTGTGTTTTCTTGTACCACGCCATCCAGAAAGGCATGGATATGGGGATCGTCAATGCCGGTCAGTTGGCCATTTATGATGACCTGCCTGCAGAGCTGCGCGAGCATGTTGAAGATATCGTTTTAAACCGTCGTGAGGACGGTACCGAGCGGATGCTGGAGCTGGCGGAAAAATATCGTGGCGGCGCGTCTGAGTCTTCGGTTAAGCAGGACCTTGAGTGGCGCACCTGGGACGTGAATAAACGCCTCGCCCATGCTCTGGTCAAGGGGGTTGCCGATTATGTCGACGAAGACGTGGAAGAGTGTCGCCACAATTACGAACGACCTCTGCAGGTGATTGAAGGCCCGTTGATGGATGGCATGGGTATTGTTGGTGATTTGTTCGGTGCCGGTAAGATGTTCCTGCCTCAGGTGGTGAAATCGGCGCGTGTAATGAAAAAAGCTGTGGCCTACCTGATGCCCTTTATTGAAGAGGAAAAACAGGGCAACGAAAGCAGCTCCGCCGGCAAGGTCGTCATGGCTACCGTCAAGGGTGATGTACATGATATCGGCAAAAATATTGTCGGCGTGGTGTTGCAGTGTAACAACTTCGAAATCGTCGACCTGGGCGTCATGGTGCCGGCCGAGAAAATTCTGCAAACCGCACGTGAAACCAAGGCAGACATCATCGGACTGTCCGGTCTTATTACCCCGTCTCTTGACGAGATGGTACATGTGGCCAAGGAGATGCAGCGTCAGGGGTTTGATCTGCCTTTGCTGATCGGTGGTGCAACCACTTCCAAGGCACATACGGCTGTCAAGATTGAGCCCAACTACAAAAACAATCAGGTCGTGCATGTGACCAATGCTTCCCGCTCGGTCGGAGTCGCATCCGCACTGCTGTCAGCAAGCAAAAAAGACGCATATATCAAGGAAATACGGAAAGACTATCAGGCAGTACGTGAACGCCATGCCGCACGTCAGCATGATCAGCGTCGCGTCACTCTGGAAGCAGCCCGTGACAACCGGCAGCCCATCGAATGGGAAGGGTATCAGGCACCGACTCCGTTGCGCCCCGGCATTCATGTACTGGATGACTACGACCTGGAAGAATTGGTGCAGTGCATCGACTGGACGCCCTTTTTCCAATCCTGGGAGCTGGCCGGTCGTTTCCCACGCATCCTGGATGACGAAGTCGTTGGTACCGAGGCACGCAAGCTGTTTGAAGATGCCAAGGCCATGCTGCGAGATATCATCGACAACAAAAAGCTGAAGGCACGTGGCGTATTTGGCCTGTTCCCGGCCAACAGCACAGGGTTTGACGATATCGAGATCTACAGTGACGACAACCGTGACCAGGTGCACATGAGGGTGCATCACCTGCGTCAGCAGACCCAAAAAGTGGAAGGTCGCTACAACCACTGCCTGAGTGACTATGTGGCACCGAAGGATAGCGGGGTTCAGGACTACGTCGGAGCCTTCGCGGTCACCGCCGGTATCGGGATCGACAAGTGGGTCGAGCAGTATGAAGCCGACCATGATGACTACAACAGCATCATGATCAAGGCCTTGGCCGACCGGTTGGCGGAAGCCTTTGCCGAGCGTTTGCATCAGCGAGTGCGCACCGAATTCTGGGGCTATGCCGCTGATGAGAACCTGGATAATGAAAGCCTTATCCGCGAGCAATATCAAGGCATACGCCCTGCCCCCGGCTACCCGGCCTGCCCTGACCACACTGAAAAAGCGCTGCTGTGGAAACTGCTGGATGTAGAGCACAACGCCGGTATGACATTGACTGACAGCTTTGCCATGTTACCGACTGCAGCCGTCAGCGGCTGGTATTTCAGCCACCCGGACGCGCGCTATTTCGGCGTCGCAAAAATCAGTGAAGACCAGGTGGAGAGCTACGCCAAGCGCAAGGGCATGAGCATGGACGAAGCCGAACGCTGGCTGGCCCCCAATCTGGGCTACGAGCCGGAAGAAGGCTGAGCCGCTGGGAGACACGGTCGCTGACAGGCTGTGTTTCCCACTCGCTGCCGCCGATGATTTTTTCTTACAGAAAACAATACAGGAGTACCCTTAAAAACAGGCGATACACTCTTCGGTGTTATCGTACTACAACACTCCGTTGCAGCTAATCGAGGGCAAAATCCGGCTGCGTTATCCCTAAGTCGATACTCCCCGGGTATGAAATCCCCCCTGCAAGCATTATAATTTGTAGCCGATTTACAAGCGCCGGGCTCCTCTATTGGATAGCGCAGGACGATTTTACGCATCGTCCGAAGAGCCTTTGGCAATCCAGCCATAAATCATTTCGGGGAAAAACATGTCTACAAAATCAAAAATCATCTATACCCTTACTGATGAAGCCCCGGCGTTGGCGACTGCGTCGCTGCTGCCGATTATCCGCACCTTCTCGTCTACTGCCGATATCGAAGTTGATCTGAGTGACATCTCTCTGGCTGGCCGTATCCTTTCCGCCTTCCCCGAGCGCCTGACCGAAGAACAGCGCGTTGAAGATGGCCTCGCGTTCCTGGGCGATCTGACCAAGGACCCGGAAGCCAACATCATCAAACTGCCGAACATCAGTGCTTCCGTACCTCAGCTGCGCGCCGCCATCAAGGAGCTGAAGGAACAGGGTTACGATATTCCCGAATTTGCTGAAAACCCGCAGACCGACGAAGAAAAAGATGCTAATGCCCGTTACGCCAAAATTCTGGGCAGCGCTGTAAACCCGGTTCTGCGCCAGGGTAACTCCGACCGTCGTGCTCCGGCTGCGGTCAAGGCATTCGCTCGCAAGTTCCCGCATTCCATGGGCAAGTGGAGCAAGGCTTCCCGCTCTCACGCTGACTACATGCGTAGCGGCGACTTCTTCTCCAGCGAACAGTCCATCACCATGGCTGATGCCGGTGATGTGCGCATCGAGTTTGTCGCCGAAGGCGGCCAGCCTGAGCTGAAGAAAGAACTGAGCCTGGACAAGGGCGAAGTACTGGACGGCATGTTCATGAGCGCCAAGGCACTGGACGCGTTCTTCGAAGAAACACTGCAGGATTGTAAAGAATCCGGCGTCATGTGGTCCCTGCACGTCAAGGCGACCATGATGAAGGTCTCTCACCCGATCGTATTCGGCCACGCGGTGCGTGTGTTCTACCGTGAAGTGTTCGATAAATACGGTGAGCTGTTCGACGAAATCGGCGTTAACCCGAATAACGGTATGAGCAGTGTCTATGAAAAGATCAAGACTCTGCCTCAGTCTACTCAGGACGAAATCGAAGAAGCGATCCACGCCTGCTACGAACACCGTCCGGAAATGGCAATGGTCGATTCCGTCAAAGGCATCACCAACCTGCACATCCCGTCTGACGTTATCGTGGACGCGTCCATGCCGGCCATGATCCGCAGCTCTGGCCAGATGTGGGGCCGCGATGGCAAAACCAAGGACACCAAGGCGGTTATGCCCGAGTCCACCTATGCCCGTATCTACCAGGAAGTCATCAACTTCTGTAAAACCAACGGTGCATTTGATCCGACTACCATGGGTACAGTACCGAACGTTGGTCTGATGGCAATGAAAGCCGAAGAATACGGTTCTCATGACAAAACTTTCGAAGTTCAGGCTGACGGCGTAATGCGTGTTGTTGATGCTGCGGGCAATGTCCTGATGCAGCACAACGTCGAGAAAGGCGATATCTGGCGTGCCTGCCAGACCAAAGATCCGGCGATCCGTGACTGGGTCAAGCTGGCTGTTACCCGCTCTCGCCAGTCCAACACTCCGGCCGTGTTCTGGCTGGACCAGGAACGTGCTCACGACCTGGAACTGACCAAAAAGGTCAAGGAATACCTGAAGGAGCACGACACCGAAGGTCTGGAAATCCACATCATGTCTTACAATGAAGCGATTCGCTTCTCCATGGAGCGCATGATCCGTGGTCTGGACACCATTTCCGTCAGCGGCAACGTGCTGCGTGACTACCTGACCGACCTCTTCCCGATCATGGAGTTGGGTACGTCTGCCAAGATGCTGTCTATCGTGCCGATGCTGGCGGGTGGCGGCATGTACGAAACCGGCGCAGGCGGTTCTGCACCGAAACACGTACAGCAGGTTGAGCAGGAAAACCACCTGCGCTGGGATTCTCTGGGTGAATTCCTGGCACTGGGTGTCTCTCTGGAAGAGCTGGGTATCAAGCAGAACAACGCGCGCGCCAAAGTGCTGGCTGCGGCACTGGACAAGGCAACCGAACGTCTGCTGGAAAACGGCAAGTCACCGTCTCGCAAGGCGGGTGAACTGGACAACCGTGGCAGCCATTTCTACCTGGCCATGTACTGGGCGCAGGAAGTTGCGGCACAGACCGAAGATGCCGACCTGGCTGCAGAATTCAAGCCTCTGGCTGATGCTCTGACTGAAAACGAGCAGAAGATCGTTGAAGAGCTGAATGCTGTGCAGGGCAAACCGGCTGAACTGGATGGTTACTACCACGCAAACCTGGATGTGGTTGCCAAGGTTATGCGCCCGAGCGCAACCTTCAACCAGATTCTGGACGGTTTCTGCAAGTAATTGCCGACCAGGGGACTCACGCCATCCGGATTAATCCCGTGATGTGAGCCTGTTTGAAAAACCGGAGCCTCCCTGAAGCTCCGGTTTTTTTATGCTTAAAAGCTCTATCACTGTCAGGGATGAATCACCTCACCCCTTCCCTTTCAGCACCAGCAGTCCACCGGCAATAATCAGTCCCATCCCGGCCAGCGTCGCCATACCAAGCGCCTCGTCCCACAACCACCAGCCGGCCAGAGCGGCAAAGGGAATGGATGCATAGGTAAAGGGTCCCAGCGTACCCGCCCCGACCAGCCCATAGGCTCGACTGAGAAAAAGCTGTGCCAACGTCGATGCTGCCGCCAGAGCCAACAGCCATAACCAGTCAACCCCCTGCGGCATCACCCATACCAACCAGGCCGGCACTGCGGCCAATACCGAGCCAAAGAACGCAAAGTAGAAAACAATTCTCTGTGGCGACTCGGTTGTGCGCATGGCGCGAATCGACACCTTGGCTGTCGCGCCCAGTGCCGCTCCCACCAGTGCAATCAGCACGGCCGGGTTCAGGCTCCCCGTGGTTGGCTGAAGAACCAGCATGACACCAAAGAAACCGATAACAATGGCCCAGCGCACGGCCGCATTAATACGTTCTCCCAACCATAAAAATGCAATCAACGGCATGAAGAAAGGAGCTGTTTGCTTGAGTAAGGCGGCCTGAGCCAACGGCAAGTTGACCCAAGAGTAGTACATGCAGGACATGGCCGTAATACCGACCAGGGCACGCACCAGATGCAAATGAATTCGGCGGGTTGGCAGTTCACGCCGTCCGCGCCGAATAATCCAGGGCAGCAGCCATACCAGGCCGAGGCTGTTGCGCAGAAATACCAGAACTTCGGTGGGCAAGGTGTCGCTAAGATGGCGGATAATGATGCCGCTGGCAACCAGCATCCATTCCGAAAGCAGGATCAGCACAGCACCCTGCACAAGAGGGGTAAGGGTCAATATTTTCTCCAAACAAAAACGGGCCGCCCGGTATTCCGGGCAGCCCTGAAGGTCGGTTCGAGTTTGGTCAGATTTCGATGCGTACGAAATCCGCTGGCAGTGTATCGGCCACTTTCTGGTTGGTCACGACCGCAACACTGGCATGTTCCGGCTGCAGGTAATGTTTGGCGACCCGCTTGAGATCATCCAGTGTTACCGCAAGAATCTGTTCCCGGAAGGCCTGGCGAACTTCGGGCGTACGCCCGAACAGGCTGCTGTGGTAGGTACCCTTGGCCTCCCCGGCCGGGGAACCTGGCTTATCCATGGAGCCGATGACGCCCAAGATAGCCTCCTGCAGACGCTGCTGCTCATTATCACATTCAGCCAGCCAGTCGACAGCTCGTGCAAAGTCTTCCAAAGTCCCTTCGACACGCGGGTCGCGGTACGAGAAGAAACGGAAGACCGCGTCACCGTTGTCCTGCCCGGCCCCTGCCCCATAGGCGCCACCTTTTTCACGAATGGCGCGGTGCAGGTACCCGTTCCGCAAGAAATCGCCCAAAACGGTTAATGCCGCCGCATCCGGATGACCGGTCGGTACTGTCGGGAACGCGCAGGCACAGAAGTTGACCTGGGTATTGGTTAGCCACAACTGTTTGACTGCCGAACGCGTTGTCGGTAGCACCAGCGGCGCAAATTCTGTCACTTCTGGTTGATCAGACCAATACTGCGTCAACTGACTCAAAATGGCCTGCTGATGCTCCTCTTCGGCGACCAGCAAGAAGCGCCGAGGAGCCACCTTGATGCGCGTGTGCAAAACGGCCAGGTCAGTGGCCAGTTTGGTTAGCTCGGCCTCTTCCTGGATACGCTTATCGAGCTGCTTGACCCGACGTACACCCTCCAGACCTCGTGTCAGGTGACTGAAATGTGCAACCGGCGCAAGCTCCGCAGCAGCGGCCATCATGGCCAGAGCATGACCGGACCCGGTAATACTTTGCTCACGTCGGGCACGCTGTTGTGCCACAATTTCACGTATGCGTGCCTGCTCATCAAAACGCGCATGTTCCAGCGTTTCAGCCATCAAGGCCGTCAATTTGTCACTATTGATGCTTAATGCCTTACCTGACATCACCAGATAACCGCTCACCTGCTGCTCATCGCTCACGCAGCCACGCAGGCTGGTGTAGGCATGCAGTCCACCGGTGATCTGGCTTTGGTAGGCTTGATTGGCACGGTAATCACGCTCGGCACAGCCCAGCTCGGTCAGGCAATAGGTATACAGGGGCAGCAAGGCCTGCTCGTGTTCACCAAGTTCCGGCAAATCAACAATAACCTGCTGATATGTCAGACCATTCGTACCGGCACTGAACCAGGTTGTCGCCGCCGGTCCCTGTGCCAGCGCGTCTGGTGCAGGAAGGTGCAGTTCGGCAGGTACATCTTCCAGGGTGACACAGGGCAAGATGCTGTCATCATCCACTTGCTGCTGACGTGCTTCCAGCGCTTCGGCACGTTCAATCACGGCCTGCTTTTGTTCCGCGTTCATGGCCGATTTGATCTGCTCAAGACGGGCCGCCTCGGCAGTATCACGGCGATCGGCCAGTTCGGCATCGGGGCGCAACGTCAAACGTACTCGGTGCGGATTATCCAGCAGCCAGCGGCGTACAAGATTCGGGATGAACTGCGGATCCTTGACCTTTTCGCGCAGAATTTCCAGAGCGGGGTCAATATCCAGCACACCGATCGGGTTGCCGCGATGAATAGCCGCCGGCATGGATGCCAGAATCAATTGCAGGCCGAACGGGTAGCCATCACCGGTAATCTCACGCTGACTCAATTCAAGCTGATGCAGCTGTGCCGCAACCATTTCTTGAGAAACACCTTCTTCCGCGATGGTGTTAAGGGTTTCAAGTACCAGCGCTTCAAATGCTTCGGCATGTTCCGGCTCACTGCCTTCCAAGCCACACATGAAACTCATTTCGCGGTTCGAATCTTCCAAACCGCACAACGGCGAAGGTGCATTCCCCAGGCTACTGGATTCCAGAGCCGCCCGCAGCGGCGAGCTGGAGTTGTCCAGCAGGACTCGGCTCAGCAGATGTGCTTGCATCAACTCATTCAGGTCGATGGAGCGCGGCAGCAACCAGCCCAGTACATGGTGTGTTGACTGACTCTGGTCTTCCTGTGCCAGCGCATAGGCCTCTTCCACACGCACCGGGGCAAAGTAGCGCTTTTCATCAGCGACGGCGATCACCTCGTCACGGCGCTCAAAGCGCGACAGGGCATTTTCTTCGAAGCGCTGTTGCAGCGTTTGTACAGGAAGGTCGCCAAATGTCATGAATATGGCGTTGCTGGGGTGATAATGGCTGCGATAAAACGCCAGCAGGTCTTCATAGCTCAAATCAGGAATGGCATCGGGCTCGCCGCCACTGTTGTGATGATAGGTGGTTGTCGGGAACAGGTAGCGTGTCAGCGTTTGCCACAGAGTGGAAACCGGTGAGCTCATCGCGCCCTTCATTTCGTTATAGACAACACCCTTGTATACCAGAGCCGAATCAGAATTACCGCTCTCCTCAAACTCGACGCGATGACCTTCCTGCGCAAAGTCCAAAGGATCCAGGCGAGAAAAGAACGTGGCGTCCAGATACACATCCAACAGATTGAAAAAATCTTTGTGATTCTGGCTGGCAAACGGATAGGCCGTCCAGTCACTGCTGGTAAAGGCATTCATGAAGGTGTTCAACGAACGGCGTGTCATCATGAAGAAGGGATCACGCACGGGATATCGCTCGCTGCCACACAGCGCCGTATGCTCCAGAATATGCGCTACACCGCGAGAATCTTCCGGTACGGTACGAAAGGCGACCAGAAATACGTTTTCATCATAATCAGACGCAATATGGTAATGCCGCGCACCGGTTGCGATATGCTCGTACTCGGCCACTTCAATGTTGAGGGCCTCCACTGCTCGGCTTTGCAGGAAGCGGAAAGTGGGATGACAAAGTTCTGCGTGCATGAAAGGCCTTATCGTTTAACGGTTGAGAAGGTATTTACCGCATTGTAACGATTCCCACTCATCATTGCAGGTCGGTACAGGTGCCGGGAGCAGTGATTTTCAACCAGCACCGGCGATTCGGTTCGTAGTGACAGGCGGCCTCTGTTTTATTTGTGCAGCGCACAAAAATTGCTTGACAGCCTATTTATTGGCCAATAAAGTAAACCCTATGTTGCAATGCACAAAAGCGCAGTACACCCACTGTTATGTCATTGAGAGGTGACCCCATGTACGAACAGATGAAAGACTCCATGAAACCGGTAATGGACATGGCTGAAATCAACAAAAAGACCACCGAAAAGCTGATCTCTCTGCAGTCTGCTTATGTGTCGGATTTCGTCAATGCCAGCCTGAACCAGATGAAAACGCTGTCTGAAGTACGCGATCCCAAGGCTGCAGTCGAACAGCAGGTCAAGTACCTGAAAGAGATTGAAGCCAAGCTGACCGATGTGGCTGAAAAGGAAATGGCTGCTCTGGTTGAGGCCCGTGAAGAACTGACCGGCCTGATTGAAAAAAGCGTTGCCGAACTGGGTGACGTCAAGGACATGCCCTTCATGACCGAACTGCAGAAGTTCATGAAACCGATGGACATGGCCGCAGACAAGAACACCAAGTAAAGACGCCCGTGCGCTGCCCGGGTAACCTGGCAGCGCCCCGCTTCAGATTTGGCCCGGGCAAATGTGAACATCTCCTGAGCAAGGTCTTGTGATGTGGCTGAACAGGGAGACGTATCAAGCATGAGGCAGTTACCCAGGCAATGCGATTGTAATATCAGGCGGGTACCACTTAGTATGCAGATTGCTGCACCGCAGTAATCACAGGGCTCAGCACATACGTTTCAATTGCATTAAAATAAGGTGAGTGATTATGTACGATAACATGCTTAAGGATATGCAGGACAAAATGAAGCCGATGACTCAGCTGGTTGAGCTGAATCGTAAGGCCGCCGAGAAAATCTTTTCCCTGCAATCTGAACTGTTCACCACATCGGTCAATGCGAGCCTCGCCCAGTTCAAGGCACTGGCTGAAGTCAAAGAGCCCAAGGAAGCCTTTGAATTGCAGATGAGCTTTATCAAAGAGCAGGAAGCCAAGTGGAGCGATACGGCTGAGCAGGAACTCGCCGCGCTGAACGAAGTACGTGAAGAGTTTACTTCTCTGCTGGAGCAGGGTCTCGAATCCATGAACGACCTGCCATGCTTTGACCTGAGCAAATTCGAGCTGCCGGCATTCGATATGAAAGGCTTTGATCTCAGTGGCTGGATGCCGAAAGCGGAAGAAACCGCCAAAGCAGAGGCCTCGAAAGCCGAATCAAAGCCTGCGGTCAAGCAGCCGGTACGCAAGGCTTCTTCCGCAGCCAGCAGTGCCGCCTCCGCCTGATATCGTCTGATCAGGCCATTGAAATGACCGCTTTGGCGGTCATTTTTGTTTCAGCGTGCCAAGTCCGGCAAGGTGCCGCGAATGCCCATGGCAAACTCCATGACCCGCTTGCGCGCCGGAGGAACACGCCCCGCCAATCCCAGCCCAAGATTACGCAGTAGCTTCAAGGGCACCACATCATTGCTGAAAACGTGATAAAAGCCATCCATCACCTGCATCATCAGCAGGTTGTGGCGTCGGCGCTGATTTTCATAGCGCGCCAGTACCGGCAAGGAATCGACGCCCTCCCCTCGAGCCTGCGCCGTCAGGAGAACATCGGCCAAAGATGCCGCGTCCAGCAAACCGATATTCACTCCCTGCCCCGCCAACGGATGAATCATGTGCGCCGCATCACCGACCAGAGCCAGGCCCTCCAGCACATAGCGATGGGCATGCTGGCGCCGTAACGGAAAGCTGCCGCGTCCCTGGATGTCGGTAATTTCACCCAGTTCGGCGGGGAAACGCGCGTGTAACTGCTGTTTAAATTCCGCATCAGACAGGGCCAGCAAGCGTTTGACTTCGTTGGGCGTGTTGTACCAGACAATTGAAGCGTTATGCCCACTGAGTGGCAGAAATGCCAAGGGACCTGAAGGCGTGAACTGTTGCCAGGTAATATCTTCCTGACCATAGGCTGTTGTGGCTCCGGCAATCAGGGCATGCTGGTGGTAATCCCATTTGGTTACACCAATACCGGCCGTCTGGCGCACCACGGAATCACCGCCATCGGCAGCGATAACCAAACGTCCGACTAGCTGCTCGCCGTTTTCAAGTTCAATCAGGGTAGCGCCGGGAACATAATCAATGTGCCGGGTCGGTGCCGGCGAGATGAGATCAATATTGTCAAACTGGCGGACACGCTCGAGCAATGCCAGCTGAACGATTCGGTTCTCAACGATATGGCCCAAATGGGTATAACCGCTGTCGGCCGCATTAAATTCGGTTGCACCTTGTCGGGAATCGCTTTCCCAGACTTTCATGCGCTTGTACGGGCAGCTGCGCCGCGCCTTAATGCCGTCCCAGGCGCCAATATTCTGCAGAAAGCGTTCGGAGGCAATGCTGAGTGCAGACACACGCAAGTCATGCGGTTGCTCAGGGGTAAATGTCGGGGGTAAGCGCCGTTCCAATACGGCCACTGAAAGACCGCTGTTACCCAGCGCACAGGCCAGAGCCGAGCCTACCATGCCGCCGCCTACAATCAGAACGTCATACCGCATTTTCATCATTCACTCCCCAGTAACGGCCTTTCCCCTAACCGCGCCAGTATACCTGATGCACCCAGCGGCCGCTCGTCACCTCGCGGGATTCTTGATCCGTATCCATGAAAGCAGACGCTTGCCAGTGGTCCTGAGGCATTGATAATAAAAAGCCCCGTACAGGACGGGGCTTGATCATGCAGTATTGTTGTTTACAGCTCGGTAACGCCGCCCATGTAAGGCAGCAGTGCTTCCGGAACGCGGATCCGCCCTTCGGCTGTCTGGTAGTTTTCAAGTACTGCAACCAGCGTACGTCCCACAGCCAGACCGGAACCGTTCAGAGTATGAACCAGTTCAGGTTTGCCGGTTTCCGGGTTACGCCAGCGCGCCTTCATGCGGCGCGCCTGAAAATCTTCCATATTGGAGCAGGAAGAAATTTCGCGGAACTTGCCCTGCCCCGGCAGCCAGACTTCGATATCGTAGGTCTTGGCAGCACTGAAGCCCAGGTCGCCGCCACAGAGCGCAACGACACGGTAAGGCAGTTCCAGCTTCTGCAGAATAGCTTCGGCATGCCCGGTCAGTGCTTCCAGGGCGTCCCAGGATTTACCCGGTTCAACCACCTGAACCAGTTCGACCTTGTCAAACTGGTGCTGACGGATCATGCCGCGGGTATCACGTCCGGACGCACCGGCTTCAGAACGGAAACATGGAGTATGGCAGGTGTACATCAGCGGCAGACTGGCTGCATCCACGATTTCGTCACGTACAGTATTGGTGACCGGCACTTCCGCCGTTGGGATCAAATAGTAATCACGCTCACCAAAGGGAATGCGGAACAAATCTTCCTCAAACTTGGGCAGCTGACCTGTACCCTGCAGTGAATCGGCATTCACCATATAGGGCACGTAGATTTCGTCGTAGCCATGTTCGGCCACATGAGTATCCAGCATCAGCTGTGTCAGCGCACGGTGCAGGCGAGCGATGCTGCCCTTCATCACGGCAAAGCGTGAGCCCGTCAGTTTGGCTGCGGTTTCAAAATCCAGTCCACCGTTTTTCTCGCCCAGCGCGACATGATCCAGTGGCTCGAAATCAAGTTCTGCCGGCGTGCCCCAAGTACGTACTTCTACGTTATCGTCCTCGTCGGCACCTTCCGGTACCGATTCGTGTGGGATATTGGGTACGCCCAGCAGCAAATCGTCCAACTGCACCTGAACCTGGTTCAGACGCTCTTTGGCGGCATCCAGTTGATCACCCAGAGTCTGCACTTCGGCCAGCAGCGGCTGAATATCTTCCCCGGCGGCCTTGGCCTTGCCAATGCCTTTCGATCGGGTATTGCGCTCGTTCTGCAGGTTTTCGGTTTCGGTCTGGATAGACTTGCGCTGATTATCCAGCTCAACAAACTGATCCACCGGGAACTCATAACCCTTCTTCTTCAGACGAACGGCTACTTCTTCCGGGTTGGCACGTACATATTTGGGATCCAGCATGAGATCAAACTTACCTTGTTATCAGAACAAACGGGTCAGCCACAATCCGGCACCAAGTGCCGCAATGCACAATAAAACACTTAATAATATATAAATCAGCGCCGACATGACATGCCCTTCTCCGATCAGCGCGACGGTTTCCAGCGAAAAGGTGGAAAAGGTCGTAAAGGCTCCCAGAAAACCGACCATCAACAGGGGACGCAGCTCGGCAGGCAGACGGGTGCGCTCAAGGATCAAGACAAAGCAGACTCCCATCAGGAAGGAACCCAGCACATTGACGGTCAGCGTCCCTAAAGGGAGTTTGTAGGCGGCGTTATTGAACAGCCCGCTCACCCAATAGCGCCCCATAGCACCCAGTGCACCTCCCAGAGCCACGGCGAACATCTGCATCATCGCCGCCTCCCGTAGCGTTGCCGAGGGCTCTGCTTATCCTGTTGGCGCAGGTGTTGCAGTTTCTCGCCAATTTTAATTTCCAGGCCACGTGTTTCGGGCTGATACCAGCACCGATCAGCCATGGCCTCGGGCAGGTAACATTCACCAGCCGCATAGGCGTTCGGTTCATCATGGGCATACCGGTATTCGGCGCCATACCCCAAGTCTTTCATTAATTCGGTTGGGGCATTGCGCAGATGCTCGGGGACTGGCAAAGAGCCTTCCTGACGCACTTCGGCCATGCATTGATTGAAAGCACGATAGACCGCATTGCTTTTAGGAGCGCAGGCACAATAAATGGCCGCCTGGGCAATAGCGCGCTCGCCCTCGGCCGGCCCGACACGCTCAAAGGCATCCCAGGCGGACAAGGCCACTTGCATGGCACGAGGGTCAGCGTTGCCGATATCTTCAGAGGCAATGGCAACCAGCCTGCGGGCTACGTACAAGGGGTCGGCACCGCCATCCAGCATGCGGCAGTACCAGTAGAGCGCTCCGTCCGGGGATGAGCCGCGCACCGACTTGTGGAATGCCGATATCATATCGTAAAACTGGTCACCCCCCTTGTCGAAGCGGCGCCCTCCGGCTTGCAAGACCTCCCGCATAAGGTCGGGTGTCAGGCGTCGACTGCCATCCGGCTGATCCTGCGCCAGATCGGCAGCGATTTCCAGCAGGTTGAGTGCCGTCCGGGCATCCCCGTCGGCGGCCAGTGCCAACTGTTCCAGCATGTCATCCGGGATCTGCAGGGACTGCCCGCCCAGACCGCGCTCCACATCATTCAGTGCCTGCTCGATCACTTGATGCAGCTCCTCCTGAGTCAAGGAACGCAACAGGTATACACGGGCGCGCGACAACAACGCGTTATTCAATTCAAACGAGGGGTTTTCTGTTGTCGCACCAATGAAAATCACGGTTCCATCTTCCACATAGGGCAAGAAGGCATCCTGCTGCGACTTGTTAAATCGGTGTACCTCGTCCACAAACAGAATCGACATGCGGCCGCTCTGAGCCTTGACCTGTCGGGCCTCATCCACTGCCTGACGGATGTCCTTCACGCCAGCCAGAACCGCCGAGACGGTCATGAAATGAGCATCCACCTGATGTGCAACCAGTTGTGCCAGCGTGGTTTTGCCGACGCCGGGCGGTCCCCACAGAATCATGGAGTGAATCGCACCCTGCTCCAATGCCTGACGCAGAGGCTTGCCCGAAGCCAGCAGGTGGCTTTGCCCAATGTAGCCTTGCAGCGTAGTGGGACGCATACGGGCTGCCAGTGGCTGGTAACCCTTGATCTGATCGCTGAACAGGTCTTGCATTACTGACCCGGGTCCAGAATCACATCTGCGCCTTCTGGCGGTATGAATTCAAACACACCGGCTTCCAGTTCAGGGTCGTATTCCAGGTCATGCAACACAAGCATGCTGCGTTGCCCCAGGCTGTCTTCCATGGACAGTTCACTGATACGCTCCTGGTCAAACAACAGGCGAATACGTGTGAACGTACTGTTTTCAGCATCCAGGGGCTTCAGCTCATACAGGGCAGTGCCGCCCTCGTTACGATCAATCCGCTCAATACTGAAGCGCTCGCTGAGCTGCTTGATCTGACCGTTCAGAATCATGGCCGGCGCACTGTTATTTTGCCCGGTTGCCGGCTTTCGCGTGACTTGCTCCAGGTCCGGATCATGAATCCATATATAGTCGCCGTCACTGACGATTTCCTGCAGAAACGGTGCCTCAGTCACCCAGCGGAAACGGTTGGGACGGGCGACCACGAAATGGCCACTGGAATCTTCCGCCTTGACGCCATCGCCACTCAGGGCAAACTGAGTAAACGTCGCCTTGGCTGCGTCATGCCCGGACAGAAGGTCGGTCAACTCGTCAACCGGGCTGGCACAGGCGACATTCAACCCCATCGCCAACACCGCTGCCGCCAGTGTTTTTGTCATCATCGCTTTCAACATGTTTAATCCCTCGGGGGTGGCGGAGCCAGCACTTCACGCTGACCGTTGCTGCCTGCTTCAGACACAACGCCCGCCGCTTCCATTGACTCGATCATTCGGGCGGCCCGGTTATAACCGATTTTCAATCGACGCTGTACGCTTGAGATCGATGCCTTGCGCGACTCGGTCACAAAGGCGACGGCTTCGTCATACAGGGGGTCCTGTTCATCATCGTAACCGCCCCCGGCGCCGGACTCGCCTCCCCCTTCGGACAGGTTCACGTCGATATAGTTCGGCGCTCCCAGGAGCTTCCATTGCTCTACCACCCGATGGACTTCGTCATCACTGACAAAGGCGCCGTGGACACGATTGGGAATGCTGGTACCGGCAGGCACATATAGCATGTCACCATAACCCAGCAGGCTTTCCGCTCCGCCCTGATCCAGAATGGTACGTGAGTCGATCTTGGACGATACCTGGAAGGCGATGCGAGTCGGAATATTCGCCTTGATCAGGCCGGTAATGACATCCACGGACGGTCGCTGAGTGGCCAGAATCAGATGTATGCCGGCCGCACGTGCCTTCTGGGCAATACGCGCGATCAGCTCTTCAACCTTTTTGCCGACCATCATCATCATGTCGGCAAATTCATCGATCACCACCACGATGTATGGCAGCGACTCCAGCAGAGGAGCCGGTTCATCATCCGGGTAGCCATGTTCCTGCGGGTTCCACAGAGGGTCCGGAATGGGCTGTCCAGCCTCCTGGGCATTGATAACCTTGTCGTTAAAGCCGGCAATGTTACGTACACCCATTTTGGCCATCAGACGGTAGCGACGCTCCATCTCGGCCACACACCAGCGCAGGCCACCCGCCGCCTCTTTCATGTCGGTAATAACCGGCGTCAGCAGGTGCGGAATGCCTTCATAAATGGACAGTTCCAGCATCTTCGGGTCAACCAGAATAAGGCGTACCTCGTCTGGAGTTGCCTTCAACAGCAAGCTCAGCAGCATGGCGTTGACACCCACCGATTTACCCGAGCCGGTGGTGCCCGCCACCAGCAAGTGTGGCATCTTGGCCAGGTTGGCAACGACCGGATTGCCGGCGATATCATTACCCAACGCCAGTGTCAGGCGTGAAGACGCCTCAAGATAGGGTTTGGCATTGAGTACTTCGCTCAGTTGAACCGTTTGCCGGACCTCATTCGGAATTTCGACCCCCACAACCGACTTGCCGGGAATCACTTCGACAACACGCACGCTGGTTACGGCCATGGAACGTGCCAGGTCGCGTGACAGGTTGGAGATCTTGCTGGCTTTGACTCCGGGTGCGGGCTGCAGCTCAAAGCGCGTAATCACGGGGCCGGGGTTAACTTCGACAACCTCGGCCTTGACGCCGAAGTCATTCAGCTTGTCTTCCAGCAGACGCGACATCTGCTCCAGATCATCTTCGCTGTACCCCTGCTGTTGCTGTTCAGCTGGCGGATCAAGCAGATCCAGTGACGGCAAACGCGGGAGCTGTTTGCGTTTCGGCACCTGTGCCGGTTGCTGATCGGCTTCTTCCGGCAGCGGCTTGTGCGTCTCGGACAGCGGTACGATTTTGAGGCTCTTTTTAGCGACCGCATCATCGCTCGCCGGTGTCGATGGTCGGCTCGCTTCCGCCACCGGAGCAACACGCTCGGTGCGTACAGGCACCGATTCCGTTTTCTCGGGCACAGGAGCCGGGGCCGTCGACCGTGCCTGGCGCGGCGGTTCCGGCTTCGCGACTACAGGGTCAAAAGATGGCTCAACCCTGTTGGTCACCAAGGGCGGCTCCGGCATTTCTTCCACAGGTGGACGTGGCTTGGACACGGGGCGTGTGCGCGCCACCGGCTGCTCGGGAATCTCATCTCGCCACTGCGGTTCGGTTTCCAGCGTATTGCCTGGCAAGGGAAGCCCGCGTGCAAAACGCCCCTTAATGGCATCGACCAGACCCAGAATCCTGCCACCAAGTTTTTCCAGCGCGTCACGCCAGGACATTTCGGCAAAAAAGGTTACGCCCAGCAACAATAGCGTCCAGAACACAACCGAACTGCCCGCCACGCTGAACCAGCCGACACTCCAGTCAGACACCGCTTCACCCAGAATTCCGCCGACCGTAAAGGGATAATGCAACCCTTCATTGGACAGATGAATAGAGGCCAAAGCACAGAGACTGAGCAAAAACAGCATGGCGCCTGTGCTACGCAGCATCAAAAACGGCAAACTGTCGATCAGCCCGTACTTGGGGCGACGCAGAAAACGCCAGGCCGGCATCAACAAGAGGATCGGCAGCAGATAAGCCCCAACCCCCACTGCCGAAATGGCCGCATCCGCAAGCCAGGCACCTGCCGTGCCGGTAAAATTTTCAACCTGGGGCTGATAACCCAGATGAGACCACCCGGGGTCTCTGGGGTCATAACCTATCAGCGCCAGCACCAGGAACAGGTTGGCACCCACCAGCAGAATAAGACCACTCTCGCGCACGATACCGAGTAATTGTTCCGCCAGAGATGGTGGGGTTTTTGGCTGCTTCTCACTCAATCCGGTTTTCCTTACACTCTACAGATCAACAAGCTATGGCAAAAATAACATAATCCGCCCACGGACGCCGAATATTGCCTGACGTTAAAGATGCAACATGGACAATCGCCCCTTGCGGGTTTAGAGTCAGCTCCATTCCGCCAACGGTTCAGTATACTTGAACCAGCTTACGAACATCTTAATGTGGAAACTGAACACTCATGAGTGAAGTACAACATCATCGTCTGATCATTCTGGGTTCCGGTCCTGCCGGCTACACCGCTGCCGTCTATGCGGCACGCGCCAATCTGGATCCGGTCATCATTACCGGCATGCAGGCAGGCGGTCAGCTCACCACTACAACAGATGTGGACAACTGGCCCGGCGACGTGGACGGCGTACAGGGCCCCGAGTTGATGCAACGCATGCAGGCCCATGCCGAACGTTTCAACACTCAGGTGGTATTCGATCATATCAATGAAACCGATTTGAACAACCGCCCCTTCCGTCTCAAGGGCGACATGGGTGAATACACCTGTGATGCCTTGATCGTGGCGACCGGTGCCTCCGCTCAATATTTGGGGCTGCCTTCTGAAGAAGCCTTCATGGGCAAGGGTGTCAGTGCCTGCGCTACCTGTGACGGCTTTTTCTATCGCGGTCAGAAAGTGGCCGTGATTGGCGGCGGCAACACGGCCGTTGAAGAGGCCCTGTACCTGTCCAACATCGCCGCCGAAGTAACCCTGATTCACCGCCGTGACAGCCTGCGCTCCGAGAAAATTCTGCAGGATAAAATCATGGAGCGAGCCGAAAACGGCAATATCAACATCCTCTGGAACCACCAGCTGGATGAAGTCTTGGGCGATGACTCGGGCGTTACCGGTGTGCGTGTACGCAGCACTCAGGATGACAGCACCCAGGAACTGGAGTTGCAAGGGGTTTTCGTGGCCATCGGTCACAAGCCCAACACCGACCTGTTCACCGGCCAGCTGGATATGCAGGACGGTTATCTGAAAATCCGCTCAGGCCTGGATGGCAATGCTACCCAGACCAGCATCGAAGGTGTATTTGCCGCAGGTGATGTCTGCGACCATAATTACCGTCAGGCAATTACTTCAGCGGGGTTTGGTTGTATGGCTGCACTGGATGCCGAAAAATTCCTGGATAACCTTGAAAAATAATGATCGCCTGGCTGGCTGATGACAGCCTTGACTTCCCGCCGCTCAAGCAGGCCCTGACAGACCCGGATGGCCTGCTTGCGGCAGGTGGCGATCTGAGCGAAGCACGACTGCTCACGGCCTACCGCCAGGGCATTTTTCCCTGGTACAACCCCGGTGAACCCATTCTATGGTGGAGCCCCGACCCTCGCTGCGTTCTATTTCCCGGAGACCTGTACCTGTCACGCAGCATGCGCAAGCGCCTGCGCAAGACGGATTACAGGGTCACTTTCGATACCGCGTTTGCCAGAGTTATCGCAGCCTGCGCGGCCCCAAGACGTAAACAGGCGGGCACTTGGATCAGCGATGACATTTTCACCGCTTACCTGAACCTGCATCATCAGGGAATCGCACATTCGGTTGAAGTCTGGGTCGGTGAAGAATTGGCAGGCGGCCTGTACGGCCTGGGAATCGGCAAGGTATTCTTCGGCGAGTCCATGTTTTCCACGCAACGTGACTGTTCCAAAATAGCCTTTGCCTGGCTCGCGACTCAATTGCGGCACTGGCACTATGAGTTGATCGATTGCCAAGTCTATAACGACCATCTGGCCAGTCTTGGTGCAACCGAAATACCACGAGCGATCTTTGCTCAGGAAGTCGCGCGCCTGCGTGATCGACCCTGTGAGCACGCATGGTATTTTTCCATTGATCGCGACGCAGTTGCGGAGGGACGTGCATGAGCAATCTGCGGACGCTGAAGTTTTACGCAACCCCCGAACATGACTGCAGCTATTTGCCTGACCGCCAAGCCCGCACTTTGTTCGTGGACCCCCGTGCGACGATCGACAATCACCTGTACAGCCAACTGTCCAATCTGGGCTTTCGGCGCAGCGGCAGCCATATCTACCGCCCGCACTGTGAAGACTGTCAGGCTTGTATATCCGTACGTATTCCGGCTGCACGCTTTCGGCCATCCAAAACTCAGCACCGTATCGAGAACCGAAATACCGATTTGATCGTCTGCCCTGCCCCCTGTGCATTCACCGCCGAGTACTACAGCCTTTACGAGCGCTATATCCGAAAACGGCATGCCGATGGCGATATGTACCCGCCCAGCGAAGAGCAGTTTGTGAGCTTCTTGACCGATGGACGGACCGACAGCTGCTTTTATGAATTCCGCTCCCCTGAAGGCACACTGCTGGCTGTAGCCGTCTCCGATCGACTTGAGCAGGGACTGTCGGCGCTCTATACGTTTTATGACCCGGATGAACCCAGGCGCAGCCTGGGCGTTTACGCGATCATCTGGCAAATCCGGCAAGCACAGCGACTGCAGTTGCCTTATCTGTATTTGGGCTATTGGGTCGAGGAGTGCCGAAAAATGAATTACAAAACGGCATATTCACCGCTTGAAATGCTGCTGAATCACAAGTGGCAGAGCGTATAATATGGCCCGTTCAGCCGATAGATTTTGAATTCACGCGCAATTTCAGGCAAAATACTGCGCTTTCCATATAGGCAATCCAGCCTCAAAGGTAGGTAAATGGCTAAAGAAGATTCATTTGAAATGGAAGGAACGGTTGTTGATACCCTTCCGAATACCATGTTCCGTGTAGAACTTGAAAACGGTCACGTTGTTACTGCACACATCTCCGGCAAAATGCGCAAGAATTACATCCGCATTCTGACCGGCGACAAGGTCAAGGTTGAACTGACCCCGTACGACCTGAGCAAAGGTCGCATCGTATACCGCGCCCGCTGATTCATCAGGCGCGGCTGCGGTGGATGGCAGCCCTCAGGCTGCCACCGCTGCGACCTCCACACTGATCTCCCCGTCCTCACCGATATCGATATCCACTTCACCGCCTGACTCTGCCAGGCTGCCAAACAGAATCATTTCGGCCAACGGCTTTTTCACCTTCTCCTGAATCAGTCGCTGCATCGGACGCGCGCCCATTTTCTCATCGTAACCATTCTGCGCCAGCCACAGGCGAGCTTCATCACTGACATTGAGTACAACGCGCTTCTCATCCAGCTGAGCCTGCAGTTCAGTCAGGAACTTGTCTACAACACCCTTGACGATCTCCAGCGTCAACGGCTTGAACTGAATGACCGTATCCAGGCGGTTGCGGAACTCGGGCGTAAACAGCCGCTTGAGTGCTTCCATGGCATCAGAGCTATGATCCTGTCGGGCAAAACCGATTGACGGCCGTCCCTGCGCTTCGGCGCCGGCATTGGTCGTCATGACCAGGATGACATTACGGAAATCCGCCTTGCGACCATTGTTATCGGTCAGTGTCCCGTTATCCATCACCTGCAGCAGGAGGTTGAACACTTCCGGATGCGCCTTTTCGATTTCATCCAGCAACAAAACGCAATGCGGTGTTTTGGTAACCGCTTCGGTCAGCAGCCCCCCCTGGTCAAAACCCACATAACCGGGCGGCGCACCGATCAACCGTGAAACCGTATGACGTTCCATATATTCGGACATATCGAAACGCACCAGCTCGATCCCCAGGATACGCGCCAATTGCTGTGTCACTTCGGTCTTGCCAACCCCGGTAGGCCCGGCAAACAGGAAGCTGCCCACCGGCTTGTTGGGCTCTTTCAATCCGGCACGCGAGAGCTTGATGGCCGAAGCCAGAGAGTCGATCGCTTCATCCTGCCCCAGCACAACCATCTTGAGATTGGTTTCCAGCTTGCGCAGCTGATCCTTGTCAGACGTGGACACGCTTTTCGGCGGAATACGTGCGATCTTGGCCACAACCGCTTCTACTTCAGCGACATCAATCACTTTCTTGCGCTGCTCCGGCTCGACCAGACGCTGATAAGCTCCGGCTTCGTCAATCACATCAATAGCCTTGTCCGGCATATGTTTGTCATTGATATAGCGTCCGGCCAGTTCAGCTGCAGCACGCAGCGCCGCATCGGTGAACTCCACTTCATGATGCTCTTCAAACCGCGTTTTGAGGCCACGCAAGATCCGGTGCGTATCATCGACACTGGGTTCCAGCACATCAATTTTCTGAAAACGACGCGCCAACGCCCGGTCTTTCTCGAAAATGCCGCGGAATTCCTGAAAGGTAGTAGAACCGATGCAACGGATTTCACCTGAACTGAGCAGCGGCTTCAACAGATTGGACGCATCCATGGAGCCACCCGAAGCCGCGCCCGCTCCGATAATGGTATGGATTTCATCGATAAACAGGATAGCGCCTGGCTGCTGCTTGATTTCGTTCAGCAGTGCCTTAAGGCGCTTTTCGAAATCCCCTCGATACTTGGTACCGGCCAGCAAGGCACCCAGATCCAAAGAATAGACAACACTGTCGGCAATAATATCCGGCACGGACTCTTCAACGATCAGCTTGGCCAAACCTTCGGCAATGGCGGTTTTGCCGACACCGGCCTCCCCGACCAGCAGCGGGTTGTTCTTGCGGCGCCGCGACAGAATCTGAACCACGCGCTCCACTTCAGCATCACGCCCGACCAACGGATCAATGCGCCCCTGGGCCGCTTGCTGGTTCAAATTGACCGAATACTGAGCCAGTGCGCTTTTACTGTTATCCTGACGCTCCTCCCCTTCCGCTTCCTGGCCATGACCCGCCTCTTCACTTTCGCTCACCCGCGAGATGCCGTGAGAAATATAGTTGACGACATCAACTCGCTCGACACCTTGCTGCTGCAGTACGAAAACAGCATGGCTTTCCTGCTCGCTGAAAATGGCAACCAGTACATTCGCACCACTGACTTCCGTCTTGCCGGAAGACTGCACATGAAAAACGGCCCGCTGCAGAACGCGCTGGAAGCCCAGAGTCGGCTGAGTTTCCATATTGGGGATGTTTTCAGGCAGCAAGGGCGTGGTTTCATCAATAAAGGCGATCAACTGCTGGCGCAGCCGGTCCAGATCAACACCACAGGCATGCAACACCTCAACAGCCTGCCGGTTATCAAGCAGTGCCAGCAGCAGATGCTCGACCGTCATGAACTCATGTCGCTTATCCCGGGCAGACCGGAACGCAACGCTCAGGGTATCTTCAAGTTCTCGATTAAGCATGGCGTATGCCTCCGTCAGACCGTTTCCACTTCACACAACAGCGGGTGTTTGTTTTCTCTGGCATAGTGATTCACGTGCGCCGATTTGGTTTCAGCCACATCGCGGGTATATACACCACAGACCCCCTTGCCTTGAGTATGGACGGCCATCATCACTTGTGTCGCTTTTTCCTGATCCATGGCGAAAAAAATCATCAACACTTCAACGACAAAATCCATCGGTGTGTAATCATCATTTAACAGCACCACTCGATACATCGGCGGTCGTTTCAGCTGCGGCCGAGCTTCCGCCGTCGCCAGACCGCTGTCGCCGGCATGATCATCATCGGTGCCCTGATCAGAACTCATCAACCTGAACCCATCAAACTGTTGCAGCAACATCTTTACCTTCGATATTAGTCTAAATCCCGCCGGAAAAGCCCTGCTATCCCTAGTGTCATAGGCAGCAAATGCTATACTCGGCCTGTGTAAAGGAGAGGTTAAAGGCAGCCTGCCGATAAGTCTACGCTGTTTGTAGTTACTACGCTGACCGCCAACCTGTAGTCCCTGATCCACTCAGAATATCAAGGAACACCGCTTGCACCCACAAGCGGGCAATGACCTAAGGGCGAGTGGCCCTGAATGTCGCAGGAGGAAGTAGTGATGCAGTTAGGGACTGTGAAGTGGTTCAACAATGCCAAGGGCTATGGTTTTATTCTCTCGGATGCATGTGAAGAAGAGCTCTTTGCCCATTTCTCGGCCATCGTGATGGACGGATACAAAAGCCTCAAGGCAGGCCAGACCGTTAAGTTCGAGATTCAGGAGGGCCCAAAGGGATTGCATGCTGTCAACATTCAATCGGCGGAGTAATACTCGCGTTAAATGTCAAACATTTTGCTTTTCAACAAACCGTTCAGAGTACTGACGCAGTTCACGGATCAGGAGCAACGCGCAACGCTGGCCGATTATATTAAGATTCCCGGAGTCTATGCAGCTGGACGGCTGGATTACGACTCCGAGGGACTGTTGATCCTGACCGGTGACGGTCAGCTACAGCATCAGTTGGCCAGCCCTGCCTTCAAAATGCCCAAAACCTATTATGCTCAGGTAGAAGGGCTCATTTCGGATGAAGCCATCTCGCGACTGCAAAAAGGTGTCACCCTGAAAGATGGCCCCACACGCCCGGCACAGGCACAAAGGGTCGATGAGCCGGACTGGCTTTGGCCCCGCACACCACCGGTACGTTACCGCAAGGAGCAACCAACCAGCTGGTTGAAGCTGACCATCACCGAAGGTCGCAACCGCCAGGTGCGCCGGATGACGGCAGCAGTCGGCTTCCCCACCCTGCGCCTGATTCGCTGGTCTATCGGCACCTGGTCGCTGGAACAACTGCCACCGGGCCAGTGGCGAGAAGACACGATTCATCTGCCAGCCAGTACACCTCGTCCACGCTCTCGCTCCGATCGACGTCCCCACGCCGGACAAGGTCAGCGGTCGCGCCGTCAACGCTGAACCGGCCTGCCGGCTGGCGCACAGACAATGACGGGGCCAAACTGTTATCATGCGTTTCAGCCAAGCCGAGTATGATGGAGTTGTAATGCGCTGGACACCCCATGCGACCGTTGCATGTATTGTCGAACAGCAGGGTCGTTTTCTGTTTGTTGAAGAAATTGCCGGCGGCCGCCGGGTTATCAACCAGCCTGCCGGGCACCTGGAACAGGGCGAAAGCTTTGTGGAAGCCGCCAGGCGTGAAGCTCTGGAAGAAACCGGCTGGATCGTGGAGCCTGAAGCGCTGCTGGGACTGTACACGTATTATGCTCCTTCAAACGGCGTGACCTATCACCGCTACTGTTTCATAGCACGCGCCGTCGAGCAGCTGCCTGATGCACAGCTTGATACCGGCATTATCGGTCCACTATGGCTGACCCGCACAGAAATCGAAGCGCGTCGCCCCGAGTTACGTAGTGATCTGGTTATCCGCTGCATCGATGATTATCTGCGTGGTATACGCTACCCGCTGGACTTTATTCAGGAAAACGCTTGAACATGACTGCACCCAAGCCCCACGCCCAAACCAAAGTAATCGTCGGCATGTCCGGCGGTGTGGATTCTTCCGTTTCAGCTCTGCTGCTAATCCAGCAAGGCTATCAGGTGGAAGGCCTGTTTATGAAGAATTGGGACGAGGATGACGGCACCGAGTACTGTACCGCCAAGGAAGACCTGGCCGATGCTCAGGCAGTCTGCGACAAGCTGGGCATTACCCTGCATACCGCCAACTTTGCAGCCGAATACTGGGACAATGTATTCGAACATTTTCTGGCGGAATACAAGGCCGGGCGCACTCCCAACCCCGATATCCTGTGTAACCGTGAAATCAAGTTCAAGGCCTTTCTCGAATACGCCCAGGTGCTGGGCGCCGATCTGATTGCCACCGGGCACTATGTACGTCGCGGTGAACGTGACGGCCACGCCGTGCTGCTGAAAGGACTGGACCCCAACAAGGATCAAAGCTACTTCCTGCATCAGGTTGGCGAGGCCGAGCTGGAACAGACACTGTTTCCGGTAGGCGAATTGGAAAAGCCCGACGTTCGGCACCTGGCCGAAGAGCACGGCCTGATTACCCATGACAAAAAGGACAGTACCGGCATCTGCTTTATTGGTGAGCGCCGCTTCAGCGATTTCCTCAAACAATACCTCCCGGCACAACCCGGTCGTATTGAAACACCCGAAGGTGACGTTATTGGTGAGCATCAGGGGCTAATGTACTACACCATCGGTCAGCGCCAGGGCTTGGGGATCGGTGGTCTAAAGGACTATCCCGAAGTTCCCTGGTTCGCCGCCGCCAAGGACCTGGATCGTAATGTCCTGATTGCGGTACAGGGCCAGCACCCCCTGCTCTTTGCCGACTGGCTTTATGCCGGCGAAATTTTCTGGATCAGCGGTGAAGCGCCAACGTTGCCGCTGCGCTGCAAGGCCAAGGTGCGCTACCGTCAGTCTGATCAGGACTGCATGATCGAGGCAGCACCGGAGGGCGGCTACAGGGTGTTGTTTGACCAGCCACAACGCGCCGTCACACCTGGACAGTCGGTCGTTCTGTATCAGGACGATCTTTGCCTGGGAGGAGGCGTGATCGAATACACCTCTCGTCATTCAATTGTCGGATCGGCCAAGGAGTCCTGATGTCACGTCAACACGATGAACAAACGATCGCGCTGGCCGGCATGTTTCAGGCCGCCAGTCTGGTTGATCAAATCGCCACCCGAGGCATGGTGCCGCAAAACAGTTACGAAACCTGTATTGCCAGCCTGTTTGTGACCAGCCCACGCATGACCGAAGATGTCTTTGGCGGCGTCAATGAAATACCGTATGGGCTGGGCCTGGGGCTGCGCCACTTGCAGGACATGGTCGACAAAAACGAAAGCGCTCGCAACAAGCAGATCATCCAGTACGTCTTGGGCATGATTATGCTGGAACGGCAACTGGACAAGCACCCGGATATCATGGCCAAAGTGGGTCAAGGTATTGATGCCGTGGCGGCCAAGGCTCGCTATTTCAACGATCGGGACAATGATCCGGACAATGAAGATCCCAAGGCACTGCAGTCGGTCGCTTATACCCATCGCAATGTCATTGCGGCGCTGGACAACCTGTATCAGGAGACGATCAGCCATTTCAGCTTCCGTATTCAGGTTGGCGGTGACCCTCGCCATCTGCAGAACAGCGAGAATGCTGCACGCATCCGTGCCCTGTTGCTGGCCGGCATTCGGGCCACGCTGCTTTGGCGTCAGGTTGGCGGCAAGCGCTGGCACATGCTGTTCTTCCGTTCGCGCCTGAAACCGTCGCTGAGACGTATCATGCAAGCCTGATCACGCGGTTACGGCATACCCAGTAGCCGCGGTTTTCCGTATAATTACCCCCTTTAATGACACAAGCTGATAAGTGAGACTGTGTAACATGGAGCTTTCTGCCCTTACCGCCGTATCCCCGGTTGATGGCCGCTATGGCAGCAAAACCGCTGACCTGCGCGCCGTATTCAGTGAATTCGGTCTGATCCGTTTCCGCGTACAGGTTGAAGTTCGCTGGCTGCAGCAGCTGGCCTCCCATCCGCAGATCCAGGAAGTGCCGGCTCTGAGTGCAGAAGCCAACGCCCTGCTGGATAACCTGGTCGACAACTTCAGTGTCGAACACGCCCAGCGGATCAAGGAAATCGAGCGTACCACCAACCATGACGTGAAAGCGGTCGAGTACTTCATCAAGGAGCAAATCGCCGACAACGCCGAGTTGATGGCGATCAACGAATTCGTACACTTCGCCTGCACCTCTGAAGACATCAACAACCTGTCTCACGCGCTGATGCTGCGCCACGGCGTTGAAGTGACCCGCAACCAGATGCAACAGGTGACCGATGCCATCGCGGCACTGGGCCGTGAACATGCCGACCAGCCGATGCTGTGCCGCACCCATGGCCAGACTGCGTCTCCCAGCACCATGGGCAAGGAGATGGCCAACGTTGCCTACCGTCTGCAGCGTCAGCTTAAGCAGATCGACAACATCGAATACCTGGGCAAGATCAACGGTGCTGTCGGTAACTACAACGCCCACCTGTCTGCCTACGCGGATATTGACTGGGAAGCCAACGCCAAGTCTTTCGTTGAGAGCCTGGGCCTGACCTGGAACCCGTACACCACTCAGATCGAGCCGCACGACTACATCGCAGAACTGTTCGATGCCGTATGCCGTTTCAACACCATCCTGATCGACTTCGATCGTGATGTGTGGGGCTACATCTCTCTGGGCTTCTTCAAGCAGAAGACTGTTGCCGGCGAAGTGGGCTCCTCCACTATGCCGCACAAGGTCAACCCGATCGACTTCGAAAACTCCGAAGGCAACCTGGGTATTGCCAACGCCATCATGCAGCACCTGGCCGCCAAGCTGCCGATCTCTCGCTGGCAGCGCGACCTGACCGACTCAACCGTTCTGCGTAACCTGGGCGTCGGCTTCGGTCACAGCCTGATCGCTTACCAGGCCAGCCTGAAAGGTATCGGCAAACTGGAAATCAACGCGGCACGCCTGGCTGAAGATTTGAACAACGCCTGGGAAGTACTGGCCGAACCGATCCAGACCGTGATGCGTCGCTACGGCATCGAAAAGCCGTACGAAAAGCTGAAGGATCTGACCCGCGGAAAGGATATGAACCAGGCAACCATCCAGGACTTCATCGATACCCTGGAGATGCCGGACACTGCCAAAGCCGAACTCAAGGCTCTGACGCCGGCCCTGTATATCGGCAATGCAGCCGATCAGGCCAAGCGCATCTAAACGATTCCACGGGGCCTTCTGGCCCCGTTTTCATATCTATCCCGGTGTGAGGCTATCGTATGGAAACCCTGCTCAGCTCCGACCAACACCCGATTCGCTACCTTGATATGGGCCGCGGCCAGGCCGTTATATTTCTGCACGGCTGGACATCTGGCGCACGAGAATGGCTCCCTTTTGCCACCGAATTGAGTGATCGGCATCGCACTTTGTGCTGGGATGCCCGTGGACATGGCCGACACACGCCGCCTCCGCTGGAACAGATGCATATCAAGCGCCTGGCCGATGATCTTGAGCAACTGCTGAATCACCACCGCATTCAGGATGCCGTGCTGGTAGGCCACTCAATGGGTGCCCTGATCAGCTGGGAGTACATACGTCACTATGGGCTGGAGCGCCTGGCCGGACTGTGTATTGTCGATCAGTCACCTAAATTGCTCACTGATACCGACTGGCCACTGGGGGTATATGGCGACTTTGATCATGCCCGCAATCAAGCCTTTCTTCGGCGCCTGGACGAAGATTTTGCCGAAGGCGTCCTGGAACTGGCTGCCAACGGTCTCAACCTGCGCAGTCGCGACAACTATGCGCAAAACAGCCGTGGCTTTCAGCAGATGCGTGAATATCTCGGTCAACTGCATGCCCCTGCTTTGACGCGTTGCTGGGATTCATTAACGCAGCAGGACTACCGCGATATACTGCCGTTGATCGACCGTCCAACACTGATGATTTATGGCGACAGCAGCCAGTTTTACAACCGGGAGGTCCCGGAATGGGTAGAAGCCGCCCTGCCCTGTCCAGAGCTGCACGTTTATCGACAGGCTGACCATTCACCTCACTTATGGCACAAGGAGCAGTTTGCTCGCCACTTGCGGCACTGGATAGGCAAGCTGTAATCCTGCAGCAGACCCCATTGGCTTGAATGCCGTCCCCATAGCCGCACTTCCTGACAAAGAGCGTTTTACTGCACAGCATTGCCCCCTATAATGCGGCCCATTCCAACCCGCGAGGCCGTTATGCTCGAAAATATCCGCATTGTTATGATCAACACCTTCCACCCCGGCAACATTGGTGCGGCTGCACGGGCGCTGAAGAATATGGGGCTGAGCCAGCTCTGGCTGGTAGACCCGCGTGAATACCCGCACGAAGAAGCCGAATCACGCGCCGCCGGTGCCAAGGACCTGCTTGATCAGGCTGTTGTCGTCGGCACTTTGGAAGAAGCCATTGCCGATTGCCAGTTGGTGGTTGGCACCAGCGCCCGCCAGCGCAGTTTTGATCAGCCGCTAATGGATGCAGAGCAGGCGTCTGGAATGGTCACGGACGAAGCCCGTAATGGCCAGATCGCGATCCTGTTCGGCCGTGAGACCATGGGACTCACAAACGAAGAGATGATGCTCTGCCACCGCCACCTGTTCATTGATGCCAACGAAGACTACCCGGTCCTGAATATTGCCCAAGCGATTCAGCTGGTCTGCTACGAGCTGCGCCGCGCATCCAAGCAGGTCGACACGCTGCCGGAGCCATCACCCTACCCGCGTCAACAGGAAATGAGCCTGTTCTACGCACACCTGGAACAGGTCCTGCGCCGCACCAGCTTCATCATTCCACAACATGAAGGGCGCGTAATGGATAAATTGCGTCGTTATTTCAACCGGACGCGTCCCGAAAAAGCGGAGCTGGGAATGCTGCGAGGCATTCTCACCTCGGTAGAAGAAGTACTGGCACGAGAAAAAGCTGACCGGGATTAACGGGTTATTTACCTCCGCACTGATACAGTAACAACAACCAACCTGATCGGAGAGTAACGGATGAGCCACGCACAATCCCTGCACACCCTGGCCGCCCAGGCGGAAGCCCTGCGCGACCAGCTGAGCCGAACTGCCCGCGATTACGAGCAGTTCGAATTCAATGTTACCGGCGTCCACCAGTGCATGAACCGGATTCAGAAATGCGTCCGCATGGTCGGCAATGACCGCAAAGCGGCCCTGTCTCAACGGGATACCCGCAAGGTTATGGCCGAACTGGAAGATGCTGTCACTGAAATGGCGGAGCTATTGAACCTTGATAAATGAAATACACTGGGGTGATCTGAGCGCGGAACAATTCCTGCGTGAATACTGGCAGAAAAAGCCCCTTCTGATCCGCAACGCCTTCCCCGACTTCACACCCTGCATCAGCGCAGATGAATTGGCGGGGCTGGCCTGCGAAGAGGATATTGAATCACGCCTGATCGAGACCGATGTAACCGACGGCACCTGGGCGCTGGAGCACGGCCCGTTCAGCGAAGAGCGTTTTTCCCGTTTGGGTAACAAACCCTGGACACTCCTGGTCCAGGCCGTCGATCACTGGGTACCCGAAGTTGCTCCCCTGATGCAGGCATTCAATTTTATCCCGCAATGGCGTCGTGATGACTTGATGATCAGCTACGCCAGTGATGGTGGCGGTGTCGGACCTCATTACGACAACTATGACGTTTTCCTGCTACAGGCAGAAGGCGTCAGACGCTGGGAGTTCGGCGGCCTGTTCGGCGAAGAGTCCCCACGCCGGGATGACACGCCGGTCATGATCCTGCCGGAATGGCAGGCTGAACAGAGTGCTGATCTGAACCCCGGAGACATGCTGTACCTGCCGCCGCGAGTGGGTCATAACGGTGTCGGGGTTGGTGACGGCTGCATGACCTGGTCGATCGGCTTTCGTGCACCTTCGCAGAACGAAGTTCTGCAAGGTTTCACCCAGGCCCTGTGTGACGGACTCAGTAGCGACCTTCGCTACGAAGACAAGGATCTGCAGCTACAGACACAACCCGGCGAGATTGATGCCAGCGCCATCAAGCGAGTGCACGCCATCATTCAGCAGCACTTGAATGACACTGACGCCCTGACCCGCTGGTTCGGCTGCTCCATGACCGAACCCAAGTATCCTGACCTGGCCGGTAACGACGAGCCCTATACCCTGGCGGAATTACACGAGGCACTTGAAGCGGGTGCAGAGATTCAGGCCAACGAAGGCTCTCGCTTTGCTTTTGTTAACCAGGAGCACCCTGTCGTAATCCTGTTTGCCGATGGCCATGCATTCGAGCTTTACGCACCTGCAGCAAAAGAATTTGCGCTTCAGCTATGTGCCCAAGAAGCACTTTTCATACAGCGCGATGAAGCCGCTGAAACCTTGCTGTTACAACTGCTTAATCAGGGCAGTCTGTATCTGAATATGGCGTAAGACACCGCTTTTACTCCATTGAAAAGCCTTTCTATCCTGAAAGGCTTTCATCTTCGATCGACTTTCGTCGTAAGTGAAAATCTGCATAACTCTTTGAAATTGCGCAATTTTCAAAATATGTAGTTAATACTTTAAATAATATTTTGGAATATAAACACCATTCCTTATTCTATTTTTTACTTGTAAAAACGGCTTTCACTGGCTACGACCAAAGTGGCTACAACTTAAGGCTTAGCCCCTCAAAACAGCATGGTTACTTGCCTTCCGCCTTTATCCCCCTGAAACAGGGTTGTAGTGATTTTACAGTTTTGTCATCACCGAAAGTGTAGTCTGACTACATATATTTTGCTCTGCACAAAATCGCTTTGACTCCTTGAGTGGGGAAGCCCATCATTCGCTTCAACACACCGGAACTGAACCCCGAACAGTTACGGTGCAAGTTCAGGGGTCGACGCCAGGCGCCAACCCCGACATTACCTAAACACAAACACTGTGAAGGAATGACCATGTCAGATTACAAAACTGAAATCGATGCGCTCTCCAGCCTGCGTGCTGCCAACGGTGAAACCTGGGGTATCGACCCTGAATACGCCGCTCGCATGCGTCTGCAGAACCGTTTCAAGACCGGTCTGGACATCGCTCGTTACACTGCCAAGATCATGCGCCAGGACATGGCTGAGTACGACGCAGACAGCGCTCAGTACACTCAGTCTCTGGGCTGCTGGCATGGTTTCATCGGTCAGCAGAAACTGATCGCCATCAAGAAGCACTTCGGTAACACCAACAAGCGTTACCTGTACCTGTCCGGCTGGATGATCGCTGCGCTGCGTTCCGAGTTCGGTCCGCTGCCCGACCAGTCCATGCATGAAAAGACCTCTGTACCCTCTCTGATCGAAGAGCTGTACACCTTCCTGCGTCAGGCTGACGCTCGTGAGCTGGGCGGCCTGTTCCGTCAGCTGGACGACGCTCGCGAAGCTGGCGACGCTGCCAAGGAAGCTGAAGTACAGGGTCAGATCGACAACTTCCAGACTCACGTTGTGCCGATCATCGCCGACATCGATGCTGGTTTCGGTAACGAAGAAGCCACTTACCTGCTGGCCAAGAAAATGATCGAAGCCGGTGCCTGTGCGATCCAGATCGAAAACCAGGTATCCGACGAGAAGCAGTGTGGCCACCAGGACGGTAAAGTAACCGTTCCTCACTCTGACTTCCTGGCCAAGATCCGCGCCGTTCGCTACGCGTTCCTGGAGCTGGGTGTTGAAGACGGCGTTATCGTTGCCCGTACCGACTCCCTGGGTGCCGGCCTGACCAAGCAGATCGCGGTTACCAACGAGCCGGGCGACCTGGGCGACCAGTACAACGCCTTCCTGGACGGCGACTACGTTGAAAGCGCTGCCGACATCGACAACGGTGACGTGGTTGTGAAGGCTAACGGCAAACTGCTGAAGCCGAAGCGTCTGGCCTCTGGTCTGTTCCAGTTCAAGCAGGGTTCTGGCGAAGACCGCGTGGTTCTGGACTGCATCACGTCTCTGCAGAACGGTGCCGACCTGCTGTGGATCGAAACCGAGAAGCCGCACGTTGGTCAGATCGCCGGCATGGTTAACCGCATCCGCGAAGCAGTGCCGAATGCCAAGCTGGTTTACAACAACAGCCCGTCCTTCAACTGGACGCTGAACTTCCGTCAGCAGGTATTCGATGCCTGGACTGAAGAAGGCAAGGACGTATCTGCCTACGACCGCGCTAACCTGATGTCTGTTGAATACGACGAGACTGAACTGTCTGCTGAAGCTGATCGTCGCATCCAGAGCTTCCAGCGTGACGCTGCACGTGAAGCCGGTATCTTCCACCACCTGATCACGCTGCCGACTTACCACACTGCGGCCCTGTCTACCGACAACCTGGCCAAAGAGTACTTCGGTGAAGCCGGCATGCTGGGCTACGTGGCCGGCGTACAGCGTAAAGAGATCCGTCAGGGCATCGCATGTGTCAAGCACCAGAACATGGCCGGTTCCGACATGGGCGACGATCACAAAGAGTACTTCTCTGGTGACGCTGCGCTGAAAGCCTCTGGTAAAGACAACACCATGAACCAGTTCGGCTAAGAACCGGTTCCCGGGTGCTCCCGCACCCGGACTGTGTTAAAGAACCGCGCCATTCTTCCCCGAGATGGCGCGGTTTTTTATGCGCGACAAAAAGGCATCGAGGTGCACAAACGCCTCAGCCGGTACGACATACTCCCATTCAATACGCCCTGCCCTGCTGGCGTTCTTGCGTGGCTTCACCAGTACACCACTAGAGTCTGCGTAGCGCACAGAGCAGACGTTAGCGGGAATCGGAGTTTGGCGGTAGCTGCTCGTTTATAACTCATCCAAGGGGCTTCGAGTTCCGGCAAAATGTTGTCCGATTACGTGGGTATATATCTGTGTTGTACGCACATCGCTGTGGCCAAGCAGTTCCTGTACAGTCCTGATGTCGCGTCCAGCTTCAAGTAGATGAGTAGCGAACGAGTGTCGAAACGTATGACAGCTGACTCTTTTATGACGAATATTCGCCTTCTCTAAGGCGGCCTTTAACGCTTTTCTCGGTACGGAGTCGTGAAGGTGATGCCGGCACACCTCTCCAGTAATGGGATGATTACAGTATGTCTTCTCCGTGCGCATACTGTATCCACGCAACCTGATTTCTTGACGAATGTGGTCCAGAAATGGGCTCCGTCCCATGTCAACACCTCCTGTGCATAACTTATCGCATAGCGCTGTATTTATATACAGTATATTTTGGTATGTCGTGTGCTTATGCGTGAACCGATGCAGGAGAGTGCTCATTTGCGACTAGAATCAACACGCAAAATGGTTCAGTATCAGGTAATTATAGATATTGTGTTGTGGGATTCTGCGCACAACCTTTCACGCAATTGCGCATGCTCGTTTTCAACTGAGGAGAATGGCTGTGATCCATCATTTATCCAATCTATACAGTTATTTAGTGAGCGCTTCATAGCTCTTTACTTGAGCAAAAACGCGCATGCGCAGTATTAAAATAATGAAATGGACGCCCCTCCTATACTGCTAGTTGGTAGCAACCAGGTGGAGGATGCATCATGGAACAGGTATCAGTGATCGGCTTGGATCTTGCGAAAAATGTCTTTCAAGTACACGGTGCTGATGAACGTGGGCGCTGCGTAATCAGAAAGTCATTGCGGAGGACACAGGTTTACGCATTTTTTGCAAAGTTATCCAAATGTACAGTTGGGATGGAAGCATGCAGCAGCTCGCACTACTGGGGTCGAGTTATTACTGACTGCGGACATGAAGTGAAGCTGATTCCACCCCAATACGTAAAACCTTATGTAAAAACCAACAAAAATGACGCTGCTGATGCGGAAGCGATTTGTGAGGCAGTATCTCGGCCACATATGCGTTTTGTGGAGCTGAAGACGCCTGATCAGCAGAGTATTTTGCTGATACACCGTGAGCGTGATGGGTTAATGAGAGACCGTACTGCTCTAATCAACCGCTTACGTGCAACCTTAGGTGAATTTGGCATAGCAGTGCCATCCGGCCCGGCGCGTCTAAAGCAGTGGTTCCGCGACAGCTATGGCATAAATGAAGATCAGCTGCCGGTACTGATGCAGCGCCACATTGAGCGTATGAGAGCTCGTTGGGTGGAGCTAGAGCGCTGCATTGGTGAGTTGGATCGTGAAATTGACCAACACGTGCAACACAATTCGGCATGCCAGCGTTTACTTGAAGTACCAGGTATTGGTCGTTTAACCGCTTCAGCTTTGGTAGCAACCGTGGGTAATGCATTGGCATTCAAGAACGGCCGCCAACTTTCAGCGTGGTTAGGCCTTGTTCCACGACAGCACTCGAGTGGCGGCAAAACAGTACTCAGAGGGATCAGTAAGCGTGGGGATGCATATTTGCGCAGGATGTTGGTTCATGGTGCGCGAGCAGTGCTAAGGCATTCAGCGACCAAGAAAAATGCCGTTAGCAACTGGTTACATGCACTATCAGTGCGAGCAAACAAGAATGTGGTCATTGTAGCAATGGCAAACAAGCTAGCACGTATAGCATGGGCATTATTGAATAAAGGGCAGCGGTACATAGAACCGGCTGCTGAATAAACCAATGACAGGAACGCGCTGAGGTTTGCGTGGGCAGAACTTGCTGATGACAGACAGGTAGAGCCGAGACTGGATAAGGCTGCGACTAACATCGTTCGTACAGAGAACGTTAAAATGATTAGCATCCAGTCAGCGGAATTCATCAGGGATAGAGGTTAATACCTCGTAAAAATCCGGATAGATGGCTGCAATACCTTCATGTCACGAAATGTTTTGCTTGCACAAAACGGGGCGTCCATAGATG
>NZ_JACEMT010000041.1 GCF_013868415.1 Marinobacterium marinum | reverse complement strand
CTTCGCCCACCAAGACGCGGAGTGGTAGTTCAGTTGGTTAGAATACCTGCCTGTCACGCAGGGGGTCGCGGGTTCGAGTCCCGTCCATTCCGCCATCCTTTTCAGCGCGTCCGTGCTGATATATGAAAACATTTCATACGCTTATCTTTGTATTTTCGGATTATCACGTTCTGATGTCTTGTGCGTAACAGCCTTTTGGTCGGGTTGCTCGCAAGGGTTGGGTTTGATTGTGTAAAATCAGACGCATTTGTCAGGATTCCTGTATGTCCGGGCCTATCAGTTCACTTGCCTCCACCTCTTCGATTACTCTGGAACCTATCGCCAGTCGCTTTTTTGCCTGCCATGGATTGAGTTTATCTGTGCTGCGCCTGGACCGTATACACACGGAAATAAGCGGTAATAAATGGTTCAAGCTTCAGCCCGCGCTTGCGTGTGCACAGCGGGATGGTGTGCCTTTATTGAGCTTTGGTGGTGCTTGGTCAAATCACCTTCATGCGCTTGCATATGCCGGGCATTATCTGGGGATTGAAACCATCGGCGTGGTGCGTGGAGAGTCGGCGAATGCAAGCAATGCCATGTTGACTGACGCTCGGCGATGGGGGATGCGGCTGCATTTCGTGAGTCGGGAGGAGTATCGTCGTCGTCATGATGCCGAGTATTTGGATGCCCTGCGTCAGTTCTGGGGCGACATTTGCATTATTCCGGAAGGTGGCTCCAATGCCGAGGCTGTGAGCAGTGTGGAAAGCGTTTGGGCATTGCCGGCGTTGGCTGATAGCGGATGTGACTATCTGGTGACGGCCGTAGGCACAGGGGGGACGCTGGCAGGCCTGGTAGCGGGGTGCCCTTCAGGTACGCAGGTGTTGGGAGTACCAGTCCTGAAATATGGTGCCTGGTTGGAGCGGGATATAGAGAGCCTGTTGGGATCTGTCGGATCGGCAGCGAATGTGAGAGGGCTATTGTTGCCGGATGGGCATCAGGGTGGGTATGCCCGTTTGACGCCGGAATTGGCCCGAATGCTGCTGGAAGTGGAGCGGCATTGGGGGCTGGTGCTCGACCCTGTTTATACGATTAAGGCATTAATGGGACTGACACGAGCGGTGCTGGAGGGGTGGTTTGTGCCTGGGAGTCATATCGTGCTGTTGCATACGGGCGGGCTTCAGGGGCGTCGAGGGATGCAATCAAGGCTGCTGGCATTAGCACCTGATTTTGTGGGGCCATTGCCTCTATAATACCAATAACCAATAAAAACCCGGACGTGGAGTGCGTGGCTAGGCATGGATAATTTTAGAAATATCGGCTTGATCGGGCGATTGGGCAGTAAGGCCGTCATTGATACCCTGAAGGAGCTGATCCGTTTTCTGGATGACCGGGGCATGCATGTCATTTTAGAGCAGACCATTGCGGAGGTCATGCCTGGCCATGGGCAGCAGGTATGCAAACAGAAAATGATGGGAGAAATCTGTGATCTGGCCATCGTTGTCGGGGGCGATGGCAGTTTGCTGGGAGCGGCGCGTTCGCTGGCGCAGAGCAAAATCCCTGTGCTGGGGGTGAATCGGGGCAATCTCGGCTTTCTGACAGACTTGCCGCCACATGATTTTGAAGAGCAGTTAAGTCAGGTGCTGTCCGGACGCTATACCGTTGATACCCGTTTTTTGCTGGATGTTGAAATCAAACGGAATGGTGAGCCTATTGCCGAAATGACAGCGTTGAACGACTGTGTCCTGCACCCGGGCAAGGCGACGCGGATGATTCAGTTTGAACTGTATATCGAAGGCCAGTTTGTGTATACCCAGAAGTCGGATGGTTTGATTGTGTCGACCCCGACAGGGTCAACGGCCTACGCGTTGTCGGGCGGGGGGCCTATCATGCACCCCAGGCTGGATGCTTTGGTGTTGGTGCCGATGTTTCCGCACACCCTGTCGAGTCGGCCAATTGTCGTTGATGGTAATAGCGAACTTAAACTGGTTATTAGTGAAAACAACAAGACTTACCCTTCGATTGCGTGTGACGGTCAGCTGAACCAGAGCCTGGCCCCGGGGGATAGTGTGACGATCCGTAAGAAGTCACATAAGTTGAAGTTGCTGCACCCGGTGGATTACGACTTCTACCGTACCTGTCGGGAAAAGCTGGGGTGGGGCACCAAGCTGGGTGAGTAGGAGTAAGATGTGAACTGCCAAGGATATGACCTGATCGGGGATGTGCACGGTTGTGCGCTCAGTCTGCGTACGCTGCTGGCGCGCATGGGATACCGTCAGGTCAATGGGGTGTACCGTCACCCGCAACGGAAGGTGATTTTTATTGGCGATATCATTGATCGTGGACCGCATATTCGTGAAGCGTTGCAGTTGGTGCGCGAGATGGTGGAAGCCGGTCAGGCGCATATCGTCATGGGAAACCACGAGTATAACTATCTCTGTTACATGACGCCGCACCCGGACAGGCCGGGTGAGTATCTGCGTACACACACTCCCCGGCATCAACGTATTTTGCAGCAAACGCTGGAGCAGCTCGCGCCTTATGAGGGGGAGCAGGAGGACTACCTGAACTGGTTCCAACAGCTGCCGTTATTTATAGAGTTTGAGCGTTTTCGTGTTGTGCATGCCTGCTGGCATCAGGATTTGATTGATCGTTTTCGTCGGCAATATGGCGGCAACCGAATTGATCGTGAATTTCTCTACCGTTCGGCCGTTGAGGACAGCTTTGAGTGGGAGGTGATGGATCGTCTGTTGCGCGGTACGCATTTGAAGCTGCCGAATAATGAAGTCATGGTCAGCAAGGATGGTTTCAGACGCCGTTTTTTCCGCACCAAATTCTGGATGGCAGCCCCGCAGTATCTTGTCGACGTGGTATTCCAGCCGGACCCTCTGCCGGCCCACTTGGCGCGCCTGCCCATCAGTGCAGAGCAGCGCAAGGATCTGATCTGCTATGGCGAGCAGGAGAAGCTGTTGTTCATCGGGCATTATTGGCGGCAGGGCGCTCCCGGCCCGGTTACGCCTAATATCGCGTGTATTGATTACAGTGCGGTTAAATACGGCAAACTGGTGGCGTATCGGCTTGATGACGAAACGCGGGTGTTGCCGGAAAAATTTGTCTGGGTTGATGTTGCACGTGAAGTGCACTTGGCGAACGCGGAGGTTGGAGCTTCATGATTCCGGTATTGGAGGTGCCTTCGCACGAAGATTTGACAGAATTCACGGCCTTTCTCTGGCGCGCTCATGTTCCACATCGAGTAGTGGAGGAAAAGGGGCGTCAGGTGATTTGGGTGGCTGCCAGTTTTAACCCTCTGCAGGTACAGGAGTTGTACCGTTATTGGCGAGATGGCGGAGAGTTGTCACGGGTGGAAGTCCATGCGTTGCCTAAAAAACGACGGATCAGGAGCCTTGCCTGGACCGAGTTGCCGGTAACACTTGGGCTTATCGTGCTCAGTTTGGTGATCAGCCTTGTTGTGGGATTCGGCAGCGACCTGGTACGCATGTCGTGGTTCAGCTTCACTCCGTTCGAAGTGAAGGGCGATACCATGCTGCATGCCCTGCTGGGATATACGCTGATGTCTGGAGAGTTGTGGCGGCTATGGACGCCAATGTTCATGCATTTCAGTGTCCTGCATATCGTGTTCAATCTGTTGTGGGTCTGGATTGTGGGAGCGCGGATAGAGCCCGCGCAGGGGAGTCGGGCTCTGCTTGGGCTGGTGTTGTTCAGCTCCGTGGTGTCCAACCTGGCCCAGTATCTGGTTAGCGGCCCGATGTTTGGCGGTATGTCGGGGGTTGTGTTTGCCTTGCTGGGATATGCCTGGATTTGGGATCGTCAGAGTGGTTATCCTCGTGTTGGCCTGCCGCCGGCATTGATGGGGATGATGGTGATATGGCTGGTGCTGGGATATACCGGTGTGCTGGAGTGGGTCGGCTTCGGTGCGATTGCCAATACGGCGCACCTGGCTGGGTTGTTGGCGGGTTTGTGTTGGCTGCCCGCTGGACGGGCGCTAAGCAGGCATTCAGGGTGAGGCCTGTGTTAGAATTGGCTTCAGAGTACTGAACGAGTTGTACGAATGACCTTTGATAAAATGATTGAGGCGATGACGCCTGATGTGTATCAGTCACTACGCCGCTCTGTAGAGTTGGGGAAGTGGCCGAATGGTGTGCGTCTCACGGCAGAACAGCGGGAAACCAGCCTGCGTGCCGTGATTGCTTATGAGCACAAGCATCAGGTGCCGGAAGAGCAGCGTGTCGGTTATATCGACAGGACGCGCCCGGATGGAACTCAGCATGGCAGTGACCCGTTGCAGCCGCAAGTATTGAAGATTTTGACTGATGGTTGATCCGCAGGCCGACATGAATGGCCAGCTCCGTAAAATGCATACCCGGTTGTCGACCCCTGTTGAGTACCAGCTGCCACTGGGAGACACGCTGATCGAGCTTAATACCCATGTCGGGCAGCCGATCAAGCTGGTATTCACAGGAGATATAAACTGCCTGCACTGCGGTCGTAAGACCCGGAAAAGTTTCAGTCAGGGCTACTGCTATCCGTGCTTTACCCGTTTGCCGCAATGTGACAGCTGTATCGTCAAGCCGGAAAAATGCCATTACCACGAAGGTACCTGCCGTGACCCGGCCTGGGGCGAGCGACACTGCTTCCAGCCTCATGTAGTGTACCTTGCCAACTCGTCCGGCTTGAAAGTCGGTATTACCCGAGGTGAGCAGGTGCCGACGCGCTGGATCGATCAGGGAGCCGTGCAGGCATTGCCGATTCTGGAAGTCGATAACCGCCTGCAGTCGGGCCTGGTCGAGCAGATTTTGGCGGGGCATGTGAGCGACAAAACCAATTGGCGTACCATGCTGAAGGGGCAGATCGATTTGATTGACTTGCCTCAGGCAAGGGATCGATTGCTGACGTTGTGTGCTGAGCCGCTGAATGAATTGCGCGAACAATACGGTCAGGGCGCCATACGTACGCTGAATGCTGATGTGGTTGAAATAGAATACCCGGTGCAGTCCTACCCGACCAAGGTTACGACGCACAATTTTGATAAGAACCCCGAAGTCACCGGGGTGTTGCAAGGTATCAAGGGCCAGTATCTGATTCTGGATACCGGCGTGATCAATATTCGCAAGTTCGCGGCCTATAACGTGCAGCTAAGTTTCTAATCTGGAGTTGTAATGTCATCTAAGCAGCATGAAACCATTTATCTGGAGGATTACCAGCCACCTGCCTGGCTGATCAGCCATACCGAGCTGCGGTTCGAGTTGGAAGAAGAGCACACGCTGGTGCGTGCGCAGCTCAGTGTTCGGGCTAATCCTGCCGTTGCCGACAAACGCATGCCGCTGGAGCTGTTTGGTGATGAGGCAATGGAGCTCTGTCGGCTGAGTATCGATGGCCAGATTCTGGAAACATGTGATTATCAGCGCGATGCAGGTTGTCTGCGCATTCAAAATGTACCGGAACATTTTACTCTGGAATGCGTGACGCGCCTGTTGCCGCATGAAAATACAGCGCTTGAAGGGCTGTACAAGTCGGACGGCATGTTTTGCACTCAGTGTGAAGCGGAAGGCTTTCGCCGTATCACCTTTTTCCCCGACCGCCCTGATGTAATGTCGGTCTTCCGTACCACGCTGGTGGCGGACAAGGCGCGTTATCCGGTGCTCTTGTCCAACGGCAACCCGGTTGATAACGGGGAGGATGGTGAGGGGCGTCATTGGGTCACCTGGGATGACCCCTGGCCCAAGCCCAGCTATCTGTTCGCACTGGTGGCCGGTGATCTGGCGCTTCTGGAAGACAATTACACCACGCTTTCCGGTCGAGAAGTTGCACTGCGAATCTACGCGGAACGGAAGGATCTGGATAAGCTGGATTACGCGATGCAGTCGCTGAAGAATGCCATGCGCTGGGATGAAGGTGTTTATGGTCGCGAATACGATCTGGACATCTACATGATTGTGGCGGTGGACTTTTTCAACATGGGAGCGATGGAGAACAAGGGGCTCAATATCTTCAATACCTCCTGTGTTCTGGCTCATCCCAAAACAACGACCGACCTTGGATTCCAGCGGGTTGAAGGTGTCGTGGCGCATGAGTACTTTCACAACTGGTCGGGCAACCGCGTGACCTGCCGTGACTGGTTTCAATTGAGCTTGAAAGAAGGCTTTACGGTTTTTCGTGATGCCGAGTTCTCCGCCGATATGAACTCGCGCACGGTCAAGCGCATCGAAGACGCAACTCTGTTGCGCACTGCCCAGTTTGCAGAAGATGGCGGACCCATGGCCCATCCCGTGCGTCCCGAGTCCTATATGGAAATCTCCAACTTCTACACCCTGACGGTTTATGAGAAGGGAGCGGAAGTGGTGCGCATGTTGCACACTTTGTTGGGGAGCGAGCTGTTTCGCAAGGGCAGTGACCTTTACTTCGAACGCCATGATGGTCAGGCAGTAACGACAGATGATTTTGTGGCGGCAATGGAGGCGGTATCCGGTCGCGACCTGAGCCAGTTCAAGCGCTGGTACTCTCAGGCCGGAACACCGCTGCTGACGGTGAGTGACCAGTATGATGAACACACCGGAGAATACTGCCTGAATGTGCGTCAAAGCTGTCCGCCTTCACCCGGTCAAGAGCACAAGCAGCCGTACCATATGCCGCTGGCGATGGGGCTGCTGGCTGAAGACGGAGCCGAGCTGTACGCCGGTTGTCTGGAGTTGACGGGTGAAGAGCAGCAGTTCCGCTTTACCGATATTGCCAGTCGTCCGGTGCCTTCGCTGCTGCGCGGCTTCTCGGCACCGGTCAAACTGGACTATCAGTACAGCGATGCACAGCTGTTGATGCTGCTGCGGCATGACACCGACGGCTTTAACCGCTGGGATGCCGGGCAGCGCTTCTGTATCCGCCTGTTACAGGAGCAGATGCGGCGTTACCGTGCCGGTGAGCCTATGCAGTGCCCTGATGTCCTGATCAGTGCCTGGCGTGAACTGCTGACCGATGCCTCCCTTGAACCAGCCATGGTGGCTCAGTGTCTGGAGCTGCCGTCGGAAGCACAGCTGAGTGAACTGGCCGAGCAGATTGATGTCACAGCGATTCACGCTGCACGAGAATTCATGCGCGCTGCCTTGGCGACTGCGCTTGAGCAGGAGTGGCTGCAGGCTTACCAGCGCTGTGATACTGGTGCTGCCTATGCGGCTGATGCGGCATCGATGGGGCGGCGCAGTCTGAAAAATCTGGCTCTGTCGTATCTGATGTTGACGGGCTGCGAGCCCTGGCTTGAATTGGCCCGTCAGCAGTATGAGCAAAGCGACAACATGACGGATCAGCTGGCAGCCTTGTCGCTGGTGGCACATTCGGGTTTCCGTGAAACCGGGGCTGAGCTGTTGCAGGCGTTCTATCAACAATGGCAGCATGAAGCACTGGTTATGAACCAGTGGCTGTCGGTGCAGGCTTCGGACCCGACGCCGGGAGCGTTGGCCCGTGTCCAGGCGTTGTCGACACATCCGGTATTTGATGCCAGAAACCCGAACAAGCTGCGTGCGCTGATTGCTGGATTCTGTGCCCGAAACCTGTTCCACTTCCATGCCGAAGATGGGTCGGGCTATGAATGGCTGGCTGACTGGATTCTGCAGTTGGATCGTCGGAATCCGCAGATTGCCGCTCGACTGTTGACGCCGCTGACACGCTGGAAACGTTATGACACCGAGCGAGCGGCTCTGATGCAGGCCCAGCTTCAACGAATGATGGATACCGCCGAGCTCTCGGCTGATGTATATGAAGTAGTGAGCAAGAGTCTCATGTAAGGGTCGTAACCGACCCACTGTTAATGAACGATCACCGGGCTGCCAATGTGGCCCGATAACAACTGGCTGTGAAGGATACGCAGATGGAACCCTATTTTAATTCGAGTGATAAGTTTGATCTTCAGCAGAACTACCGTCGTCACCTGAAGTTTTATGACCAGAGTAAGTCGACCAATGAGGCGCTCAAGGATGCGCGCGCCAGCCGTGTGTGGGTGGCAGGTATCGTGTTGATGGTGTTTGCATTTGCATCCGAATTTTTCCTCGGTGTCGCTGCAGGCCTGTTCGGTCTGTATTTCTATCGTATTCTGTCAGCCTGGTACCGGGTCAGTCAGGCAGAAGAGGGCCTGGAAGGTACGGCGCGCTGGTTTGCCAGTCGCGGGTTGAAGTTTGAAGGGCGTGTGCTGTACCCGCGTAATGACGAGCAGCTGGAGCGCCCGCTGGACCCGTTCAATGAAGCGCAGTATCGCTGACTCGGGCATACGCCATGCAGCGTGAATTTCGGCGTTTGAGTCGCCGCACACAGCATTTGCTGTCACTGCCGGAAGGCTTGAACGTCGATTTCAAACGCGAGGTACAGGCGGTCAAAAGTTCGGATCTGGTCGCCTTTGCCAATACCCCACAGGGGGGAACCCTCCTGATCGGGATTGATGAATATACCGCTGATAATGGTGTGCAGCGTGGTCGAGTTGTTGGCTGTGATGTTGATGACAAGGCGCGACTGACACTGGTTAACAAGTCCACCGGCTGTATACCGAATATTGAACTCCAGATTTTCACCGAAAACCTGGCAGCCTCCAAACCCATCCTCAGGGTTGAAATCCCGTCCGGACAGCACCGGCCCTACTGTACCCAGCGTGGAGAGTATGCGGTTCGCACCGATGGTCGTAACCGTGCACTCTTGCCCGAAGAGCTGCTGGCCATTTTTATGGAGCGTGAGGGTGAGCAGTTTCTGTCCCGGTTCAGGGATGCGGTGTACCAGTTGGAAAACCAGCTTGGATCGGTCAGTCATGCGCTCAGTGAAGGTATGCTGGGTGTCAGTGAGCGTCTGTATGAACTAGACCACCAGCTGCAGCGCACCTTGAACCGCATCGAACAGCTGACCGACAGTAACAAGAAGCGATCGCGCAACTTGATGCAGGCGCTGCGCCAGAGTCAGGCAGGGATTGTCCAGCTGGAAAACAGCATTGCGCCTGTTATCAATGATCAGGGGCAGCATCTGTTGCAGGATATCGAACACAAGCTGGGCATGCTGCTCGATTTGCTCGACAGCGATGGTGGAAACGGTGGGATGAACCACTGAATTGCCAGTGACTCAAGTTTGAGTTGCATCAAGATGCGGTTGGCAGAGTCGTCTATAGTGAAGGCACATTCCCTGATCCGGAGACGCCATTATGAATATACTGTCAGAGCTACACCAGGATCACCTCAACCTGAGCCGTTTGCTGGAAATGCTTGACCGCAAGGTGGAGTGCCTCAGAGATGGACAGCATCCCGATTTCTCCCTGATGTCGGAAGTCGTCGGTTATGTCGGCCGGTATGCCGATCTGCACCACCACCCTCGTGAAGACCAAATGTATGATTTTTTCGCGGGGCGTAATCCGACACTGGATCAAGCCGTTACGCGTTGTCTTGAGCAGCACGTCGAACTCAAGCATTTATCGACCCATCTCGAAGAGTCAATAGATGGCATTTTGAATGATGTCGTAATGCCGATGGACAGGTTTACGGATCAGCTGGATGAGTTTGTTCAGGCCGAGAAGCGGCATCTGGACTTTGAAGAACAGTCGATCTTTCCGCTGTTGCGAGACATCGCAACCGAAACGGACTGGCAGCAACTGCAGGATCAGTTGCCGCAATCCGATGATCCCCTGTTTGGTACTCGGCAGGCCGATGAGTATCGTTCTTTGTACAGGGCCTTGATGGATGACCTGAGCCGCCCCGGTTCAGACAGCTGATCGGGACGATGAATCCATGTAACGGCGTACCGTATCGACGACGGCCTGAGTTTGTGGGTCGATTTCAAGGTTGACGTCGGCCCCTGCTTCCAGCTGGCCAAAGGTTGTCTGTTTGAGTGTTTCCGGGATCAGGGCGACGCAAAAACTGTTCCGGTCGGCATCGGCCAGGGTCAGGCTACAGCCGTTCAGGCCGACAAACCCCTTGGTTAACAGGTAGGGAGCGGCTTCAGTCGGGGTGGCAAAGCGGATATGGTGGTTGCTGCCCTGGCGGTTGATATCAATGATGCGGGCGCAACACAGAATGTGCCCTGACATCAGGTGGCCACCAATTTCATCGCCAATACGGGCCGCTCGTTCGAAATTGACCTGGTCGCCGACATTTAATTGGCTCAAATTGGTCAGCTCCAGAGTCGTATCAATCACATCAAAGTTGACGCGCGTACCTTCGAATCGGGTAATGGTCAGGCAGGCTCCGTTGATGGCGATGCTGGCACCCAAGGTCAGTTTTTCCGCGTGAGCAGCCGGCAGCTCCACTTCAAGCTGCATGATTTCATCATGATGTGTACATGTGACGACTCGGGCCATGCCCTGAACGATACCCGTAAACATACTGTGCTAACCTCTAATTGCGTGGTCCATATCCTGAATAAAGGCATCTTACTCCAAATAGATAAGGAGAGGGCATAATGCGAGTGTTGGTGACGGGGGGAAGCGGATTTATTGGGCAAGCGCTGACGCAGGCGCTGTTGGCGCGCGGCGATCAGGTGGTGATTCTGAGTCGAACTCCAGAACGAGTGGTGTCCCGACCGGGACAGATATGTGTATCCCGCCTGGCTCAAGTGGCTGAGCCGGTCGATGCAGTCGTCAACCTGGCTGGAGCGCCCATCATCGGTGGTCGCTGGAGTGTGCGACGCAAGCGGCTGTTGATTGAAAGTCGTACCGAGATGACCCGGGAGCTGGTGCGTTGGATGGGCGGGTTGTCACAACCGCCTGCGGTTCTGGTCAGTGGTTCGGCCATTGGCTATTACGGTACCCATCAAGATGAAGTGTTGCATGAATCTTCGGCGGTGTCTGTCGGTTTTACGCACCGGTTGTGTCAGGAGTGGGAACAGGCGGCGCTGGAGGCGAGGCAGGCAGGTGTCCGGGTATGTCTGGTGCGAACCGGGATTGTCCTCGGGCAGGGAGGAGCACTGTCCAAAATGCTGCCGGCGTTCAGGTTGGGGCTGGGAGGTCCCATAGGTGACGGGCAGCAGTGGATGTCGTGGGTGCACCTGGAGGATGAGGTGGGTGCCATACTCTACTTGCTGGATCATCCAGCCTTGCAGGGACCGTTCAATGTGACGGCGCCGGAGCCGGTGACCAATGCGGTGTTCAGCCGGACGCTTGCCAGGGTGTTGAAACGGCCCGGATGCTTGCGCGTACCGGCGTGGGTGTTGCGCATGTTGCTGGGTGAAGCCAGCGAGTTGATGGTCGCCGGCCAGCGGGTTTTGCCGGCCAACCTGCATACGGCAGGATACGTATTCAAGTATCCTGATCTGGAAAAGGCGCTGCGTGCGCTACTGGCCTCCGGTGAGTCAGGAAGCCAGAGGCAGTGACGCGCGTGTTTCGTGGCTACCGGAGAGCGGCGGGGAGTCATTGCGCCGACGGCGGTTGCGCAGGGCCTCGATCGCTTCCAGCAGCAGGTCCCCCTGCCAGGTATAGGGGCTCTGTTGCCGGTGGTGGTCGAGATCCAGAACCAGAAAGCTGAAGGCCTGGCTGTGAGCGGCCTCGCATACGTCGTCGAGATTATTGACGGGATACTCAGGCCAGAAATTCTGACTCCATTCGATCAGGCGCAGGCGTGCCGTGTCGGCATCGTTTTGCTGGCAGGCAATCGTCAGTGCTTGAAACGTATTGCGTTCGGCGCGCTGGCTTGAGAGCCGCACTTGCTGCTCGTGTTGCTGTTTTTCCGTTTCGTTTTGTGGTTGATCGCGAGCCTGCAGGCGCTGCAGCTGCCGATGGCTATAGAACCAGCCGCCACTGCTGATCAGGCATAAAAGACCCAGTCCGGTGAGCGCGATATAGAGAGGCTCGGCAGGGGATGATGCTGGCGTGTTGATGGCAGTCGCCGAATCTTGTCTGCTGCCTTCAGGCAGGCTGGGCAAGTGTACTTCCAGCGTACGTGTAGGGAGTGTCAGAGTATCGGCCCGGTCGGCCAATGTGTTCCACCAGTGCAGGTCGATTGACGGCAGAGTCAGCAAGCCGGGTCCCAGAGGTTCAATACGCACGCGTTCAATACGCGTGCTAACCAGCCCCTGTCGGGTCGGTTGCTCGGTCAGGCTGACATCGATCAGCTGGGCAAAAAAACTGTCGTTGTCACTGCTGAATAGATTGGGCAAAGCGTCGGCAGGCAACCCCAGGGCAGTGAGTTTCAGCTCGCGGGTAAAGCTGTCGCCAGGCTGCAGGTTGCCGGGTGGCTGCCAGTTTTCAGTCAGGGTCAACCGCTCCGCCGGTAGCCAGTACCCCAGGCTGTTCTGGTGTGCGGCCGGCAGTACCTCAATGTCGAAGGTGTTACGTTGCTCAGGGGCGTTGGCGGGGCTGCCATCCACTAGCACACTGGCGTCGGTCAGGGTGTGCAGGCCGGCGCTGGAGGGGTAGAGCGCAAAAGTTTGTTCAAGCACATGCCAAGGCGTGCCGTCACGTTCAATGATATGGCGTTCGGGCGCGTCCAGTGTCAATACCAGAGCATCCGGCAGTACAGGGGCGCCAAACGTGATGTTTTCGTCTACCGGGGTACGTTGAAGCAGGCGGGCGGTCAGCAGTAACTGGGCATGGGAGTAGAGCTGGTCCTGGCTGATCTGGCTGTCCATGAAGCGCTCGCTCCGCTGCGCCGATGGTTGAGGTCGGCCATTGACCTGAACCTCCAGCGGTTCGCTGAGTTCATCGCCCAGGCGAATGGGAGGGATGCGCAGGGTACCGGTTGATCGGGGCTTCAGCTGCAGGTGCCAGCGTGTTTTGACATCGCGGGTCGCGGAGGTGTGGCTGGAAATGATGACTTTCTGACTGCTCTGTAGACGGAAGTCTGCGTCCAGCACACTAAAATCGGGGCGTTGTTCGATCTGATCCGTAGCTTCCAGCGTCAGCAGCAAGGTGTCGGCAGCCGTAACGGAGTAACGGTCCAGCGTCGTGCGCACCTCGGCAAAAATGACGGGTGAAATGATACACAGCAATAATGCCGAAAATGCACGCATTCGCAATGCCAGCTCCAGAGATAAAAGCCGAATATGAGTGGCTCATTATCAGGCATGAGGAGCAGCAGATCAATTTGATCCGGGCGCTGGAGTGTTGTGGGAGATTATGGCGGCAGATGCGTTGGAGGAGAGTTTAACTATACTGCCGGTAATCGGGATGAAAATATTTGGCAGAGGGTGCTTATGTTTCGTCAAGCGGCTGAAAACAAGTCTGAAATGCTTACCCAGTTGAATAGCATGATGGCCGAACGGTTGCCACGAAAGCGATCGGAGCCTTTGCTGCAGTTCAGTGCTGAGTATTTTGCCCATGTGGCCGAAGACGACCTGTTGCAGTGGCGGCTGGATGATTTGTATGGCGCGACGCTGGCAGCGTGGCAATTTATGCAGGAACGCCCGCCGGGCAAGACCCTGATCCGGGTGTTTAACCCGGACTATGAGCGTCATGGATGGCAGTCGACGCACACTGTGATTGAGGTGTTGCAGCAGGATATGCCGTTTATCGTGGACTCCTTGAGAATGGAGCTGAACCGTCGCAACCTGTCGATCCACGCCATATTGAATACGGTATTCAGTACCCGTCGTGACCAGGATGGCAAATTACAGGCGTTGCTGGATCGTGATGCCGATGGAGAGGCCATACAGCAGGAATCGCTGGTGGCGATCGAAGTTGATCGACATACCGACCCGCAACAGTTGAGCCGCCTTGAGCAGGCCTTGTTGGCCGTGCTGGACGAAGTCAAGGATGTCGTGACGGATTTTGATGCCATGCTGGCCAAGACCGAATCGGTGTTGGAAGGATATCAGGTACCGCACGAGAGCCCCGAAGAGGGGCTGGAAGAGGCCATGGATTTTATTCATTGGCTCAAGGAGCATTTTACTTTTCTGGGCTATGACGAATATCGGCTCAAAGAGGAAGGTCAGGAGTTGGAGCGGGTCGGAGGCAGCGGTTTGGGACTGCTGCGGCATCGGCGAGAGCGCAGCGGGCCGGGCGAGTTTGCTTTTGATGCGCGTGAAAGCGGCGCTTTTACGCTGACGCCTGAACTGATCTCGTTTTCAAAATCATCGTGCAAGTCACGCGTTCACCGGCCGACCTATCCCGATTATATCTATGTCCGGCGCTTTGACGAACAGGGGCAACTGGTCGGTGAGGCGCGTTTTATGGGGCTTTATACCTCGGCTGTCTATTTGCATGGCGCGACGGATATACCAATTGTGAGGCGCAAAATCGAGGCCGTGCTGGCGCGCTCGGGGCTGTATCGGAATGGACATGATTGGAAGGAACTGCAACAGATTTTGGAAATTTATCCGCGCGATGATTTGTTTCAGTCCAGTATTGATGAGCTGTTCAATATTGCCATGGGAATTCTGCATATCCATGAGCGGCACAGGATAAAGCTGTTTTTGCGTCGGGATCATTACGGGCAGTTTTTCTCGGCACTGGTGTATGTGCCGCGCGAGATTTACAGCACCGACTTCCGCATGCGTGTACAGCAGATTTTGCAGCAGGCGCTGGGCTGCGATCAGGCGGAATTCACGACCTATTTCTCTGAGTCGGTGTTGGCACGAACGCAGTTTTTGCTGCGGCGAAGCGATCACAAGGCTGTGACTGCCAAGTTTGACACGGCCGATTTGGAGTTGCAGGTCAGTCATGCGGCCAGTAGTTGGCATGAGGCTCTGTATGAGGCGTTAATTGATGCGCTTGGCGAAGAGCAGGGGATTCGTGCCTACAATCATTACCATGGTTGTTTTTCAGCGGGCTACCGGTCGGATTTTACTCCTCGAGCGGCGGTCGTTGACATTCAGCATATGGAAACACTGGATGTGACGCGCCGAATGGCCTTGAGCTTCTACGAAGCGCTTGAGCGCGAGCCGGAGGAGTTGAACGTCAAGCTGTATCACCATGGTGAAGCGCTGCCGTTGTCTGATGTGTTGCCTATTCTCGAAAACCTGGGGCTCAGAGTAATTGATGAACATCCCTACCAGGTCAGCGTGGGTGGCCAGTGTGTCTGGATACATGACTTCAATCTGCGTTATACCGGTTGGCAACAGGTCACGACCAGCATGATGCAAAGTGTGTTCGAAGAAGCTTTCCTCAATGTCTGGTACGGCCATGCCGGCAACGACGAGTTTAATAAGTTGGTGCTGGGAGCGCAGTTGCATTGGCGTGAAGTGGCCCTGTTGCGTGCTTATGCCGGTTATATGAAGCAGATTCGCTTCCCGATCAGCCAGGAAGCGATCAGTGTTGCTCTGAAGCACCATGTTGAGCTGGCGCGTTTGTTGATTGCGCTTTTTGCCGCACGCTTTCACCCGGAAGGGGCTTCGGCCCGGCAGGAAAAAAAGGTCAAGGAGGCCATACAGGAAGGGCTTGAGCAGGTGGCCAGCCTGAACGAGGATCAGGCAATCCGCCAATATCTGGCGCTGATTGAGGCAACCCTCAGAACCAATTTTTATCAGATCGAGGAGGGGCGTCCCAAAGGGTATTTTTCCTTCAAGCTGTCGCCGCAGGCTATTCCTCAGATGCCAGAACCCCGACCGCTATACGAGATATTCGTGCATTCGCCACGGGTTGAGGGTGTGCACTTGCGTGGCGGCAAGGTGGCGCGTGGCGGTCTGCGCTGGTCGGATCGAATGGAGGATTATCGGACTGAAATCTTGGGTCTGGTCAAGGCGCAGCAGGTCAAGAATGCAGTCATTGTGCCGGTCGGTGCCAAGGGTGGGTTTGTAGCCCGGCAGTTGCATTCCAGCATGGGGAGGGAAGCATGGCTCACTGAAGGGGTGGAGTGCTACCGTACGTTTATTCGAGCATTGCTGGATGTGACGGACAATCATCTGGCGGGAGAGGTGATACCGCCGCCGCAGCTGGTACGCCATGATGATGATGATACCTACCTGGTTGTGGCGGCCGATAAGGGAACGGCCACCTTTTCTGATTTGGCCAACGAGGTTGCCGAGGCGTATGGCTTCTGGTTGGGGGACGCCTTCGCGTCGGGAGGCAGTCAGGGGTATGACCATAAAAAAATGGGCATTACCGCACGTGGTGCCTGGGTATCGGTGGAACGCCATTTTCGAGAGCTGGGCATTAATACCGCCACGGACGCCTTTACGGTGTTGGGTATTGGTGACATGTCCGGCGATGTCTTTGGCAATGGTCTGTTGCGGTCGGATCAGGCGCGCCTGATTGCGGCGTTTAACCATCAGCACATCTTCATCGACCCGGACCCGGACAGCAAGGTGTCTTTTGCTGAGCGAGAGCGGCTGTTTGCTCGGCCTGGTGCGGGTTGGGCGGATTACGATACCGATTTGATCTCTCAAGGTGGCGGAGTGTTTGAGCGCAGTGCCAAAGCGATCAATGTGACGCCGGAAATCAGACAGATGACGGGGATAAGCAGCAATCGGGTAACGCCAACCGAGTTGATATCGGCATTGCTGAGGGCTCGGGTTGATCTGATCTGGAACGGCGGCATAGGTACGTACATCAAGGCCAGCGATGAAAACAATACCGAGGTGGGAGACAAGGCCAATGATGCACTCAGGGTCGATGCCTCCGAGGTGCGGGCTCGCGTCATCGGGGAAGGTGGCAACCTTGGGGTAACGCAGCGTGGGCGTATGGAGCTGGCAGCCGGAGGCTGTCGTCTCAATACGGACTTTATAGACAATGCCGGTGGTGTCGACTGCTCGGACCATGAGGTCAATATCAAGATCCTGCTAGACGCAGCCGTACAGAATGGTGATATGACCGTCAAGCAACGTAACCGGCTGCTCAGGGAAATGACCGATGACGTAGCGGAGCTGGTGTTGCAAAACAATTATCGCCAAGTGCAGGCCATCTCTCTGGCCGAAGCTCGGTCCGCCATATCCATGGCGGAGTACCGCCGTTTCATTAATGGACTCGAAGGACAGGGGAGGTTGAATCGGGCACTGGAGTTCCTGCCCAGTGAAGACCAACTGGCTGAGCGTCAAAATGCGCATGAAGGTTTCAGTCGGCCCGAACTGTCGGTTCTGGTGTCATACAGCAAGGCTGATCTCAAGGAGCAGCTGCTGGCCTCGTCTGTAGCGGACGACCCCTATTTGGCACGAGAGTTGCTCACGGCGTTTCCCGAGCGTCTGCACCGCACACATGGCGCCGAGCTGGAGCAGCATCGCCTGCGACGAGAGATCATCGCCACCCAGATCGCCAATCAAATGGTCAACCTGATGGGAATCAATTTTGCCGAGCGCTTGTTGACCTCGACCGGTGCCGGCATTGAACATATTGTGCGTGCCTACATACTGGCGCGCGATATTTTTTCGCTAAAACCCATCTGGGAAGGTGTTGAAGGGCTTGATTATCGGGCTGCTGCCGAGATACAGCTGGATATGATGCATGATCTGCAGCATTTGATCCGACGGGCAACCCGCTGGTTCGTGCGTAACCGCCCGACGGCGCTGGAGTGCGAGCAGGAGCGCGAGCATTTTGCTCCTCACCTGGAGGCCATCACACGTAACCTTGGCGAGCTGCTTTGTGGCGAGCCTTTTGAAATATGGCATGCAGCCTATAGCCGCTATACAGATGCCGGGGTACCGGCACGGTTGGCACAGGTTGTGGCCGGATCACGCTCGCTATACTCTGCCTTGAGTATTATCGAAGTGGCCAGCGAATTGGGTGTGACGGTAGAATCGGCTGCCCAAGCGTATTTCGGGCTGGGCGAACGCCTGGAATTGCACTGGTTCAGTACTCGCCTGAACGAGTTGAGCATCAGCAGCTACTGGCAGGCGTTGGCGCGGGATACTTTTCGTGATGACCTGGATGCTCAGCAGCGCGCACTAACGGCTTCGGTTCTTCAGGCCGCACACCAGGGGCAGCGGCCGGTCCCCGAGCAGCTGACCAGCTGGCTGGAGCAGAATCGGCCGCATATAGAACGGTGGCTGGAGGTGCTGGCCGAGTTGAAAAGTGCCGGCAGTCAGGACTATGCCATGTATACGGTTGCGGTAAGAGAGCTTGCGGATATGGCACGCTGTAGTTCGAAACTGGAATAACAGTATTGCATGAATGAAATTGTTGTAGATCTGGCGATCAGCGCGGATGAGTATCTGAAACTGTACCGGGGAGCGGCCCGTACCGTCTCAGCCCTTGCTCGTGACGGGCGCCGAGTGCGGTTTCCCGCCGCGATTTTGTCCCCCTGGGTATTACATGATGGTGTTCGAGGGTGCTTTTGCATTCGGTTTACGGCTGCCGGGCGCTTTCATGATATTCGCCGTTTGAGTTGAGCGGTGTTCATCATGAGCCTGCTCGCCTATAATGGCGCACATTCGAATATTAACCATCAGTGAACACCATGCTATACGATCTTGCACGCACACTAATGTTCAGGCTGGATGCCGAAACCTCGCATGAGTTGGCACTGGGCAGCATGAACCTGGCTTCTTCGCTGGGTCTGCCCAAGCTTATGGGAGCCGGCGCACAATCCTTGCCAACCAAAGTGATGGGCATTCGCTTCCCAAACCCCGTGGGGTTGGCTGCGGGGCTGGATAAGAATGGTACGGCTGTTGATGGTCTGGCCGCCATGGGGTTCGGTTTTGTTGAAGTGGGTACCGTGACGCCGCGTCCTCAGCCGGGTAATCCCAGGCCGCGTTTATTCCGTATTCCTCAGCACCAGGCGATCATTAATCGTATGGGGTTCAACAATGCCGGCGTTGACCAGCTGTTGAAAAACCTGAACCGCAGCACCTACAAGGGGGTGCTCGGGATTAATATCGGTAAAAACAAGGATACGCCCAACGAACAGGCGCATCTGGATTACCTGCTCTGTTTGCGCAAGGTGTACGCACGCGCCAGCTACATTACGGTCAATGTCTCATCGCCCAATACCCCGGGTCTACGTACCCTGCAGTTCGGTGATTCTTTGAACAGCTTGCTGGACGTGCTGAAAACTGAACAGGCAAAACTGGCGAGTCTGCACGGTCGTTATGTTCCGATTGCCGTCAAGATCGCCCCGGACATGACACAGGAAGAATTGGGTCTGGTAGCCTCCTCCTTGAAAACTTATGAAATGGACGGGGTGATTGCAACCAATACGACGTTGTCACGTGAAGGGGTTGAAGACAGTCCCTTGGCGCAGGAAGCGGGGGGGCTGAGTGGCGCTCCCGTACGTAATCGCTCCACGGGAACGATTCGAGCGCTGGCGGAACATCTGGATGGTGCCCTGCCTATTATCGGGGTGGGTGGTATCACGGAAGGTTTTGATGCGGCTGAAAAAATAGAGGCTGGTGCCAGTCTGGTGCAGATTTATACCGGCTTCATTTACCGGGGACCGGCCTTGGTGCGTGACTCGGTTGCTGCCATTGCCGAGTTGAAGGGCGGCATCAGCTAGGTGGTATTGAAGACAGGCTCCGCAGAGGGAGCCTGTCAGATCATTACAGGGGCGTGTCTTAATGTAATGAAGGGTTGGCCTGAATTGCAGAAACACCGGACATTCCACCCCAATGCGCCTCGCGTCCTTCGCGCCAGCCACTCATCCAGTGACTGCGCAGTTCAACTGACTGGACTGGACACTCCTCACGGGATCGCCCGTTGATGCCAGCCATGAATCCACGATTAAACAGAGTAGAGGTACGATTCCGTTTCTGTTTCTTCATATTGCGCCTCACATATTCTGATTATACTCTCCCCGATGGTTGAACTGTGGTCACCGGGGATGCACTGTTCTCTCGATTCTCTGTGACGTCACCCCTCTATTGATATCTGAAAACGTAGTCAGTGGCGATTTAAAAAAACTATAGTGTTACAGAAGTGTCATGAATTTTATCCGAGCGCATCTGCAGCATTGTTATATAAATCAAAAAGTTAGTTGCTTTTGGCCGAGTGCGCTAAAGTATTGAAATTTTCTCACCTTGTAGTCAGGAAGGGTTAACCTGGCCGCAGGGCACACCGATATCGGAGTTTTCCCGCCCCATGAAATTATTTGTTACCTGCCCGAAGGGGCTGGAGAACCTGCTGCAGGATGAGATCGACCAGCTGGGTGGTCAGCACACGCGGCAAACGGTTGCAGGGGTGTATACCGAAGGCACGTTGGAATGTGCCTATCGCCTGTGCCTTTGGTCTCGCTTGGGCAATCGCGTGCTGATGCCCATAGCCGAAGGCGATGCGGAAGAGGCCGATGCATTGTATGCATTGGTACAGCAGGTCGACTGGTTAGAGCATCTGCGTCCTTCGGGGACACTGACAGTCGACTTCAATGGCCGTTCGCGAGGTATCAACAATACTCACTTTGGCGCACTCAAGGTGAAGGATGCAATTGTTGACCAGATCCGGACGGCGACGGGGCAGCGGCCAACCGTGGATCGTAATCAGCCTGATTTGCGTATCAATGTGCATGTGCATCGTGGCAAAGCCGTAGTTGCATTGGATCTGTCGGGCGAGAGCCTGCACCGTCGAGGCTATCGATTGAAGGCCGGTGCAGCGCCGATGAAGGAGAACCTGGCGGCTGCTGTGCTGATCCGTGCGGGATGGCCGCTGGAGGACCGGGATGCGCCGCTGCTGGATCCCATGTGCGGCTCTGGCACCTTGTTGACAGAGGCCGCGCTGATGGCCGCCGATATCGCCCCGGGGCTCTATCGACAGCGTTTCGGCTTCAGTCGCTGGTTGGGGCATGATGCGCACTTGTGGGCTGCCATACAGGACGAAGCCAATCAGCGTCGAGAGCAAGGGCGGGCTGCGCTGACCGCTCGTTTTTACGGCTTTGATGCAGATCAGAGCGTGCTGGATCGTGCCCGTGACAATGCTCGGCGTGCCGGTGTAGAGGACTTTATTCATCTGGAGAAACGACCTCTGGAGCAGTTGGCTGCTTTACCGGGCGTATCACGTCCAGGTCTTCTGGTGACTAACCCGCCCTACGGCGAGCGCTTGGGTGAGGCGTCATCATTGATGTTCTTGTACCGTACGCTGGGAGACCGGCTTAAGGCTTGCTGTGTCGGTTGGGAGGCGGCTGTCTTTACGGCCAACCCGGAACTGTGCAAGGTGATGAAGCTGCGAGCCGACAAGCAGTATCGAATGTTTAATGGCGCGCTGGATAGCAAGCTGTTGTTGTTCAAGGTGCATGAACGTGTTGAACCGGAGGCAGTGCACGGCTTGTCAGCGACAGGTGAGCTGTCAGAGCAGGCGCAGATGTTTGCCAACCGGTTGAAGAAAAATCTCAAGCAGCTGTCGCGCTGGGTCAAGCGAGAGGGGATTACGTGTTACCGGGCCTATGATGCGGATATGCCCGAATATGCCGTGGCAATCGATCTCTATCCCGGTCATGCGGTGGTGCAGGAATACGCGCCACCGGCGAAGGTTGATCCCGTAAAGGCTTTTTCACGTCTGCAGGATGTGATGCAGGCTGTACCGGTGGTGCTGGAGCTGCCGGCTGAACGCGTTGTGCTCAAACAGCGCAAGCGCCAGCAGGGACAGCAACAGTATGAGCGTCAGGATCTGAGCGGTCAGGTAATAGAAGTGGTCGAACATGGCTGCCGCTTGCAGGTGAATCTGTATGACTACCTGGACACGGGGCTGTTTCTGGATCATCGCCCCGTGCGGTACAGACTGCAACGGATGGCTCAAGGGAAGGATGTTCTCAATCTGTTCTGTTACACCGCCACGGCCAGTGTACATGCGGGTGTGGGTGGGGCGGCGACCACGACCAGTGTCGATATGTCGGCGACCTACCTGGAATGGGCGCGTCGTAATCTGGAGCTGAATGGCCTGCCCAAGGCACGTCACAAGCTGGTGCAGTCAGACTGCTTCAAGTGGCTGGATCAACCCCGTGCCGAACGTTACGACCTGATTTTCATGGATCCGCCAACCTTTTCAAATTCCAAGCGCATGCAGGATGTGCTGGATGTGCAGCGTGACCATGTGCGTTTGATTCGGGGCGCCATGCAGTTGCTGAAGCCGGAGGGGGTTCTGATCTTCTCCAACAATTACCGGCGCTTCGTGATTGATCGTGACAATCTAGCCGAGTTTGATCTTAAGGACATTACCGCACAGACGCTGGATCCCGACTTTGCGCGCAATCCGAAGATTCATTGCTGCTTTGAGATTCGACACCTTGCCTGAGGGTGTCAGGAGTCGAATGAAAGGGCGGTGACCGGACGAGAGGCGTGCTGCCGCCGCGCCTGAGGCGTCGGTGGTGGTGCGCCCCGATTTGTTCGGGAGCGCACCCGTCAGCGCTTAGTGGTGGTGGCCACCGGCGCCATGCACGTGGCGGTGCTCGACTTCTTCTTCAGTTGCGGAACGAACTTCAACAACTTCAACATCAAAGGTCAGTGTCTGTCCGGCCAGCGGGTGGTTGCCGTCCAGAGTGATGTTGTCGCCTTCAACCTTGATGACGGTAACCGGCTGCTCTCCCCAGGGAGTCTGGGCCATGAACTGCATGCCGATCTGGATATCGTCAATGCCGCTGAAAGCGCTGCGCTCAACATCCTGAACCAGTTCATCACGTACAGGACCGTAGCCTTCTTCGGGCTCAACGGTGACCTGCAGACTGTCTCCCACAACTTTGCCGACCAGAGCATTTTCCAAACCGGGGATGATGTTGCTGGCACCGTGCAGGTAGGCAAGAGGTTCCTGGCCATTGGAGCTGTCCAGCACGTTGCCTTCGGCATTGGTCAGAGTGTAGTGAATGGATACGACGGATTTATCGGCGATCTGCATCAGGGGTCTCCTGGTTGCGTGGAGATGCGTCGATGCTCAGGCTACCGCTGGCCGGTCCCCGCCAACGATGACAAAGGGCTCCTTGAGCCGGTAACAGGGCAGCTTGGCAGGGCTCCCGGTTGGTTTGACGCACATGCTAACGATCGTATCCGGCGGGTGCAACCCGAAACCTGCGGATATTAACATTGAAGTTTTGATCTTCGGCACAATGACCTTTGACAGGGCGTTCTGGAGTGGAGAACGACAGCTGAGCGCTGGTAGACTGGCAGCCACTTTTGGAGGACATGGTTGTGGCTGAAAAACTCAGGATGAACGTAGAGCAGGCACTGGCTTCACTTTCCAGTGTGCTGTTGGGCAAGGAGCGACAGGTCAGACTGGCATTGACCTGTCTACTGGCAGAAGGGCATCTGCTCATCGAGGATTTGCCGGGGATGGGTAAAACAACTCTGGCCCATGCCCTGGCACGGGTGTTGGGACTGGAGGATAAGCGGGTTCAGTTCACCAGTGACATGTTGCCGGCGGATATTATCGGTGTCTCCATTTTCGAACCGCAGGAGAGCGGTTTCCGCTTTCATCAGGGCCCGGTGTTTACACAGTTGCTGCTGGCCGATGAGATCAACCGAGCGACGCCCAAAACTCAGTCGGCCTTGCTGGAGGCCATGGAAGAAGGGCAGGTCAGTGTTGAAGGCGAGCGGTACCCGTTGCCGGTGCCTTTCTTTGTTATTGCTACCCAGAACCCCTCCAGCCAGTTTGGTACCTTCCCACTGCCGGAATCACAACTGGACCGTTTTTTGATGCGGATTACGCTGGGTTATCCCACGGCGGACGTGGAACTGCAATTACTGGCCGGGGGCGGGACGCGGCAGCAGGCCTACCGGCTGGAGCCCTGCTTGACGTCTGAGCAGTTGAAACAGGTACAGGCAGCCTGTCGGCAGGTGCATGCATCAGCCAGCCTGATCGCGTATGTACAGCGCCTGCTGCAGCACACGCGTGAAGCGGAAGGTTTCAGTTACGGTGTGTCCCCCCGAGGTGGGCTGGCCTTGTTACGTTGCGCACGTTGCTGGGCCTGGCTGTCAGGGCGTGATCATGTGGTACCTGAAGATGTTCAGGCTGTTCTGGGAGCCGTGGTGGGACATCGTATTCGCTCTGCCAGTGATCTGGCCGGACATGAAAGTGATCGGCTGGTAGCGCAATTGCTGGCAGAGGTGGATGTCATTGGCCAGTGAACTCTATCGTTCTATTCAGGCACGCGTCAGACGCTGGACACTGGCACGACAAACACCGGCTCGCACACAGACGCTGACCCAGAATCGCATTTTTATTCTGCCGAGCCGGGCGGGGAGTGTCTGGCTGTTGCTGTTGCTGTTGATGCTGGTCATGGCGATCAACTATGAAAATAACCTGGTCTATGCCCTGACGTTCCTGCTGTTGGGAGTATTCCTGTCGGCGATGTTTCACACCTATGCCAACCTGGCCGGGATCGAAGTGAAGGTGCTGCCTTCAGAGCCTTGTTTTGCCGGTGGTCAGGCCGCGTTTGAGCTGGAACTGCAGCGGCACTCTTCGCGTCAGTTGGAGCAGTTGAGTCTGAGGCTTGAACATTCAGAGCTGGAGCAGATCGTTGATCTGCAACAGGCCCGTCAGCAGGTGCGCCTGTACAGTCCGGCTCGTCGGCGGGGATGGATGAGTCCTGGTGGTGTCAAACTGGAAACCACCTATCCGCTGGGGCTGTTTCGTGCCTGGTCCTGGCTCAATCTGGAACTGAAAACGCTGGTGTATCCCGAGCCGCTGGACACGACGTTGCCGGAAGGTGCGCAGGGGCAGGCCGTATCGGGAGAGGCGCATCTGTCCATGCGACGTGGTGATGACGACTTTGCCGGGCTTGAGCGGTTTCAACCCGGCATGTCACCACGTCAGGTCGACTGGAAAAGCTATGCTCGTGGCCGCGGTCTGTATGCCAAGCATTTTGCCGGTCATCAAGATCCCGATTACTGGCTGGATCTGGATGCTTTGGGGGGAGAAACATTGGAGCGTCGTTTGTCACGGATGACGGCCTGGGTACAGTATCTGTCCACTCGGGATGTGCGTTTTGGTGTGCGTCTGGGCAGCTTTGTGCTGGAACCGGCAGAGGGTGAAGCCCATTGCACACGTGCTTTGGCTGCACTGGCGCTCTACGGTCTGGAGGGAGAAGCATGAAAGGCAGGCAGATCAGCCGTACGGCTGTGGTGTGGCAGTTGCTTGCCGTGATGCTGGTTGTGTTGCCGCACGTGCAGTGGCTGCCTCTGTGGGTGCCGGCGCTGGTGGTGCTGGCGATTGGCTCGCGTCTGATGATTCACAGTGGTCGCTGGTCATTCCCTCACTGGTCGGTGAAGGCGCTGCTGGTCATCGCTTCCAGTGGCGGCCTGATTCTGAGTTTCAACCACCAGGCGGGTCCTGAAACCATGGTGGCACTTCTGGTGGTCGGGCTGGCATTGAAACTGCTGGAGGTCTATCACCGACGTGATGCGCTGGTTGTACTGTTTGTTAGCCTGTTCGTGGCGGCAACCGCATTCCTGTTCAGTGAATCGGTCTGGATTGCGGGCTATATCCTGCTGACAACCGTGTTGGTACTGGCGGCCTTGAACAGTATTCAACAATCCAGTAGTGCCCGCCGTTTCCGCGACAATCTTAAAAGTGCAGGCCGTCTGTTGTTGCCGGCGATACCATTCATGCTGGTGCTGTTTTTCCTGTTTCCGCGGTTGGAGCCTTTCTGGTCGGTCACGATCGACAGTGGGCAGGCCAAGACCGGTTTGTCCGATGAGCTCTCGCCGGGAGATGTCAGCAAACTGGCACAATCCGACGAGCTGGCATTCCGGGCGACCTTTGAGGGCGAAGTGCCTCTGCCGGCGCAGCGTTACTGGCGCTCTCTGGTGCTGAGTGAGTTCGACGGGCGGCGCTGGACACGCCCTTCCCACGAACAGCGCCAGGTGTTAAGACCGGAGCAGTTGCAGCCGTTGGTCTCGGCACAGCGTTATGAAGTGATCATGGAAGCCAGTGGTCGCCCCTGGCTGGTGGCTCTGGATCAGCCCTTGAGAGCGGGACAGGGAACGTTGATGACGCCCGTACGTACCCTGGTTATGGATCGACCGTTGGAGCGTCGTCGTCAGTATCCGGTTGAGTCGGTGCTGCAGTATCGTCAGCAGCCGCTGCTGACCCGCCAGGAAGCACGGCACTATCTGCAGTTGCCGGCCGGGGGCAACCCGGACAGCCGTGCTCTGGCGCAACGTTTGTTGACGCAGGCGGACGGGAATACGGACGGGGTCATTACTCTGCTGCAGGCCTATTTCAACAAAACCTTCGTGTATACGCTGGAGCCCGGACGACTAGGACGTGACAGTGTCGATCAATTCCTGTTTGAAACCCGAGAGGGATATTGTGAGCACTTTGCCAGTGCAACCGCCTTTGTTCTGCGCAGTGCCGGTATTCCGTCACGTATAGTCACCGGCTACCAGGGAGGAGAATGGAACCCGTATGAAGGGTATCTCCAGGTACGTCAGTATGACGCCCATGCCTGGGTGGAGTACTGGCAACCCGAGGCCGGGTGGCAACGGCTGGACCCGACAGCGGCGGTTGCGCCTGAGCGAATACGTACCTCGGCGCAGGATTATTTCAGTACCAACGAGGGGTTTTCGAGTGCCGGAATGGGGCTGGGTATCGACTGGCTCAGGGATCTGCGTCAACGCTATGATGCGTTTAACTACTCCTGGCACCGTTGGGTGCTGAATTACCAGGGCCAGCAAGTACAGCTACTGGATGACTGGCTGGGGGGGGAAGATCGATGGCGCAGGCTGCTGGCCTGGCTGTTGCCAACAATGCTGGTGTTCGGTACGGTCGGATACTGGCTGTTGCGACCTCGGCCGACCTTGCCGCGAGACCCGATGGCACGTGCTTTGATGCGCTTGCAGCAGCGCTTTGCCACGCTGGAGTCCGGGCGCGAGCCGGCGGAATCGCTGGCTATGTGGCTGCAGCGAGTCGCTGATGATTGGCCAAAGCAGAGGGCGCTGATGCTGCGCCTTGCCTTTCTTGATGACCAGCAACGTTATATCGAGCGGAAAGACCCACACCAACAGGCGGAAATGAAACGGCTTTGCCGCATTCTGATGCGTCAATTGCCGCGGAAGAAGCGATAATGACACCAGACTATCAGCTGCTGCGCAGTGCCAGGCGCAAGACGTTGGCGATCCAGGTCCGTGATGGCCAGGTTGTTGTGCGTGCACCTATATCGGCCACCCGAGCAGCGATCGAAGGCTTTGTGCAGAGCAAAGCCGACTGGATCGGTCTTCATCGGCAGCGCCAACAGCGAGAAATTGAGCAGCTGGGTGTTCAGGTGCGGCAGGGCGGGTCTGTGCCCTGGCGGGGACAAATGCTGGAGTTGTACTGGCAGCGTGGGGAGGCCAGTGGAGTAAGGCAGACCACCGACGGCTTTCAGGTGACGCTATCGAGCCGGGTTCGCCGGGATGAATGTCAGGTTGTAACAGAGCAACTGCAGCGCTGGTTTCAAGAGCAGGCTGAGGCCTGTCTGCCGGCTCGTACGCAAGCGCTTGCAGTCAGAACAGGGCTGCAGCCGTCCAGCACTAGCATAGGGAGCTGGCGCGGTCGTTGGGGGCAGTGTTCCCGCTCGGGCGAGGTGAAGTTGAACTGGAGGTTGTTGCAATTGGCACCGGCGTTGCAAGACTATGTGATTGTGCATGAGCTCTGTCATCTTCGGTACATGCACCACGGGCCCGAATTTCATGAGCTGTTGCAGCACCATTGCCCGGAACATCCACGCCTGAATACAGAGATGCGGCGTTTCACGCCTTGGTTGACGTGGTGAAAGAGACCTTGAGAGACTGGTATTTCGTTTGAAGATGTGTCAAAAATAAGACACTTCCTGTGGGTCAAGGGAATAGCCAAACAGCATAATAATGATAATCAGCGGGATGACGATGACTCTTTATACAGCAATAGAAAAAGCGGTATTCAATACACTGACCAGGAAAATAGTCGGTAACGTACTTTTCCTACTGTTGCCTTATCTGGTCCTCGTTCTGTTGGGTGGTTACTTTGCGGCTGATATGCATCGGCTGCTGGCCGATCTGGCCTTGACGCCCGAGCAGCTGTTGGCCGTTGAGGGGCGTTTCTCAGCCCTGCTCTGGAGTACGGGGGTTACCATTGCCGTGGCACTGGTTGCGGGTGTGGGCACGATATTTTTCATGCGTCACCTGTTTTTGCGCCCGATTCGTGAAATCACCGCCGTACTGCGCGCAATCAAGGACAAGGATGGCGATATCTCCGGCACTTTGCCGGAGTATACCCATGACGAAATCTCCGAGATGGCGGCTGCCTACAATGAGTTTTCCGGCAGTCTGAAAAAAATGATAGCGGAAAGTCAGCGCCGTTCAGTGAGTGTGGCGTTGTGTGCGACACGGCTGCAAAAAGTGGTTGTGCAGGCTCATGGCTCGGCACAGGATCAGGAGCAGCAGGCTCAGCTGGTATTTCAGGCCAGTCAGGAATCCACTCAGGCGATTGACGAGATTGCCGGCAGCACCCTGACCATCAGCGAGCAGAATAACGGTAATATGCAGGAGGTCCATGCCTCCCGTGATGAGCTGCAACGGGTACACGAACAGGTTCGGTCGGTATGTGAATTGGCTGCCGGTTTTCAGCAAACGGTCGACAAACTGAGTGAAAACTCGGGCAATATCACCAACATTCTGTCGATGGTGAAGGATTTTTCCGATCAAACCAATCTGCTGGCCTTGAATGCCTCCATTGAGGCGGCGCGGGCCGGTGAGGCCGGGCGCGGGTTTGCCGTGGTTGCCGATGAGGTGCGCGGGCTGTCGCAGAAAGTCAGCAATGCTACGCGGGAGATTGACGACAATATCGGTGAAATGGCTACTCTGGTCGAGGATACGCGTGCCAGTGCGCGTAATATTCTTGAGTATGTCGATAACACAGACCGTTTTATCAGCGCGACCAATGAACAATTTTCCCGCATGGTGTCGGACTTCGAAGAGGTGAACGCGCAGTTGACCGGTATCAGTGCTGCAATCGATGAACTCTCGCATACCAACCGGGAATCGCACGGGCATGTGCAGAGTATTACCGAGCTTTCCACCGAAATACGCGATGAAATGGCGCAGTCGCGCAGCTATTCGGAAGAGCTGGAAATTTCGACTGAAGAAACCCAGGAGCTGCTGTCTCGCTTTGTTATCGGCTATGGCGGCTTTGAGCACATGATCCAGACGGGCAAACAGTGGAATCAGCAAACCGTTGCGGCTTTGGAGCAGTTGCAGGCGGAAGGCGTTGATCTCTTTGATCAGAACTACCGTTGTATCAATGAGGGGCAGCAGCCAGAGCAGTTCAACTGCGGTTATACGGATCGATTTGAACGCCTGCTGCAGCCGATGTTTGACCGTTTTATTGCCGAGCGTCCCGAATTTGCCTATGCGATTGCGATTGATCGTAACGGTTATGCTCCGGCGCATCATGCCAAGGTTTCCAAACCGCTGACCGGGGATTTTCAGGTGGATAACCTGTACAGCCGTAATCGGCGGATTTTCACGGGCAACAGGGCTGAAAAGCGCCGGGCTTCTCATACGTCGCCGTTTCTGCTGCAGACATTTATCCGTGATACGGGAGAAGTTCTGAATGACCTGTCGATTCCCATTTATCTCAATGGCAAACACTGGGGGGCATTGATCATGGGATTCAACCCTGAGCATTTGCTCAGGGAAGGGCTCTAGCGATGGACTAAATGACTCCGGAGGTGAGTCGGCGAACCATCTGTTTCAGCATGTCGTAGTTGAGCGGCTTGTTACAAATGGCGGATACATCGGCGCTTTGAATGGCGGCCAGGCGGCTTTGATTCTGTTCCGACGTGATCATCATCACGGGTACGGTGGGCTGGTCGCTGTATCGGCGAATATGTTCAAGTAGCTCCAGGCCATCAATGTTTGGCATGTTGTAATCGGAAATGACCAGATCAAAGCGCTGGTGCTTCATTATTTGTAAGGCTTCGGCACCATCCGAGGCTTCCGTTACCTGCTCGATGCCAATGGCGTTCAACCCCTTGATGATGTAGCGACGGGACAGGCTACTGTCGTCAACCGTCAGAATCTGCATGAACTCCAGCTCGCTTTGCTCTTCTGGCTCGGTTTCATGCAAGTCGCGGATGTAGTGCATGGTGTTGCGCAGTGCAGCGGCAAGCGCATCCTGACTGAAGGGTTTGGGCAAGATGGCAATGGCACCGGCCTGTCGTATGGGTTCCAGATAACGATAATGCGTTTCCGATGAAATCAGCAGGAAAGTCACATCGGTGAGTGCCTGGTGCTGCCGCATGCGCGTGACCAGATCGGTTCCGGTCATGTCGGGCAGGTGCATGGAGGACACCACTATATCGGGTATCACCTGCTGCATGCGCTGCAGAGCGGGGGTCGCCTCTTCGAACGCCTCGATCTCCTTGAGTCCAATCTCTCTCAGGTGGTCGGTTATGATGGTACGTTGCAGCTTGGATGGTTCAATGACCAGTACCAGCAGTTCATCAAGTGTCATATACCGTTTTCTTCCTGTTCAATTCGTTGCAGGTACATCGAGAGTTAGCACTCTGAATATACAAGCAGTGTCTCAAATTTTCGACGCTGAATCCTGCTTTTACCGCTACTGACCTTCGTGTTCGCAAGACTCGGTGATAGAGGGTGTCTTGCAACCTGAAGAATGAACGCTTTAAATAGGCGTTTGTCTTATTCTTGGTGGTTATATGAATAGAGATGTTTGGTTGTTGGCATTGTGCCAGGCACTGTTGAATACGGGTAATGTGCTGTTGGTGTCGGTTAATGCTCTGATTGGCCAACAGTTGGCGCCGACGGCAGCATTGATTACATTGCCGGTGGCGTTCCAGTTTGTGGGCCTGATGGCGGCCACGATTCCTGCCTCATTGATCATGCAACGTATTGGTCGGCGTAACGGTTTTTTGCTGGGTAACCTGATTGGTCTGGGCGGAGCGCTGACCTGTTTGTGGGCACTGCAAGTCGCCAGTTTTGCCCTGTTTTGCCTGGGGACAACCCTCCTGGGGGTTGGTATCGGCTTTGGCATGCTGTATCGCTTTGCAGCGGTTGAAGTCTGTCGCAAAGGGCAGGAAAGTCGTGCCATTTCCATGGTGATGCTGGGCGGTATCATTGCTGCTGTACTGGGACCGAATCTGGCGGTGTACAGTCGCTCCATGCAGCTGGGGGTGGATTTCAGCGGAGCCTTTGCCCTGTTGGCCGGCGTATACTTGCTGGCGCTGGTACTGCTGTTGTGGATTCGTATTCCACCGATGCCTCGAGAACAGGACGGTAGCGCCCGACCGCTCGGAGAGATCATGCTGCAGCCGAGATTCTTGATGGCGGTGCTGGCGGGTATGGTCAGTTTTGCCGTGATGAACCTGCTGATGACGGCGACCCCGCTGGCGATGAACCGGTGTGGCTATAGTTTTACCAGTGCCGCCAATGTGATTGAGTGGCATGTGCTGGGCATGTATCTGCCGTCATTTTTCACGGCTTCTTTGATTCGCCGGTTTGGTGAAGTGTCGTTGATGAAGGTGGGTGCAGTGGTGACCCTTGCCTGTATCGCGGTCAACCTGCATGGGCAGAGCGAATGGCATTTCTGGGCGGCCCTGTTCTTGCTGGGCGTTGGTTGGAACTGGATGTTTATCAGTGCAACGTCTTTCCTGACTCGGGCGTATCGCCCTGCGGAAAAAGCCAAGGCTCAGGCAGCCAATGAATTTCTGGTGTTCGGCATGGTCACGGTGTCGGCCCTGGCGGCCGGTTGGCTGGAGTCGAGTCTGGGTTGGGCCAGCATGAATATCTTGATGATTCCGGTCCTTGTCTTTACGCTGTTGGCCCTGTTTTTGCTGGAACCGGTCAGGCGTGAGGCCGAAGTCGGTGCTCGGTCGGTTGAGGTAAGTTGATTCATGTGTGCACTTTGGGCAATTAGCAGTGCCGAGGCTGTTCAGCTGCCAGCGTTGGTGATGCCTCCTGTTCCGCCGGATGGCGAAAAGAGCGCTGGCTGGGGAGTTGCCTGGTACGAACAGGGTGATGTCCATCGTGTGCGAGAAGCGGTATCGAGTGGCTCGACGCTTCGGCCCCTTTGGTTGAGCGACGAAAGGTGTTGCGCTCGGCTGTTTGTTGGGCATCTGCATCAGGCAGGCAACGAGGAAACGCTGCGCAATACTCAACCCTTTCAGCGTGAGTCAGGAGGGGTTGTTCATCTGTTTGCCCATAGTGGTCAGTTGAGTCGGTTCATTCATAATCCGAAACGTTTTCCGGTCGGGCATTTTCGCCCGCTCGGGGAAACGGATTCCGAACGCGCATTCTGTGTGTTGATGGCGCGTTTGGCCGCGCTGTGGCAGGACGGGCGGCCGGACCCTGATGTGCGCTTGGCAATCGTCGCGGATTTTGCTGCCCGTTTGCGCTCACTGGGACCTGCCACGTTTCTCTATTCTGATGGGGAGCTGTTGTTTGCACACAGTGATGTGCGTCGGCAGGCTGACCAAGTTGTATCTGAAGGGTTGTATCAGTGGCAGGTCAATTTGGGGCGCGAAGCCGACCAGGGCGCGCCGGTCGGCTCTTTGGAAGGGGCAATGACCATGCTGACCAGCGCTCCTGCGGATTGTCTTTCCTGGCAGCCTTTGCCTGAGGGCGAGGTGATGATGTTTCGGGATGGGCGGCTGTTGGACAGTTGTCCCCGCCTGACTCTGTGGCATGAAGCGATGGCGGCACTGGAGGAGTAACGGCCGCCATCACGACACCCAGTGGGTATGCATCAACGGATGCAGTTGACCAGGTAGGCAATTTCCGGGTGACTGTCTTGTGGATTCAACAGGCTGTCCGGTAAAAAGGTTGGGGCCTTTACCAATCCCCGAGCCAGAAGCTCATCAATCAAGGGCAAATAACCGAATCCGGTTTTGCCGACATACAACCCGTTGATATTCCCGCTCCGCCACAGCTTAAGTGCCTGACTGAACCCGCTCAGGTACAGGTGATCTTTGGTAAAGCCGCCGCCACGGTGGACTCGAGCCGTGATTTTGAACGCTTCATCATGCGGGCACTGATGGTCCTCGACCAGCGTGCGCCAGGTGCGACAAAAATCGTTGTGGCGAATCATCTGATCAACGGCAATGACGCGCAAGGCCAGTGTTTTCAGGCGCTTCAGTGTCAGGTGGCCACACAGGAATTCACTCAGTATGGCCAGCCCCTCTTGGGCGTGGGTATTGCCGGGCAGACCCAGTGTGAACACTTTCAGCGGTTGTGCTGCCGCGTTCAGTGAGGTCACCATATGGACGCCCAGTTCATGATGGGCCAGAGCGTGGAGTTCCGATTCACTGGCGCTGGTGTGGCGTCGTACCATCAGGGCCTTGCGGCCATTGTTGACCATGGCCTGAGCCAGCAATCGATCAGACAGTTCAACCTTGCATTCCAGCCCCCACTCCTGTGCCTTTTGCTCAAAGAAAGGGATCATCTGCTCGGATGAATAGCGTGGGCTATTGGTCTCGATCGGGCGTTCTGCTGCATGCAGCAGGAAGCGGGCATTGGCCAGATCTTCCGCGGTGGGCTCGCCGTAGTAACGTAGCGAGTTGTACAGAAAACGGTCGCTGCCTATGCTGACCAGCAGGTCGATACGCTCGGCCAGAGCGTCGATTACCTCACGATAAAGCTGACGCAGGGCCGGGTCTCGAATACGGTCTACCGGTAGGCGGTAGAGCTTTTCTCGGTGTGCATACGGGTCGATACGTAACTGTCGGTAACGGAACTGTGGCTGGTAATGCCCTTTGCTGCGCATGAACAGGCGTTCTTCACGGGCGATGTTGATCGGGTTGATATACAGCAGTGTTTCCAGTCCCTTGGCCAGTTTTTTCAGTGCCTGATCAACGCGCAGTACTTCCGGCGGCAGTTCGCTGGGCATCAGGTCATGGCCGCTCAGAGGACGTTTGGTACTTTGTCGTGCAAGGGTTGCAGCCGCTTCATACAGGCTGCTGTGGAGCCCATCGCGCAGGGCATCGACCATCAGTGGGTAGAGGACATTGTGGCTGTCCCGGAAAACGGGGTCGATCTGCAAGGGGATGGTCAGTGTCTGCTCATGTCGAGTGTTGACATGGGCGCTGAGGTAGTCGCCCTGGTGCTCGGCACCACCGCTGGACGTGCTGACGTCCTGATGGGGCAGGGCGATGGTTTGCAATTGCTGTTGTAGGCAAGCTACCACGGCCTGCCCTTCGGGCAGGCGAACCTGACTGTCGATGATATGAAAAATACCGTTGTTGCCACGGCATGCCTGACTGTGAAGATCGATCAGCAGGCATTGGCCGTGATCATGCTCCAGGGCGTCCAACAGGGCGTCGAGCAGATGGTAGAAGCGCCGATGGCGGCGGTGCGCATATTGCTGCATTGCCTTGGTCGGTGGTCGCTTCCACAGGCTGCGGCCTTCCAGACGCTTACGCATGCATTGTGCCAGTGAGAAGTTCAGATCGCAGGCCAGTCGGGACTCTTCTACAATCAGCGTGATCGGGAGCAGGGCGGCCAGTTGGTCCGTACCGGCCGCTTCCAGCTGACGACGTTGCTCCGTGTTGAGCAGCAAGCGCTGCTCAACAGTGTCGCGCAGTTCAGTCCCGGCATGCAGAACGGTACAAACCAGCGGTACATACTCGTCAATGCGGATGCTCAGACCGCCATTGCGCAGGCGGGCATGGACCGGTTGTCGGTTCTCGATGAGCGCCAGGATGGCGGCTTCAGACAGCGTCTGCATCTTCGATCACCTTGCGGAAGGCACTTTTGCGCAGTTCGACCAAATTGCGTGCATCAATAACATTTTCGACAAAATCGATTACCTGACGCTGCAGGCGGACTCGGTTCAGCTTGTTGATGCGCACAATGCCGCCGGGTGCCATTACGTTTACTTCGATCAGCTTGCCGTTGATGACGTCCAAACCGGTGAAGTACAGACCGTCGCGGACCAGTTTTGGACCGATACTGCGACACAGTTCACGCTCTTCCTTGGTCAGTGAATGCTTGACCACTCGACCACCGGCATGCACGTTGGAGCGAACATCGTTGTCAGCCGGAATGCGACGCATGGCGCCTATGGGTTCGCCGTTGAGCATCAGAATACGGACGTCTCCGTTTTCGGCACCGTCAACGTATTCCTGCAGAATCACGTAGTTGCTGCTGCCGCCGCTGCCAATGTAGAAATCGAGCAGGGAACGGAAGCTTTGGCGTGCGCTTTTTTCTATCACGATCACGCCTTTACCGCCGAAACCGTTCAGCGGTTTCAGGATCATGCGTTCTCCCGGTGATTCTTCCAGCGCCTTTTCCAGGTATTCCTTGTTCTTGGAGACATGAGTAACCGGCATGTACTTGGATGCAGGGCCATTGAAGGCCGCCGTGTACAGTTTATTGTTGCCAATACGCAGTCCATCCAGTCCGTTCATGATGAAAACATCCCCGTGTATGGAGTCGAGGAAGTTCAACACGATGGTGTCCAGCGGCGGGTTCAGGCGCACAATAATCGCGTCGAAGCCGGCCAGTGGCAAACGGCTGCGTCGAAACTCCGCATGACGGTAAAACGACGGAATGTTGTCGGATACCTTGCCTTTGCGCAGCACATTACAGAAGGCACTGCTGATGTTATCGCGAATGGTTAGATTGGCTGGCGAAGTAATGGCAACGGTATGACCACGCAATGCAGCTTCATGCACCATGCGCAAGGTGGTGTCGGTGTCCGGTTTGACCTGTTCCCAGGGGTACATCAGAAAGCAGATTTTCATTGTGTTTCTCCTGCAGACAGATGGGTGTGGGGGGCTGCAAAGAGGCCCTTGGTAATGGCTGTCGGCGTAAAGGTAGGCAAAAGAGAAAAGTGCCAGGACTCAGGACTGAGTAGCCTGTGGCAAGTGCGCGCATTGAAAGCTATAACCGAGCCCTGAGCAAGCATTTTTATACCAGTTAGACGTTATTTTTTTTCATCTATATGCGCCAGTATAGGCGCGTTCGTCAGACGCATCGCCTACGCTGCTCAAAGAGCTGGTGCCGGAGCGCGGACAGGCTTAATATCGCGCCACCTTTACATTCAGGAGTGGAAAAACCGATGCTGGGTTGGATCCTTTACAAATCCGATCATACCTTGGTCAAACAGGAGACCTACGAGATCGAACGGCTGGTCAGTCAGGCCAGTTCGCACGGTATTGATATCAGGGTTTATACCCCAGAAGCCTTTGACCTGATGGTAACGCGGGATGATCGTACCAGTGTTATGCTGGATGGCCAGTCGACGCCACTGCCGGATTTTTTTCTGCCACGAATGGGGGCTGGTACCAACTATTTCGCCTTGGCGGTGATACGGCACCTGGAGCGCTTGGGTGTGCACAGCTTTAACTCGGCCGAGAGTATTGATACGGTCAAAGACAAGCTGTACAGCCATCAGATATTGGCGCAGAACGGCTTGCCGGTACCGAAAACCATGCTGGTCAAGTTTCCGGTGAACCCGGAGTTGGTCAAGCGTCAGATCGGCTTCCCGGTGGTGGTGAAAACCCTGTCGGGTTCGCAGGGCAGCGGTGTGTTTCTGTGTGAAACGCTGGGCCACTTCGAAGACCTGATGCAAATGGTTGAAGTGACGAACCCCAAGGCCAATATTATCCTGCAAGAGTTCATCGCCGACAGTCGTGGCCGTGACCTGCGTGTCATTGTGATCGGAGGGCGTGCTGTTGCCTGTATGGAGCGAGTGGCTGAAGAAGGCAGCTTCAAAGCCAATTTTTCCAGAGGCGCGTCGGTACGCGAGTTTTCGATGACGCCCGAGGTCGAATGGCTTGCCATTGAGACGGCTCGAGTGCTGGGTCTGGAAATTGCTGGAGTCGATTTGCTGTTTGACGGTGACCACTACAAGGTGTGTGAAGCCAATTCGTCACCGGGCTTTGAAGGTGTGGAAAGCTGCTGTGATGTCGATGTAGTCAATGAAATTTATCACTTCTTGCGCATTCGCTTGGGCAATTTTCAGTAAGCCTGCGTGCTAGGGGGCATTCAGTGAGTCGCCCCGGAAGCCGTGTCACCCGGCAGGCTGGGGCGGCTGTCCCGTCCCCAGCCTGCCTCTGCCAGTACCGGTGCCAGCAGAGCACGTACTTCCGTTTCACTGTTGCACTGGCGGGTTTGTTCCAGCAGCGATAGCAGTGTTTCCCGGTTGATGGAGCGGATCAGCAGCTTGATTCGCGGAATGTTGTAGGCACTCAGGCTCAGGCAGCGGTACCCCATGGCGACCAGCAACAGGACAGCCGCCGGGTCCGAGGCCATTTCGCCACAGAGTGAGACCGGCAATCCAAGCGCTTCGCACTGCCGATGGATCTGTTCCAAGGCAACCAGAACGGCCGGGTGCAGATGGTCGAACAGGCCTGAAACACGCGGGTTGTTGCGATCAACGGCCAACAGGTATTGGGTCAGGTCGTTGGAGCCGATGGAGACAAAGTCGATATAGGGGGTCAGTCGCGGCAGCAACAGCATGGCTGAGGGTACCTCGATCATCATACCGATTGCAGGCATGCGGACTTCATGGCCTTCACGGTTCAGTGCATCCACGGCCTTTTCCACGTAGCGACGGAAACTTTGTATTTCGTCTATGCGGCTGATCATGGGGACCAGCAGGCGCAGGTTGCCATGCTCGATATCGGCCCTCAGCATGGCGCGCACCTGGCTGATCAGTAACTGAGCGTTGTCCAGGCTGAAGCGAATACCGCGCCAGCCCAAATAGGGGTTGGTTTCACTGATATCGAAATATGGCAGTTGCTTGTCGCCCCCGATATCCAGAGTACGCATGTTGACCGGGCGTGGCGCATAGGCTTGCAGGACCTTGCGGTACAAGGTGTATTGTTCCTGTTCGGTCGGAAAGTTTTCGTGGATCATGAAGGGAATTTCGGAGCGATACAGCCCCACGCCTTCGGCTCCACGCAACAGGCCGGGGGTTGCATCGGCGAGCAGACCTGTGTTGGTCAGCAGGCTGACGGTGAAGCCGTCACGGGTGATGGCCGGCTGGTTGCGCAGGCGCTCCAGGCCCTGCATGAAACGTTGCTCGTCATCAATCATGCGCTGATATTCAGCCAACAGTGCGGCCGGCGGGTTCAGGACGCATTCGGCACGGTGGCCATCGGCGATCAGAGTGGCTCCCTTGTGTTGTTCGGGCTCAAACTGTTCGACCCCCATCACGGCAGGGATACCCAGTGCGTTGGCAAGAATGGCAGTGTGTGACAGGGTTGAGCCCTGAGTACAGATGATGCCGTGAATCTGGTGCAGTGGGAACTCGGCCAGATCGGCAATGCTGATCAGTTCGCCGGTCAGAATCAGGGCTTCGTCCGGCGCTTCCGTGGAGGGGCGCTCGCGGGACAGAAGCTGATTCAGGATACGCTGGCCGATATTGCAGATATCTTCCGCTCGTGCTTTCAGGTAAGGATCATCGGCCTGCAGGAACTGTTCCGCCATGGCATCAATGGTTTGCTTCAGTGCCCAGGGAGCGTTGTCCCCAGCGTCGATGCGCGCCAAAATCTGCTGGCTCAGTTCAGGACTTTGCAGCATCATTTGATAGACGTTGAACAGGGCGTTGAGGTCGCTGGGCAAGTGTTGCCCCAGGTGACCAGACCCCGATTCCAGCTCTTCGCTGACAGCGGCTAGCGCTTCGGAGATGGCGTTTTTTTCGGCTTCCGCTTCGGAAGTGCAGGCTGCTTTTACCTGGTCCAGCGACAGGTGAGGGCGGACCAGACGCAATTTCCCCATACCCAGTCCGGGTGCACCCTTGAGGCCGGGGAAGCGGCGGTAGCCCTGGCGAGGATTGCGTTTTTTGTACCACTCACCCTTGCTTTGCAGCTGGGCCAGAGTGCCGGCCAGTTGGGACGCTACGGTGATCAGGAAGGCTTCCGCTTCCTGCGGGAAAGGCTGGCGTTCTTTCCCCTGAATGACCAGCACGCCGATCAATTTGCGCAGATGCAGCAGCGGCACGCCCAGGAAACGGTAATAGGGCATTTCATGGGTTTCGGGGATGAAGACAAAACGGTCATCGGCCGGCGCATTGCCCAGGTTCAGGGTGCTGAGTGAGGAAGCAATATGGCCGACCAGGCCTTCATCCAGTTTCAACTTGGCCTTACCGACAGCGCGTGGTGAGAGACCCTCGGTGGCGGCCAGAATCAGATGCTTAAAGTCAGGCGTACACAGATAGAGGCTGCATACGTCGACCTGCATCAATTCCCGCAAACTCTGAACGATATTGCTCATGACTGCCTTGGGGTCGCCGGTGCGGGCAATCTGTTCAACAATGGATGTCAAAGCGTTGAGGGGTGATTGATGCATGACTGTGGTTCCGAGTTGAGCGGGGTGTAATGCCTGATGCTGGCACACTGGCAGCAGCAGGGCAATGCCTCTATTGCAGTAATCTTACCATTGGCTGACCCTGATCCACCTGGAAGCCGGGACAGTTATGCTAATCTGCCAGCATGAATAATACTCCAAGGCAACAAACAGCACTTAAAGTTGCAGATATCTGCCAGTCCAGCCTGATCAGTGTCGAGCCGGGCACGTCCCTGTCTTGCGCTATTGAACTGATGATCCAGCACCATGTGGGGTCGGTGCTGGTGAAGGAGCAGGGGCAGGTGCTGGGTATTATCACCCGTCGGCAGATCATGGGTATGGTACTGACCCAGGCCGGAGAGGGGCTGGTGACGCGCCAGATGCCACGAGCCCTGCCGCATGTAAGTGGCGATCTGGAACTGGACGAGCTGGGCTTTGAACTGACCGGCATGAGGGCGACGCATGCGTTGGTATTTGAAGGCTCGGGGCGGTGTCTGGGCATCGTCAGTCAAAGTGATGTGGTGACCCATCAGGGTCTGGAACATGATCTGTTTCCTCGCCTGCTGCGCTCGGTAACACATTTTGACGTCGTGAGACTGTCTGAATCCTGTACCTTTCGGCATGCCCTGGAGCGCATGTATGACGCCAACTATTCGGCCGTGCTGGTGGGAGATGAGGCGAGGGGGTGGCGCATCATGACGGAAACGGATGTCGTGCGGGTGCTGACAGAGGAAACCGATCATGATGTGTCCTTGAAGTCGCTGGGTTTGCCTGAGCTGATTGCGGTCGAGGATGACATGAGTCTGTTTGAGGTGCGGCGCTGGTTCAGGCGGCACAGGTTTCGTCATATCGGAGTCAGGGATCAGGCGGGCCGGGTGATTGGCCTGGCCTCGTATGCTGACATCTTGCGCAGCGTCGAGCGGGATTACAGCTATCGTCTACGTGCCTTGTTGAACGACCAGAGCAGTGCACTAGAACAGTCGCGGCATAACCTTAAGCTGATCGAGCGGGTAGTGAATGCCTCGCGAGAGGGGGTTGTGATAACCGATGCGAGAGGGCGCATTCTGAGCGTGAACCCTGCTTTCACCGCCATCACTGGCTATAGCACTGCCGAAGCGGTTGGTAATAAGCCGAGCATGCTCAGCTCAGGCCTGCATGATACCCGGTTTTATCAGCTGCTTTGGAGCGTGTTGGCGCTGGAAGGGTGCTGGCAGGGCGAGATCTGGAATCGGCGCAAGGACGGCACGGTTTACCCTGAATGGCTCAGTATCACGGCGATCAAGGATGATCATGGAGAGGTGTGCCAGTATGCGGCCATTTTTCATGACCTGACCGAGATGAAGCGCTCTCAGGCGCAGATGCAACAGCTGTCCTGGTTTGATCCGCTGACCGGCCTGGCCAATCGTCGCCTGTTCGAGGACCGCTTGCGCCTGGCGTACAACTATTGCCGCGAACAGCAACAGGTGATGGCACTGCTGGCATTGGATATCGATCTGTTCAAACAGATCAACGACCGCTTCGGTCACAGTGGCGGTGATCGGCTGCTGGAGCAGATGGCAACACGGATTGAGACCGTGTTGGCGGGGCGTGGCACTGCGGCACGCCCTGCGGGTGACGAGTTCTATATCATTCTGACTGATACGAGTGATGAGTCAAGGTTGACGGACTTTCTGGATGAGTTGACGTGTGCATTGGCCGTACCCTTTTGGCTGGGGCGAGAGGAGGTTTGGGTACTGGTCAGTATGGGAGTCGCGATGGCGCCAATCGATGCTGATTCGGGAGAGGCTTTGATCCGTTGTGCCGAGATTGCCCTGCAGCATTCGAAAGAGCAGGGGCGTAATACGATCTGCTTTTTTACGCCGGAGCAGCACGGAGCCACGCTGAGTCGATACCGTTTGGCCGGTCTGTTGCATCAGGCGCTGGACAACCAAGAGTTCAGCCTGGTGTATCAGCCGCAAGTGGCCATCGACAGTGGCGATCTGTTGGGCGTCGAGGCCTTGCTACGCTGGTATAATCCGCAACTTGGACAGGTGTCGCCCGAGGTATTTATTCCGGTGGCGGAAGATGCTGGCCTGATCGAAGCAGTCGGTTCCTGGGTGCTGGAGCGCGCAATTGCAGAAGCGGCGTCCTGGGCGACTCGGGGGCTGCTCTTGAAGTTGTCGGTGAACTTTTCAGCGCGTCAATTTCAGCGCGGACAGGTAGCAGGTCAGGTGCTGGAATTGCTGGAACAGTATCAACTGCCAGGCGAGCAACTGGTGGTCGAGTTGACCGAAAGCTGTTTCATGCACAGTACCGATGCGACCGAGCGTGAATTGGTCAGTCTCCGGCAGCAGGGCGTGCGGGTTGCGATTGATGATTTCGGTACCGGTTATTCCAGTCTGGGTTATATTCGGAATATGTCACTAGACATGATCAAAATCGATCGTAGTTTTATCAGCCAGCTTGATGAAACACAAACCAGTGGTCGCCTGGTCAAGGCCATCATCGATATGGCGCATGCCATGGCGCTTGACGTGATTGCCGAGGGCGTTGAAACCGAACAGGACCTCAAGGTGCTGCAACGACTTGGCTGTGACCAGGCGCAGGGATACCATATCGCCCGTCCCATGTCGTCGGCCGAGCTGGCAGTCTGGGTCGAAGGTTATGCCGCTGGTCGGGGGCATGATATTGATACACCGAAGCAGTAGGTGGAGTGAAGGTTGAAGAGTTATATTTTTGCGACGGATAACGACCGTGGAGGTGTTATTCTGTGTGATATCGAGACGCTGGAAGAGGCGGTGGAGTATCTGCAGCAGCGTTTCAACGGTGTAGTCAGGGTTGAGCAGGGGCGTCGATACTGGGCTCAGGATGAGGGCTATGCCGAGCTTGCGCCACCCGACCCTGATACCCCCGCAGAGCTTGAATTCCGGGCCGCCGAAGGCTAAGAAATATTGATCTTCGGCGGAGCCGTATATTCAGTCAGTTTAATGCCTGAGCCAAGGCGAAAGGGGCGACAATCAGAACCAGTCGTCACTGCGTTTTCGCTTGCGTGGCAAGTGCGGCACGATCAGGCCCAGTAAGACGCCACCAAATGCAATAAGACCGCCATACGTAAGCCAGCGCATCAGATTACTCTGATCCATATTGTTGATTTGCGATTGGAGATCGCGGATTTCCGTGTTCAGTGATCGGATCTGATCGGTATAGGTGCTGCTTTCCTGCTGCAGCTGAGTCAGGCTGCTGTTCAGCTTTTCGATGGTGTCGGCCTGCTCGCTGATAGTGGTGCGGCTTTGCTCCAACGCTTCTTCCAGTTTGGGCAGCTCGATCAGCTTGCTGTCGCCTGACCTGACCAAATCTCCGGGCAGCCAGCCGGTGCGTCCTCCTGACGTACGGATCTGGACGTACTCGGTTTCGTTATTGCGGCCCAGAATTTGGATGGACTCGCCACTGTTGATGCGCCCGGTAATACGGTACTGGTTACTGGGACCGCTATGAAAGAAAACATGGGCATCATCCGAGATATGCCCTTTCTCGGCCAGGACCGGGGCGGAGGCGCAGAGGAGTGCGCCGAGTAATAAAACTTTTTTCATACTGATTCCAACGACTGAAGCAACAAACGCATGATTTTACACCACAAACACTTTATCGTTTAGGAGCTGTCCCGAATCTGAATGGCAGCCGAACTGATATTTCTATTTCCACACTCAAAGGGGAATTTACATGGAGTCTTTCTCTCAAGAATATATTCTGCCCTGGGCGATCAATATTGCCACGGCAATCGCGATCTTCGTGATCGGTCGTTGGGTAGTCAAGCTGCTGATGAAGGTGCTTGAGAGTCTTCTGCATAAAACCAAAATGGACACCATGCTGGTCAATTTTGTCAGTTCAATTGCGAACGCATTGTTACTGCTGTTTGTTGTCATCGCTGCGTTGGGACAACTGGGTGTTGATACAACTTCGCTGATTGCCTTGATCGGTGCAGCAGGCCTGGCCATTGGCCTGTCTCTGCAGGATTCGCTGAAAAACTTTGCTGCCGGTGTCATGTTGATCGTATTCCGTCCGTTCCGCGAAGGTGACTTCGTCGAGGCCGGAGGTGTGAGCGGTATTGTCGAGAGTATCACCATTTTTAACTCGGTGTTTCGTACCGGCGACAATCGTGAAATCATCCTGCCCAACGGTAAAATCTACAGCGACAAGATCGTGAACTACTCCAAGCGTGAAACACGCCGTGTCGATATGGTTTTTGGCATTGGCTACAACGATGACTTGCTGAAGGCCAAGCGTATTCTGCAGGAAATCCTTGAACAGGATGAGCGTGTGCTGGCCGAGCCGGAGCCTAGTGTTCGAGTTGCTGAACTGGCCGACAGTAGTGTGAACTTCAACGTGCGTCCCTGGGTGAAGAATGGCGATTACTGGCCTGTGCTTTGGGATACCACCGAGAAGGTCAAACTGGAGTTTGATCGTCAGGGTATCAGTATCCCGTACCCGCAGATGGATGTGCATGTGCACAAGCAGCCGGATACAGACGCCAAGGGCTGAATCTAGGTATGCGGCTCGGCCGGGGTGTCATTCGGATCCTCCGTGCTGACAAGCTGCCGGCGCAGCGCTTCGTTCTCGTGACGCAAGCGCTGCGCCTCTACTCGATAGTTGAAAATTTCCTCGTACTGGCACTCCAGTTTGGTTTCCAGCTGTTCAATTTCATTATCCCGTCTGCCAATCTTCAGCTGCAGCTGTTCTATCTGGCTTTGCAGGTCACCGAGCATGTCAAGGCCGCGGGTCTGAGGTTCCTGAGGTCGATCAGGGTGAAAGCGGTGAGAGCTTTGCAGCTCGCTCACGATATGGCTGTATAACGCCGTCAAGTCGGCACGCTCTCGGTCGGTGTAGCGAATATTGTCCTCAATTGCGGTATGGGCGCTTGCAGCACCGATTGCGCCGGCCAGCGTTTGCTCCAGCATGCGGTGGAACTCCATCAGCTCGACAATCGAGATATGGCTTTTGTCATAGACTTGCAGGTCCTCAGCAATTCGGTTGACGCTGTTCTGAGCTTTTTCATCACCAAGATAGCGGCGCAGCAGCTGTTCGGCTTCAACCAGTTTGGGAGCCAGCTCGATATAAGCATTGAGGCCTGTCGGGCGGGCTTTTTCCTGAGTGCGCAGCGCACGCGTGGTATATAGAAACTCGGTGGTCAGGGTGCGTTCCTGCTTCTGTGGATTGTAAAACCACGAGCCTAGCAGGTAGGCTAGTGTGTTCAGCAGAAGAGACCAGAAGACAGCATGAGGAATCTTGGGCCAATCACTGCCGAAGAGTTTCAGAGGTGATAACCAGTGTAGGCCCAGAGGGCCTTGTTCCAGCAGGCTCATCGCCAGCCACCCTTCTTCAACCCAGGCTGGAATGATCAGTGTCCAGGTCCAGACAGCAAAACCGATCAGAAGCCCCAGCATGGCGCCCAGGCTGTTGCCGCGGCTCCAGAACAGGCCAATAAAGGCGGCAGGCGCAAACTGCAGTACCGCAACAAAGGAGATCATGCCGACCGATACCAGCATGTAGGTGTCGCTGAGCAGACGGGCCAGCAGCAGGCTGCCGAACAGAATGCAGGCTACCAGTACCCAGCGGATTTGCAGCAGCCAGGTGCGCATCCAGGCCAGTTGTTGGAACCGCTCGCAGATGGGGAGCAACAAGTGGTTGGATACCATGGTGGCCAATGTCACGGTGGTGATAATCACCATGCCGCTTGCGGCTGCAAAACCGCCCAGGAACGAGAGCAGGGTCAGGTAGGGTTGGTCGAGAGCCTGAGGTACAAGGAGCATAAAGAAGTCGGCATTGTGCAGTGGCAGGTTAAGCAGGTTGCCGGCTGCCGCGATGGGCACGACGAACATTACGATGAGCAGGGTGTAGAGGGGAAAGACCCAGAGCGCCCGTTTCATGTGGCCGGGGGATACATTTTCCACCACGCTGACGTGGAACTGACGTGGCAACAGCTGAATGCCGACAAAACTCAGTACGATGAGGGTGAGCCAGTGGAGGCCGCTATCGTCGCCCCCCAAGCTGATGAGGTGGCTCAGGTTGTTCTGCTGGATCGTACGATAGATATCGCCGGGGCCGTCGAAAAAATGGTAGCTGATGAACAGGCCGACGGCCAGGTACGCCAGCAATTTGAGGATGCAGTCGGCCACCAGAGCAAGGATCATGCCCTGATGGCGCTCAGTAGGGTCCAGGCGGCGTATGCCAAACATGATGGTAAACAGGGTCATCAGAAGAGTGATGAGCAGCCCGGATGTGCTCCAGTGAATATGTTCTGCCCCTTCGTGAGTAATCAGGCGCAGCGACCGTATGACGGCTTCCAGCTGCAGGCTGATGTAGGGCAGCAGACCGAAAACGGCAATCAGGGTCACCAGGCCGGCGATGCCTTGAGAGCGGCGGTAGCGTGTCGATATGAAATCGGCAATGCTGGTGATATGAAAGGTCTCCTTGACGGCAATCATGCGCCGGATGGTGAATTGCCAAAAAAACAGGGATAGCAGAGCGCCAACATAAATGCCCAGATACAGCAGCCCCGAGCGGGTTGCGAAGCCGATACTGCCGTAAAATGTCCAAGTCGTGAAATACACGCACAGTGACAGCGCGTAGACGGTGGCCGAATTGACCGGGCGCCCCCGGCGGGTGCGGTGCTCCCCCCATTGTGCGAGCCCGAACAGAAGGCCGATATACAGGGTGATGATCAGCAGAACACTCAGGGGTGAGAACATCGGTACACCTCAACTTCAGGATAGCGGTGGTCTATTCAGTGTAGTCGTTGGTCTGTGGCTGGTGTGGCTGGCAGTGGGAGCCGTCATGGGGTGGCGGTACAGGGTCGAAACCGCCCTCGGAATAAGGGTGGCAACGACATATGCGGCGCGTCCCCAAGTACAGCCCCTTGAGAATACCCTGGGTTTGTATGGCCTCGATCATGTAGCTGGAACAGCTGGGGTAGAATCGGCAGTTGTTGCCGAGGAAAGGACTGATGGCAATCTGATACAGGCGTACCAGCAATATCAGTAATCGTGTGAGCAGGCGCTTGACCATGTGTAACTCCCGAAACCATCTTTGCAGATGATAGCCCCTGGTGACATGACTGGCCAGTGACGGGAGGCGGTCGGGTGCCAAAAGGCACCCGACGATGGAATCAGGCCTGGCGATCCAGCTCCAGAACGGAAAGCGTTCGGGCGCGGACGCGGTTCAGCAGCTCGGCATCCTCGATCATGCTCTGGCCATAGGATGGGACCAGTTCGCGAATCTTCTGCTGCCAGCTGTCTTCCTGCAAGCGTTCGCCGAAGCAGCTCTCAACGATGCTTAGCATGGCGCTGACCGCAGTTGAGGCACCCGGAGATGCACCCAGCAGTGCTGCCAGACTACCATCCTGCGCGGTGATGACTTCGGTGCCGAATTCCAGTTTGCCAGCGGTCTCGGTACCAGGCTTGATGATCTGTACGCGCTGTCCGGCGTAGGAAAGTTCCCAGTCTTCATCCTTGGCTTCAGGGAAGAAGTTGCGCAGGGAGTCCACGCGTGCGGAGTGAGATTGCATCACTTCGCTGATCAGATAGCGGGTGAGGTCCATGTTGTTCTTGGCGACGGATAGCATCGGCTTCAGGTTCCCCGGACGGATACTGCATGGCAGGTCCATGAAGGAACCCTGCTTGAGGAACTTGGTGGTGAAACCGGCAAAAGGACCAAACAGCAGTGCCTTCTGGCCATCGATCACGCGGGTGTCGAGGTGAGGAACGGACATGGGGGGGGCTCCGATGGGAGCCATGCCGTAGACCTTGGCCTGGTGCTGTTCGATGATTTCGGGACGCTTGCACACCAGCCACATGCCGCTTACCGGGAAGCCACCGTACCCCTTGCCTTCCGGGATGTCCGCTTTCTGCAGCAAAGGCAGAGCGCCACCACCGGCACCCAGGAATACGAAGCGACTGTTGATGTACTCAGTACCACCCTTCTCGGTGTTCTTCAGTTTGACGTTCCAGCTGCCGTCAGACTGTTGATCAAGATCGTCAACAATACGGCTCAGCAGCAACTCGAAGTTGTCCTGCTGCTCCAGATTCATCACCATGCAGCGTGCCAGTGCACCGAAGTTGACATCGGAGCCGTAGCGCACACGGGTGCCCGCAACCTTATCGGTCGGAGCACGGTCTTTCATGACCAGTGGCATCCACTCGCGCAGGGTGTCATGGTCTTCGCTGTATTCCATGTCCTTGAAGCAGTGGTGCTGGCTGAGGGTTTCGTATCGTTTGCGCAGGAACTCGACATTTTTCTCGCCCCAAACAAAACTGGAGTGCGGTGTCGGGTTGATGAATTCCTGAGGGGCCGGCAGGTTACCCTGTTCGACCAGGTATGACCAAAACTGCAGGCTGACCTCAAAAGATGTGTTGATTGCGAAAGCCTTGTTGGTGTTGATGCTGCCGTCGGCCTGTTCGGGGGTGTAGTTCAGTTCACAGTAGGCTGCATGTCCGGTGCCGGCGTTGTTCCAGCCGTCGGTACTTTCGCGGGCAACATGATCGAGACGTTCGACCATGCAAATCTTAAGGCTCGGGTCCAGCTGCTTGAGTATCATCCCAAGGGTGGTACTCATCGCGCCTGCGCCGACTAGCAGCACATCTACGGTTTTAGTGGTCATATGAGTTCGCCATTTGATCGTAAACAATGGAGTTGGAAGCGCCGGAAAAACAGCTTTTGGCATACCCGCCATGCCAGGGTCGACATCACCTGGTCGGGTTTCCGAGCTTCACTGCCGTCGTCATCCCACGATTGAGGGGGTGTGCTGGGCAGATTGATTATTTACGCTTAATACTTAGGTGCGATGCATTATATGCAACTGTTTTCAGAATAAAACTCGAAGTGTCGACAAAGATTGCGCGAAGGTTCTGCCGGAATGGCTGTATCCCGCATGTCCCGTGCGCTGGGGTGAAATTTTAGACTTTGGTCTGCAGAAATGAAAAGCATTGTTGCAGTGGGCAGGAGCCCACTGCAACAAAGGCATTACAGGTGTTCTTCGGCGTATTCGGCCAGGCGGGAGCGGAAAATGCCTTCAAAGTGGACGCTGGCAGAGCCTTCGAAATTCCTGAAGCGCTCGACAATGTAGGTCAGACCCGATGTCAGGGGCGTCAGGTAATTGGAGTCGATCTGAGCCAGGTTGCCCAGGCAAACCATCTTGGTTCCCTTGCCGCAACGGGTGATGATGGTCTTGAGCTGCTGGGGGGTCAGGTTTTGAGCCTCGTCGATCAAGACAATGGCATTCTGAATGCTGCGACCACGAATGAAGTTGAGCGACTTGAACTGGATATTGGCTTTCTCCAGTGCGTATTTGACGCTGCTCTGCGGCCGTTCATCCTGTTCGTGCATGGCTTCGAGGTTGTCATTGATGGAGCTCATCCAGGGCGTCATTTTCTCTTCTTCAGAGCCTGGGAGAAAACCGATATCTTCGGCTACGGGGGGGGTTGATCGGGTCACGATGATTTTATTGAAGCGTTGCTCCTCAATGACCATCTCCAGCGCACAGGCCAGTGCAATCAAGGTCTTGCCTGACCCTGCTGCTCCCAGCAGGATGCTGAGATCCAGTTCGGGGTCCATCAATGACTGCATGGCGAACGCCTGTTGCAGGTTGATCGGCTGAATCCCCCAACACACTTGATCCATCAGGTGCTCGTAACCCAGATCCAGCAGAGTGACACTGGTTTCATCCAGGGCAACCGTGCGGGCGGAAAAGTCCTTGCTGTCGTCGTAAACGTATTCATTCAGATAAGTATTGGGCAGCAGGTTGCGATCGACCTTGTGGTAGGTCCGTCCGTCCCGTTGAAAACTGTTGACCTTGTCGACTCCTTCCCAGAAGGGGGCATCCAGGTGGTGGTGTCCGGCCGGCAGCATTTCGATATCGGATACCAGCTGATCGGTACGGTAGTCCTCAACCCGCTGCAGCCCGGCACCCAGCGCCTTGAGGCGCATGTTGATGTCCTTGGTCACCAGAATGATCTGGCGATGCGGAAAGGTGGCCTGCAGGTGCAGGGCACAGTTGATGATGCGGTTGTCCTTGTTGCTATCGTCGGGGAGGAAACCCTGTCGGCTGGTCAATTCATGGTCGGGGAAAATGGAGAGTTTGCCCAGTTTCTGTTCGCGCTCCTTGCCTTCCAGCAGAATGCGTACGCCCTTGGTTATATGGCTGGCATTGCTGGCGGTGGAGAGGATGTTATCGATGACTCTGATGGCATGCCGGGCTTCCGCGGCCACGTTTTGCTTGCGATCCTTGATCGAGTCCAGCTCCTCCAGCACTGTCATGGGGATAGTGATGTCCTGTTCCTTGAACTGAAACAGACACTTGGGGTCGTGCAGCAGCACGTTGGTGTCGAGGATATACAGTTTTGATGCAGACATCGAACAGCTTCCTTGTACAGCGATTTAATGTCTTCAAGCTAATCCATGGCTGCGGTAATTACAATTGCCAGGGTGGGGGTTTCCACCCCGGTGTCCGATTTTGCCGGTTGTCATCTCGATGTCACGCGTCGGTAGTAAATCTGGATAACAAGGTTCATAGTTAAATAGACACGTAAGTTCATGTAGTTAGCTGTATCTGCAAGGAACAAGGAGGTCAGCATGATGACCGAGCATTACATTACGTCCAGCGTTACGCCGCTGGATAATCTCGATGTCCTGTCGCCGTATGAAGTGGCACGCCTGCAGGATAAAAGTCATGGTGGGTTGTATAACCTGTTTCGTCAGTGTGCTCTGGCGGTATTGAACTGTGGCAGTCAGTTGGACAGCACGCGCATGGTGCTGAATCGTTTTCGCGCCTTTGATATTCGCATCAGTCACAAGCATCGGGGTGTTCAGCTGGATCTGATCAATGCGCCGGCGACCGCATTTGTTGATGGAGAATTGATCCAGGGGATCAACGAGCATCTGTTTTCAGTGCTCAGGGATTTGCTGTATGTGGCGGACAAGGTTGATGGCTGTTGTGAAGGATTGACGCCGTCCGGGGCGATTACCAATCAGGTGTTCAACATGTTGCGGCATGCGGATGCGTTGCGCCCACACGAAAAGCCCAACATGGTCGTGTGCTGGGGCGGTCATTCGATTGTGCATGAGGAGTATGAATATACCAAGCGGGTAGGATACGAGTTGGGCCTGCGTGGTATGGATATCTGCACCGGTTGCGGGCCGGGAGCGATGAAGGGGCCGATGAAGGGCGCAACCATCGCCCATGCGAAACAGCGTCTCTTTGATGGCCGCTATGTGGGGATCTCTGAGCCCGGCATCATTGCGGCTGAATCGCCAAACCCCATCGTCAATGAATTGATTATCATGCCGGATATCGAGCGCCGTCTGGAGGCGTTTGTACGCCTTGGACACGGTTTTGTGGTTTTTCCAGGGGGCGTCGGTACTGCGGAAGAGATTCTGTATATTCTGGGCATTCTGCTGCAGGAGTGTAATCAGGCTCAGCCGTTCCCGCTGATATTTACCGGGCCGGCCGGCAGTGAAGCGTATTTCGATACGGTGGACCGCTTTATTCGTGCAACGCTGGGAGAGCGTGCAGCGGCTTGCTATGAAATCATCATTGATGATCCTCATGGTGTCGCAACCCGGATGAAGGATGGCTTGGCCGAAGTGACCGCACATCGGCGGGCAACAGGCGAGTCTTATCACTTCAATTGGCAACTGCATATTCCGTTGATGTTACAGCAGACCTTTGAGCCGACACATACGGCCATGCGTGACCTCTGCCTGTCGCGTGAGCAGCCCGACCATGAACTGGCTGCCCAGTTGCGCTGTGCCCTGTCCGGCATTGTGGCGGGTAATGTCAAGGAGCCAGGCATTCGTGCCATTGAAGAGCACGGCCCCTTTGAGTTGCACGGCGAACCCGACGTGATTGAAGAGCTGGATTTGTTGTTACAGGCGTTTGTAGAGCAGCGCCGCATGAAGATCAATCATGAGGAATACGAGCCCTGCTTCCGTTTGGCAACGGCCAGCAGGGCCTCCTGATATCAGCGTCTGCGTGTGGTGGCCCGCTCGCGGACAAAAGCCATAAGGTAGTTGGGGCCTCCATAAAGGGGGCCCGTGCCTGAGAAGCCCGAGCTGCCCGCCGGGTGGATGCTGGCGGACGTATCCGACAGTGGGCAGTTGAGCAGCAGGCGGCTGGCTTGCAAATCCCTTTCGACTTCCTCGATCAACGCGGCGTTATGGGAATAAAGGCCACTGGCCTGCCCCGGACAGTAACGGTTGATCTCTACCAGTACGCGGGGCAAGTGTTCACGTTCGAAACGAATCAGGTGCAGCACCGGTCCGCTGATGGGAGCCGACAGTTCGTCCAGCGTGTACAACCGTAGCAGAGTGGGGGGTACGTAGTAGCCATGATTGTGCTGCTCCCCGAGTTCCAGTTGGGCGATCACACGCTCACGCAATCGAAAACGTTCTATATGCTCAAAACACAGCTCCATCTGATCGCGGCGGCTCAGAGGGCCGATATCGGTTTCCAGTTGTGTCGGGTCGCCCAGCAACAGTTGCTGCATGGCACTGGCCAGCTGCTGTTCGATTTCATCGGCAATGGAGGCTTCAATATACAGGGTGCCCAGTGTTGTACGCTGTTGTCCGGCATTGCCAAAGGCGCTGTGCAGTAAGGCGCGTATCTCCGGGGGGCTCAAGCGACGTGCGATAATTTGGGTGCCGGGCATGCTGCTGTGTGACAGCAGAGGAATGATGGGAGCACCGCGGCGGCTGCCAAGCAGCGCATTGACTTCAGCGGTGCGGCCTGGCGCCAGGAAGCAGGCTGCGCCGCTGATGCGGTAGTCTTCCAGGAGCCATTGTGAGACCCGTGCGTCGCCCGGCAGGACGGCGAGGACGCCGGACGGCAGCCCGGCTTCCAGAAGCAGCCCGAACGCCTGGCTGAGGCTGGCGACACAGCTCGAATCGGGGTGCAACAGGACAGTGTTGCCACTGACCAGTAGTGCCGCCAGTTGGCCGATAGCTGTGGCGAAGGGTTCGTTGTGATCGGTCAGGCATAGGTAGATGCCGCGTCCGTGCAGTTCCAACCGGTTGTCTTCGTTCTGATAGCCATGCAGCGTGCGGGGAGTAAGCTTGGTGTGAGCCTGATTGCAGTAGTAATAACACAGGTTGATGGCGGTGCGCAGGTCGGCCTGCGCATCACGGACGCTGAGCCCGGTTTCATGGATTGAGGTCGCAATCAGGGCATGCTGTTCCTGTTGCAGGCGTTCGGCCCAGGCTTGGATAATACCGGTACGCTGCTTGATGCCGGCCAGGTTCCAGGACTGCTGATTATCCTGTGCGGCTTCAATGGCCTGACGAACCTGCTCTTCCGTGGCGGGGTGCAGTTGCCCCAGTGTCTGCTCAACCTGCGCCGGGTTCAGGCGTTCTCGGGTCGTCTCATTAGACAGGCTGGCCCCGTTGATCAGGGGTTTGGCATCAAAGGCCTGCCGGCTGCGTTGTGCCAGTGCGTCGGTCAGGGCAGTATCAGTCAGAGTCTGTCCTGCCGGTGTGCCAACAACGTTACTGCGGATGGGCAGAAAAATATCCGAGGGGGCCGGTGGCGGTTCAAAGCGTTCGGGTGTCGGGTGATGAGACAACAGCGAAGCGTGTAAACTCTGGTTGTTGGGGCTCTGGAGGAAATACTGGCAAAGCTCATGGCTGATACGGCATTGCTCGGGGTCGGTTAGTACCGGGTAGCGTATATAGCCAGCCTGCTGTGCGTTCAGAATTTCTTCCGGTTCGGGCATTCCGCTGATGAGTTTGATCGGAATGCGGGTATTCAAGGAGCGGCCAAGATGCTCCAGCCAGCCGAGGGTCGGCAGTATACGCTTGCTGCTGGTATGGAGGCAGATGCCCAGGTGGCCCCAGTTGTCCAGATCGGGCCGGGCCAGACAGGCTGCCAGTATTTCCAGTGTGAGTTCCAGGGTCTCTTCGCCGGGAACGCGCAGGATCAGGTGATGGCGGTTTTCCCGTGCCGACAGGGCCAGGGCGTGCAGGCGATTGCAGACCCCTTCGCGAATAAGCTTTCGCTTCAGAGCTTCGTAACGGGGATGCAAGTCGGCGGGGTTGATCAGTAGGATGGACGGGCCGGGCTGCTCCAGGTGCTTCAGGTAGCGGTTGAAACACTGGTTTGCGGCTTCGGCCGTCAAGGGTTGTGTTTGTGCAAGGTCAATCAGCGCAAGTTCGTCCGGCTCGGTCTCGTGATGTCCCTGTAATGGCGGCAAATAGGGCTTGAGAGCTTGCCAACTGTCGGTCAGTGACTGACCGGGGAGTGCAAAGGACTGGCCGAGGCTTTTGGCCAGCTGCTGGCGGGACAGGAGTCGGTATTCGTCCGAGAAATAAATACTGAGCGGTAACATCCATCTACTCCGCTGGGTTGCTGAAATCCAGTGATCAGTCTAACGTAAAATCGACAGGGTGCCGTCAAACTTGTCAGCTTAACACGCATATCCCGAGTGATTTGTACATGGAGGTGTGCGTGCTAATCGCTTATAGTGGCTCCTTTTGATTTGCAGGGTATCTCTTTTGCGACGCAAGTTGATTCTGACGCTGACGACCCGCCACGGGTCACGGCAAATTTTTCTGCATCAGTTACTGGCCTACCTGCTGTTGACGTTTGTCTTGCTGTCGGGGCTCAGTTTTTTTGTTTCCAACTGGTTGCTGGTGAAAACGCATGATGATTTAAATGACCTGGAGCGTGATCATCAGGATCTGAGCGAACAGTATCAGCTGCTGTTGGGAACGCAGCAGTTGTATATATCCGAACTGGATGAGCTGGGCAGTTCGCTCTCAGATTTGAGTGCAGAGCGGGCACGTCTGGCAGAGGAAAATCAGGAGATCGGTGCAACGCTCAGCTCATTGGAAACGCGCCTGGGGCTGGTGCAGGCGCCCAAAGGGGTCAGCATGGAGCAGCGGCTGGAGATGACGCGCATGGCTGCGCGGCAACGTCTGTTCCTGTTGCACAGTATCCCCAATGGTGTGCCAGTGTCAGCCGAGAGGATCAATGACAGTTATGGCATGCGACGACACCCGGTACTGAAAACTCGCAAAATGCACAATGGCATGGATTTCAAGGCGGACAAGGGTACGCCTGTCTATGCCACGGCTGACGGTGTTGTCGAGTACGCCGGGTATCGCAAGGGCAGTGGTTTTGGCAACCTGGTGGTTTTGCAGCATAATTTCGGCTTTAAAACCTATTATGCGCACTTGCAGGAAGTGCAGGTCGAGAGCGGCACCTTCGTGCACAAGGGGCAGCAGGTGGCATTGAGTGGCAACAGCGGGCGCTCAACGGGGGCGCATCTGCATTACGAGGTGCGCTTCATGTATCAACCCCTGAACCCCGAGCCTTTCCTGCAGTGGGGGCTGGATAATTTTAATGCCCTGTTTACCGAAGTTGAGGAGGTGCCGTGGGAATCCTTAAGCGCGATGTATCCGCTAAATCAGGCCGGAACGCAGTAACCATTATTGCCCGCGGCAATCAGCTGACGGGGGACATGCGTGTGAGCGGCAAGGTACATGTGGATGGTGTCGTGGAAGGACACCTGGAAGCGGTCGATGACGTTTCGATCGGGCGGCATGGGGTGGTGCGTGGCAGCCTTGTTGCGCAGCATGTCAATGTCAGTGGGCTGCTGGAAGGTGATCTTGTCTGTGCATCGCTGCATATCGAGCGAGGCGGGCAGGTCAGGGGGCAGGTTTGCAGTGACAAGTTGAGTATCGATCCGCAGGGTTGTTTTCTGGGGGAGCGCCGCATGCAGCAGTCGCCTCCAAGGTTGGAGTACCGGCCGGAAGTGCCGGTACAAGGTGAGGGTTTGATCGAAGATCTGGAGCATACGCTCATTGATACCCTTCCGGATCGCATTACCCTGGGCCGCAAGGAGGATTGAAGCATGTGTGAATTACTGGGGATGAGTGCCAATGTGCCGACGGATATCTGCTTCAGTTTTACCGGACTGATGCAGCGTGGCGGTCGCACCGGGCCACATAGGGATGGCTGGGGTATCGCTTTTTACGAGGGCAAGGGGCTGCGCAGCTTTCATGACCCCGAGCCCAGCGCCGACTCGCGCATCGCCCGCCTGGTGGCGGATTACTCGATCAAGAGTCGAGTGGTCATCAGTCATATTCGCCAGGCGAATGTGGGCACGGTGTGTCTGGAAAATACTCACCCTTTCAGTCGTGAATTATGGGGTCATACCTGGACCTTTGCGCACAATGGACAGCTGGACAAGTCGGTCTTTGACTGGCCATTGACGTTTTACCACCCGGTAGGTACCACCGACAGCGAATATGCCTTTTGCTGGCTGTTGGATCAGATTCGGCAGCGTTATCCCGAATGCCCCGCTGACAGAGGCGAATTGCTGCACTTTATTCATGCCTGTTGCGAACGACTGCGTGCGCTGGGGGTGTTTAATATGCTGCTCAGTGAATCCGTTCACCTGTTCTGCTATTGCACCACGCGCCTGGCCTGGATTACGCGACGAGCACCTTTTGGCGAGGCGAGCCTGAAGGATTGCGAGGTCAGTGTGGATTTTGGCGCTGAAACAACCCCGAATGATGTGGTAACGGTAATTGCGACAGACCCCTTGACCGATAACGAGCAGTGGCAGAAGCTTGAGCCCGGTGAGCTGGTTGTGTTTGTGGATGGGGAAGTTGAGGCGCAGCTGAAGGAGTAGAGCATGAAGGCGGTTGGTCCGGACGTTGCCAGTTTATCTGATCTTTTGCTTCAGTTGGCGCAGCGTTTTGGCGAACGGCCTGCTTTCGGGCATATGGGCGGCGTGATAGGTTTTGCCGAGCTGGACCGCCGCGCACGGCGCTTTGCGGCCTGGGTCCAGCATGAAACGGATCTTCTACCCGGCGATCGTATTCTGCTGCAGCTGCCGAACGTCATGCAGTATATGGTTGTGCTGTTTGGTGCGCGCAGGGCCGGCTTGGTGGTGGTTAATGCCAATCCCATGTTGTCGTCGGAAGAGACGGCCGGACTGTTGCGTGATTCGGGGGCGCGAGCCTGGGTGACGTTGGCACCGGTTGCGCCGGAGCAGTTGTCGGTGGCACCGACATCTCAAGTGAACTATCTGATTACGACCGAATTGGGTGATCTGCACTCTGTTGCTCGGCGGCAGTGGTTGAATCTGCTGGTCAGGCTGAAACGGCTGAAGGCCGGTCGTGGTCTACGTGGCGGCCGAGTCGGGTCTGACATCATTCAGGTGTCGTTACCGGATGTTCTGCAAATCGGGGCCGGGCGGGTGTGGCGACCCGTAGTGTCCAATACCGGGCCGGCACTGCTGCAATATACCGGCGGTACGACCGGACCGGCCAAAGGTGCCATGCTGAGTGAGAAAGCGCTGTTGAGTAATCTGGCGCAGCTGGGAGTAGTATTGCAGCTGTACACGGAGCCGGGACGTGAGCGCTTGTTACAGCCTCTTCCTCTTTATCATATCTATTCCTTCACCTTGACGCTGTTGATGTTCAGTGTGGGGGCCCATGTCGAGCTGATACCTGATCCGCGCCGTACCAGGGCTTTGATTCGGTGCTGGGATCGTCTTGAACCTACCGTGCTGGCCGGCATCAATCCTCTGCTGACTCATCTGTGCCAACAGCCTGAATTCCAACGGCTGGATTTTTCATCATTGAAATTGACCATTTCCGGGGGCATGGCGCTGACGTATTCGGTTGCCAGGTTGTGGCGTGATGTTACCGGTGGAGAGATCTGTGAAGGCTACGGCCTGACGGAATGTTCACCAGTGGTCAGTGTGAACCGTCCGGGCCAGGTTCGTGTCGGGACGGTGGGTAAGCCTCTGGCGGGTACGGAGGTGCGAATTCTGGATGTGGACCGCCAGCCCTTGCCTACAGGCGAAAGTGGCAATATTTGGGTGCGTGGCCCTCAATTGATGGAGGGGTACTGGCATCAGCGCAAGGAAACCGAGGAGGTACTTCAGCAAGGGTGGCTGGATACCGGGGATATTGGTCAGTTGGATGTGGATGGATATCTGAAAATTATTGATCGGCGCAAAGAGATCATTAATGTGTCCGGTTTCAAGGTATACCCCAGTGAGCTGGAAAGCATTATCGCCAGCCATCCTGATGTTTTGGAGTGTGCCGTGGTGGGGCTGCCGGACAGTGACGGCAATGAGCAGATCAGGTTGTATGTGGTGCCAGCGAATTCAAGCTTGTCCATCCGCCAGGTGCGGGACTATTGTCGCGAGCGCTTGACAGCCTATAAGGTGCCAAGAACGGTGGAATTCTGTCGTGCGTTGCCGCGTACCCCCATCGGCAAGGTCTGTCGTCGTCAGCTGAGAGAGTTGGCGTTGCGCGGACGTGCTGTTCATTAGTAATCGGTCAGGGGTTAAGCGATAATACGCGGCTGTTTCATTCACCTGCCACAGGGTCGCAGTCGTTTTGTCCAACGCTATCAAGACACTCCAACAACAGCTGAATCAATGTCGTATCGCCGAGCGCTTTCATCTGCGTCGTGAGCTGGATCGCATCAAGTGCCAGTCACCGCCTGATGCTGAAAGGTTGGTACGTTTGTCACAGCGCATCCAGGATTCGTGTGCGCGGGTAGAAAAGCTGCAGCACTTGACGACGGTTCCGGACTATCCCGATTTGCCGGTGGCCGAACGTCGTGAAGAGTTGCTGAAGGCGATCGCTGAACACCAGGTGGTTGTGGTGGCCGGTGAGACCGGCTCCGGTAAGACTACCCAGCTGCCCAAGCTGTGCCTGGAGCTGGGGTTGGGGTGTTTTGGCATGATAGGGCATACCCAGCCGCGCAGGCTGGCGGCACGTACTGTGGCAGCGCGCATTGCCGAAGAGCTGAAAACCCCGCTGGGGGAACGGGTCGGCTACCAGGTTCGTTTTCATGACCAGGTGTCGGATACAACACAGGTCAAACTGATGACCGATGGCATCCTGCTGGCTGAAACACAGCAGGACCGTTTTCTCGAACAATACGAAGTGCTGATTATTGATGAGGCTCATGAACGCAGCCTCAATATCGATTTCCTGCTGGGATATATCAAGCGCATTTTGCCGCGCCGGCCGGATCTGAAGGTCATTATTACATCGGCGACTATTGATCTGGAGCGTTTTTCTCAGCATTTTGACGATGCCCCTATCATTGAGGTGTCCGGGCGCACTTATCCGGTGGAAATGCTGTACCGGCCGTTGCACGAGATGGAGGGCGAGGACGAGAAGGCGGTTGACCTGCAGCAGGGTATTCTTGCAGCGGTGGATGAACTGGTGGCTATTGATCGGGAGAAAAGGGGTGCCGGTCCTGGCGATATTCTGGTTTTCCTTCCGGGCGAGCGCGAGATTCGCGAAACCGCAGAGACGTTGCGCAGGGCGCAGTTACGCGATACCGAAATTATTCCTCTCTATGCCCGTCTGTCGCTGACGGAACAAAACCGGGTATTCCATGAAAGCCGTCAGGCCGGGCGTCGTATCGTGCTGTCGACCAATGTGGCGGAAACCTCACTGACCGTGCCCGGTATTCGATATGTCATTGATCCCGGACAGGCCCGTATCTCGCGCTACAGTTATCGCTCAAAGGTGCAGCGATTACCCGTGGAGGCCGTATCGCAGGCCAGTGCCAACCAGCGAGCGGGACGCTGTGGGCGTGTAGCTCCCGGGGTTTGTATACGGCTGTACTCCGAAGACGATTTCCTGGCGCGGCCGGAGTTCACGGATGCGGAAATACGGCGTACCAATCTGGCAGCCGTCATTCTGCAAATGCTGCAATTGAAGCTAGGCGATATTCGGGATTTCCCTTTTGTAGATCCACCGGATACACGTCTGGTTAATGATGGCTACAAGCTGTTGGAAGAGTTGGGTGCCGTGGATGGCCGTCGTGGCATGACAGCGGTCGGGCGGCAGCTGGCGCGCTTGCCGGTCGATCCGCGCATTGCACGGATGGTGATTGAAGCGGCCAAACAGGGGGCGCTGAAAGAAATACTGGTGATTGCCAGTGCGTTGAGTGTGCAGGATCCGCGCGAGCGTCCTCATGACAAGCGCCAGGCAGCAGACCAGAAGCATAAGGAATATGCCGACGAAGAATCGGATTTCATGACGCTGTTGAATTTATGGCAGTTGTGGCACGAGCAGCGCGAGCAGTTGAGCCAAAGCCAACTGCGGCGCTGGTGTCAAAAACAGTTTTTGTCATTCATGCGGCTGCGCGAATGGCGGGATGTCCATCGGCAACTGTTACTCAGTGTGCGTGAGCTTGGGTTGAGGGAAAATACGGAGCCCGCCGAGTATCCGGTCATTCATCGCTCCCTGCTGGCCGGCTTGCTAAGCCATATAGGCTTTAAGCAGGAAAAGGGAGAGTACCTGGGCGCACGTAACCGGCGTTTCAAGATTTTTCCTGCATCAGGTGTGTTTAAAAAGGCACCCAAGTGGGTGATGGCAGCTGAGCTGCTGGAAACCAGTCAGCTGTTTGCCCATCAGGTGGCGCGTATCGAGCCGGAATGGATCGAACCGTTGGCGATGCACCTGGTTAAGCGCAGCTGGATGGAGCCGCATTGGGAAAAGAAACGTGCTCAAGTGGTGGCGCAGGAGCAAGTCAGTCTGTTTGGTGTCATCATCGTACCGCGGCGCCGGGTCAACTACGGCAGTATCGATCCTGTGATTTCCCATGAAATTTTCATTCGCAGTGCGTTGGTTGAAGGCGAGTATCGAACGCAGGCGCCATTTTTTGCCCATAATCGCCGGTTGCTTGAGGGAGTCGTGGCCCTGGAAGATAAATCGCGCCGGCGTGATTTGTTGGTGGACGAAGAGCAGTTATATCGGTTCTATGCCGAGCGCTTTGAGGTGTTGAGTGGTACGCAAGTTGTCAATGGCAAGGGATTTGAGCACTGGCGCAAGCAGGTTGAACAGCAGAATCCGGAAGCGCTGTTCATGCGTGAGGAGGATATTCTGCAGCGGGATACCGGCCATGTGTCCGGGGTGCGTTTTCCTGATGTCCTGCCTTTAGACGGTATTGATCTGCCGTTGACCTATCACTTTGCCCCGGGCGCCGAAGACGATGGCGTCACGCTGGAATTGCCACTGGCGCTGCTGCGTGTTGCACCGGTGCAGCGCCTGGAGTGGCTGGTGCCGGGGATGTTGGAAGAAAAGGTTGTCGCTATTTTGAAGGGGTTGCCCAAGCAAATGCGCAAACATTTCGTGCCTGTCCCCAACTATGCCGAGGCGTTTTGCAACGCAGTCGTGTTCGCGGAAGGAGATCTCCACGAGGCCCTGTCACTGCAACTTCTACGGATGACCGGTACCCGTGTGGAGCCGGAGCAGTTGGCGGACGTGCGGCTGGAGGAACATCTGCGTTTCAATTTGCGGCTGCGTGACGATCGCAACAAGGTAGTCGGTGAGGGGCGTGACTGGGCGGCGTTGAATGAACGCTATGGGGAGTGTGCGGAAGCTGCGTTGCAGTCGGGCCCATCCGAGCATTGGGGACAATCGGGGCTGACGTCATGGAGTTTTGGCGATTTGCCTGCCTCGGTGTCTTTGCGTCAGGCGGGAGGTATAGAGGTCGAGGCTTGGCCGGCGCTGATGGATATGCAGACCAGTGTCGAGTTAAAGGTGCTGCCCTCGGCCGATCTGGCGTGTTATGAAAGTCTGAAGGGTGTTGCTCGCTTGCTGCTGTTGTCTTTGCCGGCTCAGCAGCTTAAATATTTGCGCCGTGATATACCGCGCTTGACGGAAAGTCTGATGTTGAGTGGCAAGCTGTTTGACCGCAGAGAGCTGGAAGATGATGTGTTGTTAGTAGCGGCACGGAAAGCTGCCGGATTGGCGGTCGCCAGTCTGCCGCGTACTGCGGAGGCGTTTAATTCGCTGTGTGAGCGGATGCGGATGAATATTGCACAGGAAGTTGAAGTCCTGGGGCAGTTTGTTTACGCGTGCCATCAGTCCATTCATCGAATTAATAAACAGTTAAACGGGCGTATTAATTTGCAGGCGGTCACGGTGCTTAATGATATCAAACAGCAGTTGGCTGAGTTAATGCAGCGACATTATCTGGTGGAAACCGAGTCTGACTGGCTATCGGAATATCCGCGTTATCTGCAGGCGATCGAAATGCGACTGGATAAATATCAGAGGGATTTGCGTCAGCAGACACTGTGGTCAGAGCAGTTGACCGCCCTGCGGCAGCAATATCTGAAAAAAGAGCAGGAGTGCCGGGCGCGCAATGAGCGTCCTCATGACCTGGTGCGTTTTCGCTGGTTGCTGGAAGAGTACAGGGTATCGCTGTTTGCCCAGCAACTGGGGACCCGTGAAAGTGTATCGGAAAAGCGCCTCAAACAAGCGCTTCAGGTATTATAAATCGCTATAGTGCGACACTCTGGAGAGTGTCGGGAACTGGGTGTTTTTGATAAGCATCAAACAATGGCGCAAGCCTGCATAATATGGGGTGTTGCGCTTGCACCACCGGCGGTGCTGTGGTGTAATGCGGCAAATTTAGGTAGTTGCTCGACGGCGGCGAGTCTATTTCCTCGCTATGGAAAGCAATTGCCAAGCAACATCGCAGGCGAAATAGCGCAAAAAATGGAAAGGTTTTTGCGTTCATTGGTTTGCAATAATCTGGATTTATAGTATTTTTCTGGGAGCGCTTCGTGTGCTTAAGAAAAACTAGAATTCACTACTAGTATGTTGAATGAAGGGGAAATGTTGATGAAAAAGTCACTGATTGCTCTGGCTGTTGCTGGTGCCATGACTGCTCCGATCGTCGCTCAGGCTGACGCTACTCTGTACGGTTCTCTCCGTGCCGGTATCAAAAGCGCTGATGATCAGAAACTGAACGTTGAAGACGAATCTTCACGTATCGGTATCAAAGGTGATGTAGACCTGGGTCTGGAAAGCACCAAAGGTCTGTTCGTTTTCGAACAGGCTGTCAGCACTGAAAGCGGTGCTTGGGGCTCTGGCCGTCTGGCATACCTGGGCGCTACTGGTAACTGGGGTACCGCGCTGATCGGTCGTCAGTACCACCCGTTCTACACCATGATCGAATCCAAAACTGGCATCTTCAACTCTGCTGGTAACGATTTCGGCGAAGCTTTCCAGTTCGGTAACATCGCGCACAAGCGTGAGTCCAACACTGTTGCATACGCTACTCCGAACATGAACGGCCTGCAGGCTGTTGCTGGTATCGTAATGGATGGCGGCAGCGACAATAACCCGGCTGAAGAAGATCTGGACGCGTACAACATCGGCGTTAACTATGCTGCAAACGGTCTGGACGCTGGTATCTCCTACGGTGCTGCCAACGATTCTGACAACTGGGAAATCCTGGGTGTTGCCGCTTCTTACCAGATCGATGCGTTCACCGTTGCTGGTAAGTACGTAGACGGTTCTATCGATGCTCAGAACACTGATTTCTCCAACTGGGAAATCGCTGGTGTTTACACCATGGGCGCAACTTCTTTCAAAGCGCGCTACGGCAACGCTGAAATCGAAACTACTGGTGCAGCTGACCTGGACGGCGACCAGTGGGGTGTTGAAGTTGAACAGAAACTGGGCAAGCGTGGTCGCGTATACGTAGGCTACACTGACTTCGATACTGAAGGTCAGGCAATCGCTTCCAGCATCTACAGCATGGTTAAAGGCGAAGCCAAAACTGTTGCTAAAGACACTCTGGTTCTGGGCTACCGCCTGGACTTCTAATATCGCTTGATATTGGATAGTGTTTAAAAAGGCTCCTTCGGGAGCCTTTTTGCATTGTTGCGGTATTCGGTATGATCTTGCTGCTGTCAGCGCTTTCCTCAGCGGAAGGCCCCCGTTAAAATAGCCTGATTATAATGAGTCGGCTTGTTAAGGATACGTGATGCTCTCTTTTACACTGCGCTCCGGTTTGGCTGCAACCGGTTTGGGTATGGCTCTGGTAGCCGCACCGGTTTGGGCGGAAACCGAACAAGACCCTTGGGAGGGGCTTAACCGGTCCATTTTCAACTTTAATGAAACGGTTGATCGCTATGCGATGAAGCCTTTGGCACAGGGCTATCGGTATGTAACGCCTGATATTGCCGAGACCGGGGTCAGTAATTTCTTTGAAAACCTGCGTGATGTCAGCAACGTATTCAACAGTGTGCTACAGCTCAAGTTCGAAGCGGCAGGCAAGGGGCTGGCGCGTCTGACGTTCAACTCGACGTTTGGTCTGGCCGGTTTTATCGATGTAGCGACCCCAATGGGGATCGAAAAGCATTCTGAAGATTTTGGCCAGACACTGGGGTATTGGGGAGTCAGTTCGGGTCCGTATCTGGTTGTGCCCTTCTGGGGGCCAAGCACCGTGCGTGATGGTGCTGCGTTGTCCGTTGACTGGGTAACGGCACCTGTGGTGTATGTGGATCATGTGCCGACGCGTAACACCTTGTATGGTCTGGACTTGCTGGATGCGCGCAGTCGCCTGCTTAAGGCTGAGCAGATCATCAGTGGGGATCGATACGGTTTTATTCGTGATGCCTACCTGCAGCGTCGAGAGTACCTGATCAACGATGGCGCTGTGAGCGTACAGTACGATAGCGATTTTTGACGTGGCTTGCATCGCTGCTGGCTTGGGGATACTGTTGAAGACTCCTGAATCAGTGTCGAGTGAGTGGCTGATCAATGGAAGTTAATACGCAGAGAGTGTTGCTGCTCTCGTCCTGTGCCCATACGGTTAACCGAATCTTCGAGCTCTGCAAGTTGTGCGATCATCAGCGCCTCAGCCTGGTTGTGTGCGCTGATGCCGAAGAGGTTGATCGTCAGCTCGAACACTTCGATGTTTCCCTGATTATTTTTGATTTGGCGACGATTGGCAGCAGTCTGTTGATGGACCAGTTGGCGCAGAGAATCAGTCCCAAGCCGCTGCTGGCGCTGATCAAGGAGGGAACAGCTGAGCAGTTGGTTGCCGCGTTGCGCAATGGTGCTGATGACGTGTATGTGGCCGATGAGTTAAGTCTGCATCCAGAGCTGTTTGCACGTTCGGTGGAGCGTCAATTGCGCCGCGCACAGTTTATAGAGGAAGTGCACGGGCTTAGAGACAGTTTGGAGCGCAGTCTGGATGAATTGCGTGACGATCAGCATGCGGCACAGCAGGTGCAGCAGAATCTATTGCCGCCAGCACATCAATCTATCAACGGCATTGAGTTTGACTATTGCCTTAAACCCTCCCTGCTGCTGAGCGGGGACTTTGTTGATGCGGTTGCCGTCAATAATGATTTGAGTCTGTTCTACCTGGCGGATGTGTCTGGGCACGGCACCTCTTCGGCGCTGGTGACAGTGCTGCTGAAAAATATGACCCACCGTTTGCTGCGCAATTACAAGCGTCATTCCAGCTTTGATATTCTGTCGCCGTCCGATACCTTGCGCCGCATTAACAAGGAGTTGCTGCTGACTTCGCTGGGCAAGCATTTAACGATGTTTGTGGGCCTGATCGATCATCGTAATAATACGCTAAGCTATGCAGTAGGAGGCCATCATCCGATGCCTGTGCTGCAGCAGGGAGGGAGCGTGGCCTTCCTTGAAGGGCGGGGCATGCCGCTGGGTCTGTTCGAGGATCCCGTGTTTGATGAGTGCGAGTTGGCTTTGGATGCCAGCTTTGCCCTGACACTGTTTTCCGATGGTATTCTCGAAGTGCTGGCGGGCGAGTCTCTGGCAGATAAGGAGCAGGCGCTGTTGCGGTTGTGCCGCGATAATATGGGGTCGCCAGCAGCGTTTTTGCAGAGTATGATGCCTGTCGAACGGGTGCATCCCGATGATGTTGCGATCATGACTGTACGTAGAGAGTCTTTATGAGTGATGGCGCGATTTATTACGCGTGCTGTGACGGGCACTATGTCCTGAAGTTTGTCGGCGATGTGCGTCTTACCTTGTGCTCCACTATTGAGCGACATCTTGAGGCTGTATTGCAGCGTGAGGATGTGACTGACACCCTGGTTGATCTGACCGAAACTGAAAACATTGATAGCACTTCCTTGGGATTGATTGCCAAATTGGCGATCAAGGCAACCGAAAAGGGCATGCCACAGCCGACTTTGGTTTCCACTCAGGAAGATATCACTCGTATTCTATTGAGTATGGGGTTTGACCGGGTGTTTGTGTTGCTGCAGGAGCTGCCGGCCAATCGGTGTGATCTTAAGCAGGTTCCGCTGGTGCAGGAGTCGGAAGAAGAGGTGCGCTTACGTATTCTGGATGCTCATCGGGTTCTCATTGGCCTGAATGAAAGCAACCGAGAGGCGTTCAAGGATCTGGTGGCCACTCTGGAAAGCTGCCGCTGAGCAGCTCCCGGAGTGGCGGGTATGGCTCTGAAGTCAGATTTGGCTCAGTAGCTGTTCCAGTTTTATCTGGTCGGCTGCGAAGTTGCGAATACCCTCGGCCAACTTTTCCTGCGCCATTGCGTCTTCATTCATGGCCCAGCGGAACTGGTTTTCGTCCAGGCTCTGTTTTGGGTCTGGGCTGCCGGTTTCCGGGTTGAGTCTTTGCTCAAGTCGCGTCGGGTCTTCGGCAAGCTGCTGCATCAGGGCAGGGCTGATGGTCAGGCGGTCACAGCCTGCCAGTGCCTGGATTTCACCGATGTTGCGGAAACTTGCGCCCATCACGACGGTATTGTAGCCGTGTGTTTTGTAGTAGTGGTAAATACGGCTTACTGACTGTACACCGGGGTCCTTGTCGGAGCTGAAATCGGTGTTCGGCTGCTGCTTGCGGTGCCAGTCCAGAATGCGGCCGACAAAAGGTGAAATCAGGTAAATACCCGCATCGGCGCAGGCTTGGGCCTGAGCGAAACTGAACAGTAGTGTCAGATTGCAGTTGATGCCGTCGCGCTCAAGTTGGCGGCCTGCTTCAATTCCTTCCCAGGTAGAGGCTATTTTTATCAGTACGCGGTCGCGGCTGATTCCCAGAGCTTCGTACTGCTCGATCAGCTGTCGTGCCTTGGCAGCGGTGGCTTGGGTGTCAAATGACAGTCGAGCATCAACTTCGGTCGAAATACGGCCCGGAATTAGCCGAGTTATTTCTCGTCCAACCAGCACGCTGAAACGATCGCTCATGTGGATGAGTCGGAGTTGAGCGTCCTGGCTGATCTGGTCGGCCCAGTCGCGTGACTCCTGCAGTAACTGCCCATATTTGGGGTCTTGGGCCGCTTTCAGCAGTAGGGAGGGGTTGGTGGTGGCATCGACCGGTTGAAACTGGCGGATGGCGTCAATGTCGCCAGTATCGGCGACAACCGTGGTCATCTGTTTGAGTTGTTGTAGCTGGTCCATCGGTGGTGTCCTGTATCCATTTTCCTAAATGTTCGTCAGCGGGTGAGGCACTCAAGCGCGGCCTTGAAGGTGTCGCTTGCCGCTCCGCGCTGGTGGCCGTTTTCGCTGAGGTAGCGCCGGAACTGTTTACCCCCGCGTTGTCCGTGAAACAGCCCCAGTAAGTGTTTGGTCACGGCGTAGAGGGGAGCGCCTTCTGCAAGGCGCTGCTCAAGATAGGGGATGAAAGCCAGGGCAACGTCCATGCGATCGGGGATCTCATGATGGTCGCCAAAATACCGGGAATCGACTTGGCTGAGCAATGGCCAGGGGTTCTGGTAGGCTTCGCGGCCGATCATTACACCATCCACATGTTGCAGGTGTGTGTCGCACTCATCAAGCGTTTTGATGCCGCCGTTTATGATGACTTCAAGCTCGGGATAAAGTGTTTTGATGCGATAGACATGGTCATAGATCAAGGGAGGAATATCGCGGTTTTCCTTGGGGCTCAGGCCGTCCAGAATGGCCTTGCGGGCATGAATGGTAAAGCTTGTGCAGCCGCTTTCCTTGACGGTATCAACGAACTGGTGGAGGTGCTCGAAGCTGTCCATGTCATCAATGCCCAGGCGGTGCTTGATGGTGACGGGGATACGCACTGCCGCCTGCATTTCGGCCAGGCATTCGGCGACCAGCTTGGGGTGCGCCATGAGGCAGGCGCCGATCATGTTGTTTTGGACCCGATCGCTGGGACAGCCGACATTCAGGTTGACTTCGTCGTAGCCCCATTCCTGAGCCATATGCGCGCATTGTGCCAGTGCCTTGGGATCGCTGCCGCCCAGTTGAAGGGCAACGGGGTGCTCACTGTGATGGTATTGCAGGTGGCGTGCGGCATCACCGTGGACCAGTGCGCCAGTAGTGACCATTTCGGTATAGAGTAATGTGTGCCGCGACATCAGGCGATGAAAGACTCTGCAGTCACTGGTGGTCCAATCCATCATGGGGGCGACGCTGAAGCGGCGGTTCACCGCATCATGTGTGTTGACGGCATCGGAGGGTGTGTTGACTGCTGCTACGGCTGCTGGGATTTCGTTCATTTTTGCCCGTTAAATACTGTTTCCGCTGGGTTGTTTCGCATTCTTGACTGCGCTGCGAGCACGGAGTCGTCAGGCGTGCCTGTTGATGGCTACTATAACACAGGGAGGTGGGCACAATGGTCGCGAAATGACGGGGTGAAATTGGGTGTTTGGCAGAGGGTGCGGAAGACCGCAGGGCGGTCTTCCGTGGTCTTGTCCTAGCAGTCGGGTAGCCAAGGCGCATTGCTGCGCCCCAGCCCCCTAAGAACCGTACGTGCGAGTTTCCCCGCATACGGCTCAAGCCTCGTCTAAGCTCCCAATGGAACCAGCAACGTGACTGATGTTGCCAAGTGATGCACTTGGCGGTGGCAGTTCGGATGTAATAACACCAGATTTTCCAGCGTGTCAGGCCCACCTTGTACCCGAGGGATCAGGTGATGCACATGCCAGCCGGTCTCATGGGTGATCAGGTTCATGCATTGCAGGCATTTCCCTTTCTGGCGCGCATAGAGTGTGTTGATCCGTCGTCGATGGCGAAGCGAGTCCTCCATGCGTTTTCGGCTCAATTCCTCAAAGTACACCTCCCATGCCGGATCAAAGGGATTGGCTTCCGCTTTGACCTTGATATGGCGCTTTATCCGTGTGTCGCTGGCATAGGTGAGTGATACGGCTTTCTCACCCGCCTCCACACCTGCCGTAGGGACGGCAAACGTCCACTGCCGATTACCGACGGTATGCCAGTAGCGTCTGGCAATCCAGCGGCGTCGACGGTTGTTGTGGCGCCGTCGTGCCCATTTCCAGAGTGATTTCCAGAGTGCTGCATCCACCGAAGCAAATGCATCACTGGCCACCTGATGCTTGTGGTAGTTCACCCAGCCACGAATGACCGGATTCAGCTGCCAGATCAGGTATTCCTGGGCCACTCCGTTGCTGGCCTTGATGATACCGCGGCACTTGTCCAAAAACGCCTTGGTATTCTTTCTGGAAGGTTTGATCAAAACCTTGGTGCCGAACTTGCGCACGGTCCATCCCAGAAAATCAAAGCCGTGGTTGACGTGAGTCACGCACGTTTTCTCGGGTGACAGCTTCAGACCACGAGTGGCCAGAAACACCTCGATCAGCGGTTTAACTTCCTGTTCCAACAGCTCTTTCGAGATGCCGGTGACAATGAAGTCATCCGCGTAGCGTACAAGTCCCACTTTGGTCTTGCGCCGCCGTTTGCTGCCTTTTGCACCGAAGTGCTCAGCCAGTAATGCCTCCAGACCATCCAGAGCCATGTTGGCAAGTGTGGGGGAAATAATGCCACCTTGCGGTGTGCCTTCATCCGTTTTCCACACTCGGCCCATGTCGACAACGCCGGCTTTTAGCCAGCTGCGCAGTACCTTTTTGTCCATTGGGACGTGGTCAACCAGCCATTGGTGGTCGATATGGTCAAAACACCCCTGTATGTCCGCTTCAAGAATCCATTCGGGACAGCCGCGTTTACACAGCATCTGATGACACTGCGTGATGGCATCGGCGGTTGACCGCTGCGGCCTGAATCCATAGGAGTTCGGATCCGCCGTGGTTTCCGCCACAGGTTGTAAGGCGAGCAGGTACAATGCCTGCATGGCTCTGTCCCGCATGGTTGGAATACCCAGCAGGCGCTCCTTGCCATTTGCCTTGGGAATACGGACTCGGCGCAGTGGCAAAGCCTTGTACCCCCGTCGTTTTAGTCGACCTATCGCCCGCCATTTGGCCTTGGGCGTGCCCCATAGCTCCCGATCAACGCCGGGAGTTCTGCGGCCCTTGTTTTCAGTCACTCGCTTCACGGCCAAGGCTCGGCCACAAAACGAACGCGTCAGGAAGCGTTGCAGGGCCTTGACCTGGCGCCACTTCCGTTCACGAGCTGCTTTGGCGATCCGAATCTGTATCCCTCGGACAGTCCATTCGACATGACGCCAGTCGATCTGGTGCCAGCCTTCAGGTCTGCCGGAGAGTGCAGAATCCGCCGAAGTCGGATTGCTGGTCATGCTAATCTCCTTTACAGCCTGAACAGGAGACGGACCAGCCCTGACGGGAGGTCTGTTCCCGTCAGGAATTGAGTTGTTGGGTACACGATCAGCCTAGCCTCAACGTGCGACCCGTTTCGAGGGTTGCCCAGTTGTCTCGCCACGCGAGACCAGATGGAAGTGGGCACAGCTTTCGCTGGCAGCCATGTTTCGTGCTGCTATCCGTGGGATTAACCACGGCCTTCGCTTTCTCCATCCTCCTCTACCCGCACCCCCAACAGCCCACCTTACGATGGACCTGCCCAGGGGGCAGGGATACGGGCTTACCGAGTTCATTCAAAGAAACACGAGCAACGTAGATGCCGTCTTTTCGCCGCTGGTTGAAGGGTGCCGTCTGGTGAATGTAAAACACCAGAACCAACCAGATACCTTTTGGTTGAAGCCTGTCAGTGACTTTGGCTCCGTCCCCATAACGACGTTTATCAACGGTTCACATACGTTCATCCTATTGCCCAGCCTAGCCCCTAAGCCGCATCGTCACTCGCAGCCTCTGACGCACCCTCGCGGGCCACGCCACCTCCGAGGAGGGGGTACATTGTCAGGAAGCTTCGCACAAAACAGTTACCCGTCCTGCACTATCCCTAGGCTACCGCAGGGCACACTGCGGGTCTCGCTACCGGTCAGTCGGTGAGACAATTCCTCTGAACGCTTTGGCGTTTGATCCCAACACCTCAATCACCTGTGGTCTGTTCGGACCGCTGTTCCATTACCCACCCAGCCAACCCTGAACAGGTTGGCCAGACATGACTAAAGTGTAGTGACTGATCAGTGTCAGCCACGACGACGTTGTGTCAGTTCCACAGGGTGGAGAGGGTCAGGAAAGGTCTTCATTGGACGAGGTGCAGGTCAAATCAGCGGTTGAGAAAGCCGCCGACACCCAACCGTGCCCTGATCAGGGGCGCGGCACAGGTGCCCTACGCAACGGCCAAGGCCGCCAATCGCGCAGAGTTGTGACCTGTGGAGGGCGTATTTGCAGCCCTCCAATATGAGTGCCCGAGGTGGGCAGTGTTGAGATAAGTGGTCGATTCAAGGCTCGACCGAGTGGCATCCAGCTGACTGACGCTTGACACCACGTTACGTAAATACCTATTATAAACAGGCACTTACGCCAGCAAACGCGACTTCTCGTCGCACTTACATGTTGGGATAGTTGGGGCCACCTGCGCCTTCCGGCACGACCCAGGTGATGTTCTGTGCCGGGTCCTTGATGTCGCAGGTTTTGCAGTGCACGCAGTTTTGAGAGTTGATTTGGAATTGAGGACCGTTATCGCCTTCGACGATTTCATACACGCCTGCCGGGCAGTAGCGTTGTGCCGGTTCGGCATAGCGGGGCAGGTTTTGGTTGATGGGGATGCCGGCATCCTTCAGTTGCAGATGGCAGGGCTGATCCTCTTCATGGTTGGTATTGGAGAGGAATACTGAGGACAGTTTGTCGAAGGATAAAACACCGTCCGGTTTCGGGTACTGGATCTCCGGACATGCATCAGCCGGTTTGAGTTGTTCGTGATCCTTGTGCAGGTCGTGCAATGTGACTGGAATCTTGCCGCCGAACCAGTTTTGGTCGACATAGTTGAATGCGCCGCCCAGATAAGGACCGAACTTGTGCATGGCCGGGCCGAAGTTACGGGCACGGTAAAGCTCGTCATACAGCCAGGAGGTCTTGTATGCCTCAGTGTAGCCGGCCAGATCCCGGCCGCCCTCGTCCCCGTTCAGCAGTGTCTCGGAAATGGCTTCAGCGGCCAGCAGGCCGGATTTCATGGCGGTGTGAATGCCCTTGATCTTGGAAAAATTCAAGGTGCCTGCATCACAGCCCAGTAGCAGAGCGCCGGGCATGGTCATTTTCGGCAGGGTGTTGAAGCCGCCTTTGGTGATGGCGCGGGCGCCATAGGATACGCGCTTGCCACCTTCCAGATACTGTTTGATCTCGGGGTGGTGTTTCATGCGCTGGAATTCATCGAAGGGACTCAGCCAGGGGTTGGAGTAGTTCAGGTCGATAATCAGGCCCACTACTACCTGGTTGTCTTCGGTGTGGTAAAGGAAGAAACCGCCACTGGCGCCGCTGGTCAGTGGCCAGCCGGAACCGTGTACGACCAGGCCGGGTTGGTGCTTGGCCGGGTCTATGTCCCAGAGTTCTTTGATACCGATCCCGTAATGCTGGGGGTCAGCATTCTTGTCCAAGGCGAATTTTTCAATCAACTGCTTGCCAAGGTGGCCGCGGCATCCTTCGGAAAAAATAGTGTACTTGGCATGCAGTTCCATGCCGGGCATGTAGTTGGGACCCTGCTCTCCGGCAGCGGTCACGCCCATATCACCGGTCGCGATTCCTTTGACGCTGTTATCTTCGTGATACAGGACTTCGGCAGCGGCAAAGCCAGGGAAAACTTCAACGCCCAGTTGCTCGGCCTGTTCGCCCAGCCAGCGGGTGAGATTGCCCAGGCTGACGATGTAATTGCCGTCGTTATGCATGCTTTTGGGAACAAAGGCATTGGGGAGCTTAACCGCGCTGGTCTCGTTTTTCAGCATGAACACCTGGTCTTCGGTGACTTTGGTGTTGAGAGGGGCGTTGCGTTCCTTCCAGTCGGGGAAAAGCTCGTCCAGGGCGCGTGTTTCCATTACGGCGCCCGACAGAATGTGGGCACCGACTTCAGAACCTTTTTCCACCACGCAGACCGTCAGTTCCTGTTCGGCGGCCTGGGCCTGTTGCATCAGACGGCAGGCGGCGGAAAGTCCGGCAGGGCCAGCGCCGACGATTACAACATCAAATTCCATCGATTCGCGATTCACGATAATTCCTCCATCGGTGTGGATGGTTGCTTTTTCTAGTTATTGTGTGCCACAGCGTATGACATTATTGTATGCAGACATAATAAGTAAAAACCCTTATTTGTAAAGCGTATAGCCTGCAAGTACGAGGGAAAGGGTTTTCGTGTAAGGGATATTGCTTATTTCAAAACTGTGGTTAAGATGCGAAACAACACCCATAAGAGGTGAGATCGCTGCAGCGATTCATAACACAATCAAAGGGTATGACAATGAAGGTCTTGGTAACGGTAAAGCGTGTCATCGATTACAACGTGAAGGTGCGGGTGAAGTCCGATAACACCGATGTTGATCTGAATAATGTCAAAATGGCGATCAACCCCTTTTGTGAGATTGCGGTTGAAGAGGCGGTTCGGCTGAAGGAATCGGGTCAGGCGAGCGAAGTGGTTGTGGTATCGCTGGGGCCTCAGGCTGCCCAGGAGCAGCTGCGTACGGCGCTGGCGCTGGGCGCGGATCGAGCCATTCTGGTTCAAAGTGATGAGTCGCTGGAATCTCTGTCGGTTGCCAAGTTGCTGGCCCGAGTGGTTGAAAAAGAACAGCCGGATCTGGTGTTGATGGGCAAACAGGCCATTGACTCTGACAATAACCAGACTGGGCAGATGCTGGCGGCACTGGCTGGGCTGGGGCAGGGCACCTTTGCATCCGAGGTTAAGATCGACGGCAACCAGGTTCAGGTGACGCGTGAGGTCGATGGTGGGCTGCAGACGGTTGCGCTGAATACGCCGGCCGTCGTGACGGTCGATTTGCGTTTGAATGAGCCGCGCTATGCCTCATTGCCGAATATCATGAAAGCCAAGCGCAAGCCTTTGGAAACCATGACGCCGGAAGATTTGGATGTAGAGGTCAAGACACACACACGGTTGCTGAAAGTTGAAGCCCCGGCTGAGCGTACAGCCGGCATCAAGGTGGCTGATGTGGCTGAATTGGTCGAAAAATTGAAGAACGAGGCGAAGGTGATCTGATGAGTATTCTGGTTATTGCTGAACATGACACTCAGGCGCTGAAACCGTCGACCCTGAGTACCTTGGCTGCCGCTGCGAAAATAGGGGGTGATATCACCTTGCTGGTGGCAGGCAGTGGATGTGAATCTGCGGCTCAGGCTGCTGCAGGGGCTGCAGGTGTTGCCAAAGTGTTGTTGGCGGACAATGCGGCGTACGATCATGAAATTGCCGAAAATATGGCGGCACTGATTGTTTCTCTGGCTGAGGGGTATACCCATATACTGGCCCCGGCGACGGCTAACGGTAAGAACTTCATGCCGCGTGTGGCGGCGCTGCTTGATGTTGGTCAGGTGTCCGATATCATTCGGGTCGAGTCGGCCGATACGTTTGCACGTCCGATCTACGCGGGTAACGCAATCGCGACTGTTCAGTCTCTGGATGCGGTGAAGGTAGTCACGGTACGCGGTACCGCTTTTGATGCCGTGAGTGCCGAAGGTGGCAGTGCTGCTGTTGAGACGCTGTCTCAGGTTGAAGATATGGGATTGAGCCGTTTTGTCGGTGAAGAAGTGGCCAAGTCAGATCGTCCCGAATTGACAGCAGCACGTGTCGTCGTATCCGGCGGACGGGGGATGGCTGACAGCGAGCATTTCCATTTGCTGGAGAAGGTGGCTGACAAGCTGGGAGCGGCGGTAGGCGCGTCTCGTGCGGCGGTGGATGCGGGTTTTGCTCCCAATGATATGCAGGTGGGGCAGACTGGCAAAATCGTGGCGCCGGAGCTGTATATTGCCGTCGGTATTTCGGGGGCGATTCAGCATTTGGCTGGGATGAAAGACTCCAAGGTGATCGTGGCGATCAATAAGGATGAAGAGGCTCCCATTTTTCAGGTGGCGGATTATGGTTTGGTGGCGGACCTGTTTACCGCCTTGCCAGAGCTGGATGACGCACTGTAAACATGCGGGCCACGGCCGTGGCCCGCATTAACCAGGCCGAGCCTATGCTCGGCCTGTACTCAGTAGCCGCGTTGACCGTTTTGCTGAGGATGGTTGGCGATAAAATGCCGTAAGGCGCCCGTCAGTAGCGCCTGCTTGTGTCGATCGCCGCAGCGTTTGGCGCGTTCAAGGTCATCCAGAATAAAGCGTTGAATCTTCTGCTCACCATCATGGGTGATCAGATAGTGGCCAAGAGCAACCGCAATCATTGGGTTCAGGTGTTCGTGTTCAGCGATGGCGGAGATCTCGTCAGGGGTCAGGTCGCTCATTTCCAGACATTCTTCGTAGGTCAACATCTCGCTTATCCTCCTCGGCTCAGGGGTCAGTCTGAAGTAAAAGCACGATTGTTAGTGTCGGGTTTTCAGTGTAGGACGATTGCTGCGGATTACGAGTGTTGCAAATGTGTATTTTTCATGGCCGCATGGCGGTTGTGGCAGAGGGGTTCATGCTGCATGTGCGCATGAAAACGGGCGGGCAGGGGGGCAAGAGTGGTATCCTGCGGACTCGATTACAATGAGTGCGGAGCAGCAATGATTCTTTCGGCACGTGATATGGCGACAGCCGATGTCTATCACACCTTGACCCAGATCATCATACCACGCCCGATTGCCTGGGTATTGAGTCCTAATGACCGTGCGTGCAGTCATTTCAATTTGGCACCCTTTTCGTTTTTTAATGCGGTCTGCAGTGATCCTCCTGTGCTGATGCTGTCCATGGGCAACAAGACGGATGGCAGCTTGAAGGACAGTTGCGTCAATCTGCTCGAGCGTCGGCATTGTGTCGTTCATTTGGGGACGGATAGGCAGGCACAGGCGATTTCGGATACCGCACAAGAAATGGCATTTGGTGAGTCGGAGGTGGAACAGGCCGGTTGTGAACTGGTTGATTTTGAAGGCACGGACATGAAGCGGCTGAAGACTGTTCCGATCGCGCTGTATTGCCGACTGTATCAGCATATAGAAGTGGGTAATCGTCCGCAGCACCTGTTGCTGGTTGAGGTGGAAAAGTTCTGGGTTGATGACAATGTCTGTTATACGGACAGCAAGGGGCGAGTGCGTATTGCGGCTGACAGAGTGGAGCCGCTGGCGCGTCTGGGAGGCTCGGAATATGCTCGTCTGGGCGAGATGTTCCGGCTTGAACGGCGTTAGGGTGGGTTTGACAACGGCGCGGGCCTGCTGCAGAGTGCGCGTTTTTTTACCAATCCCTTTACCAACCCCTGATAAAAACCGGGAGAAAACGTGATGAATGCTGTACTTGCAGCGGTGGTGGTGATGCTGACCTTGAGTCTGCTGCGCACGCCTGTTGTTGTAGCGCTGGTTATTGGTGCGTTGAGCGCGGGCCTGCTGGCGGGAATGGGGCTTGAACAGACTATGGATGCGTTCACGGGCGGCATCGGTGGTGGTGCCGAAGTGGCATTGAGCTATGCCATGCTGGGGGGCTTTGCAGTCGCCATCGCGCAATCGGGGCTGCCTCATGCCATGGCTGATTTTGTGCAGCGCAAGTTGGGTACCGGAGAGGGGCAGTCGGCACGGTTGGTAAAGTATGCGTTGATTTTGGTTCTGGTGCTGATCGCGATTTCATCGCAGAACCTGATCCCCATTCATATCGCCTTTATCCCCCTGCTGGTACCGCCATTGTTGGTGGTTATGAGCAAGATGCAATTGGATAGGCGATTGATCGCCTGTGTCCTGACGTTTGGTCTGGTGACGCCTTACATGTTTCTGCCAGTGGGGTTTGGCGGGATTTTCCTGGACAATATTCTGCTGAAAAATGTTGAAGACAACGGCCTGTCGATTGACGGGATTAATGTGATGTCGGCGATGTGGATTCCAGCAGCAGGGATGCTGGCAGGCCTGCTGTTGGCACTGTTCAACTATCGCAAGCCACGCCGTTACGATATGGAGCGACTGCAGGCGGCTGAGCGGGTTGAGGTGAACTACAGCGCAGCTCGCTTGATAGCTGTGGGTGTTGCGATTCTGGCGGCCTTTGGTGTGCAGTTGTGGACCGGATCCATGATTTTGGGAGCGCTGTCTGGATACATGATCTGTACCCTGACCGGAATCATTCGCTGGAAGCAGGCCGATGGCGTCCTGATCGACGGCATGAAAATGATGGCGATGATCGGCTTTATCATGATTACGGCGGCCGGCTTTGCCGAAGTCATGCGTCAGACGGGTGAAATCAACACGCTGGTCAGCAGTACGGCTGCCATCATCGGTGATAACAAGGCACTGGCAGCGCTGCTAATGCTGTTGGTGGGTTTGCTGGTGACGCTGGGGATCGGTTCTTCATTTTCGACCATTCCGATTATTGCCGCAATCTATGTGCCGCTGGCCTTGTCACTGGGCTTCAGTCCGCTGGCGATTGTTGCTTTGGTGGGGACTGCCGGTGCGCTGGGTGACGCAGGTTCACCCGCCTCCGATTCCACTTTAGGGCCGACAGCGGGCCTGAACGTGGATGGCCAGCACCACCATATCTGGGACACGGTTGTACCGACCTTTCTGCACTACAACCTGCCATTACTGGTGGCCGGTTGGGCGGCTGCGATGATGCTCTAATGGTCGTGCCTGGCAGCGCTCGGGATGTTCGGGCGCTGCCGAGTGCCCGGTTGGGTAGATATCAAGCGTGTTTGAACGGCAGCCAGGTAGTCAATTCCTCAATTCTTCGCTCCATCAGTTCGTGCTCCTCTGCAACAAAATCGCCAACGGCCTGGTGGAAGCCCGGGTGTATCATGTGGTGCAGTGACCAGGTTCTGACCGGCTCAAAGCCTCTCTGGATTTTGTGCTCTCCCTGAGCGCCGGGGTCAAAGCGTTCCAGTCCCTGTTTGATGCAAAATTCGATGCCCTGGTAATAACAGGCTTCGAAATGCAGGCTGTCATAGTGTTCCAGGCACCCCCAGTAGCGGCCGTACAGAGTATTGCTGCCGATAAAATAGAGCGCGGCAGCAACGGGTGTATGTTCGTCTTCGGCCAGCACCAGCAGCATTTGCTCTGCCATCTGATCAAGCAGTTGATGAAAGGTCTCAAGGGTCAGATACCCCCGGCGTCCACGCTTGTGGTAAGTGGCCTGATAGAAACGGTAAAACTGCTCTATGTGTTTGGGGAGTATTGCCGAACCGGTCAGTGAGTTCAAAACAATGCCTTGCTCCTGCACCTTGCGCCTTTCCCTGAGTATGGATTTGCGTTTGCGTGACGTAAAACGGCTCAGGAAATCATCAAAGTCGGCATATCCGCGGTTGAACCAGTGATATTGGCAGCCAAGTCGTGCGTGTGTTGACGCCGATGCAGAAATGGGTGAGGGCGGGAACAGGCAGTGCCAGGAGGATGCCTGTACCTGCCGCATGACCTGCTCCAGCAGTTCGGGAATGAGTTGTTGTGTTTCCATGGCGCTCAAGGTTGAGCCGTAGCGAGGGCCCGTTGCCGGGGTGAAGGGAATGGCGTTGAGGAGCTTGGGGTAGTAGACCAATCCGTTGCGTTCGTAGGCATCAGCCCAGCTTTGGTCAAAGACATACTCGCCCCAGGAGTGCCGCTTGAGGTAAAGCGGCATGACCAGTACGCTGGTTTGGCTGTCCGTGACCTCGAGGTGCAGAGGCTGCCAGCCGGTTTCGGGCCCGACGGAGCCCGAGGCCTCCAGTGCCTGCAGGAAAGCATGGCGCAGGAAAGGGTATCCCGGGTCACAGAGCTGATCCCAGCGTGTGGCATCGATTTCACTGATGCTGGAGTGAAGATTGACTTTATACATGCTGACCTATACTAATTCCGGTAACACTTGGATTAAAAAGCCTGTTTTGAAAGGAGCGGCGTGATGGACGAGCTTGAGCTGGAGTTTGAACTGGCCTCCCGTCTGGTAACAGATACCATCGTACTGGGTGATTTTCCTCTGTGCCGTCTGTTGCTGATGAATGATAGCCAATACCCGTGGCTGATACTGGTGCCGCGCCGGGCTGATGTGACGGAACTCTACCATCTGCCTGCCAGTGAACAGAATCAGCTGATGCATGAAATCAGCGAATTGTCGGAAACGCTGGTCGATCTTTTTCAGGCGCGCAAAATGAATGTGGCGACATTGGGCAATATGGTGCCTCAGCTGCATGTGCATGTCATTGTGCGTCAGGAATCGGATCCGGCCTGGCCGGGTCCCGTCTGGGGGCGCCATCCGGCGGTTCCCTATACGCCGGAAGCATTGGTAACCGTGCGTAACAAATTGGAACGCCTGCTCGACGGAGAGCTGGCTTTCGAACCCCATGATATCCCTCGCTGAATCAAACCCTGTTGCCGGGCCTGTCAGGTCCGGCCAAATCGGTTATAATTCCCGCCTTTGATTTCCATGTTGCATTCGGATACAGGAACAGGACACTATGCGCAGCCATTATTGCGGCGACCTAAGAGCAGACCATATTGGAGAAGACATCACCCTGAGCGGTTGGGTTCACCGCCGTCGAGATCACGGTGGCGTTATCTTCCTTGACCTTCGTGACCGTGAAGGGATTGCCCAGGTTGTTTTCGACCCGGATCGTGAAGAAAGCTTCAATTTGGCTGACAGTGTGCGCAGTGAGTATGTGGTTGAAGTGCGTGGCACCGTACGTGCGCGTCCGGAAGGAACCATCAATAGTGAGATGGGTACCGGTGAAATCGAGGTGCTGGGCAAAGACCTGGTCATTCTGAACAAGGCTGAAACACCTCCATTCCAGCTGGATGAGCATCAGCAGGTGGGGGAAGATGTCCGTCTGCGCAATCGTTTCATCGACCTGCGCCGTCCTGAAATTCAGCGCAAGCTGCGTTTCCGTTCCCAGATTACCCACAATATCCGCAATTATCTGGAAGAGAACGGCTTCCTTGATATTGAAACGCCGATTCTGACCCGGGCAACCCCGGAAGGCGCACGTGACTACCTGGTGCCGAGTCGTACTCATGAAGGCAGCTTTTTTGCACTGCCGCAGTCCCCGCAGTTGTTCAAACAGCTGCTGATGGTGTCCGGTTTCGACCGCTACTACCAGATTGCCAAGTGTTTCCGTGACGAAGACCTGCGTGCCGACCGTCAGCCGGAGTTTACCCAGATTGATATCGAAACTTCGTTCATGGACGAAGAGGGTATCATGGGAATGACAGAAGACATGATCCGTAAGCTGTTTGTAGAGCTGCTGGATGTGGATCTGGGGGATTTCCCGCGCATGCCGTATTCCGAGGCCATGCAGCGTTTCGGCTCGGACAAGCCTGATCTGCGTATCCCGCTGGAACTGGTTGATGTGGCAGACCTGTTGCAGGAGATCGAATTCAAGGTGTTTGCAGGTCCCGCCAAGGATCCGAAGGGCCGTGTCGCTGCCTTGAAGGTGCCGGGTGGCGCTGAGCTGACCCGCAAGATCATCGACGAATACACCAAATTCGTCGGTATTTACGGTGCCAAGGGGCTGGCCTGGATTAAGGTCAACGAACTGGAAAAAGGTGCCGAAGGTCTGCAGTCTCCGATCGTCAAGTTCCTGGGCGAAGATGTCGCCATGAAGGTAATGGAGCGCCTGGAAGTCCAGAATGGCGATATTGTCTTCTTTGGCGCCGATAAGGAAACTGTCGTCAACGAAGCTTTGGGTGCGTTGCGTATCAAAGTCGGTGAAGACATGAACCTGATCGAACGCGAATGGGCACCTTTGTGGGTGGTCGACTTCCCGATGTTCGAAGAAACCAGCGATGGTGGTCTGACTGCACTGCACCACCCGTTCACTGCACCCAGCTGCACGCCGGCGGAGCTGCTGGAGCAGCCGGAGGGCAAGCTGTCTCGCGCCTACGATATGGTGCTGAACGGTACCGAGCTGGGTGGCGGTTCCGTGCGTATTCATGACCAGGATATGCAGCGTACTGTGTTTAAGGTGCTGGGTATCAGCGACGAGGAAGCGGAAGAAAAATTCGGCTTCCTGCTCAATGCGCTGAAATTCGGTGCTCCGCCGCATGGTGGTCTGGCGTTTGGTCTGGACCGCCTGATCATGTTGATGACCGGCTCTTCCTCTATTCGTGAAGTCATTGCCTTCCCGAAAACTCAGAGTGCGGCCTGTCTGCTGACCGATGCGCCGGGAGAAGTCAGTGCGACTCAGTTGCGCGAGCTGAATATCAAGCTGCGTAAAACCCCCTGATTGCGCACCCGGGGCGACCAGTTGAGTCGCCCCTTTTCATTGCACGACACGCATTAGGATCACAGGGCTTTGCAGGCCCTGCAATCAATCGAGGATGTTTTAATGGCAGGTCATTCCAAGTGGGCTAACATCAAGCATCGTAAGGCAGCGCAGGACGCCAAGCGAGGCAAGATATTCACCAAGCTGATTCGTGAGCTGACAGTTGCAGCCAAGGAAGGTGGTGGCAACCCGGAAGACAATCCACGTCTGCGCGCAGCTGTCGATAAGGCGCTGGGTGCCAATATGAAAAAGGACACCATCGAGAAGGCTATTGCCCGTGGTGCCGGCGGTGCTGATGGTGACAACTATGATGAGCTGACCTATGAGGGCTACGGTCCCAACGGAGTGGCAATTCTGGTTGAGGTGATGACGGATAACGTCAACCGTACCGTGTCTCAGGTGCGTGCGGCCTTCAATAAGGCGGGCGGCAACCTGGGGACTAACGGCTCGGTCGCGTATCTGTTTGAAAAAAAGGGGCAGATCACGTTTGGTGAAGACGCCGATGAAGACGCCATCATGGAGGCGGCCCTGGAGGCCGGTGCCGACGATGTGGTGACAAACGATGATGGCTCCATCGATGTGTTTGCGCCCTGGCAGGAATTCATGGATGTGAAACAGTCACTGGTGGATGCCGGGCTTGAGCCCGTTTTTGCGGAAGTTGGCATGATTCCGTCCACCAGTGTTGAGCTGGATGTTGAGACCGGTTCCAAGGCGCTGAGGTTGATTGATGCGCTTGAGGATCTCGATGATACCCAGAACGTGTTCCATAATGCCGATATTCCTGAAGAGGCAATGGAATAACATCGACACTGTCAGGTGCAAGAAACCGGGGGAAACCCCGGTTTTTTTTGGGCAAAATGTGGCGTTTTAGTGTATAAATGTACAGCATTGATGTTTGGCCCTCTGTGTTTTCGGAGTATTGAGATGAGCCTATGCTGATCTTGGGTATTGATCCCGGTTCGCGTATTACCGGTTATGGCGTCATTAATGTGGTCGGAACGCGTATCGAGTATGTGGCCAGTGGCTGTATTCGTATCAGTGGCGATGTGCTGGCGGAACGATTGCAGCAGGTTTTTGCCGGTGTGACGGAGATCATCGAGCGCTATCAGCCACGGGAAATGGCAATCGAGCAGGTGTTCATGTCGAAAAATGCCGATTCGGCGCTCAAGTTGGGTCAGGCGCGAGGCGTAGCCATTGTGGCTGGCGCCAACCAGTTACTGCCGGTGGCAGAATATGCGGCGCGACGGGTCAAGCAGTCGGTAGTCGGTAATGGCGGTGCAGACAAGGCGCAGGTACAGCATATGGTAGCACACCTGCTCAAGCTGCCCGGACTGCCACAAGCGGATGCGGCTGATGCGCTGGCGATTGCGCTCTGTCATGCTCACACCAATGCGGGCCAGGTGCCGCCGGTACGCAGTCGAAGTCGCAGCAGTGGTCGCTGGCGTTTATGATTTTTATGGAGACAGTTGATTCGTGATTGGACATCTCAGAGGTCGAATTCTGGAAAAACAGCCGCCCTGGTTGCTGCTGGAGGTCAATGGCGTAGGGTATGAGGTTGAAGCCTCGATGAATACCTTCTACAAATTGCCGGAGCTGGGGGCTGAGGTGGGGCTTCATACCCACTTTGTCGTGCGTGAAGATGCCCAGTTGTTATACGGCTTTGCCGATTATCAGGAAAAATTATTGTTTCGTGCGTTGATCAAGGCGAATGGTGTGGGGCCCAAGCTTGCCTTGTCGATTCTGTCGGGCATCAGCGCGGAGGCGTTTATTCGTACCGTACATAACGAGGATACCACTGCTCTGGTGAAGGTCCCTGGTGTGGGCAAGAAAACTGCGGAGCGCCTGATAGTGGAAATGAAGGATCGCTTGAGTCAATTGCAGTTGCCGACTCTGACAGAGCTGGAGTTGAGTTCGGGGAATATGCCCGCAGTAGAGGCTGTGGTGGTGGATTGTCGCGCCGAAGCGGAAAGTGCCTTGATTGCTTTGGGTTACAAGCCGCAGCAGGCGACACGGGCGATCGAGCAGGCGATACAGGTGCTTGGTGAGGGAAGCGGGACTGAAGACCTGATTCGTCAAGCGCTGAAAGCCATGGTGACCGGTTGAGGAGTGCGGCATGAAGATAGAAGCGGACCGTTTCATTACTCCCTTGGCGACGCCGGTCGAAGAGGTAAATGATCGTGCGATTCGGCCCCGATTACTGGCCGACTATGAAGGTCAGCCAGCCGTGCGAGAGCAGATGGAGATCTTCATTCACGCGGCGCGAGCCCGTGAAGAGGCGCTTGATCATACGTTGATTTTCGGGCCGCCGGGTTTGGGGAAAACCACGCTGGCAAACATAATTGCTCACGAAATGGGGTCTCAGATCAAGACCACATCCGGGCCGGTGCTGGAAAAGGCAGGAGACCTGGCGGCCTTGCTGACGAACCTGGAAGCGGGAGATGTTTTGTTTATTGATGAAATTCATCGCCTGAGCCCGAATGTTGAAGAGGTGCTATATCCGGCCATGGAGGATTATCAGCTCGATATCATGATAGGTGAGGGGCCTGCTGCGCGCTCTATCAAGCTGGACTTGCCGCCATTTACCTTGGTGGGCGCAACGACCCGTGCGGGGTTGCTGACATCGCCTCTGCGCGACCGTTTCGGTATTGTTCAGCGGCTGGAGTACTACTCGATTGGTGATCTGACGGGTATCGTGATGCGTTCGGGGTTGCTGTCCGGCACTGACGTCGATGAAGAGGGGGCGCGTGAGATTGCACGCCGTGCGCGCGGGACACCGCGTATCGCCAACAGACTGTTAAGGCGCGCTCGTGATTTTGCCGAGGTCAAGGGTGATGGTTGCATTACCAAGGCGATCGCGGATCTGGCTTTGAATATGCTCAATGTGGATGAACGCGGGCTGGACCATATGGATCGTCGCCTGCTATTGGCGATGATCGAGAAGTTTGGGGGCGGGCCGGTGGGGGTCGATAGTCTTGCGGCAGCAATCAGCGAAGAGCGAGATACGATTGAAGACGTATTGGAGCCCTATCTGATCCAGCAGGGCTTTATTATGCGTACGCCACGTGGCCGAATTGTGACAGACCATGCCTATGTGCATTTTGGCCTCGAAAGGGCTGACTGATATCAAGGGTTGCTTACCTTGTCGGGAGGTTGAAGGCAGAGGTGATAAGGATCAACTTTTAACCAGTGCGCGCGCAGTACCATGATGAGGTCCACTAAACGGAGGCCTTTGAAATGGCAGCAGTACTGAGTCGCGATGAGTTGGAAAACATGGCGGGAACGCTGCATGAGCTGCTGGAATCGCTGCATGAAGAGCTCACGGATGAGTTGAACGAAATTGAGCATGTGCGGCATCTGCTCAAGCGTCAGGTGCCGGGACAAAGTGGCAAGCAGACTGCGCTTGAAGTGGCGCGCCGGCTGAACCTGGAGCATATGCGCCACCACCTGGATGCGATTGCGGGCTGTAATCGTGCACTGGAAAGAATCAACCGGGGTCGATTCGGGCGTTGCTCTCACTGTGGTGAAGCCATCGAATTGAACCGCCTGCGAGCCGACCCTCTGGTGGAGACATGTCTGATCTGCCAGGGTTGAGGCTTTGTTTTGACACGGGCTGCTGTTATTGTTTGTGCCGATTTTAAACCTTAAACCGGATTTGGGTTGTTGGCATGCCATTTCAGTGGCCAATACGTGTTTATATTGAAGATACCGACTTGGGCGGTATCGTGTATTACGTCAATTATCTCAAGTTTATGGAGCGGGCGCGCACCGAGCTGTTGCGTCAATGTGGCTACTCCCAACAACAGCTGGCTCAAGATGATGTGCTGTTTGTTGTTACGGGAGTAGAGGGGCGCTACTTTAAACCGGCCCGACTTGATGATGAACTTCTGGTTAGCGTGATCGTCGAACGAGCATCTGGCGTGCGCGTTACCTTTCAGCAAAAAATTATCCGTGCTTCAGATTCTGTTCTGCTTTGTCAGGCTAAAGTAGATGTTGCCTGTGTGTCCGCAGAGCGGCTCAGGCCGCAACGCTGGCCAGCCCAAATGCTGGAGCGACTGATGTCGAATTTCGTTCAACAGCTTATCCCTGAGGAGAAATGATGGAAGACAAGCTGTCAATTTGGAGTCTCGTGTTGAACGCGAGTCTTGTTGTTCAATTGGTAATGCTGCTACTGCTGCTGGCTTCGTTTCTGTCATGGGTCATGATTTTTCAACGTAACCAGGTGATGCGCAAGGCGCGTCGCTCGCTGCGCCAGTTCGAGGATCGATTCTGGTCGGGGGTTGATCTGGGTGAGCTGTTTCGCGAGGTAAACCTGACACCCAACGCGGGGAGTGGTGCTGAGAATATTTTTCGGGCCGGCCTCCAGGAATATACGCGCCTGACTCAAAAGGCCGGGAATGATCCTGAAATGGTCATGAATGGCGTACAGCGTGCAATGCGTGTTGCCATGGCTCGTGAAGAAGAGCGCCTGGAACGTCATTTGCCATTTCTGGCGACAGTGGGGTCAACCAGTCCCTACGTCGGCCTGTTTGGCACTGTGTGGGGTATCATGAACGCCTTTCGCGGGCTGGCGAATGTGCATCAGGCCACTCTGGCATCCGTTGCGCCGGGTATTTCGGAAGCACTGGTGGCAACGGCGATTGGCTTGTTTGCAGCCATTCCGGCAGTGATTGCATTCAACCGTTTTTCGGCTCAGTCCGAAGGTCTTTTGAACGCCTATGATACTTTTGCCGACGAGTTCTCCAGTATCCTCTATCGCCGCGTTCACCGGGCTGCCTGAGGCCAAGCATGATTCGTAAAGAGCGTAAAAGACGCAAGCTGAATTCAGAGATCAACGTTGTCCCCTATATTGATGTGACGCTGGTGTTGCTGGTGATCTTCATGGTGACGGCCCCGATGCTGACTCAGGGTGTGAGTGTTGAACTACCCCAGGCGGCTGCCGAGCCGGTAGAGGATCAGAATGAAGAACCGGTCATTTTGACGGTGGATGCCGAGGGGTTGTACTACATCAATGTGGGCGGTGACGAGAAAACAGCAATTACGCGTAATGAAGTTGCCGAGCGTGTCGGCAAAATTCTCGCATCGGCTCCTGAAAAATTGTTGTTGGTACGTGGCGATAAATCGGCCAATTATGATCAGGTTGTGCAGTTGATGGTGCTGCTGCAGCAGGTTGGGGCCAAGAGTGTTGGCCTGGTAACGGAATAGGATCGCCAGTGGAGATCAGAAGTTATATTGTTCCGTTTGTGCTGGCACTGGGGGTGCATGCCGCTGTCTTGGCTCTGCTGAGTACCCATTGGATGGGGCATGATGAGCCCCAGCGCAAGGTGCCCCGGCATATCGAGGCGCAGATGATTGATCTGACCGCCTTGGCGCGGCGTGAGGCGGAGCAGGCGCATATTGCTGAAGAGCGGGCTCGTGAAGCCGAGCAGGCGCAGCAGGCCGAGCGCAAGCGGCAGGAGCGGGTGGCAGCCGAACAGCGCCGCCAGGAACTGGCTAAACAGCAGGCCGAGGCTGAGACGAAGCGCAAGGCGCGGCAGGAAGCGGAAAAGAAACGTCAGAAAGAGCAGGCAGCGCAGCGTGCTGCCGAACAAAAGCGTCAGGCCGAGCTGGAGGCGAAGCGTAAGGCGGAAGCCGTCGAGCGCAAGCGCAAAGCGGAAGAGCAGGCGCGGCGTCAGGAAGCAGAGGTTAAGCGCAAGGCGGAAGCTGCCGCAAAAGCGGCAAAAGAGCGTGAGCGGAAACAGGCACAGGCTGAAGCTGAATTGAAGCAGGCCTTGGCTCGTGAGCAGAAAGCGCGGGAAGCGGCTGCCAGACAGGCCTCACAGGCCGTGATAGGCGATATTCAGTCCTACATTCAGGCGATGCTGCAGAACGGATGGCGAATCCCCAGTACGGCACGCAATGGCATGGAAGCTGTCGTGACGATACATCTGTTGCCCAATGGTGAGGTGGATCAGGCTTATATCCATACCAGCAGCGGGAATGCCGCTTTCGATAACTCGGCGATTCAGGCAGTGTACCGGGTTCAGCGCTTTCCGAGGGTGGCTGATATTGACCCCATATTGTTCGAACGCCGTTTACGCAAGTTATCAGTTAAATTCAGGCCGGAGGGGCTCAGGTGGTGATTATGAGGCGCGTAGCCGCAGGATTGTTGGTGATGCTGCTGTCGATGATGGCAAGAGCGGAGCTTGTTGTTGAGGTGACGCAGGGCGTTGAAGCGCCAACTGCCATCGCAGTGGTGCCTTTTGGCAATGAGACAGGTAGTGCTCTGTCGGAAGACGTGGCCGCCATCGTGCAGCAGGACTTGCAGCGCAGCGGTTTTTTCCAGCCGATGGCGCGTGAAAACATGCTGGGTTTTCCGGTTCAGCAGTCTGAACTGTATTACCGTGACTGGCGAATTGCCAAAATGGACTACGTTGTCATCGGTCGTGCCGTTTCGGTGGGGGCGAACGATATCAGCGTTCGTTTCGAACTTTATGACGTCTTGCGCGAACAGTCTCTGCTGAGTGAGCAGGTGACGATTACTCGCGACAATCTGCGTGATGGGGCCCATTTTATTGCAGATCGCCTGTTTGAGCGTTTGACAGGGCTGCAGGGGGCGTTTTCTACCCGCATCGTCTATGTAACTGCCGAGCAGTTGGCGCCGGGCAAGCAGCGTTTCCGTTTGCAGTTGGCTGATTGGGACGGTGCTCGTGCCCGGACGATTCTGGAATCATCTGAGCCAATTATGTCACCAGTGTGGTCCATGGACGGCTCCAAGCTGGCCTATGTGTCGTTTGAAACCGGCAAGCCTGCGATCTATGTGCAGTACTTGGCTACAGGGCGTCGTGAGCGTATCCAATCGTTTCCTGGCCTGAACGGCGCGCCCGCCTGGTCGCCGGATGGCAGTCAGTTGGCGTTGGTGCTGTCTCGCGACGGCAACCCCGAAATTTATATTCTCGATTTGCAGAGTCGTCAGCTGCAGCGAGTGACCCGGCACTATGGCATCGATACCGAGCCGAGCTGGGCGCCGGATGGTCAGTCGCTGATTTTTACCTCTGACCGAGGTGGGCAGCCGCAGATCTATCGCCTGGAATTGGCGAACCGAAAGCTGGAGCGTCTGACATTTGAAGGCAACTACAACTCCAGTGGGCGTCTGACTCAGGACGGTCGTTTCCTGGCTATGGTGCACCGCAGTGGCGGGGGCGGCAATGGCTTTGACGTGGCAGTGCAGGATTTGAAAACGGGTCGACTGGATGTGTTGACGCGTTCTGGGATGGTGGAATCACCCAGTATCGCGCCGAACGGCAGCGTGGTGATCTATGCAACTCAGGAAGGGACACGCGGTGTACTGGCGGCGGTGTCGCTGGACGGGCGTGTGCAATTCCGAATGCCCGCCGTTAGCGGTGATGTACGTGAGCCTGCGTGGTCACCCTATCTGCGTTAAGGCAGTAACGGGAGTTTAGTGTAGAAGTGCTAAACTCCCTTGTCTGACTATTATAATCCAATAAATGATACCAATACTTAATACAGGGGATACAACATGCAGGTAGGCAACCTGACCAAATCCGTGATTGTTTCTGCGGCCATGATCTGGGCAGCGGGCTGTAGCACTACTAGCACAACAACTGATGCCGAAGGCATGGGTGCAGGTGCTGGGGCGGGTGAACAGGCTGGCGGCGCCAATAGTTATGGCACGTCTGGTGGCAGTCTGAGCGGTGGTGCCGTTGTGACGGCTGAAGACCTGAAGCAGTTGCGTACCGTGTTTTACTTCGATTTTGACCAGTCTGTTGTGCGTCAGGACGGTTTTGCCGATCTGGAAGCGCATGCACGCTATCTGGCACAAAACCCCTCGGCCTCCGTTCGCCTGGAAGGTCATGCGGATGAGCGCGGTACCCGCGAATACAACATCGCACTGGGTGAGCGTCGTGCCCAGGCCGTTGAGCGTCTGCTGGTCGTGAATGGTGTATCTGCGAACCAGGTTGAAACGGTCAGCTACGGTGAAGAAAAGCCGGCGGTGCTGGGGCACGATGCGGCATCATGGTCCAAGAACCGTCGCGTTGAGCTTAAGTACCTGAGTAAGTAAGCAATGAAAGGTTCTCGCCAGCTATTGATTGCGGCGCTGGCGCTGTCTGTATTGAATGTGCAGGCGGCGCCGGTTACTGTGGTCGAAATTTCAGAGGCCGGAACGGGCGGTGGGGCTGGTGCTCAGCCTCGCCTGTCTGCTCAGAATGAGATGTTCTTCATGCTGCAACAGCTGCAGGATGAAGTGCGCAGTCTGCGCGGAACCATCGAGCAGCAGCAGTATCGTCTGGACCGCTTGGAAAGTCAGCAGCGTGACCGCTACCGGGATATGGACAAGCGGATCGGTTTGCTGTTTCAGCATCTGCCGGAAGGTGCCGGCATGTCGTTGACGGAAGACGCGGGGGCGGCTGCGTCTGTTGAGACCGGCAGTGGTCGCTTGGCCGCATCTGACGAAGTATCGGTTTCCGGCGAGCGAGCGGCGGCTCCTGTTGTGCCGCCTGAAAATGCCAGTGGGGCACAGGAAGAGCAGGCCTATAACGCAGCGTTTGCCAAGGTTCGATCACGTGATTTTGCGGCGGCCGAAGGCGAGTTCAAGGCCTTTGTCGACCGCTACCCGGAAAGCGTTTTTCAGCCCAATGCCTGGTACTGGTTGGGTGAGGTCTACATGGCCCAGCAGAAGACGGCTGAGTCGGAGGCCGCGTTCAACCGGGTGGTTGACCGTTTTGGTCAGCATGGCAAGGCAGCGGACGCACTGTACAAATTGGGCGTGCTGGCGGGCCGGAGTGGCAATACAGCCAAGGCGCGTCAGCTTATGCAACGAGTGGTGCAGGAATATCCGCAGGCACCTGCGGCAGATCTTGCACGTGGTTATCTGAAGCCGTAACAAAGATTGGGACTAATGAAACAAGATGTAAAGCGAGCGGTTGTGCTGCTCTCGGGGGGGCTGGACTCTGCTACGGCGTTGGCCATGGCTCAGGATCGTGGGTATGAGTGTCATGTGCTCAGTTTTGACTATGGGCAGCGCTCTGTGACCGAGTTGAATGCAGCCAGAAATATTGCTGAGCAGTTGGGTGTTGCTGATCATCGGGTGCTGCGCTTGCATCTGGAAGACTTTGGCGGCTCAGCGTTGACCGATACCAGTATCGAAGTTCCTGAAGGCGAAACTGAAGGTGTACCGGTTACCTACGTACCAGCGCGGAATACGGTGTTTCTGTCGCTTGCGCTGGGCTGGGCCGAGGTGCTGGAGGCTGATGCTATTTTTATCGGTGTCAATGCCGTAGATTACTCGGGTTATCCCGATTGCAGACCGGAATTCGTTGCCGCTTTTGAAACGATGGCGAATCTGGCGACGCGTCGTGGCGTGTGTGGTGACCCCATTCATATTGAAGCGCCGCTGATGGATTTGACCAAAGCCGATATCATCCGTGAAGGCACTCGGCTGGGTATAGATTATGCGTTCACGGTTTCCTGCTATCAGGCCGATGATGAGGGGCGGGCCTGTGGTCGCTGTGACAGCTGTCGACTGCGCGCCAAAGGCTTTGTCGACGCCGGTGTGGCCGACAGTACGCGTTATATGTAAAAAATGTAAGAAAAGGGGTTGTCATTCTCCAGAGATGGCGTAAAATGCGCAGCCCATCGGGTCGTTAGCTCAGTTGGTAGAGCAGTTGGCTTTTAACCAATTGGTCATAGGTTCGAGTCCTATACGACCCACCATTACCCTTCAAAAATCAGGCTGTCTGTCTGGTTTCTTTGTGGGTCGTTAGCTCAGTTGGTAGAGCAGTTGGCTTTTAACCAATTGGTCATAGGTTCGAGTCCTATACGACCCACCATTTTATCCTTTTTCTGTTACAGTCAATGTAAGGCAAATGCTCTTGATTCAAGCGATGAGCTGAATCAGAGGGTTAACCCCGGCCCAACTATGGTATAATCCTCGCCCCGTTATTTTTGCCCTCAATGGCATCAACCCGCTGGATGATAAGAACCAGAACTATGTTGAGTAAGCAAGATATTGATGATCGCATCCTGGTACAGGAGCACTTTGCGCATGAGCACCTGCCGCAGCAGATGGGATCGGCTGAAATCGAAGCGTACAAGGACAAGATTCGTCGTCTCTTAATCGAGAAGGATGCTTGTCTTGTTGCGCATTATTATACTGATGACCTGATTCAGCAGTTGGCGGACGAAACCGGTGGTTGTGTCGCTGATTCGCTTGAAATGGCGCGTTTCGGCTCTCGTCATTCGGCATCTACGCTGATTGTGGCTGGTGTTCGCTTTATGGGTGAAACGGCCAAGATTCTGAATCCCGAAAAGCGGATTCTGATGCCGACGCTTGAAGCAACCTGCTCACTGGATATTGGCTGTCCCGCTGACGAATTTGCTGCATTCTGCGACCAGCATCCTGACCATGAGGTGGTGGTGTATGCCAATACTTCAGCAGCGGTCAAGGCGCGTGCGGACTGGGTTGTGACATCCAGTATTGCGCTGCAGGTTGCCGAACACTTGGCGGATCAGGGCAAGAAGATTATTTGGGCGCCGGACAAGCACTTGGGTGAATATATCCGTAAGGAAACCGGCGTCGATATGCTTCTGTGGGATGGCAGTTGCATCGTGCACGAAGAGTTCAAGGCGAAGGGTATTCTGGATCTCAAACAGGTTTATCCGGATGCAGCTGTGCTGGTTCATCCTGAATCGCCGGATGCGGTGGTGGAAATTGCCGATGCTGTCGGTTCAACCAGTCAGTTGATCAAGTCGGCTCAGGAGTTGCCCAATGAAACACTGATTGTGGCGACCGATCGCGGGATCTTTTACAAGATGCAGCAGGCTGCTCCAGGCAAACGCTTTCTGGAAGCGCCGACCGGTGGTTCCGGTGCGGCCTGTCGCAGCTGCGCCCATTGTCCGTGGATGGCCATGAATGGGCTGGATAATATCCTGTCTGCACTGGAAAATGGCACCGATGAGATTCTGGTGGATGAGGACCTGATGGTGCGCGCACGTCGACCACTGCAGCGAATGCTGGACTTCTCGGCCAGTTGAGCAACGAGGCTGCACAGTCTTGTGCCCGCCGGTATCCTGAGCTACCGGTGGGCGTTTGACATTCGTCACCATTTCCAGACTCGCGGCATGACGCCGCTTCAACCAGTCGGCTGTTCGGGCCGTTGTTTCTCGTGTCTCGCCTGCGAGAGTCAGAATTGTTCTTTCATTTCCTTTCGCAGCGCGAGAGCCTCCTGCTCACGCTGGTCCAGACGGGCTGTGTCGGAAGCGGTCAGCCCTGTTCCACGACGTGCATAGGTGATCTGCTTAAGTGCCAGATCCAATTGGGCAGTCAGCATGAAATACTCGATACGTGCCTCATGAACACCCAAGGTATTGCCTGCCAGACCTTCCGTTTCGGCAATCTGAAACCAGAGCTCGGCGTCGGTAGGGAAATCGCGGGCCAGTGATTTGTACTCTCGCAAGGCCGGTTTTAGCTGGCCGTTACTGCGCAGTGCGCGTGCATGTAGTGTGCGTGCGGGGCGACTGTCGGGATAGAGCGCCAAAAGGGTGCGTGCCAGTGTCAGGGCCTCGGCGGGCTGCTCGGCATTGAGCAAACCGTCGATACGACTGAATTCGACATAGGGGTGCTGACGCAGTGTCAGTGGCATCTGTTCGTAAGTGCGCAGGGCAAGCGTAGAGTCGCGACTGGCTATGGCGGCCAGCATCAGACCATAGCGACTGTAGGCATTGGGTGTGCGGTCGAAAGCGTTCTGAAAGTGTTCCAGAGCGCTGCCGGGAGAGGCGGCAAAGTGTACATCCATGCGAGCCTTGATCAGAGAAAATTCAATGCTGGGCGGTGGTGTCGTGACAGGGGGAAGCTGGCTGGCACGGTTCAGTGAATCGGCAATACGTGATTCGGTCACCGGATGTGTAAGCAGGAACTCGGGGGGGCGTTGGCCGTAGAACTGATAGTTGCGTTGCAGACGGCCAAACATCTGCGGCATGGTGTGTGGGTCAAAGCGGGCTGAAGCCAGTGTTTGCATCCCGACGCGGTCTGCTTCCTGTTCATTGCGGCGGCTGAAAGCGAGTTGGTTGTGGGCGGAGGCTCCCATGGTCGAAGAGATGACGGCCATGCCGCCGCGTGTGTCGGCTGCAGAGACCAGAATGCCGGCCAACATGCCAGCCAGCATCAGGGGGCGGTTGCGGCGCTCTTCTTCCAGGCGCTGGGCATAGTGGCGCTGGCTGAGGTGTGCCAATTCATGCGCAATCACCGAAGCCAGTTCACCTTCGCTTTCGGCAGCCATGATCAAACCGCCGTGGACACCGATCACGCCGCCGGGCACGGCAAAGGCGTTGAAGCTGGGGTTGGCCAGCAGAAACAGTTCGAGTCGCCGATCTTGCACCTGACTGTGGGGCAATAAGCGCCACAGCAGGTCCTCAAGATACTGGTAGGTGATCGGATCATCTAGAATGGGGGCTTGGCCACGCAAAATGCGCGCCCAGTTGCGACCGAGACGATATTCGTCTTCCAGGCTGACGACGGAGGATGTGCCGTCGTTGAGAAGGGGCAGGTTGAAGGGCTCTTCGGCGCGTCCTGGAAATGGGGCTGTCAGTAACGAAATCAGTACGCTGCCGATGGTGATGCGTTTGAGCATTGCGGGTGCCTTCCGAATTATTCTGGCATGGGTTTAATGATATAGTGCCTACCATTCAAATATCTGGCCAGTGTATCGCAGGAGTCGTGCAGATGAGACCTCCAGAACATGATCAGGAGCTGGATGCCAGCGGACTTGCCTGTCCCATGCCATTACTCAAGGCCAAACTGGCGTTGCATCAGTTGTCGCCGGGGCAGGTGCTGAAAGTCATTGCAACGGATGCAGGCTCGGTACGGGACTTTCCTGCTTATACTAACGTGTCCGACCATGAGTTGTTGCATACGTTCAGTGATGATCAGCATTACATGTATTGGATTCGGCGCGGTAACAGCGCTTGAGGTGAGCTATGCGTAAAATTTTCAGTAAATGGATCGATCGTTACTTCTCGGATGAAGAGGCATTGCTCCTGTTTCTGCTGCTGGCCGGGGCCATGGTGGTTATCTGGATGCTGGGTCAGCCTCTGGCGCCGGTTATTGCCAGTGTGATTCTGGCATTTTTGATGCAGGGAGCCGTTGATTGGCTTCAGCGGCGTGGTGTCGGCCATCTTGTCTCCGTAATTGCAGTCTTCCTGGTTTTTGTCGGGTTTGTGGCGGCGCTGCTGTTGTTTGTCTTGCCAATCGTATGGCAGCAGTTGGTCAATCTGTTTGCTGAAGCGCCGCGTATGGTGACAGAGGTGCAGGCGCAGTTGCTGGTGTTGCCGCAGCGCTACCCGGATCTGGTATCCGAAACACAGGTCAAGGATCTGTTTGCGGCTGCCGCGACTGAATTGAGTCGGCTGGGTCAGTGGGTGTTGACGTTTTCGCTGAACTCGATCACTGGCATCGTCACCCTGCTGATTTATGTCGTGCTGGTGCCGATTCTGGTGTTCTTTTTTCTCAAGGATGGACGTAGTCTCGTGAGCGGATGGACCGCTTTTCTGCCGGAAAAACGTCAAATGATGACGCGGGTCTGGCATGAGATGGATGAGCAGATTGCCAACTATGTACGCGGCAAGGCCATCGAGATCCTGATCGTGGGGGCGGTCAGTTACGTGACCTTTATTTTTTTCGGGATTAACTATGCGGCTCTGCTGGCGATCATGGTTGGGTTGTCAGTCGTCATCCCCTATATTGGTGCCACCGTGGCAACGTTGCCGGTCATGTTGATTGCACTGTTTCAATGGGGTTGGAGCAGCGATTTCATGTATGTGATGATCGCCTATGGTGTTATTCAGGCCCTGGATGGCAACGTGCTGGTGCCGCTGCTGTTTTCCGAGGCGGTTAATTTGCACCCGGTGTCAATCATTGTTGCAGTGTTGGTATTTGGCAGTTTCTGGGGGTTCTGGGGTGTATTCTTCGCCATTCCGCTGGCGACGTTGGTGAAGGCCATTGTCAGTGCCTGGCCCAGGGCGGCGGAGGAGGGGGTGGCCACCTCCGACTGAGCGGGGGTGGCCTGGCATCGGTTCAGAGCGCCTTGACGGCTTCCAGAACCTCTGCTGCGTGACCTTTGACCTTCACCTTGCGCCACTCTTGGCGCAGGGTGCCCGACTTATCGATCAGGAAGGTGCTGCGCTCCAGTCCCATGTATTCGCGTCCGTACATTTTTTTCAGTTTGATAACATCAAACAGTTGGCACAGCGCTTCTTCCTTGTCACTGATCAGCTCGAAGGGGAAGGACTGCTTACTCTTGAAGTTTTCGTGACTACGCAAACCGTCCCGTGAAACGCCGAAGATTTCGGTATCCAGTGCCTGGAACTCATCGTACAGGTCACGGAAATCCTGCCCTTCGGTTGTGCAGCCCGGTGTGCTGTCCTTGGGGTAAAAATAGATGACGACATGTTTGCCTTTGAGAGCGCTCAGAGAGACTTCGGAGTCGCTGGTCGCAGGTGCCGTGAAGTCGGCAATCGGCTCGCCGATAGCGGGTGCAGTCATGTTGAAATGTCCTTGGTTCCTAAAAAGTGCTTTGCACCACTACGCGCAGTGCACATAATTCGTTTAGAATGCGGCTTTTACGATATCAAAAAAGTGCCTGCTGGTTGAGGCCGTGATCCGGTCTCGGTAGCATGATGCACATGTTGAGAGTTCTCAGACAGATGGAGACAAAGATGATTCGCGGCAGTATTGTAGCGCTCGTGACCCCGATGACAGACAATGGCGAGATTGATTGGGCTGCCCTGGATAAAGTTGTGGATCTCCATATCGAGAAGGGCACCGACTCAATTGTTGCCGTGGGCACAACAGGCGAGTCTCCCACGCTGGACTATGATGAGCACCTGGAAGTCATCAAGGCCATCATCAAGCGTGTTAATGGCCGTATTCCGGTCATTGCGGGTACTGGTGCCAACTCGACCCGGGAAGCTATCGACCTCACCGAACGTGCTGCCAAGGCCGGTGCCGACGCTTGTCTGCTGGTAACCCCGTACTATAACAAGCCGACCCAGGAAGGCCTGTACCAGCACTTCAAGGCGATTGCTGAAGCAGTTTCCATTCCACAAATTCTGTATAACGTACCGGGTCGTACATGTTGCGATATCCTGCCGGAAACTGTCTGCCGTTTGGCGCAGATCGATAATATCGTCGGTATCAAGGAAGCGACAGGCGATCTGGAGCGTGCGGCTGAACTGATCGCCAAGGTGCCAACGGATTTCGCCATCTATTCAGGCGATGATGCGACAGCCATTGAACTGATCCTGAAAGGCGGCCAGGGTAATATTTCTGTGACCGCCAATGTGGCCCCGGCTGAAATGGCCGAACTGTGCCGTCTGGGTCTGGCCGGAGAAACGGAAGCGGCGCGTGCCCTGCAGCAGAAGCTGATGCCGCTGCATACCAATCTGTTTGTTGAAGCCAATCCGATTCCGGTGAAGTGGGCGATGGCCGAAATGAACTTGATCGGTCAGGGTATTCGTTTGCCGCTGACGGTATTGTCCGAGCAGTATCAGACACTGGTACGCGACTCTCTGCACGAAGCTGGCATCATCTAACAGGACTAGGCATGACTACACTTCGGACCACCTATCTTCCGCTGGCGCTGGCGATCTCCGTTGCGCTGACGGGTTGCAGCATGGTCGACAAAAACCCGATTTATGGCGAAAGCGGCGTTATTCGTGACCGCAGTCAGGACTATGAGCTGGCCAGGAAGAGCGGACGTTTGCAGCTGCCCCCGCACCTGCGAGCCAAGGAAATGCAGGAGCAGCTTGTTGTGCCGCATGTCGGGGCGACAGCGACCCAGAGTGATGGGAGTTTCGAAGTGCCGCGGCCGGAGTTTTTCTACGCCGACTCAGGCACAGACAGCGTGAACTTTCGACGCATCGAGGGTGAAAAGGTCATTCTGGTTGATGAGCCTATCGCCGATGTCTGGTTGAAGGCACAGGATTTCTGGGCTTTCAACGACATCGATATCGTGCGTTTTGATCCTCGCCAGGGGGTAATGGAAACAGACTGGATCGTATTGGATGGTCGCGACTACAGTTTTGTTGACCTGTGGGTCAAGCGGCTGACATTGCAGGATGTTGAGGGGCCGACCCGCAACAAGCTGCGTATGACTCTGAGGCCGGATCCGGAAGATTATGGCCGTACGGCTGTTCGTCTCAAGCATGTTCAGTACCCGGAAGAGGCCGAAGTGGCTGGTATCGACTGGGACCGGCAGGCACAGGACGTGAGTTACAAGTCTGACATGATGTTTGAGCTGCTGCGCTACTTGAGCAAAGCAGGCTCGCCGCAAACTGCCAACACGCTGGTGGCTCTGCAGCAGAAAACCGCCGACCGCCCATTGTTGGGTCGTGATTCCCGCGGCAACCCGGTACTCAAGATCAGCACCTCCATCGATTCAGCCTGGGCTCAGGTGGATGCAGCGCTTGATGCTGCGGATGTCGATGTGGGTACACGTGATCAGGCTGCCGGCATTTTCTATTTGACTTACACGACGACGACACCCTTTGAAGAAACCGAGAAAATGGGCTTCTTCGAATGGCTGCACTCTGATCGTGGTGACATCAAGTTGGACACCAGCATGATCAGTGCCGCATTGGGGGGGGATGAAGCCGAGGAAGGCGGGGTACGCTACAGTGCGATTGGCGCTGTACCGTCCAATGAGCGTCAGGATGAAGAAGGTGAGTTGAGTACGGAGCTTTCTGACCCGGACAACCCTGCCAACCGGAAGGGCTATAAAATCTGGTTTGCCGGCAAGGTGGTGTATGTCTTCGGCAGTGAAGACAGTAACGGTGACTTTAATGCCGAAACCGGCTATTACGAGCATACTGGCCGTTATCAGTTGAAAATGAACCGTACGCGCTCGGGAGTATTCCTGAGTGTCATGAATGAAGACGGTCTGGAAGCACCTGCCATAGTGGCAGAGGAGATTCTGTGGACAGTCAAGGATCAGCTGCCTGAATCGTACTGATTCGATAAGCGGAAAACATTTACGGGAGCCTTGGCTCCCGTTTTCTATTGTGCACAGGCGATTAAAAGGGGCAGGGGGTCTCGAATTCCAGCCAGGTGCCGTTGTCGGGGTGTTTCAGCGCAAGGTGTTCGGCATGTAGCAACAGACGGCTGCTGGCGCTACGCTGAGGCTCGGGCGCATAAAACCGGTCTCCGATGATGGGATGGCCCATGGCCTGCATGTGAACGCGCAGTTGGTGCGAACGGCCCGTTATCGGGTACAGGAGAACGCGACTGCGATCTGCTTCCCGCTCCAGACATTCCCATTCCGTTAGTGCCGGCTTGCCCTGTACCGGGTCCACCATCTGCAGGGGACGGTTGTCCCAGTCGCAACGTAATGCCAGTTCGACCCGACCGCTCTCCTGCTCGGGAGAGCCGCTGATGATAGCCTGGTAGCGTTTGCGAGGAATCCTCTGTTGAAACTGTTGGCTCAGATTGCGATGGGATGTCGCATCAAGTGCCAGAATCAGGAGCCCTGAGGTGGCCTGGTCAAGGCGGTGAACAATACGGGCAGTCGGAAAGTGCTGCTGTACGCGACGCCAGAGGCAGTCTTGCTTGTCTTCGCCTCGACCGGGGACGCTGAGCAGTCCGGCCGGTTTGCTGACGACGACGATGTGTGTGTCGCTGAAGACGTACTCAGGCATGGCAGCGCTCAAGCAATAGCATGGATTCCACATGGGCGGTATGGGGGAACATGTCCATGATACCGAAGCGAGTTACTCGGTAACCGGCGGCTACCAGTAGTGGTATATCGGCGACCAGCGCCGACGGATTACAGGAGATGTAAAGCACCTTCGAGGCGCCGTAATCGGTAAGCTGCTGCACGGCTTCACGGGCACCGGTACGTGGCGGGTCCAGCAGAATAAGATCAAAGCCTTCCCGGAACCAGGCGGCGTGACGGAAGCTTTCGCTGAGGTCGGCGCGGTAGAAATGCGCATTTTCCACGCCGGCGGCGGTGGCGTTCAAGCGGGCACGTTCAACCATTTCGGCAGATCCTTCAATGCCGACAACCTGAGCAGCTTTCTGCGCCAGGGGCAGGGTGAAATTTCCCAGGCCACAAAACAGGTCCAAAACACGCTGGCCGGGTTGCGGATTCAACCAGGCCAACGCCTGATCGACCATGGCTTTGTTGATATCGGCATTGACCTGTATGAAATCAGTTGCATGAAAACTCAATGCGAGCCGCTGTGCGGGGAGTGAGTACTGCGCCAATCCCGCATCAAGGTGAATGTCACGATCATTCAGTCCGATAATCAGTTTGAGAGACAGCTGCTGACTGAGATGTTGAAGAGCGGTCAGCAAGGCCTCGCTGGGCTTGCGTGTACAGCGAAACCGGATGAAACCGTCCGCATCTCCACAGCTGAGATCCACGTGAGTCAGAGTACGAATATCACCCTGTCCGGACAGCGCTTCGCGTAGCTGGGAAAAGACGGGCTGCAAGCGTGGTATCAGGACAGGGCAGCTGTCGATGTTCAACAGTTTGTGGCTGCCGCGGCGGCGGAAGCCGATCAGAACTTCGCCATCACGACGCTGGTTGATACCGATGCGTGCTGAACGTCGATAGCCGGTGTCGGTACCGGTCAGTGGTGTTTCCACCTGCTCCGGCACCACGTCGGCAAAGCGTGTCAGCTGATCCAGCACCTGCTGCTGTTTGTGGATGCGCTGTTGCTCCACGGACAGATGCTGAAGATCACAGCCGCCACACTGAGAGTAATGAGGGCAGGGCGGTGTGGCTCGGTGGGGGCTCTCGGTTATCACCTTGATCAGTTCGGCGTCGTTATAGCGTTTGTGCTGAGCACTTATGCGTGCCTGCACCGTTTCGCCTGGCAAGGCGCCGGCGATAAAGGTGGTTTTACCATCCGCCTTGGCAATACCTCGCCCCTCATGGCTCAGGCGTTCTACCGTCAGGGTGAGCGGTTCTTGGGGTAAGGGGGGATTTTTACGTGCACGGCGTGGTGCACCAAACTGAATTCTTTGACGGCTCATGTCATACTTTCCGCAGGGTTAGCGGCCATTGTAGCAAAGCACTGCCTGACTCGTGAATCAATCGCTCCGTTTGACAAGAGGAATAGCGATGCATCAGGAACACTCTTTCGCACCCTTCGTACGCATTTTGGGTAAGGGTAAAAAGGGCAGTCGATCATTAACGGCCGAAGAGGCGGAAGCGGCGATGGGAATGATCCTGGATCAGCAGGTCATGCCGGAGCAGCTGGGGGCTTTTCTGATGCTGATACGGATGAAGGAGGAAGCACCTGAGGAGTTGATGGGATTCGCGCATGCCGTCAGATCCAGGCTGACTCCTCCGGCAGGCCTGAGGGTGGATCTGGATTGGTCCAGCTACGCCGGCAAAAAGCGGCGTCTGCCCTGGTTCCTGCTGTCTGCATTAACGCTGGCAGGGCAGGGCGTCAAAATTTTCATGCATGGTGCCAAGGGGCACACGCCGGGGCGTTTGTATACCGAGGACATGCTGCCATTGTTTGGGTTTGGAGCCGACGACAGCTGGCAGGATGTTGCCGAATCGCTGGAGCGGCGTAATATTGCTTACATGTCAATTGATCGGCTGGTCCCGCGTTTGGGGGAATTGATTGCACTACGGCCAGTGCTGGGGTTGAGGTCGCCGGTGCACACGCTATGCCGCCTGTTGAATCCGCTGGCAGCTGCCTGTTGTGTAGATGGGGTTTTTCACCCGCCCTATGCCCCTATGCATCAACGTACAGCTCAATTGTTGGGTACTCGGTACAGTCTGACTGTTCGCGGTGATGGTGGAGAGGCGGAGATGAAGCCGGACTCCGAGTCTGAGCTGCATTGGGTGTGCGACGGGGCGTTGTCGGAAGAGTTTTGGCCCAGGTTGTATCCGCAGCGCTTGCTGCGAGATGAGGTGCTTGATCCTGCCGATTTGCTGAAGGTGTGGCGTGGTGAAATCCGTCATGACTATGGCGAGGCAGCCGTAATCAGTACATTGGCCGGTGTGCTTCGACTGTTAGCCAAGGGGGAGGTGGAGTTGCCTCAGGTGTGGGTAGAGCGTGCCAGAGCGCTTTGGCAGGCGCGTGACAAAAGTGCATATTGATTAATAACCGATCAATTTACTCAGGTTTGTTTTGGGTGTATCCTGAACCCATCAGACAGACAGGATTTTCATAAGGTTTGGTTATGACAATTACGGTTACAAAATCAGCTGAGCGCTATTTGGCAGAGCTGCTTGAAAAACAGAATGTAGAAGGTATCGCCGTGCGCCTGTTCGTGACGCAGCCCGGCACGGCCTATGCGGAAACCTGTTTGGCGTACTGCCGTCCCGATGAAGTCAACTCGGACGATGAAGTCATGGACTTTGAGCTGCTGCGCTTTTATATGGAGCGTAACAGTCTGCCCTATCTGGAAGAAGCCTATATTGATTTTGCCGAAGACCGCATGGGTGGTCAGCTGACCATCAAGGCACCCAATGCAAAAGTGCCCAAGGTGTCACCGGACAGCCCGATGGATGAGCAGATCAATTATATTCTGTATTCGGACATCAATCCGGGCCTGGCCTCTCATGGCGGCGAGGTAAAACTGGTCGAACTGCTTGAAGAAGAAGCCGGCACCATTGCTGTATTGCGCTTTGGCGGTGGCTGCCAGGGGTGCAGCGCCGTGGATATGACCTTGAAAGATGGTGTTGAAAAGACCCTGATCGAGCGTGTTCCCGGTCTGGTCGGTGTCCGCGATGTCACGGATCACAGTGTTCGTGAAAACGCTTATTTCCAGTAACTGATTGTCCCGCAATGACTCGATGTGGGAGGTTTCGGCCTCCTGCATTCCCTCTCGGTACGTTTATCCAGTGAAAAAGTGTTTCAAGCAGTTGTAATTGCTGGAACCACCCCCATTGAAAGACTAATCTGATATTACCCAAGCCGCGTCATTTCGTATGGCGCCCTGTAGAGAGGCACTCCATCATGGATCAATATGAAGCAAAAGATGACGCCGTGACCGTCGAGCTTCCGGTTCTGCCGCTGCGCGATGTGGTGGTTTATCCCAATATGGTGATTCCGCTGTTTGTCGGCCGCGAAAAGTCCATCCATGCGCTGGAGTTGGCGATGGAAAGTGACAAGCAGATCTTGCTGGTTGCACAGAAAAGCGCATCCGAAGATGAGCCCGCTGCAGATGATCTTTTTGCTGTTGGTTGTGTGGCCAATGTCCTGCAGATGCTGAAGCTGCCCGATGGTACGGTCAAGGTACTGGTCGAAGGGGATTATCGCGCCCGGATCTTGTCACTGCGTGAAGAAGAGGCCTGCTTCTGCGCCGAAGTCCATGTGCTGCCGATTGAAACGGTTGGCGTGGCTGAGGCCGAAGTGTACAAAAAAACAGCACTGGATCAGTTTGAGCGTTTTGCTCAGGTAAATAAGAAGATCCCGTCCGAGGTGCTGGGGTCACTGCAGAATATCGATGAAATAGGGCGTTTGGCCGATACCATCGCTGCACATATGTCCCTTAAAGTGGATGAAAAGCAGAATATTCTGGAAATTCTGGGTGCGCGCCAGCGCCTGGAGCGCTTGATGTCGCTGATGGAGGCCGAAATTGACCTGGTCGAGGTTGAGAAGCGGATTCGTGGTCGCGTCAAAAAGCAGATGGAAAAAAGTCAGCGTGAGTACTATCTGAATGAGCAGATGAAAGCCATTCAGAAAGAGCTGGGCGATATGGATGAAACCGGCGCATCCGATATGGAAGAGCTGAAAAACCGTATCGAAGCGACCGGTATGCCTCAGGAAGCGCTGGACAAGACACTGGGCGAATACAACAAGCTCAAGATGATGTCGCCCATGAGTGCGGAAGCCACGGTTGTGCGCAGCTACATCGACTGGATGCTGCAGATTCCCTGGACCAAGCGTTCCCGTGTCCGGATGGATATGAAACATGCGGAAAAGATTCTCAACGAAGACCATTATGGTCTGGAAGAGGTCAAGGACCGTATCCTTGAATATCTGGCGGTGCAGAAAAGGGTCAAGAAGCTTAAAGGACCGATTCTGTGCCTGGTCGGCCCTCCAGGTGTCGGCAAGACTTCTCTGGGACGCTCGATTGCACGTGCGACCAACCGCAAATATGTTCGGATGGCGTTGGGCGGGGTGCGCGATGAAGCCGAAATTCGCGGTCACCGTCGTACCTATATCGGCTCCATGCCGGGTAAATTGATCCAGAAAATGTCGCGCATAGGTGTCAAGAATCCGCTGTTCCTGCTTGATGAAATTGACAAGATGGGTATGGATAACCGTGGAGACCCGGCATCGGCGCTGCTCGAAGTGCTGGACCCGGAACAGAACAGCAGCTTCAATGACCACTATCTTGAAGTGGACTATGACCTGTCTGATGTCATGTTTGTGTGCACCTCCAACTCCATGAACATTCCGGGTCCGCTGCTTGATCGCATGGAGATCATTCGTATCCCGGGTTACACTGAGGACGAAAAGCTTAATATTGCGCGCAAGTATTTGATTACCAAGCAGCTCAAGAATAACGGTATCAAGCCGGCGGAGTTGGAGATTACCGATGATGCCGTGGTTGATCTGGTACGCTACTACACTCGCGAAGCCGGGGTACGTGGTCTGGAGCGCGAGATTGCAAAAATAGCTCGCAAAGTTGTGCGCGAGTTGGCATTGAATGAAAAGAACGGTGTGGTGCGGGTAACGGCTGAAGAGCTGGAGCACTACAGTGGCGTGAAAAAGTTCAAGTTCGGCATGGCTGAAGAGCAGGATCAGGTAGGCCAAGTGACCGGATTGGCCTGGACCTCGGTGGGCGGGGATATTCTGACCATCGAATCAGCGGTTGTGCCGGGCAAGGGGCGCCAGATACACACCGGTTCCCTGGGCGATGTGATGAAAGAATCGATCCAGGCAGCCATGACGGTTGTACGGAACCGCGCCCGTTCGCTGGGCATCGTGCCCGATTTCCATGAGAAGCGTGATATTCATATTCACGTGCCTGAGGGTGCGACACCGAAGGATGGACCGAGTGCCGGTATCGGCATGTGCACAGCGGTTGTCTCGGCCCTGACCGGGATACCGGTACGCTCAGAAGTGGCGATGACGGGCGAAATCACCTTGCGTGGACAGGTACTGGCGATTGGTGGGTTGAAGGAAAAGCTGCTGGCGGCGCACCGTGGCGGCATCCGTACGGTGATTATTCCTGAGGAAAATACCCGCGATCTCAAGGAAATTCCCGACAATATCAAGGCTGATCTGGATATTCGTCCCGTGAAGTGGATTGATGAGGTATTGGAGATCGCGCTGGCACGTCAGCCGGAACCGCTGCCAGAGGCGGAGGAGGATAAGGCCTCCACTGAAACGAACAATACGCGCAACGGCTCAAGTCAGCTCAGCACGCATTAACGCAAAGCCCCAGCAGAAAAGGGCTGCAGCCAGTTGACACCGGTTTCTGGCAGTTGGTATAAAGTTGCAGACTATGCGCTGGGCAACGACAACGGATAGAACACGACAACGATTCTACAAGGGGAACATTGTGAATAAATCTGAACTGATTGACGCTATTGCGGCATCCGCTGACATTCCTAAAGCGGCTGCTGGCCGTGCACTGGATGCGACACTGGAAGCCGTCACCGAAGCGCTGCAGCGTGGCGAGTCTGTTGCTCTGGTTGGTTTCGGCACTTTTGCGACCAAAGAACGCGCCGCACGTACCGGTCGTAACCCGCAGACAGGTAACCCGATCGACATCGCAGCAGCGACCCTGCCGACTTTCAAGCCGGGTAAGGCGCTGAAAGACGCGGTCAACAAGTAAGCAGGACTTGACGTCCTGAATTCAGCGGAGCGGTAGTTCAGTTGGTTAGAATACCTGCCTGTCACGCAGGGGGTCGCGGGTTCGAGTCCCGTCCGTTCCGCCACTTTAGAGAGCTGTACACCCGAGCATCAGTGGACAGACTCTCCAGGATTCAACGGGCTTTTTATCCCGTCCGTTCCGCCAATTCCGATCATCTCCGATTCTATATCGGATATTTAAAGTGATCAGAAAAAGCGCATTCGGCCGAATGCGCTTTTTTTATACAATCAGAGTGTACGCCAACCATGCTTCAAACCATCCGGGAAAATTCACAGGGAATCATTGCCAAGGTGATCGTCGGTCTGATCATCGTCACCTTTGCTCTCTTTGGTGTTGAATCACTGATCGGCCTGGCCAACAGTGAAAAAGCACCGGCCGAAGTGAATGGAAAAGAGATCAGCAACATTGAACTGCAGCGTGAAACCGAGCTGCAGCGCCGGCAGATTCTGTCCCAGATGGGTGAAGACGCAGACCCGGCAGCTATTGACGAAGTCGGTTTGCGCCGCTCTGTACTCGACAACCTGATCAACCGGGAGATTCTGCTGCAGTCTGCTGAAGGTCAAGGGCTGTATGTGTCGGACCAGATCATTGATCAGCTTTTGGTGGCCGATCCCGGTTTTCAAGGAGCGGATGGTCGCTTTGATCGCAACCAGTTTGAAGCAACCCTGCGCAGTGTCGGTTTGACTCCGCTGATGTACCGTGACCAGTTGCGAAAGGCGCTGCTAATGGCGCAAGAACGTAACGCCTATTCCCTGTCGGCCTTTGCGACCCCGGTTCAGGCTGAGCGGTTGGCAAAACTGGCGGCACAGACCCGTGATGTGGATTGGGTCCGGTTCAGTCTTGAGGACGAGCTGGCACAGGTTGAAGTCGGGCAGGACCAGCTGCAGGCGCGTTACGATGAGAACCCGCAGCGTTTTATGACCACCGAACAGGTCGTATTGTCTTACATTGAATTGAATCAGGCTGACTTCGTGAACCCGGATGCTGTCAGCGAAAGCGATGTGCGCAGTGCCTATGAACAGGAACTGGCACGTTTCCAAGCAGCGGAAGAACGTCAGGCAGCGCATATCCTGTTTGAGTTTGGCGAAGGTTCCGAGGCTGATATACAGGCTCTTGCCGAATCCGTTCGGGAGCGTATTCAGGCGGGTGAACTAAGCTTTGCCGATGCGGCTGCCGAGTACTCCGCAGACGTGGGGTCGGCGGGTAATGGAGGCGAACTTGGATTTAATGGTCGTGGTATCTTTGCCGGTCCATTCGAAGATACGCTGTTTGCCATGCAGGCCGGCGAGCTGTCCGAGCCGGTACGCACTGAGTTTGGTTACCACTTGATTCAACTGACCGAGGTACGTGAGACAGCAGCGCCTACGTTTGAAGAGCGCCTGCCGGTCTTGAAGGCTGAGCTGGCAGCTGCCGAAGCCGAGGCAGGTTATGTGGAAGCTCTGGATCGTTTGGCTGATCTGAGTTTCTCGGCGGCTGATCTGCAGGTGCCGGCTGAAGAGCTGGAGCTGGAGATTAAGCAAACCGCACCTTTTGCTCAGACTGGCGGCGATACGGCATTGACCAGTAACCCCAAAGTGCTGCGTGCGGCATTCAGCAATGACCTGCTGAACGAACAGTTGAACAGTGCACCAATCGAGCTGAGCCGCGAGCATGCGGTTGTCATACGAGTACATGAGAAGATTCCCGCACGTCAGCAGAGCCTGGACGAGGTCAAGTCTATTCTGGTTGCTGAACTCAAGCAGGAGCAGGCTGTTGAAGGCTTGAAAGAGCGTGCCGAAGCATTGGTGGAAAACTTGTCTGCCGGTGAAGCCTTGACGGACCTGGACTCTAGCCTGGTTTGGAGCTCTGCAGAAGCCGTTACCCGCGATGCGGGCAGTATGCCGCTGGAACTCAATCGTGCGGCCTTCGAGCTGGCCCGACCGGAGGAGAACAAGAGCATTCTGGAAGCAGTAGAGCTGAATGGCGGCGATTATGCCGTATTGCGTGTACGTGCCGTGCATGATCCCGAGCAGGTTGATGAGCAGTTGACGCAGCAATTGCAAAAATCATTGGACATGCGTCAGGCGGAAACGGCTTTCCGTGCACGTGTTCAGGATTTGAATGCCGCAGCAGAAGTTGAGCGTAATTAAACACTGTATTTACCCTGGCCCAGTGCTCCATGTATCTGGGCTTCTTCATGAAAAATCCGGAGCCTGCTTATAGTGGGAGCCGGATTTTTTTTGTGCTGTTATTGTCTGTGTGAATCAAATGTTGCAGGCTCAGGTCAAACAGTTGTCCTGCAATCTATTGCTATGTGAAGAATACAGATGAGCTCGTGATAGAGCAGTTGAAATAATAAGGTTGGATGCGGCGATCATTTTATTTCGTAAGTTCAGCAAAGGCATAAAACTGATTATATCGGAATTTTTTCTTATTGTTTTATATCAGCTGTTTTTAATCTATTCCATTTTTAATATAAAGCACTATTATTATTTAAACTCTGCATTTTTATGATTTTTATTTCATTTTGTCCTGCTTATCAAGAGAAAATTAAGTATATGATTTCATGTCGGTTAAGGTGATTTTTTATGGGTTTGATTGATGATATTTTTATTATAACTTCCATTATCAATGGCTGTTGAAATCAATATGTGTTTTAATATTGGGCTGGCTGTAAGTTAATCATCTTATATATCGAAAAGGAGTTTTATGAAATCATTTTTAAAGTTTTTGATAATAGCTTTTATTATAAATATTTCTAATATGGCTTATGCTTCCCAGGCAATATCTATTGAAAAATCTGTAGCGTTTTCAGATTTGTCAAAAGGTTATGATATAACTATTACCGATATTCATACAGATTCGAAAGTTTATGATTTCAATACTGATAAGGTAGAGGTAGAAAATGACAGTGATATTCCTTTTTATCGTTATCTTCTGAAGATTGAAAAATCGGGTAAAAAATGGTCGAAACAAGTTATATTTTTCAAAGATGTCGATAATATCGTTGGCTTGGATGCGCTTTTGTTTGGTCAGTTTTTGAATACGACCGATATTGATCATCTTGATCAAGAGTATGCATATGGTTTTTACGTGAATCTGAAAAATATCCTCTCAGAAGACTATTTTCCTTTCAAGCAGGTGTTTGATAAGGGGCTTTCTGACTATCTGGATTATATGGAAATTTCAGGTGATTTTAAAGGCTATATACAACGAACTGAATCAGCCAGTGAAAGGTTGAATGCTGCTCTGAATGAAATAAAAATGCCGGAGCTTCCTTCCCATGAAGATATTATAAAACGGTTTATTAAGTCTATAAATGAAAAGAGCAATGACTGGCTGCTGGGACAGCAAATGCCGGGCTCTTCTGATAGAGAAAAAGGTATATACTCTAGAGGATTAGGCACACTTTACAAGTATTTTGATACTATTGGTAACCCAAGTGAATTCAAGGTGATTGAGACGCGCGAGAGTCCTGCGTATGTTAAAGATCCGCAGACGTATTATATTATAGAATTATTGGGTCATACAGGTAAACGTGAAAAAATAGAAATGGAATTTACCTTTGTCGATATCTATGGGTATCGATATGTTGGCGAATATGATATTACAGGTATCCATTTCCAATGAATGATTCAGGCTCGGGGGAAGTCTTAAAAGCTCGCCTGAGCCTTTTTATTTATAAATGAGTTTTTTATGCTCTTCTGAAAGTCTTTTGATGAGTGTCCTTTCGAAAATGGTATTATTCTTTGCAAAGAATCAGCGAGTTTTTCATCCTCTCAGCGTTTGAATGAGGATTGCAACCAGCTTCTCCTGTTAGTCGGCTTTCAAGGCGGCGGCGGCCAACAGTCGGCGGGTATAACTCCGTTGAGGTTTGGAGAACAGAGTTTCAGTTGCGCCGGACTCGACAACCTTACCCTGTTGTATGACCATGACACGATGGCTCATGGCGCGGACGACAGCCAGATCATGACTGATGAACAGATAGCTGAGGTTGTAACGTTGCTGTAGATCTCTCAGCAACTCAATAATCTGCTTTTGGACAGTCCGATCCAGAGCGGATGTAGGCTCATCGAGAATAATCAGTTCGGGTTTGAGTGCCAGCGCTCGAGCAATCGCGATTCTTTGTCGTTGCCCGCCAGAAAATTCATGAGGGTAGCGGTGCTGTACGGCAGGGTCCAGTCCGACATCCTGAAGGGCTTGAGAGACACGAGATATCTGTTCCTGGGCACATCTGCACCCCTGAATGGCCAGGCCTTCTGCGATGATTTCGAATAGGCTCATACGAGGGCTAAGGCTGCCGTAAGGGTCCTGAAACACTATTTGCATCTGTTTTCGGAGCGGAGTGATCCGTTTTTGCTTCCAGGATGATATCGGCAGCCCCTTGAATACAATATCGCCCTGGCTGCGAATAAGCCGCAGGATCGCCAGAGCCAAAGTGGTTTTGCCGGACCCGGATTCTCCTACAATACCCAGTGTTTCTCCGCTACGCAGATGCAGGTCTATGCCGGCGACAGTGGCCGGTGCGCTCTGTCTGCGCCTGAAAAGCCCTTGTGGTGATGAAAAATGGACTTTCAGTCCGTGGGTGCGCAGAAGTTCGCCTGCCCGGGTGTTGATGGGGTGTGGGCGTCCTTCCGGCTCGGCGGCAAGCAGCTGCCGGGTATACTCATGTTGCGGCGCTGCGAACAGCTCGGCACAGGGACGATTTTCCAGTAATTCACCCTTGTGCATGACACAGATACGGTCAGCTACGCGTCGAACGACATTGAGGTCGTGTGAAATGAGCAAGATGGCCATGTTGAGCTTGTGCTGTAGCGACTGCAGAAGATCCAGGATTTGCTGTTGAATCGTCACGTCCAGAGCCGTGGTTGGCTCGTCTGCAATCAATAACTCGGGTTCGTTGGCCAGTGCCATGGCGATCATGACACGCTGTCGCTGTCCTCCTGACAGTTGATGAGGATAATGCCCCAGGCGCTGTTCAGGTTTATCGATGCCCACCAGGTTTAACAGCTCAATTACTCGAGGACGGCAAGCTGCCAGGCTAAACCCCTTGTGTATACGAAGAGTTTCACTGATCTGCTTTTCAAGTGTATGCAGTGGGTTGAGAGAGGTCATCGGCTCTTGAAAAATTATGCCGACGCGGCTGCCTCTCAGTTGCTGCATGCGTGACTCACTGGCGCTGAGCAGGTTTTCACCGTGGTAGCTGATACTGCCATCGGGGTATTGAACCTGTGTTTCGGGCAGAAGACGCATCAGAGACAGAGCCGTAATCGACTTGCCCGAGCCGGACTCTCCGACCAGTGCCAGAGTCTTGCCGGCCTCAATATCAAAACTGACATTACTGACAGCGGGGGCTGTATCTGTGTTGAATTGGATCGAGAGCTGCCGGACTGAAATGAGAGTTGAGGCCATGTCAGACTTTCCTGGGGTCGAAGGCATCGCGAACCGCTTCGCCGATAAAAATCAGCAGGGTCAGCATGGTCGCCAGTGAGCAGAACGCAGTAATGCCCAACCAGGGCGCGTGCAGGTTGTCCTTGCCTTGAGCGACGAGCTCACCCAAGGATGGTGAGCCTGGCGGCAGGCCGAAGCCGAGAAAATCCAGAGCCGTTAAGGTAACAATGGCTCCGTTGAATACAAAGGGCATGAAGGTCAGGGTGGCAATCATCGCATTAGGCAGCACGTGGCGGTACATAATGCGTATGTCGCTCAGGCCGAGTGCTTTGGCTGCACGAACATATTCGAGGCTGCGTCCGCGCAGGAATTCGGCTCTGACGACATCGACCAGGTTCATCCAGGAAAACAGCAGCATGATGCCCAGAAGCCACCAGAAGTTGGGCTGTACCAGACTGGCCAGAATGATCAGCAGGAACAGAACCGGCAGTCCCGACCAGATCTCGATAAAGCGCTGGAATAACAGATCGATGCGGCCGCCATAGTATCCCTGAACGGCACCGGCGCAGACACCGATGACCGAACTGGCGAGGGTGAGGGTCAGGGCAAACAGAACGGAAATGCGAAATCCGTAAATAACACGGGCCAGTACATCCCGGCCCTGGTCGTCGGTGCCGAGCCAGTTGCTACTGCTGGGCGGAGAGGGTGCCGGCTGGTCAAGGTTGTAGTTGATAGTACCGTAGCTGAAACGAATAAGTGGCCAGAGCATCCAGCCACCGGCGGATTCAATCATCTCCTGAATATAGGGGTCGCGATAATCGACAGGCAGGGCAAAATCGCCTCCCAGATCGGCTTCAGTGTAGTCGTTGAATACGGGCCAGTAGAGCTGTTCCTGATGGCTGATGGCAATGGGACGATCGTTGGCAATAAACTCGGCCAGAAGGCTGAGGCCGAATAGCAACAGGAAGACCCACAGAGACCAGTAGCCGCGTCGATTGCGCTTGAAGATATGCAGGCGGCGCTGCTGAATAGGTGTCAGCTTCATGCCTCAAACCTCCCGGCTGGAAAAATCAATGCGAGGGTCCACCAGCATGTAGGTGATGTCGCTGATCAGTTTCATCAGCAGCCCAACCAGGGTAAAGATATATAAGGTGCCGAAAATGACGGGATAGTCACGGTTGATGACTGCTTCGTAGCCCAGTAATCCCAGCCCGTCCAGAGAGAAAATAACCTCAATCAGCATCGAACCGGTAAAGAATATACCGATCAGTGCCGCGGGCATGCCGGCAATGATCAGTAGCATGGCGTTGCGGAATACGTGGCGGTAGAGTACGGCATGCTGGCTGAGCCCCTTGGATCTTGCCGTCAGGACATACTGTTTGTTGATTTCGTCCAGAAAGGAATTTTTGGTCAGCATGGTCAGAGTGGCAAAGCTGGCAATGACGGATGCGAGGACAGGCAGGGTAATGTGCCAGAAATAGTCTCCGATCTGTTGCCACCAGGTCAGCTCGTGGAAGTTTTGCGAAGTGAGCCCACGCAGTGGGAACCATTCCAGATAGGTCCCGCCGGCAAAGAGGACGATCAACAGGATGGCGAACAGGAAATTGGGGATGGCATAGCCCAGTGCGATGGCACTGCTGGTCCAGACATCGAAGGGAGATCCATCTCGAACGGCCTTGCGGATCCCGAGGGGAACGGAGATCAGATACGTCAGCAGGGTGGTCCAGAGCCCCAGAGAAACTGAAACGGGCATTTTTTCCAGAATCAGATCGGTCACGCGCTTGTCACTGTAAAAGCTTTTGCCGAAGTCGAACTGCAGGTAGTTGATCATCATCTGGTAAAAGCGTTCAAGAGGAGGCTTGTCGAAGCCATACAGTTGCTCGATTTCGCTGACCAGAGCCGGGTCCAGACCCTGGGCTCCATGGTAGCCCGATGATGTGTTGCTGCCGGCCGAGATGTCGGATTGAGCCCCGCTGCCCATGCGGTTGCCTGCGCTACCGCCCAATCCTTGTAGCTGTGCCAATGTTTGTTCCACCGGCCCGCCGGGTGCAAACTGTACCAGCGCGAAATTCAACACCAGAATACCGAGCAGGGTCGGAATAATCAGCAGCAACCGGCGGACAATATAGGCGGTCATCAGGGCTTGGTCCACCAGGTATCCAGGCCCAGGCTATAGGTCGGGCTGTTCGCCGGGTGGGCAAATTTGTTCCAGTAGGCAATGCGCCAGGTACTGATGTGGTAGTGTGGAATGACAAAGTGATTCCACTGCAAAACCCGGTCCAGAGCACGGGTTCGCAGGATCAGCTGTTCCCGATCAGGTGCGGCAATCAGCTGATCGACCAGGAAGTCGATGGCCGGATCCCGTACGCCGATCAGGTTGCGGCTGCCCGGTTTCATGGCGGAATCCGAATGCCAGTAATCGCGTTGCTCGTTGCCGGGGGAGCTGGACTGGGCAAAGCGATACACGACCATGTCAAAATCAAACTGACGCAGGCGGTTGATGTACTGAGATACATCGACCATGCGTATGTCGGCGCTAATGCCCAGACGTTCCAGGTTGCGCACAAAGGGCGAGACGACGCGCTCGAACTCTTTTTGGATCAGCATGATTTCGAAGTGAAAAGGCTTGCCGTCAGCGTTGACCAGCTTGCCGCCTTTCAGCTCCCAGCCGGCCTCCTGCAGCAGCTTGAGGGCGGTACGCATCTGGGTGCGATTGCGTCCGCTGCCATCCGTACTGGGGGCTTTGTAGACATTGGTGAAAACTTCGGGCGGGACCTGGTCGCGTACCGGTTCCAGCAACTCGAGTTCTGCGGAGGTCGGCAGAGCGCTCGCCGCCATATCCGAGTTGGAAAAATAGCTGTTGCTGCGGGTATAAGCGTCGTAGAACAGGTTGTGGTTGGTCCATTCAAAGTCGAAGGCGTAGGTCAGGGCCTCACGTACACGAGGGTCGCTGAATTCGGGGCGACGGCTGTTCATGACGAATCCTTGCACCCCCTGGGGGTTGCGGTGTTCGATCTCTTCCTTCCGGATACGGCCGTCGTTGAACGGGGCTCCGGTATAGCCGGTCGCCCATATCTTGGACGCGTTTTCCTGGCGGAAATCATATTCGCCGGCCTTGAAGGCCTCCAGCGCAACCGTACTGTCCCGGTAGTAGTCATACTGGCGCTGGTCGAAGTTGAAGCGGCCACGGTTTACGGGCAGGTTCGTTCCCCAGTAGTCCTCGCGTCGCTCGTAAACAATGGTGCGTCCCGGATCAATTCGGCCAATACGGTAGGGGCCCGAACCAACGGGAACTTCCAGTGACGGGATCGAGAAGTCGCGCTCTTGCCAGTAATGGGCGGGTAAGATCGGCACCTCACCAACAATCAGTGGCAACTCCTGGTTCAGGCCGCCGCTGAAGGAAAAGCGAACGGTATGCCGGGACGGAGCGCTAATATCACGTATGTCGGCATAGTAGCTTTTGAAGAAGGGACTACCCTTTTCCATCAGAAGGTTGAACGTGAACACGACGTCTTGGGCGGTTACCGGCTGGCCATCGCTGAAGCGGGCCTCAGGGCGCAGATCGAACTCGATCCAGCTGCGGTCCTCGGCAACGCGCAACTGCTCGGCCAGTAATCCGTACAGCGAGAAGGGTTCGTCGAGTGCCCGGCTGAGCAGGGTGTCGTAGATCAGCCCACTGCCCTCGGCGACGGTACCCTTGATGATGAAGGGGTTCAGGCTGTCGAAAGTACCGATGGCGGATTCGCGCAGGCGCCCACCCTTGGGGGCTTGTGGGTTTACATAGTCGAAATGCTGGAAGTCTGCCGGGTACTTGAGTTCGCCGTGCATGGCAATGCCGTGCACGGACTCGGCAGTCAGGCCGGGCAGGGGGAATAGAGTAAGGATAAGGAAAGCACTAACCGCAAGGAGGCAGCGGTGGATATTGACTGAGTCGGACACAGTATTCTCCCAAGGTCATGCGTGATTCTTATAATGAATTCAATAGCCTGTGACAGTTTAATCCGCTTTGGGTTCGCTGTTGCGGGCATATTCTTGCAGGCGTTCATGCCGCTTTGGTCGTTTGATGCCCTGTTGTTTCAGTTGCTGATCCTGCTGGTGTAGCGCCGACATGCGTACCGGATCACCATCGGCCAGTTGCTTGATCAGATCCTGGTCCATCCAGCGCTGAATCTTGCGAAACAGCACCCATTTGAACACGATTGCCAGTACAACAGACACAATAATAATGAAAATACTCAGGGCGTCCATGGCCTAGCTCGCGTCTGCAATATTGACGTATAGCGTCAGGGGTTGGCCAGGCTGGAGCAAAGTATCGGCACTGATCTTGTTCCAGCTGAGAATGTCTGAGACGCTAACGCCAAACCGGCTGGCAATGCGATACAGTGAATCTCCCTTGCGGATACGGTAGCCGACTTTACGGGTCATGTCTCGTGTTGGCATGACCGGCAGGGTGGGGGTTGCTTGGTTGTTGCTGGCGTTCAGCACCAGCAGGCGCTGACCGGGCTTCAAAGTGTCGCCGGGAGCCATTTGGTTCCAGCGGGCCAATTCGCGTACGCCAATACCGTAGTGGCGCGCGATGCCCCAGAAGCTGTCGCCCGGGTTGACCTGATGATACTGCTTGCGGCTATTGCTTTGTTCGAGGTGCTGCATGCGGGCATGTTTGCGCTGGGTTTTGCTGAGTGCGTAGTCGGTTGCATCCAGAGCCGGTTTCGGGACGACCAGGTTTTGACCGGCACGAATCCGGTTGCCTTTCAGGTTGTTGCCCTGACGAAGAACGGCAACGGAGCTATTGAAGCGTTGGGCAATAGTGCTCAGTGTATCACCGGACTGGACCTGATACTGGTGCCAGCTGACGCGTTGCTGCGGCGGTAGTTGAGCCAGCTGGTTACGCAGTTGCTCGGCCTTTCCGACGGGGATCAGCAGTTGGTGCGGCCCTTCCGGGTCGGTTGCCCAGCGGTTGAAGCCAGGGTTGAGCTGATACAGGGCCTTGAGCTCCATCTCGGCCATGCTGGCAACCTGTGCCAGATCGATCTGACCGCCGGTTTCTACAACCTCGAAATGTGGCGTATTGTCGATGGGGGTGAGGGTCATGCCGAGGGTGTCGGCATCACGGACCAGCTTGGCGACTGCCAGCAATTTGGGCACATAGGCCTGAGTCTCGCGGGGCAGGTCGAGGGACCAGTAATCGGTAGGCTCGCCCTTTTCGCGGTTGCGGCGCATGGCGCGGCTGACAGTGCCGCCGCCGGAATTATAGGCTGCCAGCGCCAATAGCCAGTCGCCGTCGAAGCGCTTGTTCAGCTGCTGCAAATATGTCAGCGCGGCCTCGGTTGATGCCAGAATGTCGCGTCGCCCGTCATACCACCAGCTGGATTTGAGTCCAAAATGGCGAGCGGTGCCTGGGATAAACTGCCAGGGGCCGGCGGCGCGGCCATGTGAATAGGCGAAGGGGTCGTAGGAGCTTTCGACGACTGGCAATAATGCGATTTCGGCCGGCATGTCCCGTTTCAGCACTTCATTGAGAATGTAGTGATAATAGGGCTGGGCACGCTCGGTTACCCGCTGCAAGGAGGAAGGGTGACGGTGGTACCAGTTTATTTGTGTCTGGATGCGAGGGTGCTCAAGGTCCAGGGGCAGTTGCATGTGCTGGCGGGTCAGGGTCCAGAGGTCAGCATCGGTTGCGGGCTTTTCGCTGTCGGCCCGAGTGATGCTTTCGGTCTGAGGCAGAGGCTTGGCGGGCGCGGCAGATTCTGGTTTGACGGAACGGGTTTGACAGCCGGCCAGTAACATTCCCAATGTCACAGCCATCACTGCGGCGGGCACAAGTCGCATTGAATTTCAGTCCTGAAATAACCTTAAAGAACGTGATTCTATGGACCCCGAGCGGGAGGGTCAATCAGAACCGGTTTTTCCACTCGCGCAACGCAGCCAGAACTTCGACCTCTGAAGGCAATGGATTACCGCAGAATTGTTCGGCGGCCAGAATCACATCGGCGTTGCCTGTACGCATGAACGGGTTGATATTTTTTTCTTGTCCGATGGTTGATGGCAAGGTAGGCCGGTGTGCCTGTCGCAATGCCTGACAGTGTTGCTCGACCTGTCGGATGGCAGTGTTTGCGGGCTCAACCTGCGCGGCAAAGATCAGGTTGGCAAGCGAGTATTCGTGGGTACAGAACACTTCGGTCTTATCGTCGAGCGATGCAAAGTAGGTCATGGCATCCAGCATCTGCCGGGCGGTACCTTCGAACAGGCGGCCGCAACCGGCCAGGAACAGAGTGTCGCCGCAGAACAGCTGGGGCGTTGCTCCAGGCTGCAGATAGCTGATGTGATCCCGTGTGTGGGCGGGCACTTCATGTATCAGCAGGGTTTCGCCCAGCAGTTCGAGGGTGTCACCGTTTTGCAAGGGATGAGTGATGCCGTCAAAAGGCGAATTGGCCGGGCCGTACACCTTAAGCTCTTGTTGTTCCCGCAAGGCCGCAACGCCGCCGGTGTGATCATGGTGATGATGGGTGATCAGGATCGCTGTCAGCGTTTTTTGCTCCTGTGCCAGCCATTGCAGAACCGGTGCTGCATCACCTGGGTCTACGACGACGGCGGCATCCGGTTCGGCAGAGGAGGTCAGAGCCCAGATATAGTTATCGTTAAAAGCAGGAATGGGGGTGACGGTAAACATGGCGTTTTCCTGTAAAGGGCTGCAATGAGCAGGACAATTCTTGATTCAGGGCCTGTTGAGGGTACTGTATACTGAAGTGAATTTACACTCAGGACCGCATGGTGGCTTTGCATGAAATTTACGGAGCAACTGCCATATTCCCGGCTGGTGCCTTTGCTTCACCACTGGTTCGACAGCCCGTTGGGCCAGGAGTTGCTGCAACAGGAACAGGCGTTTGCCGAAGAAGTGCTGCCGCGCTTGTTTGGCTATCATCTGCTGCAGGCCGGATGGGATCACCGTCAGCCGCTTTTCTCGGCCAGTCCGGTTTCGCGAAAATACATGCTGATTCCGCAGATGGAGCTGGGCGTGGATACGCGTACCCTGATTGCTCGGCCATCCGAACTGCCGGTTGTCACCAACGAAATGGATGTGGTGATTCTGCACCACATACTGGATTATGCGGATAATCCTCATCAGGTATTACGCGAGGCTGCACGGGTGTTGCGGCCCGGAGGGCACTTGCTGAGCTTCAGCTTCAACCCATCCAGCTATTGGGGATTGTGGCGACTGTTCGGGCGGCGTGTGCCACCGGTGCAGGGCGGGCATTTCATCAGTCAGGGGCGCTTGCATGACTGGCTTGGATTGTTGGAAATGACCGAGTTGGAAACACGCAGTGCCTGCTATCATCTGCCGATTGTCAGTGAACGCTGGCGGCGGCGCCTGCGTCCGTTTGAGGCTTGCAGTCGGCGTCTGCCGCTTAACAGCGGTGCAGTGTTGATGGTGTTGGCGCGCAAGGATGTCGCTGGCATGACGCTTTTGCGGCCTGAGAAAAAACAGCAACGTTTAATGGGCATTCCGGTTGCTGAACCGAAGCCCAGCGCCAGGGGAAAAACGATTTGAAAGCAGTAGAAATATTTACCGATGGTGCCTGCAAGGGGAATCCGGGACCCGGTGGCTGGGGAGCGCTGCTGCGTTATGGCGAGCAGGAGAAAGAATTGTACGGCGGCGAGCCGGAAACAACCAATAATCGCATGGAGCTGCAAGCGGCGATTTCCGCGCTGGCCAGTTTGAAGCGTTCCTGCAGGGTGATCCTGACGACCGACTCTCAGTACTTGCGTCAGGGCATCATGAGCTGGATGGCGGGCTGGAAGCGGAACGGCTGGAAAACGGCGGCCAAACAGCCTGTGAAAAACCAGGACTTGTGGCAAGCACTGGATGTGCAGGTTGCACGTCATGATATCGACTGGCGCTGGGTCAAGGGACACAGCGGTCATCCGGAGAACGAGCGGGCTGACCAGTTAGCCAACCGGGGCGTAGAGGAGTACGGTAAGTCATGAGCGCGCGCCAGATTATTCTTGATACGGAAACCACCGGCATCGACCCGGAAGCCGGGCACAATATTATCGAGATCGGCTGCGTTGAAATGGTGCGCCGGAAGCTGACCGGCAACACTTGGCACCAGTATCTCAAACCGGATCGTGAGGTCGAGGCCGAAGCGATCGAAGTACACGGGATTACCAATGAGTTTCTGCTCGACAAGCCGCGCTTCGTGGAGTTGGGGCGTGAGTTCATTGACTTTGTGCGGGGCGCCGAGCTGATTATCCATAACGCTGCATTCGATATCGGCTTTCTGGATACGGAGCTGGCACGCAACGGTTTCAGTGAACGGATGGCGCAGATTTGTACCGTCACCGATACTCTGGCGCTGGCACGCAAAAAGTATCCGGGACAGCGCAACAGTCTGGATGCTTTGTGTCGTCGTTACGGAATCGATAACTCGCACCGAGAGTTGCACGGCGCCTTGCTGGACTCCGAAATTCTGGCAGATGTTTACCTGGCACTGACCGGTGGACAGACAGCGCTGCAATTGGGACAGTCGGGCCAGGATGGTGACGGGGGAGATGAGCCCGTGCGTCGTGTTGATACGGCAGGGATGGGGTTGCGGGTGCAGCGTGCGTCGGCCGATGAATTGGCTCAGCATGATGCGTTTCTTGATCTTCTGGACAAAAAAAGTGATGGAGCCGTTTGGCGTCAACTGAAGGAGCCGATGTGATGGAGCAGCCTGTGCATGCAGGACGTTTTTACTTCTGTCATGGCGGACAGTTGCTGTGGCAGGGGGAGCAACTTGAATTCGCACGCTCCGAAATCACGGTGCCGATGGCCGCAATCGAATGCAGTCTGAAGGTGGATGACGGCTACGGTTTACATGTGCTGCGCCGATGTCCGGAGGGCATGAGTGCTGATGTCAGTCTGCGCCGTGCCTTGGCGCAGGCGGCCGACGAAAATGAATATGCCCGCCTGGCACGGGCGGCCCAATTGGCGACCTGGTTCGATCAGCATCGCTTTTGCGGTCGCTGTGGCGCGACTCTGGAAGCGCACAAGCAGGATCTGGCACGGGTTTGTTCTGCGTGCGAACTGGTGCAATACCCCCGTGTGTCTCCGTGTATCATTGTGTTGGTACGACGCGGCAATCAGTGCCTGCTGGCTCGGTCAGGACGTTTTCCGCCAGGACGTTTCAGTACGCTGGCCGGTTTTATCGAAGCGGGAGAGCGGGCCGAGGCGGCTGTCAGGCGGGAAATTCGCGAAGAAGTGGGAATCGAGGTCAAAAACCTGGAGTTTTTCGCCAGTCAGTCCTGGCCATTTCCGCATCAGCTGATGCTGGGCTTCTTTGCTGATTATGCCGGCGGAGATTTGATTCCGGATGGGTATGAAATACAGGAAGCTGGCTGGTTTGATCAGGATAACCTGCCGGACCTGCCGCCTCCGTTCAGTATTTCGCGCCAGTTGATAGACCGTTTTTTTGCGACTCGGGCGGGCGTCAGCGGCTGAATAGCTTGCCCAGGCGCGTTGCCAGCATGACATTGCCTTCGGCGCGCAACTGACCTTTCAGATAAGCGCTCATTCCATCCTGCTCCCCCATGATGATTCTGATCAGGGTTGCCTCATCCAGGCGCAATACCAGGTCGGGGTCTTCGTGTTGTCCGAACTGGCTCTGGCAGCAGTTTTCGTGGATGCTGATGAAGAATGGGTCGGCATCCGACAGCTGAAACTGGAAGGTGGCGTTCAGCTCTTTGGCCTGGTCGGGATTAAATTTTTCCGGCAATTTGGTGACGATGCGTTCGAGGGTCAGGGGTGAAGTCATAACGGCTGTTGTCCTGAAGTGCATATGGGCATGATCTGTATCAGGTTTATGGTACAGTAGCCCAGACTCTGAAGCGAATATCCAGTGCCTGAGCGGAGAGATAGAGTGACAGCTTTTGTTGCGGAATATGGCCTTTTTCTGGCCAAAGTGATTACCCTGATTGCCGGTATCCTGTTGTTGGTTGGAGGAATAGGCGCCTTATTGGAACGCCGCCGAGAACATCGCGAGGGACATATTGAGGTAAAAAGCCTGAATGATCACCTCGAGGATATGAAAACTGATATTGAGGCCGCCGTTGTTGATGAAGTGTTGGCAAAACAGCACGAAAAATCGCGTCGCAAGCAGGAAAAGGCGGATGCCAAGGCGCTGAAAAAAACGCTTAAGCAGGGTAAAGAGCCTGAAAAGCCGCGCAAGCGCGTATTCGTACTCAACTTTGATGGTGATATTCATGCGTCCGGCGTGGAAGCGCTGCGTGAAGAGGTTACCGCAGTCCTGACCATTGCCGACAAGGATGATGAGGTGGTGGTGCGCTTGGAGAGTCCGGGCGGTTTGGTGCATGCCTATGGTCTGGCCAGCTCCCAGCTTGAACGCATCAAGAATAAGGGGATACGTCTGACCATCTGTGTGGATCGGGTCGCGGCCAGTGGTGGCTACATGATGGCCTGCATCGCGGACCATTTGGTGGCGGCACCTTTTGCGCTGGTGGGTTCGATCGGGGTGGTGGCGCAGTTACCCAATTTTCACCGCCTGCTGCAGAAGCATGACGTGGATTATGAAGTGCTGACGGCAGGTGAGTACAAGCGTACGCTGACCGTTTTCGGTGAAAATACCGATAAGGGACGCGAGAAATTCATTGAGGAACTGGAAGATACTCACGACCTGTTCAAGACCTTTGTGGCCGAATACCGTCCCCGGCTGAACGTGGAGAAGGTTGCGACCGGTGAGGTCTGGTTTGGACGTCGAGCGTTGGATGAGCAGTTGATCGATGCCATTTCGACCAGCGATGATTATCTTTTTGAGCTGTGTAGTGAACATGATGTGTTTGAACTGCACTATGAAGTCAAGGTCGGCCTGCAGGAGCGGTTGGGGCAGCTGGCGGTGAATACGTCCGATAATCTGTTGTTGCGCTGGTGGCAACGGGTCATGAACAGTCGCATGTTGTCGCGTTAGTCCGCAGGGGGTGAGTATGGTTGGAACATCCAGGCCTAAGTGGGGAGAGGTCAGCAATATGTCCGTGGATAACACATCTATGTGTCCGGGAACCGACACCTCAAGTCGCATCATTCAGGCGGCTGAGAAGCTGTTTGCGGAGCAGGGTTTCAAGGAAACCACGATGCGTCAGATCACCACTCTGGCGGACGTGAACCTGGCGGCAGTCAACTATCATTTCGGTTCGAAGAAGGGCCTTATCCACTCGGTTGCCGAACAGTCTCTGACCCCCCTGTGTGAAGCCATAGAGGAGGGTCTGGGTCGACAGGAAGACGGTTCCGGCCCCGAACTGATGGAGTTGATGAAGGTGCTGGCGGTGGCGCTGGTGCGTGTCCATCATCGTAATGATTACGCACTGGCTGTGCTGATGCGTCTGCTGGATCATGCCTACCGTCCTTCGCAACAGGATCTGCAACAGTTCTTGCGCGACCAGTATGGCAAGCGAATAGCCGTATTCCTGCATTACCTGCGCGAGAATACGACGGGCCTGAGCGAAAGCGAATTTTTCTGGCGGCTGCACTTCCTGATTGGGTCGGTCATTTTTACCCTGTCCAATATGCATGCGCTGGTTGAACTTGACCAGTCCACCGACCAGAAGGATGTCGAAGTCGAAGTGATTCTGGCGCGTATGCTGCCGGTCATTTGTGCCGGGATACAGGCCAAGGGGCATGAGCACTGATGTCGGAGTGTCAGCTCAGAGTCTCGTTGTCGCAACAGGCGTTGAAACTGATGGATGGCGATGCTGTCACAGCTTGTTATACGGTTTCTACTGCGCTGGCGGGGGCCGGGGAGGCCAATGGGTCGGGCTGTACGCCGCGCGGGCAGCATTATATCCGTGCCTGTATTGGTGGCAATCGGCCTGAGGGTGCCGTTTTTATTGCGCGTCGCTGGACGGGAGAGGTCTACAGTCCCGAATTGGCTGCGCGGTACCCTGAGCGTGACTGGATTCTGAGCCGGATTCTCTGGCTGTGTGGTCGTGAAAAAGGCTTCAACCGCGGTGGCGATGTCGATACGCAGCGCCGCTATATCTATATTCATGGAACCCCTGACAGCGAGCCGATGGGGGTTCCTCGTTCCCATGGCTGTGTCCGGATGCGCAATGCGGATCTTGTCGAACTTTTTGAGCGGGTGCAGCCGGGAATGTCCGTTCTGATTGAAGAGTGATGTCATATGACCACAGGTGTATTGATGCTGGACGTGGAGGGGCTGGCGCTCACTCCTGAAGAAGCGGTCCTTCTGCAGTCTCCGGAGATAGGGGGGCTGATCTTGTTCAGTCGCAACTATGAAAGCCCGGAACAGCTGCATGAATTGATGGCATCTATCCGCCATCAGCGGCCGGATCTGTTGGTTGCAGTTGACCAGGAAGGTGGTCGGGTGCAGCGATTCAGAGAAGGTTTTACGCGTCTGCCGCCGATGTCGGTGCTGGGGCGGCGTTGGCAGGATAATCCGTCCCGTGCCATTGCAGAGGCGCATGAAATCGGTTGGCTGCTGGCAACCGAGCTGCGGGCCTATGATATCGATATCAGCTTCGCCCCGGTGCTGGATTTGGACTGGGGTCGCAGCAGTGTTATTGGCGACCGTGCCTTTGGCCAGAGCCCGGAAGGGGTGATCGAGTTGGCCGGAGGTCTTATGGCCGGGATGCACGAAGCCGGCATGGCTGCAACGGGCAAGCATTTCCCGGGGCATGGCTGGGTCGAAGCGGATTCACACCTGGAACTGCCGGTTGACGAGCGAGACTTTGATGCCATTGAGGAGCAGGACCTGCGACCATTTGACACATTGATTCGCCGTGGTCTGGATGGTCTGATGCCAGCGCATGTCGTGTATCGGAAGGTCTGCTCGGCACCGGCCGGTTTTTCAAGCTTCTGGCTGCAACAGATATTGCGCCAGCGGTTGCGTTTCGATGGTGTCATTTTCAGCGATGACTTGAGCATGGAAGGTGCCCGCTTTGCCGGCGGTTATGCCGAGCGCTGTGATCGCGCTCTGGAGGCCGGTTGCGACATGGTACTGGTATGTAACCACCGGGAAGGTGCTGAAGAGGTGCTGCAGCATTTACAGGCTAAGGCGGTGCCGGCTTCTCATCGCGTGGCAAGGATGCGGGCGCGCCCGGCACGGGAGCCGGATGCCGAGCGACTGCAGCAGAGTCGTGCCCTGGCGGCGGAGCTGATTAAGGAGGCTTGATGGTGGAGCAGTTGCTCGACCCCGTGTTGGCGTCTGTTGCAGGGCGCTGGCCTGAGCTGAGTGATTACGTCTGGCAGATTGCGGCCGGGGTGATCCTGATTATGGCCTGGTTATTGACAGTCGGCTTCAACTGGCTGACCGAGCGCATGATTACTCACATGAGCCAGCGGGGGCCGGTGTGGGACGAAATGTTCCTGAGAGCGATCCGTCCACCGCTGCGTCTGCTGATCTGGGTGGTTGGTCTGTCGCTGTTGTTGGATATCTTCAGCCGTAACGGTCTGTCGATCAGTACCCGGTTGGGATCCGATGTGCGGCGCTTTGGCGCGATTTTGATTGTAGCCTGGGGACTGCTGCGCTTTATCGGCATGGGAGAGCAGTATTTCACGACCCAGGCCAAGGGGCGCAAACGCGTCGATAGAACGACGGTGGATGTCCTGGCCAAGCTGACCCGTCTGGTGGTGGTTGTCGTGGCCGGCTTGACCCTGTTGCAGTCTGCGGGTGTCAGCATTTCCGGTATTCTGGCGTTTGGCGGGATCGGCGGTATTGCCGTTGGTTTTGCGGCCAAGGACCTGTTGGCCAATTTTTTTGGCGGCTTGATGGTCTACATGGACCGACCTTTCAGCGTCGGAGAGTGGATTCGCGTACCGGACAAATCCATCGAAGGCACGGTGGAGGCGATTGGCTGGCGACTCACCCGTATTCGAACCTTTGATCAGCGTCCTCTGTATGTGCCTAACGCGACCTTTGCAAACGTGGCGGTGGAAAACCCTTCGCGCATGCGCAATCGCCGCATATATGAGCACATCGGAGTGCGTTACGATGATGCGGCCAAGGTCAAGGGTATTATCGACGATGTGAGGGCGATGCTGCAGGCGCACGCCGATATTGATACCCGACAAACGCTCATTGTACATCTGAACCGTTTTGGGCCCTCGTCCCTCGACTTCATGGTGTACACCTTTACCAAAACAACACAGTGGGTGAAGTACCACGCGATCAAGGAAGACGTGATGCTGAAAATTGCCGCGATCATCTTCCGGCATGGCGCGGAGTTTGCCCTTCCAACCCAAACGCTGCGCTTTGGCGGAGGAGAGGCTCCAGAGCCGGAGGTGGCGTTTGAGCCGCAAGAGGCGATAGATGTCATCCGAAACAACTAGTGCGCAAACGCGCTGGCTCAAGCAGTTGGCGCGTTCGGAAAAAGTCTGGACCTGGGTCAGTGTGCTGGCCGGTGTCGGTATCGGATTAATGCTGATTGTGCAGGCGCACTTGTTGGCTACACTGATACACGGAACGCTGTTTGACGCGACGCGTACGGATATCGCCTGGCCCCTGTTGGGCGGTCTGTTGGCTGCGTTATTGATCAGGGCCCTGTTGGGAGTTCTTCGGGAGTGGGCCGGGCAGCAGAGCTCCGTGCGTGTGCGTCGGCGCCTGCGCACTTTGCTGCTTCAGCACCTGACGCGACTGGGGCCTGCCTATGCCGGAGAGCAGCGCAGCGGTGAGCTGGGCAGTGAGTTGCTGGAGCAAGTCGAAGCGCTGGACGGTTTCTTTGCGCGTTACCTGCCGCAGATGGCGCTGGCCGCGATCCTGCCTTTGGTTATCTTGGCTTTTGTCTTCCCGGTAAACTGGGCTGCGGGTTTGATCTTTCTGCTGACGGCGCCATTGGTGCCGCTGTTCATGGCGCTGGTGGGGACACGTGCGGCGGAAGCGAATCGTCGCAACTTTGCAGCTCTGTCAGGGCTGAGTGCGCATTTTCTGGATGTGGTGCAGGGGATCGTAACCTTGAAGCTGTTTGATCGCAGCCGGGCGCAGGGTGAGCTGATCGAGCAGGGGGCCGAGGAGTTTCGCCTGCGCACGATGCAGGTCTTGCGGCTCGCTTTTCTGTCTTCGGCGGTACTGGAGTTCTTTGCGTCCATTTCGATCGCCGTGGTTGCCGTTTATCTGGGTTTCAGCTTTCTCGGGCATCTGAATTTCGGTTACTGGGATGCACCGGTCAATTTATATCAGGGGTTGTTTATCCTGCTGCTGGCCCCCGAATTTTATCTCCCGTTGCGTGAATTGGGTACGCATTACCACGCCAAGCAGGAGGCTGTTGCCGCCGCTGAGCGTTTGCAGGCGCTGTTGGATCAGCCTTCGGGCGCGGTTGAACCGGCAGGCAGTGAGACTATTGGGCGCGTGCGGGATGTGGTGATTCAGGATGCGCAGATGCAATACCCGGGGCAGCCTGAACCGGTGTTCACACATGTCAATCTGCATTTAAAGCCGGGGCGTATTCTGGCGTTGATCGGCCCCAGTGGTGCCGGAAAATCCAGTCTGTTGCAGGCTCTGCTGGGGTTCCGTCGGCTGGATGCGGGACAGATATTGATCAATGATACTCCGCTGGAAACACTGGGCTCGGACGCCTGGTTGCAACAGGTAGCCTGGGTCAGTCAGCATACTTCCATGTTTCCCGGGACACTGCGTGACAACCTGCTGTTGGCGAATCCGGATGCAGATGAGCACCGTTTGTACAGAGCGCTGGAGCAGGCCAATGCGCTGGAGTTTGTTCAGCGTTTGCCGGACGGGCTGGATTCTCGAGTGGGTGAGCAGGGTGTTGGCCTTTCTGGCGGCCAGATTCAGAGGCTGGCGCTGGCGCGAGCCTTCCTCAAGGATGCGCCGGTGCTGTTGTTGGATGAGCCGACCGCGTCTCTGGACAGGGAGAGCGAGCGTCAGGTGTTGGCATCGCTGCGGACCCTCTGTTCCGGTCGCCTGGTGTTGATGCTGACACATCGCAAAAGCTCCATGCTGGAGGCGGATGAGATCTGGCAGTTGGCACAGGGGCAGTTGCAACGTATTGAAGAGGTAACGTCATGAAGGCGCTGTGGCCATTTATTCGCATGTTGAATATGCATCGCGGCTGGGTGGCGCTGGGGGTCCTGCTCAGTCTGGTGACCCTGTTGTCGGCAATCGGTCTGCTGACATTGTCGGGCTGGTTTATTTCGGCCTCGGCGCTGGCGGGTCTGACGGCGCTGGGTATCAAACAGTTCAACTACTTTACGCCGGGAGCTGGAGTGCGGGGCTTTGCCATATTCCGCACGGTCGGACGCTATTTCGAGCGGGTGACGACGCATGAGGCGACCTTTCGAATTCTGGCTCGGTTGCGTGCCTGGTTTTACCGGCATGTGGAGGCATTAGGGCCGGCGCGCTTGCAGGGGTACCGTTCTGCCGACCTGTTGAATCGCTTGGTGGCCGATATCGATGCCCTGGATAATCTGTATTTGCGTGTACTGGTCCCGACGCTTGGGGCGTTGGTGGTCGGTGGTCTGGTCGTGCTGTTTTTGTCTTTTTACAGCGCCGAGATTGCGATTATGACTGCGCTTGCGCTACTGCTGGCCGGCGTTTTTCTGCCTTGGGGGGCTCAGCTGGCCGGGCGCTCGACCGGGCGGTCGCAGGTTGTACGGATCAGTCGATTGCGTGTGCAGTTGTTGGCTCTGGTACAGGGGCAGGCAGATCTGCAAATCTATGGCGGTGTAGGGCAGGCTGTTGAGCAGGCGCAAAAGGCGGAGGCGGAGCTGTATAGAACACAGCTGCGGATGGCGCTGATAAGCGGGCTCACCAGTGCCATGATGACGTTGATTGGCGGCATGGCGGGTATAGCGGCTCTGGTGCTGGGTATTGGTCTGGTACATGAGGAAGTGATAGCGCCGCCCCAGTTGGCCATGTTGGTGTTCTGTGTGCTGGCCGTGTTCGAAGCTGTGGCCCCGTTGCCACTGGCTTTTCAGTATTGGAGCAAAACGGCAGCAGCGGCCGGTCGATTGATGGATGTTGTCGAGCAGCAGCCTGTAACCGGCTTTCCGGCTGTGGGCGAGTTGCCTGCAGTGCCAGGGCAGTTGGCCTTCGACGATGTCTGCTTTCGCTATGTGCAGGATGCTCCCTGGGCGCTGGAGAGCTTTTCGATGCAGGTATCGCCAGGTGAGCATGTCTTGATCCTGGGGCATACCGGTAGCGGCAAGAGCAGTTTGATCAATCTGTTGGCGCGTTTCCATGATCCTGATGCGGGGGCTGTCAGCCTCTCGGGGCGACCGGTCGGCGCTTATGATGAGCCGACACTGCGGGCGCAGATCAGTGTCCTGTCGCAGCCGGTTCAGCTGTTCTCCGGCAGTGTTGCCGATAACCTGCGTTTGGCCGACCCTCTGGCAACTGATGAACAGTTGCTGGCGGTGCTTGGGCAGGTGTTGTTGCTGGAGGCGTTGGGGGATGATCCCTTGGCGTACCGGGTCGGTGAATCAGGCGGGCGACTGTCCGGCGGACAGCGCAAGCGTCTTGGACTGGCGCGGGCTTTGTTGAAACCGGCGCCGACACTGGTGCTGGATGAGCCGACGGAAGGTCTGGATGCCGTGACCGAAGCGGCGGTCGTTAAGTCGATGCTGGCGAGTTGTCGCACGCGTACCCTGCTGATGATCAGCCACCATTTGCAGATGGCGGAGTCTTTTGATCGGGTCGTGATACTGGACAGTGGGGCCGTGATCGAGCAGGGTCGCCCTGCTGAGTTGATGGCACGCGCCGATAGCCGTTTCAATCAGCTGCGTGCACTGTAGGGGCGTCTTGCTCGGTGCTGCTATTACCAGTGAGCGGTACCGCACAGAAGCCTAGGGTCAGGTACTCTCCTTCGGTGACAGTTGTGTCAGCAGGCGCTCGACGGCTTCAAAGCGTGAAGAGGCTTTTTCCATCGGCTGGGTAAAACGCAACAGGTTGGCGCCGTCGAGACGGAAACGGTCTGGCTGGCGTTGAATTAGAGCGATCAGGGTCATTGGGTCGACATTGGGCTCGGCTTCAAATTCGATGCGTCCCGATTTTTCACCGGCATCCAGTTTGGTGATGCCCAGTGCTTCCGCACTCAGCTTGATGCGAGTCAGGCGTATCAGGTTGCGTGTCGGCTCCGGCAGCAGGCCGAAACGGTCAATCATTTCCACTTGCAGTTCATCCAGCGCGGGGCCGCTGTCGGCGTTGGCGATACGCTTGTACAGCATTAACCTGTTGTGCACATCAGGGATGTAGTCCTCGGGGATCAAGGCTGGCAGGTGAAGGTTGATTTCGCTGCCATGATGCAGTGGCTTGTCCAGATCCGGCGTTTTTCCTTCCTGAATCGACTTGATCGCCTGGTCTAGCATCTCCATGTACAGACCGAAGCCGACGCTCTGCATCTGGCCGCTCTGCTCTTCGCCGAGCAGCTCTCCTGCACCTCTGATTTCAAGGTCGTGAGTAGCCAGGGTGAAACCGGCGCCCAGAGTGCTCGACTGGCTGATGGCGTCCAGGCGCTTGGTGGCGTCCTGTGTCATCAGTTTTGGGGGTGGGGTCAGCAGATAAGCATAGGCCTGATGGTGTGATCGGCCCACGCGTCCGCGCAACTGGTGGAGCTGAGCCAGGCCGAACTTGTCGGCTCGATCGATGATGATCGTGTTGGCGCTGGGGACATCGATACCGGTTTCGATAATGGTGGTACATACCAGTACATTGAAACGCTTGTGGTAAAAGTCACTCATGACCTGTTCAAGTTCGCGTTCGCGCATCTGGCCATGACCAATGGCAACGCGAGCTTCGGGTACCAGTTCGTTGATATCGGTCGCGACCTTCTCGATCGATTTGACCTCGTTATGCAGGTAGTACACCTGACCGCCACGCAAGAGCTCTCGCAGGATCGCTTCCTTAATCATGGGTTTTTCGTGCTGGCGCACAAAAGTCTTGATCGACAGGCGGCGGGCCGGTGGCGTGGCGATGATCGAGAGGTCGCGAATGCCGGACATGGCCATGTTGAGCGTACGTGGGATGGGGGTCGCGGTCAGTGTGAGGATGTCGACCTCTGATCGTAACGACTTCAGGCGTTCCTTCTGCTGCACACCGAAGCGGTGCTCTTCGTCAATGATCAGCAAGCCCAGGTCGCTGAAGCGGATGCCGCCCTGCAGCAGTTTGTGGGTGCCGATCAGAATGTCGACTTTGCCTTCGCTCAGTGCGTCGATGGTGGCCTGTTGCTCCTTGGTGCTTTTGAAGCGTGAAATCAGCTCGACTTCGACCGGCCACTCGGCAAAGCGGTCGCGGAAGTTTTCAAAATGCTGTTGTGCCAGGAGCGTGGTGGGTACCAATACGGCAACCTGCTTGCCGCTTTGTACGGCGATGAAGGCTGCGCGCATGGCGACTTCGGTTTTGCCGAAACCTACATCGCCACATACCAGTCGGTCCATCGGTGTTGCGGCTCGCATATCTTGAACGACAGCGCTGATGGCATTGGCCTGGTCGGGCGTCTCTTCAAACGGGAAACTGTCGGCAAACTGGAGATATTCCGTATCGCTGCAGTCGAAGCTGAAGCCTTTGCGAGCGGCGCGACGGGCGTAGATGTCAAGCAGCTCGGCTGCCGAGTCGCGCACCTTCTCGGCGGCCTTGCGTCGGGCCTTGTTCCATTGTTCGGTGCCAAGCTTGTGCAGTGGCGCTGATTCATCGCTGGCACCGGAATAGCGACCGATAAGGTGTAGTGATGAAACCGGTACATACAGCTTGGCCTGGTTGGCATACTCCAAGACCAGAAACTCGGCGGCCTGGTTGTCAATGTCGATGGTTTGCAGACCCTGATAGCGTCCGACACCATGATCGATATGCACGACCGGTGCACCGATGTCCAGTTCCGACAAGTGACGGACGGCCTGATCCGCATCGATCTGTTCCTTTTCGCGGCGACGGCGCTGAAAAACCTGTCGGCCGAACAGCTGGCTTTCCGTGACCAGTTGCAGTCGGTCATCAAGCAGCAGGCCTTGTTCCAGTGGATAGGTCGTAATGCCAAGAGCCGGTTGCCGAGTCAGGAAGTCCTGCCAGTTGTCGCATTCGACAAGGTTGAGCCCTGCCTTGCGAGCATGCTCCAGCAAGGCTTCCCGGCGGCCGGCCGATTCTGCGCAGATCAGCGTTGGCAGCGTGTGTATGCTGCAGTAGTCCTGGAGTGGTGCAAGGGGATGCTGGCTGTCCTTGCCGCCCAGCTCTGGCGGCGTCAGGCATGGCAGGTTGTCACGCCCGGGGCGTACCTCTTCTGGCCCGGCATTCAGCCGCATGAGCGGGTAGTCATGCAGACGGGCAAACAGTTCGCTGGTCGACAGGAAGAGTGCATCCGGATCCAGTATCGGACGCTGCAGGTCGCCGGAGCGCTCGGCATGACGGGAAAGAGTGTCTGCGGAAAACTGGTCAGCTGCAGTTTTAAGGTCCTTGTCGTGCAGAATCAGTGTATTGTCGGGCAGGTAATCAAATAGCGTTGCAGTCTGTTCAAAGAACAGGGGGGTGTAGTATTCGATACCGGGCGGTGTCAGACCGCTGGAAATATCCTGGTAGATCGGACAGCGTGTATGGTCGACGTCAAAGCGCTCGCGCCAGTGCTGCTTGAAGCGGGTGATGGCAGTCTGGTCAAAGGGGAATTCCTTCGCGGGCAGCAGGCGTACGCGATCGACCTTGTCGATGGAACGCTGGGTTTCGGGATCAAAAGTCCGAATGCTGTCGATTTCGTCATCGAACAGGTCGATGCGCAGCGGTGCGTCGGCGCCCATCGGGAACAGGTCGATAATGGCGCCGCGAATGGCGAATTCACCGTGCTCGTAAACGGTATCCACGGCATGGTAGCCAGCATCGGTAAATCGCTGGCGCAGGACAATGCTGTCCAGGTGCTGGCCGGTTTCAAGAAACAGCGCATTGGCCGTCACAAAACTGACCGGCGGCAGGCGGTGAAGAAGCGTCGAGGCCGGGATCACCAGTACGCCATGTTGTTGCTCCGGCAGTTGGTGCAGCGTTTGGATACGGCTGGATGTGATGTCCTGATGTGGTGAAAAGCTGTCGTATGGCAGGGTTTCCCAGTCGGGCAGGAGTGCCGCAGGCAGGCTGTCGTCGCAGTAGAAACGAATTTCCTGCAGCAGGCGTTCCGCACTTTCCATATCCTGACTGATCAGCATGATCATGCCGCGTGTTTTCTGGCTGAGCTGCTGAATAAGCAGGCCGGTTGCGCTGCCGATGACGTGTCCGAGCCGCTTGTGATCGCCTGGGCCTTTGGGGGTAGGGATGCTGAATAGCGCTGACAAACCGGGCTCCTTGATCCTGCTGAAAAAGTGAATTCTACCTGTTGAGGCCATCGGGTGCAGCCTTGGATGCAGATCGGGACCAAAGTCTACGCTCTCGGGTTTGCCCCGGATAGCCGAAAAGAGGATAATGCGCGCACCCAAATTGAGCGATGACAATTTCGGAGTTACCCCGTGAGCCAAGAAATGATTTTTGCAGACTGGAAAGCCCGCGAAGCAATTGCTGAAGCAATGGTGCCCCTGGTTGGCCGTCTGTACCGTGACCGTAACATTGAAATTTCTGTGTACGGTCGTCTGATCGTTAAACGGTCTGTGATCGATATCCTGAAAGCACACCGTTTTGTGCGCCAGGTAGAAGGTGAAGAGATTTCGGTTGTCGATACCTTCCCGGTCCTGGAAGCTGTTGCTGAAATGGATGTAACCAATGCGCACATCGATATTGGCAAGCTGGCGGTAAAATTCCGCGACGAAAGCAACGGTCGCACGTTGCAGGCATTCCTGCAGGAAGAGCTGGCAGATGCGTCTACCGAGCCTGCAGAAGCCCATGAGAGCACTGATGTGGTGCTGTACGGTTTCGGCCGTATCGGTCGCCTGTTGGCGCGCCTGATGCTGGATCGTGCCGGTGGTGGCCACTCTCTGCGTCTGCGTGCCATCGTTGTGCGCAAGGGTAAGGCCGACAATGACCTCGAGAAGCGCGCGAGCCTGCTGCGCCGCGATTCCGTGCATGGTTCTTTCAAAGGCACTATCCAGGTAGATGAAGAGAATAACGCACTCATCGCCAATGGTAATTACATCCAGATCATCTTCGCCGATGGCCCGGATCAGGTTGATTACACTCAGTACGGCATCAAAAATGCCCTGGTAATCGACAATACCGGTATTTGGCGTGATGAGGCAGGCCTGTCCCTGCACTTGAAATCCAAGGGTGTGGCACGTGCGTTGCTGACGGCGCCGGGCAAAGGCGTGAAGAACGTTGTGATGGGTGTGAACCATGGCGATATCTCTGATGATGATCGCGTGCTGTCCGCCGCTTCCTGCACCACTAACGCTATCGTGCCGGTATTGAAAGCCGTCAATGATCAGTTTGGTGTGGTGAATGGCCATGTTGAGACCGTTCACTCGTACACAAATGACCAGAACCTGATCGATAACTACCACAAAGGTGATCGTCGTGGTCGTGCAGCGGCACTGAACATGGTATTGACCGAGACCGGTGCAGCCAAGGCGGTTGCCAAGGCGTTGCCGGAGTTGGAAGGCAAGCTGACCGGTAACGCGATTCGCGTTCCGACACCGAATGTGTCCATGGCAATCCTGAACCTGAATCTGGACAAGGATACTTCTAAGGACGAGCTGAACAACTATCTGCGTGATGCAGCCGTACATTCCGAACTGCAGAAGCAGATTGATTACAGCAACTCACCTGAAGCCGTATCTTCCGACTTTGTGGGGTCTCGCGCTGCTGGTGTGGTGGATGCGCTGGCCACTATCGTTGATGGCAATCGTTGCGTGCTGTATGTCTGGTACGATAATGAATTCGGTTACAGCTGCCAGGTTGTGCGCATGGCTCAGCACTTGGCCAAGTGCACGCTGGATGCTTTCCCGAAAGGAAAGCACTGATTCCTTTGGTGTCAAGAAAAGGCCGCTATATGCGGCCTTTTTTATGCCTGTCCTTTTTGATTCCAAAAAAGAATAATTTTATACCAATTAAATCTATAGTGATGGTATAAATTATTCGCCATTCGCCTAAGTAAAACAGTGCCTTGTAGCAAAAGCTTGGCCGACTCGGTTATACTTGCAGGGATTTTTTGGTGGAAAATCTTTCGGTTGCTCCGCAGGTGGCGAGGCGTGTTTCATGTCTTGCTCAGCTTCGCTCGAGCAGCGGAAAGCCTCCTGAATATTTCCGAAAGTTGGGTGAGACGAATGATCAAGATCAATAAGGGTCTGGATCTACCGATTGCAGGTGCGCCTGGACAGACCATCCAGGATGGTCCCAAAGTGCGTACTGTGGCTCTGCTTGGCCAGGATTACATCGGCATGAAGCCGACGATGATGGTCAAAGTGGGTGACCGGGTGAAGCTCGGTCAGGTGATCTTTACCGATAAGAAAACAGAAGGGGTTCAGTATACGGCTCCCGGTGCCGGCACCGTGTGCGCCATTAACCGTGGCGAACGTCGTGTCCTGCAATCCGTGGTCATTGAACTGGATGATCAGGAAGACGCTGTCGAGTTTGCCAGCTACCCCGCTGCCAAACTGGACACCCTGTCTCGAGAGCAGATCGAGGAAAATCTGCTGGCTTCCGGTCTGTGGGCCGCTTTCCGTACGCGTCCGTTCAGCCGTGTACCTCAGGTCGGCACGACTCCGAGTTCCATTTTTGTGACGGCCATCGATACCAATCCCCTGGCGGCGGATCCTGCTCTGATTATCAACGAGCAGGCTGAAGATTTCGTGAACGGCCTCAAGCTGTTGGCCCGTATGGGTAGCCGGCAGGTGTATCTCTGTAAGGCCGCAGGAGTGCAGGTTCCCACAGCCGAAGGCGTGCAGGTGGAAGAATTTGCCGGTAAACACCCGGCAGGTAACCCGAGTACCCATGTTCACTTCCTGGATCCCGTCTCGCGTGAAAAAACCGCCTGGATCATTGGCTATCAGGACGTGATTGCGTTCGGCAAATTGTTTGTCAGCGGCCGTCTGCCGACCGAGCGTGTTGTTGCGCTGGCCGGTCCGCAAGTCGAAGCCCCGAGTCTGGTACGCACCCGTGTCGGTGTTGCGACCGAAGAGTTGTGCGCTGGTAAGCTCAAGTCGGGTAAGAATCGTGTTATTAACGGCTCTGTCTGGAACGGCCGCTCGGCCATCGGTCCGACCGGCTTCCTGGGGCGTTATGCAAACCAGGTCAGTGTGCTTCTGGAAGGCGATAATCGTGACTTTATGGGCTGGATTACACCGGGCGCTAACAAGTTCTCGGTACTGAACATGTTTGCCTCCGTATTCTCGCCGAGCAAGAAGTTCGATTTCACCACAACCACGAACGGTTCCGAACGGGCAATGATTCCTGTTGGTCAGTTCGAAGCGTTGATGCCGCTGGATATCCTGCCGACTCAGTTGCTGCGCGCACTGGTCACCGGCGATATCGTGACCGCGATGCAGCTTGGCTGTCTTGAGCTGGATGAAGAGGACCTGGCGCTGTGCACCTTCGCGTGCCCGGGCAAGTACGAGTACGGTCCTATCCTTCGCGACAACCTGACGCGCATCGAAAAAGAGGCGTAAGAGAGGCTGGTCATGAGTTTGAGAACCGTTCTGGACAAAATGGAGCCGCATTTCCATAAAGGCGGCAAATATGAAAACTGGTATGCGCTGTATGAAGCAGTCGATACCATTTTCTATACTCCGGGTCATGTGACCAAGAGTGCAGCGCACGTACGTGACGGCGTTGATCTGAAGCGCATCATGATCCTGGTATGGCTGTGTACCTTCCCGGCCATCTTTTTCGGCATGTACAACGTTGGTCTGCAGGCCAATACAGCTATGGCCGAACTTGGGCTGACTGAAGCGACCGGCTGGCGCGGCGCCCTGGCAGCATCGCTGACCGGTTTCAACCCCGACAGTATTTGGGACAACATCCTTCATGGTGCGACCTACTGGCTGCCGATTTATGCCGTGACCTTTATTGTGGGTGGCTTCTGGGAAGTGCTGTTCGCAATGAAGCGTGGCCATGAAGTCAACGAAGGCTTCTTCGTGACCTCGGTGCTGTTCTCCCTGATTCTGCCGCCGACCATCCCGTTGTGGCAGGTGGCTTTGGGTATCAGCTTCGGTGTGGTTATTGGCAAGGAAGTATTCGGTGGTACCGGTAAAAACTTCCTCAACCCGGCGTTGACCGGTCGAGCCTTTCTGTTTTTTGCCTATCCGGCACAGATGTCGGGTGACGCAATCTGGACAGCAGTCGATGGTTTCTCCGGTGCAACTCCGCTGGGCTTGGCAGCCATGGGCGGTGTTGAAGCCGTACTGAATGCCAACATCACCTGGTTCGATGCCTTCATCGGTACCATTCAGGGTTCGGTGGGTGAAACCTCGACACTGGCGATCCTGATCGGTGGCGCGGTGATCCTGTTTGCACGCATTGCGGCTTGGCGTATTGTCGCCGGCGTTTTCCTGGGCATGGTCGCCATGTCGTCGCTGTTCAATCTGATCGGTTCCGACACCAACCCCATGTTCAATATGCCGTTCTGGTGGCATCTGGTGCTGGGTGGTTTTGCCTTCGGCATGATCTTTATGGCAACCGACCCGGTGTCGGCATCCATGACCAATACCGGCAAGTGGGTGTTCGGTGCTTTGATTGGTGTGATGGTGATACTGATCCGTGTTGCCAACCCGGCATTCCCGGAAGGTATGATGCTGGCGATTCTGTTTGCCAACCTGTTTGCACCGCTGATCGACAACTTTGTTGTCCAGGCGAATATCAAGCGGAGGATGAAGCGCAATGTCGTCTAATAACGATACGATGGGCAAAACCCTGCTGGTCACGATTCTGTTGTGTGTCGTGTGCTCGGTAGTGGTGTCCGCTGCGGCAGTAATTCTCAAGCCGCAGCAGGTTGCCAACAAAGAACTGGACCGTAAAAGCAATATCCTGGCGGCTGCCGGTATTGCCGATCCGTCCAAGAGCGTAGATGAACTGTTTAGTCAGATTACGACTAAATATGTTGATCTGGAAACAGGCCAGTATGTTGATGTGCCGGCCGGTTATGATGAGTCCAAGGCGACCAAGGATCCTCAGCAGAGCATCGCGCTGGATCGCCAGGATGACAAGGCGGGTATCAAGGTGATCGCGCGTGTTCAGCCGGTATACCTTGTTGAAGGTGCTGACGGCTCCGTGAACAAAGTGGTTCTGCCGGTACACGGCAAGGGGCTCTGGTCGACTCTGTACGGATTCCTGGCGCTGGAAGGTGATCTGAACACCGTTGTGGGTCTGGGCTTCTATTCTCACGCCGAGACCCCGGGTCTGGGTGGCGAGGTAGACAACCCTGCCTGGAAAGCACTCTGGCCTGGCAAGAAAGTGTACGCTGACGACAAGACTGACCCTCAGATCCAGCTGATCAAGGGCAGTGTCGATGCATCGACTGCCAATGCAGAGTACAAGGTTGACGGTCTGTCTGGCGCTACGCTGACAGCCAATGGTGTTACCAACCTGGTTCAGTTCTGGATGGGCAAGAATGGCTACGCGCCGTTCCTGAACAACTTGCGTGCAGGGGAGGCTTAATCCATGTCTCAGACTAAAGACGTTCTGGTAACGCCAATTTTCAAGAACAACCCGATTGCACTGCAGATTCTGGGTGTATGTTCTGCGCTGGCGGTTACCTCCAACATGGCGACCGCAATGGTGATGACGCTGGCAGTAATTGCCGTTACAGCGTTCTCCAACTTCTTCGTGTCGCTGATCCGTAACCACATTCCGGGCAACATTCGAATCATCGTACAGATGACGATCATTGCCTCGCTGGTAATCGTGGTGGACCAGATCCTGAAGGCTTTTGCCTACGAGATCTCCAAGCAGCTGTCGGTATTCGTTGGTCTGATCATCACCAACTGTATCGTAATGGGTCGTGCCGAAGCCTTCGCCATGAAAAACCCGCCAATGCCGAGCTTCCTGGACGGTATCGGTAACGGTTTGGGCTATGGCGCAGTACTGCTGTTCGTCGGTTTCTTCCGCGAACTGTTCGGTGCCGGCTCCTTGTTCGGTATCGAAATTCTGCCGCTGGTCAACAACGGTGGCTGGTACCAGGGCAACGGCTTGATGCTGCTGCCGCCGAGCGCGTTCTTCCTGATCGGCATGTTCATCTGGATCATCCGTACCTGGAAGCCGGAGCAGGTTGAAAAGCCTGATTTCGAAATGGCTCCGAACACCAAGAAGGAGGCTGCGTAAATCATGGAACAGCTGATCAGCCTTGCTGTTAAGGCGATTTTCGTCGAAAACATGGCGCTGGCCTTCTTCCTCGGGATGTGTACCTTCCTGGCGATCTCGAAGAAGGTTCAGACCGCGATTGGTCTGGGCATTGCCGTTATTGTGGTGCTTGTCATCACCGTGCCGGTCAATAACCTGATCTTCAACTATCTGCTGCGCGAGGGTGCACTGGCCTGGGCCGGTTATCCTGAAGTGGATCTGAGCTTCCTGGGTTATATCTCCTACATCGGCGTAATTGCCGCGATCGTTCAGATCCTGGAGATGTTCCTGGACAAGTTCGTGCCTGCACTTTACAACGCTCTGGGTGTATTCCTGCCGCTGATCACCGTGAACTGCGCCATTATGGGTGCTGCTCTGTTCATGGTGGAGCGCGACTACAACTTTGGCGAAAGTGTGGTGTACGGCGCGGGTGCCGGTATCGGCTGGGCGCTGGCAATCGCTGCCCTGGCGGGTATCCGTGAGAAGCTCAAGTACAGTGACGTGCCGCATGGTCTGCGTGGCCTGGGGATCACCTTCATCACTGTGGGTCTGATGTCTCTTGGCTTCATGTCGTTCTCCGGCGTACAGCTGTAAGCGATCGACATGGAAGGCTTAAAGGATAGGATAAACAGATGAATACAGAAGTCATTATCCTCGGCGTTGTGATGTTTACGGCAGTGGTGCTTGCACTGGTTGCCGTGATCCTCGCAGCCCGAGCCAAGATGGTCAGCTCCGGCAATGTGACCATCGAGATCAACGATGATCCGGAAAAATCGATCACCGTTCCGGCGGGTGGCAAGCTGCTGCAGACGCTGGCCGACAAGGGTATCTTCCTGGCGTCTGCCTGTGGTGGTGGTGGTACCTGTGCCCAGTGTAAATGTCAGGTAACCGAGGGCGGTGGTTCCATGCTGCCGACCGAGGAATCTCACTTCACCCTGCGTGAAGGCAAGGAAGGCTGGCGTTTGTCCTGCCAGGTTGCCGTCAAGCAGGACATGAAAGTTCACGTTGAAGACGACGTCTTCGGTGTGAAGAAGTGGGAGTGCACCGTCGAGTCCAACCCGAACGTGGCAACCTTCATCAAGGAGCTGACCCTGCGTCTGCCGGAAGGCGAGAACGTGGACTTCCGTGCCGGTGGTTACGTACAGCTGGAAGCGCCGCCTCACGTCGTGAACTACAAGGATTTTGATATCCAGCCTGAGTTCCGTGGCGACTGGGACAAGTTCGACATGTGGCAGTTTGTGTCCAAGGTTGATGAGACGGTTATCCGTGCTTACTCCATGGCCAACTACCCGGAAGAGCGCGGTGTTGTTAAGTTCAACATCCGTATTGCTTCGCCGCCTCCGGGCAGCCAGGGCATTCCGCCGGGCCAGATGTCATCCTACGTGTTCAGCCTCAAGCCGGGTGACAAGATCACTGTGTACGGACCCTTCGGTGAATTCTTCGCCAAGGAAACCGATAATGAGATGGTCTTCATTGGTGGTGGTGCCGGTATGGCGCCGATGCGTTCACACATCTTTGACCAGCTCAAGCGTCTGAACTCCAAGCGTAAGATCTCCTTCTGGTACGGTGCTCGCTCCGTGCGTGAAGCCTTCTATGTTGAAGAGTTCGACCAGTTGGCGGAAGAGAACGAGAACTTCACCTGGCACCTGGCCTTGTCTGATCCGCAGCCGGAAGATAACTGGACCGGCTACACAGGCTTTATCCATAACGTGCTGTACGAACACTACCTGCGTGATCACGATGCGCCGGAAGACTGTGAATACTACATGTGTGGTCCGCCTATGATGAACGCGTCTGTTATCAAGATGCTGGAAGATTTGGGTGTTGAGCCTGAAAACATCCTGCTGGATGACTTCGGTGGCTGATCTTGATGGCTAATCGGATACGTCTGACAAAATGGCTGGCAGCCTCGCTGCTGGCCGTTTTTGTTTTGGGAGTTCTGGGGTGCAATTCGGCGTCACAGGAAAAAGTGGTCGCTGTTCAGGGGCTGACTATGGGGACCAGCTTCAGCATGAAGTGGGTGGATGCGGACGAAAGCCGTGTGCCCTCGATTCGTGCGGAGGCAGGAGAGCTGCTGGCCCTGATCAATCAGCAAATGTCGACTTATATCGATACCTCTGAACTGTCCGTGCTGAATCGTGCCGAAGCGGGCGTGGCGCATAAGGTGGGGCCGGAATTGTTTGCCATGGTGCAGCGCGCCCGGCAAATCAGCGAGGTTTCCGGCGGCGCCTTTGATGTTACCGTCGGTCCACTGGTCAATTTGTGGGGGTTTGGCCCCGAGGGGCGGATTACACACCAGCCGGACACTGTTGAAATTGAGCAGTTGAAGTCGAAAGTGGGTTATACCTTCCTGCATCTGGATCCTGCGGCTTCGACAGTGCTCAAGGAATATGATCAGTACATCGACCTGTCGGCCATTGCCAAGGGGTATGGTGTTGATCAACTGGCCGATCTGCTGGAGGCGCGTGGCATTCGGCGCTACCTGGTAGAGATAGGGGGGGAGTTGCGGATGAGGGGCGTGAAGCCCGGAGGAGAGCCCTGGCGACTGGCGATTGAGGCACCTCGGGCCGGAACACGGGAGGTGCAGCAAGTTATCAGTCTTCAACAGGGAGCCGTGGCTACTTCGGGTGATTATCGCAATTACTTTGAAGAGGATGGGGTGCGCTATTCACATACGATAGACCCGCGTACTGCACGACCGATACGCCACCGATTGGTGTCTGTTACCGTGATTGCCGATAATTGCGCGGATGCCGACGCATGGGCAACCGCCCTAATGGTGATGGGCGAGGAACAAGGTTACAATTTTGCTTTCGAACAAGGGATAAAGGCCATGTTCACCAGTAAGTCCGGTGACGGGTTTGATAGTCGTGCCACGCCCGGCTTTGTGCCTTATCTGCAAGAACCCACAGGAGGACTGTGATGGATACGATGATTTTTACGTTTGCGGCACTGTTGCTCATCATAACAGCAATGTCGGTGGGTGTGCTGCTGGGGCGCAAGCCTATCGCAGGCTCCTGTGGCGGCATGAGCGCACTGGGTATGGACACGGTATGCGATATCTGCGGTGGTGATCCGAACAAGTGTGATGAAGAGCAGGAACGCAGTACGGCAACCGCGTCGGCGGATCTTGCCTATGAGGTTAAGTCTAAAGGTTAATGGGGTTGTTGATGGCCGGACCTTTAAACTGACGGATAGCCGTGGGTGTCTGGGGTCAGCAATCAGATTGGAGCAATAAGGGGAAACTTAATGGCTGTATATGACTATGATGTCGTAGTGATCGGTTCAGGTCCTGCCGGTGAAGGGGCTGCTATCAATGCGGCCAAACAGGGACGCCGAGTAGCAATTGTCGAGGAGCAGGATACCGTTGGCGGCAACTGCACTCACAAGGGAACGATTCCGTCCAAGGCGCTGCGTCATTCCGTCAAGCAGATCATTGAATTCAATACCAACCCGATGTTCCGTGATATCGGCGAGCCGCGCTGGTTCTCGTTTCCCAAGGTGCTGACGCGGGCGGAAAAGGTGATATCGAACCAGGTCATGCTGCGTACCAACTTCTATGCACGCAACCGGATTGATGTTTTCTTTGGTCATGCCAAGTTCTTGAAACAGGGCGAAATTCAGGTGGAAGGGCGCAGCAGCGGCCGTGAAATCCTGCGCTCAAGGAATTTTGTATTGGCAACCGGTTCCAGTCCCTGGTGTCCGCCGGACATCGATTTCGATCACCCGCGTATTTACAGCTCGGACACCATTTTGAAGCTGAGCCATACGCCACGTACGCTGGTTATTTTTGGAGCGGGTGTGATCGGGTGTGAGTATGCATCGATATTCAGCGGTTTGGGGGTGAAGGTCGATCTGATCGACATGCGTGACCGCCTGTTGTCCTTCCTGGATGACGAGATTTCGGATGCGCTGAGCTACCATCTGCGCAACAATGCAGTGAAAATTCGCCATAACGAAGACTATGAATCGGTTACAGGCGATGCGCATGGGGTGACGATTTCTCTCAAATCGGGCAAGCGCATTCGGGCAGATGCCTTCCTCTGGTGTAATGGCCGTACCGGTAATACGGCGGGTCTTGGATTGGAAAACATTGGTCTGGAAGCGAACAGTCGCGGCCAGGTCGCGGTGGATGAGCATTACCGTACCGCGGCGGAAGGCGTGTATGCGGTAGGTGACGTGATTGGCTGGCCGAGCCTGGCGTCGGCTGCCCTGGACCAGGGGCGCTCAGCCTCGGCAGACATGCTGTCGGCGGACGATTTCCGTTATATCAACGACGTACCTACCGGTATCTATACGATTCCCGAGATCAGTTCAATCGGTAAAACCGAAGAGGAGCTGACGGCCGAAAGTGTTCCGTATGAAGTCGGGCAGGCCTTCTTCAAGGATACGGCGCGTGCGCAAATTTCAGGTGAGCCGGTCGGAATGCTGAAAATCCTCTTCCATCGGGAAACGCTGCAGATTCTGGGGATTCACTGCTTCGGTGACCAAGCGTCGGAGATTATCCATATCGGCCAGGTAGTGATGCGCCAGGAGGGCGAAGCCAACACGTTGAAGTATTTCATCAATACCACCTTCAACTATCCAACGATGGCGGAAGCCTACCGTGTAGCGGCCATTTCGGGCCTGAACCGTATCGCCAATCTGTAACCGGGCGGCGTTGTTGGAAAACCGGAGCCTAGCTCCGGTTTTTTGTGGGCGGCAGATAGACCTCATCTTCAAGGTGGCGCCCCTTGACTTCAAGCCGCTGCTCGACCCAGCGATTGTAGAATTTCCAGATCAGGAAACCGGGAGTCATCATCAGCATGATGGCGATCATCAAACCGGCGCCGGCATGTGAAGCGGGGAAAAAATCCACGATCCATTGCAGAATACCAAGCTCGCGACCGGCGTAGAACCACAGAATCAGGCCGGCGAAACCAGCAGCGCTGGCCAGCAGGTACAGGCGTGGGCGGGGAGTATCGAGGGGTTTTTGGCTCATCGGCAGTTTCCGTATCGTGAAGGCTGAGTGGCCGGCTAATCATAGCAGCAACATCGCCGCTGGCTGTAGGTCCCGGTCGTTGTCGATGCAAGAGGCAGCGATTTTTGCAATTCTATTAGAGCTTGTTCACCAACTGTGATTTAATTCCGCCCCATGTTTAGACCATTATCGATATTTGTCGGCCTGCGTTATACCGCAGCCAAGCGCGGCAATCATTTCATTTCGTTTATTTCTCTGGTGTCCATGCTGGGCCTTATGCTGGGCGTGGCAGCCTTGATTGTCGTCTTGTCAGTGATGAACGGCTTTGACCGGGAGTTGCGCCAACGCATTCTGGGCATGGTGCCTCATGCAACTCTGGCCGGCTATGGTGATCAGGGACTTGAGGACTGGGAATCCCTGCGTGATCAGGTCCTGCTTCAGCCCGGTGTCGAGGGTGCTGCGCCCTATGTGCAGGCCCAAGGCATGCTGACCAGCCGCGGGCGCGTTCAGGGTGTGCTGGTCAACGGCATAGACCCTGGCCAGGAAGAATCGGTCTCCATAATCGGTCGGCACATGCAGCATGGGACTCTGTCCGAGTTGCAGGGTGGGGAATACGGCATAGTGCTGGGCGAGCTGCTGGCACGTTTTCTGGGTGTCGCTGTCGGTGACAAGGTCACGCTGGTATTACCGGAAGCCTCGATCAGTGTGGCGGGTATCGTACCCAGATTAAAACGCTTTGATGTGGTTGGTATTTTTTCGGTCGGGGCCGAGCTGGATGCAAACCTGGCCTATATGCACATTGCGGATGCCGCGCGCATCAAGCGAATGTCAACCGGCCAGGTAGACGGCTTGCGCCTGAAGTTTGATGATCTGTTTACCGCCCCACAGCAAGCACGGGCCATTGCGCAGGCGCAGCCACGTCCTCTGTATGTAAATGACTGGACACGTACGCATGGCAACCTGTTTCAGGCCATTCAAATGGAAAAGCGGATGATCGCACTGCTGTTGTTGCTGATCGTCTTTGTGGCGGCCTTCAATATTGTTTCAACGCTGGTGATGGTGGTGACGGATAAACAGTCGGATATTGCCATTATGCGTACCATGGGGGCGACCCCGAGCATGATTCTGCGCGTTTTTATGGTGCAGGGGATTCTGATCGGGTTGATTGGTACGGCGCTGGGTGTGCTGTTGGGTGTGACGTTGGCACTGACGGTGACGGATCTGGTGGCCTGGATCGAGCGTATGCTGGGAATCGAATTTCTGTCAGCGGATGTGTATTTCATCAGTTATCTGCCGTCGGAACTGGTGTGGTCCGATGTCGGCATGATTACGGCGGCAGCCTTTGCGATCAGCTTTGTCGCGACCCTGTACCCGGCCTGGCGCGCATCACGTACCCAACCGGCGGAGGCCCTGCGTTATGAGTGAAGCTGTATTGAGCTGTCGGCACATCGACAAATGCTACCGGGAAGCTGGGCAGCCGATCCATATTCTCAAATCCATCGATTTGACCGTTGCCAAGGGCGAGCGACTGGCGATTGTCGGCAGCTCGGGGAGTGGTAAGAGTACCCTGCTGAATATACTGGGTGGTCTGGACCGCCCGGATGGCGGCGAAGTTCAGGTTGTCGGTCAGTCACTCTATGGTGTCAGTGAGCGTCAGCGTTCTCGTCTGCGTAACCGGAAGCTGGGTTTTGTGTATCAGTTTCATCACTTGTTGCACGAATTTACTGCGCTGGAAAATGTTGCCATGCCTCTTCTGATAGCCGGAGAGTCCAGCCATACCGCTGCCGAGCGCGCGGGTCAACTGCTGGAGCGAGTGGGATTAAAGCATCGTATCCGGCATAAACCGGCTCAGTTGAGTGGCGGAGAGCGTCAACGAGTGGCGATTGCACGTGCGCTGGTTAATGAGCCTGCCTGTGTATTAATGGATGAGCCGACAGGGAACCTGGATCGTCATACGGCTGAAGAAGTACAGCACTATCTGGACGAGCTGAATGCAACTTTGGCGACGGCTTTTGTGATCGTGACGCATGATATGCAGTTGGCGGCTCGCATGGGGCGGGCGCTTGAACTGGTCGATGGTGTGCTGCACGAAGCGGTCGCCTGATTATTTATTTGCTGTCCTTGCGCTTACAGCGAAGCTGTATGCGCTTGCGCCAGCTTCTATTGACATGCCAGATCCAGAAACGGCTGATGGCTGCATATCCGGTCAGGCCGAAGAACAGGCCGCATACCACGCTGCCCAGTAACAAGGGCCACCAGATCGAGGCAAACTCCGCCTGAATGGTTTGCAACTCCCACGACCAGTTATGTCCCAGGCTGGACTCCATACCCAGTATCCACAGACCGACCCGGTAGCAGGCGTAAAAAATAGGTGGCATAGTCAGGGGGTTGGTGATCCAGACCAGGCCTACGGAGATGGGCAGGTTACTGGATACCAGAATGGCCAGAACGGCAGCGATAACCATTTGGCCGGGAATCGGCATAAAAGCACAGAGAATGCCGACCAGAAAGGCGCGTGCAACGGATTTGCGGGTCAGATGCCATAGATTGGGGTCGTGCAGGTGTCGTCCTAGCCAGCTGAGATGACGATGTGACTTCAACGTCTGCTCGTTGGGCATGTATTTTTTGATCAGCTTGCGAGGCATCGAGACGGGTTCACCACTTCTGACAAGTGGTTACATTATGCCGCCAGAATTTCGTTAAGCCAACCATAAGGATCAAGGATGATCGCTTATCTGTCCGGAATTGTCAGTCTCGTGTTTGTCCCCGAATTGTCGTGGGGCTGGTGGGGCATACTGATGGCGTTGGCGGTTGCATTCTGGCAGCCGATACGGGCATCGGCCCTGTTATACGCAGGGGGGCTGCTGGTCGCTACAGTCTATGGCCATTGGCAGCTTGCACATCGTTTTGAACAATCGCCCCAAGACCTGGTTATGACGGCAGAAGTTGCGGCTTTGCCGGTCTATAAGAACGGTTATTACCGCCTTCTGCTCAGGCCCGTGCAGGTGTCTGCCCAAGCCTCTGAACTGCCAGCGCTCAGGCTGGTTGAGGCAAACTACTATGGGGTCGATTATCGTTTTGCAAAGGGTGATTGCCTGGAGCTGGTGGTTAAAATCAAGCCCCCCGTCGGGTTAAGCAATCCGGCTGCGTTTGATCGTGAACGTGATTACCTTAGTCGTGGCATCGATGCCAGGGGGTATGTCCGCCGGATTGAGGGGCATCGGAGTGCTGAGCCCTCGATACGACATGTGCGCCAATACCTGGCCGATTATTTTGACCAAAGGTTCTCGGTGCTCGGAGCAAACACGCTCAGGGCGTTGATACTGGGAGATCGTACGCGCCTGAGCTCCGAGCAGTGGCAGGTGCTGCAGGTCACCGGGACGGCGCATCTGTTTGTGGTCAGCGGTTTGCATGTGGCCGTTTTTGCGGCCTTGGGCTGGGGGATCGGGCGGTTGCTGCAGTTGCCGCTGTTGCTATGGTCTCGGTCCACTTCAGGTTGGCGCTGGCTGGCGCCGATGATGGCCGTTGGATTGGCAGGGTGTTATGCCGGTTTGTCGGGATGGGGGATTCCCGTGCAGCGGGCCTGGTTGATGCTGGCGGTTTTCATGCTGGGCAGTGGAGGGCTGTATCCCTTGTCGGGCTGGCAGCGCTGGCGCCTGGCGCTGGTCGTCATTGTGACCCTGCATCCGCTGGCCATTCTGGAAGCCGGATTATGGCTGTCGTTCGGGGCGGTGGCGCTGATTCTCTGGCTCTGGCAGAGCAACGCCGAAGTGCAGGGCTGGCAGCGGCATCTGGGCGTTGGTCTCAAGCTGCAGTGGGTACTTTTTCTTGGCATGTTGCCCCTGTTAGCGGCTCTGTTCAATCAGCTGAGCCTGCTCTCCGTGCCGGTCAACCTGGTGGCCGTACCGATTTTAGGGCTGCTTATCTGGTCGCTTCCGGCCCTGTTGTCGCTGGCTGCTTTCAGTGTTGAAGTGGTTCAGCTGATCAATATGGGGGTCGAAGGGTTATGGCAGCTGTTGACTTGGTGCGCGACGGTCCCGGGTCTGCATACCGATGTGGCAGGGCTTTCGGGGAGTTTGCTGGTATTGATGGGGTTGGCGGTTGTCCTGCTGCTGTTGCCGATGCCCGCGTTGTGTCGTGTGTTGCTGGTGCCGGTACTGATCCCGATACTGGCGCCGCGGATTACATTGCCGGAAGTGGGTGAATTCAACGTCTGGGTGTTTGATGTGGGGCAAGGACAGGCCGTGTTGATCGAAACGGCAGGCGGTTCTCTGTTGTATGATACGGGCCCGGGTTACCCCGGGGGCGGTGCAGCCTTTCCGTATGCGGTTCTACCCTGGCTTGAGCGGCGTGGTATATCGGTGCTGGAAACCCTGGTAATCAGTCATGGCGACAGCGATCATGCCGGGGGCTGGAATGTTCTGGCCGAACATCTGAGTGTGCGACAGCTTTATGCCGGTGAGCCGGATGCGCTGCCGGGCGCTGAACGTTGTGCCGAGCAGCAGTGGCGGTCGGGGAGTGTGAAGTTCGGCTTTTACCGGGCCTTTGCCGATACGGAAACGCGTAGCCGTAACAATCGCTCCTGTATCTTGTATGTCGACAACGGCCATTGCAGCCTGCTGTTGACGGGCGATCTGGATGCGAGTGGCGAATACCGGTTGCTGTCTAGAGGCTTCCGACAGCCGGTCACCTGGCTGGTTGCCGGGCATCATGGCAGTCGGGACTCAACCACCGCTGCGTTGCTCGACCTGTTACAGCCGCACCAGGTCGTGATCAGTGCCGGTCGGTATAATCGGTTTGGTCATCCTCATGGCGAGGTCGTGGCGCGCTTGGAAGCACGGGGAATCCCTTGGCTGCAGACGGCTGACGCAGGAGCCATACAATTGGTTGCCGATTCGGAACACTGTTCGGCAGCAGGTTACAGAAAGCAGAAAAAGCGTTATTGGACAGCCAGTTAACGCCTTACTCCCGGTAAGGATGCTGTGATAAAGTTGACACCACTAACAGGAGGTGTGTCTAAGGTGTTTGAGATTATAGTTGCCGGCGGCTGGTTGATGCTGCCAATCGTAGCGTGCTCTATTGTTGCACTTGCCATCTGCGTGAACCGTTTGCTGGTGTTGCGCCCCGCGCTTGTTACTCCCGCAGGGCTGCTGGCGGATGTGTGGGAAGCAACCCAGAAAAATGCATTGACCACCGAGCGTCTTGACGCTGTTCGTGGCGGCAGCCCGTTGGGGCGTATCATTGTTGCCGGTCTGAACAATGCGCGCTATGGCCGCGATATCATGAAAGAAAGCATTCAGGAAGAAGCTTCCCATGTGGTGCATGAGCTTGAACGCTTTTTGAACTCATTAGGAACGATTGCAGCCATTACGCCGCTCTTGGGACTGCTGGGAACCGTGATCGGCATGATCAAGGTATTCATGGAGATTATGCTGCAGGGAACCGGCAATGCCAGCATTCTGGCGGGCGGGATTTCCGAAGCTCTGATCACGACGGCCGCTGGGCTGTCGGTGGCGATCCCCGCTTTGGTTATGCACCGCTACTTCCAACGCCGTGTCGACAGTCTTGTTCTGACCATGGAGCAGGAGTCGATCAAGCTGGTCGAAGTGATTCATGGTGATCGCGAAGTCGATACCCAATAATCCGGGAGGTAGCGGTGAAATTCCAACGTCAACGACGTGAAGAGATCAATATCAACCTGACACCCTTGATTGATGTGGTGTTTTTGCTGTTGATATTTTTCATGATCACGACCACGTTTACCCGCGAGTCCCACTTGAGCATCAGTTTGCCGGAAGCGGCAACGAATGCCGTTAATGCGGCAAGCGAAATTGACGCCATTGATGTGGTCATCGGGGCCGAAGGACAATATTCGGTCAATGAACTGCCGCTGGTAACGAGTGATGCACTGACGCTGCGGCGAGCAGTGATCAAGCTGGCCGGGGAAAAACGTGATTTGCCGTTCGTCATTACGGCGGATGCCAATGCCAAACATCAGTCGGTTGTAACGGTCATGGATGTGGCCGGCCAGCTCGGATTCTCCCGGCTGAGTATCGCGACCCAAAAAGCCGGCGACTGATGTCATTGGAAAGGGCGTGGTATTCGGGAGCGAGTTGGCTCAGGATGCTGCGCCCCCTGTCGGCTCTGTTTCGGTGTCTGGTGCAGCGCCGCTGTGCGCGGCAGCGCCGTCTGGGAAGTGCCGAATCCGGCATTCCCGTACCGGTTGTCATTGTCGGCAACATCAGTATCGGAGGCACCGGGAAAACGCCGCTGACAATCGCGCTTATTGAGTTGCTCCGTGCTGAAGGTTACCGGCCAGGGGTGGTCAGTCGCGGCTATGGCGCTGCTCCTCCATCCTATCCCTGGCATGTGACTGCAGAAACACCGCCGGCAACGGGCGGAGATGAACCCTGTTTGATCGTGCAGCGTACCGATGTGCCGCTGGTGATAGACCCGGATCGCCCGCGCGCGGTTGATGCTCTGCTGGATCACTCGCCCTGTGACGTGATTATCAGTGATGACGGACTGCAGCATTATGCATTGGCACGGGACATCGAGATCGCCGTGGTTGATGGCAGGCGGGGACTGGGTAACGGGCATTGTCTGCCTGAAGGGCCGTTGCGGGAGCCGCCCGAGCGCCTGGCGCTGGTGGACTGGGTTGTGGTCAATGGCGCTGCCACGGTCGCGGGGCTGCCGGCGCTGGAACAGACGCCGGTCTGTATGCAGCTGTTTCCCTCCCGGTTAACACCCCTGTCGGGTGGTCCGAGCATTCGGCCCGAATGTTGGACGCAGGGGCGGCAGGTTCATGCGGTAGCCGGCATCGGCAATCCGGGCCGTTTCTTTGATACTCTCAGATCATTGGGTTTTGAGCCCATTGAGCATCCGCTGGAAGATCATGCAGCGATGACTCCCGAGCAATTCGACTTTCTGCCGCCGTTGCCTGTTATCATGACCGAAAAGGATGCCGTGAAGTGCCGGGCCTTTCCGCTGAAGGAAGCCTGGGTGCTCAGGGTCGAAGCCCGCTTGAGCGCATCGTTCCAATCTCAATTTTTACAGCGGCTGGCACAGGTGTCAGCGCAACAGACAGGACAAAACAATGGATCCCAAACTGCTTGATATTCTGGTGTGCCCCGTTTCCAAGGCTCCCTTGGAGTGGAACAGGGAGACCAATGAGCTGGTGTGTCGAGCCAGCGGCCTTGCCTACCCGATTCGCGATGATATTCCGGTGATGCTGGAGTCGGAAGCCCGTACTCTGAGTGCGGAAGAGCGGTTGAAGGAGAGCCAGTGATCCATGAGTTTCTCAGTTGTTATACCGGCTCGTTATGCATCCAGTCGTTTTCCGGGCAAGCCGCTGGCGGATTTGGCCGGAAAACCGATGCTGCAGCATGTCTACGAGCGTGCTTGCGAGAGTGAGGCTGTACGGGTGGTTATCGCCACGGATGACGACCGGATTGCACAGACCGCTGACGGTTTTGGGGCCGAAGTATGTATGACATCATCTGATCACCCGTCGGGTACTGATCGTTTGCAGGAAGTGGTCCAGACGCTGGGCTTTTATGCGGATGATATCGTGGTCAATGTTCAGGGTGACGAACCGCTGATTCCGCCGCGCATTATCAACCAGGTGGCGCACAACCTGATGGCGGTGCCAACGGCGGGTATTGCCACGCTGTCCGAGCCTATTGAAACGATTGATGCGCTACTGAACCCCAATGTGGTCAAGGTCATAACCGATCATCAGGGGATGGCGCTGTATTTCAGTCGCGCACCGGTACCCTGGCCGCGTGACGACTTCATGTCGGGTGAGCGTGATCAAATGCCGGCAGGCTTCCCCTGGCAGCGTCATATCGGTCTCTATGCCTACCGGGTCAAAATGCTCAATGATTTTGTCAACTGGCCACCGGCTGCGCTGGAGCAGACCGAGTCCCTTGAGCAGTTGCGCGCACTCTGGCACGGGGTGGGGATACACGTGGCAGCGGCGGATGTGGCGCCACCCGCGGGAGTGGATACGCCGGAAGACCTGGCGCGTATCGCCGAGCTTCTGGTCAACGGCTGAGTCCGTCTCTGGATGGGGCGGGTCCTTTGCCGGGACCCAGCCCCGGATTGTCGGCCGGGAGCTAGTGTGGCGGCAGCCATAGATTCAATTCCCTGAACCAGTTCAATGCCGACAGCTGTTCGCGCAGCTGTTCTTCCAGTTCCCGGGCGCTGAGTCCGGTTTGTACCAGCAACTGATGAATCTGTCCCGATGCCTTGATATCCAGGTCAATATATTCCGGATGGTAGTACAGAATCAGTTCGTAATCCGGGTTGTCGCCAAGAATTCGACTCAGCGCCGCGTCCAGGTGTTGGCTGATTTCACGTCGTGACGGCATGATCGGGCAAAAGACATCACCATGGATTTCATCGTCATAGGTGTCGATATGAAAAATGACATGGCCGATGTCATCAAACCGGCTTTGTAACTGGCACACCACATTGTCACCAATGTAGTGCCCTTCGGCCGCACTGAGGTGGGGGGCAACCTGAAGATGCATCTCCAGCAGGCTCTGGCTGCCCATCAGGCGGCTTTTGAAGCTGTGGACGTTGATAACGCCTTCTACTCGCAAGACCTGCTCACGTAGCTCCGCAACGCGCTCCTCGGGCAAGGCGGTATCCACCAGTTCAGTCACGCTTTTGGAAACCAGGTCCCAGCCGATCTTGCCTACCAGAACGGCCACCAAAACGGCTGCCAGCGCGTCGAGCCACCAGATACCGGCCATGGCACCGGCAACCGCCAGCAGTACGACAATGGAAGAGAAGGCATCGGTACGGCTGTGCCAGGCATTGGCGATGATCAGATCGGACTGCAACTGCTTACCGATCTTCAGCGTATAGCGAAAGATCCACTCTTTTCCCAGAATGGAAATGGCCGCAGCAATCAGTGCGGGCCAAGTTGGCAGGTCAGGCGCAGTCGAGGCAAACAGCAGGCTGATGCTGTCGTAGGCCATGGCGCCGCCGACAGCGATCAGAATGGTACCCAGCGCCACGGTGCCTACCGTTTCGAAGCGTGCGTGGCCCCAAGGGTGGTTGTCGTCGGGTGCTCGGTGCGAGAGCCTCAGTACCGCGACGACCATAAAGTCGGTCAATAGGTCGGACAGGGAATGGATTCCGTCCGCAATCAGAGCGCTCGAGTTCGCAATAGCGCCAATCAGGATTTTCAGGATGCCGAGAAAGGTATCCAGAATGGCGCCGATAATGGTGACGCGCTCGGCGGCCTTGCGGCGCTTGTCGAGTTGTTCCTGCATCGGTTGTGCACTCCGCTGAAAACAGCGCGTAATGATACCGTTATATCCCGGTCGGCACTAGACGTGCGCCTGACGGTAGGGTTATTGAGCGAGTAAGTGGCTGATTTCAGTAATTAAAAACTGGTGATCAAAAAACGATCAATCTGTTTGAGGGCACGTGATTACGCGAGCTGAAGCCGTTTGGTAATGAAATCTTCACAGTGTTATCCACAGCAGATGTGGGTAGGATGACATAAGCCGGTCACGGAGAGGGTCGGGGCGTCAGTATGCCATTGTTCCTTCATGCCGTATCGCTTAGCATGGCGACTTCGTTTCGCGTCGATGGTGCCTGATGCAGACCTCATATCTCACCCAGCTTGTTTTGCCTCTGGCGCTGTTCAGCATCATGTTTGGTGTGGGCCTGACTCTGTCCCGAAGTGATTTTATGCGCCTGTTGCAAAGACCGGGAATCGTGTTGCTGGGGCTGGGGGCGCAGTTGATTCTCTTGCCCCTGCTGGGGGCCATGGTGCTGTGGTGTACAGAGGTGCCTCCACTGCTGGGCGCGGGTTTGATGATCTTGACATTGGCGCCGGGTGGCGCCACTTCCAACATGCTGACGCTGCTGGCCCGGGGCGATACGGCACTTTCGGTCACATTAACAGCCATCACCAGTCTGGTGACACCCTTTACGTTGCCATTACTGACACTGGTCGTGCTGGACGTGTATGGTCTGAGTGAGGTCATGCCGCCCTTTCCCGTATTGGTAACCCTCTTGAAAATGGTGCTGGTAACCTTGTTGCCGGTGGGGCTGGGTATGCTGGTTGCCTCTGTGAGGCCGTCTCAATGCACGCGCCTGATCCCGCCGATCAAGGTATGTTCGTTGATCTTCATGGTGCTGACCGTATCCTTGATCATGTGGGCCAATTGGGCCCGATTGCCGGAGCTGATCGGTGCCGTGGGGCCGGTTTCTTTGCTACTGGCGGTTTGCGCCTTGCTGACGGGATATCTGCTCGCAGCCTGGGCAGGGGTGTCGGGGGCGGGGAAGGTTACACTGGCCATTGAGGTCGGTATTCAGAATGCAGGCACCGCCTTGCTGGTGACGGGAGGGTTGCTGCAAAGCGCCGAAATGTCAGTGGGCGTATTGATTTACGGGGTGCTGATGCAGTTGCCGGTACTGGTTCTGATCGGCTGGCGCAACCGTGATCTCATACCTGTTTCATCAACTTCGTCAGGATTCACCCCGTTGGACTGAGTTTCAGTCGATACCAATGATCTTGTGTGTCTGCAGGCTCAGTCGCCATTGTGGGTGGGCCATGCAGTAGTCGATACAACGGCGTGTGTGTGTGTTTTGCAGCGGGCTATCCAGTGGCTGTAGATAAAAGTGATCAAATGCCAAGTGGGCAAAGCGCTCCGGCAGGGCTTCGCTCTGCGGGTAGACCAGCTTGAGTTCGTCACCCTCGGTAATGATGACTTCGCTGCGCCCCTTGGGGCTGACGCATACCCAGTCGATACCGGGGGGAAGGGGCTTGGTGCCATTGGTTTCAATGGCAATTTCGAAGCCGTAGGCGTGCAGGGCTTCTATCAGCTCGGTGTCCAGTTGGAGTGCGGGCTCGCCGCCGGTGCACACGACATAGCGCTTGCCTGTCTGTTTATCCGGCCAGAAGCTGTTGATACGAGCGGCCAGGGTGTCGGCGTCGGCAAACTTGCCACCATTTTGCCCATCGGTACCAATGAAATCGGTGTCGCAGAAGTCGCATAGAGCGCCGGCCCTGTCTTGTTCCCGGCCAGACCACAGGTTGCAGCCGGTGAAGCGGCAGAAAACCGAGGCGCGACCGCTCTGGGCACCTTCGCCCTGTAAGGTGTAAAAAATTTCTTTGACGCTGTACATGCAAGCTCCTGCTGAATTGAGGCGTCAGTGTATCGGCAATTTGATAATGATCAAGATGCTCGGGGATGTGCACGAAGTGTTTTATACTGCAAGGCCACATAAATGGAGGAGATGAAAATGGATATGCGTTGGTTTGCAGCTGCCGCATTCAGCAGTTTGTTGGCTGTGGCACCTGTCGCTTCTGGGGACGAGGCAGGCAATCGTGTGATGATTGCGCCTGACTTGTATTCCTTTACCGTTACGCATGAGGGTGAGGCATACGAAATTCTGCGCAACCAGACCCCGGGGCATCGTATTAATGCGCTGTATGACACCACGGGTCGAGGCGTGCCTCAGCCGATGCATCCATTTGAGCCGCATCAGGTTGAAACACTGGGTGAGCTGGAGTTCATACGCTACATGCAGCAGGCGCAAACGGATTCAAATGTAATGATCGTGGATACTCGCACCGTGGGCTGGTTTGCACGACTGACTATTCCGGGAGCGCAGAGCTATCCGTATACGATGATGGATGATGCTGGGGACCGGGATTGGGCACTGGATGATTTCGGCGTGACCAAAACGGCCGCTGGAGAATATGACTTCAGCCAAGCGAAAACGCTGGCGATGTTTTGTAACGGCTACTGGTGTGCCCAGACGCCAGCGATGATTCGCAAATTGCTGGCGCTGGGGTATCCTGACAGCAAGTTGAAATACTACCGGGGTGGTATGCAGGCCTGGGTCAGCCTGGGCTTCTCTGTTGTGGGTGAGGGTGCCGAGTAAACGTCATGGCACCCCCGGGCGGACCTCGTCAGGCCTGAGGTTCGCCGCCGAATGCATGCAATACCTCGGGCAGCAGTCGGGCAAATTCGAGCCCCATGCGCGCCAGTTCGGTGTCACGGGCTGCGAGGATATCTTCGGGCATCTCAGCGTCCAGTTGCTCGCGATATTCATCGCTCAGACGCAAGCGGTGCAGGCTCAGGTCTTCATGCAGCACAAAGCGCACCTGTTGCTGCCATTCCAGCGCCAGTCGCTTGACCTGCATGCCGGCTTCCAGGTGTGCGCTGATTTCATCACACAGCAGGTCCTGTCCCTTGACGCTGATCTTGCTGCCCTCATTCATCGGATCGCGCAACTCGCATTCGTCCTCCAGTGCCCACCCCTGGGGCATGCCTTCTCCCTGCAGCCAGGCGGTCATAACCTTATCGGCCGATAGCTGGGTCTGAGGCAGCTTGACGGTCAGGGACCCCAGTACTTGACGCAACTGGTTCAGCAATTCTTCGGCCTGCTTGTGACTGGATGTATTGATCAGAATCCAGCCTTGTTGTGGCATCAGAATGGCTTCAATACGGCGGCGGCGCGTGAAGCTGCGAGGCAGCAGGTCCATGATGACGTCATCCTTGAGCTGCAGCTTCTCCTTGCGATACACCTTGCGGGCCTGCTCTGTTTCGATCAGGGCGACCTTCTCATCCAGTTGCTCGCGGACGACGCTGGCGGGGAGAATGCGTTCTTCCTGCAGCAAATTGATCAGTAAGAAACCGTTGCTGCTGAAGACCAGCATCTCTTCGGCTTCCTTGACCGGCTGGCTCCAGCCGCTGCGGTTCATTTCCTGGCTGCCGCAGGGAGTGAAGGGGTGTTCGGCAAGGGCCTGTTGCAGATGTTCCTGCGTCAGGCCGGCAGGGGGCTCAAAACGATAGAAGATAAGGTTGCGAAACCAGAGCATGGGATCTCCCGGTAAGAGTGGTTTAAGCGGGGTATGGAAGAATTCTAACGCGCCGGACGGTTTGATTCACGGCTGAGTGTGCATCAGAGCCTGTTCAATCGCCTGGTCAAGGTAGTAGCCGTAGAAGTCCCTGGAGCTGATACCGACCAAAGGTTCACCCAGTGCCATGCCATCCAGGCCCAGCATCAGCACACTGGGGAAGAACTTGATCCCGTAACGTTGAGCAAAGGTTGAAGGTGTTTCAGGCTGGTGGTCGCCGGTCTTGATCATGCCGGCCCCGGGGACTTTCAGTTCGCGCACGATCAGTTCTGATTGTTGTTTCCGGTGAATGGGAAGCAGAAAATCCCCGCGTACCAGGTCGCAGTAGACGCATTCGGGCTGTGAAAACAGCAGCACCAGTATCTGTGGTGCCGGTGTTTGAGCCCGCAGGGGCTCAAAGCCGGTGAAATAGGGCAAGGTTTCGGCTGCTTTTGCCGGCAGGGCAGGCAGGATAAGCAGCAAGGCAAAAAAAAGTTTCATGATTGTTGCTTCCGGGCGATGAGTGGCGCGTGTGACGTCGACTCAGCTGCCTTCATAAGCCAGTAGAGCGTACACGGGAATACCCAGTTCCTGAATGCGAGTCGAGCCCTGCAGATCGGGCAGGTCAATCAGTGCAGCTGCTTCGATGACTTCGGCCCCGAGTTTCTTGATCAGCGTGCAGGCGGCCAGAAGGGTTCCGCCGGTTGCGATCAGGTCATCGAACAGCAGGACGCGATCACCTTCGCTAACGGCGTCGATCTGCATTTCGACCGCAGCAGTCCCGTATTCCAGCGTATATTCCTGATGAATGGTTTCACCGGGAAGTTTGCCTTTTTTACGCACTAGAACCAGGGGCAAGTTGAGCTGGTGCGCAATGATGGCACCGACCAGGAAGCCGCGTGCATCAATGCAGGCAATGTGGGTAATGTCGCTGTCGATATAGCGCTGGATGAATGCATCAGACACCATGCGCATGGCTTTGGGGTCCTTGAAAATCGGTGTCACGTCTCGAAAAATGACGCCGGGATCAGGCCAGTCCTGCAGCGAGCGGATGACGGATTTGACATAAAATTCATCGTAGGACATGCGATAACTCCCAGGTGGCACTCAATTGATATAACTCAATGCCGCAGTAACGGAATACAGGTGTAATGCAGGTGTTGGGTTACACATTGAGATGGCTACTTCATTGTGCAACTTGGGACGTAGCTTCAGTGGAGCTACGTCCTTTTTTTATCGAGCCATGTGTAACCAGGGTAGGCTGGTTGGCGTCAGGAGCTTTTGTGTTCTCGCTGAGCTGCCGTTGAGCATTGACTGTTATCACGTGACTCGCCCGACAGGCGATACATTTCTTCAAGATTGATCAGTTCCACTTCCTTGCCATCAACCCTCATCAGTTCCATTTTCTGGAAGCGGGTAAAAATCCGGCTCACTGTTTCCACGGCCAAACCCAGATAGTTACCGATCTCATTACGTGACATGGACAGACGGAAGTTCGAAGCCGAGTAGCCACGGGTTTTGAAGCGCTGGGACAATTTGAGCAGGAAGGTGGCAACGCGCTGCTCCGCATTTTTCTTGGACAGCAGCAGCATCATCTGCTGGTCGTCACGCAGTTCCTTGCTCATGCTGCGCAGCATCTGTCGACGCAACTCGGGCAGCTGGCCTGACAGGTCATCCAGGCGTTCAAAGGGGATTTCACAGACCGTGGTTGTTTCCAGAACCTTGGCCGACATCGGGTAGTTTTCGGCATCAAAACCGCTCAGGCCCACCAGTTCGCCGGGGAAATAAAATCCGGTGATCTGCTCTTCGCCTTCATTGGTCAGCGTGTAACTTTTGATCGTGCCGGCGCGGATGGCGTAGACCGAGCTGAAAGGTTCGCCCTGATGAAACAGGTGCTCGCCCTTTTTGAGGGGGCGGCTCTTTTCGATGATATCGTCCAGACGGTCGATATCCGTCATTTCCAGGGACACGGGTAAACAAAGAGTGCTCAGGCTGCAGGTCTTGCAATGCACCTGGGATAGACTATGAAGCTTTCCTTGATTTTTGCAGTCGGCCATGAGGGCATCCTTTGGTCTGTAGTCACATGATGGCTTTGGGCGCATTATGTAACATTTACCCTCAAGGGTGAAGCGCAAGGCCCGTGAACCGGGCCTGAACTTTAGATGATACGGGAAAAATTTCGTGTCGGGTGCTGTTTGGGGATGTAAGCATCGAAGGCCATGCAGATACGGCGGATCAGCAGTCGGCCAGCAGGGGTGACGGAAATGGAGTTCGGCTGCAGGCGAATCAGGCCGTCGGCATCAAATTGGCGCAGTTCTGCCTGTTCGTCGGCAAAATACTGGTTGAAGCTGATGGCAAAACGCTGCTCGATACTGCGCGTGTCCAGTTCGAATTGGCAGATCAGGCTGGTGATGACGGCGCGGCGGATGTGGTCGTCCCGACCCAGTTGTACGCCACGTTTGACGGCGTGTTGCTGCTGCGCTACGGCCTGGCTATACGCCGTCATGTCGTGCTCGTTCTGATAATAGACGTTGCCAACCTGGCTGATGGCGGAAACGCCCATGGCGACCAGGTCGCAGTCCGCATGGGTGGTGTAGCCCTGAAAGTTGCGGTGCAGCTTGCCTTGGGCCTGTGCCTGGGCCAGTTCGTCGTCAGGCTTGGCGAAATGGTCCATGCCAATATAGACATAACCGGCCTCAAGCAGGCGGTTGATACTGTTTTGCAGAATGGCGAGTTTCGTCTCGGCTGAGGGCAGGTCGTCGGCACGAATGTGTTTTTGTGAGCGGAAGCGGTCCGGCAAGTGGGCATAGTTGAATACGGACAGGCGGTCGGGACTCATGTCGAGGACGGTTTCCAGCGTGTCGGCAAAACTTTGTTCGCTCTGGTGCGGCAGGCCGTAAATCAGGTCCATGTTGATGGACTTGAAGCCCAGCTCGCGAGAGCGTTCCAGTACGGCGTTGACCTGTTCGGTGGGCTGGACGCGATTGACCGCTTCCTGGACTTGAGGGTTCACATCCTGTACGCCCAGACTGATGCGGTTGAAGCCGATATCACGCAGTACGCCTAAAGTGTCCGTGCCTGCCTCACGGGGGTCTATTTCAATGGAATAATCGCCCTGATCATCGTCGCGCAGATTGAAATTGTGCCTCAGCGCCTGCATCAGGTCACGCATCTGTTGATCGCTGATGAACGTGGGAGTGCCGCCTCCCCAGTGCAGCTGGTTGACGATACGATCGCCACGATACCAACGGGACAGCTGTTCCATTTCCTGGTACAGCGTATCCAGGTAAGGTTGGGCCTTCTTGCGGTTGCGCGTGATCACCTTATTGCAGGCGCAGTAATAGCAGACATGGGCACAGAAGGGAATGTGCACATACAGTGACAGGGGGGCGTTCAGGTCGGCGCTGTCTTGTCCTGCGGCAATCAGCTGATCGGCTGCCAGGCCGGAATCAAACTGGATAGCGGTCGGGTAGGAGGTATAGCGGGGCCCGGCAAGATCGTAACGGCGAATAAGATCCAGATCCCAGCTGACATTGCTCTGTTGAGTCACGACTACACCTCTTGGATAACAATCAAAAAGGCATTATAGGCGTTGTGTCGACCAGACGGCTTGATAAGTATCAAGCGTGAGGCAGCCACAGTCCCCAGGGCACGGTAGCAAGGCCGAAGACGATAACCAGCAGGCCAGCGCCGGTACGTACGCCCTGCTGTTGCATCAGCTGGCGCAGCTGCCCGGCCAGCAAGGCGGTTGTCATCATAGCCGGCAGAGTTCCCAGTCCGAACAACAGCATCAGCAGGGCGCTGTTGGCGGGCTCACTGCTGACGCTCCCGGTCCAGATCAGAGTTGTGTAGACCAGGCCGCAGGGCAGCCAGCCCCAAAGTCCGCCCAGAGCCAGAGCCTTGGGTAGTGTGGTGGCCGGCAAGAGCGTACGGCTAAGCGGCTGGATACGTCGCCAGAGGACGCCGCCCAGTCGCTCAAGGTAGGCGGCACCCTGCCACCAGCCGGCAATATAGAGTCCGCTGACTATCATGATCAGTGCGGCCAGTGTACGCAGCCAGCGGGTAGCTTCCGGGCTATTGGCCAGGGAGTGTCCCAAAGCTCCGACCAGCAGGCCGGCGATGGCGTAGCTCAGAATGCGGCCCAGGTTAAAGGCCAGCAGCAATGACAGGCCGCTGCTTTGGGCAGGAGTCCGGCTCATGGAAATGCTGCCGGCGATGCCGCCGCACATACCGACGCAATGGGTGCTGCCCGCCAGACCGAAGACCAGAGCGGACAGCATCAAGCTGGGTTCCATCAGGGAGTATTGTCCGTTTTGTCGGAATGATCAGGGCGGGCATCGTCGGGGATCATGTCTCCATCATCCTCGAACAGAATGCGATGAGCCGGTGACTCAAGGTCATCAAACTGACCTTGCTTGACGCTCCAGAAAAACGCCCAGATACCGACGCTGACCAAGATGATCGCGATTGGAATCAGCAGGTAGATGATTTCCATAAGTTACTCCCGATGCTTGCGACGAAGGCGTGGTCGGCGTGACAGTCGCATGGCATTGCCTACCACGATCAGTGAGCTGGCGGACATGCCGACGGCGGCCATGTAGGGGGCAATAAAGCCCATGGCGGCCAGCGGCAGAGCGACCAGGTTATACATGAGCGCCCAGGTCAGGTTTTCACGAATGATCATGCGCGTCTTGCGTGCAACCAGAAGAGCGAGTGCAAGGCGTTCCAGTTCGCTGGAAATCAGTACGGCATCAGCGCTGGTTTTGGCCAGGTCGGTCGCAGAGCCCATGGCGATGGAGGTGCGTGCGCCCGCCAGAACGGGAATATCATTGATACCGTCGCCGACCATGACCACACTGGCCCCGGATGCCTGCAGCTCGTTGATGTACTCGAGTTTCTGGTCGGGCGAAACACCCTGCTTGACCGTATCAATTCCAAGTTCCTGTGCCACACGAGCGGCGGCGGAAGAATCGTCGCCGGTGAGCATGCCGATCTGCATGCCAAGTCGCTTGAGTGCGGACAGGGTGAAGGCGGCGTCCTTGCGGATCTGGTCGTCGAGAGCGAACCAGGCAAGCGGTCCCTGTCGATCGGCCAGCAGCAGCCACTGGCGCTCTCTGTCCGGTTGTTCGGGCAGTGGGCCTTGATACAGCTCGGCAGCATATGAAGGTTTGCCGATACGATAGGATGTTCCGGCCACTTCGCCTTCAACACCGGCGTTGACGGTGATGCGAGTGTTACAGGCCTCAATCTGGAAATAGGGTCGGAACGCGCGAGCAATGGGGTGCTCGGATACCTGCTCAAGTGCGGCTGCGATCGCGTAGGGGTTGTGACTGCCCAACTCGCGGGCTGGCTGCATTTGCTGGATGCTGAGATTGCCTTCGGTCAGGGTACCGGTCTTGTCAAAAATGACGTGAGTGGCGCTGGCAAGCCCTTCCAGCACATGGCCCCGCGTGATCAGGAAGCCCTGTTGGCGCAGTGTTCCCGTTGCCGCCGTCAGAGCGGTAGGAGTGGCCAGTCCGAGTGCGCAGGGGCAGGTAACAACCAGTACGGACAGGGTGATCCAAAAAGCGTCTTCAGGCGCGATAAATGACCAGGCTGTGGCTACAGTGGCTGACGTGATGAGTACCGCCAGAACGAAGTAGCGGGCGACCTTGTCGGCGACTCGTGCCGTCATGGGCTTGTCGGCATGGGCGCGGTCCAGAAGGCCGACAATGGCGGACAGGCGAGTATTGGCACCCACATCGGTAATGCGGACTTTGATGGGATGTTCGACGTTGATGGTGCCGCCCACAACGGGATCATTCACGGCTTTGCTGATGGGCAGGTATTCTCCGGTCAGGGCCGATTCGTCGATCGCGCTTTCACCGTCCGTAATGATGCCATCGGCAGGCAGGGTGTGTCCGGGGCGGACCAGTACCAGATCGTCGGGCTTAAGCTCGGAAACCGGGACCATTTTCTCATGGCCTTCCTGCAGCAGGGTTGCGCTGGCCGGCAGCAGGTCCATCAGGGCATTGCCGGCTTTGCCGGTACGGTGTCGTGCCTGCATCTCGATATAACGACCGATCAACAGGAAGAATGTGAACATGGTGACGGAGTCGAAATAGACTTCACCCGTGTTCATAACAGTTGCCCAGACGCTGGCCAGATAGGCGCCACCGATGGCAATGGAAACCGGCACGTCCATGCTCAGGTTGCGGGTGCGGAGGTCGCGCCAGGCCGTAATGAAAAATGGGCGGGCGGAATAGAGTACCACCGGCGTCGCCAATACCAGGCTGCTCCAGCGGATGAATTCGACGAAGCGGGCTTCCATGTCCTGCAGAGCACCGGCATAGAGGGCGATGGCCATCATCATGACCTGCATCATGCCGACACCGGCTACACCCAGGCGTCGAATGGCGCGCTTGTTTTCCTGCTCAAGCAACTGCTCTTCACGGTTGGGGTGGTAGGGGTGTGCCTTGTAGCCGATACGCAGAACTTCGGCAAATAGTGTGCTGAGACGGGTTTGCTCGGGGTTCCAGACCAGGCGTGCGCGGTGGTTGGTCATGTTTACACTGAATTGAGTCACGCCGGGCTGTTGGCCCAAATGGTGCTCCAGCAGCCAGACGCAAGCGGCGCAAGTGATGCCTTCAATCACCAGTGTGGCTTCAGCCTGTTCAGAGCTGATGTGGCGCACAAACTCGGCCTGTATGGCTTTCGAGTCATACAGCGCCAGTTCGTCGGCCAGATGAGACTCGGCGGCCAGGCGCCCGTCGTTGATCGCGCCAGACGCCTCGCGGTGACGGTAGAAACCATCGAGACCGCCGTCAACGATGGTTTTTGCCACCGCCTGGCAACCTGGGCAGCACATGGGCTGTGCCTTGCCATTGATCAGGGTGGTGTAATCGGTGCCGGAAGGTACCGGCAGTCCGCAATGAAAGCAGGATGCCGGTGCCTGTGTCCGCTGGACGGTCATGTCTATACTCACTGCGGGGTCAGAGAGTAGCGAAGCTGCTCAGTGAAAGGTGGAAGGATTTCCTGACGTAATTGCCAGTCGCCGTCATCCGGTACCAGTGACAGGTAACGTTTGCCGCTGATGTGGCCTTCCAGACTGCCGGTGTAAAGTCCCTTGCCATCCACGCTGCGCAATACCAGGATCTGGTCATATTTCTGATGCGTTGGATGGATGATGTTCAGGTGCAAGATCTGGGGGTAGGCCTCCAGTGCTCCGGACAGGCGCAGGTTGATATCACCGGTCAGCGTATCCATGCGCAGATCGGCATCCAGGCCCAGCGTGCGTGCGTAATCGATCTTGGATGTATCGATGTTCATGCCGCGTGCGACTTTGTAATAGTCTTCCTTGACTACGCCATCGCTGGTGGTGATGGCGTAGTAGATGAAAAAGCTTGAGTAAATGAAGACCGCGATCAGCGGGGCCAGGATAAACCAGAGCCAGGGTTGCTTGAACCAGGGAGCAGGGGGGTTGACGTGCGTGTTCATGACACTCCTTGCATAGAATAACGGCCGGGGATGAGCCGGCCGTTATTCTAACCTAAATTAAAGTTTTCAGGGACTACCGTTGTGGTATGGGACCCAGGAAACGGTTTTCAGTTTCAATGCTGATACCTGAATCGCTGATGGCCTCAACCTTGAAGCGAATGGTCGAGTTGTTCGATGGCAGGTTATCGGGGCTGATCTGCAGACGTACCGGGTAGGTCAGCAGTTCGCCAGCTGCGATCGCAATTTCGGGGTCGGTGGCGATCTTGATGCCCTCCAGACCTGATACCGAAATGGTATAGCGATGATCGACCTGCTCCTTGTTGGCGATCTTCAGTGTATAGATGTTTTCGATCAGACCGGACGGCGTGTTGTTGTACAACTGGCCTCGGTCGCGAATGACATCGACTTCCAGCGGGACGCGGTCGGCAATGGCCCAGGCGAAGGCGCCGGACATGATCAGCAGGGCAGCGAAGTAGCCAATCAGGCGTGGACGCAGCAGTTTGGTCTTGTTGCCGCTGAGGGCGTGCTCGGTTGTGTAGCGCACCAGTCCACGTGCGTACCCCATCCGGTCCATCATATCGTCGCAGGCGTCTACGCAGGCGCCGCAGGCGACGCATTCGTACTGCAGGCCATCACGGATGTCGATTCCGACGGGGCAAACATGAACACAGGCCAGGCAGTCAATGCAGTCGCCGAGGCCGGCGGCTTCCTTATCGGTGTTCTTCTTGCGGCTGCCACGCGGTTCGCCGCGGGCTTCGTCATAGGAAATGATCAGCGTATCCTGGTCGAACATGACGCTCTGGAAGCGGGCGTAGGGACACATGTAGATGCAGACCTGTTCGCGCAACCAGCCGGCGTTGCCGTAGGTTGCAACTACGAAAAAGGCCAGCCACCAGGTTTCCCAGGGACCCAGGTCCCAGACCATGATGTTGGGGATCAATTCACGGATAGGTGAGAAATAACCGACAAAGGCAATGGCCGAGGCGATGGCGATCACTACCCACAGCAAGTGCTTGGCCGTTTTGCGTGCAAATTTTTCGCCGCTCATCGGTTGCTTGTCGAGACGCATGCGCTTGTTGCGGTCGCCTTCGGTGATGCGTTCTACCCACATGAACAGCCAGGTCCAGACAAACTGTGGGCAGGAGTAGCCACACCAGAGACGGCCGGCAAATACGGTCACGAAAAACAGGGTAAAGGCCAGAATGATCAGCAGCCAGGACAGCAGTACGAAATCCTGGGGCCAGAATGTCAGGCCGAAAATATGAAACTGACGGTTGGGGAGGTCAAACAGAACGGCTTGGCGGCCGTCATACTGAATCCAGGAAACCCCGTAAAACATGGCCAGCATCAGTACGCCGGATGCCACACGGAGGTTCTTGAACAAGCCTTTGTAAAATTTGACGTAAATGTGCTCGCGTTTGGCGTAGAGGTTGTAGGACTCAGCCTGCTCCTTGCCATCTTTGCGAGGGGTTACGTCTTTTACCGGTATCTGATTCATGCCAGTACCTACTACTGATTACGTCGACAGGTCTATTCCAAATTTATTAGGAATGCTGAATATTATACTAGTCCGGTAACAAAAAAGGCGACATGACCTGCGTCATGCCGCCTTTTTGTCAGCCGAACGGGTTTACTTGTTGGACAAGCTGTACACGTAAGCGGCGATCAGGTGGATCTTGTCTTCAGACAAAAGATCCTTCTGTGCAGGCATGACACCCGCACGACCTGCACGAATGGTATGGGCGATGTTTTTGAACTCGCTGCCATACAGCCATACGTCGTCGGTCAGGTTGGGTGCGCCCAGCGCATGCATGCCCTCACCGTCAGCACCGTGACAGGCCGTGCACAGGGCCTGGAACTGACGTTCACCATTACCGATATCGGTACCGGCAACCGCGTCCTGGCCGCTCAGGGTCATGACATAGCTGGCCACGTCACGTACACCATCTTCGCCCAGCACTTCGCCCCAGGGGGGCATTGCGCCGGTACGACCGTGTGTGATGGTCTGCTTGATGGTGGCCGGGTTACCGCCATAGAGCCAGTCGCTGTCGGTCAGGTTCGGGAAACCGATGGCGCCAGTACCTGCCGAGCCGTGACATACGGAGCAGTTGTTGGCGAACATGCGCTGACCCATTTTCAGACCGGCTTCGTGTTCAGGCTTCTGCAGGTCTTCGATAGACAAGGCCGCATACTTGGCAAAGACCGGGCGGTACACTTCTTCAGCGTGCTGCATTTCGGCTTCCCACTGGTTGGTGGAAGTCCAGCCCAGCAGGCCCTTGAAGTTACCCAGGCCCGGGTAGAGCATCAGGTAGCCCAGGCCGAAGATGACGGTTGCTACGAACAGGTAGAACCACCACTGCGGCAGCGGGTTATCAAACTCTTCAATGCCATCGAATGCGTGACCAACGGTCTGGTCGGTCGTTTCCTTGAACTTTTCACCCTTGCGCGTCGCGAAGAGTAGCCAGGCGCAGCCGAAAATAACTGCCAGGGTAATAACGGTTACCCATGCGCTCCAGAAAGCACTCATTTGTTGTCTCTCCTGTTATGGGTCCCATCCTGACCCGGTTCATCAGTCTTCTCTTCGTCGGCGAAGGGAAGCTGAGATGCCTCATCGAAACCTTTCTTGTTGCCGGGCAGTAGCACCCAGGCGAAAAGGCCGATAAACGTAACCAGCATCAGAACTGGCAGGTAGGGACCATAAACCTCATAACTCACGGAAAATTACCGTTGGTTTGTATAAACAGAATGGGTTTTACCCAAGGACTGCAGGTAAGAAACCAGGGCGTCGATCTCGGTCTTACCCTGTACGTCTTCACGTGCAGTACTGATCTGTTCATCGGTGTACGGGACGCCCAGTTTGCGCAGCGCTGTCATTTTGGCAGCGGTGTCCTTGCCGGTCAGCTTGTTCTCGAACAGCCAAGGGTAGGACGGCATCTTGGACTCGGGTACCACGTCACGCGGGTTGTACAGGTGAGCCTTCTGCCAGTCGTCGGAGTAGCGGCCGCCCACGCGAGCCAGGTCCGGACCGGTACGCTTGGAGCCCCACAGGAAGGGGTGTTCCCAAACGAACTCGTTGGCAGTGGAGTAGTGACCATAGCGCTCCGTTTCGGCACGGAACGGGCGGATCATCTGAGTGTGACATACATGACAGCCTTCACGGATGTAGATGTCACGACCTTCCAGTTCCAGCGCGTTGTAAGTACGCAGGCCTTCAATCGGCTTGGTCGTAGAGCTCTGGAAGAACAGCGGTACGATCTCGGCCAGACCACCACCGCTGATCACGATGATGATCAGCAGGATCATCAGGCCGATATTCTTTTCAATCGTTTCGTGTTTGATCATTGCTTTCTGCTCCTCGTCTCAATCAGGCCGCCTGGGCAGACGGTTCAGCTGCCTTGACGGAGCTGCCGCTGCGCACGGTCTGCCAAACGTTGAAGGCCATCAGCAGCATGCCGGTCAGGAAGAAGCAGCCGCCGATCCAGCGCACCAGGTAGCCGTGGTGGCTGGCTTCCAACGCTTCGACGAAGCTGTAAGTCAGGGTGCCGTCTTCGTTAACCGCACGCCACATCAGACCCTGCAGGATACCGTTGACCCACATGGAACAGATGTACAGAACGGTACCGATGGTTGCCAGCCAGAAGTGGGTGTTGATCAGGCCAACAGAGTACATCTGAGCCTTGCCGAACAGTTTCGGGATCATGTGGTACACCGCACCGATGGAGATCATCGCAACCCAGCCCAGGGCGCCGGCGTGTACGTGGCCAACGGTCCAGTCAGTGTTGTGAGACAGGGCGTTAACGGTCTTGATGGACATCATCGGGCCTTCGAAGGTGGACATGCCGTAGAAGGACAGGGATACCACCAGGAAGCGCAGGATCGGGTCGGTGCGCAGTTTGTGCCAGGCGCCGGACAGGGTCATCATGCCGTTGATCATGCCGCCCCAAGAGGGAGCCAACAGGATCAGGGACATTACCATGCCTACGGACTGAGTCCAGTCAGGCAGAGCAGAGTAGTGCAGGTGGTGACCACCGGCCCAGATGTAGGTCGCGATCAGAGCCCAGAAGTGTACGATCGACAGACGGTACGAGTAGATCGGACGTTCGGCCTGCTTGGGTACGAAGTAGTACATCATGCCCAGGAAGCCGGCGGTCAGGAAGAAGCCTACCGCGTTATGGCCGTACCACCACTGAACCATGGCGTCCACGGTGCCCGGATAAACGGAATAGGACTTGGTCAGAGTGACGGGGATAGCCAGGCTGTTGACGATATGCAGCACCGCAACGGTGATGATGAACGCCATGTAGAACCAGTTGCCCACGTAGATGTGAGACGTCTTGCGGTTCTTGACAGTGCCCATGAAAACAATGGCGTAGCTGACCCAGACAACGGCGAGCAGAATGTCGATCGGCCACTCCAGCTCTGCGTATTCCTTGGTGCTGGTCAGACCCATTGGCAGGGTGATGGCCGCAGCCAGGATTACGGCTTGCCAGCCCCAGAATGTAAACGACGCCAGAGAGTCGGAAAACAGTCGGGTTTGGCAAGTACGCTGAACCACGTAGTACGAGGTCGCGAACAGTGCGCAGCCACCAAACGCGAAGATTACCGCGTTGGTATGTAACGGACGGATGCGTCCGTAGGTCAACCAGGGAATATCAAAGTTCAGTGCAGGCCACACCAGCTGGGCGGCGATCAAGACGCCAACGCCCATACCGACGATGCCCCAGACCACCGTCATGATGGCGAACTGGCGCACGACTTTGTAGTTGTAAGTCGGGTGTTCAGTTGCAGTGCTCATGTCAGGCTCTCATCAACAAGCTAATAGTAGTAAGAAGAGTTCCACCGGCAATTATCTGGGAATACCCACGGTATTTCAATGTGATGGAACCTTTAACTGTGGTTTATTGTCGCAGGACAGTTTTTGATTTTGTAATTTTGCGGTCATTTGGCATTTATATGGATATTTCAACGGATTCAATCAGGTAGGGTTATCTCGTGGGGTGAGAAGAAGCGTTTTTCTCCATGCCAGAGGCTTTTGGCAGCGCGTTTTCAGGGTGTTTTTTGTTTGATACAAGGTTTTGATTGATATGGATCAAGGCTGTTATCGGAGGTTTTTGAGGGTGGCATAACGCTTAAGTGCAGTTGTTATTAGACCAATGGATTACTATAGTGCGCGGGCATTTGGGGAGAATTCATGACTGACGTAAACACACTGTTGCTGTACTGCCGTTCCGGTTTTGAAAAGGAATGTGCCGCTGAAATAACAACTCGCTGTGCCGAGGTGGGAATATATGGCTATCCGCAGTTTGAATCAGCCCAGGGATATGTTCTCTATCATTGCCATGAGCCCGGTGGGGCCCTGTCGGCGATGCGCAAGCTGAGCTTTCGCGCCCTGGTTTTCGCTCGGCAGTGGGTAGCGTGCATGCCGCGCCTGGATGATTTGTCCGCATCGGATCGAATCGGGCCGATTCGGGAGTTGGTGGCCGAGCTGCCGGAAACCGGTGAGCTGGTGGTCGAAGTTGCCGATACGACTGATGGGCGTGAGTTGCAGGGTTTCGCACGTAAATTCGGTTCGGCACTTGCGCAGGGACTGCGCCGTGATGGCCTGATGTTGCCACGCAAGCAAAGAGCCGAGTGGCGGTTGCATGTGTTTGTCTTGACAGGGCGTACCTTGTGGGTAGGTGTTGCGCCAGTTGGCAACAGTTCGCCCTGGCCGATGGGAGTGTTGAGACTCAAGTTCCCCAAACATGCGCCCAGTCGGTCGACACTCAAGCTGGAAGAGGCTTGGCACTATTTCATCCCGGCGCGGCGCAAAGAAGAATTACTGCGTGGCAGCATGACAGCAGTGGACCTGGGCGCAGCGCCGGGGGGCTGGACGTGGCAGCTGGTTAATCGGCACATGTTCGTGACGGCGGTGGACAACGGCCCGATGAACGAAGCACTGATGGATAGTGGGCAGGTGGAGCATCGCCGTGAGGATGCCTTTACCTTCGTGCCTTCCAAGCCTGTCGACTGGATGGTATGTGACGTGGTGGATAAGCCGGCGCGGGTGACGGAATTAATGCTGCAGTGGGCGCTCAATGGCTGGTGCCGAAACGCCATGTTCAATCTCAAGCTGCCCATGAAGCAGCGTTTCGACGAGGTTGAGCGCTGCCTGGAACGTTTGCGCGAGGCGCTGGCCGAGGCGGGTATCAAGTACCGTTTGCAGGCGCGCCATCTTTATCATGACCGAGAAGAGATTACCTGTTGGCTGTCACTGACACCGGAGCACTGAATCAGTGCTCGAAAACGGTTATTTTCTCTTCGGTTGTCAGCATGGGAGTGATGGTGTCCATCATGCTGCGTCGTTCCGTCGAGGCGTACCAGAGTTGCCAATCATGTTCAGATCGATAAGTCGCCAGAATAAGGCGGTGACAGGGATCGCTGGTGTTGTGCAGCGCTTCGCCGGAGATGAAGCCGGGAGAATGCATCGCTTTTTGCAGCGTTTCGCGAGAGGCGCGTTCATAGTGCTCGCTCAGTTCATCGGCGATATGGCGTTCAATCAGTACACGAATCATCAGCTAACTCCTTGAGAGATGGTCCTGATATCAGGATAATCGCTTCTTGGAAGGTCGCAAGCCTGTATCAGTGGCAGGATGCAAAATATTTAACATTCATTGTGCGTCGGGGGAGTATTTGACCCGCATGAAGACATCCAATGCAGATTACAGGCTTGACGCGAGCGGGCTGCTTTGCCCCGAACCGGTCATGCTGTTGCATAACAAGGTGCGTGAAATGTCGGCAGGCGAGGTGTTGCTGGTGATTGCGACAGACCCGTCTACACAGCGTGACATTCCCAAGTTCTGTACTTTTCTGGGCCATGAGTTGATGCATCAAGTGGTGCTGGAAGATGAAATCTATGAGTATCTTATTCGTAAAGGGGCTGGCTGAGTGTCAGATCTGATCAATTTGCAGCATGAGGTCGAATCTCTGCTGCAAGAGTGTGAACAAAGGTTGTCGGCAGTGGAGCAACACCAGCGGGCAGCAACAGGTACAACAGAGAGTCAAATCGTGAATCAAACAGCCAATAGCAAGACCCGCTCCAAGAACCGCGCCGCAAACCAGGCCGCGCTGGAGCAACTGATCGAAGCCTATCCGCAGACGTTCAGTCGTGAAAATGTGCGTCCGCTCAAGGTCGGCATTCAGGAAGATCTGATCGCTGACGAGAAGTTGGCACGTAACCGTATCAAACGGGCACTGGCAACTTATGTGCGTTCCCTGGCGTATTTGCGCAGCGTGCAGGAAGGTGCCGAGCGTATTGACCTGAAGGGCGAAGTGGCTGGCGTGGTTAGTGCCGGTGAGGCCGAGCACGCTCAGGGGCGGATCAAGGAAATTCAAGCGCAGCGCCGTGAACGCCAGAAGGAGCAGCGTGAGCAGGAACAGCAGCAGCGCAAGCGTGAAAAGGAAGAGCGTTTTTCTCGCAAGCTGGAGGCGCTGGTCAACGTCAAGGGGCGTTGATCCATTGAAAAGCCGATCGGTAGCCTCCATCTATACTGGCTAGAGTGATTTTTGGAGGCTACCGATGAACGATTCCCTGCATATTTCCTGTCCGAGTTGTCTGGCAACCAACCGTGTTTCTTCACAGCGACTGCAGCACGCACCTCAGTGCGGGCGTTGCCAGGCTCTGTTGTTCGATGCCCGCCCTGTAGACGCGGATTCGAGCAGCTTCGATCGCATTCTGGCAAATACCGATATTCCGGTGCTGGTCGATTTCTGGGCCGAATGGTGCGGGCCGTGTAAAATGATGGGGCCTGTTTTCGCGCAAGCGGCTGCCGCTTTGGAGCCTGATTGCCGCTTGCTTAAGGTGAATACCGAGCAGGCTCAGTCAATCGCGGCGCGTTACCAGATTCGCAGTATTCCAACCCTGCTTCTACTGCACGGAGGGGTGGAAATCGCCCGTCAGGCCGGCGCGATGGATCTGGGCAGTCTGCAGCGTTGGGTCCGCCCTCACTTGTGAGATCAAACCGGGATCAGAGTGCCGACGGCAATCCATGCAGGTAGCCCTGGGTGCCGTCGATCTGCATCCGGTGCAGCACCTGACGCTGGCTTTCACGCTCCACCTGTTCCGCATAGGCTTGAATGCCTAGACTGTGTGCGACATTAATCAAGCTGCCGACAAAAAACTGATCCTCCTCGCTCTGCTCCAGGTGGCGTACCAGAGAGCCGTCAATTTTTATATAGTCGGGACGCAGGGCATACAGATAGCTAAAGCCGTTGGGGTGAGTGCCGAAGTGGTCCACTCCGAAACGAATGCTCATGTCTCCCAGTGCCTGTCGTAACTGTTGCATGTTGTCCGGGTTTATCAGAATGGCTGTTTCGTTAACTTCGATATGCAGTCGGCTGCTGACGGGGCTGCTGCTCAACGTTGTCAGCAGTTCTTTGATGGCTGTCGGTTCTGCCAGTGTCTGGTTGGACAGGTTTAGCGCAAGAGGCGAGCTGTCCGGTGTGTTGTGCAGATGCTGCAGAGCATGCTGCATGATGGCACGATCAATGTCTGCCAGCAGACCAAGGTCGCAGGCTGCACCCAGGAAATCGCAAGCCGGGCAGGCGGAGTTGTCCTGATCCAAAATGCGTGCGAATACTTCGGCATGAACGCAGGCCCCGGCAGGCGTGATCACAGGTTGCTGTTGCAGGAAAATCTGCTCATTTTGAACGGCATCGGCAACGTGTTGCCGCCATTGGGTCGGCCAACCCTGCTGATGCGGCTGGTACAGTAGAATGTTGCAGTCGCTGCGTTGTTCCGCTTCCTGCTGTGCCAGGCGGGCCTCGGTCAGTAATTGAGTTGATGTGGCGGGGCCATCGGCGGATGTAATGCCGATACTGAGCCACTGTTCCGATCCGCCTTCCAGTGAATACTGCTGCAGCTGGTTGTGAACGGCGTGCAGTATGGGATCCAGTCGTTTATGCCACTCTTCCAGCGCAAGCTTGCGTGTCAGCAATATCAGATCCGCTCCTCCCGTCCGTCCGACTATATGAGGCCCAAGGCTTTCGCCCAGGGTCTTCACAGCCGTTGCACAGTGTCGAATCAAGTGGTTGGTGGCGTCTTCGCCCAGCAGCTGATTCAATCGTTGCAGGTTGTTCAGATGAATGAGAAGAAGGGATGCGGGGCCGAAGTCCTGATGATGTTCCAGATGCTCCGTCAGTTGGATCAGGGTGGCGCGTCGGTTGTTCAGGCCGGTGAGGTTGTCCTGATAAGCGGTGCTGCGCAGGGACTCCATATTGCGGTTCTGTTCATCGAACATTTTTCGAACACGTTGAACCATCATGTTCATGGCGGCAGCGACTCGGCGCAGTTCGGGGGTACGAGGCAGTGATTGCTGTTCGACGTATTCGCGCCGGGCGAGGGCGGTCGCCTGGTGTTCAATGGTTGCCAAGGGGTGGAGCAGGCGTCGTATAAGGCCGAATATGACCAATGCCGTTAGGCCGGTCAAGCAGGCAAACAGCACCAAGGTGTGGCGTATTGTCTGCCAGATGGACGCATAAGCATAGTTGGTACTGCTCAGAATACGAATGCTGCCGACAGGCTGCTGTTGATAGGTCAGTGGGTGTGATTGCTCGGTGGTGGTGAGAGGCAGCAGGCGGATGAACCAGTCGGGTGCATCAATGACGCTCTCGGCCGGACGGCTGGTGCGGTATAGCGCATGACCCAGTGGGTCGTATACGCTGATGCTTTGATAAAGGCCGCTGTCAAAAAGAGTATCAACGGCCTGTGCAATTGCGCTCGGGTCGTGCTGCCGGATATGAGGAGCAAGGTAAGGTCCCAAGTGGGCAGCGCTGTTTTTCGCTTGAGCGTCCAGCTGAGTTATCAGCAGAGCGCGGGAATTGTACGACAGGATGGATACTGTTCCGAGGGTAAAGCTCAGCAGTACGGCCAGCATGGCCGCGACCAGCTGATGTGACAGTGACATGGCACGCTCCTGCGACATGGCGCGGCTGGCTGCAGCCTCATGTTCGGATTGAAAGGCAGGCGGGTGTGTTACCGGCCTGGCAGTAACGTCTGGGGTGTAAGTCAGCAATTATGGTTGCTAACAGTATAGACGGACTGGAGGCCGGTTGAGTTACAGTGATTGAGCGGGCCGAACGATGGGTGTGGCGTTGATCGCCTGGCGTGAAATGCGGGCCAGGCGGTTGGAGAGCAGGACAGCCCCGACACTCAGACCGATCAATAGGCCATACCAGAGCCCGGCGGCGATTAGCGGCGGGCGCAGCCAGTCGGTAAAGCCCAGAATATAACCGACTGGCAGGCCTACCAGCCAATAGGCGATGAAGACCATTACCAGCGGAATGCTGGTGTCCTTGTAGCCACGCAGAGCACCGGCTGCACTGACTTGAAGGGCGTCGGAAAACTGGAAAACGGCTGCAATACTGATCAAGGTTGTGGCCAGGGTCAGAATCTCTTCTGACGAGGTGTAGAGTCCGGTAATCTGACGTGCCAACAACAGGGATAAGCTGCAGCTGAACAGTGCGACGAACAGGGTGATCAAGATGCCGGTCTGAGCTGCATGGCGGGCCTCGACAGGCTCCCCCCGGCCAACCAACTGGCCGACGCGGATGGTCAGGGCCATGGCGATACTCAGGGGTATCATGAAGATCATACCGGTGTAGCTGATTGTAATCTGGTTGGCTGCAATAACGGTTTCGCCATAGGGGGCCAGCATCAGGGCCAGTACACAGAACATACTGGCCTCTATCAGCAGGGAAAAGCCGATTGGAACACCCAGTTTGAGCAACTGCAGCAGCTGTTCGGGGCGGGGTGGTTGCCAGTCATTAAACAGACGCAGGGGCTTGAAATGCTGGCTTTTGAGCAGATAGAACACGGCGGTGCTCAGCATGATCCACATGACGACGGCTGTCGCATAGCCGCAGCCCACTCCGCCCAGCTCGGGCAGACCGAGTTTGCCGAAAATCAGCACGTAATTGAGCGGGATGTTGCACAGGACGCCCAGTACGGCGATGCGCATAACAGGGTGAGTCTTGCCAAAGCCCTCGCAATAGCTGCGCATGACCTGATAGAAGAGAAAGGCGGGGAATCCCCAGCTGATCGCATCAAGATAGTCCTGGGTTTTGTGTTGCAGTCCCGGCGCCAGCTGTAGCAGGTCCAGTACCGGGTTGGCATTGCGCAGGATAATCACCCCGAGCAGCCCGAGACCTGCCGCGACCCAGAACGCCTGCTGCAGTGGCAGGCGGGTTTCCGAATCCCGGCCAGCGCCCACCAGGTGGGCGACCAGTGGAGTGGTTGCCATAAGAATCCCGGCCAGGGCCAGGAAAACCGGTAACCAGAGACTGCTGCCCAGCGCAATCGCAGCCAGATCTTCGGTGCCGGCACGGGCCGCCATCAGGGTATCGACAAAGCCCATGGCGTTCTGGGCCAGTTGCGCGACCATAATTGGCCAGCCCAGGCGTAACAAGTAACGGACTTCTGCGTTGCGTTTCTGACTCAACTTGAACACGGTGAGATGTTGTACTCTGCAAAGTGAAACGGATGGAGAGAAAGTGGCTCTGTACAGTTGGCTGTATCGGCTATGATGGTCATTCGCTCCTTGAACGCGCCAAGCATAAGCGCGAGCAGCAGGGAGTGCAATCCCGAGACGGTTAAGGTGTTATGGATTTTGTCGGAGGTAATCAGTTATGAAGCTCAATGATAACCGGCTGCTGCGTCAGCAAGCCTATGTGGACGGCCGTTGGATAGATGCCGGAAGCGGTGAAACCTTTGCCGTATACAACCCGGCGACGGGGGAAGAAATTGCACGCGTGCCCTGGATGGACGAGGCGGATGCGGAGCGTTCGGTTGCTGCGGCAGAAGATGCGTTCCAGGTCTGGCGTAAAACGACTGCGAAGGAACGGGCCGCCATTCTGAGGCGCTGGTATGAGCTGATGCTTGAGCATGCGGACGATCTGGCCCTGCTGATGACGCTGGAGCAGGGCAAGCCGCTGGCGGAAGCCAGGGGCGAAGTCTTGTATGCTGCCAGTTTTGTCGAATGGTTTGCGGAAGAAGGAAAGCGAGCCTACGGTGATTTGATCCCCAGTCATAAAACTGATGCCCGTATTCTGGTCAGCCGTGAGCCGGTCGGCGTGGTAGCCGCTATTACGCCCTGGAACTTTCCGGCCGCCATGATTACGCGCAAGGCGGCCCCGGCACTGGCGGCAGGGTGTGTGTTTGTTTGCAAGCCGGCAGAGGATACACCTCTTTCGGCCTTGGCGCTGGCGGAACTGGCCGAGCGTGCCGGCGTTCCGGCCGGAGTATTCAATATCATTACCGGCAACCCTCAGGCGCTGGGCGCAGTCCTGACGGGCAGTGACAAGGTGCGAAAGCTGTCTTTTACCGGGTCTACCGGAGTGGGTAAGTTGCTGATGGCGCAATGTGCCGAGACGGTTAAGCGGGTTTCGCTCGAGCTGGGCGGGAATGCGCCCTTTATCGTGTTTGATGATGCGGACCTGGAGCGAGCACTTGATGGCGCCATGGCCTCCAAGTACCGTAATACAGGCCAGACCTGTGTTTGCACCAACCGTTTTCTGGTCCAGGACGGCATCTATGATCGTTTTGTGGCAGGTCTTGCGGAACGGACATCCCGGCTGAAGGTGGGGGCCGGTATCGAGGCGGATGTGCAGCAGGGTCCATTGATCAATCAGGCTGCGGTCGACAAGATTCAGGCGCATATTGATGATGCTGTTGCCTTGGGGGCTGAAGTGGTGTGTGGCGGCAAGCCTCATGATCGTGGGCGTACCTGGTTTGAGCCGACGGTATTGAAAAACGTGACGACACAGATGTGTGTAGCACGTGAAGAAACCTTTGGCCCCTTGGCACCGGTGTTCAGGTTCAAGGATGAAGCCGAGGCAATTGCCATGGCAAACGCGACTGAATACGGGTTGGCAGCCTACTTCTACAGCCGTGATCTGGCCCGGTGCTGGCGTGTTGCCGAGGGGCTGGAATATGGCATGGTCGGCATTAATGAAGGGGTGATTTCGACAGAATTGGCACCCTTTGGCGGTGTGAAGGCCTCGGGTCTTGGGCGCGAAGGGGCGCGTCAGGGACTGGATGAATATCTTGAGTGCAAGTACATGTTGATGGGCGGTCTTTGACGTGCTACTGCTTTGACACAAACAATACTGAAAACGGGGCGTAAAGCCCCGTTTGTGTAGCGGGTCGGTGCCGGGTCAATCCAGTCGGTTGCGTACGTAGCTGCCGGGGGCCGCTTCGATAACGGGATAATCCGCAGTGCCATATTCGGTCGGTGCTGTCACCTTCTTGCCGGCGCGGCGGCGCAGCCATTCGCTCCAGTGGTTCCACCAGGAGCCTTCCTGACGTTCGGCCGATTCCAGCCAGGCTTCGGGTCCTTTGCCCAATTCGCCCTTGATCCAGTAGTTGCGACGATTCTTCTTGGCGGGATTGATGACGCCCGCTACATGTCCGCTGGCGCCGAGGACAAACTCCACCGTACCGCTGAACAGGTCGAGCGCCCTGAAGGTGCCTTTCCAGGGAGCGATATGGTCTTCCATAGTCGACAGGAAGTAGCAGGGTGTTTTTACGCGCCGCAGGTCGATGGTCTCGCCGCAGATGGTCAGGGCATCCGGCTCTACCAGCTTGTTTTCCAGGTACATGCGGTTGATGTAATAGGTATACATATCGGCCGGGAGGTTGGTCGGGTCGCTGTTCCAGTACAGAATATCGAATGGGGGAGGTGTTTGGCCCTTGAGATAGTTGTTGACCACATAGGACCAGATCAGGTCATTGGAACGCAGCATGTTGAAAGAGGTGGCCAGCTCACGGCCATGCAGAATACCTTCATTGTTTACCTTGCTTTCCAGATGCTTGACCTGGTACTGGTCGATATAAACGCTGAGATCGCCGGGATCACTGAAATCGATCAGAGTGGTCAGGAAGGTGCAGCTGCCAATCGAAGTGTCCTTGCGGTTGGCCAGCACGGCCAGTGCGGATGCGGTCAGAGTGCCCCCCACACACCAGGAAACCAGATTCAGCTTGCTCTGTTTGCTGATGGCCTTGGTGACATCGATGGCTTTCAGAACGCCGTCGCCCACGTAATCGTCCCAGCTGAGGCTGCGCTGCTCCGGTGATGGATTGATCCAGGACACCAGATAGACATCCTGTCCCTGTTCCAGGCAATAGCGGACGAAGGAATTGTCGGGCTGCAGGTCCAGAATGTAGTACTTGTTGATACTGGGCGGCACAATCAGTGTCGGGCGTTCATGGACCTGTTCGGTCAGCGGCTTATAGTGAATCAGTTGAAAAATGTCGTTCTGGAAAACAACGGCACCTTCGGTTGTCGCCAGGTTTGTGCCCAGCTCGAACGCATCTTCGTCGGTCATGGAGATGCGGCCCTTATCGATATCGCTCAGCAGGTTCTTGAGACCGTCGACCAGGCTGGCACCTTTGGTCTCCAGAGCCTGCTGCAGTACTTCGGGGTTAGTCAGGGCAAAGTTGGACGGTGACAGGGCGTCGACATACTGTTGCGTGTAGAACTCCAGTTTTTGCTGCTCCTGAGTGGACAAGTTGGCGTGTTGGGCCATGTCCATCAGCATGTGGGATGTCAGCAGGTAGGACTGCTTGATATAGTCGAAGACCGGGTTTTTGGACCACTCCTCGGCTTTGAAGCGGCGATCGCCCGGTGTGGGTTCGGCAATCGGGTTGTCACTGGTGTTGCCGCTGAGCAGGTTACGCCACAGGTTGAACTGGGCCTGTTGATAGTCTGCAATGGCACGAACCCATACCGTTGGATCTTCCAGAGAGCGCGTGGCCAACTCGGTCCATGATTGCGTGAACTGGCGCAGGATGTCGTCGCCCCCGGTGGCGGAGAACATTTCCAGCACTTTGCTGGTCTCGCGGTTGACGTAGTCGATGAATTCCTGGGGGTCTGTGGTGAAGTTGCCGTTTTTATCCGTCATAAATGCCTGCTTCCAATCTGCTGTTTGGGACATCAGTACCGGCCAATACACGGCTGCCGGTCGCTACGGGCTGATGGCCCGTCACTACCTGTTGGGCTTGTAGCGGGATAGCCACCTGAAAAGACGTGCAACCAGTATGAGTGGCAAGTCCTTTCATCTATTACAATACTCAAGAGTCTCGAATAGGCAACCCTAACTATCGTATGTTGCACTTTTTGTATGGTGTGAGGTATTTAGCGTTAGTGCCGTGAGTCGAGTGGCGATTCAAGCATCGAATGATACTGCAGAAGAGGGTGTGATGTGCTGTACCTGGATTTAATGACAACGGAAGGCTGTCATCTGTGTGAAGACGCTATCGTGGTGTTGCAGCAGGTGTTATTACCGGGACAGGCCGAAGTGGACCTGGTTGATATTGTATATGACCCCAAGCTGATGGAAGAGTACGCCGTGCGTATTCCCGTATTGGTTGAGCGAGGGGGCGAACGTGAGCTGGGGTGGCCGTTTGATGCGGAGCAGCTGCGGCAGTTTCTCCAGAGTCTGCCGCAGCGCCCTTAGGTCAATTCTGCTGATTCAGTGCCAGGGTGGCGAATTCCCGGTCACTGAAGAGTGCGACAGGGGTGTTGGCCATACGCGCATAGATCACCTTGAATGACAGAACGTTCTGGACATAGCTTCGGGTTTCATCGAAGGGAATGGTTTCGATCCATATGTCCAAAGGAAGTTCGCCGCGCGCATCCAGCCAGCGGCTGACGCGGTGCGGGCCTGCATTGTAGGCTGCTGTGGCATGTGCCTGGTTGCCGTTGAACTGCTGGAACATTTCGCCCAGGTAGGCAGTGCCCAGCTGAATATTGAGATCGGGTTTGCCCAAGTCGTCCAGTGTGGACAGGCTGATGCCGTTGCGGCGTGCCGTGGCACGTGCTGTGGCAGGCATCAGCTGCATCAGGCCGCGAGCGCCCACGCGCGACTTGGCACCCATCCAAAAGGCGCTTTCCTGGCGGGTGACGGCAAGTGCCCAGATGGGGTCAATGTCACGGGTCCCGGCATGGCGGCTGTACAGTTCCGGATAGGGGTTGGGGAAGCGCAGTTGCATGTCGTTCCACTGTTCACTGCTGATGGCGCCACGTATCCCCTGATGATGCCAACCCCAGCTGCTGACCAGATGTGCGGCATGGTGGATATCTGTTTCGCTCATGTCGGCAATGGCCAGATTCCATTCGGATCGAGCATCAGAGTAGCGTTCCAGTGCCAGCAGTTCGCGCATGCGGGCAAAGGCAGGAGTCGCTGCCAGGGTTTCCAGACGCGTCATATCCAGGCTGGCCGGTCGGTTGTTCAACGCGTAGTCGACCCCCAGAATCTGGGCTGCCATGAACCCGTAGAAGCTGCGCTCAGCGGCAAGTGCCTGCAAGGTTTCTCGCGCCGAATCGCCCTGCCCCTGTTGGGAAATGGCCGTCCAGTAACGCCAGCGGTCGGACTGTTGTTCTTCGGCAGGCAGGCGCTCGATCAGCTGTCGCGCTTCTGACCAGTTGCGGTCGCTCAAGGCGAGCCGGGCGCGCCAGCCCACCAGATCGGCACTCTGGTATTGAGGGTCAAGCTGTGCCAGCAAGGCGCGGCCCTGTGCATTCGGGAAACGTTTGGAATACCAGACGCCCAGGTAGCGGGTGAGCTCCGCCTGGTTCTCTGTGCTCAGACCGAGACGATCCCGATCGCGTACCCAGAGCTGAATGGCGGCGGTCAAATCCTGGCGGGCCAGACGGCGTACACTCATCTCCAGCAGTGCCTGTGCACCGGGCATGTCGTCTTTCAGCCGCGCCGGTTCGTCCAGCAACAGGCGGGGCGTCTGATATAGCGCCAGTGCGCGCTCGGCTTCGGCCAGGGTTGCCTGGTCCCTAATAAAGCGCTTGATATAGGTTGCCAGTCCTTCTCGTCCCTTGATCAGCGCAGCCTGGTAGCGTTTCAGTGCATCAGAAGTGCTGAAATTGTCCGATTCGAGCCAGGTGTTGAATAGAGGATCGCAGCTGTCGGGCTGTGAGTGACCCACGGTCCAGAGTGTGCGGGCCTGTTCCCAGGCGACGGACAGGTTGCCTTGCTCCAGCTGATGCCGTCCGTTCAGACACTTCAGATCAGTACTGGGGCGCTGGATCTTCTGCCAGGCCCGGTCAAAGCTGTCCCATTCTCCCTTGGCACCTGTCTGGCGTGCCCAGGCAAACAGCAAACGTCCGTATAGAGGCGTGTCGGCATTGCGTTCGAGAAAGTCATTGACGCGCGCTTCCGATTGGCTGCTCAACGAGGACCTGAGTACCTGATATTCCAGATACGGGTACAGAGGGTAGGTTGACAGTGTCTGGTGAATGGCGCTGCTCACCGCGTTGGGTTCGGCCACGGCTGTTGCATAATGTTCGATAAAGGCCTGGCGCAGGTCGTCCTGATCCACAGTGGATGCGGCTGATGCCTGAGTGGCGATCAGGGCTCCGATGAGAAGCGTGCGGCGCGGTATAGACATGAGGTCCTCTCTGGTGTTCCTGGGGAGCGATAGCCTGCAGTGTATATCGACTGGACGAAAAAAATCACCTTGAAGTGCGGCTTTTAAATGTCGAACCGGATTTCAGGTACACTAGAGCCTGGTTTTTACAGGACAGGATGCAGTTTCTATGCCGTTGGTGAAGTTTGAAGGCGTTTCAGTCAGTTTCAGTGCCGCGCCACTGCTGGACAAGGTTGATTTCCAGATTGATCCGGGGGAGCGGGTCGCGCTGGTCGGGCTTAATGGAGCCGGTAAGTCGACCTTGATGAAGCTGGTATCACGTGACATTCATGTTGATCAGGGCAGTGTGTGGCAGGATCCGGCTATTCGTGTTGCCCAGCTGCCGCAGATGCTGCCGGCAGCCGATGAGCGTCGGGTTTATGATGTGGTTGCCGAAGGTCTGGCTGATGTCGTGCAATTGCGTGAGGCATTTGAGGCGCTGTCGCACCAGACTGACGCGGCATCCTTGCAAAAGATGGAGCATCTTCAGCATCAGTTGGAAGCGCAGGATGGCTGGCATCTTGAACAGCAGGTCCAGACCGTGCTGGATCGTTTGGGACTGGACGCGGACACTCGCATGTCCGAACTTTCCGGTGGCTGGCGCCGCCGTGCCGCCCTGGGAGCGGCGCTGGTACAAAAACCTGACCTGCTGTTGCTGGACGAGCCGACCAACCACCTCGATATTGAGACCATCGAGTGGCTGGAGCAGATGATGCTGGATTTTCGTGGCGCGATTCTGTTTGTATCGCATGACCGTGCGTTGGTGGAGAAGCTGGCCACCCGGATTGTGGAGCTGGATCGGGGTAATCTGACCAGCTTCCCGGGCAGTTATGATCGTTACCTGGAACTCAAGCAGCAGTTGTTGGAAGAGGAAGAGCGCCAGAATGCCGAGTTCGATAAAAAGCTGGCACAGGAAGAGCGCTGGATTCGCCAAGGCATCAAGGCGCGCAGGACGCGTAACGAAGGGCGAGTCAGGGCGCTGGAGCAGATGCGCCGGGACCGTTCTCAGCGACGTGAGCGTCAGTCCGGCGCCAGTTTCGGCCTAGAAGAGGCACAGAAATCCGGCAAGCTGGTGGCCGAGCTTGAGGATGTTTCCATGTCCTACGAGAACAAGCCGCTATTGCAGCACTTCTCGCTGAAGGTGCAGCGCGGGGATCGCATTGGTCTGATTGGTGCAAACGGCAGCGGCAAGAGTACCCTGCTGAAAATTCTGTTGGGTCATTTGCAGCCGGAGTCCGGCAAAGTACGCCTTGGGACCAAGTTGGAAGTGGCCTACTTCGATCAGTTGAGGGGGCAGCTCGATCCCGAAAAAAGCGTGATCGATAACGTCTCGGGTGGTCGTGAAAGCGTTGAAATCAACGGCCAGAGCAAGCATATCATTGGCTACCTGCAGGACTTCCTGTTCAGCCCGGAGCGGGCGCGTACGCCGGTCAAGGCATTGTCAGGCGGCGAGTGCAACCGACTGCTGCTGGCGCGGCTGTTCAGTCAGCCTGCCAACGTGCTGGTGCTCGATGAGCCGACCAACGACCTGGATATTGAGACGCTGGAGCTGTTGGAAGAGATCCTGCTGGGCTTTGATGGCACCATTCTTCTGGTGAGTCATGACCGACGCTTTCTCGATAATGTCGTCACCAGTTCGGTGGTGTTTGAAGGTGATGGGCAGGTGCGGGAATATGTTGGCGGCTATCAGGACTGGTTACGCCAGCGGCCGACGCCAAAGGTTGAAGCGGCAAAACCTGCTGACAAGCCGGCTACGCAGAGTCGACCGGTCAAGAAGCAGAGTAAAAAACTCAGCTACAAACTGCAGCGTGAACTGGATCAGTTGCCGGCACGGCTGGAAGAAGCTGAACAGGCGTTGGCAGCCTTGCAGGAGGTGGTGGCCACACCGGATTTCTACACCGGTGACCACGAGCAGGTTGCCGATACCCTGGCTCAGCTCCAGCAGCAAGAGCTGCTGCTGGAAACGCTGATGGAGCGCTGGGTTGAGTTGGAGGCGCTGCAGGAGGGGGGTTAATCCTCCTCTTTCACCCGGATGGCCAGTACGTCACACTTGGCGCCGTGCAGGACTCCATTGGCAGTGGAGCCCAGCAGCAGGGCCAGACCGTGGCGGCCGTGGCTGCCCAAAATCACCAGATCGCTGCCGAGTTCTTCGGCGGCGCGGTGGATTTCGGTTTCAGTGTGACCGGTCACGATGATTTTTTTCTGTACCGGGTAACCGATCTTCTCGGCGTACTGATCCAGCTTGGTGCGAGCATGATCATCCAGTTGTTCCTGAATGGTAGTCAAATCCATGGGAACATCCCCGCCGTAGGCGAAGCTGAGCGGCTCGACGACATGGATCAGATTCAACTCGGCATTGAATGCCTTGGCCATCTGGGCTGTTTTGACAGCCAGCTGTTCGGACTCTTCGGACAGGTCAAGGGCCAGCAGGATGCGGGTGTAAATGCTCATGCGCGTAATCCTTCCTTTAGGTTGCTGCTTGCAACCGTGCGACTTAGATGGTTCTGACAGCAGAATAGCATCAACCTTGGCAAGCGTCCCCTACCGATATCAATAAAAACACGGTCTTCCTGAGCCGGCATGTGCCTTGTAATGCTGTTGTCACTGCGGGTTGATCGTTATCATACAGGGCACTTTTACGGCGGCCCTGTCAGCGGCCATACGGAGGATCTGCAGAAGATGAAGTGGCTGATTGTTGCCCTCATATTTATTTCGTTGCTGGGTTCGGTGCTTTGGGTCAGGCCCAGCCCACGTCAGCGGTATCAGGCCAAGGTGCGAATGCGGGCCCGTGCATTGGGTATTCAGGTGCAGTTGGCGCATGTGGACTTGCCACGGGCCAGGGGCGAGCTGGAAGCCGAGCGTGTCAGTGTGCCGGCGTATCGCTTTGTACGTACCAACCTGGAAAGTCGGGAACGCAATGCCTGGGTAGAGTGGGAAGTGCACCGAGTGGAAACGATCGGTCTCCACAACGAGGTGCTGCCGCAGGGGTGGAGTTGGCTCAAGGGCGGTGGCACTTTGCCGGAACCGGTGCTGTCGCGGCTGGTCGAGTTGTTGAATGCTTTGCCTGATGATGTCGTTGGGGTCGAGTCAAACCCTCTCAACCTGACCCTGTACTGGTACGAGCGTGGTGAAATCGAACGCCTGGATCAGCTTCAGGCGCTGGTGCAGCCATTGCTGGATGCCAAGATTTAAGGGGTCATGGAGAATCGTTCAAGTAGTCATCCAGTGAATCAGCCAAGGCTCCGGCCCCCCAGTCTCGCTTCGGCTGGATACGGTCAATGCTGACCTGCAGCTCGTCCAGTTTGGGTTGTTTTTGTCGCTGCGGAACACCAGCCCTGACCAGGACCGCCTTGGCATGCTTCAGGTGGCTCAGTGCGGTGTGCTTGTCGCCCATGTCCATCAGGCGGGTGGCTTGGTGTTGATGAGCGTCGGCTACCAGTGAAACGTTCAGCCAATACAACTCCTGCTGGTAGGTGCGGGCCAGTTGGCCGGTCATTTTACCGGCCTTGGCCATCTGGATAATGAGTTTTTCGGCGAAATTGATGTAAATTTGCGCACGCTTGACGGCACGGTCGCTGTTAAAGCGTGTTCGATCGGGGCGGGAACGGTCGCTGGTTTCCTTGAGATCGCCAACCTGCGTCATCAGCTCTGAGTCAGGAGCCAGCAGGCTGATCTCTTCAATCAGTGCCATGGCGTGTTGATTGAGCTTGTCCACGATATCTTGTCGGCAACCGGTTTCTTTCAAGATGGCCAGTGCGCTCAGTGTGTGCTCAGCTTGCGTCTGGAGCCAGTTCAGGCGCTCGCGACGCGCCTCGGACTGTTGTTCGCGTGTGGTCAGAATGTAATTCACCACCAGCGCCAGAATGCCGACGCCAGCCAGTAAGATTACAAGATACAGGTTGTCTCCAAGCATAGTGTTTGGCACTCTGAAAAAGAGCTAATTTACATCAGATAGCCTGTGCAATGTAAGCGATAGCCTGCTTGTCGGATGATCGGATGCTAACAGTTCGCTTGACGCTGAGAGCACCACACCTTATATATGCTCGCAGTTTCTGAGTTGCCCGTCGTAAAAAGGATCTGTATTCATGGGAAAAACCCTTGTCATTGTCGAGTCACCGGCAAAGGCCAAAACGATCAATAAGTATCTGGGCAGCCAGTACGTGGTCAAGTCCAGTGTCGGTCACATTCGCGACTTGCCGACCAGTGGCAGTGCCAGCAAGAGTGATCCCAAAGAGCGTGCGCGCCAGGCAGCATTGACGCGCAAGATGTCACCTGATGAAAAAGCGGAATACAAAAAAAAGAAGTCTCATCAGCAGTTGATTGCGCGGATGGGGGTTGATCCTGATCATGATTGGGATGCTCACTACGAAATTCTTCCGGGCAAGGAAAAGGTTGTCGAAGAGTTGCGCAAGCTGGCCAAGAACGCTGATGAAATCTATCTCGCAACGGACTTGGACAGAGAGGGTGAAGCGATTGCCTGGCATCTGCGCGAGGCCATCGGTGGTGATGATCAACGCTATCGCCGAGTAGTGTTCAACGAAATCACCAAAAAGGCGATTCAGCAGGCGTTCGAAGAGCCGGGTGATCTGGACCTGAACCGGGTTAACGCGCAGCAGGCACGACGCTTCCTGGATCGCATCGTGGGCTATATGCTGTCGCCGCTGTTGTGGGAAAAAATTGCCCGAGGCTTGTCGGCCGGCCGTGTACAGTCGGTCGCCGTGCGGCTGATCGTGGAGCGTGAGCGCGAAATTCGTGCCTTCATCCCGGAAGAGTTCTGGGAAGTGCACGCCGATACACAGGCCGCCACCGCGGCCGCACTGCGCTTGCAGGTCAGTAAATACCAGGGCAAGGCATTTCGTCCGCTGAGTGCCGATGAAACCGAGGCGCACTTGGCGAGCTTGCGTACCGGCAGTCTGGTGGTTGAAAAGCGCGAGGATCGTCCGACCAGCAGCAAGCCGTCGGCGCCCTTTATTACCTCGACTCTTCAGCAGGCCGCCAGCACGCGTCTCAGCTTTGGTGTCAAGAAAACCATGATGCTGGCGCAACGCCTCTATGAGGCCGGTTACATCACGTATATGCGAACCGACTCGACCAACCTGAGTGCTGAAGCGGTGGCTGCCTGCCGTGATTTTATTCAGGAGCATTATGGCGGCGATTATCTGCCGGAACAGCCGGTCAGCTATAGCAGCAAGGAAGGTGCCCAGGAAGCGCACGAGGCGATCCGTCCCTCCGACGTGGCGCTGACGGTTGAGCAGTTGAAGGGTATGGAGCCGGACGCTCAGCGGCTGTACGATCTGATTCGCCGTCAGTTCATGGCGTGTCAGATGACACCGGCCCGTTATACCAGTACTCGTATTCATGTGGGCTGTGGCGAATATGAGCTGACAACCAAGGGACGTATCCTGCGCTTTGACGGTTACACCCGTGTCTTGCCACCGAAAGGTCGCAGCGATGAAGATATCATTCTGCCCGATATTCAGCAGGGCGAAGCCCTGACGCTGGTGGAGCTCGAGCCCCGGCAGCACTTTACCAAGCCGGCGCCACGCTACAGTGAAGCCAGTCTGGTCAAAGAGCTTGAAAAACGGGGCATCGGGCGCCCGTCAACCTATGCCTCCATTATCTCCACGATTCAGGATCGCGGTTATGTTGAGGTGCAGGGGCGTCGTTTCTATGCGTGCAAAATGGGTGATATCGTCACTGAACGCCTGAACGAAAACTTCTCCGATCTGATGGATTACAGTTTTACGGCCCGTATGGAGCAGAAGCTGGATGAGGTGGCTCAGGGTGATATCGACTGGAAAAACCTGCTGAACGATTTTTACCGTGGCTTTACCGACAAACTGGGTGAAGCTCAGGGTGGTGAGCACGGCATGCGGCCCAACACCCCAACACAAACCGATATTCCCTGTCCGGAGTGTGGTCGTCCGATGATGATTCGCACTGCCAGCACCGGTGTTTTTTTGGGCTGCTCAGGTTACAACCTGCCGCCAAAAGAGCGCTGCAAATCCACAATCAACCTGATCCCCGGAGACGAGGTGGTCAGTGTGGATGGAGATGAAGAGGAAGAGTCCCGAATTCTGCGTAACAAACATCGTTGCAAGCTGTGTGATGCGGCGATGGATTCTTATCTGATTGATGAAAAGCGCAAGTTGCATGTGTGTGGCAACAACCCGGATTGCAGCGGGTTTGAAGTCGAAGTCGGCAGCTATCGTATCAAGGGATACGACGGCCCGAGTATCGAATGTGACAAGTGTGGCGCCGACATGCAATTGAAAACGGGCCGTTTTGGCAAGTTCTTCGGCTGCACCAACAGTGAGTGCAAGAATACGCGTAAGCTGCTGAAAAGCGGCGAGCCGGCGCCACCCAAAATGGACCCGGTGCCGATGCCGGAGCTGCAGTGTCAGAAAGTGGATGACACCTATGTTCTGCGTGACGGTGCCAGTGGTCTTTTCCTGGCGGCCAGCAAGTTCCCCAAAATGCGTGAAACGCGAGCGCCGTTGGTGCGGGAACTGGTGCCTCACAAGGATGAAATCGATCCCAAATATGCCTACTTGATGGAGGCGCCCCAGCAGGACCCGGAGGGTAACCCTGCCGTTATTCGCTTCAGTCGCAAGAGCAAGGAGCAGTATGTGATGAGCGAAGTCGAGGGCAAGGCTACCGGGTGGAAAGCCTTCTACCGTGATGGTCGTTGGCAGGAGGAGCAGGGCGGCAAGCGCTGACCTGCCCGCAACACAGGGACTAGACGAGAGTCGGAACGATGAGTGAAATCTATGCGGTACGTACCAATCAAAAGCTGAATTTCGCCCGCTTGCATATCAAGGCGCTGGTGCAGGCACAGGAAGCGCCTCAGTGGAGTCAGAATCCGCGGATTGAGTCCTATCATGAGTCCGTACTGTTTTTCCTGGCCAGTGGCTATGCGGCACTGCTGCGCGAAATTGCCGAGAATTACAATCTGACTCCGACCGGAATCCACTGTCATGCGGACTTGCTGGAACAGATGGAAGCAACGGGCCAGGAGTCCCCGGAAGTTCGGGAGCTGGAGCAGTTGGAGTCGGACCGGAACAGCTGGTTGCATAAAATGCTGCAGGCCTACCGCTCCTGCTGGGAGGTGGCAGGAGGGTCAGTGAAAGTGACTGCCGCCGGCAGCAGCGTATCGGAAATCCATGTGTTGCAGGTCAATCCGGATCATGCAGAAGATGCCGAAGTGCTGAAAGAATACAATCATTGGCTGCAGGCGTTCCGGGAGCTGCTGGAGCGCCTGCGTGCCAATATGCAGGAGTGGTAGCCCGGTCAGTGACGGACCAGAATGGCTTGGGCGTCCCCCTGATTGGCAGCAAGATCCAGCAGGTGCAAAGGTCTGTAACGGTTTGGCTCGCACCAGGCAATGACTGTATGCGAAGTGCCGGCAGAGAGTGCCTGCTGACATAGCTTGAGCGGCTCGTGCCGATGATCGCGACTGTGCAGAGACTGTATGTGTCCGGTTATGGCTCCGGCCTGCAACAACAACTCGCGGTTAAGATCGGCGGGCGGGTTGATCAGGGTCAGCCAGCGGTTGTGACGGCTGAGCTGAGTGATCATGGGCAGCAGCACCGGGTGCAGTGATACCCGGTTGTTATGCAGCAATATTTCGGTTACCCGGCTGGAGTCGCCATGACTGCCGTCGCGGCTCGTGTGATGACAAGTGGCGCGTGTACGGTTTACTGGAGCATAGTGGATGGCAGGCATGGCTCACCTCGTTAATGACCTTGTCGAATAACGCCGACCCCTAAACCTTCGATAATCAGTTCTTGCTCGGACAGGTCGACTTCGATTGGGGTAAAGTCTTCATTTTCGGCAATCAGAAATACTTTCTGGCCGTCTCGCTTGAAGCGTTTGACCGTTACATCGTCGCCGATCCTGGCAACAACAATCTGTCCATCCCTGGCATCGGGTGTCTGGTGAACGGCTAACAGGTCGCCATCCAGAATACCGATGTTTTTCATGCTCATTCCCTTGACCCTTAGCAAGTAGTCTGCGCGAGGGCGGAAAAAATCGGCTGAGATCGTACACTGATCTTCGACATGTTCTTGCGCCAGAATGGGCTCGCCGGCGGCGACCTGGCCAATAATTGGAAGTCCCTCGGCGGCAGCCTGTTCGCTCTCGGGCAGGCGAATGCCGCGGGAGGTCCCTTTGGTCAGCTCAATGGCGCCTTTTCGTGCCAATGCCTTCAGGTGCTCTTCGGCGGCGTTGGCGGAACGAAAGCCCAGTTCGCGCGCAATATCCGCACGTGTGGGCGGATAGCCCGTGGAGTCGATATGCTGCTTGATGCACTCCAATACTTCGGTTTGTCTTTTTGTCAGTTTCATAGCGGCCGTACTCAATCGATTTACTGTGATTTTATACAGTGCGGTGTGAGGGTCAAGCATTATCTGTCTAAATATCCAGTATCTTGTTAAAATCCGCTCATCGAAAAGCAATGGGGGCCGGGTGTGCTGAGTGACGCGCAGAAACGGGAAATACAGGAAGCGTACAGTCGCTTTCTCAAAAGCAGGGGGCTGAAGGCGCGCCCGGCACAAAAGCAGATGGTGGCGACGGTTGCGCGCACTCTGGCGCAGGCGGATTCGGCCGAGATCAACCGTGCCGAGCATCCGCTGGTTGGCGTAGTGGAGGCGGGCACCGGTACCGGTAAAACGATCGCTTACCTGTTGGCCGCGATTCCGCTGGCACAGGCCAAAGAGTGCCGACTGGTTCTGTCCACGGCAACCGTGGCCTTGCAGGAGCAGCTGATCAACAAGGATCTGCCTGAAGTTGAAGAGCATGCCGGGCTGTCGATGAAATATCGTCTGGCCAAGGGGCGCGGGCGCTATCTGTGTCTGAATAAGGTCGAGGGACTACTCGAGCAACAGGGCGTTCTGGGGCAAATGGCGCTGTATGAAGATGAAGTGGCGGAGCAGCTGGAGCCGGCAACCCTGGCTCGCTATCAGATGCTGATGGATGATTATGCGTCCGGGCGTTGGGATGGAGACCGGGATGGTTTGAGTGATGAAATCGATGATCAGATTTGGCAACCCCTGACCAGTGATCATATGCAGTGCAGCAATCGCCGTTGCCTGAACTTCACGGCTTGCCCCTTTTATCGTGCGCGTGACAGGCTGGAAGAGGCCGATGTCATTGTTGCGAATCACGATCTGGTTTTGGCCGACCTGGCGTTGGGCGGTGGTGCTATCCTGCCCGAACCTGAAAAAACCATCTACATTTTTGATGAGGGTCATCATTTGGCCAATAAGGCCAGCGGTCATTTTGCTTTCGGTACGCGTTTGGACAGCAGTCGGCGCATGCTGCGTTCGGCTTTGAAGCAGCTGGCGCAGATGTTGCAGGATACCGGTGCCGCAGCGCAGTTGAGCGGGCCGGTAGAGCGTTTGCACAAGCCGTTTGATGATATCAGCCTGTCACTGGAGCAACTGGAAGTATTGTTGAAGCCGATGATGCAGGAGCAACCCAAGGATCGGTATCGTTTTCCCGGCGGTAAGCTGCCGGCTCCTCTGATAGAGCCTTGCTCAATGCTGGCGCATGCGGCCAGTCGAGCGCAGCAGCACCTTGAGCAAATAGTCGATGTGCTTAAAGAGGCCCTGGAAGGCGGTCTGGCTGATATTCCGCGGGCGGCAGCAGAGCGCTGGTATCCGCAGTTGGGTAGCCTGTGGGGGCGGGTGCAACATATCGCCTGGCTGGCACAGAGTTATGCGCGTGAAGACGTGGAAGGCAAGTCTCCAACGGCACGCTGGATCAATCGGCTGGAGTCGCCCGCTGGTGAGGATCTGGAATTGCGCAGCGCCCCGGTTTCCGCTGCCGATACACTGTCGGAGCATCTGTGGCAGGTTTGTCATGCCGCCATATTAACATCGGCTACACTGACGGCTTTGGGGCGCTTTGATCAGCTGTTTGCTTCGCTGGGGTTGCCGGATGATACCGAGGCGATTCGTCTCGACAGTCCGTTCGACTACGCACGACACGGCGTACTGGAGGTGCCGGCAATGAAAACGGACCCCGGGCAACCGGATGCACACACCGATGAAGTGCTGATGTTGCTTGAAAAGCAACTGCCGACGGTCAAGGCCGGGCTGGTTTTGTTCAGTTCGTGGCGGCAAATGCGTTCGGTGCTTGAACGTCTGGATGAATCCATTAAGAATAGTGTTCTGGCGCAGGGAGAATACAGTAAACAGGAAACCTTGAAGCGTCATCGCGAATGTATTGACGAAGGTAAGCACAGTGTTATTTTTGGCCTGGCTTCTTTTGCCGAAGGCGTTGATTTGCCCGGCGGTTATTTGACCGATGTGTTTATCACCAAACTGCCGTTCAGCGTCCCGGACGACCCGGTTGATGCTACCATGGCGGAGTGGATTGAGTCCCGTGGCGGCAATGCGTTTACGGATTGGACTGTCCCGGCGGCATCAATGCGCCTGACACAGGCCGTCGGGCGATTGCTGCGTACAGAGCAGGACCAGGGACGTGTCGTGTTGCTGGATCGTCGTGTTGTAACGCGACGCTATGGCCGACAACTGTTAGACTCCTTGCCTCCGTTTCGGCGCGAAATAAACCGTTAATCTGAATGGATCCGATCTTGAGTACTGAAGACAAACAGACCACAGCTGCAGAGGGCTCAGAACAAAAGCCCAATTCCAACCGCCCGCGTCGTCGTCGTCGCTCGCGCAAGCCGCGTGACGGAGGTGGCCAGCAGGGCAGCTGGACACCAGTGATGTTCAAGGTGCCGGTCGTTGAAGGCAAACGCCGTTTCCACGATTTCGGTTTGCCCGATGTATTGATGCATGCGATTGCGGATCTGGGTTTTGAATACTGCACGCCGATTCAGGCTGCGACGATCCCGCATGCCCTGCAGGGGCGTGACCTGATTGGTAAGGCGCAGACGGGGACCGGCAAGACGGCAGCCTTTCTGATGGGGATCATGACCGACCTGCTCGATTACCCGCTGACTGCTGACGAAGAGCGCAAGAAGGGGGAGCCGCGTGCTCTGATCATTGCCCCGACTCGTGAGCTGGCCCTGCAAATTGCCGCTGATGCCGAAGGCTTGGGTAAATACAGTGACCTGTCCGTGGTGTCGCTGGTGGGTGGCATGGACTATGAAAAACAGCGCAAGGCGCTGGCTGCCAAGCCGGTTGACATTCTGGTAGCGACACCGGGACGTCTGATCGACTTCGTGCGTTCAAAGGAAGTCGATCTCTATCACGTTGAGGTGCTGGTGCTGGATGAGGCGGACCGTATGCTCAGCATGGGATTTATCCCGGATGTGCGCACCATTATCCGCCAGACTCCGCGCAAGGGTGCCGACCGTCAGACTCTGCTGTACAGCGCGACCTTTACCGAAGAGGTAATGCGCCTGGCGGAACAGTGGACCCTGGACCCGGTGACCATCGAAATCGAGTCCGAACACAAAACCACCGATAATGTGGCGCAAAAGGTTTTCCTGGTTTCCAGCAGTGAAAAGTACCAGCTGTTGCGTAATTATCTGCGCATCAACGGTATCGAGCGTGCCATTGTGTTCGGCAACCGCCGTCACGAAACGCGGGCACTGGCTGAACGCCTGAGCAAGGATGGCATCAAGGCTGCGCTGATGTCCGGCGAAATACCTCAGAACAAGCGTCTGAAAACGCTTGAGGATTTCCGTAATGGCAAGATTGAAGTCCTGGTCGCCACCGACGTGGCTGGTCGCGGGATTCATATCGATGGCGTTACACATGTGATCAACTACCAGCTGCCGGAAGATGCCGACGATTATGTGCACCGTATCGGCCGTACAGGCCGTGCGGGTCAAACCGGTACATCGATCTGTTTTGCCTGTGAAGATGATTCATTCCTGATTCCCGAAATCGAACGTGAAACCGGGGTGAAACTGGAATGCATCCACCCGGAGGCAGCGTTGGTGAAGCCTTTGGGTGAGGCTGAAATAGCTGCTGGCAATGACATGGCTGCCGTCCCTGCATCCGAGTCGGTTGAGACTGTAACCGAAGCGGTGGCTGTTGCAGCCTCTGACGAGGTGCTGGCCGTTGTGGAAGCCAAGGCTGAAACCGCAGAGACGGCCGTTGAGCCCGAGCAGAAAGGCGTCGCAGAGCAGTCAGTAGTGACCGAGAGCGTTTCCGAACTGCCTGAGGGCAGTAATGATGCGCAGGACGATGGGGCAGTGAGTGTACTGATTGCCCAATCCGATGATGCACCTGTTGCCGTTGCGACAGCTGAGCCTGATGAGCCGGTACAGGCTGTCGTCGAAAAGCAGGTTGAATCTGCAGCTGAGGCTGATGCGGTGAAGGATGTTGCAGTGGTCGAAGCGGCCGGCGCAGACTTGGCTGAACAAGCTGAACAAGCTGAACAAGCTGAACAAGCTGAACAAGCTGAACAAGCTGAACAAGCTGAACAAGCTGAACAAGCTGAACAAGCTGAACAAGCTGAACAAGCTGAACCGAAAACCGAGCAGAGAGATGAGCGATAAGCACAATCTGCGGCGGATCAGTACGGTGCTGGCCATTGTCGCCAGCGCCTTTTTTGCTGCCGTAGCCGTGGCCGGTTACCAGCGTACGGAAGACCTGAAGCAGTTACTGTTGTTTCTGGGTCTGGCTGTGCTGGCATTTGTTGTCGTCAAATTTCTGTTTTTCGGGATTGGGCGTCTACTGGACAAGATCGATCCATCTTGACGGAAGCCTGCGAGGCTTCCATGCTCAGTCTTAGGGAGAATATATGCAATCCCAGCCCCCTGTGGCCGTTTTGGGTGGCGGCAGTTTCGGTACCGTCATCGCGAACCTTATGGCCGAAAAAGGCCTGGAAGTCCGCCTTTGGATGCGTAACGAAGTGTCAGTTGCCGAGATTAACCGGCATCATCGCAATGAACGTTATCTTCCCGGGCGGGATCTTGCGCCTTCTCTGGTTGCAACCACCGATTTGCAGCAGGCACTGAACGGGGTTCAGGCCGTCTTTATTGCGATTCCCAGCAGCGCTTTTCGCCAAGTGTTGCGACAGGCAGCGGCATGGTTGACGCCAGAACAACTGCTGGTCAGCACAACCAAGGGAATAGAATCGGGCACTTTCTGCTTGATGAGTCAGATTATTTCGCAGGAATGCCCGCAGGCTCGTATGGGAGTTCTCAGTGGGCCTAACCTGGCGAAAGAAATCATGCAGCACCAACTGACGGCAACCGTGATTGCCAGCAGTGATGCGGAACTTCGTGATCAGGTTCAGGCGCTGTTGCACACTTCCTGCTTCCGGGTCTATGCCAGTACCGATACTTACGGGGTCGAGCTGGGTGGTACCCTGAAAAATATCTACGCTATCGCAGCGGGTCTTAGTGCCGCTCTGGGTATGGGAGAAAATACCAAGAGTATGCTGATGACGCGCAGTCTGGCGGAAATGAGCCGGTTTGCCGTTAGCCTGGGGGCCAATCCGCTGACTTTTCTGGGATTGGCGGGCGTCGGTGATCTGATCGTGACCTGCATGTCGCCTCTGAGTCGAAATTATCGAGTGGGCCATGCTTTGGGCGAGGGTAAAACGCTGGATGAGGCCGTTGCAGCCTTGGGCGAAGTGGCCGAGGGGGTTAATACCCTGCGGCTGGTGAAGGAAAAGGCCGAAAGTCTGGGAATATACATGCCGCTCGTTGCCGGTTTGTATGAGGTGGTGTTCAACAATGCACCGGTCAAGGAAGTGGCGCGGGGCATGATGCTGAATGCCCAAAGCAGCGATGTGGAGTTCGTGTTGCCACGCCAGGAGCCATAATGCGTTTGCTTGTTTTGCGGCATGCCGAGGCGGTGTCGGGTGCGGATCTTGACCCTTGTCGTGAGCTGACGCCGCAGGGGCGCGTGCAAGCACAGATGATGGCATCACGGCTGGAATCGCTGCTGGGAGACTTTCGTTTGCTAAGTTCTCCCTGGGTGCGGGCACGGAGTACGGCGGCCGAGCTGACGGCGTCCGAAAATGAGATTTCTTCTGCCCTCGAGCTGATCCCGACCGCTTCAGTAGCGGCGGTTGCGGTACGGCTTGAGCCGTTGTTTGCGACCGACCGACCTTTGGTGCTGTTGACGCATCAGCCCCTGTGCGGTCGGCTGATTCACTGGTTGACCGAGGGGCAAGATCAGCCGCTGTCGGTGGCGCCTTGCAGTGGTGCGTTATTGGAACTGGACTGGCCTGCGGCGGGCATGGCACGTCTGGTGCGTTGGCTTGATCCGCATACGCCCTGAATTGAGAGACCTTTCCATGGTGGCAGAAGAGCTGCGTTTTGAAGTGAACGGGCAGTTGATGGCTGCCCGTGCTGTTGGTCCTGCTGACGGACGGCCTGTGTTGGCACTGCATGGTTGGCTGGATAACGCGGCCAGTTTTCGTGCGTTGGAACCGTATCTGGATTCCGTACGCCTGGTGGCTTTGGATCTGGCTGGGCATGGTTTTTCCATGCATCGACCGGATGCAATGCCATATTACATCTGGGATAACGTTGCGGATGTACTGTCAGTGGCTGACGAGCTGGGCTGGGAACAGTTCCACCTGCTTGGGCACTCGATGGGTGCGGGTATCGCTTCGCTGCTGGCCGGTACCATGCCGGAACGGATCCTGAGCCTGGTCTTGCTGGAAGGGCTGGCACCGCTGGCGGATGAGCCGGATGAGTTGCCGGGCAAAATGGCATTGGCGATTCGGCGGCGGCAGAGCCGGGGGCGCAGCCCCAGATACTATCCTGATACTGAGGCCGCTGTGCAGGCGCGGATGAAAGGGCATTTCCCGGTTACGGAACAGGCTGCTCGGTGGCTGGTCGAACGCTCTATAGTGCATACTCCCAAGGGAGTTCGCTGGCGCAGTGACCCGGCTCTGGTCCTGCCGTCCGTGTTGCGGTTGTCGGAAGCACAGGTACGTGCGTTTTTATGTGCTGTCAAGGCTCCGGCCCTGCTGGTGATGGGCTCGGAAGGAATAGGGACGCCGTTGCTGGATGAGCGTGCAGCACTGGTATCCGGGCTGCGGCGTCTTACGCTGGCCGGTAATCATCATTTGCACTTGGATGAATCGTCCGCCCGCGCAGTTGCGGACACGATCAATGAATTCCATCGGCATCTGTAAGGGTGCAAGGAGAAGGTGATGAAGGTGATGCGGCTGTTTCTGCTGTCTGTGTTGCTGGTTTCGGTGTCTGTGCAGGCTCGGGAATCATCCTTGATGTCTGAGTTAAAGCCTTTTCCTCTGTCAACGGTGATCAGCCAGTTGCAGCGACAGGAGCCGGATTATCAGTTGATGCTGGGGGGGATCGTCAAAATCAATGGCCTGATTCGCAGTGATCGTGAGCAGCGCCTCCAGGCTCAGTTGAGTCGTACAACCTGGCAACTGCCTTCGGGATATGCGCCCGAGGCGGGCTTTAATTATCTGCGTGAACAATTCCTGAGTCGCGATGCAGAGGTGCTGTTTGAATGTGCCGGCCGTCAATGCGGGTCCAGCAATCTTTGGGCGAATGATGTCTTTGGGCAGTCGCGGCTTTACGGGGTGGATAACAGCCAGTTCTACGCAGCGCTGGTGTTGCCGCAGGCGCATGTGGCGATCTATGCTGTGCGCCGAGGTAATGGGCGGGTCTATCTCCATCTGGATGTGCTTGAACATGAAGAAGCGACCTTGGCCGAATTGAGTGTTCGCTTGCGTCAGCAGGGGTATGTGGAATTGCCGGACTGGCCTGATTCGCCGGATCGTTCTGTTAAGGCTCTGTTGGATCTGCAGACAGCCTTCCCGACCAGGGAGATGTGGCTGGTGGTGCATTGGCGAGGTGAGGATCTGGATCTTAGCGTGCGCCAGTCGGAAGAAGCCGCTCGACGCTTGCTGCGTCTGCTGACTGACAAGGGCGGAGATGCGAAAAACATCAAGGGGCGTGGAGTCGGGGCTCTGGTGCCGCGCGTGCTGGGTGGGCGCAGCCAAGTGGCCGTGGTGGTGCTAAAGGGGAGGTAGTCTCTCCCCCTTTAGCAAGATCTTGTTCGAGTTACTTGCCGACAAGAGCCATGAATTCGGCGCGGGTGGCCGGGTTATTGCGGAATGAGCCCAGCATCATGGAAGTTTTCATGGATGCATTCTGTTTCTCGACGCCGCGCATCATCATGCACATATGTTGTGCTTCAATGACTACGCCGACACCTGCAGCACCGGTCACGTTTTGAATCGCTTCGGCAATTTCCTTGGTCATGTTTTCCTGGATCTGCAGGCGGCGCGCATACATGTCGACAATACGGGCCAGTTTGGACAGGCCCAGTACCTTGCCGTTCGGAATATAGGCAACGTGAGCCTTGCCGATAAAGGGCAGCAGGTGGTGCTCGCACAATGAGTACAGTTCGATATTCTGGACGACAACCATCTCGCTGTTATCGGACGGGAACAGCGCATCATTGACGACTTCGTCCAGGCTCTGGTTGTAGCCGCGGGTCAGGAAGCGCATCGCCTTGGCCGCTCGGGTGGGGGTGTCCTTGAGCCCGTCGCGGTTCAGGTCCTCTCCGAGCTGTTCAATGATCTGGGCGTAGGCTGTTTCCATTTTGGATCCTCGGTTACTCGACGCGTCTGGGAGAAAACGGCGTAAATTACTTGAATATGACACTCGGGTAAAGGGCAGGGGGCAACAACAGCCTGTTCTTGTGCCCGATACCGGCGGTGTTGCCTGGTCGTTTAAACAGGGCGATACCTGGAGTGGAGCAGTATAGCAGCGGCCCGAGCGAGGGGGCTAACGCTCGCGACGGAGCAGGACGTATACTGCACCGGTGCCGCCGTCCTTGGGTTGTGCAGAGCAGAAGGCCAGCACGGGGTCCAGCTGGCGCAACCAGTCGTTGACGCATGATTTGAGCAGGGCGGGCTGGCCCGGTTGGGTGAAGGCCTTGCCGTGAACGACAATAACGGCCCGCATCTGCTGTCGGGCCGCATCGCGAATAAAAGTGCTGAGCTCATCGCGGGCCTGGTCGACGCTGTAGCCATGCAGATCCAGGCCCGCCTCCCAGTGTATGTGTCCCTGGCGCAGGCGCTTGAGCAGTCTGAGCTGTACTCCCGGTGCGGCGAACAGTAACTCATCCTGCGAGTCGATGATCTCCTTGGCCTCTGACGACAGGCCGTCGATGACCTGTTCGATCTCTTCTGCAGCTGCGGCGCGACGATAGCGTGACGTTTGATCGCGAGCGGCCTTGAGGCTGGGCTTCAGCGTTTTTGTGGCGACATGGCGGTCATGGGACAGCGGTTTGACGCCTTGCATGGCGCTGCTGAAGTCAAGATCGTCGTTGGATTCTGTATCAGTTGGATAAGACATGGCGTTCAACGGGGGTTTTCATTAACATATTCGCCCTAAATGCAGTAAAACTTATTATCAGGCCATATATGAAGTCGGATCAAGCCGCGATTAGCGAGCACCTGTTTACTCTCCGTGATTACATCCGCTGGACGTTGAGTGAATTCCATCGTCACCAGGTCTACTTCGGTCATGGTCATGCAACGGCCTGGGATGAAGCCTGTCAGCTGGTGCTTAACGCGGTGGATCTGCCCTGGGATACGGATCCGGCCGTGCTGGATGCGCGTTTGTTGCCGGCTGAGAGCATGCGTGTACAGGAATTTGTGCGTCAGCGCACACTAGAGCGCAAGCCGCTACCGTATATAACCGGTGAAGCCTGGTTTATGGGGTTGCCGTTTCAGGTTGATGAGCGGGTATTGATTCCACGCTCGCCGATAGCTGAATTGATCGAGCAGGGTTTTGAGCCCTGGCTGAGGCCCGGCCCGGTCGGACGTATTCTGGATTTGTGTACCGGCAGTGGCTGCATCGGTATCGCGTGTGCTCTTGCCTTCCCGGAGGCGGAAGTCGACTTGGCGGATATATCCGGCGATGCGCTGGAGGTGGCCAGACAGAATATCGCCCGTTACGAACTGGAAGAGCGCGTTTACGCCCGTCAGGGGGATCTCTTCGCGGCCGTGCCCGGAGCACGTTATGACCTGATTGTCAGTAACCCGCCGTATGTGGATCAGAACGACCTGGCTGACATGCCAGAAGAATATGGGCATGAACCCGCGCTGGCATTGGGGTCAGGGTCGGATGGTCTGGATATTACTCGTCGTATCCTGCGGGAGGCCGGCTCTCATCTTGCGGAAGATGGCCTGCTGGTCGTCGAAGTCGGCAACAGCGAGGTCCACCTGATGTCGAGTCTGCCCGAGTTGCCGCTGGTATGGGTAGAGCTTGAGCGGGGCGGCAATGGCGTGTTCGTGATTACCGCTGCCGATTTGCGGGCGCATCAACATTTGTTATGAATTCAGGTGCGGCCACACGGGTGAGCACCATACAGTTATAGAGTAGAACACTATGTCCGGAAACAGCTTTGGAAAACTGTTTACAGTCACTACCTTTGGTGAAAGCCATGGCCTTGCACTGGGGTGCATCGTCGATGGTTGTCCTCCCGGCATCGCGTTGAGCGAAGCCGATCTGCAGGCGGATCTTGATCGTCGGAAACCGGGTACCTCTCGTCATACGACGCAGCGCCGCGAGCCGGACCAGGTGCGCATTCTGTCCGGTGTCTTTGATGGCAAGACGACGGGGACACCGATTGGACTGTTAATTGAAAATACGGATCAGCGCTCCAAGGATTACTCCAACATAGCCGACACCTTCCGTCCGGCGCATGCGGACTATGTCTATTCTCACAAATACGGTTTCCGTGACTACCGTGGTGGCGGGCGTTCCTCGGCCCGTGAAACCGCCATGCGAGTGGCGGCGGGCGCCGTGGCCAAAAAAGTGCTGGCCGAGAAGGGCGTGCAGGTGCGCGGATACCTGTCCCAGCTTGGGCCCATTGCCATCGATCAGTCACGGTTCGATTGGGAGCAGGTCGAGCAGAACGCTTTCTTCTCGCCGGATGCAAAGGCTGCGAGCGAGATGGAGGTCTACATGGATGCCTTGCGCAAGGAAGGGAATTCCATAGGTGCGCGGATTTCCGTACAGGCTACAGGTGTTCCCGTCGGGCTTGGCGAGCCCGTGTTTGATCGTCTGGATGCCGATATTGCTCATGCCCTGATGAGCATTAATGCGGTCAAGGGCGTAGAAATTGGTGACGGCTTTGCGGTGGTCAATCAAAAAGGCACCGAGCATCGTGATGAAATGACGCCCGGCGGTTTTTTATCCAATCACGCGGGTGGCATTCTTGGCGGCATTTCTACCGGGCAAACCATCGAGGCGCATATTGCACTTAAGCCAACCTCGAGTCTGCGTTTGCCGGGCCGCAGTATTAACGCGGCGGGCGAGGAAATCGAAGTGGTTACCAAGGGGCGCCATGATCCTTGTGTGGGTATCCGGGCAACGCCAATCGCTGAGTCGATGATGGCGATTGTACTGCTGGATCATCTGCTGCGCCATCGTGGTCAAAATGCGGATGTCGAATCTGTGTTGCCGATGCTGGGCAGTGCTGAAAGCTAACTTTCTGATTGTACTGTCAGTGGGTGAATTTTTTCTGACAGTCTTGTGCTTTTTGCTTGAATTCTGAGCATAACGCGGTATAAAGGCGGCAGATTTTGATACGTCCCAACCCTTGGGGGTGTGCGGGGTTCATGAAGCGATTCAGGTTGCCGCCTGCTGCAGGTGACAGCCTGATTTGATAATGCTGCATGGTGCCCGGTCACAGCGCCAAAGGTTGGGTTTTTGTTTTCTGAACTCTGTGTAAGCACAGACTTGTTTGGAGTCATTCCCCATGCAAGAAACAATAGACCTGGCGTCTGAAGTGAACGACCAAGAGGCAGCAGGCAGTGTTGCCGAATGGCCCGCCTATGCTCAGGGCGACGATGAAGAACGTTTGGACTTTTTCATCGAGCGTGACGGTCATCGTTATGCCGGTACCCATCTGATCATTGATCTGCGCGGTGCATCGCGTCTGGATGATCTGGAAGTGATGGAGAAAGCGCTGCGTGACTCGATCAAAGCGGCCAAGGCAACACTGCTGCATATCCACCTGCACCACTTTACGCCGAATGGCGGTATTTCGGGAGTGGCGGTATTGGCCGAGTCGCACATCAGTGTGCACACCTGGCCGGAACGCAACTTCGCTGCGTTTGATGTCTTTATGTGCGGAGAATCAGAGCCGGCCAAGGCCGTTCCCGTTCTGGAGGCGGCATTTGCGCCGACTGAAGTGAAAGTTGAAGAAATTTTGCGTGGTAAGGTGAGGATTGATGACGACGACTACCTATCTTGAAAAATTGTATGACGGTTACGGTCAGAGCTTTACGGTGGATGAGGTGCTGTTTGAGCATCGCACCGAACACCAGGAGTTGATCATATTTCGTAACCGTGAGTTCGGTACCGTGATGGCGCTGGATGGCGTGATTCAGACGACCGAGCGTGACGAATTTGTTTACCATGAAATGATGGCGCACCTGCCGATACTGGCGCATGGCGATGCCAAGCGTGTGTTGATCATTGGTGGTGGCGACGGTGGAATGCTGCGTGAAGTGCTGCGTCATCAGAATGTGGAGCATGTCACTCAGGTTGAAATCGATCAGGCCGTGATCGACATGTGTAAACAATACCTGCCCAATCATTCGGCGGGTGCGTTTGAGGATTCCCGTGCCAATGTCGTCATTGCCGACGGTGTTGAATTCGTCAATGAATGCACCGATACCTTTGATGTCATTATTTCCGACTGCACGGACCCGGTTGGTCCGGGTGAAGTGCTGTTTTCCAGCCGCTTTTATGAAGGATGCAAGCGCTGTCTGACGCCGGGCGGTGTTTTTGTTGCTCAGAACGGGGTAACGTTCATGCAGCCGGAAGAAGCGGTTACGACATATCGCCGTCTTGGCCCTTATTTTGCGGACCCGTATTTTTATGCCGCAGCGGTGCCGACTTACGTGGGTGGCGTGATGGCCTTTGCCTGGGGCAGCGATAATAAGGGCATGCGCCAACAACGTGTGGAGGTGATTCGTGAGCGCTTTGAGCGCAGCGGCATCACAACACGTTATTATACGCCTGAACTGCATGTGGCAAGTTTCGCGTTGCCGCAGTATGTCGTACAGGCGCTTAGCGACTGTTAATCCGGAACGGGGCTGATTCTCCTTCAGCCCCGTTCAGCAAGCCGAGAGCCTGCACCTTCCCACCAATACCTTCCCCCGCTCCGGCTTCGGCACCTGAATCTTTCTCTTTTCCTTTTCCGCAGTTGAATGTCATGTTGTGTGGTCATGTTGCATCTCATTAGGCCTCCTAATGGATTGGGCAGCAGGGCGGGAAGCTGTCGGGAAAAAGAATCGTAAATACTGGGGTGATGTTGTTTTGAAAGGCTATTGCTATAGTATGAGGTAACATTTCCAGATCGGGTGAATGTGTATGAATTTCAGAATCGATATTGAAATGACGCCCGAAGAGTTGCGCCGGGCTTTGGGATTGCCGGATGTCTCGGCGCTGCAGCAGGAAATGATCGATCAGGTCAGGGAGCAGATGAATGCTGGGGCTGAAGGTTATGACCCGCTGACGCTGCTGAAGCCTTACCTCAATAGTGGTATCGGCTCGATGGAGTCTTTCCAGAAACTGCTCTTCGGCATGATGAGCCAGTACGGGAAAGACAGACACGACGCCGACTGAATGGAACGTGTGGATGAGTCAGAGAGGAGCAGGAGAGTCGAACGTGCGGATTCTGCGTAAATATACCAATCGACGCTTGTATGATACCTCGCGCAGTTGCTATGTGACGTTGGAAGACGTGAAGCAGTTGGTGCTGAGCGGCGAGAATTTTCAGGTTCAGGACTCGAAAACCGGTAATGATTTGACCCGCAATATACTGCTGCAGATTATCAGTGAGCAGGAGGCCGATGGACATGGAACCTTGTTGACCAATCAGGTGCTGCAGCAGTTGATCCGTTTTTACGGTGACAGCATGCAGGGCATGATGAGTCAGTACCTGGAGCAGAGTATCGCGGCTTTTCTGGAGCATCAGGATCGTATTCGCGAGCAGATGCAGAGTATGATGGGGGCGGCCAATCCGTTGACGATGATGGGGCGTATTGCCGACCAGAACATGGCGGTCTGGAATATGTTTGCACCACGTGCAGCAGATGGAGGCTCGGAGCAGGAGCAGGAAGAGTCTCAGGCCTCCTCTGAAGTGGAAGAGAAGACCGAGGACGATGATGCTGCGACTAAGGCGAGCCGCTGATTCGGTGAGGTTCGCGTTCCTGTAACCAGTTGTAGATCAGTGGCGGAAGTGTGGTTAGTGCCTTGCCGCCATTGAGTACCCCTATATGCCCGGCGTCCAGGGCAACTTCCGTGTAATCCTTTCCCTGTGCGAGTTTCCCGAGCGCGGCCGATGCGGCCGGTGGCACCAGTTGATCACGACTACCGTAGATATTCAGTAGAGGTGGTGACAGGTCGTGTGGTTTAAGCAGTGAATCGGCCAGTTCAAATCCGGCCTCTGACATCAGAGCATTGTCGCGGAAAAACAGTTGAATGAAGTCCTGCAGGGCCGCACCGGCCAAGTCGGGGCAGTCCTGCAGCCATTGTTCCATACGTAAAAAGTGCTGTACCTGGTTGTCGTTGTCACAGAGCTGTCGACTGGCTACGATCCTTTTCTCCAGGCCCAGGCGCATGGGTTGAAGCAGAGTGAAAATTTCGTTGAGCAATGAGCCCGGAATATTGCCATACGTGCGGCTCGTCAGGTCCAGGTCGATCGTCCGAGTCAGTTGGCTGAGGGTGAAGTTGTCGACAGCCGTATCAGCCGGTGTTACCAGAGTAATCAGGTTACGCACCTTGTGAGGGTAGAGAAGACTGTAGCACAGACTGAGCACACCGCCCTGGCAGACCCCCATCAGATTGACCTTGTTGCTGCCGGCATCCAGTCGGACGCTGTCGGTGCAGCGGTCGAGCAGGTCTGTGAGGTAATCGTCCAGTGTCAGGTGGCGGTCGCAACGTTCGGGGTAACCCCAGTCGATCAGGTAAACCGGAATTCCTTGTTGCAGTAAACGATGGATCAGTGAACGCTGCGGGCTCAGGTCCAGAATCCAGGGGCGATTGACCAGGGCGTAGCAAATCAGCACCGGAGTGTGCAGTTGGGGCGATGTGACCGGCTCGAATTTGAGTAGTTGCAGGCTGCCGCTACGCAGTAGTGTGGTGTGCGGTGTCGGCAGGTGAGGCGTCAAGTATTTGTCTGCATGGGGAAGCTGTTGGGTCAGGCGCTGATGTCGCGCATCCGCCTGTTGACGAATATGGTCGGAATCAACATTGATGCGTGTCATGGCGATGTACCATTGCAGCCGGGGTCGTCCGGCTGTGTCCGGGACAGCTGCTGCTCAAGGCTGCGGACGCGACGACGCAGCTGGTGGTGCTGTCGGCTAAGCTCATCATATTGCGACAGCGTGACCAAACCGCAGTTGGCATAGAATTGATTCAGTTGTTGTTGCCAGGTATGTCTGATCGCCATGGCGGCATTACAGAGTGTACCAAACGCTTGCTGATATGCCGGTTGCTGCAGTTGGTTCTGATAGCACTGCTCGTAACATTGACTCCAGAGTTGATGCAGCTGGTCGAGGTCGGAAAGGGTATTGCCGATCAGTTGTTGGCGGAAGTGGGTCAACGCTTCCTGATTGATACGATCCAGTTGTTCTCGATACGCCTGACGTGACTGCTCAAAGGTTTCCAGCTGAACCAGTCTGTCCCTCAGGTGCTGTAGCAGAGAGAGGGGCAGGTGAGGCTCAAGGGTGCTGAGTAGCTGTGTCAGCAGCGCATTCATATGGTGCAGGGTGTCTTCCTGATTGGGGGGCTGGCTGAATGCAACGGCAAACAGTGTTGCCAAAGGTTCCGGTATTGGCCAGTGAGACAGAACCCAGTCCTGGTTCAGCTGTTCCAGATGGTGTTGAAAATGGGTTATCAGCTCATTGCTGTCGATACTGTTCTTGGTATCACAGAGTTCGGCCAGACGGGTAGCGAACTGTTTGAATTGCTTGCTCTGGCGGGTAATGCGGTAGAACAGGTCGGCAGGCTGTGGGGTGATGTTGTCGCTGGGCGGCATAAACAGGCATTGCTGCAATGCACCCAGGCCATCGCTGGCCGGGCGACCCTGTTCCAGTTGCTCAAGCCACAGGCGCAGGCTGTTCAGCAGTTGCTCGTTCACATCACGTCTCCGTGCAAGTTGAGCGTCGATCTTAAACGATGGTCGCGTGTTGTTAAACGCTTGTCTCGAGTAACTGCACCAGTTCTCGGGCGGCGTTGCTCAGTGTACGGGCACGGTGATAAATGTACCCCAGTGGGCGAACGATGGGCTCTGTGCCGGTATCCAGTCGTACCAGTTGTTCATCAATCATGGTTTCAGGCAGCAAGCTCCAGCCCAGTCCTATGCTGACCATCATGCGGATTGTGTCCAGGTAGTCGGTGCCCATGCCCAGGTTCAGCTCCAGTCCCTGCCGCGCCAGTTGCTGGCGTACGCGTTGATGCGTGAAAGTGTTCGGACTGGGCAGAATGGCCGGGTAGCGGTTAAGCTCTGTCAGGTTCAGGTGCGTACTGGCAGCTAATGGATGGTTGTGTCCAACTACGTACTGCAGGCGGTCGCTCCAAATCGTGCGGGCGCAGATACGCTCATCCTGCTCGGGTGACAGGGTGATCAGGGCGAGTTCCAGGTCTCCTTTCAATACGCCTTCATAGGCCACTTCCGAGGCCGCGAACTGCAGATCCAGTTCCACATCCGGGTAGCATGCCACAAAATGTTTCAGTAGCGGAGGCAGGCGGTGCAGGCTGATGTGGTGGCTGGTTGCAACCGCCAGACGACCGCCGACATGGCCGGACAGGTTACCGAGCATGCGTTCGGCGTCTTCCATGGAGATAAGGATCTCGCGTGCCTTGGGCAGCAGGGCCTGGCCCGACTCCGTGAGCAGAACCTGGCGGCCGATACGGTCGAACAGGCGGCAGTCGAGCTGGCTCTCGAGCAGGGCAATGCGCTTGCTGACCGCTGACTGGGTGAGAAACAGAAGCTGGGCGGCCTGGGAAAAGGAGCCGGTATCCGCGACGGTAACAAAAGCGTTCAGGCCTGCAGTATCCATGAATTCCGGGGGTCTGAGAATATTGGATGACAGTCTATCTATTCCTTGTCGGAATTCAAAACATAAAAATTATGAATTTGTTTATGCGCTACGGCTGGATTAGGATGATTGCAATCGCCACAAGAGCGGACTAATTAAGAGGGGAGAGTAACATGGCTGGAAAAACCTTGTATGACAAGCTCTGGGATGCCCATTTGGTGCGCCAGAACGATGATGGCAGTGCCCTGATCTATATCGATCGCCAGATTCTGCACGAAGTAACATCACCGCAGGCTTTTGAGGGGCTGCGCCTGGCCGGTCGGAAGCCATGGCGGATCGATACCAACCTTGCGACACCTGACCATAACGTGCCGACAACTGAACGGGCCGGCGGGGTCGATCAGATCATTGACCCGGTATCGCGGATTCAGGTTAAAACGCTGGATGCCAACTGTGACGAGTTTGGTATCACCGAGTTCAAGATGAATGACCAGCGTCAGGGGATTGTGCATGTCGTGGGGCCTGAGCAGGGCATGACATTGCCGGGCACAACAGTTGTGTGTGGTGACTCTCATACCTCGACACATGGCGCCTTTGGTGCACTGGCACACGGCATTGGCACTTCCGAAGTGGAGCACGTGTTGGCGACTCAGTGCCTGATTGCCAAGAAAATGAAAAACATGCTGGTGCGTGTTGATGGTGAACTGGGTGCCGGTGTGACCGCAAAAGATGTGGTGCTGCACATCATCGGTGTGATCGGCACTGCAGGCGGGACCGGTTATGCGGTTGAGTTCGGTGGCAGTGCGATCCGCTCCATTTCGATGGAAGGCCGTATGACCATCTGTAATATGGCGATTGAAGCGGGGGCGCGTGTCGGTCTGGTCGCGGTTGATGACGCCACTGTTGAATACTTCCGTGGCCGCCCGTTTTCTCCCAGCGCCGAGCAATGGGATGCTGCGGCTGCTGCCTGGAAAGAGCTGGTGTCGGATGCCGATGCTCGTTTCGATACTGTGGTCGAAATCAAGGCGGAAGAAATTCAGCCGCAGGTGACTTGGGGTACGTCTCCCGAAATGGTGGCGCCGATCAGTGCGCTGGTGCCGAATCCGGCGGCCGAAAGTGATCCGGTCAAGGCGGATGGTATTCGTCGTGCCCTGCAGTACATGGGCTTGACGGCGGATCAGAAGATTACCGACATTCAGCTGGATCGCGTGTTCATCGGGTCCTGCACCAACTCGCGCATTGAAGACTTGCGCGCGGCTGCTGAAGTGGTAAAAGGGCGCAAGGTGGCTGCGACCGTCAAGCAGGCGCTGGTCGTGCCGGGTTCCGGTCTGGTCAAGGCGCAGGCGGAAGCGGAAGGCCTGGACAAGATATTCATTGACGCGGGGCTGGAATGGCGCGAGCCGGGCTGTTCCATGTGTCTGGCAATGAACCCGGACAAGTTGGGGCAGGGTGAGCATTGTGCCTCGACTTCAAACCGGAACTTTGAAGGGCGTCAGGGCTTTGGTGGTCGCACCCATCTGGTGAGTCCGGCAATGGCGGCAGCTGCAGCCGTAGCGGGCCATTTTGTTGATGTACGTGAAATGATGCAGTAAACGGAGAGTGCAATGAAAGAGTTTACCCAACACACCGGTATTGCTGCACCGCTGGACCGTGCCAATGTTGATACCGATATGATCATTCCGAAGCAGTTTTTGAAGTCGATCAAGCGGGCCGGTTTTGGTCCCAACCTGTTTGATGAACTGCGCTATATGGATGAGGGGCAGCCGGATCAGGACTGCTCGGGCCGGCCGTTGAATCCGGACTTCGTTTTGAACCAGTCTCGCTACCAGGGCACCAGTGTGTTGCTGGCTCGGGAGAACTTCGGGTGCGGCTCCAGTCGTGAACACGCGCCTTGGGCGCTGGACGATTTCGGGATTCGTGTTGTAATTGCGCCGAGTTTTGCGGATATTTTCTACAACAACTGCTTTAAAAACGGCCTGTTGCCGATCGTGCTGCCAGAGGCGCAGGTGGATCAGCTGTTCCACGAAGTTGATGCGACAGAAGGCTATCAGTTGACCGTTGATTTGGAACGGCAAGTTGTCGTGACACCGAGCGGTGAAAGTTTCGTCTTTGAAGTCGATGCCTTCCGCAAGCACTGTCTGTTGAATGGTCTGGATGATATTGGCCTGACCTTGCAGCATGCTGACGAGATCAAGGCGTATGAAGCGCGTCGTCGTCAGGAAGCACCCTGGCTGTTTGGTGCGATCAAGTAAACGATTCTGGATTCAAGGAAATATGTAACATGGGTAAAAACGTATTGGTCTTGCCGGGTGACGGCATCGGTCCTGAAATCGTCACCGAAGCCCGTAAGGTGCTGGAGCTGGTGAACGACCGCCATGGTCTCGGCCTGGAAATCAACGAAGCGTTGGTTGGCGGCGCCGCCATTGATGCGACTGGTGTTCCCTTGCCGGACGCAACGCTGGCCGCGGCCAAAGCGGCTGATGCCATTCTGCTGGGTGCTGTTGGTGGTCCGAAATGGGATACCAATCCCGATTTCGCCATCCGTCCGGAAAAAGGCTTGTTGGGGATCCGCTCCCAGTTGGAGCTGTTCGGAAACTTGCGCCCCGCCATTCTCTATCCGCAGCTGGCACATGCATCCACGCTGAAGCCGGAAGTTGTGTCCGGGCTGGATATCCTGATCGTACGTGAACTGACCGGCGGCATCTATTTCGGCCAGCCGCGCGGCGTTCGTGAGAAGGATGGCGGCATTCGTGAAGGTTTCAATACCTATGTCTACGATGAAAATGAAATCCGGCGCATCGGTCGTGTGGCGTTTGAAGCAGCTCGTGCCCGCAACAAGCGCTTGTGCTCCGTCGATAAAGCCAACGTGCTGGAAGTGACAGTCCTGTGGCGTGAAATTATGGAAGAGCTGTCCGTGGAGTACCCTGATGTAGAGTTGAGCCACATGTACGTGGACAATGCCGCCATGCAGCTGGTACGTGCGCCCAAACAGTTTGATGTAGTCGTGACCGGCAACATGTTTGGCGATATTTTGTCGGATGCAGCAGCCATGCTGACCGGCTCTATCGGCATGCTGCCGTCTGCATCTCTGGATGAAAGCGGCAAGGGCATGTATGAGCCCTGTCATGGTTCGGCACCGGATATTGCAGGCCAGGGCAAGGCAAATCCGTTGGCAACGATCCTCTCAGTCGCTATGATGTTGCGTTACTCTTTGGGTGCAGGTGAAGCGGCTGATCAGGTCGAAGCGGCGGTCAGCAAGGTGCTTGATCAGAATCTGCGTACTCCGGATATCATGTCCGAAGGCATGCGGGCGGTCAGCACATCCGAAATGGGTGATGCCGTTGTGGCAGCCTTGCAGGCCTGAGCACCATGATGTGGAGAATACCCGCCATTGTCGGGTGTTCTCCAGGTCATACAGGGTTTTGTTGTACAGCACACTATAATTATTGGGGGCACGAATGAAGCGTGTAGGTTTTGTCGGCTGGCGTGGCATGGTGGGATCTGTTCTGATGCAGCGTATGCTGGAAGAGCAGGATTTCAATCATATTGCAGAGCCGGTTTTCTTCACCACTTCTCAGACTGGAGCGGCAGGTCCTGATATCGGCAAGGATATTCCGGCATTGAAAGATGCGCGTAATATTGATGAGCTGAAGCAGATGGACGCCATTGTTTCCTGTCAGGGTGGTGACTACACCACGGAAGTGTTCCAGGCATTGCGTGAATCCGGCTGGAATGGCTACTGGATTGATGCGGCCTCTACCTTGCGCATGGCTGATGACAGTCTGATCGTTTTGGACCCGGTTAACCGCGAGGTGATTGATCGCGGTATTGATGCGGGCGTAAAGAATTTTGTGGGTGGTAACTGCACTGTTTCCCTGATGCTGATGGGGCTGGGTGGCCTGTTCAAGGCCGGTCATGTCGAGTGGGTTTCGTCCATGACCTATCAGGCTGCATCTGGCGCGGGTGCCAAGAACATGCGTGAGCTGATCACCCAGATGGGGCAGATCCATGCCGGCTCCGAGGCGCTGTTGGCAGATCCGGCATCGGCAATTCTGGATATTGATCGCCAGGTTGTGGATACCATGCGAGGCGATACCTTTGCGACCGATAACTTCGGTGCGCCTTTGGCCGGCTCTCTGATTCCCTGGATCGACAAGGCGGTTGCAGACGGTCAGAGCAAGGAAGAATGGAAAGGATTCGTTGAAACCAACAAGATTCTGGGTCTGTCCGATAGCCCTATTGCCATCGACGGTACCTGTGTCCGTATCGGCGCAATGCGCTGTCACAGCCAGGCATTTACCATCAAGTTGAAGCAGGATCTGCCGCTGGATGAAATTGAGCAGATGATTGCCGAGGCGAATGATTGGGTGAGTGTCGTACCGAATGAGCGTGAAGCGACCATTCGTGATCTGTCGCCGACCAAAGTGACCGGTACGCTGAATATTCCGGTTGGCCGGTTGCGCAAAATGAAGATGGGGCCGGATTACCTGAACGCGTTCAGTGTTGGCGATCAACTTCTGTGGGGGGCCGCCGAGCCCTTGCGCCGAATTCTGCGCATCCTTCTGGAGCGGTAATCACCGCTCTGATGTTACAACTACTTCCCAGCCCGGCGATTGTCCGGGCTGTTTTGCTTTGTGAGACCCTGGATATATGTCAATACACGTTGCTTTAATTGGACCGGGTACCCTGAAAGGGGAAAAGTTGCTGGAGTTGCTCGATGAGTCGGTCCTGTCAATCGACAGCATGACGCTGTATGAAGAGGCCGACAATGCCGGGCGCAGTCTGATGTTCAGAGGCAAGGCCTGCCGCACCCAGGCATTGGATGCCTTGGCAGTTCAGGACTGTACGCTGATTTTTGTCTGTGAGCCCGCTCTTGATGCCGAGACGGTGAGTACGCTGGAAAGTCAGACAACGGCCATCGTGATTGATCTGTATCCGCAACACTATTCTGAAACACCTGTACTGGTTCTGCCTGCAATCAATGGGGATGTGCTCGCTTCGATTGACGCAGGTCGTATTATCGGAGTGCCGGGATCGGCTACTATTACCGCTGCCTTGGCTCTGGCTCCGTTGCACCATGCATATCAGATACTTAAGCTGAATTTGACCGTGCTGTGTGCCGCATCTGAATATGGACGCAAGGGTGTGGAAGCGCTGGCTGCCGAGACAGCCAGATTGTTGAACGGCCGGGATGTCGAGGCAGATTGTTTTGAGCGTCAGATCGCGTTCAACCTGATTCCCAATGTGGGTGATGTACAGCCATCGGGTTATACGTCACTGGAAGAGCAGGTGCTATCGCAGCTGCCTCAGTTGCTTGGCGATGAAGATTTGGAATTGGATGTGAGTGCGGTTCGTGTTCCGGTGTTTTACGGGGACATGGTTGTTGCGCAGGCCGAAACACGTCAGTCATTGGAATTGGATAACATCCAGCTGCTGATGGATCAGGCTGCAGGAGTGCGTTTCGATCAGGCGGCCAAAAAGCCGGCCAGTTTGGTCGATGATGTCATTGGCGAGGAGACTGTGCTCGTTAATCGTATTCGACCCGACTTTTCGGGTGAGAGCGGTTTCGGGTTGCAGGCGCTGAGTGACGACCTGAGCCGCGGAAGCGCACTGGCAGCACTGGAGATAGCGCTGGCGTTACAGGGACAGGGATAGTTGAGACGAGGTAGGGGTACGGGTTGACCGCCTGCTGTTTAAACATAATACTTGCAAACAATATGGATCCGTAACCCTCTGATTCGTCGAGAAATGGAGAGGGCGCGCATACTACACCAAAGGGAGTAACCGATGCTGCGTAAACTAGCCTTAAGCCTTGCGGTCTCAGCAGCTCTGGGGGCGTCACAGGTTAATGCCCTTGGGCTCGGGGAAATTCAAGTTAATTCGGCCCTGAATGAGCCGCTCGATGCTGAAATCAAACTGACGCAGGTACGTGATCTCTCTCCGTTGCAGATCCAGCCGAAAATGGCAGGTCTGGACGAATATGCAAGTTCGGTGGGCAGTATCCAGGCGCGCTATCTGCGCGATATCCAGTTTCAGGTTCTTGTATCGCCGGAAGGAACCGGGCGTATCCGCCTGAAATCCAGCGAGCCTGTGCGAGAGCCGTTTCTCAATTTCATGGTTGAGGTCAATTGGCCCAGTGGTCGATTGGTGCGGGAGTATACGCTGCTGCTTGATCCTCCCGTGTTTGATCCGTCTCCGGTGTCCCGTGGAATGACCATGACCCGTACGCAGTCGGCTGCACCGGTTGCGATGGAGCGTCCCGTGCGCACGCAGGCGCCTGTGCCGGTACCAGCTGTCAAGGTGTCTGCCCCGGCGTCCGCTCCGACTCAGGTTCGTGTGACCGGGCAGGATACCTTGTGGGATCTAGCGCGCCGTACCAAGCCGCAGGGCGTCAGTGAACATCAGATGATGCTGGCGTTACAGCGCAAGAATCCGCAGGCTTTCCTGGCAGATAACATCAACAACCTTCGGGCCGGCGTGGTGCTGGATATTCCGGCGGGTGCCGAAGTCAAACAGTTAAGCCATCGTGAGTCCGTGGCGGAAGTCGCGCGGCAGATGCAGATATGGAAGGATCGACAGGCAGCCGGAAAAGCGCCGAACAAGGCTCCTCTGGATGTCAGTAAGGCAGCCGACAAGCCTGAGCCCAAGCCGGAACCGGTGAAGGAAGAGGCGGCCGCTGAAATGGTTGAGGTGCCTCAGGCTGCTGAGCAGCCGGATGAAGGCAAATTGACCGTGATGGCACCTGAGCCGGAAGCGGAAGAGCCGAAGCAGGTCACATCCGCGACCAGCAGTGTTGACAGCGATACCGGGGCTGATGAAACTGCGGGGGCTGATGCCGGCGGAGAGCAGGTTGTGTCGGCGGCGGCCGAGCGTCTGGAAAATGAACTGCTGATGGCGCGTGAAAAGATCGACAGTCTTGAGCGCGATAATACCGATCTGAATGATAAGCTGAGCTCCGTACTGGAAGAGTTGGAATCCCAGAACAGGCTGCTTGAACTGCAATCTCAGCAGATGTCGACCTTGCAGGAAGAGCTGAGCAAACCGCAAGCGGTGCCGGCACCTGCAGAGTCCGAGCCGGAATCGGTGGCCCCAGCCCCTGCGGCTACTGAGCCGGCAGCGCCGGTTGACAAGCAAGAACCCTCTCTGTTGGATAATCCGACCCTGCTGGGTGGCGTCGGCGCAGGTGCAATTGCGCTACTGGGGGGTGCTTGGTTGATGTTGCGCCGCAAGCGTGCGAAGGAAGAAGCAGAATTCCTGGACGAGTTCGATGAACTGGACGAAGCGGAGCCCTCTGTCGATAAGCAAGAGACGACTCCCGATATTGCGACGGCAGGTGCGGCTGCCGTCGCCGCCGGGGCTGCTGCCGTCGCGGTAGCCGCCACAGATGAAGCTGAACATGTGCAGGGCGATGTTGAAAAGGACGACTTCGTACGGCCGCCGATGGCATCGCTGGCACCGGTAGACAGTACGCCTGCCGAGGAAGACCTTGATCGTGATCTGCAGGCTCTGGATCTGGATATGGAGCTGGATCTGAACGAGCAGGCGTCGGTGGTCTCTGATGTTGCCGATACTGCTTCGGACGAGTTTGATCTGGGGCTGGATGAAACGGTTACCGAAGCGGCTGTTGAAGAGGTTGCGCCAAAGCAGGAAGTTGAGCCAGAGCCTGTTGCTGAATTGGATGAGCTTGAGTTTACGCTGGATGAGCCGGCGGCAGAAGACGAAAGCTTCAGCGAACTGGATAAGATGCTGGCGGATGAAAGCCTGGATGATGAGCTGGATTTTCTGCTGAACGCCAATGTTGATTCGGCCGATGTCGAGCAGGATGCCAGCAGGGATCAGGCTGAGGCGGATGAAGCATCGCTGGACTTCGATATGGAAGCGGTTTTGGCCGGCGAGCTTGATAGCGCTGACAGTGCCGTGGAAGAAAAAGTCGACGAAGCGGACGTTGACAACAGTCTGCATGAACAGGTTGATGCTGCCCGCGAAGTCGAGTTTGAAATTGATCCTGCCCTGGAGGCGATGCTGCAGGGCGACGGAGAGTCTGAAGCGGAGCAGGACGATGGTGACCTTGAATTCGATCTGAGCTTTGCGGATGATGTGTCCGCTTCTGCCGAGAGCAGCTCCGATGAGGATGACCTGGCAAGTCTGCTGGCTTCCCTCGACGCGGATGACTTTGTTGTGGAAGAGACAACGGCACCTGCGCTGGCGATGGTCAGTGAGGGGGCGGAAGAGGAGCTGGCTGCCAATATCTCGCATGATCTTGAGATGGATCTTCACGCAGAAGTGGATGAGCTGCTCGGCAGTACCGATGACGAGATTGAGCTGGATGAGCTGCATCACGATGACTTGGGTGAGATTCTGGACAAGCTGAACCTGCTCAGTGATGCGGATGAAATTGAAACCAAGCTCGATCTGGCACGTGCCTATATTGAAATGGAAGACAGTGAAGGCGCTCGTGATATCCTTAATGAAATTACCGGCGAAGGCTCCGATAGTCAGCGTGAGGAAGCGCAGAAACTTCTGGAGACGCTGGCCTGATCAAGAGATTGGATGAGTAAAGAAACTTCTACCGGGGCGATTTCGATCGCCCCTTTTCGTTATGCGCTCGGCATCGAGTATGTGGGGGCAAGCTACAGAGGCTGGCAGTTGCAGGCATATGATAATGTGCCGACCATCCAGGCCGAGGTCGAGCGTGCGTTATCGGTTATTGCCAATCATCCGGTGCAGGTTGTATGTGCGGGCCGTACTGATGCGGGGGTGAATGCCTGTCATCAGGTGGTTCACTTCGACAGCTGGTCCGAGCGTGACGAGCGTGCCTGGACGCTTGGAACCAACAGCCATCTGCCGGATGATATCTCGATCAAGTGGGCAAGCAAGGTGCCCGGATGCTTCCATGCCCGTTTTTCGGCCAGAGAGCGCCGCTATCGCTATCTGATCTACACCTCTCCTACGCGCCCGGCGATTCTGGCGGGTGGTGTTACCTGGACGCATCGTCAGTTGGATACCGAGCGTATGCAAACGGCTGCCAGGCATCTGCTGGGGGAGCATGATTTCACCTCGTATCGCGCGGTGGGGTGTCAGGCGCGTAGTCCGGTGCGGGAAATTCGGCATCTGGACGTGTACCGGAGCGGGCAGTTGGTCGTGATCGATATCAGTGCCAATGCATTCCTGCATCACATGGTGCGCAACATCGCAGGTGTCTTGATGGCGGTGGGCACCGGTCAGAAATCACCGGATTGGGCACTTGCAGTCTTGCAGGCAAAGGATCGGCGCCAAGGAGGGGTGACGGCACCTCCGGATGGCCTTTATTTTGTTGATGTGCGCTACCCCGATCTGTTCAAGCTGCCGAAGATGCCGCTTGGACCTTATTTTCTGTCAACATCGGACTGACGGCCCGAAGCGGCTTTGCTAAGATTGTCGCCTTGCGCCATACAGCAGGAAAAAGCATGACTACTCGGGTGAAAATTTGTGGCATTACGTGCCTGGCGGATGCGGTTGCGGCGATCGAAGCCGGTGCCAGTGCGCTGGGGTTCGTCTTTTATGCGCCCAGCTCGCGCTATGTGCATCCTGATGTTGCAGCGGATATCATTCGGCAGTTGCCGCCTTTCGTAACCACGGTGGGGCTCTTCGTTAACGAGTCTCGGGAGACAGTGATGTCGATACTGGAGCGTACGGGGATTGATCTGCTGCAGTTTCATGGCGACGAGCCGGAAAGTTTTTGCCGGGCTTTTACCCGACCGTATATCAAGGCATTCAGGATGCGTCCGGAGCTGGATCTGATGGCGCAGGTCGAATCCTACCCCAGTGCCAGAGGCGTGCTGCTGGATGCCTATCGTCCGGGAATCCCCGGGGGAACGGGCGATGTGTTTGACTGGGCGCTGATACCTGCGGAGCTGGCGTCTCGGATCACGCTTGCGGGCGGCTTGAGTGCCGCAAACGTGGCGCGTGCGATTGAGCTGGTCGCCCCCTATGCGGTCGATGTGTCAGGGGGGGTTGAAGCGGCACCGGGGCGTAAGGACCGGACAAGAATCAAGGCCTTTATGGCGGCTGTTCAGCGGCATTAAAGGCAATATGACTAGAATATGTGTTTTCCAACAGCCTGCACCTACCGGGCAGCGGGCGTCAACAGGAACGTGAGACATGAGTAACTGGCTGGAAAAAATCGTACCTTCTCTGGTACGCAACGAAAAGAAGCGTACCAATATCCCCGAGGGTCTGTGGAAAAAGTGCCCCAAGTGCGATTCGATCCTCTACCGGCCTGAGCTGGAGAAGAACCTTAACGTTTGCCCCAAATGTGATCATCACATGCGTCTCAATGCGCGTCGTCGTCTTGAGCTGTTTCTGGATGATGAGGGGCGTCAGGAACTGGCGGCCGAGGTTACGCCTGTCGATCGGTTGAAATTCCGTGACTCCAAAAAATACAAGGATCGTTTGAGCGCAGCGCAGAAGCAGACGGGTGAGAAGGATGCCTTGATCGCCATGCGGGGAACACTGGAAGGTGTTCCCGTGGTAGCGATTGCCTTTGAGTTCAGCTTTATGGGCGGGTCCATGGGGGCAGTCGTGGGTGAGCGGTTTGTACGTGCGGCTCGGCTGGCACTGGAGGAGCGCATTCCGTTGATCTGTTTTGCGGCCTCGGGTGGTGCGCGCATGCAGGAGGCGTTGTTCTCCCTGATGCAGATGGCGAAGACCAGTGCAGCACTGGAAAAACTCAAACAGGCGGGTGTGCCTTATATTTCGGTGCTGACAGACCCCGTCTATGGTGGTGTGTCTGCGTCTCTGGCGATGCTGGGTGATTTGAACGTGGCTGAACCGAACGCCCTGATCGGTTTTGCAGGACCACGCGTAATCGAACAGACCGTGCGTGAGAAACTGCCCGAAGGTTTCCAGCGCAGTGAATTCCTGCTGGAGCATGGGCAGGTCGACATGATTATCAGCCGCAATGAATTGTCGGCCCGTCTGGCGGATATTCTGCGCAAATTGACGCACAGCCAGAATGAAGCAGTCAATGAACCCGTTGAGGACGTGATTGAAGCTGCGGACGTTGTTGAGCAGGAAAGCGACAAAGAATGAGCGTCGATGCTTATCCGCACACACTGGAGGGTTGGCTGAGCCGTATCGAGGCCTGCCACCCCGGTGAGATCGAGTTGGGACTGGAGCGTCTTTCTCAAGTGGCTGAACGTCTGTCCATTGATCTGTCAGGTAGTACGCGCATCGTTGTGGCGGGTACCAATGGCAAGGGATCGACACTCAGTATGCTGAACGCAGTGCTGAGGGAGCAGGGGCTCCGGACCGGTGTTTATACCTCGCCGCACTTTCTGCATTATAACGAGCGTATCGTCATCGACGGCGAGCCGGTTTCTGATGTGCTGCTGTGTGAGGTTTTTGCGGAAATCGAACAGGCGCGTGGTGATATATCGCTGACCTACTTTGAATATGGCACCTTGGCGGCGCTGCTGGTGTTTACGCGTCAAAAGGTGGATGTGGCGCTGTTGGAAGTGGGGCTGGGCGGCCGTCTCGATGCGGTGAATATCGTCGATGCGGATATTGCTGCGGTCACCACCGTAGCTCTGGATCACACTGATTGGTTGGGTGATGATCGTGAGGCGATCGGTTTTGAAAAGGCCGGTATCTTTCGTGCGGGCAAGCCCGCTCTATGCGGGGACCCCGAAGCTCCGCACAGTTTGATAAGGCATGCTGAAGCAATCGGAGCGCCGCTACATCGTAACGGGATTGACTACCGCTATGAGCGGACCGTTGATGGGTGGTCCTGGGAAGGTGTCGGTAATGCCGGCCAGCCGTGCGGATATGATCAGCTTCCCGTACCGGGGTTGCCGCTGCCGAATGCGGCTCTGGTGTTGCAGGTACTGCAGTTGTTGCCCTGGTCAATCCGTGAAGAGGCCATTCGGCGCGGGTTTGCTCAAGCCGGCTTGACGGGGCGAATGCAGGCTGCGGATATTGGTTCATTGTCGGTAATGCTTGATGTTGCGCACAATCCGGAAGCGGCTGCGTATTTGGTCAGCCAGCTGGAAACTGTACGAGAGCCGGTCCATTTGGTATTGGGCATGTTGTCGGACAAGGATATTCGGACGGTAATAGAGACGCTGTTGCCGGTGGTGGATTTCTGGTATCCGGTAACACTTTCGGTACCGCGAGGGGCCTCTGCCGAGACGCTGGTGTCGGTCCTGCATGATGCGGGTGTCGATGTGGCCAGGGTGCATTCGGCAGCGAGTGTTGGCCAGGCGCTTCAGAAGCTACAGGGAGCGCGCCCCGAAGGGCAGGTGATTGTAGCGGGGTCGTTTTTTACTGTCGCGGATGCTCTGCGTCTGTGTGCAGCGGGAGAGTTGAGCCAATGACCGAGCAACAGAAAAAACGGTTGGTGGGTGCGGCTGCCGTGATCGTATCGGCTGTTATTCTGTTTCCGTTGCTGCTGGATGGCAGCGGGTATCGTGAGCGTCATTTGCCGGAGCGTATGCCCGCAGCTCCGGCGTTGCCCGATGTGGTGGATATTGCCCCTTCGAAGCCGGTGTTGGCTGACAGTGCCGAGCCTGCGCCGCTGGCGGCTCCTGCGGTGGTGGAGGTGCCGGCTTCGGCGCTGCAACCGGCAGTAGAACAGGCGCAGCCGCGTATTGAGGCCACGAAGGATACCCCGGTGCTGGATCAGCAGCAGGTGCCTGTCGCCTGGACCCTGCAGTTGGCCAGTTTCAGAGACGAGGCCAATGCGCGCTCGTTACGTAAGGAGCTGGTTGATGCCGGGTATAAGGTCTATATCCGTAACGGCCCTGACATGGTGCGTGTTTTTGTGGGGCCTGATTTGCAGCGGAGTCGGTTGGAGCAGTTGCAGACACGGTTGAAGCGTGATTATTCCTTGGAAGGGATGATCGTTCGATTCACGACACAGTGAATTCACCATTGGGTTGACCCTTGGGCTCTGTTAGAATGCGCGCTGTTTTCGACACTGGCGAACGACGATGAACTGGGCTGACTGGACCATTATTGCGATCATAGCGATCTCTAGCCTGATGAGCCTTAAACGGGGCTTTGTGCGCGAAGCTGTTTCGTTGCTGACTTGGGTTACCGCCTTTGTTCTGGCTCGTCTTTTCTCGCCCTCACTGAGCGTGCTGCTGGAAGCCTATATCCAGACTCCCTCCCTGCGCTTGGTATCGGCCTTTGCTATCCTGTTTATCGTCACTCTGATTGCCGGGGCCCTTGTAGGGGCGCTGTTTTCCGCGTTGGTGAGTGCCACCGGACTAACCAGTTCCGACCGCGTGTTGGGCATGGGGTTTGGTCTTGTGCGCGGTGGCCTGGTGATCGTTGTGATGGTGGCTCTGCTGGAGATGACGCCGGCAGTACAGGATCGTTGGTGGCTGGAATCGGAGCTGATTCCCCATTTTGTACTGCTTGAGGACTGGACCCGTCAGGTGGCCAGTGACGTCGGGCAAGTAATCTGGAATATCGGACGCTGAGCACAACGCTTGGCGCCACTCTTTTTGTGACATCCTTCAGAGGTGGATTGAATGTGCGGTATCGTCGGCATAGTTGCCAAGTCCTTTGTAAATCAGACTATTTTTGATGCGTTGACGGTGTTGCAGCACCGTGGTCAGGATGCGGCCGGCATGGTGACCTGTGAAGGTAACCGTTTCTACCTGCGTAAGGACAACGGCTTGGTGAACGAGGTGTTTCGCACCCGTCATATGAAAAAGCTGAACGGTAACATGGGGATCGGCCATGTCCGTTATCCAACCGCCGGAAGCTCCAGTGCGGCGGAGGCTCAGCCGTTTTATGTCAATTCACCGTACGGTATTGCATTGGCACATAACGGCAATCTGACCAACGCTGACCAACTGGCCGATGAAATATTCCGTTCCGATCTGCGCCACATTAACACCACATCCGACTCTGAAGTTCTCCTCAACATCTTTGCACATGAACTACAGCGGCTTGGCAAACTGACCCCCGAGGCCGATGATATTTTTCAGGCCGTGGAAAAGGTGCACCGTCGCTGCCAGGGCGGTTATGCAGTCGTGGCGATCATCACAGGTTATGGCATTGTGGCGTTCCGCGATCCCTGTGGCATCCGCCCGCTGGTATATGGCAAGCGCGTGACCGACCAGGGTGAAGAAGAGTACATGGTAGCGTCGGAAAGTGTTGCCTTGGATACATCTGGTTTTCAGATGGTACGTGACCTGGCTCCCGGCGAAGCTATCTTTATTGATATTGATGGCAATGTTTTCACCCGTCAGTGTGCGGCCGAGAGCAAAATTGCTCCCTGTCTGTTCGAATATGTCTATCTGGCACGCCCCGACTCCATTATCGACGGGGTGTCGGTTCATCATTCGCGTATGGAGATGGGGATCAAGCTGGCCGACAAGGTCAAGCGGGAGATGCCTGAGCATGATATCGATGTCATTATTCCGATTCCGGATACCAGTCGTACCGCTGCGCTGGAAATGGCAAATGCGTTGGGCGTAACCTTCCGCGAAGGCTTTATCAAAAACCGTTATATCGGCCGTACGTTTATCATGCCGGGGCAGACACAGCGCAAGAAATCCGTGCGCCAGAAGCTGAATCCTATCCAGGCTGAGTTTCGTGACAAGGTCGTAATGCTGGTGGATGACTCTATCGTGCGTGGCACGACTTCCAAGCAGATTGTCCAGATGGCGCGAGAGGCCGGGGCTCGCAAGGTATACTTTGCTTCTGCTGCACCGGAAGTGCGTTACCCGAATGTGTACGGCATTGATATGCCGTCGGCCAGTGAACTGATCGCAGATGGTCGTACTGCAGATCAGGTGGGTGAATACATCGGTTGTGACTGGATGTTGTATCAGGATTTAGATGACCTGAAGGCGTCCGTCAGCTGCTTCAACCCCGAGATCAAAGAGTTCGATACCTGTGTCTTTGATGGTCATTATGTGACCGGAACGGTTGACTCGGACTATCTGCGCAGAATCGAAGCCAAGCGAAACGATGATGCCAAGGCAGCTGCCGACAGCACAGCCGAAGATGCGAACGAGTCTGCCGATCTGCATAACAAGATCGACTGAGGTGATCCATGAGTCAGTCCAGTTACGAGCGTATACAGCGCATTCATTTTGATGCGGGCGAAGGGTACGACATCGATACGCTATCGATTCGTGCTGGCCAGAGCCGTACTGCCGAAGGTGAGCATTCCGATGCGATCTTTGCGACGTCCAGCTTTGTATTTTCCAGTGCCCGTGAGGCGGCGGCACGGTTTGGCGGTGAAGAAGTCGGCAATATTTATTCCCGCTTTACCAACCCGACGGTGCAGGCATTTGAAGAGCGTATTGCTGCGATGGAAGGTGGTGAGCGAGCGATCGCCACGTCTTCGGGCATGGCTGCGATTTTGAACCTGGGGCTGGCTTTGCTGCAGCATGGTGACCACGTCGTATGCTCACGCAGTGTATTCGGTTCCACCGTGTCGCTATTCACCAAATACCTGATCCGTGCAGGTATCACGACCACCTTTGTTGATCCTACCGATATAGGGGCTTGGGAAGCGGCCGTAACGCCGCAAACACGTCTGTTCTTCATGGAAACTCCTTCCAATCCGCTGGCCGAGTTGAGTGATATTGAAGCAGTGGCGGGCATTGCGCATCGCCATGATGCTCTGTTAGTGGTGGACAATTGTTTCCTGACGCCTGTACTGCAGCGTCCGCTTGCCTTGGGGGCGGATATTGTGATGCATTCGGCCACCAAATATCTGGATGGGCAGGGGCGCTGTATTGGCGGTGTCCTGGTTGGGCGTGACAAAGAGATGGAAGCTGTGTTCGGACTTATCCGCACCGGTGGTGCCTGTCTGAGTCCATTCAATGCCTGGGTTTTCCTGAAAGGGCTTGAAACCTTGCCGCTACGTATGCGTGCGCACAGCGAAAGCGCGCTGGCAGTGGCGACCTGGCTGCAGCAACAGCCGGGAATTCGTCGTGTCTACTACTCCGGTTTGCCTGAGCATCCGCAGCACGAGCTGGCGTGCAAGCAACAGTCGGCATTCGGTGGTGTACTGGCATTCGAAGTGGAGGGCGAACGCGAAGAAGCCTGGCGCTTTATTGATGCAACGCGCATGGTATCGATCACGGGCAACCTGGGTGATGTGAAATCCACGATTACCCATCCCGCCACGACCACCCACGGTCGTATGAGCGTTGAAGAGCGCGAAGCGGCCGGAATTCGTGAAGGATTGATCCGCTTTTCGGTGGGCCTGGAGTCACTGGATGACATCAAGGCCGACTTGCAGCGTGGTCTGGATGCCTTGCACGGTTGATATTTCCTCTCTGGCCGCTCTGTCCTGAGCGGCCACTCTCTTGCCGAACATGAAACCCATGAAAATCTTTCTGGCCCCGATGGAGGGCGTTTTGGATCATTCCCTGCGTGATATTCTGACCCGGATTCCGGGAGTGGATATATGCGTTACGGAATTCATTCGCGTGACTGATCAGTTGTTACCGGAGCAGGTGTTTCGTCGTCTGGCCCCGGAGTTGGCGCATGGGTGTCGTACACCATCCGGTACTCCGGTGTGGGTACAGTTGCTGGGTAATGATCCTGTTGCTATGGGTGAGAATGCTGCCAGAGCTGCGCAAATGGGTGCTCCGGGCATTGATCTGAATTTTGGCTGCCCGGCCAAAACGGTCAATAAAAGCCGTGGTGGTGCCATCCTGCTGAAAGATCCAGAAGAGGTGCATGATATCGCGGCAGGTGTGCGTCGTGCGCTGCCCTCGGAGGTACCGCTCAGTACCAAAATGAGGCTTGGCTTTCAGGACAAAAGTCTTGCTATCGAGAATGCTCAGGCGCTGGAAGCGGCTGGCTCCATGCGGCTGACGGTGCATGCGCGGACCAAGGTTGAGGGGTATCGACCTCCAGCGCATTGGGAATGGATTGCGCGCATTCGCGAATCCGTGTCGATACCGGTGGTGGCGAATGGCGACGTCTGGACGGTGGAAGACTATCATCGCTGCCGTCAGGTCAGTGGCTGCGATGACGTGATGATCGGGCGAGGCATGATAGCCAATCCTTTTCTGGCCCAGGCAATACACGACCCCGGGCAAAATCTTGACGCGGCGACTACGTGGCATGATACCTGTCGGTTGATCAGAATCTACCACCAGCAAGTAACGGCACGCCTGGCAGCGGAGCATGTCAATGGGCGTACCAAGCAGTGGTTGCGGATGATGCAGCGCCATTACCCTCAGGCGGCTATCTTGTTTGAGCGAGTACGGGCCGAAATGGATCCTGCGCGTTTTGCGGCGTTGTTGGCTGATGATGCGAGTGCTACCGGTTAATACTGATCGGCAGTCGTCTTGAGCCCCAGTGGCCGGGGGTTGCTTCAAAGTGGCCGGCCAGAGGGTGACCGCAGTAGCGACAATGGCCGGCAGGTGTCAGTGACCATTCAGTGATGGTATAGCCGGAGCGTCTGATGAGCGGGCGGTCACATTCCGGGCAGTAGGTGGTATTACCCTCGGGGTCCGGCAAGTTGCCGGTATAGACATATTTCAGCCCTTCTTCGTGTGCAATCATGCGTGCGCGACGCAGAGTGTCCAGCGGTGTTGACGGGTGATCCAGCATTTTCCAGTCCGGGTGGAATGCGGTGAAATGCAGGGGGATTCCATCACCCAGGTGAGTGCATATCCAGTGTGCCAGTCGAGCAATCTCACGGTCGGAATCGTTCTCGCCGGGAATCAGCAGTGTGGTGATTTCCAGCCAGGTGTCGGTTTGGTGATGAATGTATTCCAGAGTGTCCAGTACAGGGGCCAGTGAGCCGCCGCAGATCCTTTTGTAGAAGCGTTCGGTAAAAGCTTTCAGGTCGATATTAGCGGCATCCATGTGCTGATAAAAAGCTTCTCTTGGGGCTGGGCAGACATAACCGGCACTGACCGCAATGCTTTTCAGGCCGTGCTGATGGCAGGCCTTGGCAACATCAATGGCGTACTCGTGGAAAATAACAGGATCGTTGTAGGTGAAGGCGATGCTGCGGCAGTCATGCGCGATGGCTGCCCGCACCAGTTGCTCGGGCATGGCGCTGTCGCACAGGCGCTGGGTTTGTCGGGAGCGGCTTATATCCCAGTTTTGGCAGAAGCGGCAAGCCAGATTGCAGCCGGCTGTTCCGAAGGAGAGTACGGGGGTGCCGGGTAGAAAGTGGTTGAGTGGTTTCTTTTCGACGGGGTCTATGCAGAAGCCACTGGACAGGCCGTAGCTTAGCAGGCGTATTTCATCGCCGACACGCCCGCGTACAAAGCATAACCCTCGCTGGCCATCATTCAGTTGGCAGAAGCGGGGGCATAGATCGCATTGAATTTTGCCGTTATCCAACGGGTGCCAGTACTCGGTACTGACACTGTGCATGTTGTTCATGATAAAACGCCGGTCGGCTTCTATACTTCAAAGCATAGCAAAGGCTGGGGGTATTATGAGTGATATGTGGCGACCAGCTGCGGTTGCGGGGCTGTTTTATCCTGAAGAGCAGGCAGAATTAGAACGACTGGTGCGTGCGATGTTGGCGTCGGCGGAAGATTGCCCGGTCTTGCCCAGGCGCATGCGGGCGCTGGTTGTGCCTCATGCTGGGTTAGTGTACTCGGGGCCTGTTGCGGCGACGGCTTACCATCTTTTACAGCAGGCTCAAGCCGTCCATGGTTGGAGTCGTATCGTATTGCTGGGGCCTAATCATCGAATGCCGCTGGAGGGTATGGCGCTGGCTGGTGAGGCTGACTGGAAGACCCCGCTGGGTATTGGGTGGCTTGATCGAGCGTTTATGATCCGGTTGTCAGAGGTGTTTGGCCTGGTGGCGTCACCGGAGGCCCATCGTCTGGAGCATTCACTGGAAGTACAGTTGCCATTCCTGCAGGTGGTGGCCGAAGGCTGTCGTCTGGTGCCGATTCTGGTGGGGCAGACGCCTGCAAACAAGGTGGCTGAGCTGATTGAGTACTGCTGGCAGGACGAGCAGACGCTGGTGATTGTTAGTAGTGATCTTAGCCATTATCACCCCTGGGTCGAGGCTCGGCGCCTGGATGCCATGACCAGCCACATGATTGTTCAAGCTGATCCGCAACTTGGCTCCGGGCAGGCTTGCGGCTGTTATGCCCTGAATGGCCTGCTATTGGCTGCGAAAAGGCAAGGGGCGGCTATCGATTGTTTGCAATACATGACGTCGGGTGACGTGACGGGGGATAAAGAACAGGTCGTAGGGTATGGCGCTTATGTCTGCTATTGAGTATACGGCCCGACAGCGGGCTTCGCTTCTGTCTTTGGCCCGTCAGGGAGTTTGTCAGGCGGTAGCAAAAGGGTATATCGACTTGCCGGATCTTGCCTCGCTCGAGCCTTATTTGCAGCTGCCTCGTGCCAGTTTTGTAACTCTGGATAGTCATGACGAATTGAGGGGGTGTATCGGTTCGCTACAGGCGGTCCGTCCGTTGGCGCATGATGTGTTGCATAATGCATGCGGAGCGGCTTTGCACGATTATCGCTTTGCGCCCTTGCAGGCCAGTGAACCTGTATCGATATCGGTTTCCATTCTCTCGCCGCTGGATGAGGTGATATTCAGTTCGGAGGCGGACCTGCTCCATCAGTTGGTGCCGGGACGGGATGGCGTGCTCTTGCAGGCGGGGCGTAATCGGGCGACGTTTCTGCCCGTCGTTTGGGAGGGGCTGACGACGCCTGATATCTTTTTGCGTGCACTGAAGCGCAAAGCGGCGCTGGCGGCTGATTACTGGTCAGATCAGGTCAGAGTCTGGCGTTATGAAAGCGAGTCTTTTGCCGAAGACAGGGAACGACCGGCATGTGAATGACACCGGTCGTTTGGCTGTTCAGCTGCCTTCTCGCTGTTGGCTGAAATGGTCAACGTCGTTGGTGATATCAACATCTACTTTGGGGGCGGGGATACGGAAATCATGAACGCGCTCCCAACCCTCCGAATCGGGTATGCGCTCCCAGACGGTGCCTGCATTATATTCCACCAGAGGAGTCAGGGATGGATCCAGTTGGCAGATTCGCTCCAGCGGAACCGGCATCATATTGATCAGTTCGTTTTCCAGGAACTCATCGGTTTCATAGCCGGTATACATGCGCCACCCGGTATCGTTGAGGTGCTCGGGCACGGTTTTGTACATGAAGCGGATGGGCAGTTTCTCTTCGAGCAGAAGGCGTGAAGCCAGTACCAGGAAGCCGTTTTTGGTTTGTGACGTCTCTTCTTCCCGAGACAGGGGCTGGTCGGGAGTAGCTGTTTTCATGGTGGGTGACCTGTATGCAGCAGTTCGTGTCGAATGTGTAGCAAGTAGTATAACAGGTGCATGACCGGGGCCGAAACGGACGCCAGATAAGCAAAAACCCCGCCGAGGCGGGGTTTGTTTCGTCAAATGGAGGGTGCTTTTGGCACCCTCTTATGGATCAGGCTTCAGCGGTCGGGATAACGTTGCTGGCCTTTTCGACATAGTTATCCATCTGGTCGAAGTTCAGGTAGCGGTAAATTTCACCTGACATGCTATCGAGCTTGCTGGCGTATTCCATGTACTCGGCTACGGTCGGCAGTTTGCCTTCCAGTGCCGCAACAGCTGCCAGTTCGGCAGATGCCAGGTATACGTTGGCGCCATCGCCCAGACGGTTCGGGAAGTTACGAGTTGAAGTGGAAACAACTGTAGACTTCGCGGCAACACGTGCCTGGTTGCCCATGCACAGGGAGCAGCCCGGCATTTCCATGCGTGCGCCGGCCTTGCCGAAGATATTGTAATAACCTTCGTCGCTCAGTTGTGCCTGGTCCATCTTGGTCGGCGGGGCAATCCACATGCGTGTCGGGATAGACTTGCCGGAAGATTCCAGCAGTTTACCGGCGGCACGGAAGTGTCCGATGTTGGTCATGCAAGAGCCGATGAACACTTCATCAATGTTCTCGCCCTGTACTTCAGACAGCAGGCGGGCATCGTCCGGATCGTTCGGAGCGCACAGGATCGGCTCCTTGATTTCGGACAGGTCGATTTCGATCACTTCAGCGTATTCAGCGTCAGCGTCAGCACGCATCAGGCTCGGGTTGGCCAGCCACTCTTCCATGCCTTTAATGCGGCGCTCGATGGTGCGTACATCACCGTAGCCTTCAGCGATCATCCACTTCAGCATCACGATGTTAGAGCGCAGGTACTCGGCAACAGAGTCTTCGGACAAAGTGATCGTGCAGCCTGCAGCGGAACGTTCGGCAGATGCATCGGACAGTTCGAACGCCTGTTCGACAGTCAGTTCTTCCAGACCTTCGATTTCCAGTACACGACCGGAGAATGCGTTCTTCTTGCCGGCTTTTTCTACGGTCAGCAGGCCCTGCTTGATGCCGTAGTAAGGGATGGCGTGTACCAGGTCACGCAGGGTGATGCCCGGGTTGCGCTTGCCCTTGAAGCGAACCAGAATGGATTCTGGCATGTCCAGAGGCATAACGCCGGTAGCTGCTGCGAAGGCAACCAGACCAGAACCGGCCGGGAAAGAGATGCCTAGCGGGAAGCGGGTGTGAGAGTCACCACCAGTACCCACGGTGTCCGGCAACAGCATGCGGTTCAGCCAAGAGTGGATAACACCGTCGCCCGGGCGCAGAGAAACGCCGCCGCGGTTCATGATGAAGTCCGGCAGGGTGTGGTGAGTGTTCACGTCAACCGGCTTCGGATAAGCCGCAGTGTGACAGAACGACTGCATGGTCAGATCGGCAGAGAAGCCCAGGCACGCCAGGTCTTTCAGCTCGTCACGGGTCATCGGACCAGTGGTATCCTGGGAACCAACAGTAGTCATCTTCGGTTCGCAGTACATGCCCGGACGTACACCGTCCATGCCGCAAGCCTTGCCGACCATTTTCTGTGCCAGGGTGTAACCTTTGCCGGTATCAGCCGGCTGTTCCGGCTTACGGAACAGGTCGGACGTACCCATGCCCAGTGCTTCACGGGCTTTTTCGGTCAGGCCACGGCCGATGATCAGCGGGATACGGCCGCCGGCACGTACTTCGTCGATCAAAACCTGAGTTTTCAGGCCGAAAGTGGAGATGACTTCGTCAGTACCGTGTTTGCATACTTTGCCTTCGAACGGGTAAACGTCGATGACATCGCCCATATTCAGGTTGTCAACCGGCATTTCGATCGGCAGGGCACCGGCATCTTCCATGGTGTTATAGAAGATCGGAGCGATTTTGCCACCGAAGCAGTAGCCGCCAGCGCGCTTGTTCGGTACGTTCGGGATGTCATCACCGAAGAACCACAGTACGGAGTTGGTAGCAGATTTGCGTGAAGAGCCGGTACCGACTACGTCACCCACGTAAGCGACCGGGAAGCCTTTGGCTTTGACTTCTTCGATCTGGGCCAGCGGGCCTTTAACACCGGGTTCTTCCGGATTGATGCCTTCACGTTCCATCTTCAGCATCGCATTGGCGTGCAGCGGGATGTCGGGACGTGACCAGGCATCCGGGGCGGGAGACAGGTCGTCGGTGTTGGTTTCGCCCGGTACCTTGAAGACGGTAACGGTGATTTTCTCGGCCAGTTCCGGCTTGGAAGTGAACCATTCGCCTTCAGCCCAAGAGAGCATAACCTGCTTGGCAAATGTATTACCGGCAGTCGCTTTTTCCTGAACATCGTGGAAGGCGTCAAACATCAGCAGTGTGTGAGACAGAGCCTTGGCTGCAGTGGGTGCGAGCGCTTCATTATCCAGGCACTCGATCAGCGGTGCGATGTTGTAGCCGCCCAGCATGGTGCCCAGCAGTTCAACAGCCTTTACTTCGTCGATCAGAGGAGAGGAGGTCTCACCTTTGGCGATCGCTGCCAGGAAACCGGCCTTGACGTAAGCGGCCTGGTCAACACCCGCGGGTACGCGGTTGGTGATCAGGTCCAGCAGGAATTCTTCTTCGCCAGCAGGCGGGGTCTTCAGCAGGTCGACCAGAGCGGATGTCTGCTCAGGGTCAAGCGGCTTCGGAGGGACGCCTTCGGCGGCGCGTTCTTCTACATGTTTACGATAAGCTTCAAGCACGATATGGCCCTCATCTGTTTTCACCGCCGGACGCCGGAGTGGTAAACCTCCACCGACGGCGTATCGACTAGGTATCGAATGGTGATTGGCGAGGCGAATTCTAGCGGAAGGCAGCTACAAAGTTAAGATTGTCGACACAATTACCTGACCAAAGTATAAGAGTCCCAATCATGCGGGGAACAAGGGCTTACACGATTATTGAAATTCACAATTGCAGGTGTAAATAAGGGTTCGGTTTACCTCGGTGGTCTCCTTGTCGTCAGGCTGATGTTTGTCTGCCTTTATTAGGAGGAAATGGGGCGGGGATAGGATTGTCATGTTTCTCAATATGGCGAACGATAGATTTAAACATGCGTATGTCATTCCAGAGAGACATTTGAATCCAGAAAAGAGAGGTGTGGGCGAAAAAAGTCATGGTGTGACCGGCACGTTCTTGGTTTTTCATCTAACATGTTGTTTCATAAGATTGAAAAGATGCAGGTGTTAAAGTGACCATCGGCTTTCATGTGCCTGAAGAGTGCGGGAAAACTTGGATTTTCCGTGTTTTACGAGTAGGTGCTTTTGATGCCGGTCAAGTTTCAATTAGCTGTGTTTGAAATCCAGCGAAAAGCTACGTATAACAAATCAATACATTATCTCAGGCAGGAGGTAGCCTCGATGAGTTCAGCAGACAGTCCGGCTGAAGTCGCACAGGATGAGCGCATGATAAAGGCGGATTTACAGCTTTCAAAATTGCAGATCATGTTTAATCTGCAAGCCGACAAGCGACTGATCTATATCGGCGTTCAGCCAACTGTTGCGCTGCGTTACCTTACGCGCCTGGTAGCGGCTCGCCCTCGGATATTGCGTAATCATATCCGACGTATTTATCTCGCTATTCAGTGCGCTGATAACGAACAGCTGACCGGTGCCTTGATCGATCTGTTGCTGGTGCTGCGCGGGCGAGGTCAATTTTTGGTCAATCGCCTTATTCAACAATCGGGTCCCCTGCTGCACAGTGATCACCGAATCGCAATGAACAAGGCCGTCGACACACGAGACTTGTCGCGGTTGGTTGATCTGCCCCTTGAACATGCGGTTTTGAGCAATGGGCGTTGCATGCAGTTTTCCAGACAGAAACTACACTGAACACCGCCTTAGAAGGATTTGAATATGTCGTTCGGTGGTAAGCACTCAATTGGAGTCATCGGTTTTGCTGCCAATGAGGCAGCAATGCTGGAGCTTTTCTTTAAAGGCAATAAAGGGGATGGATTCCTTCTGTCTGATGTGAATCATGCAGAGGCACTGATTGTCGGCTTCAGTGATCGAGAAGAATCGGCCCAGACTGAAAAATGGCTGGCGCAACATGATCAGCCCCGGATTGCGGTGGTAGATCCATCGAGCACGTCGCGCGTTACTGCGACAGATATCGTTATTCACCGTCCGCTGACAATAAGCGCGTTACAGGCTGCCTTGGTGCAGTTGCATGGCAGGCTGGATGCTGCTGACCAGTTGCATGATGAAGCAGGCGGTAGAATTGCCGGCGATCGAGTGGCTGCGAGTGAGCAGGACAAGGTGCGAGAAGCGGTTTTTGCCGAATGGGAAGCGCGCAAAGAGCGCAGTAGTGCGGCGCTCTCTGCCTGGAAAGGGGATGGCTTGCAGCGAGAAGGCGAGGCCTTGCGTAGTCGCTTTAGTGTCGAGCGTAATGAGCTGAACAGCCTGATTTTTGAAGCCCAGCAGGCGCTTCAGGAGCAGCAACAGCGTGCGCCGTCGCGACCGGCATCCGAGCCTGTTGAAGAGCCGGAAGATATATTGCAGCCTCCCAAATTGTCTGCAGAAATGATTCAGCAGTGCTGCGGCAGTTTGCCGGATGTCAATCTGGATTCGGCGCATGAGCGTCGCCGGGCTTACTTCAGTCTTGATGGCTTGTTGCTGCCCTGGATTCAACGCTGCATTCAGCAGGGTAATGAATCAGGCAAGGTACAGCAAGTGCTGGGAGTGCCGGGTGCGTTGCTTTATCTCCCGGCCGAGAGGGCTTTTCTCGTTGGAGTCGATGCGGATCTGCTGTTGCAGTTGACGCGTACCCGTTTCGGATTTGATGAAATTTCTCTGCAGGAGCGAAGTGCCGAGGCCGAGTTGCCCCAGGGGCGCAAGGTGGCCGCTGATGAGTTGCTGTGGCAGTTGGCACTTTTTACGGCGCGCGGACGCGTCCCGGATACATTGTCGGCAGAGCAGCCGCGGGTGCTGGATGAAATGCCGGATTTCGAGCGTTTGCTTGAGACGCCTCACGCAAGAAGTATTGCGGAGCTTTGGCAAAGCCAGCGTTTGTCTGCACAAAATATAGCGTCTATGTTGGGTGTGCCTCAACGTTTCGTATTCTCGTTCTTTGTGGCAGCGGACGCCATCGGTCTGTTCTGCCCCTGACCGAAAACGTGTGTATCACACCAATGGATCTTTCGGAGTTTAACCGTGAATCAAGAGCAAAATGATACCCCGCGGTATTTTCAGGTCACACCCAGTGGCGCGTACTACGCCACCCTGAATACCGAACCGGAAACACTGCGTGCCTTGTTGCTGCAGTTGCTGAGTGCTGATACGCACATTCCGTACCTCGGCTCCTTGTTGCAGAAACTGACCGGCCTGCCGGAAGCTGAAGCTGAAACGCTGCTCGACAAGGCGGTGCAGCATGGCTTCATTGACCTGCCGGAAGCACCTGAAAGCATTGCCGGGGGGACGATTGAAGAGTTGTTGCCCAAGCTGCTGCCGAGCCTGGCCGATGGTCGTGTGTTGTTGGCGGATGACCAGGGCTTCTGTCTGGGGCAGTCCGGCTTTGAAGATGAAGAAGCTGAAGCGATCGCCGGTATGGCGGCAGACCTGGTGTCCATGCACGAGCGCCATCAGGCGTTGCTGGGCCGTCACCTTGGTATTGATGGCTCATCCTGGGCGCTGATTGATGCAGTCGGCCAGAGTGAGTTGGGGTTCTGGACCCTGCATGTCGGGGAGCAGAAGTTTCTCTTGATTCTGGAAGGGATGCCACATTTGAACAGGCAGCCTTTTGTAGATTTGATGTCGGTTCTGATCCGACGCTACCTGGATTACTGATGAAACGGGTTAGCCGTTTCATACAGAATTACAACCAGCGCTAATGGCCTAAAAGGAGACTACCATGCGCTCAGAAATGTTGACTTCTATTCTTAACGATCTCAACGGCACTTCTGCTGAAATCGAAGCGTCTGCAGTGATTTCTACAGATGGCCTGGTGATCGATGCGCTCCTGCCGGCCGGTATGGACGAAGACCGTGTGGGTGCGATGAGTGCCGCAATGCTTTCATTGGGTGAGCGGACGTCTCAGGAGCTGGCTCGCGGTGAGCTGGAGCAGGTTCTGGTCAAGGGTAAAAACGGTTATATCCTGATGACACATGCAAACCAGGAATCCGTACTGACCGTTGTTGCCAAGACCAATGCGCGTTTGGGTCTGATCTTCCTGGATGTCAAGCGTGCAGCTGACGCCATCGGCAAGATTCTCTGAAACAACCTTTTGCCTGGCGTGCATGGATGCTGATTGGTTGAGTGCACGCTTCTTTCCTGGTTTGGAGTGAATATGTCCGAACATGATACAGGCTCGGTTCGTGAGGTGCTGATCAAGTATTTTGACAGTACGGAACGACTGGCCAAGATTGTTGACCGTGAGGTTCCCTATCCAGATGGCAAGCTGATTGTCTCCCGTACCGACCCGAGCGGTGTTATCACTCATGCCAACCGTGCATTTATTGAAATGTCGGGGTATGCTCGCGAAGAGTTGCTGGGCGTGAATCACTACATCCTGAGGCATCCCGATATGCCGGCTGTGGCGTTCAAGGACCTGTGGGATACGGTAGCTCAGGGGAAAAAGTGGCAGGGATACGTAAAAAATCTGCGCAAGGATGGGGCCTATTACTGGGTCAAGGCGACCGTTATACCGAACATTCGTAATGGCGAGCTGGTCGGATATACTTCCGTCCGCCGTAAGCCATCGCGCAGCAAAATCAAGGAGAGCGAAGCTCTGTACGAGACGCTGCGCTAGGCGAGGTAACGCGATGACATTGAATTTATCAGTGAGTCCGGATTTTCCGCCGGCTCATCTTTCCGGTTGGTTTATCTTCAATACTTGGTTGCAGCGCCAGCTGGGTACAGGGGTGCATCTGGAACTGTACGATGGCTTTGAGGAGCAGCGTAAAGATATCCGGAACGGAAAAATCGACCTGATTTACGCGAATCCCTATGATGCGTCGATGCTGGTGCGTGAGCTTGGGTTCAAGGTCTTGGTGCGCCCTCGCAACCGTGCAGATGAAACGGTTATTGCGGTGCGCCAGGATGATGAACGCAACTCCGTAGAAGATTTGGAGTCGGGTATTACTATTGCTACGACGGCCGATCCGGACGTTCATACCATGGGTATGATCATGCTGGAATCAGCGGACTTGGATAAAAATAATGTCACCTTCCGCGAATACGACAACTATGTACTGGTTGCCAAGGCGTTGTTGAACGGTCAGGCTGATGTTGGTTTTTTCCTGAAAGCCGGTTATGACGAGTTGTCCGATCTGGTGCGCAGCAAGACCAAATCGCTGGTGAATAGCCAGATTAGTGTGGTGCACCACACTCTGGTTGTTGGTCCGCGCATGCAAGAGCATGTGGAATTGCTGACGGAGCGTTTGCTTGGTATGGAAGAAGACCCTAAAGGCCGTGAAGTGCTCAAGAGCATGGGGCTTGATGGCTGGGATTTGATGGAAGAAGAGCAAACGGAATTCATGATTGATCTAATTGATACTCTGATTGACTGAGTAAAACATGGTTGATGATGAAAAAAACAGGCGCCTCCCAGGGCGCCTGTTTTGGTTCTGGGTCGACCTGCTCCCATTTGCCGCGTTTGAAAACTCTTTTGCAACCTTTTGATTTATAATGGCCAAACAGGTGCCTTTTTTATGTGTTATTTAGCCCTGTTTTTATGCATAAGGTGTTGATTTTATGGAAAAAATTTCAGTTCTCTTCGTTTGCTTGGGCAATATTTGCAGGTCACCCAGTGCGCATGGTGTGTTCGAACACTTGGTCGAGCGGAAAGGAGAATCGGAATCTTTCCTGATCGATTCGGCAGGCACGGCGGCCTATCACATTGGCAAGGCGCCGGATCCGCGTACTCAGGTAGCGGCTCGTCGCCGAGGTTACGCGCTGGAGCATTTGCGTGCCCGGGCGGTCGAAGCGGCGGACTTCGAACGCTTTAATTATATTTTAGCGATGGATGACGCCAACCTGCGCGATCTGCGCCGCTTGTGTCCACGCGGTTTTCACGGTCATCTGGGGCTGTTTCTTGATTTTGCCGAGGGCGTAAAGCACAAGGAAGTACCGGACCCATACTATACATCGGGCGAACAGGGATTTGAGGAGGTGCTGGATCTGGTCGAGGTTGCGAGTCAGGGATTATACCGGCGCTTGCAGGAGTCTGGCATTGAGTGATTTGAGCATCGAGTATCAGGCTTCGCTGAGGCATTTGAATACGTTCGGTTTCGAGGTGACGGCGGACCAGTTGGTCATGATTCGTGATACCGAGCAATTGGCGCAGCTGATGGGGCGGTTGTCTCAAGATCCCCAGCCTTTGTTGGTGCTGGGTGGTGGCAGTAATCTGGTGTTGGCTGAACATGTGCCGGGTGTTGTGGCATGTATGGCGATCAGACGTTGGGAGCCGACAATAGAGGCAGATCGAGTCAGGCTTTGGGTGGGTGCCGGAGAGAGCTGGCATGAAACTGTTGAGCACACGCTTCGTCAGGGCTGGTACGGCCTGGAAAACCTGGCATTGATTCCAGGAACTGTGGGGGCTGCTCCGGTCCAGAATATCGGTGCTTATGGCGTGGAATTGAAGGATCGTCTGAGTCGGGTTGAAGTTTTTGATTGTATGGAAAGCCGGTTGAAAATACTGGAGCGTGAGGCATGTGGTTTTGCCTACCGCGATAGCCTGTTCAAGTCGGGTGAGCCGGGACGTTATATTATCACGGCAGTTGAGTTGAATTTGAGCCTGATTCCCGATGTGCAGGTAGGCTATGCAGCGTTGCGTACGGCGCTGGGTGATGTGAGGGAGCCTGATCCACAGCAGGTATTTGATGCTGTTTGTGTTGTAAGGCGAAGCAAGTTGCCGTCCCCGGATCGGGTGGGTAATGCCGGCAGCTTTTTCAAGAACCCAGTCATTAGCGATAAAGAGTGCCGGCGCCTGTGTACGCAGGAGCCTGATCTGGTGTTTTATCCGGACTCTTCGGGTGGATGCAAGCTTGCAGCAGGCTGGCTGATTGATCGCTGTGGGCTTAAAGGCTATCGTCAGAATTCAGTGGGTGTGTACCCTGATCAGGCTTTGGTGTTGGTGAACTGGGGTGGGGGAGACCGCGAAGCCATTGAGCGACTGGCCGAGTATATACAGTTGAAAGTGCGAGAGCGCTTTGGTGTCGAGCTGGAGCCAGAGCCTCGTTTTTACCCCTGACCTGAAGGTTGATAGAGAGACAAAAAAAGCCGCTGCAGTATCAAGACTGCAGCGGCTTTTTAGTCTTCGGCTGACCCTACTGCTGGTCAGTATCGGGTTGGCTCTGTTCGGCCGCCTGTTGCTGGCGGCGACGGACTTCGCGAGGGTCGTTGGGTGCGCGGCCTGCACGGCGGCGTGAGCGCGGCTGCTCGGCTGTTGCTTCCGCTGCCGGGGTGGCCGATGCTTCGGAGTGAGCCTCTTCCTCTGGAGTCTTGGCTGCTTCGATCGCAGGCTTCGCTTCAGTGACAGGTTTACCCGTTTCGCTCTGCGTGGGTATCGGTGTATCTGCCGCCGTTACCGTTGCGTGTTGTGCCTCTTCCGGCTTTTGCTCTTGCGGAGCCTCCTCCTGCGGGAAGGGGGGCGTCACTTCCTGCTTGCCTTCGGCTCCGTGTGACTCTGGCGCATCGACTTCGAGAGCAAGTTCCTGCTGTGTTTCCCCGCTTGAAACAGAAGACTCTGCTTCAGAGGAAGTGTTTTGCTCAGTCTTGTTCTCGGATTTGCGGCCACGGGCCGGGCGACGTCGACTGCGAGTGTTGCGCTTGGGTTTTTCGCTGTCTCCATCTTGATCATCAGCCGTTTTTGCTCCCGATTGCGGGGCGTCCGCTTGTGTTGCCGCGGTGCCGTTGTCTGCGGGGGAAGCTTCAGCGGCTTTTGCCGTTTCTGCCGCTTGCTCGGTAGCCGGCGCTGGCGTTGCATTGGCTTCAGCCACTTCAGCCACTTCAGCCACTTCAGCCACTTCAGCCACTTCAGCCACTTCAGCCACTTCAGCCACTTCAGCCACTTCAGCCACTTCAGCCACTTTGCTTGTGGCAGGGGTTGGTGCAGCTTCAGCGGTATTCAGCGTTTCGTTGGTGATCTTCTGCTCACTCAACAGAGACTGAATTTCCTGCTCCGCTTGGGTGTCGCGCATCTCTTCAGGCAGAGCTGTGCGTGTCGCGGTACGCTCTTCGGTATTGCGGCGACGGCGGCCACGGCGGCGGGATGCACGACTGCCTTCATCCTGCTCGTTCGGCTTCTTGTCCTGAGCCGGTTGTGTTTTGCTGTCCGTGCTACCGGTATCGGCTGATTTGGTATCCTGGGTGTCGTCGCGGCGGCCGCGACGACGACGACGGCGGCTACTGTCTTTTTTCTCGTCGCTCTTGCTGGATGACTCTGTTTCAGTCGTTGGTGCAGCTACCTGATCCGGCTCTATCGTGATGATCTCGTCAGTGTCGCGCTTGTCGCGGTTGCTGCGTCGACGGTCGGAGTCGCGGCGATTGCTGCTGCGAGAGCGGCGGTCGCGGTTATTCTTGCTTTCTTCGCTGCGTTCTTCACGGTTGCCGCGCTTGGTTTGGCCGGCAGATTCTCGTTCGGCCTTGGGTTCGGCTTGAGCGTTCTTGTTGGCGGGCTTACCGGTTTGTGCCGGCGCATTCTTGTCACCGCCAAAAATACTGCGTAGCGCGCCCAAAATGCGGTCGCCGAACGAGGGTGCAGCTGTAGTGGCAGCTTCGACTTTTCTGTCGCTGCCTTTGTCGGTAGCTCGAGGGGTCGGCTGGTCTTCGCTGATGGGTTGTGGAGCACGTGTGGGAGGGGCGACCGCTTTGACGGCTGCCTGCTCGCGTTTGGCGGCCGGTGTGCGACTGCTTTCCTGCTGTGCCGGTTCGGCATCGAGCTGCAGGTTGTAGCTGGCATCCTGGGTTGTGGTGACCGTGTGATCGTCACGCAAGCGTACGACCTCATAGTGAGGTGTTTCCATGTTCGGGTTGGGAACAACCACAATGCGCACTTGATGGCGCATCTCGATCGCGTGTACTTCGGGGCGCTTTTCGTTGAGCAAGTAGGTGGCAACGGAAACCGGCAAAATGGCACGGATTTGGGCGGTACGGTCTTTGGATGACTCTTCTTCGATCAGGCGCAGGATTGACAGTGCCAGTGACTCGGTATCGCGAATGGTGCCCTGTCCGTGGCAGCGCGGACATACGCTGCCGCGAGACTCGGCCAGAGACGGGCGCAGGCGCTGGCGAGACATTTCCAGCAAGCCGAAGCGGGAGATACGACCCATCTGAACACGGGCTCGATCCAGCTTCAGGGAATCGCGGAGGCGGTTTTCGACTTCACGCTGGTTTTTAATGGGGGTCATGTCGATAAAGTCGATGACCACCAAGCCGCCGATATCGCGCAGACGCAACTGACGGGCGATCTCTTCCGCTGCTTCCAGGTTGGTCTGCAGAGCGGTTTCTTCAATGTCGCTGCCGCGGGTGGCGCGGGCGGAGTTGATATCGATGGAGACCAGCGCTTCAGTCGGGTCAATTACGATAGAACCGCCAGAGGGCAGTTTTACTTCGCGTTCGAAGGCGGTTTCAATCTGGCTTTCGATCTGGAAGCGGTTGAATAGAGGTGTCTGTTCCTTGTACAGCTTGATGCGGCTTTCGTAGCTTGGCATGACTTGCTGAACAAACAGCAGGGCCTGTTCGTATACGCTGGGATTATCGATCAGTACCTCGCCGATATCGGCGCGCAGATAATCGCGAATGGCGCGGATGACAACATCACTTTCCTGATAGACAAGGAAGGGGGCCGGGCGTTCGTTAACGGCCTGAATAGCGTCCCACAGAGTGGTCAGGTAATCCAGGTCCCATTGCAGTTCTTCCGAGCTGCGGCCGATGCCTGCCGTGCGCACGATGGCACCCATGCCGTCGGGTATGTTGGTGCCGGACAGGGCTTCCTTGAGTTGGGTGCGGTCTTCACCTTCTATGCGGCGGGAAATGCCGCCTGCACGGGGGTTGTTGGGCATCAGAACAAGATAGCGTCCAGCCAGACTGATAAAGGTGGTCAGAGCGGCGCCCTTGTTGCCGCGCTCTTCCTTGTCAACCTGAACGATGACTTCGGTGCCTTCCTTGATGACTTCCTTGATGTTGGGGCGCTGCCCGCGTTCGGGTTGCTTGCAGAAGTATTCGCGCGAGATTTCCTTCAGTGGCAGAAAACCGTGGCGTTCGGCACCAAAGTCGACGAAAGCGGCTTCAAGGCTGGGCTCTACCCGAGTAATGCGGCCCTTGTAGATGTTGGCTTTTTTCTGCTCGCGGCTGTCGGATTCGATATCCAGGTCGAACAGGCGCTGGCCATCCACCAGCGCGACGCGCAACTCTTCGGGTTGAGTTGCGTTAATCAGCATTCTTTTCATGTCGTGTGCGTTCTCATAAACGCAACGCTTCTCGCCCTGGCTGTGAGGGAGAAAGTCAATGTCCAGTCTTTGGATGCGGTTGCCGGTTGTGCAGGCAACATGTGCAGCCACGCAATCGGCGGGCCGCCACGATCGACAGTGAAGGAAACGCAGACCTCTGTCATTATAGTCTCTGGTTGTGGCTACCCGGGCCAGTCGGCGCGGGCAGGTTCCTGGTCAGCGTGCGTCTTCACCTCCAACTGAACCTTCCGTCTGACGAAGGTCGTGAAAGCGTTACGTGAAAGTGTTGTATTTCACGATAAATAGTATGTTCAGCTACCGGTGGGAGTGCGCGTGCGGCCACTCGTCCTGAAAAAAGGCGGGGCCAGCTGCATGGTTTTCAAATTTACTAAAGCCAACCGCCCGTAGCATCGCTAGAATATAACAGTTAACCCCCTAAGGCATCAATTGAGAGTCGATTTCGTTGGCATGACGTATACACAAGAGCAGCAACATCAGGTCCGCTTTGTTGAAGTGGATGCAGATCAGGCAGGACAGCGTATCGATAACTTTTTGCGGACGGCCCTTAAGGGTGCTCCGAAGAGTCTTATCTATCGCATAGTACGCAAGGGGGAAGTGAGGGTTAACAAAAAACGGGTCAAGCCCGAAACCCGTTTGAATGCGGGTGATCTGATCCGTATTCCGCCCGTTCGAGTGGCCGAGCGGGGTGAAAGTGCGCCTGTGGGTGCGGGTCTTGCTGAGCACCTTGATCGTGCAGTTTTGTACGAAAGTGACAGTCTGATTGTTATCAATAAACCGGCCGGGCTGGCAGTGCATGGCGGCAGCGGGGTAAGCCTGGGATTGATTGAGGCGTTGCGACAGATCCGCCCAGACTGCCGTTTTCTGGAGCTGGTCCACCGATTGGATCGGGATACATCGGGCTGCATCATGGTGGCAAAGAAACGTAGCATGTTGCGTTACTTGCATGATGCTTTGAGAATGCGCAAGGTAAACAAGGTCTATCATGCGTTGGTCGTTGGTCGTTGGCCAGGGCGTCGTGACAGGGTTGATGCCCCTCTGCAGCGATTTGAGTTGAAATCGGGTGAGCGTATCGTCAAAGTGCATCCTGAGGGCAAACCATCGGTAACGGAGTTCAAGGTGCTGCGTCGATATCAGGACTTTGCCACGCTCATCGAGGCGCGGCCGTTAACGGGGCGTACGCATCAGATCCGAGTTCATACGCAGTTTGCGGGCCACCCGATAGTCGGTGATATCAAGTACACGCCGGATGATGATAATCGAGTGTTTCGGCAGGAGGGCATCAGACGATTGATGCTGCATGCCGCTCGGCTGGAACTGCACATGCCGGATGGCGAGCGCTTGCGAGTGGACGCACCTTTGGACACTGATACCGAGAAAGCCTTGTCACGCCTTGCCGATGACCGAGTGGAGTGAATACAGGAACACAGTAATGGATTCGCAGTTCAGAACCAAAATATTTACCCTTGCCGATCAAAGCCTGCTGTCGGGCGAAATGCCGACTCTGGAAGGCCTGGAGGCGCGATTATCCAGCGCCGAGCCTGCCGAAATTGAGCGGTTGCTGGTTGAGTGGCGGGCGCAATTGCCGTCGCGAGTTCGCTTGCAGGAGTTGACAGGGCCCTCTACGGCTATGGGTGTTCCGGATAGCATGCAACAACTGTTTGTGCGTGTATGGCGTCAGGCAGTGCAGGAGGCGAGTGAAGAGCTGGGGCGGCAGGCTCCGATTTCCGATCCCGCAAGCGATGAGAAACAGCGGGCGTGCGATGATGCCTTGAAACGTGCTCGAGATGAAATTGCCGAGCTGGAGCAGCGTTACCGTGAGCAGGCGTTCAAGTTGAGTCAGTCTAAAGAGCGGCAGACCGAGCTGGAAACCGAGCTGCAGCAGGTGCGCAACGAGCAGTCCGCCGAAAATGCCGAACTGAAGAAGGAAGAACAGCTCAGAGCCAGTGCTGTGCAAGAGCTGGAGCAGTTGCGCAAGACCTATGAGGATGCGCAGCGAGTATTTGATCAGCGTGTTCGTGACGAACAGCGCCATAACTTGGAAGCTCTGGCGCGTGCCGAGGTCGACACCCGGCATTATCGGAACGCTTTGGAAAAATTGCGGGATGAAAGTGGTCGCAAAGAGGCGGATTTGACTCGTGAGCTGAATGAGCTGCGCGCACGTCTGGCTCGCAGTGATGCCAAATCGGAAGCTTTGGGTAATCAGTTGCGAACACAGGATGAAGTCATGCGGGGGCTGCAGTCGCAAGATGCTCAGCAGCAGCGTGAACAGGCTCAGATGAGCGCTCAGCTGTTGTCGGCCGCAAATCGAAACAAGCGGACCGAGGAGCAGGTGAAGCAACTGGAAGAGCGTTTGCAGGCCGTGAGTCAGAAACAGGTGGAAACCAGCAGTGATAGTGCGCGCCGGGAAGCGCAGTTGCGAGCTCAGCTGCAGCAGCGTGAAGATGACGTGTTGAAAATTCAGGTGCGGGCCCAGGCGGCCGAGCAGAGAGCTGAAGCGCTGGAAGAAGAGGTGCGTCGCATCAAACAGCGCGCCTGATGTAGATATCGATGGCCGGGGTTTTGCTTGTTTATTCCTTGATGTTATATTGCATGGAATATTTATAACCTTTCATGGGGTGGATCGATGAAGCTTCAGCAACTGCGCTACATATGGGAAGTGGCCCGTCATGACCTGAACGTGTCGGCAACCGCACAAAGTCTGTACACGTCCCAGCCCGGTATCAGCAAGCAGGTTCGTCTGCTTGAGGATGAGCTGGGTGTGGAGGTGTTTGCGCGCAGTGGCAAGCATCTGACTCGTGTGACACCTGCCGGGGAAGCGATTCTGGCGATCGCGGGCGAGGTGCTGCAAAAATGTGAGGCCATTCGTCAGGTTGCTCAGGAGTTCAGTGATGAGCGCAAGGGCAAACTGGAAGTGGCCACTACTCATACTCAGGCGCGTTATGCCTTGCCATCAACCATTCATGATTTCATCAAGGTTTATCCCGATGTGTCCCTGCATATTCACCAGGGTACGCCAATGCAGATCTCGGAAATGGCTGCCGATGGCACGGTGGATTTTGCGATAGCGACCGAGGCAATGTCGCACTTCAGTGACCTGATCATGATGCCCTGCTATCGGTGGAACCGGTCCGTTGTTGTGCCGGAAGGGCATCCGTTGACCGAACTGCCCGAGTTGACGTTGGAAGCTTTGGCTGAGTGGCCGATTATCACCTATGTGTTCGGCTTTACTGGTCGTTCCAAGCTGGATGATGCCTTCACCAACAGGGGGCTGGAGCCGAAGGTGGTGTTGACGGCTGTTGACTCCGACGTAATCAAGACCTACGTGCGCCTGGGGCTTGGCGTGGGTATTATCGCGACTATGGCGTTTGAGGAAGGTAAGGATGATGGTCTGGTAGCACTGGATGCCAGTCATCTTTTTGAGCCCAGCATCACCCGTATCGGTTTCCGCAAGGGCAGTTTTCTGCGGGGGTATATGTATGAGTTTATCCAGACATTTGCGCCGCATTTGACACCCGACCTGGTGCGCCAGGTGCAGGCATGCAAAAATCGTCACGATATTGAGGCGCTGTTTGAAGATCTTGAGCTGCCAGAGCATTGAAAGGGAATAGGTGACAGGGTACATTGTTGCGCACTTTATTAACTGACTGGAGGCGTCCCGCGTGGAACTGGCTTGTCTTGACCTGGAAGGTGTTCTGATTCCCGAAATATGGATTGCGTTTGCCGAGGAAACCGGTATTGAAGAGTTGAAGGCTACGACGCGGGACATCCCGGATTACGATGTGCTGATGAAGCAGCGACTGCGTATTCTGGATGAGCACGGTCTGACCTTGCCGCAAATCCAGGATACCATCAGCCGTTTGTCGCCTCTGGAAGGCGCGCGCGATTTCGTTGACTGGTTGCGCGAGCGTTTTCAGGTCGTTATTCTGTCCGATACGTTTTACGAATTCGCGGCTCCCCTGATGAAGCAGTTGGGCTATCCGGCCCTGTTGTGCCATAAGCTGGAAGTCAATGAGCAGGGCCGCATTACCGATTACACCCTGCGTCAGCGTGACCCCAAGCGTCAGTCCGTGCGTGCGTTTCAGCTGCTGAATTACCGGGTCATTGCTACCGGTGACTCTTATAACGATACCACCATGCTGACACAGGCGGAGTCGGGAATTTTATTCCATGCGCCGCAGAACGTGATCAGTGAATTTCCGCAGTTCCCGGCGGTTCACAGCTACGAAGATCTCAAGGCCGAGTTCGTCAAGGCGAGTGTACGTGATCTGACGATCTGATTTATTGCAGTAACCTGCCTTGAGGGTATCGTCCATCAAGGCTGTTCGTAGGAGGTCCTGAATAATGAAAAGATATTTGCGCAAGCCGCTGATGCTGGGCATTTACCTGCCCGCCGCAGCGCTCATGCTCGGGGCCTTCTCGTTTCAGCCGTTGGAGTACTCGCTGCCGTTGAAACTCCCCGAATCCGCGGCGGTCGATCTGCAGGCTGAAGAGCCGACATCTTTGACTCAGTTGAGTATCCCCGATTATGTTTACACGATCCAATCGGGTGATACTCTGAGTACTATTTTTGAGCGCCTGGGTGTCTCCCAAAAAGAGATGTATCAAGTGCTGGAAAGCGATGTTTCCATCCTGGCGCTGGATACGCTCAAGCCTGGCGACAAGTTGGGTTTCTGGCTTGAGTCGGGGCAGTTGCATCAGCTGGAACTCAGGTTCAGTGCAGCGGAACAGGTTGTATTTACCCGCGCTGCGGCAGAAGTTTTTGAATACAGCGAAGTGCGTCTAGAGGGTGAGTGGCGTGAAGAGATGCTTGCCGGAGAGATCAATGGCAGCTTCTATAATTCGGCCAAACGAGCCGGCTTACGTGCTTCTGAAATACAACGTGTATCGGCGCTGTTGCAGGATAAAATTAATTTCCGCCGAGACCTGAGGGCCGGTGATCGCTTTCAGGTTGTGCGTGCCGAACAGTATGTGGATGGCGAAGCGACCGGTAATACACGGCTGGAAGGTTTGCGTATCCTCAATCGCTCCCGTGAGTTGACCGCCTTCAATTTTGAAGGGCAATTCTATGACCTGAATGGCGAGAGCCTGGCGAGTGCCTTTATACGCTACCCTACCAAGGGCAAGTATCGGCTCAGTTCTCATTTCAACCCCTTCCGCAAGCACCCGGTGACTGGGCGAGTACGTCCTCATAACGGTACTGATTTTGCCACGCCGATAGGGACGCCCGTTCTGGCAACGGGTGATGGTGTAGTAACGCGCGTCACCAAGCATCCTTATGCCGGGCTGTACATCGTCATTGAGCACGGTGAAAAATACAAAACGCGTTTCCTGCACTTGAGCAAGGCTCTGGTAACAAAAGGCCAGACCGTCAGTCGCGGGCAGAAAATAGCCTTGTCCGGCAATTCGGGGCGCTCGACCGGTCCGCATCTGCATTATGAGCTGCACGTCAACGGTCGTCCAGTGAATGCAATGACTGCACCGATACCGGTTGCGGATGGAGTCGATAAGGATGAGCGGTTGGCGTTCACTCAGCGTACCCAGCGCCTGCTGGAGCAGATGGGCGTCAATCAGGGCTGATTGACGCGGGGTCGAGTATCAGGCCTGCTGCTGCAGGCACTCGATCAGGTTGCCAACCTTGTTGAAGGTTTCCTGGTATTCATCCTCAATGCGTGAGTCCGCTACAATCCCGCCGCCGGCCCAGCAGTAGATTGATCCTTCCTGGCACAGCAGTGTGCGAATAGTGATGTTGGTGTCCATGCGCCCGCAGCAGCTGACATAGCCGATGGAGCCGCAATAGATCGCACGACGTTGAGGCTCAAGCTCATCAATGATCTCCATTGCTCTGATTTTGGGCGCGCCGGTAATGGAGCCTCCGGGAAAAGCATCACGCAACAGTTGCAGGGGGCCCGTCCCGGTCTTAAGTTGTCCGCGGATAACGCTGACCAAATGATGTACATTCGGGTAGGTCTCAATGCTGAACAGCTCCGGTACTTGAATGCTGCCGGGAGCGCAGTTGCGGCTCAGGTCATTGCGCAGCAAATCAACAATCATCAGATTTTCGGCCCGGTCTTTGGTTGAGTGGAACAGCTCATCGGCCAGCGCCCGGTCAGCGGCTGGCGTTTTGCCGCGCGGGCGCGTGCCTTTGATGGGGCGAGTTTCGACGGCGCCGCTTGAATCAGAGAGCAGAAAACGTTCCGGCGACAGCGACAGGATAGAGCCCTCGGGCATGTCCATGAAGGCGGCAAAGGGGGTTGGTGCTACAGTGCGCAGTGCCCGATAGGCCTGCCAGGGGTCGCCGGTGTAATGTGCTTGAAAGCGTTGGGCGAAATTAATCTGGTAGCAGTCTCCGGCATGGATGTAGTCATCGATGCGTTTCAGGGCGTTGCCGTAGGCTTCGGCACTCAGGTTGCTGTTGAACATTGAGGTGAGGCGAAACTGCATGTCGTGATTGGTTGCGGGGGTGAGCAGTCGGGTTTTCGCCTGTTCCAGTCGTACGGGATCGGTTAGCGGGTGGCTGATGAGGCGTGAACTGCGGTGGTGGTGATCGATCACCACGGCCCAGAGATAGCGCCCTGCCACCAGTTGAGGGTAATCGATATCCGCATCGGCGTGCTCGGGCAGCTGCTCAAGTGAGCGCCCCAGGTCATAGCCGAACAGGCCGATCAGGCCGCCGCAGAAGGGCAGGTCAGGGGTGGAATTTGGTTGCCCCAGTTCAGCCAGGCATTGATCCATATATTCAAATGGTGATAGCGAGCCGGTATCCAGAGCGCGTTGGTGGTCATCGCAGACCTGGAGGCACCCGTGATCAAAACGGATAACACGATCAGGGGCGGCGGCGATGATATCGTAGCGGCCCCGATCGGTTTGAGGGTGGCTGCTGTCCAGCAGTACTGCGTGGCCAAGTGGTCGAAGACGCTCCAGCAGCGTATGTGCGTTCAATTCATAATCAAGGTATTGCTGCTTAATCAACCCGTGGCCTCGGCAAAAGATCATATTCTAGCATCCCGAGAGGGCTTGGCTACGCCCCGAGTCTCGTGTTGCTTATAATATGTCATTGATATGTTGTGGAAGCCGATTATGAAACACCCTTTTGCCATTCAGGAAGATCGCTTGTCGCTGCCGGATCAGCAGCTGCATTACCGTTTGTACCGCAATCGGGAGGCCCATTCCTCTCGCCGTTTATTATTGATCCATGGTGCGGGGGTAGCCGGCGAAGACACCTGGCACATGTTGACCGCCTTTTTGAGTGAGTGGAGCGAGATACTGGTACCGGATTTGCGTGGAGCCGGGGGCAGTTACTACCCTGACGGGCAGGAGCATGCTTTTGATGTGCATGATCTTGTGAATGATATGGCCGCTCTGGTGGATCATATGGGCTGGTGGCAGTTTGATCTGGGAGGCTACTCCTTGGGCGGGCTGGTGAGTATGTTGCTCAAGCAGCGTTGCCGTGATCGGGTTGGCAAGCAGTACCTGCTGGAATCGGCGGTACTGGATCGCCCTGACTGGGGCAGTACGGTCGAGTTGCGTCGCCGTTACTCGGAAGCGGCCGTACATCTGCGCTCGGTGGATCGGGATCAGGGTATCCGGCAGTTTCTCGATACCATTTCGCCCAAACGAAAGGTGTCGGTCCAGGCCGAGTCGGTTGCCGTCAGCCGCTTGGCGCGCAGACCCCTGGGTTTTGCGAATTCTCTGGATGCGGTCACGGCGGCGATCAACACGATTGATCGAGAGGTGTTATTGGCTACGCAGGGGGATGTCAGTAGCTTCATTGGCGGCCAGAGTGTCGAACTGATGCATCAATTGCATTTAAGTTTGGCTGAACGCATGGCTAACTGGCACTACTTCATGGTGCCGGGAACGGATCACTCCTTACCATTTCAAAAGCCGCGCCAGATCGCGCGTATCATGAATGATGAGTTGAAACGTCACCTCGAAAGAGTCTGAGGGATTCCCCCTAGACTTTTGTCTGATGTTGACAATTTTTCGCTATGGTTGAGTTGACGCTCGGTTTTGGCATCGGTATTGTTGCTTCTGAAAATATTGTCGACAATCTTGAATCAGGGTTGTGCAGAGCGTGAGTAAAAAAAGCGTAGAGCTGAAAGTGGTTCCTCTGGAGCCTGAAACGCGAACACTGGCGGATCGTGTCTGTCGTCAGATCGTAACGGCCATCGTCAAGGGTGAAATCCCTCCGGGCCAGAAGATCAGCGAGCCGGAACTGGCGCGCACCTATGGCATCAGTCGTGGGCCTCTGCGTGAAGCCATACGTCGTTTGGAAGGATGGCGACTGGTTGAACGCAAGGCGCATGTGGGTGCTCGGGTCGTACAGCTGTCGACACGTGAACTGATCGAGATTTATCGAGTGCGTGAAGCACTTGAAGGCATGGCCTGCCGTTTGGCAGCGAAGAACATGACAGATGACGAAATTGCGAGCCTCAAGCAGTTGCTTGACGAGCATGAAGCCTCTGTCGAACAGCGAGAAGGACGCTCTTATTTTCAGAAAGAGGGCGACCTGGACTTCCATTATCGAATTGTACAGGGCAGCAAGAATTCCAAGCTGTTGGAACTGTTGGGTGATGACCTGTACCACCTGGTACGTATGTACCGCTATCAATTCAGTGTTTCCAGTTCTCGTCCCAAGCGGGCGCTCAAAGAGCATCGTCAGATTATTGATGCCATCGAGTCTCGTGACGAAGAGCTGGCCGAGATGCTGATGCGCCGTCATATCAGTGCGGCACGTCGGAATATCGAGGCCAAACTGGATACCGATACCAAACCAGAAGGGGATAAACATGGCTGAGAAACTGACTGCGGGTGCGCGCTTCCGTAAAGCGCTGGCCGAGAGCAAGCCGCTGCAGATCGTGGGTACCGTCAACGCATACAATGCAATGATGGCGACGCGTGTGGGCCATCAGGCAATCTACCTGTCCGGAGGCGGTGTTGCGAACGCGTCTTACGGCCTGCCTGACCTTGGCATGACCTCGATGAATGATGTGGTTGAAGACGTTCGTCGTATTACCAGCGCCGTTGATACCCCGCTGATGGTTGATATTGATACCGGTTGGGGTGGTGCGTTCAACATCGCGCGTACCATCAAGGAAATGGAAAAGGGCGGTGCGGCTGCTGTACATCTGGAAGACCAGGTTGCGCAGAAGCGTTGCGGACATCGTCCGAACAAGGAAATCGTATCACTGGAAGAGATGGTTGATCGTGTGAAAGCTGCGGTTGATGCTCGGAATGATGACAATTTCTTCATCATGGCGCGTACCGATGCCTTCCAGATGGAAGGGTTGAACGCGGCGGTTGAACGTGCCCAGGCGTGCCTGGAAGCGGGTGCAGATGGCATCTTTGCTGAAGCTGTACATACACTGGATGACTATCGTGCCTTCGCTGACGGTATCAACGGTGCGCACCTGCTGGCCAATATCACCGAATTCGGCGCGACACCGCTGTTCAACAAGGCCGAGCTGGCTGAAGCCGGTGCCAGCATGGTGCTGTATCCGCTGTCGGCTTTCCGCGCCGCCAACAAGGCAGCCCTGAATGTGTACGAACACCTGATGAAAGACGGTGACCAGAAAGCGGTTGTCGATACCATGCAGACCCGTATGGAACTGTATGATTTCCTCAACTACCACGACTTCGAGCAGAAGCTGGACGCCCTCTTCAAAGAAGGCAAAAACAAATAAATATAAGTCATCATCCGTTTTGCGGATCGAGATAACTGGTACAGGGAGGTTCGGCCTCCCGACAACAGATTAAGGAGATACAGATGGCAGAAGCAAAGAAACTCGGTGGCGCCGGCCTGCGTGGACAGTCCGCAGGTGAAACCGCACTGTGTACCGTGGGTAAAACCGGTGCCGGCCTGACCTACCGTGGTTACGACATCAAGGAACTGGCCGACAAGGCGCAGTTTGAAGAAGTTGCTTACCTGCTGCTGTACGGCAAGCTGCCGAACCAGGCAGAACTGGATGCGTACAAAGCCAAGCTGAAAGGCATGCGTGGTCTGCCCGAAGCGCTGAAAGTGGTGCTGGAGCAGATCCCGAAAGATGCTCACCCGATGGATGTGATGCGCACCGGTTGTTCCATGTTGGGCAACCTGGAGACCGAAATGGACTTCAGCGAGCAGCATGACAAGATCGATCGCATGCTGGCCGTGTTCCCGTCGATCATCAACTACTGGTACAACTTTGCTCACAACGGCGTGCGTATCGAGACGGAAACCGATGCGGATTCCATCGGTGAACACTTCTTGTGGACCCTGCACGACAAGAAGCCGGATCCGCTGCACGTTAAGGTAATGCATGCATCCCTGATCTTGTACGCCGAACACGAATTCAATGCCTCCACTTTCACCGCTCGCGTCTGTGCCTCTACGCTGTCCGACATCCATAGCTGCGTAACCGGTGCGATCGGTTCTCTGCGTGGTCCGCTGCACGGCGGCGCCAACGAAGCAGCCATGGCGATGATCGAGCAGTGGCGGTCTGCCGACGAAGCCGAAGAGGCAATCATGGGCATGCTGGCGCGCAAGGACAAGATCATGGGCTTCGGCCATGCGATCTACCGTGAGTCCGATCCGCGTAACGCCATCATCAAGGAATGGTCCGAGAAGCTGGCCGAGCAGGTGGGTGACACCGTGCTGTACTCGGTCTCCGAGCGTGTTGAAGCGGTCATGTGGCGCGAGAAGAAGCTGTTCTGCAACGCCGACTTTTTCCATGCGTCCGCCTATCACTTCATGGGCATTCCGACCGAACTGTTTACACCGATCTTTGTTTGCTCGCGTGTTGCCGGCTGGACCGCTCACGTGATGGAGCAGCGTGCCAACAACCGTATCATCCGTCCGTCCGCGGACTACACCGGCCCTGAATCGGCCGAGTGGGTGCCGATCGAAGAGCGCGCCTGATGCGCCGGGGTGTGGTCATGACTGGCGGCACCCCGTCTTCCCTCGGTCTATCGGCCGGGTGCATTCGTACCCTCAAGGCCTGCGTCAATGAACACTACTTGATGGACTCCCGACGCCATGAATACAGAATTTCGTAAATCTTTGAACGGTACTGAGCTGGATTACTTTGACACCCGCGCGGCGGTTGAAGCAATTGAAGCCGGTGCCTATGCCAAATTGCCGTACACCTCCCGTGTACTGGCTGAACAGCTGGTGCGCCGCTGTGAGCCGGAAGCGCTAACCGATTCCCTGAAGCAGCTGATCGAGCGCAAGCGCGACCTGGACTTCCCCTGGTACCCGGCCCGCGTAGTGTGTCATGACATCCTGGGGCAGACCGCACTGGTCGATCTGGCAGGTCTGCGTGACGCCATCGCCGAGCAGGGCGGTGACCCGTCCAAGGTCAACCCGGTGGTGCCGACTCAGCTGATTGTTGACCACTCTCTGGCCGTGGAAGCACCAGGTTTTGATCCGGAAGCGTTCGAAAAGAACCGCGCTATCGAAGACCGTCGTAACGAAGACCGTTTCCACTTCATCGACTGGACCAAGACCGCGTTCAAGAACGTGGACGTGATCCCGGCCGGTAACGGCATCATGCACCAGATCAACCTGGAGAAAATGTCGCCGGTGATCCAGGCCCGTGATGGCGTGGCTTTCCCGGATACCTGTGTCGGTACCGACTCCCACACTCCGCATATCGATGCGCTGGGCGTTATTGCCATCGGTGTCGGCGGTCTGGAAGCTGAAACCGTGATGCTGGGTCACCCGTCCATGATGCGCCTGCCGGACATCGTCGGCGTGAAGCTGGTTGGCAAGCGCCAGCCGGGCATCACCGCCACCGATATCGTGCTGGCGATCACCGAGTTCCTGCGTAAGGAGCGTGTGGTGGGTGCGTATCTGGAATTCTTCGGTGAAGGTGCCGATAGCCTGACCATCGGTGACCGTGCCACCATTTCCAACATGACGCCTGAATTCGGTGCCACTGCCGCGATGTTCTACATCGACGAGCAGACCATCGACTACCTGAAGCTGACCGGTCGCGAGCCGGAACAGGTCGCGCTGGTCGAGCAGTATGCGAAGGAAACGGGCCTCTGGGCGACTGCACTGGAAGAGGCGGAGTACGAACGTGTACTGGAGTTCGATCTGTCCACTGTAGTACGTAACATGGCCGGTCCGTCCAACCCGCACCGTCGCCTGCCGACCACGGCTCTGCACGAACGCGGTATCGCCGACGAAGGCAAGCTGGCGGAAGCACGTAAGGAAGAGGAAGAAGGCCTGCTGCCGGATGGCGCTGTCATCATCGCGGCGATCACCTCCTGCACCAACACCTCTAACCCGCGCAACGTGGTTGCGGCCGGTCTGGTGGCAAAGAAAGCAAACGAACTCGGCCTGATCCGCAAGCCCTGGGTCAAGTCTTCCTTCGCACCGGGCTCCAAGGTTGCCCGTCTGTACCTGGAAGAAGCCGGCCTGCTGCCGGAGCTGGAAAAGCTGGGCTTCGGCATCGTAGCCTACGCATGCACCACCTGTAACGGCATGTCCGGTGCCCTGGATCCGAAGATTCAGCAGGAGATCATCGACCGCGACCTGTACTCGACAGCAGTCCTGTCCGGTAACCGCAACTTTGATGGCCGTATCCACCCGTATGCCAAGCAGGCGTTCCTGGCGTCTCCGCCACTGGTCGTGGCCTACGCTATCGCTGGCACCGTGCGCTTCGATATCGAGAAGGACGTGTTGGGCACCGACCAGAACGGTAACCCGGTTACCCTGAAGGATCTGTGGCCGTCGGACGAAGAGATCGATGCGATCGTCAAGGAAAGCGTGAAGCCGGAACAGTTCAAGCAGGTTTATATCCCGATGTTCGACCTGGGTCAGGTTGAAGAGGCGGAAAGCCCGCTGTACGACTGGCGTGAAATGTCCACCTACATCCGTCGTCCGCCGTACTGGGAAGGTGCGCTGGCCGGTGAACGTACCCTGAGCGGCATGCGTCCTCTGGCAGTACTGGGTGACAACATCACCACTGACCACCTGTCTCCGTCCAACGCAATCCTGGCCAGTTCTGCGGCCGGTGAGTACCTGGCCAAAATGGGCCTGCCGGAGGAGGACTTCAACTCCTACGCGACTCACCGTGGTGACCACCTGACTGCTCAGCGTGCAACGTTTGCCAACCCGAAATTGCTGAACGAAATGTGCCTGGATGACCAGGGTGAGGTGATCCAGGGTTCTCTGGCGCGTCTGGAGCCGGAAGGTCAGCAGATGCGCATGTGGGAAGTCATTGAAGCCTACATGAACCGCAAGCAGAACCTGATCATCGTTGCCGGTGCCGACTACGGTCAGGGCTCGTCCCGTGACTGGGCGGCCAAGGGCGTGCGTCTGGCTGGCGTGGAAGCGATCGTGGCCGAAGGATTCGAACGTATCCATCGTACCAACCTGGTCGGCATGGGCGTACTGCCGATGCAGTTCAAGGAAGGTGATACCCGCCACACCTATGGCATCGATGGTACCGAGACCTATGATGTGAAGGGCGAGATTGCACCGGGTGCAGACCTGACGCTGGTAATCAACCGTCGCAACGGTGAAACCGTTGAAGTGCCGGTGACCTGCCGTTTGGATACCGCTGCTGAAGTAGCGACCTACAAGGCTGGTGGCGTACTGCAGCGCTTCGCCAAGGAGTTCCTGGAAGCGGAAGGCGCTGCCTGATTCCGAACTCCTGAAAACTGCCCGGGCCATCGATGATGGTTCGGGTATTTCCCGGAGCAGAAACTACTTCCGTGCCGGGATGTAACTGCATCGGACACGCCGTAAACCCATCCATGGGGGCTCGCTGTCGCCGTCCATGGCGACAGACGGTCCGCTGTAGCCACACCCCGCCACTTCCTCATATTTCTCAGCGGCGTTTCTGCGTCCGGCAACCGACTTATTTTGGAGCATTTACATGTCCAGTGTTCCCCAGATCAAAGTACCGGCCACTTATATCCGTGGTGGTACCAGCAAGGGTGTTTTCTTCCGTCGTCAGGACCTGCCTGAAGCCTGCCAGGAGCCCGGCGAAGCCCGTGACAAGCTGTTGATGCGGGTGATCGGCAGCCCCGATCCCTACGGTCAGCAGATCGACGGCATGGGTGGTGCCACATCCTCAACCTCCAAGACCGTTATCCTGGATAAAAGCACCCAGCCCGACCATGACGTTGACTACCTGTTCGGTCAGGTGGCGATTAACAAGGCGTTTGTCGACTGGTCCGGCAACTGCGGCAACCTGACCGCCGCTGTCGGTGCCTTCGCCATCAGCGGTGGCCTGGTTGATGCGGATCGGATTCCGGAAAACGGCATCTGCACTGTGCGTATTTGGCAGAAGAACATCCAGAAAACCATCATCGCCCATGTGCCGATCACCAATGGTGAGGTGCAGGAAACCGGTGATTTCGAGCTGGATGGCGTGACGTTCCCGGCCGCCGAAGTGGTGATCGAGTTCATGGACCCGGCCGATGGCGAAGGTTCCATGTTCCCGACCGGCAATCTGGTCGATGACCTGGAAGTGCCGGGTGTGGGTACCTTCAAGGCGACCATGATCAACGCTGGCATCCCGACCATCTTCGTTAATGCAGCCGATATCGGGTATACCGGTACCGAACTGCAGAAAGACATCAACGGCAATGCCGAAGCGCTGGCGCGGTTCGAAACCATGCGTGCCTATGGTGCGGTGAAAATGGGCCTGATCAAGGAGATCGAAGAAGCTGCAGCGCGTCAGCACACTCCCAAAATCGCGTTCGTCGCTCCGGCTACTTCCTATGAAGCCTCCAGTGGCAAGCAGATTGGTGCAAATGACATTGATGTCTGCGTACGTGCGCTGTCCATGGGCAAGCTGCACCATGCGATGATGGGTACCGCGTCTGTCGCCATCGCAACCGCTGCGGCGGTACCGGGTACGCTGGTCAATCTGGCTGCCGGTGGCGGTGCTCGCGATGCGGTTACCTTTGGCCACCCCTCTGGCACACTGCGTGTCGGTGCGGCAGCGGAAGAGGTTAAGGGTGAATGGACGGCCAAAAAAGCGGTAATGAGCCGTAGTGCCCGAGTATTAATGGAAGGGTATGTACGTGTCCCGGGCGATACCTTCTGATTGGTGAGGTAATGGCTCGGTGCTGATTGTGAAAACGCCCGGTGAGTGATCATCGGGCGTTTTTGTATCGCGACGCGGTCGAGGCGGAAGGCGGTTGAAACCTCCCGTGAACTTAGCGCTGGCTGATTGTGTCCTTAAGTTTTACATGCATGGCGCGCATGCTTTCTTCGGTTGCGCTCCAGTCAATGCAGGCATCCGTTACGGATACGCCGTGCTTGAGCTGGCTCAGGTCGTCCGGTATGGATTGGCAGCCCCACTCGAGATTGCTCTCAATCATCAGTCCAACGATGGATTTGTTGCCTTCTTGAATCTGGTTGGCTACGTTTTCAGCTACCAGAGGCTGGAGGGCTGGGTCCTTGTTGGAGTTGGCGTGGCTGCAGTCGACCATGATGTTGGCGGGCTGTCCGGCTTTCTCCAGTGCCTGTTCGCACAGTTTGACACTGACGGAGTCGTAGTTGGGTTTGCCGTTGCCGCCGCGCAATACAACGTGGCCATAGCGGTTGCCGCGTGTGCGCACAATGGATACCTGGCCGTCTCCGTTCATGCCCAGAAAATTGTGCGGGTGGAGTACGGACTTCATTGCATTGACGGCCACATCCAGACCACCGTCAGTACCGTTTTTGAAGCCTACGGCGCACGACAGGCCGGATGACATTTCACGGTGTGTCTGCGATTCGGTCGTGCGAGCGCCGATTGCGGACCAGCTGATCAAGTCCTGCAAGTACTGTGGCGTGTTCGGGTCTAGCGCTTCGGTCGCCAGGGGCAAGCCCATTTCTGATAGATCGATCAGCAGCTTGCGTGCAATATGCAGTCCTTCTTCGATATCGAAGGAATCGTTCATGTGCGGGTCGTTGATCAGACCCTTCCAGCCCACGGTGGTACGGGGCTTTTCAAAATAGACGCGCATGACCAGATACAGGGTGTCCTTGACTTCCTCGGCCAGTGCTTTCAGCTTGCGGCCATATTCCAGAGCAGCTTCAGGATCATGGATGGAGCAGGGGCCTACAACAACAAACAGGCGCTTGTCCTTGCGGTCGAGGATGTCCTTGATGACCCGGCGGCCTTCTATAACAGTAGCGGCGGCCGCATCGGTAATGGGCAGCTTGGTCTTGAGGGCTTCCGGGGTGATCAATGGGACATTGGAGTCAATATTAAGGTCTTCTACACGTGTATCGGTCATCTTATCGTCCTGGCAGCGGCTTGAGTGCTGGTCGCCGGCTTTATTGGCTGGCCGGTCTCCTTCTGTTTTACCACATTGGTGCGGCGGTTATAAGTATCTGAAGGTGTGAGATTGTGCGTTGTGTACCCCCTTGCATTGATGTGGGTGGTAAACTGGAACAGGATCAGGTCTGGTCGTTTTCGAGAACATTCCGCGCCGTTGGTGGTCAGACCTGAATGATGTGATTGAATAAGGATGACCGCTTTGTTGACTCGCGTGTTTTTGCAGCCATTGGTGCTGTTGTTGCTGACGCTTTCTGCCACGCTCACGGCCTATGCCAGCCCCTTTGGCGGTGGAGCCAGCAGCAGCCAGCCTCTGGAGGTGGATGAGGCTTTCCGGTTGCGTGTTGAAGCCCCGGATGCGGGTGTAACCCGACTGGTTTGGGATGTGGAGCCCGGTTACTACCTGTATCAGGAGCGAATTTCACTTGAGCTGCCAGAAGGGGTTGAGCTGGTCGAACGGCGCGATGCCAGCGGTGATATGAAGGACGACCCCCTGTTTGGTCGGGTTGAGGTGTATCATGACATTGCTGAAGTGGCATTATTGCTGGGGCATGCGCCGGGCTTTGATGATCAGGTCGAGCTGTCCGTCAGTTATCAGGGATGCTGGGAAGGCGGGATTTGTTATCCGCCCGTTACCAAGGTGGTGAGCGTCAGCAACTTGCCTGCGGCTGCCGGTCTTGTATGGCCTGACTCAGCGTGGAGCGAGGAGTCGGCAGCATCTGCTGAAAAAACGGCAGAAGCGGCGATTACCCCGAATGAGAAGGCTGGCAGCATTGGCATGAGTGAGCAGGACCGTTTTGCGGGACTGTTGGCCGGCGGTAATTGGCTGTTAATGCTGGGAGCCTTTTTTTTGGCCGGTCTGGCGCTGTCGTTGACGCCTTGTGTGTTGCCGATGATACCGATTCTGTCCAGTATCATCGCAGGCCAGGGAACGCATATCAGCACGGCACGGGCGTTCTTGCTCTCGCTGGTGTATGTGTTGGCAGTGGCGTTGACCTATACCCTTGCCGGGGTTGCGGCGGGCCTTTTTGGCGCCAACCTGCAGGCTGCTTTCCAGAACCCCTGGATTATTGGCAGTTTCAGCGCGGTTTTCGTGTTGCTGGCCTTTTCCATGTTCGGCTTTTATGATCTGCAACTGCCGTCTGCACTGCAGAGTCGCTTGAGCAGTGCCAGCCACCGTCAGCAGGGCGGGACTTTGACCGGTGTCGCCATCATGGGACTGCTGTCTGCATTGATCGTAGGGCCGTGTATGGCAGCACCGCTGGCGGGCGCCCTGATCTATATTGGTCAAAGTGGTGATCCGGTACTGGGTGGTGCGGCGCTATTCAGTCTCTCCATCGGCATGGGGGTGCCTCTGTTGCTGGTTGGTGCGTCGGCTGGCAAGCTGCTGCCGCGAGCGGGGGCCTGGATGGAAGGTGTCAAGGCGGGCTTCGGTGTCCTGCTGTTATTGATGGCCACCTGGATGCTGGATCGCATTCTGCCAACGACCATTACCATGCTGATGGTCAGCGTGATTCTGTTGATCAGTGCCGTTTATCTTGGTGCGTTGGACCGGCTGCACGACAAGGCTCGGGGCTGGCATCGTTTCTGGAAGGGTATCGGTGTCATTCTGCTGGTGTATGGTGCGGCGTTGATGGTCGGCGTATTGTCTGGCAGCAAGAGTCTGCTGTATCCGCTGCAAGGGGTTGCGGGAGTCGGTGCTGCGAGCAATCAGGCTACCCCCGGCTTGGCGTTTGAAACCGTCAGTCGAGAAGCTGAGCTGGATCGTTTGCTGGAGCAGGCACGGGAAAAAGGGCAGCCGGTCATGCTGGATTTTTACGCCGACTGGTGTATCTCCTGTATAGAGCTGGACTACGTAACCTTCAGTGATAGCGGTGTCCAGCAGTCACTGGCACCCTTCAAATTGATCAAGCTGGACGTGACCGCTAATGACGAGGAGGCAAAAGCGCTATACCGTCGTTTTTCCATTATTGGTCCTCCGGCATTGATTTTCTATGATGCCAGTGGGCAGGTGCGACCTGAGCTGACCCTGATCGGTGTCATCGACCCTGAAGATTTTATTGCTCAAACGGAACACGTGCAGCGGTAATAACCGATGATCGTTGAATGACGCTGATGTGTATTGATGACCCCGCCGTGAGCGGGGTCATTATTGTCAGGCTTTCAGTTCAGGCAAGTCCCGGAAAAGTTCCAGAGCTTCGGGGTTGGCCAGAGCATCCTTGTTGGTCACGGCTTCTCCCATGACGACCTTGCGCACGGCCAGCTCGACAATTTTTCCGCTGATGGTGCGGGGGATATCGCTGACTTGAACCACGCAAGCCGGCACATGGCGAGGTGTAGTGTCGGCACGGATGGTATCCTTGATGGTTTTGATGAGTGCTTCGGTCAGTTCAACTCCATCCTGTAGGCGAACGAAAAGTACGACGCGTACATCGTTGTCCCAGGGCTGGCCAATGCAGAGGCTTTCCAGTACGTCCTCAATCTTTTCGACTTGGCGGTAAATCTCGGCCGTTCCGATGCGCACGCCTCCAGGGTTGAGTACGGCATCCGAGCGACCATGAATGATCAAGCCGTCGTGTTCGGTAATCTCACCATAATCGCCATGGGCCCAGATGTTCTCGAATTGGGAGAAGTAGGCATCATGGTACTTCTGTCCGTCGGGGTCGTTCCAGAAGCCGATGGGCATTGAAGGGAAGGGGTGCGTACAGACCAGTTCGCCCTTCTCGCCACGTACTGGCTGGCCTTCGTCGTTGACGATTTCAACGGCCATGCCGAGTCCGCGACATTGCAGTTCGCCAGGATAGACGGGGCGAATGGGGCAGCCCAGTGCAAAGCAGGACACAATATCGGTGCCTCCGGATATGGAGGACAGCTGCAGGTCCTGCTTGATATCCCGGTAGACGTATTCGAAGCTCTCGTGCGCCAGCGGCGAACCAGTGGAAAGAACGGTCTTCAGAGAGCTGAGATCATGACTCTCACGGGGTTTGATATTGGCTTTTTCCAGGGCGGCGATGTATTTGGCGCTGGTGCCGAAAATGCTGATTTTCTCCTGTTCGGCAATATCCCAGAGTACTTCGGGAGACGGGGCAAACGGGGAGCCGTCAAACAGAATCAGCGTGCACCCGGTTGCCAGTCCGCTGACCAGCCAGTTCCACATCATCCAGCCGCAGGTCGTGTAGTAGAACAGGCGATCCTCACGGTTTACGTCGGTATGCAGCATGTGCTCTTTCAGATGCTGGAGCAGGGTACCACCGGCACTGTGTACGATGCACTTGGGGACTCCGGTGGTGCCTGATGAGTACATGACATACAGAGGGTGGTCGAAGGGCAGCTGTTCGAAAACAATTTCTTCGGCTTCGGTGTCGATAAAGTCGTCCCAGAGAATGGCGCGATCCAGCTGGCTGATATCGGGTGTTGTCTCAATGAAGGGAGCGACGATAATGGTCTCGACCGAGTGCAGCTCGTGTGCAATTCCCTGAACGCGCTCCAGGCTGCTCAGTGTTTTGCCGTTGTAACGATAGCCGTCGGTGGTCAGTAACACCTTGGGTGCGACCTGCCCGAAACGGTCCAGCACCCCATTGATACCGAAATCGGGCGAGCAGGAACTCCAGATAGCGCCGATAGAAGTAGTGGCGAGCATGCCTATAAGGGTTGCAGGGATATTGGGCATAAAGCCTGCAACACGGTCGCCGGGGACAATCCCTTGTTTGCGCAGGGCCGACGCCAACTGGGCAACCTGATGGTAGAGCTCGGCGTGGCTCAGTTCGATGCGCGTATCATCTTCGCCACGGAAGATGATGGCGGGATGGTTGTCGCGATGTTGCAGCAGGTTTTCGGCAAAATTCAGCCGAGCCTGCGGGAACCAGCGCGCGCCGGGCATGCGTTCAGGATGTTCCAGAACCGAGGTGCCGTGCTCTGATGCGATAACGTCGGCATATTCCCAAAGCGCACCCCAGAAGGCACTACTGTTGTCGATGCTCCATTGGTACAGGCTTGTGTACGAGTCCAGAAACAGACTGTGGGTTTGATTCAGCTGCTGCATGAATTGGTAGATGCGAGTATGTTCGCAACGGACCTGACTGGGTGTCCAGAGTGGCGCTGTCATCGACCTCTCCTGATTTAATTTTTATGGGTGAGATATCGTATGTTGGTATATCAATGAAAGTTTACGTTTACGTAAACTTTCATTGATCTGTCTGGCAGAGTCAAGGGAATAAGGGAAAATACTGAATGGGGTTAGCGCAGGTAGGCTTTGCTGATCTCCCTGAAGCGGTCGGTGCCGGCCCTGCGTAGCCATTCAAAGGCGACCATCTCGCGGCTGACTATGTAAATGCCACATTGGCGGAAGCGTGCCAGCGCCGTTGCCTTGTCATCGGGGGAGCGGGAGGAAACGCAGTCTTCAACGATAAAAACCGTTTTGCCCTGCTGTTTCAATTCCAGAGCCGTCTGTAACACGCAGACATGAGACTCCATGCCGATGAGGATGATCTGAGAGTATTGCCCCGCATTGATCAGGCGATCGGGTTCGGCATCGGACATGGCTGAGAAATGAATCTTTTCGACAATATGTTCAGGACGAATGCGGTCACGAATGCTTGACAGCGTACTGCCCAGTCCTTGCGGATACTGTTCGGTCGCCAGTACCGGTACCTCTAGTCGATTTGCAATATCAATCAGCCATTCACAGTGGGCCACACACTGCTCGACCTGGTGGATGACGGGGGTCATGCGTTCCTGAATGTCGATGACCAGCAGGCAGGATGTCTCTGGATGGATCAGCATAGTCTTTCCTCCTGTTATGCGTGGTCTCCAGCATAGCCCGAACCTGTGCATCAGGGAACCGTGTCGGCGGAGGACGCAAAAAGAGAAAAACGCGGACCGACGAGAGCCGGTCCGCCAAGGGCAAAGTAACATTGCTTGCTTCGGATGATGGATGTCCGAAGGGAAGATGAGAGCGTTGCCCGGTCGTGCTGGAGCAACATTTTGGCATCTTAGCACAAAGAAAAAAGAGATACATTTTTATTAAAAAAAATATATATCATGTATCACAATATAAAAATATAAGGTTGGAGTCTCGTTCGGTTGCATGTTAGAACTGACTCAAATAACGATAAGTCTGTAGCCAAGGAGACAGCATGAAAGTCTATTCCATTGATGGTATTACCCCGGTCATAGATCCGACCGCCTATGTTCACCCCAGCGCGGTGCTGATTGGTGACGTCATTATAGGACCACGCTGTTATGTTGGTCCGGCGGCCTGTTTGCGAGGGGATTTCGGTCGTTTGGTGCTGAAGGAAGGGGCAAATATCCAGGACACCTGTGTCATGCACGGTTTTCCCGGTACAGATACGGTAGTGGAAGAGGATGGGCATATCGGACATGGTGCTGTCTTGCATGGTTGTGTGATCAAGCGGAACGCGCTGGTGGGTATGAATGCCGTGATCATGGATGGTGCTGTCGTGGGTGAGTCTGCGATTGTGGCGGCTATGGCGTTCGTCAAGGCTCGGTTCGAGGTACCCGAGCGTACTCTGGTCGCGGGCTCTCCTGCGCGTATCATTCGTGAACTGGGAGAGCAGGAAGTTGCCTGGAAATCGGCGGGTACGCGTCAGTATCAGGATCTGGCGATACGCAGTTTGAACACCATGCAGGAAGTGGAGGCCCTGACCGAAGTGGAATCAGATCGCAAGCGGCTCAGCTTTGATGACGAGGTGATCCCGCTGTATCAGGTCAAGCAGAAGGGCGATTGATAGCAGGAACGGCGGGAGGTTGGCTCTCGCCGTCGTGTATCGGTTACCGGGGCTAGTCATTGCCTTCGTAAAACTGGGGCCAGTACTGCTGCACCACCGGGCCGCGTGTGTCGAAGGTGTGGCAGGTGTTCAGCATGGGGGGGCGTCCGCCACCTTGTGTGCCGAAATCTTCGCGCTGTTCTCGCTCGTGGTGGGTGGTTTGATAGGCGGTCGTTGCCAGTACCCCCAGCATTTCCAGCAAGTGGGTGCAGCCTTGAGTACCACCCAGCAGGTCGCGGGTCAGGCGTGTGAAGCCCGGGGCAATACGGTGTCCGATTAATTTGCGGAAATTGTCGGCAATGCCGGGGCAGTGGCGAAAGGGGGTGTAGTCCATACATGCCTGAACATCCAGAATATTCAGGTCGTAATCGATGGTCATCCGTAATGACATCTTGTGCAGGGGTTCGCCTGCCGGTATCACTCCGTTGTTGCGCTCGGCAACTTGCAGATCAAAACTCTTGATATCGATGAGTTCGCCTTCAATGTCCCAAAGGCCGTCCTTGCGTTTGTAACCCTGACAGGTCACATGGCGTGTATGCACCGGTTCGCGCTCGGCGGGGGTGGGCAGGGGCATGATGATTACCTCGAGTGTGGGTACGGATTAGAGGTCGCCGAAACGCTTGTAAAAGCGGGGAACCGGTTCGGGTAACGGGCCGTCGGCCGTCTCTTGAGTTTCGGATAGCCACTGATCGGCCTGAGCATAGATCAGGCGGTAAATATTGCGGCACAGCAGGCGTGCAGATGTGCCGGCCCAGTCTGCAGGCAGCAGCTTTTCAGGCAGCAACGGGTCGCGCAGCAGCAGGCGTCGATAATGATGGATCAGCAGGGTGCGAAGCTGGAAGCACTGTTCGGGTTCCAGGTCATCGACTGACTTGAGTGCTCGCAGAATAGGGCGAAAGCGGTCGAGAAACTGTTGATAATCTTCAGCCAGTTCGTGCAGGCTCCAGCATTCGTGTACCAGCTGCTTGAGGGCTTCCGAAGTCTGGGTGCCTACCATTTCTGCACGCATGTGAATGACTTCATTTTGTACGCACAGTTCTTGCAGGGTGTTGTTCAGCTCCTGAGGGTCTGCCATGGGGTGCGCCATGATACTGGGAGCAATGTTGCCGAAGCCTTGCCATTCCAGCTCTTTTTTCAATACCTTGCGCAACTCGCTATCCAGCTGGTTGGCCAATACCATGTCCCATTTGCCGTCCCATTCGGGATAGAGTTCCGCGTAGACACGGCGAAAGGCGCTTTCAAAGCGTCGTCGGCCGGAATCGGTCAGGCTATAGTAACTGCGTCGTCCGATCTGATTGGAAGTCAGCCACCCATCCTTGGTCAGGCGGAATATGGAGGTGCGGACCAGGCGCTGGTTCAGCCCCAGAGGCTCCAGCAGGTTGATCAGGCTACCCAGCCAGACTGTGCCGCCGCGGGGCGCAATGGCATCACCGAAAATGGTAATGATCAGAGAGCCGCCCCGAATGGGTCTTTGTTCCTGGAACTCCTGAACGAGCTCTTCGATACAACGTATTTTGGTCATGCCTCACATCTGTCTGGTCGATACTGGCTGCTGTCGAGGTGTAAGGGCAACGCCATACCCGCAGCGGGCAGTGAATTTTATGTTGCTCGGTGCGCTTCATCAAGGACCGGCGCCGGTAAGAGCCTTAAACGCTATTAAATGACACGTTTAAATTAATTTATATAGTTAGATAGTGTCATATTTTAACAGGTTGCTGCTGATGGTGGGCGAGGGGGCTGTTGCCCCGGCAGGTGGGGCCGTCGGTTTAACGGCCCGGGTGGGTCAGGCGCGAGACAGGAACTTGCCGGTTTCGGTGTTGATTTTGACTTTCTCGCCAGCCTCAAGGTATTCGGGAACCTGCAGCTCAAGGCCGGTCGCGAATTTGGCGAGCTTGGTGCGGCCTGTTGCGCTGGCAGCCTTCATGCCGGGGACTGTCTCGATGATTTCCATTACCACTGTTGCCGGCAGTTCGATCGTCAGGATATTGTCATCCACCAGTAGTGCCATGATGTCTTCCATGCCGTCCATCAGGTAGGGCAGTTCAGCTTCAATGGCGGTGCTGTTCAGCATGTATTGGGTATAGTCTTCGGTATCCATGAAGGTGTACAGGTCGCCTTCCTTGTACAGGTAGGATACCTTGCGTCGCTCCAGGGCCGCATCTTTCAGCATGTCGTCGCCGGTGAAGGTCTCTTCGTGTCGACCACCGCCGGGCAGTTTGCTGAATCGCATGCGGTACAGGGTCTTGGCGCCGCGTGCAGTCGGGCTGGAAATATCGATTTGCTGGACCAGCATGTACTGTCCATTGATTTCGACCAGATTGCCACGTTTAACATCGGCCGCTTTCGGCATGGTGGAACTCCAAAAATAGGTGTAAGGGAAACGCCTTCCATTTTATGAGAAAAGTGCTGTTCGTCACAGATAGGGGGCGCAGATTTGCACTGTAATGCGGCGGATGCGTACACTTCAGGTTTGGTTTTTGACGGAACGATGATGAACACGACTTCTGCCTATCCGGTAAATCGCCACAAGGTCTATCATGCGCATATCTACTTCGATGAACAGAGCGTTGATCGTGTTACGGCGCTCTGTGCCTTGGTCAGTCAGTCTTTCGGTCTAAATGTTGGCCGTATACACCAGAAGCCGGTGGGGCCTCATCCCCGCTGGAGTGTCCAAATCCTGTTTACACATCGTGATTTCGACGCCTTCATCCCCTGGCTGGATATACAGCGCGGTGATCTGGATGTGTTGGTACATGGCGTAACCGGCGATGATTACAAGGATCACACCGATTACGCCTATTGGTTGGGGCAGGCTGTCCCGCTGAATCTGTCGATGTTCGAGTCAGGACGCTGATCAGCTGATGCGGCGTTTCAGGCCGGACTCATTGATTATGCGGGTCGCGATCTCTTCAATGGAAAAATTGGTTGTGTTGATGCAATTGAGGTTTTCCTTCTGGAACAGGCGCTCCACCGTACGCACCTCGAAATCGCACTGATCCAGTGATGCATAGCGGCTGTTGGCTCGTCGTTCGTGCCGTATGGCCGCCAGCTGAAAAGGATCGATGGTTAGCCCATACAGTTTGTGTCGGTGCTCTTGCAGGCATTCCGGCAGGCGGCTGGCCTCCATGTCCTCCTCGGTCAAGGGGTAGTTGGCGGCCCGGATGCCGAATTGCAGTGCCATGTACAGGCAGGTGGGGGTTTTACCGCAGCGTGAGACGCCAACCAGAATGATGTCGGCCTTGTTGTATTGCCGTGTGCGGGCGCCGTCATCGTTGTCCAGCGCGAAGTTGACCGAGTCGATGCGGTCCTTGTAGCGCTCCATTTCGTTGATGGCGTGTGACTTGCCGACAGTGTAGGACGAATGCGTTTCCAGTTCCGATTCCAGGGGCTTGAGAAACGTGGAAAAGACGTCGATTTTGAAACCGTTGCAGGTTGCCAGCAAGTCGCGAATCTCATCATTGACGATGGTGTCCAGTACAATGGGTGGCTTGCCGTCTTCCTCTGCCTGCTGATTGATACGTTCAACAATGACCTTGGCTTTTTCGGGGGTGTCGACATAGGGCAGGGTGATCTTATCGAACTGTATTGCCTCGAATTGTGAAAGCAGACTATTGCCCAGTGTTTCGGCGGTAATGCCGGTGCCATCGGAAATAAAGAAGGCCGTTCTTTTCATGTTACATCCTGATTGTCGACAATGTTGCGCTATTAAGCCTTTTGCTAAAAGGCTACTCTAGCAGAAAATCGGGCCCGTGTTTTTGTAGTTAATTTACATTTCGCCGAAGCCAAGATTTTTTGTGATTTCTGCAGTATTATCCGGCTTTCGGTGAAAATAATAATAATGATCCTTACGTCAAACGGCTCAGACTCAGGAGAATTGGCTTTGCAGGATTATGTACTGCGCCTGGAACAGGCAGGCATGGGAGATGTCGACAAAGTCGGCGGCAAGAATGCATCTTTGGGTGAAATGATTCACCAGCTCAGTGACGCGGGTGTGCGTGTGCCGGGCGGTTTCGCGACTACCGCAGCGGCTTATCGCGACTTTCTGGCGCAAAGTGGTCTGGCCGACCGCATCAATCAGGCGCTGGATGCGCTGGATGCGGATGATACCCGGGCCCTGATCGAAACCGGTGGCAATATCCGCCAGTGGATCATGGAGGCTGAGTTTCAGCCTGAACTGGATCAGGCGATCAATGAGGCCTGGGCCGAAATGACAGGCGGTGATGAAATTGCTGTCGCCGTGCGTTCGTCCGCTACTGCAGAAGATCTGCCCGACGCATCTTTCGCCGGTCAGCAGGAAACCTTCCTGAATATTCGTGGCCTGGACAACGTCAAGCACGCCATCAAGGAAGTGTTTGCTTCCCTGTATAACGACCGTGCCATTTCCTACCGTGTACACAAGGGCTTTACCCATGCGGAAGTGGCGTTGTCGGCCGGTATTCAGCGCATGGTGCGTTCCGAAACAGGTTCTTCCGGTGTCATGTTCACCATGGACACCGAATCCGGCTTCAATCATGTGGTGTTCATTACCTCTGCCTATGGCCTCGGGGAAACCGTGGTTCAGGGTGCCGTGAATCCGGACGAATTTTACGTCTACAAGCCGACTCTGGCTCAGGGTGCACCTGCAATCCTGCGTCGTACCCTGGGCTCCAAGGCGCTCAAGATGGTCTACACCGATGACGGCAGCGCCGGTAAGGCCGTAGAGACTGTCGATGTGGCCAAGGCCGAGCGCAACCAGTTCTCCATCAACGATGCTGATGTAGAAGAGCTGGCGCGTATTGCCGTGATCATTGAAAAACACTACGGTCGCCCGATGGATATCGAGTGGGCCAAGGACGGTGACGACGGCAAGCTGTACGTCGTGCAGGCGCGTCCTGAAACCGTGCAGAGCCAGAACAAGGGCACGGTCATCGAACGTTACCTGCTGAAAGAGAAAGGCAAGGTGCTGGTTGAAGGCCGCTCCATCGGCCATCGTATCGGTTCGGGTCCTGTGCGTGTGGTCAGCGGCCTGGAGCAGATGCACGAAGTGCAGCCGGGTGATGTACTGGTCACCGACATGACCGACCCGGACTGGGAGCCGGTGATGAAGCGTGCTTCCGCCATCGTGACCAATCGTGGCGGTCGTACCTGCCATGCGGCGATCATCGCGCGCGAACTGGGTATCCCGGCCATTGTGGGCTGTGGCGACGCCACCGAAAAGCTGCAGGATGGTCAGGATGTGACCGTTTCCTGTGCTGAAGGTGATACCGGTCGCGCCTATGAAGGCAAGTTGGCGTTCGAGCATCAGAGTAACAGCGTCGAATCCATGCCGAGCCTGCCGTTCGATATCATGATGAACGTGGGCAACCCGGACCGTGCCTTTGATTTCCAGTCACTGCCCAATGCCGGTGTGGGCCTGGCACGCCTGGAATTCATCATCAACCGGATGATTGGCGTGCACCCCAAAGCATTGCTGAACTTTGATGATCAACCGCGTGATACCAAGCAGATCATTGAGCGTCGTATCGGCGGCTATGCATCCCCGGTCGACTTCTATGTCGATAAGCTGGTGGAAGGCATCTCCACCCTGGCCGCGGCTTTTTATCCGAAGAAGGTGATCGTACGCATGTCCGACTTCAAGTCGAACGAGTACGGCCATCTGATTGGCGGCGACCGCTACGAACCAAGCGAAGAAAACCCGATGCTGGGCTTCCGTGGTGCGGCGCGTTACATCTCCGACAACTTCCGTGATTGCTTCGAACTGGAATGCCGTGCGCTCAAGCGCGTGCGTGACGAAATGAAGCTGACCAACGTCGAGATCATGCTGCCGTTCGTGCGTACCCCGGGCGAGGCCAAGCAAGTGGTCGATCTGCTGGCCGAAAACGGTCTCAAGCGAGGCCAGAACGGTCTGCGCCTGATCATGATGTGCGAGATCCCGTCCAATGCCCTGCTGGCGGATCAGTTCCTGGAGTACTTCGATGGTTTCTCCATCGGCTCCAACGACCTGACCCAGCTGACTCTGGGTCTGGACCGCGACTCCGGCATCATCGCGCACCTGTTCGACGAACGTAACGAAGCAGTCAAGCGCTTGCTGGGCATGGCGATCGAAGCCTGTCGCAAACAGGGCAAGTACGTCGGCATCTGCGGTCAGGGCCCGTCCGATCATCCGGATCTGGCCCGCTGGCTGATGGAGCAGGGCATCAACAGCGTGTCCCTGAACCCGGACTCCGTACTGGATACCTGGTTCTTCCTGGCCAACGAAGAAAAATCGTAATCCCGCCCCATAGCTGAACCCCCTGAAAAACGGGGGTTTGGCCTTCAAAAACAAACAGTTACCCATTCTTATTGCCCGATGGCGTTATTTCAGGTTAGTGCTGTTTTTTGCTGATTCTTCCATTATGATGTTTGCAAAATGTTTGCAGAAAATGGAGAGCAAACAGCATGGCAAAGATCACTAGCATTGATAACAATGCAGCCAAAGCGCATATTCAGGACGCACCCGAGCGCAAGGAATTGCCCTGCGCTATGACCGCCGGGTTTCATCTGGTGAAGGTCGAGCGTTCAGGCAAAGACAGCAACGGCAACAAGATTAAAGTGCCTGCTGGCACTTGGCGGTTCAGGTACAGCAACGCCGCTGGCAAGGTGCGTATAGCCACAATTGGCCGCTATCCTGAAATGACCCACGTTCAAGCCGCTACCGTTGCTCGACAGTACCGGGCTGGCTTGCCTGAAGTTGATCCGCTGGAGCAGATCGACAAGCTCAAGGAAGAGGCAAAGCAGCGCGAACAGGAAAAGCAGCAACGGCAATTCGCAACCGTCCGTGGCTACCTAGACGGGCCATATATGCGCGACCTATCACGCCGCCGCAACGGTGGTACACCCACCAAAAAGATGATCGAGAGCGCGTTCCCTGAGTGGCTGGATCTGGAACTGGAGAGGCTAGACAAGGGGCGGGTAACAACTTGGCAGTTGCAGCTAGAAAAAGACGGCAAGCGGCACAGCAGTATTAAACGCTTCTATTCAGCCATTCAGGCGCTGTTGAATCATGCCGTGAAAGAGGAGGTTATCGCCTTCAATCCGTTGAAAGGTGTTCAGCTCAAGGAGCCAACCGCCGAAGAGAAAAAACGTATAGCCGCCGACAGGGATGCAGCCAAGCGCCGTATGTTAACCCCGGATGAGATCCGTTTGATCCGTGATGGATTAGAGCGGTTGCCGCACACGCTGGACGTTCGAGCCGATCCCGTGGAGTGGTTCAAGCCGCTGGTGATCCTCGCTTTGCATACTGGTTTGCGCCCCGGTGATCTGCGCTCGCTTGTATGGGGGGGTGAATTGAATATCCAGTTCAAGCGGCTGACCAAAGTCCCGAACAAAACATTAGATCATCCAGACCCGGCTAAGGTAACAATGCCGCTGCAGGGGGAGTGCCTGGAAATTATGCGCGATTGGTTCGATAAATGCGGCAAACCCGATGGCGGGCTAGTGTTCACAACGCCCCGTGGCGGCCAAGTCTCACAAGTGGTACTCAATCGAACATGGAACAAGCTGCGAACAATCACGGGTCTAGAGCCGGAGCTATACAGTACCCGGCACCATTTCATTTCAACGCTGGTGGCTAACAACGTGCCATTGTTCACCGTGGCGAAATTAGCCGGTCATAAGTCCACTAAGATGATCGAACGGCACTATGGCCACTTGGCACCGCATTCAGCAGCACACGCGCTGGAGGTATTGGGCCAGAGCCTGCAGGTAGCACCAAATAGCAGCGAAGAGGCCGCGCGATAGCAACCCCAAACCCGCCTAATTTTTTTGTGCATAATGGTTGAAACATGGTTTTTTTTGCCCTATAGTGTTGTTTGCTGAAATAACTACGTCTATTATTAAACCTCATCAATCAGGAATGAGGTTTTTTAGATGGGAATCAATGTAAACATTCGGCGCAAAGATGCGTATGTAATACGCGATGCCCTGACCGCGAAAGCAAGCAAGCTGAAGCGTACCGGCAGTGGCAAGGCACAGCGCCTGAAAGTAATATCCTTGCTCCACAAGCTGTCCGACATGCTTTCCGGCAAGCCGTCGCACGTTTCTAAGGCGCAATCGGTACAGCAGAACCAGTCCACCCGCTCCAAACGTAGCAGCGCCAGCCACGGGGGCAGCCACCGCGTTAACGGAAACAGCTCAGGCAGTAGTTCCGGCAGCAGCAGTGGAGATCCTGACCCAGAACCCGCGCGATCACGTTTAACCCGCCTATTGGCCACCCGCCTTGATGCTTTCAAGGAGGTGCTGGCATGAAGATCACACAGAAAACTGAACTGCTACGCACCAAAGCCGCTGCAGCCCTGTTGGGTGTATCGACTACGACCCTTTGGCGTTTGGAGCAATCAGACCCCACGTTCCCGCGAAAAATCGTTATCACGTCCCGTTGTGTTGGCTGGCGTGCTGAGTCTTTGCTGAATTGGCTGGAAGGCAAGGAGGCTGGACGGGTATGAACCAGAAAAGAAAAGGCTTTGACGCTGAGAACATCAAAGCCGATCATAAATCATTCACTGGTTACTATTTTACCACTGAGCACAATGGTTGCAATGGCAAGGGGGCGAATTATGACCGCTAATAATCGCCCATACCCGCAGCCACATGGCCACATGGTCGAGCTGTTGATCCTGGAGTATGTCCGTAATCGGCATGTCATGGATCCGGTCACACTGGTGGACCTTCACAAGCGCCTGAGCACCGCATTTTTCGAGGACGACGTGCGTGTCGTGATTGATCAGATGCTGACCGATGGCCGCCTGGCCGTCGAGTTTGATCCTGTAAATGTCCCCGATTATGGCAAGCATTGGACTTCGGATGGCCGCCCCGCCGTTCGCCTGAAGGTCGGGGAGGTGATTCGATGAATGCACCTCAAGCGATTAGCCCGGCTAATAATGTGCTGACCGTTCCGTTGTGTGCTGGCCGTGGCCAGTACCACACGGAAAAGCGGGAACAGCTCGACACTATCACCCTGCAGCAGATCCGGCAGATGATCGAAGCGGGGCGCGATGGCCTGCAGACCAGCGATAAACACGCCGGGCTTTGGTTCATCCCGTCCGATCAACTGACCCGCAGCCACGAACAGCACCGCAACCAGGGCCGCTATCATGCCCTATGGTTCGATGCTGACGAGCTGCAGGGCCGGACGATGACTGACAGCATTGAACATGCCGCTGGTCATATCCCTGGCGATTTCTGGGCATACGCCAGCCGCAGCGCGACTAAAGACAACCAAAAGCACCGCCTCATTATCCCGCTGTTGGAACCCGTGGACGGTTACACCTGGCAGATCATGCAGGCGATTCTTAACGATCTGATGCAGACCGGGGGCATACAGCCGGACATAGTGAATGAGCGATCTGGACAGCTCTGCTACCTTCCGAACCCCGGCGAGTGGTACAGCTTCCACGTTGAGGAAATGCTGGGCTTCCTGTCACCGCACCAATGGGCCGATCAGATTGCAGCGATCAGGGCCGCTGATGCTGCAGCCAAAGCCGAAGCAGACACCAAACGTGAAGAGAGCCGCCGAAAAGCCGCCGAGCTGGTCAAGGTTCAGGGCGTATTGCCTCGCACCGCCTACGCTGAACAGGTGAGGAGCGGGGATGCCTGGATCAGCTACGGCGCAAAACCACGAGGCAAGCGCCTGTTATCACCTTACAGCTCGAGTGGATCAGCCGCCATATCCATCATGGATAGCGGCAAGTGGGTTAGTCACCACGGCAGCGATCAGGCTGCAGGCATAGGAGCGCCGTTCCCTGGTGGTTCCGGCCAATGGGGTGACAGCTTCGACCTGTATTGCCACTTTGAACACGGGGGCGATGAAGCTGCAGCCGTGGAAGCCGTGGCCGTTATGCTCGACAAGGACGGCAACCAGGAGCGCCGGAAAGAGTGGGCGATTCAGCGAGAACAGGAACATGCCGCCCGGACGTTTGAGGATCTGCAGGACAGCACCGCCGAACCTGAGCAAGATACTAGCCCGGCTAGTGATCCGGGGATTGACCTGGATTACCCGCCGGGAATTGCCGGGGATATATGCCAGCTTATGCAGATGAAAGCACGGCGCGACCGCCCCGAGCTTTACAAGCTGGCCGCGCTTCATGTGCTGGCGCTGCTGAGCAATGGGCGCGAATCGGAATACACCAAAAAGCTGAACCTGCTAACGCTAGGTATTGCATCGAGCGCAGCCGGTAAGGAAAACCCGCAAGAAGTAGCAAAGGAGTTGCTGCACTCTGTTCATCTGAGCAGCAAGGTAACGTCCGAACCTGGCAGTTTTCGAGACATGATATACAACATGATCGAGACAGACGGGGCTAGTCTCTACATTGTGGACGAGGCGCATTCATTGTTAGGTGGCATACAGGACAAGAATGCAGCCAGCTATGAAAAGAAGATAAAGCCCGAAATCCTCAAGATGACGACCACGAACCGCTATACCTTCCGACCGATGGAAAAGCGGGGGCCGTTAAAGACTTTGAACGATGATCTGAAACAGGTAAATGCCAAGCTCGACAAACAGAACGAAGACGGGAGCGAAATCAGCGACGACCTTATAAGGCTGACCAGGACAAAGGAAAAGCTCGAGCGGCACATTGATTACATCGAGAACGGATGGCCGAACCCCTTCTGTTCAATCATGGGCCATTCAGTGCCGGAACACATGGACAAGCTGGCCGCTGATTCGACCGCCATTGCCGAAGGCTTGATGGGCCGAACCCTTGTTGTCCGATGCCCGGAAGGTGGCGAACTACTGAAAAGAGGGAAACGCGACCAGAACGCCGCAAAGCACCTGGAGGCTGAAATAGTGGAGCGCCTGAGCAGGATCAAGCGATCCCGTGAAATGGTTATCCCGTCACCTGATGCGGCTGAATACCTGGAGCAGTGCATTGATTTCTACGACGCCGAAGAACAGCGCAACTGCCAATATTTAGGAGCTATCTACCGCCGAGCGCCTGAACAACTCTATAAGGTGGCCAGCCTGTTGGCCGTTGAAACCGGAACGATCACCCTAAAGCACGCCAAATATGCCGGGGCGCTGGTGAAATCATCCATTGCAGACATACGCGAATTGATAATTCAGGCGATGGCGCAAGGCGATGCCGCTGCAGATGGGGCCGTTATTGAGAACGCCCGGCTGAAACTGCTCAAACAGTGCAAGGGGCAAGGACTAACCCCAAGCGCGACAGAAAAGACCGTCACCCGGTCGAGAGAGTGGCAGGCGATGCAGAACAAGGACGTGACCAGGGACAGGTTAGCCGAGCTGTTGGATCGTATGCAGGCCAGTGGTGAGCTGGAATTGATAGATAACGGCAGATCCAAGCGTTACCGCTCAAAATCCGCAATATGACGCAAGGGGCCGACAGTGGCCCCTTTTTTGTGCCTGCGACTTGGGCAACTTGTCCAACTTGGGCAAACTTGGGCAAGCCTTTTGCCCAGCTCAAAGCCGCGCCGTTACTGGGCTGAGGGCTTATTTTTCCAAAAAACCGCGATTTTCAAGATAAACAAAAAAAGGGAGAGAAAAGAACAAAGAAAATAAAAAAATTCTCTTTATTTGGACAAATAGGCTGTATGCCCCGCCGTTACTGGCCTGTAGCCGGGCAAGCCATTTGGACAAGTTTGGACAAATAGCCCGAAAGTCGCGCCGTTACTGGCCTGTAGCCGGGCAAGCCATTTGGACAAGTTTGGACAAATAGCCCGAAAGTCGCGCCGTTACTGGCCTGTAGCTGGGCAAGCCATTTGGACAAAGTGAACACAAACAGACCGGCTAACAAATCGAAGCGCCGCAGATTTTAGGCCCGTTAGCGCCAGCAAGCGCCACAGATTCCCGACGCCATGGAGGTGGTCGAGGTTCCCGCCCCCAATCGCGACCCACTGAAGCGCCCCATGATTTTTCTGGCATCAAACGCGGGGGAAACGTGCTGCTGATGTGTGTTGAAAAGGGTATAGCCCAACCAATATACAAACACCTTCCCCTAAGCCCTGTATTTTGGTTGATAAATATAACCCTATTCTATACAGTAAAAACAACACACCCATAACAACACAGGGGATCAGTGATGTTTATCCGCGCATACCTTAGAGCATCAACTAAGGATCAGGACGCCAACCGCGCCCGTTCTGACCTGGAACAGTTCGCCAGTGACCACGGCCACAAAGTCGCGTCCTATTACACGGAAAATGAATCAGGCACCCGGAAGGATCGACCGGAGCTTATGCGCCTGCTGGATGACGCCCACGCCGGTGATGTGCTGCTGGTGGAACAGGTTGACCGCCTGAGCCGCCTCAGTGCTGATGACTGGAAAACCCTACGGCATGAGATCGACTCCAAGGGCGTGCGTGTTGTCGCGCTGGATTTGCCGACCAGCCATGCCGCCATGAAGGAAACCGCCGGGGATGACTTCACCGCTCGGATGCTGGATGCGCTTAACGGCATGATGCTGGATGTGTTGGCCGCAGTTGCTCGCAAGGACTACGATGACCGCCGCCGGAGGCAGAGACAGGGCATCGACAAGGCAAAGGCTGCAGGCGTCTATCAGGGCCGAAAGAAGGACGCCGACAAACGCCTCAGGGTGGCTGAGCTGCTGGAGAAGGGCCACAGTGTACGCAGAACGGCAGAGCTTGCAGGCTGCAGCACTTACTTAGTCCAGACAGTGAAACGCGAAAAGGCGGCCACCTGAGCCGCCTATACCATTACAGCCGGTCGAGGATGCTCTGAATATCGGCCTCAGTGACCACCACTTGAGCCGCCGGGGGCCGGTGGGATCCGTCTGATGACTGATGGTCGAGTTCCCGGCGATCACTCCAACCGAAGTTTTTCAGCGCGAACACTGCGCCAGATGATGCACCGTCACCATGCAGGCGCAATTCATATCCGTGTTCAACCGCTAGTTTGCACCGCGCCACCGCATCCCCGAAACCATCCCGTCCAGCGTAGTCGTCTAATGCCGCCCGGCTGCTGAGTCCCAAAAACAGGCAAAGGCCGGTGATCGTTTTGGGTTCGCCTGAGTCCTCGCAATGCTGCAGATAATCGTTCAATCCTGATTCAAGTTCGCCGGGGTTCTGGAATACCCGTGGTCGTCCAATGTTCGCCATAATTCAAAGCCTATAAGGTTAGTATTCACTAACATTCTACCACGTAATAGGTTATAATTTAGACAGTTACGCAACACATATTTAACGCTTTGTTGGAGAACCACACCGATGGCACTTACAGCCAAACAGGAAAAAACCTTCACTGGTGTCATGACCAGCGATGATTCATTAATGGCAATGATCCGTGCAAACCTGATTGCACACACCGCCTACGACGAAAGCCACCGGCAGGCATTTGAGCGCCTGCACCGGCAAGGCAAGGTAGGTCTGCTGATGGAGCCGCCTTCCGTATCTGATACGCCTGAGTTGGGCGGTATTTTTAAGGGCAACCGTGGTGATTCGATCATGGACATGGAAGCGCCGGATGATGAGGGGTACATGCCGCAATGAGTCAGATTCCCGAATTTTTGCGCTCCAACGAGTTTGGCCAGCCTTATACCCACGCGCTGAGCTTGTCGATTGAGGAAGTGGCACTGCCACACCGTTACCGGGGTGATGCCGCCGATGCCGTTGTGGCTATGAATAACGAAATTGCCGCCGCCGTTGCCGCCGTGGATGCCGCGTATGACAAGTTTCAGGCCGAAGCCCGGAAGCACGCGCCCCAAATGACAGAGCTGGATGCACTCATTGACCGGCTAACCGAACAGGCAAGCCAGTACCGCGACCAGCTCAGCAAGGCATGCGAACCACAACCGGAAAGCGTGTCCGATCTGCGCAAGCGCCTGGACATTCAAGCCGCGATTATTGCCGGTGCTGATGATGCCGAGCTGCTGGAATCCGCGACTGATGCCGATGGTTTGCGTGTGCTTGCAGATACCGCCCGAGCATGTAAGCGCCAGCCGCTGCAGGAAGCCGCACAAGCGCGACTTATCGACATTGTGACCGATGGGGCAGCCGACAAGCTCAAGGCCGTAGAAGCGGAAATCATGGACCTGACAGCCGTCCGTGACCGTTGCCGAGCTGGGTTCAATCGAGCAGTGGCAAGCATTGGTCCGCATGGCCGGAAGGTTGAGCGCGATGCGGTATAGCCAAGCAGGACGCCCGCCACTGTATCGACCAGACATGCCCGGCACCGTCCGGGCTTATCTGCGCCGGTGTGAAGCTCAGGGCCAGCGCCCCAGCATGACCGCACTCGCTGATGAATTGGGGATCAGCCGCCCAACGCTTTACCGATGGTTACGCCACCGCCCGGAGCTTGTCGAAGCCGTCCGGGATCTGCCGGTGGTTCAGAGTTTGCACTGAGGTCTAAGCCGATGAATGCACCCGTCACCGCGACCATTGAAGCCGATCACGCCGATGACCTGGAGCCGTGTCCAACTCAGCAGGCCGAGCAGTGCTCAAGGCTATGGGCGTCTGCGCTGGCGCTGTACCTGCAGGACGCAATCAGGCACGCCACCGGCGGTAAAAAACCATTTAACGTGCCAGATTATGAGCTGGAAGCTGCGTTTGATGATGTTTGCAGGCTGGGGCCGATGACGCGGCACTTATGCCAGATGACAGGCACTGACCCGGAGTGGCTGCAGGATCAATTCAAGCAGGCAGTTTTGGAGATCCGCGACGGTGAACGCACGTTAGGCAAGGCAAGGAGGTAGACGCAATGCCATATCCGACCAAATTCAGCGCCGAAGCTGTTGTCACCGCACGGCAGTATGCAGAGCAGGCTAAACCATTCCCGAGCATGGGCAGACTGGCAGAGAGGCTAGGCATCGACCGGCGAACAGTTCACCGCTGGCGCGTGAAGCATGAGGCGTTCAACCTGGCGATGCAGGCAATTGAAGCCCGACAAAGGTACTGGCAGCATCAGATTAGTGAACAGGAATACAGGGGCAGGCTGGTAGAGATCGACAGGGAGCTAGATGTTTGCAATATGTTTGCTGATTTTAGGCATAAAATATAAGCCATTGTTCTATAAGTGTTAAAAAACTAAGGTTCTTCCTGGCCAACGAAAAGGCTTGAGTCTCAGCGGCAGCGAGTGGGCTTGATAACCCGCTTGAGCACTGAAAACAAAACACCCGCCCGGGCAGCTTGGCGGGTGTTTTTGTATCCTAGGTGCTGTCCCGGTTAACGGACAATGTCCTCGGGACTGGATACACTGAGCAGCACAATGTTTGAAGTGGAACCGAGCATGGATAAGCGCAGCCTCACCGAAACGGATATCCACGCCAAATTCCTTACCCCAGCCATCGTCGCCGCAGGCTGTAATATCCAGACGCAGGTTCGCGAAGAATACACTGCCAGTGCCGGCCGCAGTTCGTTGGTAAGTCTTGGCTGGAGCTGATTGATGTCCAGGAGTCGTTGCAGGTATAACAAGGGAAGATGTGATGGCGTATGGGAAGCCCTGGCTCAGCTTTGAAGATCAGTTGGCTAAACTGAAAGCGAACGGCTTGAAATGACTGACCATGAACGGGCGTTGCAGTATCTTCGGCGCACAGGTTATTAGTCAGACCGGTCGAAGCTGTCAATCAATAGAGTGGAATGATTGGCTGGCCAGCCAGCACATGTCGGCCCAACACTAAGGAAAGAGTTATGCCCGTAAACCTGAGCAAAACTTTCGTCGTCGGTATTTCCGCAACGGCATTGTTCGATATGAGTGAATCAGATCGCGTGTATCGTCAGGCGCAGTCGGACAACCCGGATACGGCGGTGTCGGTATACCGTGCACACATGCTGGAGAATGAAGACGACCCGTTGCTGCCGGGTACCGGTTATCCGCTGGTAAAGGCGTTGCTGGGGTTGAACCAGTATGCTAGCGCTGACCAGCCATCGCTGGTCGAAGTGGTGGTGATGTCGCGAAACAGCCCGGATACCGGGCTGCGAGTGCTGAGCAATATTCGCCGTCATCAGCTGAAAATCTCCCGCTCGGCTTTTACCGGTGGTGAATCGGTCCCCGATTATCTGGATGCCTTTGATGTGGATCTTTTCCTGACTACCAATGCCGAAGATGCACAGAAAGTGATTGACTCGCGGGCGTGTGCCGCAGCGGTACTGAAGGAGCCGCCAAGCGGTACGGGTGGGATAATTCCCGAGGGACAAGTCAGAATAGCCTTCGATGGGGATGCGGTGCTGTTTTCTGAAGAAAGTGAACTGGTGTACAAGACTCAGGGGTTGCAGGCCTTCCATGACCATGAGGACGCGCATCAGGATGAGCCGCTGGAAGAGGGTCCCTATGCCCACCTGTTGCGCAAGCTGTCACGGCTGCAGGAACGTTTGCCTCAGGGAGTAGATCGCTCTCCTGTTCGCATCGCGCTGATCACCGCTCGGGACAGCCCGGCCGAGATGCGTGTGATCAAGACTCTGCGTCACTGGGGCGTGCATGTATGAGGCGTTTTTCATGGGTGGCGTGGGCAAGACAAAGGTGTTGCAGGCGTTTCGGCCGCATGTGTTTTTTGATGACCAGGATGTACATCTGGACGAGGCGGCAAAACTGGTCCCGTCCGGTAAGGTGCCCTATTTGACGTCATCCCCTTTGAATGGAATGCAAAATGAAACGTTGACGCAGACGGAAGAGGCTACTTCCTGAGGTCAGAGGGTGGTTGGTTTTAGAGTTGAACAGGAGAAAGCCCGCCGAAACGGGCATCCCATACCTCATTCTGCCAGTTACACCAGCGTAAAGATCTCGTCCTCCGGCAGGCGGGACTTGGGCAGCTTGGCGTTGAAATCGTCGGTGCTGCGGTATCCCAGGGATACAGCGGCTACAGCCGTGTAGCCTTTCTCCTGCAGGCCAAACTCTTCATTCAATGCCGCAATATCGATCCCTTCCAGCGGCACGGCATCGATCCCCAGTGCGGCGACACCCAGCAGCAGGGAGCCCATGTTCAGGTACACCTGCTTTTCCATCCACTGAGGGGCGTCGTTCAGCTCATGGCGGTGCAGATTCACAAAGACGGAACGTACCCCTTTTGTCATCTCCTTGACAGACGGCTCAGGGAAGCGGCCGTCGGCGTCCTCGGTGGCCAGCAGATGATCCAGGTAGTCATCGTCAATCTCGGTCTTGGCGCAGAACAGGACGACATGAGACGCATTGAGGACTTTGGCTTCGTTCGCCTGGAAAGGCCCTTGAGTGCCCTTGGCGATGCGCTGCTTGCCTGCATCGCTGCCGGCGATGATGAAATGCCAGGGCTGGGAGTTGACGCTGGACGGGCTGTAGCGAAGCAGTGACTTGATCTGCGTAAGCGCTTCGTCCGGAATCTTGCGGTCAGGGTCGAAGGCTTTGGTGGAGTAACGGCTCAGGGCGATGTCGGTCAGGTTCAAGGTCAGTCCCCTTGTTGATGTTCAGAGTATACCTGTGCCTATATTGGGCTGGTTTCTGGCGAAACAAGCCCGGCAAGGCTGGAGTTTTGCTGTCAAGGTCAGCCACGTGCTGGCAGATCAAGTCTGAAAACCGTCTGCTTGCCCCGTTCGCACGAGCAGGCCTGTTGTTTCAAGCGATAACAGCCAGAATTGATTGTGCATATAGCACAGGGTGGCTATTATTATTGCATATTGCACATATGGGAGGGGCATGTCCGAATTGGAAAATACTCGACCTGCGCCGGATGCCGTATTGGCGAAGGCGGTGCTCAGGGCGTCCGAACAGCTGGGGCTGACGCAGGCGCATCTGGGTGCCGTCATCGGTTTGCATCGCACGGCGGTCAGTCGTCTCAATAGCAAGCCTTCGCTGGACCCACGCTCGAAGGAGGGTGAGCTGGCGCTTTTGTTGATTCGTCTGGCCCGTTCGTTGTTTGCCCTGACCGGCGGTGATACCGATTGGATGCGTCATTTCATGCGGAGTCACAACCGACTGACCGGTGGGGTTCCATCCGAGCAGATTCGTACTATTCAAGGTTTGATGACGGTGTTACGTTTTGCTGATGGCATTCGAGGCAAGGTGTAATGATCTGGGAGGCGTGTCAGGGACCAGATCAGATAAAACCGATCAAGGGTAGGCTTTATCGCCTGGTTGAGAGTCAGGAGCAGGTGGCGACGCTCGGGTATGTGGACACGCTTGAGGAACAGGCGTTGCTGGAAGACATGCTGGAGGACGTGAAACCGGTTCAACCGGAAGCCCCGGATGAATTGCACTACCTGTTGAAAACGCCGTTTCGTTACCCGCCTTTACAGTGGGGCTCCCGTTTTGGCAGTCCCCATGAGCCGAGTCTTTTTTATGGTGGTCTTGATATAGGGGTAACACTGGCGGAATCGGCTTACTACCGTTTTGTGTTTTGGTATTCCATCCAGGGAGTACCAGTCAAGAAGCGAATATTGACGGAACACACACTGTTCTCAGTGGATTACGTGACATCTCTCGGTGTGCAGCTGCAGTCGGAGCCCTTCCGGCAGCATCGTGACAGGCTGATACACCCGCGCCAGTATGCGGATACCCAGGCCGCTGGCATCGCCATGCGTCAGTCGGGTGTTGAAGCGTTTGAATATGAATCTGCCCGGATACATGATTGTGGCGACTGTGTGGCACTGTTTACGCCTGCCGCGTTTGTGCAAACGGCACCAACGGATACACACCAGTGGTTTTGCGAAGTATCTGCCACGGAGGTGTCCTTCCGACGCTTGCGCTCGAAAGAGGTCAGTGTCTACGCATTGCAGGATTTCCTGGTGGACGATACCTTACCTTTACCGGCATGAACTATGGGGGCATCTGATCGTGAGTGATGACAATGTAGTCGATTTTGCTGCAGCCGGCACCAGGCACTTGCAGCGGCGTCAGCAGGAACAGAAGGAAGAGCGGGTCGATGCCATGCGAGCACGCTTTGCTGCGGCTTTGCCGGACAAGCCCACGCCAGTTAAGGATTACTTCAAGAAAAAACGTAAGCAGAAAAAGCGTTAAGTCCTATTGGCGTCAGCCCCCCAGATTCCACATCATGGTGCCTGCCAGAATCAGTGCAATCAGGTCGGCCTGACGATTGGTGTCCGTCTTCTGAAAGAGATTGCGCAAATGGAAGGCAACGGTTGTTGCGGAAATGGACAGGTCGACGGCAATTTCTTCCGTACGCCGGCCATCTGCCAGCGCCAAGGCAATACGTGCTTCGGTCGGTGTGAAGTTGAACAGCTTGGCGACGACCTGTGGCGGCACATGTACACGGTTGTCGGGGTCGGATAACAGCACAACGGCGGCAGGGCCGGCATTACGCTTGTCCAGAGAGCACACCAGTACCAACAAGTCATGCCCTTTCCGCGAGTGAGGCAGGCTGAGGCACAGGACCTGTTCATTTTCTGCGTTGATCATATCGGTTATGGACTGGCACAGCTGTCTGTTTTCGCGGGTCAGCGTCGTGGTCAGTGTTTCACCCAGATTCAGATAGCGGTTCGTATCTGCCAGTAGCGTTGCTGAGCGGTTGGCATACATGACTCGTCCTTGATCGTTGAGTAGCACAATGCCGGGCGCGACCAGATCCAGTGCGCGGCTGGTACTGGTCACGGCTTGATGGGTCAGTTCCTGCATGGTTTCGCAGAGTTTTTCTTTCTCGAGCGAAGCCTTTTCATGCATACGCTGAACCTGTCGGAGTCGGGCATCAATCGTTGCCAGCAATAAATCAAAGTCGATGGGTTTGACGAGATAATCATCGGCGCCCAAGCGTTTGCCGGTGACAATTTCGTCGGGATTGGACAGGGCGGTAAGAAAAATAAAGGGGATGTCGGCCAGGTCCGGTCGCTGTTCACGGATGGTGTCGAGAACGTCATATCCATTCAAGCCGGGCATGTTGATATCACATAAGATCAGGTTGGGCGTTACGGAACTTACCTGCTCCATCAGGGTGTTGCCGTCGGTAGCGCCAAGAACGTTGTAGCCCGCCTCCCTGAGTTCGTCGCATATATCCGTCAGCAGGCTTTCTTCATCATCTGCGCAGAGTATCAGGGCAGGGGTGACGGCTGCGCTATCCATATCCGAAGTCCTCTTCCTGTATCTGGTTCTTGGGTAACCAAAGGGTGAAGGTAGTACCTTCGCCTTCAGTGGATGTCACGGTTATATTCCCTTTCTGTATCTGGGCCAGATTGAGGGAAATGTTCAGGCCGAGCCCCACACCGGGCGACCCGGATGCATTACTTGATCGAAAAAAACGATCAAAGATATAGGGAATATCATCGGGAGCAATGCCGATACCCTTGTCTTCCACAGCGCAAAACACCTGATCACTTGAATCGCCCAAGTATATGTGTATGTCTGTTGTGGCTGGCGAATACTTGATGGCATTGGTGAGCAGGTTGTTCAGAATCTGTTCCACCAGAATAGGGTCGCACCAGGTGGTCAGTGCGGGGGCACTGGCGTTGATCTGAATGCGGGCGTGTAATGTTTGGGGCAGTCGGCAGCATTGCCGGGTCAGAGCGACCAGGTCCTGTTGCCGGGACTGCAAATGCACAGTGCCTCCATCCAGTCGGGCAGCAGTCAGAGAGCTTTCAATCAGGCGAATCATTTGGGCGACGGATGCGCGCATGCTGTGCAGACGCTGTTGACGTTCGTCGTGGTTCATGGTGCTGCCGCGTCGCAGTAAGCGCTGCAGGCCGGAATCGATCACTGCCATTGGCGTACGAAATTGATGCGACACCATTCCGGCAAAGCTGCGGTGGAATTCACTGACACCGCGTTCCAGCTGCAGGGAGCGTTCCAGCCCCTTGGCAGCGGCCTTGTAATTGGTAATGTCGGCAACCCGGATGATCTGCCCGCCGTCACGCGCCTTGCGTACGGTCAACTGTCGCCAGCCTCGGTTGGCCAGTTCAAGGTCGCATTGCAGGTGGCCGTTCACATCGAGTGCAAGGGCCTCGGTATCATCTTTTTCAATCCGTGCAATGCCTCGGATTTTGGTTAGAAGACTGTGCAGGTGGAGGCCTTGCTCCAGCACTTCGGGCGGGACGGGCAGCAGGTTTGAAAACTGGGGGTTGACCAAAGTCAGCCGGTTTTCGTTGTCAAAGGCGGCAAAACCGTCTGGCGCGGTTTCGATGGCAGTCACGACTCGGCGGCGCTCGGCTTCAAGGTCCCGTGTGCGGCGTTGTACTTCATTTTCCAGTTCGTCGCGGTGACATGCCAGTGCATGATGTGCCCGGCCCTGCTGCTGCAGGGCCCGGATCAGCAACACGACCAGCATCAGACCGCTGAACAGAATGCCGATGATCAGGCCGATCACTTGCAGCATGTTGGATCGATAGGTGTCGATACGGGTCCCGGCGGATTCCCATTCTGCAACCATGACGGCATTTGCAATGCTGTTAAGGCGTGCCAGAAGAGGCGCTAGCAGGGTGTGAATGAGGGCAGAGTTGGTATGCATGTCAGGGGCGGCCAGGGCCGGCTCCAGGCGTTCCAGAGTATGAAGCGTATGGTCGAGATCGTTGGTGTGTCCCAGGGCTTCCAGATAGCGGCGTTGTGGGCCATCGTGCATCAAGGCGAGTCGGCTGGCGAGAATATCAAAGCGCAACGACGGGTTGGCACCAGTGTCGCCATGGCTATAGCGGTGCACATCATCGGCCAATCGGTGGCCGGCCACCTGCGCTTGGGTGACGACCCAGAGCATATTCTCATCCACATGCAGGCGCATGTCTTTTTCAAGCTGCAGCAATTGCAGCAGGGAGCCGCTCAGAAATACGACCAGTGCGACAATCGCCACGGTTGGCAGCAGGTAGCGGGTGCGTGGAGGGCGTATCACTGGATCTCCAGACGATGCAGCTGCCAGACCCAGCGATAGTCATACCGAATATCCTGCAGTTCATCATGCGTATCACGCGGGTAGACAATCCAGAGCGGGCCCTTGTCACGTGGCGTCAGGCGTCTGCCGTCCATGGTGTCGGCGACCAGTACGTCATAACGGTAGAAGTCGTCGAAAGGAATTCGAATGACGTAGTCGTTGAGCGCGGTTGCTGCCACGGTTGAGCCTTGTGCCTCCAGCCGGTTGAGCAGGTCGCGCATCAGAAAGCCTTCGAAGGTGCGGCTCCCGTCGGTAACAACTGTTGAGGTGATGAGTGTCCGTCGGGGTAGGGTATCAAGCAGGGTTTGGTCCAGTCGGGCTTCTCGGCGGTCAGACGTATCGGTATTGAAATGGGCGATATGGCCACCGACCGTCAGGATCACGGGAGTGACCGGTTGTGGCAGTGTGTCTGTTTGTGCTGCTGCAGAGGACACGAGCAGCAGGCTCAGACTCAAGCAAGGGAGAAAATGCATATAACCTTCCTGGAATTACATTATCTCGAATGACGTTGCGGCACAGGGACGGCCCTGTTGCTGCACGCCTGGTAATGGGGTGACTTTACAGCATCGCACCGTTCATGACCCCGTCTAAACAGACGGGATTGCCTTTTAGCCTATATCCATGTGTGTAGTGATTCAAATACGCCTGTCGACTTTCGAGCCCAATCGTGTGTTTTCCCCTTGATTCGCACGGGGCGGTGGGCTCGAGCAGTTGCTAGTGTTTAATCAGGTTTTTTTTGACGGCATGCACTTGGCTGGGGAGAAGCATGCTGCGTCCTCAATGTGCAAGGAGATAGACATGTGTGTGCAGAAGTATCTGACAACGTTGTTGTTGCTGATTGCCGTACCCTTTCCGGCCTGGGCCGGCGGATTGGCTCATATTCAGGCGGATGGTGCCACAACTTTGATCGAATTTGACGGTCTGGGCGCCATGCGCCTTGAACAGTCGGACGAACCCGATGTGTACATGATTATGCGTGATGATCGTATTTACAGTGTTGTGGAACAGGCCGGTACTGCGTTCGTGATCGAATTGGGCGCGGCATTGGGCAAAATGAGCGATGACGCGCCGGATAACGAACTGTTCGGGGCTGATGTGAAAGAAGTGAAAGCGTTCAGGAAAACGGAGCGTAAGGAAACCGTAGCGACCATCCGCGGTGATGTCTATGAGCTGGATTATGTCGATAACAGTGGCGACTCCGGTACTGAAACACTGGTGCTGAGTGATGATCCGGTAGTCTATGAGTTGACGCAGGCAACTATGGCCATGAGTTACATCATGATGCGCGCCGCTCAGATCGATAAGTCGGCGGATCTGAAAATGATGGAGCAAAGCATACTGGGTGAGAAACTTGGAGTGCTGCGGTACGGGAAGGAATATGTTGTCTCCTCCATAGAAGAAAGCAGTCCTGAGGCCGCTCGTTTCAAATTGCCGGCCCAGCCAATGGACTTGGACGGTGTTGGTGGCAAGGGTTGGTAATGGGCATTGGCGTGGTTGAGGATGATTTATGCGTATACAGGCGCGTTGGAGCATGATCATGCTGTTTGGACTGTCGGTACCATCGATGTTCGCGTCTGCACTTGATGGACATGGTCCTGATGCATGGCGTGTTACCGGTGTGGCAGAGGGGCAGTCTCTTCAGGCGAGAATGGGGCCCGGAGACGACTATCGTTCCATTGGGGTGTTTCCACATCATGCCAGGGGCTTGCAACAGGTGACCTGTGTACCGTTCGTCTTTGGAGTGGTGAATATAGGTGAAGCAGTATTAAAGGCTGTAGAGCTCACTCCTCGCTGGTGTCTCGTTCATGATGCCGGCGGCATTCGAGCGGGCTGGGTCGAGGCGCGCTATTTGATGCCGGACTATGGTGAAAACCCGGTAGTAGAGAGAGGCTACAGCCAATCGGCCGAAGCGATGATTGCAGAAGCCGAGGGACTGGTTCGAACGCTGTATGACATTCATACCCTATGGCTCAGCGGCGCCCATGCCGGTATTTACGATGCTGAAACGGCCAGCCGATTTTTTACGCATGACCTGGTGGAACAGCTGCTGTCGGGCGAAATGCAGGAGGACCCTCTGTTTGGTGGACAAGATTTTAACGGCAGCATGCAAGAACCGGTGAGAGACGCGGTGCAACCGGTGCTGCGCGGCATGATTACCGTCCATGTGGACTTTATCAACTTCGGCGTACAGCAGCGTGCAACCTTGAGGCTGCGTGCGGATACGGAACGGGATGGTGCGCCTGTCCGGATTTTCAACATTGAACATGGCGCGCGCGACTTTTCTTTGGATGAACAGAACAGATAATTTCAAGAGGAATGAGATCATGACACTATCCGTTAACATCGTACGAAACGTGACCGCCATAGGTGTTTTGACCTTTTCGTTGTGCGCTCAGGCCGGCATCTCGGAGAAGGACGCGTTGGGAACGTTGACCGCAACCATTGGTGACATGCAGTATGAAGGTATTACCTTGACTGCCAAGGGAGAACGCAGCGCATCGGCAAGCTACATGGATTTCGGAGTGACCAATATGGCAATTGTGAAGCTTCAGAGTCATGACCCTGACGCTGACAGTGTGATGCATAATGTAGTGACACTGGAAATGCCGTTATCCCATTCAGGAACGCTGTCATCACATTTCGGAGCTGATGTGTCCTATTGGCCCGAGGGTATGGGTAAGCCTTTTTATGTCAGCGACGAAAAAGATACATCGGCGGTCAAATTCGAGTTTGAGTCGATTGAACTGGAAGGTAATGCTCATGCCAGGGGGAGCTTTGAAGCGGAAGTCTGTCGTAAGGACGGCATGTTCGCCGAGGCTGACCGGAGTGATTGCATGATTATCAAGGGGTATTTTGATACAGGCCTGGTGAGTGAAGCAGCACTTTGAGGCGTGCGCCTGTATTTGCGGCAAGAAGCAATCGTTCGGGCGATAACTGGGGTATACTTCTGCAGGCACCTTTCGGGGTGCCTTTTTCATAGAGGCAGTACACAGCGTTTATCGGGGTAATTCATGGTTGAAATGGGGCAGCTGAACAGGCTTAAAGTGATTCGTGAAGTCGAATTTGGCGTCTATCTGCAAGGCGACCGCGACGGAGGCATCCTGCTGCCCAAAAGCGAAGTGCCGGCAGGGGCGCGCCTGGGTGACCATTTGCAGGTGTTTGTCTACCTTGATACCAATGACATGCCGATTGCGACGACTCGGCGTCCGCGCGCGCAGGTCGGGCAGTTCACAAATCTGAAAGTCGTCGAAGTGAACGATGTGGGTGCCTTTCTGGACTGGGGGCTGCCCAAGGACCTGTTTTTGCCTTTTAACGAGCAAACGCGCCGACTTCAGCCCGGCGAGCACGTCACGGTGTATCTGTATCTGGATAACACAGGCCGCATTGCCGCGACGACCAAGGTTGAAAAGCACTTGGCGGCCGATGTTGACTATCAACAGGGGCAGCTGGTGGAACTTTTGGTATGGCGTCGTACCGACATCGGTTATCTGGTGATCATCGACAACCAGGCGCAAGGCTTGCTGCATCAGCAGGATATCCATCGTCCGGTGCGTCCGGGGCAGCGGCTATCCGGATTTATCAAGCAATTGCGAGAGGATGGCAAAATCACCGTGATGCTGGAGAAACCGGGTTATGGCCGGGTTGATCCATTGGCGCAGCAGATATTGCAGTATCTTGAGGCACGTAACGGCTTCTGTGTTTTGGGTGACAAGAGCGCCCCTGATGCGATTCGAGAGACCTTCGGGGTCAGCAAGAAGGCCTACAAAATGGCGTTGGGACAGCTGATGAAGGCCGGTCGTATTCGACAGGACGAGCAGGGTATTCACCTGAACGGCTGAGTGTGTCGGTTAATCGAGATCGACGATCCTGTCTGCCACAAAAACGGGTGGTTCAAATTCGCCGGGGTAACCGCCCGGATTAGCCAGAACGCGTGTGCCGGCGCAGAAAAAATCGACCGGCTCATGTACATGGCCATGTACCCACAGGTCCATCCGGCCCATCAGAAGGTACAGGTCTGAAGCAAAAACCGGGGACAGGTCATCACCCCGGTAGCGCGGCGGAATGCAGTCGGGCAAGGGCGCATGGTGGCTGATCACGACTCGGCGGCCGGTAAACGGTTGATCCAGTTCATTGGTCAGCCAGGCCAGCGCCTGTTGGTGTAGTCGGGTGCTTTCTCGAGCACTGAAAATTTCCTGTTCCGGCTGTTCAATCAACCGAAAATCCGGCATGACGTGCTCTGCGAAATGTTCTATTGCCGCAGGGCTATACGCCTCTCTCTGTGCGTAGAGTGCCAGATCGGTCCACAGCGTCGTCCCCATGAATTGAACGCCATCCAGCACTATGGAGCGGTTGTCCAGCAGCTCGATACCCAGCTGCTGAGCCTCGTATTGCAGGGCCTGCCTCAGTTTGGGCATACAAGTGCCGTAGAACTCGTGGTTGCCAGGTATATAGAGTACGGGGGTGTCGGGGAAACGGGCTGCAGCCCAATGCAGCCCCTTAGTGCCGGTATGGATATCACCCGCCAGAATCACCACGTCTGCCGGAGCATCGGGTAAGGCACGTCCCTCATCATGGTGCTCCAGGTGCAGATCGGAAAGAATTCGCAAGCGCATGCAGACATCCTGGTGGGCCGTAAGTATCACAGCTTAACGCTTTGTATTTTCTGGGCAAGTGGTCTTTAAGTTTCGTTTCAGTCCCTGGCCTTACACTGGTTCCTGTCAATCAATACAGGAGTCAAACGATGAAAAAAATGTTAGCTGCTTTTCTGGTTTCAGCCGCTGTCGTGTCTGCCCCGGCCATGGCGGGTGTCAAATGCGATGTTCCCAAAGATGAATGGCAGAGTGAACAGGCGTTCCGTGCTGCTATCAAGGCAAAAGGTTGGGAAATCACTCAGTTCGAGATCGACGATGGCTGCTATGAAATCGATGGTTATGACGAACAGCAGCGACGTATCGAAGCTTGCTTCAACCCCAAAACCTTTGAGATGGTTGAAATGGAGCTGGACGATTAAAGAGTGGTGTAGGGCTATGGGGTTTGCTTGCCCAGGCGGTGCGCTGGTCGTCTGACCGAGACCCTTGTAATCGGCCATGAATGTAAGATGAGGCCTGCGGAGGCGTTATGAGTAAAACAGTCAAGTCGTTGGTAGTGATCGGTCTGTTGACGGCTGCTCTGGGGCCTTCGTTTGCCTTTGCCGGCCGCGATCTGAATCAGGATGATGTGCTGGAACTGGTACGGCAGGGGAAAATCAGGCCGCTGACCGAGCTGATGGCGCAAAACCCTAAGCGTTTCAGGGGGCACTTGCTGGATGTCGAGCTGGAGTACGATGATGGTCGGCTGATCTATGAAATCGAAATCCTGGGGGACGATGGTGTGGTGAGAGAGTTCGAGCTGGATCCCGTCACCGGTGTGGTGCTCAAGGAAGAGATTGAGGACTGAGGATGAGGATATTGTTGGTGGAAGATGATACCGGCCTGGTTGCACGTCTCAGGCCTTGCTTGCAGCAGGCGGGGTATGCCGTGGAAGTGGCGACCGACGGTATCGATGGCGAATTTCTAGGTATGGAAGAGTCCTTTGACGCTGTTGTGCTGGACTTGGGGTTACCGAAAAAGCCCGGCCTCGAGGTGTTGAAGCAGTGGCGTCGGCAAGGTCGAGGGATGCCGGTACTGGTCTTGACGGCCCGCGATGCCTGGCATGAGCGGGTGGATGGGCTGAAGGCGGGGGCCGATGACTATCTCGGAAAGCCCTTCCATATGGAGGAGCTTCTGGCACGTCTGGAGGCACTGGTGCGGCGTCAACATGGTCATGCCAGTAGTCAGTTGGAAGTGGGTGGTTTGCAGTTGGATATGGATCGTCAAATGGTGGATGACCAGCAGGGGGTATCCCATCAATTGACCGGGACCGAATATCGGCTGCTGCGTTACATGATGCTGAACGCGGATCGGATACTGTCAAAAACGGAATTGAGTGAGCACGTATATGAGGAAGAGCATTTGCGTGACAGCAATGTGATTGAAGTTTACATCAATCGCTTGCGGCAACGGTTGGGCAAGGAGGTCATTTTGACCCGACGTGGCCAGGGGTACTGCCTGCCTTCGGGCTCTAATTCAGGGCATTGATATGATTGGGCGGGTCGGTTCACTGGAAAGTCGTATTCGCCGTCAGCTCTTGCTGGGGTTGTTGGCGGTCATGCTGGTGTTGTTGGCGGTGGTGCATTTCAGTGTGACCCGTCTGACCCAGAGTTTTGTCGCCAGTCAGCTTGCGGATGATGCCGAAAACCTGATTGCGGCGCTGGAGTGGGGCGCTGACAAGCGCTGGTCTTTGAATACCTCCGGGCTGGCGCAGGCCTATCAGCGGGTGCACTCGGGTCATTATTACATGTTGCAGTCCGGAACAACCCGATTTCGTTCCCGTTCATTGTGGGATACTGAGCCTCACGTCAATACGCTGGCACCCGGCAAGCAGCTGATACAGTTGCAGGCGCCGGTGGCAGGCCAGCACTGGCTGGTTGTGGAGCAGGGGTTTGTAAAGGAAGGGCAGTCTTTTACATTGTGGCTGGCGGAGGATATTACCGAATTGCGGAATGATCAGCAGCGTTTTGAGTTCTCGCTGCTGCTACTGTTGGGGCTCAGTGTGCCGGCGCTGTTGTTGTTGCAGCGCCGGGTTTTGCAGCGGGGGTTTGCACGCCTGGAACCATTGCGCCAGGCTTTGGCACAGCAGCAGGCGGGTGAAGCCGTAGCGCTTCCGGGCGATGTACCGGATGAAGTGGCACCGTTGGTGGCCAGTATCACGCAATTGCTGCATCAGTCGGGACAACAGATCAGTCGGTCCCGCATGGCACTGGGTAATCTGGCCCACGAACTTAAGCGCCCGCTGCAGCAGTTACAGTGGATGGCCGACCAGCACCCTGATCCGGAACAGGGCCAGCAGTTGACGCAGTTGTATCAGGAGCTGTTGCAGCGTGTCGAACGGGAGTTGCGGCGCGCACGGATAGCGGGGGCTCCAGGGCCGGGGCGGCAGTTTGTGCCGGAAGCGGAACTGCCTCATCTGGTACAGCTGCTGAAGCGTATTGGGCGTGCGGATCTGAACTTTGTCTCGCAGCTTCCGTCGGGGGCTGTTCCCTTTGATCGTGATGACATGCTGGAACTGCTGGGCAACCTGTTGGACAACGCCTGGCGGCATGCCGGATCACGAGTACATTTGGCGTTGGTACCGGCAGGTCCTGATCCCCGCGAATGGTGGTTGATAGTGGAGGATGATGGTGTCGGCGTTGCGTCTGAGAACTTGCACCAGCTATCGGCCCGAGGTGTCCGTATAGATGAAAACAACGGTGACGGCAGTGGGCTGGGGCTTTCGATCTGCAGAGCGATTGCAGACAGCTATGCGGGGACGGTCGAGTTCGGACGCTCTGAAATGGGGGGACTGAAAGTCCAGGTTACCTTGAAGGCAACCTGGTCGGAGACATAGCGGGCACAGGGTTGCTGGATGAGAAGCAACTCTCTGCCACTTACTTATCGCAATGCCGCAAAACCTTCCGCCAGGCCCCGTGTGATGTCGGCGGCGGGAATCGGGCGGCAGCCCGATACGTTTTGGCCTGCCCATAACGGGGTGAAATCATCGGCCCCCCTGGCTTCTGCAGCAGCCCGCAGCGGCGCGGAGGCTGCGGTTGCCAGCGGAAAGGGAGGTGCCGAAGGGTGTATGGGGCCCAGTTCCCGGATCATGCGGTTGACGATACCGCGAGCGGGGCGACCGCTGAAAATATTGGTCAACGCGGTATGTCGAGCGGCTTCGCTGCTCAGTGCCGTCCGGTGAATGGCTGAGGTACGGGCTTCCGGGCAAAGCAAATAGGCCGTGCCGACCTGTACACCGGAAGCGCCCAGTGTCATGGCTGCTCTGACGCCCGCTGCATCCGCGATTCCGCCTGCCGCGATGACTGGCACCCTTACGGCTTCGACAACTTGTGGCAGTAGGGCAAAGGTACCTGCCTGGGCATTGATATCCTGACTCAGGAACATGCCTCGGTGTCCACCGGCCTCCAGCCCCTGCGCAATAATAGCGTCCACTTCGTGTGCTTCCAGCCAGAGAGCTTCTTCAACCGTTGTTGCGGATGAAATGATTTTGGCCCCCGAGCGTTGCACGGCAGACAGCAGTCGCGGTTCGGGCAGGCCAAAATGAAAACTGACGACTGCAGGTTTTACTTCCTCGACAAGATCGGCCATGTCCTGATCGAATGGCCGTCGGCCGGGACCACTGGTGCCGCTGGGGGTGGGGATGCCCCATTCTTCATAATAGGGACGGAAATGATCCAGCCAGTTCTTTTGCATGTCGGCGTTCTGTGACGGTGATGTGTGGCTGAAGAAGTTTAGGTTGATCGATCCGCTGGAGTGTTGGCGAAACTGATGCACGGCATCACGTATAGTGCCGGGTGTCAGCGTGGCACAGGGTAACGAGCCAAGACCGCCAGTGAGGGTGACAGCGGCTGCCAGCTCCCACCCTTGTACCCCTGCCATGGGGGCCTGTATGAGTGGGAGATCAATATTGAAAAGATTGGTCAGTCTATTCATGTGGGCTCTGATATTGGTTGCCTGTCGAATAGCATCTCACGGTGGCTGCATCGGCCGGTGGACATGCGTATGGAGGTTATTAGATATCGTTTGGTTATAATTTAAAACTGAATAATAAATTGTGACCATTCATATTATGAGAACTATAACTCTTGAGGATGTGCTGATTTTTCGGACGGTCGTACGTGAGGGGGGCATCCACCGGGCAGCCAATGCACTCAATCGTGTACCGTCTAACGTAACGACGCGGATCAAGCGTTTTGAAGCGCGTTTGGGGTGTGCCCTGTTTCAGCGCCAGGGACGCCAGTTGGTACTGACGGGGGCTGGCCGCAGATTGTTGGGTCATGCCGATGCTTTGTTGGACCTGGCAGATGAGATCGAGCGGGACATGACTAGCCGGGAACTGTCTGGCCCTTTGCGGCTGGGCTCATTGGAAAGTGCGGCGGCGGTGCGTCTGCCTGATGTGCTGTCCGGCTTTCATCGACAGTATCCCGATATCCTTGTAGATCTCTGTACCGGCAGTACCGGTGTATTACTGGAGCGGCTGCGGGAGTATAGGATCGATGCGGCGTTGGTGTCGGAGCCTTTTGATCCGGGGGGCCTTAATGTATTGCCGGTGTTTCGAGAAAAACTGGTACTGGTGACGGCACAAGGCCATGCACCGGTATCTTCGCCCGCCGTTTTACAGGGGCGTGCCATTGCCGCTTTTTCTCAAGGCTGTTCGTATCGCCATATCCTGCTTGAATGGTTGTCTACCGAGGCCGTGGTTCCGCGGCGGATCATGGAGTTGGGATCCTATCATGCCATTTTGGCCTGTGTCGCAGCAGGTGCGGCCGTCGGAGTTGTGCCATTATCGGTGCTGGAAACGGCTGTTTGCCGTGAGGCGGTGCAGCTTCATGCCTTGCCGGACCGTTGGGCGTATAACTGCACGCATTTGGTGTGGCGGGGAGCACCGGGGGTAACATTGCAGAAGTTAATAGCACTGCTGGAAAAAACAGGACGGAGTGCGTTTTATGACGATACAGATACCTTTTAATACAGGTAAAATATGATGTCTTTATTTTTGAAAGACCTGAATTCAGGATGATGTATGTCAATACAAACCGATTATAGCTCTCTCAGCAAGGGCGCACGCTGGCACCTGAAAGCGGGTGTGGAAGGGCGCTATTATCTAATAGGTTCAAGTCAGGTGACATGGATTATTATCGGCTTGATCGCATTAGTGTCGGGGCTGTCATCCGCCTTTATGGCTATCGTTCTGTCGGGGGCTGAACAGGTTATATATACCGTTGTGACGTTTTTGCTGTGGCCGTTTATTATCCTGGCGTTGGGCAGGCGTCATCATTTCGTTTTTGATCGGCATCAAGGGCAATTGCTGCACCGGAAAAGCTGGTGGGGACTGTTTGTGAAAGAGCTGCCTGGGCCGCCCCTGAGCGAGTTGAAAGTTGTGGTGGCTCCCATTGCGGAACTGTCTGAAGGGTGTCAACTTGAAGTGCTGAAGCAACGCTTTACGGTTGGCTCTCTGGAACAGACACGCCAGCTGGCGCTATTTTTGCACCGATATTTCAAGGTTCAGGCCGTTGATCGTGTGACCGAGTGGCCGGAAGAGCGACCTCTGGTCTTGCCCGTAACAGAACCTGAAGCCGTGATGGCGATTGCCGTGGGCAAGGATAACAAGGGGCCGTCAGTGTTGCCTGTTACTTACCGGGGTGTCTGGGAGCGCTACATTGTGCTGAAGCTGGTATGGCCGTTCCCTCTCTTTGTCATACTGGGGGTGTTATCCATGTTGATTGGTAATCGGGGGGGTTAACGTGGGGCATTGGATTGAAATATCGCCGACTCAAGGCAAGCTGGTGTTCGGGCGGCGTGCCTGGATGTGGGCCATCCCTTTTCTGCTGCTAGTGATTCCCACCGGGCTTACAGGTCTACCCGGCGAGCCGCCCATGATTTTGGGGTGGGCGTTGGCTGCGACATTTTCATGGCACTTGCTGTGTGTGCGACATTCAATTGCAATTGACAAGAACAGAGGGGTCTTGATCCACAGCTTAAGCAGCCTGTATCCCATTGCGCGTCTGGAAGTGCCTTTGGATGAGATTTCAGGGTTTTATGTATCCAGAGCGGCTTTTGAGCGGCGCCGGTACAGCGTGATGATGAGCCTGTCGAACGGGCAGCGTATTTGTCTGGTGAAACGAGGGGTGCGACAGGAGGCTGAGCGGCAAGGCCAGTATCTGGCCGATTTTTGTCAGCGCCCTCTCAAGGATGAGGTTCGAGAAGGTTTTGGGTAGGGGGGATGAGTGTGGAGGCGGGGGTTCACCTCCACACTCGGTTATGCAGCTCCCGGACAAGGACGGCTGCATCCCCGAGCCAGAACCGGATGCTTAATACAGGTCCATCAGGCGTGAGCGGAAATCAGAAGCTGAGCGGGTCATGTACCAGCCATTTTCAATGACCAGTGTTGTGCCGTTCAGTGTGAAGGCGGAGCGGTAGTCGTCATATTTGGGCTTGGTTTTGACTTCCACGTTAGTCATTTCGGCGATTGCCGCTTTGTAATCGGCATCGTCCTGGCAAATTTTGGTAAGGGACTCCAGGGTGGCCTGGGTGCGCTTGCCGAGACCGTCATAAATCTGTGGCAGGGTCATGCCTTTTTGCTGAATGATCGCTTCGTTGTCTGCCGCCATGGCATCAACCTCGTCCCATGCGACCTTGACATCCAGCTGAGCATTGCCGCAGGCAGCTTTGGTGTCAACAATAGCGGCAGCAATATTTTCTTCAGCAGCGCGCTGTGCCTTTTTTTCTTTAACGCCTGCATGGGCATTAACGGCAAAGGTTGCGACACAGATAAGGGCAAGTGCTTTCTTCATGTTTCCTCCATGAGTATTAAAAAAACCGATTTTTTCGGTTTTTAACGAGTGGTCCCGATAAGTTAAGGGAGATGAATGGTGCCGAACAAAATGTATCCCTGCTTAACTTTTCGTTGAATACTTTATTTTAAAGTGTCGTATAAAAATGACATTTCAAGTATTCAGTTATCACTGATAAAAATACTGACATAGACGATTTCCATGCACAATACTCGATTGGTTGGCAGGAGGTGAGCATGCTGTCTATCGGAATAATTGTATGCAATATCACCGCAGAAAAATGTTGGATGTGCCGGCTTTAGACTGTGCTGACCCATTCGGGGAGTGACATGTTGCGCAGGCAGGACCTGACTGTCGCCAGAAGCGCTGCCGCAGCCGGGTTTAAGGCGCGCCCCTTACGGGTAATGATGCATATCTCACGTTCCAGCAGAGGAGCTGCAAGCGGTATGAAGTGCAGATCTGCAAAGGAACGCGTGTCGGCTGCCAGGGCCGGGAGTAAAGTAATGCCCAGTCCCTGGCTGATCAGTGCTGCCATGCCGGCAGGATTGGAAACCTCTATCTGAACTCGCCCCAGATTGATGGGGATCTGTTCGTTCAGGCTGAAGCGGGTCAACTGAGCGCGAATGCCGGTGTCTTCAGAAAGCAGCAACAGGTCGTCCGCAGGCAGTTGCTGCCAGTCGAGATATCGGGCTTGGGCCAAAGCATGATCACTTGGCACAACCAGACCGTAGCGGTCGCGAAGGATAGGGCTGTATTCCAGCTCTGGTTGCTGAGAATGGTTGCCGGCGATGGCAAAATCAACGTCATTGCCGAGTACGCGCTGTTCCAGGCTGCCGGCACTTTCATCGCGAATATCAATTTGAATGGAAGGGTAGAGGGCTCTGAACTGAGCCAGTGCCACAGGCAGCAGGCGCATGACAACCGAGGGCGATCCGGCCAGACTAACCCTGCCCTGCTGCAGTTCGGCTCGGGCGCGCAGGTCATCCAGTGCGGTATTGAAATCCGATACCAGACGGGTGGCAACCGGCATCAAGCGCTCACCCTCCGCACTGAGAACGACGCTGCGGGTGGTGCGATCAAACAGGGTCAGCCCGACATCCTGTTCCAGCTGTTTTATCGTGGCGGTCAAGGCTGACTGAGTCAGATGCAGCTGTCGAGCTGCGCGGGTAAAGCTGCCGCAACGCGCAACTTCGAGAAAGGCCTTGAAATGACGGATGCCAATGATGCTGCTCATTATTCGTATTAATTGATTAATTTATAGAATTTAATCATTTGAATGATAAATGATGATTCTGCATCATTACATCCAAATATACAAAGACACACCGCCTGTGTCTGATGACCAGATGCCAGTGGGCCTGATCTGCACCGGTTGTGCAGCATCGGGTCAGCCAGCCCCGGAGAACGCTATGATTCCTCGCCTAGATCAGATTGATGACACCCAGAGTCTCTACCTTGAGTTTATCGAAACCCTGCAAGAGCAGGGGTTCAAGGGAGATTTGAACCCTGATTACGCTAACCGGACGGTGCTGGCGACCGATAACAGTATTTACCAGGTACTGCCTCAGGGGGTTCTGTATCCGAAACACACGGATGACCTGGTTCTGATCGCAACGCTGTCCAGCCAGGCTCGGTTCAAGGACGTGGTACTCAGTGCTCGTGGCGGCGGTACCGGCACCAATGGCCAGTCGCTGACCGACGGCCTGATTGTGGATGTCTCCAAGCATATGAACCGCATTTTGGAGATCAACCCGGATGAGCGCTGGGTGCGGGTGCAGAGCGGTGTCGTCAAGGATCAGCTCAATGCGGCGCTCAAGCCCTACGGCCTGTTCTTCGCGCCTGAGCTGTCCACCAGTAACCGTGCCACCGTGGGCGGGATGATCAATACCGATGCCAGCGGCCAGGGCTCGGTGTTGTACGGCAAGACCCGTGATCATGTGCTGGCACTGACCAGCGTCTGGCTTGATGGGAGCGTCTGGCAGTCCGGTCCGATCAGTGATGAAGAGCTGGAAGGCATCAAGCAGCGTCAGGATCGTATCGGTGAGGCACATCGTTTGCTGGATGACATTCAGCGCACCAAGCAGGGCGAGATCGATGCCTGTTTCCCGAAACTGAACCGCTGTCTGACCGGTTACGACCTGGCACATATCCGTGATGAGTCCGGCCGTTTCAACCTTAACTCCGTGCTCTGTGGCGCCGAGGGTTCGCTGGCCTTTATTGCCGAAGCCAAGCTCAATGTACTGCCGATTCCGAAATATGCCGCGCTGGTCAATATCAAGTACGACAGCTTTGAGTCTTCTCTGCGTGATGCCAAAGCGCTGACCGACTGGCAGCCGACTTCCATTGAGACTATCGATTCCAAGGTGCTGAACCTGGCGATGGGCGATATCGTCTGGGATACGGTGCGTGACTATTTCCCGGAAAAGGATGGCGACCCGGCGATTCAGGGCATCAATCTGGTGGAATATACCGGGGATGATGAAGCGGAGCTGCGTGCCAAAGTTGAAAAGTTGTGCCAGCATTTGGAGGCCATCAGCGGCGAGCCGGGCAAAAGCTTTGGCTATACTGTGGTGTATGGTGCCGGTGAGATTGGCAAGGTCTGGGGTATGCGTAAGAAAGCGGTTGGCCTGTTGGGCAACGCGCAGGGGCAGAAGCGTCCGATTCCCTTTGTGGAGGACACGGCGGTACCGCCGGAAAATCTGGCCGACTTTATCATGGCATTTCGGAAAGTATTGGATGAGCGTGGCCTGGCCTATGGCATGTTCGGCCATGTTGATGCCGGTGTGCTGCATGTTCGCCCGGCCATCGACATGAAAGACCCGGCACAGGAAGCCCTGGTCCGTGAAGTCACCGATGAGGTGGTACGCCTGACCCAGGAATACAAAGGTCTGTTGTGGGGGGAGCATGGCAAGGGGGTGCGCTCAGAATACGCGCCGGAATTCTTTGGCCCGCTGTATCCGGTTCTGCAGCAGATCAAGGGCTGCTTTGACCCGCGTAACCAGCTTAATCCGGGTAAGATCGCCACACCGATGATCGAAGGTGCCGAGCTGCTCAAAATCGATGCTGTTGCCACCCGTGGCCAGCATGATCGTCAGATCAGCGAGCCAGTGCGGGAACAGTACGATTCCGCCATGAATTGCAATGGCAACGGCGCCTGCTACAACTATGATCCCAACGACGCCATGTGTCCGAGCTGGAAGGGGACTCGTGAGCGTATTCATTCTCCGAAAGGGCGCGCATCATTGATCCGCGAATGGTTGCGCCTGATGGCCAACCGGGGCGTGGATGTGAGCGCTGAAGCGGAGCAGGTGCGTCAGCGTGGTTTTATCCGTTCTTTGCCTGGCCGTATTCGCAATACCTTGGGCAAGCAAAACGGCGACTATGACTTTTCCAATGAAGTACATGACGCCATGATGGGATGTCTGGCCTGCAAGTCTTGTGTGGGTCAGTGCCCGATCAAGGTGAACGTACCCGACTTCCGTGCCCGCTTCCTTGAGGTTTACTACGGACGCTACCTGCGGCCGATGAAAGACTATCTGGTAGGGAGCCTGGAATACATGATACCGACTCTGTCCAAGTTTCCGGCGCCCTATAACTGGGCGATGCGCAATACTCTTGTACGCAGCGCCATGAGGCGCATTGGCGGCATGGTGGACAGCCCGGTCATATGCACCAATAGCCTCAAGCAAGGGTTGACTCAGCGCGGCATTGACTGGGCAACGCCCGAAACCATCGCCGGTCTGAGCGATACTCAGCGTGAGCGTACAGTCGTGATCGTGCAGGATGCCTTTACCAGCTACTTCGAAACACGCTTGGTACTGGACCTGGTGGATTTGCTGGGCAAACTGGGCTTCTACGTACTGGTAGCGCCGTTTATGCCCAACGGCAAACCGTTACATGTCCACGGATTCATGAAGGCCTTTGACAAGGCGGCCACACGCAATGCTCGGATGCTGCAACAGCTGGCGGCTTGTGATGTTCCGCTGGTCGGAATCGACCCGTCCATGACGCTGACCTATCGTCAGGAATACAAGGATGTCGTTGACGGTGATTTGCCGCCGGTGCAGTTGATCCAGGAGTGGCTCAGCAGTCAGCTGGACACGATCAACCGCCCGGCAGCGACACCCAGCGTTTATCGCCTGATGGCCCACTGTACCGAGAAGACCTCGGCGGCACCGTCACTGCGCCAGTGGCAGGCGATTTTTGAAGCGCTGGGGCAAAAACTGGAAATTGTGGCAACGGGATGTTGCGGCATGTCCGGCACCTTTGGTCATGAAAGCGAGAATCTGCAGCGTTCAAAGGATATCTACGAATTGAGCTGGCGTGGCATTGTTAACGAGCCGGAGAACACGGGCAAACTGGTGGCAACGGGCTATTCCTGCCGTTCGCAGGTGAAACGCTTTGACGATCAGCAGTTGCCGCACCCGGTACAGGCACTGCTCTCGGCACTGCGGGATTAAGTGGCCTCAAGACCGGCGTCGCCGTTTCCTACTGCATAAGTTGTAGTGCAAATGCAGCAGGGATCGGCGATTATGGCCCTCATTATCAAACAGTATGAAGGAGCACCTGATGGAAGACCTGTTGCCTGATCTCTGCGATCATTTTGAAGAACTGGTTCGGGTTGTTGAACCCATGTTTGGCAACTATGGTGCACGTGAAACCTTCGGTGGTGAAATCGTGACCATCAAGGCATTTGAAGACAATTCACTGGTACGAGAGCAGGTGGCCCAGCCCGGCAAGGGCAAGGTGCTGGTCGTAGACGGTGGTGGCTCCATGCGTCGCGCCATGCTGGGTGACATGCTGGCCGAGAAGGCTCAGGATAATGGCTGGGAAGGCATCATCATCTATGGTTGTGTGCGCGACGTGAATGCGATTGCCGAACTGGAACTCGGCGTACAAGCATTGGGTAGCCATCCCATGAAAACTGAAAAGCTGGGAGTGGGTCAGCTGAATGTGCCGGTAACATTTGGTGGCGTGACATTCCACCCGGGTGAATTTGTGTATGCCGACAACAATGGTGTACTGGTTGCGCCGCAACAGCTGGAGCTGCCTGAGAGCTGATGCCGGGCGGCTGAAGCGGGTGCCCGATGATAGCCGTGAGTGCTATGACAGCGAGATTATTTTGAAAATAATGGCCTTTTAAGGCGCAATATTTTCAGTGCTGTCTATACTGGTAGCCAACAGTGCGCGGGAAGCGCACTGGCCTGCCCGGGCAGGAGCATATGGATATACGCTGCACGCATTCGGCTTTCCCCTTCACCGAATGCGTGCTTTTATTCCCGCAAATCAGTCGTACATGGCCTGCATGGATTCCTTGGTCCATTTCAAACTGTGGCGGTAGGCTGCTTCGTACAGCGAAACATCGAAGTTGCTGGGCAGCAGGTCCCAGTCGCCTGATTCATACGCCATTACCTGATTCAATACAGTCCCCATATCACCTTCACCCTTGCTCAGAGCCAGTTGGGTATCAGCACCCAGGGGCAACTGCTCCAACAGGGTTGGCTGATCAATATCAAGCATGGCGTGGAGGCCCGACATCATACCGACCATGAAAAAACCGGATGGGTTGGTGAGGTTAAGGCTTCGGGCAATGATCTCGCACATGTGGCCTCGGGTCAGCAGCAAGCGTGTCAGCTCTTCCGGCTTGTCCTTGTTGGCAGACATGGAGATCAGGGTAGCCCACTTGCGTACCTGCTCCATGCCCAGCAGTACCACTGCCTCGGCGACGGACTCGACCTGACGTACCAGTGAGTACGTTGCCGAGTTGACGATGCGCAGCAATTTATAGGTCAAAATGGGGTCGCGGATGATCATGTCCTCCAGTGCTTCCGGCGTGGTGGAGGGCTTCTGCAGCTCCTGAATCAATTGCATCAGTGCAACCTGGTTGGCACTGATTTTACGTCCCTTGACGACTTTGGGCTTGCTCAGGAAACTGCCCTGGAACAGCTTGTATCCGTTTTGGATACACTCTTCCAAGGCTTCAAAGCTGGAGATGTTAGCGGCCAGTACAGTTGATTTGAAGGGCTCCAGCTGTTCGATTTGTGCTTGAATCCCCTGGGAGTCCAGGTTGTTGACGTCGATGCGTACGATTTTGGCCAGCTTTAACGCCGTACTGTAGGCCGGGTCGTATTTGAAATCATGTAACGCAAAACGATAGCCTGCCTTGACCATGGCATGCATGGCGCGTAACAGCTCCATATTGTCCGGTTCGGTCAGGCGAACACAGATCACGACCTGCTTGGCCGGTAGTGCGGGCATATTGCCCTCGATCAGCATTTTCTGGCTGACACGGATGAAAGCCGGTACGCGCTTGATTTCACCCTGATCAGACAGGCTGGTATAGGCGTGTAACAGCAATTCAGAACCGGACTCGGCCTCGGGATCGATCTCCAGCATGGCATTCAAGTGGTCTGTATCGTTGGCAACCAGTTCGTAAGCGATTACGCGCTGTTGATGGTCAAAAATGGGCTGCCGTGCCAGCAAGGTCTGGCCCCTTTCCGTTGTACTTGCCATGGATCTCTCCAAGTAGAGCTGAGTGGAAGGGCGATTTTATCACCACTCGAGCTTTTCGGTATGGTTACGTCCCGCACGCAGGTATAATAGCGGGCCTTCCGAACATAAGTAGTGGATAAAGCATGACCCGTATCAACTGGTTCCCCGGCCATATGCATAAGGCGCGCAAGGAAATTGCGCAGGTGATGGATGAAATCGATGTAGTCATCGAAGTTCTGGATGCTCGCCTGCCGATGTCCAGTGAGAACCCGTTGGTGGATATGCTGCGTAAAGGCAAGCCTGTCTTGAAACTGTTGAACAAGCAGGACCTGGCAGACCCGAAGCGCACGCGCGAATGGCTGGACTACTTCAATGCCAAAGACGATATCACGGCGATCGCATTGGATATCCAGCAGAAAGCCGTCATCAAACGCATTCCCGAGATGTGCAAGCAGATGGTGCCGGCTCGAACGCGTCAGGACCGGCCCGTCCGAGCGATGATCATGGGGATTCCCAACGTGGGGAAATCGACCCTGATCAATGCACTGCTGGGGAGAAAGATCGCCAAGGTAGGCAATGAACCGGCCGTCACCAAGGCACAGAAAAAGTACAGTGTGCATAACGGCATGGCGTTGTCCGATACGCCGGGCATTCTGTGGCCCAAGATCGAAGATGAAGATTCCGGTTACCGTCTTGCAGCCAGTGGGGCCATCAAGGATACCGCGATCGAACATGAAATGGTGGCAGCCTACACCGCCGGCTTTCTGCTGCGGGATTACCCCGAGCGGTTGCAGGAGCGCTATAAGTTGAAAGACTTGCCAGCCGGACGTGAGGCGCTGCTTGATGAGCTGGGCCGCCGGCGTGGTTGCTTGCGCCCGGGAGGTGTGGTCGATCGCCACAAAGCATCGGAAATACTGCTGACCGAGATGCGGGCCGGGAAATTGGGTCAAATCACCTTCGAGACTGTCGAAGAGTGGGAGCGTAAACGTATTGAAGCCGAACAGGCTGCAGCTGAAGCGGCCGCCCAGGCCGCTGCCGAAGCTGAGGAGAAAAAGTAATGAGTCGTAACAAAAAAACACGTAAAGCCGGTGCCTTTATGACGGTGCTGGAGCGCAAGCCCAAAAAACAGGAGCGTTTGGCGGATCCGACCAGTAAGGAAAGTCGTCGCAAAAAGGCGTTGGACGAGCGCAAAAAGCACACTTCGATTGCGGAACGAAAGCGTGATGCCACCATGTCGGCTCAGGAGCGAGACACTCGGGCCGGTCGCAAGGGAACCCGGCATGGTGGTCCCCTGGCTGACAAGATCCGTAAGCTGAATGCCGACAAGCGCGAGCAGGAACAGACCGCTGACGAGTAACGCCCATACCGGGTGGCCCCGGTGGAGTGATATGTGAACTACGATGTTGTAATCATTGGCGGTGGTGCTTCTGGCCTGATGTGTGCCGCAACTGCTGCCTATCGGGGCCGCAAGGTCTTGCTGCTGGAACATACCCGTAAAATCGGGCGCAAGATTCTGATGTCCGGAGGTGGGCGCTGCAATTTTACCCATCTGCACAATACTCCCGGTCATTTTCTTTCCGGGAATCCGCATTTTTGTAAGTCGGCACTGAGTCGTTTTGGTGCCGCGGACTTTGTTGAGCTGGTGGACCGTCATGGCATCGAGTACCACGAGAAAACGCCGGGGCAGTTGTTCTGTAACGAATCCAGTAAAGAGATCCTGCAACTGCTGCTGACCGAGTGCGAGTGGGCGGGGGTTGAAATCATGACTGAAACCACTGTGTTCGAAGTGGAACAGTCTGGTCAGGGGTATCACCTCAAGACCTCCAGGGGGCAGTATCAGGCCGAATCACTGGTGGTGGCGACTGGGGGCTTGTCCATTCCCAACGGTGGTGCCACCGGTTTTGCCTATACAGTCGCCGAGCAGTTCGGACTGGCCGTGACATCGCGTCAGGCGGCTCTGGTGCCGTTTACTCTGCAACCGGATCTGCTTGAACATCTGAAGCCCCTGTCCGGTGTGTCCCAGCCTGTTACGGTAGCGTGTAATGGCCAGCGCTTCACCGAGAACCTTCTGCTGACGCATCGAGGTATGAGTGGTCCTGCGATCTTGCAGATATCGTCTTATTGGCGTGCCGGGGATTCGATTGAGATTGATTTGTTACCACAGTTGGCATTGGAAGAGTGGCTTAAGGAGCAGCGGCAACAGCGTCCCAAAGCGGAACTTCGGACATTGATGGCACAGCACATGACTCGGCGCCTGGCACAGACCTTGTGTGACCTTTGGCATTTTGATGGTGAGATTGGCCAGTGCAGCAATGCTCGCTTGCAAGAGATTGCGCGACAGTTCAAGCACTGGCAGGTGAAGCCTTCAGGGACAGAAGGTTATCGGACGGCCGAGGTGACGCTGGGCGGTATTGAAACCGACGAAATTTCACAGAAAACGTTCGAGGCCAACAAGGCTCCGGGGCTGTTTTTTATTGGCGAGTGTCTGGATGTCACCGGTCACTTGGGCGGACATAATTTTCAGTGGGCCTGGGCATCCGGGTTTTGTGCCGGGCAGTTTGTCTGATATGCCAGGCTCTCTTGGTACAGTTACCGATCGAAGCAGTATGTGATGAGGTGCGGGCAAAAGAGCCCGCAGCTTCGGACTTTATGAACGATATTAAAATACCTCAAGAAAATGTTGACCTGTTGGTCAGCAAGATCAAGCGTTATTTTGCAGAGGAACTGGATCAGGAGATAGGCGGCCTGACGACCGCCCGTCCAGAGGTATCAGTCTCTTGGTACCGGCTTTGACGGTCGTGCGAGGAAGGTTGTTTGCTTGCTGGCAGCAACCTCACGGCCGTTGAAGTTGAAGGTCAGTTCGGAGCGGGGGCTGTCTATACCTGATGCACAGACACGATAAGGCAGCCATGTAGAGCCGGTCTCCTGCATATCGAGCTGTGCCGGGCCGAACAGTTCGTAGGGGCGGTCGCCCGCAATCGATACGTTGATCAACTGTTCATTGTCGGCGAAACTTTCGACCTTGACGCCATAGGTATTACAGAAAGTGTCCTCATCCAGCTGAATGAACAGGGCGTTGCGATCACGGCGTATCTCAACCAACAGGCTGGTTGTAGACGTAAAGCCATAGAGAACTGCAACAGTAGTACAGACAATGGCTGTGCCATAGCCGAGCAGACGGGGACGCAGGAAGCGGGATGCCTTGTGCGTCAATTCCATTTCTGACGCGAAGCGGATTAGGCCGCGTGGTTTGTTCAGTTTGTGCATCACTTCATCACAGGCATCGATACAGGCACCGCAGTCGATACAAGCGGCCTGGAGGCCGTTGCGGATGTCGATTCCGGTAGGGCAAACCTGTACGCAAAGGCCACAATCCACACAGTCGCCACTGCTGCCGTCCTGAGCACGTTTGTGTGCCCTTGGTTCGCCACGGTTGGTATCGTAGCTGACGGTACGGGTATCGGAATCGAACATCACGCCCTGAAAACGTGAGTAGGGGCAGGCATGCAGGCAGATCTTCTCGCGCACCAGACCGGCATTGGCATAGGTCAGTCCGGCCATGATCAGCAACCAGCCTCCGATGGCTGGTGATAGCTGCAGTGTCAGTACGCCATCCATAATGTCACGTACGGGAATAAAGTAGCCGGTAAAGGTGATAGCAGTGGCCAGCGATAGTAGACACCACAGCAGGTGTTTGGCACTACGGCGCAGGAACAAAGCGCCTGTCAGCCCCTTTTTATCCTGTTTTGCACGTTGGTTGGCACGGCCTTCGGTCATGTCTTCAATACGGATGAATAGCCAGGTCCAGATACTTTGTGGACAGGCAAAGCCACACCAGACGCGTCCCCAGGCAACGGCCATAAAAAACAGCAGGCAGGCACCGGCAATCATCAGGCCGGCGAGCAGGGGCAGGTCATGCCAGGATAAGGACGTGCCAAACAACAGAATGCGACGTTGTTCAAACGAAAACAGCAACCAGGGCATGCCATCGACCTGTACCCAGACCAGACCGAAAAATAGTGCGATCAGTGGCCAGGTTGTCAGGCGGCGCAGGTTCTGAAAGCGGCCTTCGACCAGACGTACATGGAACTTTCCGTCTTTCACGAAAGCAGGAGTATGTTGTTGGACAACGGGTATCTTTTCCATCATTACTATCCGCAAATCAGTTTCAGCGGCAGGTTACGCTTGTAATCTGAATAGATGCAGGTATAAAAAACATAAATTCGATAGGAACAGATGGGGCAGTTGTGGGATATCGTTACCAGCAGCTGGAAAGCTGGTTGTTACAGGGGATACGAGAGCACCGTTGGCAAGCGGGTGAGCGGTTGCCTTCGATTCGAGAGTTGTGTCGTCAAAAGGCGTTATCGAAGGCGACCGTGATGCATGCCCTGCAGCGACTGGAGGCAATGGGAGTGGTGGAGGCCCGGCCCAAGTCCGGCTATTTCGTGACCAGTTTGCCAGTGCCGATCAAGGCGCCGGTGGTGCAGGCGCGCATCGCGGCACCTCGTCCGGTAACGGTCAGTGACCTGTTGCAGGATATCATGCGCCGCAGTGCCGCGTTTGACCTGCTGCCAATGCCGCAGGCCGGTGAGCTGCCCGCATCCTTGGTTACCTTGAATCGCAGTATCGGGCGGGCGCTGCGTCGCCAGAAGGGCAATGACTACCAATATTATGATGAGCCTGCAGGCGAACCGGCCTTGCGGGAGCAAATTGCACAGCATGCCTTGCGCCGTGGTTGGCCGGTCACGCCCGATCAGCTGTGCATTACATCAGGCTGTCAGCATGCCCTGTTCTTGGCTCTGATGGCCTGTTGTGAACGGGGTGATGTGGTTGCAGTAGAATCGCCGGGGTTTTACGGCGTGCTGCAGCTGCTGGAACAGCTTGGTTTACAGGGCGTTGAAGTTCCGGCGAGTTGCGAGCAAGGCATGAATATGGATGCACTGGAGGATGTGTTGCAGCGTTGGCCCGTCAGAGCTTGTATTGTCTCGCCGGCCTTTTCGACTCCCGGCGGAGCCTTGATGCCCGAGGCGTCAAGGCGACGTCTGCTGGCGCTGGCAAGTCGCCATGACCTGGCGGTTATTGAAGATGATATTTATGCCGATACCGCGTTCTCCGACATGCCCGACCCGTTGAAAGCGCTGGATGGGGAGGACCGGGTCATCCTGTGTAGTTCCTTTTCCAAGGCACTTTCGCGTGACTTGCGGCTTGGTTGGATTGCCGGCGCACGCTGGCATGCACGTATTCTGCATCTCAAGCTGGTTACCCAGCTGGCCAGTAGCCGCTACCTGCAGCAGGGCGTTGCTGATTACATGGCCGACGGCAGTTATGCCACCCATCTTCGGCGTCAGCGTTTACAGTTACGTGATCAGCGTGACCGGTTGCTGCGGGAGCTGAATAGCTGGTCTGTTGATCTGCGGGTCAGTCGGCCGGAAGGCGGTCTGGCCGTGTGGCTTGAGCTGCCTGAACAGGTTGATACGCTGTCGCTTTATCATCATGCGCTGGAACAGGGAGTGGTGGTAACACCGGGGCCTCTGTTCTCGATCACCGGGCAATATCGAAACTGCCTGCGCATGAGTTTTGCCCATCCCTGGAGGTCCGAACGGCTGGGAGCACTGGCTCGCCTGAGAGCGTTGACAGGATGCGGCGATTAATGTTGCTGTTCAGGCAACAGGAACCAATACAAGGTCATTCGATCCAACATCGTTCGATGTTTGGTGGGGGATATTGATGTTGAAAAAATTCTGGGCGCTGATTCCCATTGGCTGCTTGTGTCTGTTTTTGTCTTTTGCCTGCCTGATGGCCTTTCGCATGATCGGTTCGGAAGTGGGGGCGGATGGTGTGCTGCGTGAACCCTTTGCATTGTTGCCCTTGTCCTGGCTCCTGGCGGCGTTTGGTTGTGCCCTGCTGATTGGCGGCTTGTTGAAACGCTATATCAGGCGCAAGGCAATATGACCGACGACACTCAAGTCAACCATTTTGACAGTCCCTTTGTGGGGCTGCCCATCCGGGATCAGGTTACCAACCCCAACATTGTTGCCGGTGAACACAGTTACTATTCCGGCTACTACCATGGCCACAGTTTTGATGACTGTGCTCGTTACCTGATGCCCGACCGGGATGATGTGGACAAGCTGATCATCGGTCGTTACTGCTCCATCGGCAGTGGTGCCGTGTTCATGATGGCGGGCAACCAGGGGCACCGCATGGACTGGGGCAGTACCTTTCCGTTCTTTTACCAGAGTCATCCGTTGCTCGAGGGTGCGCGGGATGGCTTTGTCCGGGCCGGTGATACCCGTATCGGCCATGATGTCTGGATCGGCAGTGAGGCGATGATCATGCCCGGCGTGCAGGTCGGCGATGGCGCGGTGATTGCCAGTCGTGCGGTCGTGACTCGAGATGTGCCGCCCTATGCCATCGTCGGCGCCAATCCGGCCAAACTGATTCGTTACCGCTTTGATGACGTGCTGGTCGGCAAGTTGCTGGAAATGCAGTGGTGGCATTGGCCGGATACATGGGTCAAAGAGGCTGTGCCGCTGCTGTGTTCCGGCGATATCGAGGGGCTTTATGCCTATTGGCTGGGCGTGAAGCAGCAGGGATAGGACATGCGTAGCCCGGAAGGACTCCGCATGGGCTCAGTCTTCGCCTACCATGACCGGCAGGTTGTTGCTGGAGGCGAACTGGTGCAGATCGCGGCGTTCCAGGGCGGCGGCCATCAGTTGCGGGAACAGATCCGGTGTGCAGGCGAAGGCCGGAGAGCCCAATGCCGTAAACTGACCGGCAATATGACGGTTGGATATGGGCGCTCCTTCGTCGGACAGGGCCAGCAGAGTGACCAGGTTGGTGCCGCCTTCGATGATGCGCTGGGCCGTCTGCAGCAGAGCCTGCTTATCACCGTTTTCGTAGAGATCGCTGATCAGGATCAGCTGGGTTTCCGACGGGTTGGTGATCAGGCTTTCGCAGTAGGTCAGTGCCTTGGCGATATCGGTACCGCCGCCGAGCTGGATGCCAAACAGCATCTCGATCGGGTCCTGCAACTCTTCGGTCAGATCGACCACTTCAGTATCGAACACGACCAGCTGGGTGCGCAGTGACGGCATGGAGCTGATCACAGCCGCGAAAATGGAGCTGTAGATGACGCTGTCCGCCATGGAGCCGGACTGGTCGACACACAGAATCACCTGCTTGGCCCGGCGCTGACGGCGGCCGTAGCTGACCAGTCGCTCGGGAAAAATGACCTGTTCTTCGGGCTGCCAGTGCTTCAGGTTCTTGCGAATGGTGGCGTTCCAGTTGACCTCGGACGGACGCGGGCGGTTGCTGCGGGTCGCACGGTTGAGCGCACCACGGATGCTTTGCTCGGCCGCCGGGCGATAATGCTGCATCAGTTGTTCAACCAGCTGCTTGACCAGCCTGCGGGCATTTTCCCTGGCATCCTCCGGGATGTAGTCCTTCATCATCAGCAGGCTGGCCACCAGGTTGACGTCCGGCTTGACTGAGTCCAGAAAGGCGGGGTCCTGCAGCAGCGACGACATGTCCAGCCGTTGCAGGGCATCGTTCTGGATGATGCTGGCGGCACTTTCCGGAAACAGGGTGCGAATGTCCTTGAACCAGAGCGCGGCCTTTGGCATGCGGCGCCCGTAGTGATGACCATAACGTGCGCCTTGCGCCGGGCTTTCGCCCTGAACATAAAGCTGTTCCAGCAGCTGGTCCAGTTTCTGGTCATGTTCGGACAGGGGGGCGTCCAGCCCGGATTCGTCCCCGAGTACCAGACGCCAGCGGCGCTGGCGTTCGTCCTGATTCAGTTTCAGCTGATTAGGGGCCTTGATCGTCATGACAGGGTCTCCGTGGCCGGCAGGCTGAGGCCGAGCAGGCGGCCCAGTTGCTGGCGTGTCTGTTGGGCCAGCCGGGCATCATGGGTATGGGGCGTATCGACACGGCGGTGATTGCCATGACGTACATTACGCCCGGTCAGCTGCAGGTCCTGGGCACTGAAAGCCGAGAAGGCACGGCGCAGGACCGGCAGTACCTGCAACAGCTGGTCTTCGCTCAAGTGGCACAGCCAATGGTCCAGCAGCTGGAATACCGAGGTGCCGTAGATCAGGCCGGCGGCACTGCCCGCGAGGATGCCTTCTACCCAGTAGGCTGCGGCCATGGGGTCTTCGGGATCAGACAGGCGCAGCCCCAGTTCATGTTCCAGTGTCTCCGCTTCGGTCAGGCCGCTATCCAGCAACATGCGGCCAATCCGCCCCTGGATCAGCGGGTGGATCTGGCGGTTGGCCCAAAGTCCCTGCAGGCTGGCGTGCCAGCGTTCGATCAGGTCATCGCGGCTGAGCATATTGATGGCGCTGTGCGCCGCATCGATGGCGGTCAGCAACGCCCGTGCCGCGTCATCATCGATCGCGGTGCAGGCCTGTGGCAGGCCGTTACTGACCCGGATACTGATGACATCCGTCAGTGGCAGCAGTTCATCGGCCTGGAGCGCGCGGACCGAACCATAGCGAATGATCTGGGCAATTTGCAGTAATGACTGCATCAGCTCACCCAGATCGGCGGAGACGGCGATCACATCCCCCAACCGCTGGATGGCCGGGACCATCAGCTCCGGTAGATGGCAGCGCAGTAAAGCATCCACGGCTTCCAGCAGAACCGGGGCCGACGTGGCCATATCCAGCCGTTCCTTGAGCCTGGCGCCAGCGGCGGCTTCCAGTGTGTTGCCATACAGGCTGGCATCCAGCATGGCGATGGCAAATTCGGGTTGCCAGTGCAGGTCCCAGGTTTCCCGTGAAGTGCCCGTACCGATGGCGTCACCGCCCTCGGCCCAGGGGATGGCGAGCAGGTTGAGGCGGTTGAATAGCTGCGATCTCAACAACGCATTGGGCTGACGCAGATCCAGCTGGACCTGCTGCGGCTCGTTGATGCGCTTCAGGCGCAAGCGCTTCAGTGTGGCATTGAAATCCTGTTCCAGTGGCAGAATCGGGCTGTCTGCCGGGATCGATCCTATACGCGCACCCACCAGCAGCGACGGGCCGATCAGTTCGATGGGCCCGCGACGACCTTCGGTCATCACCGATTGTGCCGCTTCCATCAGTTCGGCCAGGCCCGGCATATGCTGATCGCGCAGTTGGGCCAGGCCTAGTGCCAGGCGCACGGCGTCGATCACCTGTGCGCTGGATGTGGCAAAGCCCTGTTCGCGCAGGCAGGCGGCGACCCTGACCAGCCAGGCAATGGCCAGCTGCTCTGGCGATGCATCCTTGTGTTGGTACTGGTACAGGTGTTCATACCAGCCGGGTGCGGCGATGCCCGCGTTATAACCGGAATGCGTGCTTAACCGCCGGTAGGTGTAGGGGATCCAGGCCTGATCGACCTTGCGCTTGCGCAGCCCCTTGAGCAGGGCGTTATCATCCTTGACCTTTACTTTTGCGGCCAGGGCCGGCAGGTGCCAGGCACCGCAGATGACGACGATGTTGTTGAACTGCTTGCGTGCGGCACGCAGCTCCCGCCGCATCCAGGCTTCTCGCAGTGCCTCGCGCGCATCGGTCGTGAGCAACGGGTCCGGTCGGGCGCTGGACACCAGCTCGAAGATGGCCTCGAAGCTGTCGAGGTCACCGCGATGATGCTCCACGTTCTGGTCCCACCAGACCTCGGCGTCGGCGATTCCGCACCGATGCAGAAACGTGTGCAGGGAGTCGGGCTCGGGCAGCTGTGCCGATGTATCTGGCTCGGCTTCAGGCTCAGTGTTGTCCGCTTCGGTATCGGTCTCGGATAGGGGTTCGTTATCGTCCTGCTCATCCAGGCTGAAGGTGATCGAGGCCGGCAGGTCGATCATCTGCAACGGAATGGAGCGCAGACCCGCGTAGCGCATGGCCTGCCACTCGGGGGTGAATTCGGCCCAGGGGTAGATCATACTGCAGCGTGGCTGGTTCGGATCATAGAGCAACTGCGCCACGGGGGGCTGCATGTCCGCCTTGAGCATGTCCTGCCAGCTGTCTTCCAGCTCCTTGGCACCTTCCAGCAGGATGACATCCGGCTGCAGGGCATCCAGTGCCCGCTGCAGGGCCGCCGCACAGCCGGGGCCATGGTGGCGCACGCCCAGCAGGTGTACCTGATCGTCCAGTTTCATCGGTGCTCCCGGTTACAGAATCTGGCGCAGGGCTTCATCCAGGTCGCGGTCGGCGGCCCGGTTCTTGAGGATGCGGTCGGCATAATTGCGGAACACCAGGCGATCTTCCGCCTCACGCACCACAACCCCTTCCAGACCGCTGGCGATATGATCGGCCTGAATGGCATCGTCGCCGCCGAAATAGGCCGACATGCTGATCGCCTGACTGATGACGGAGATCGCTTCCGCCGGGCTCAGCGTGGCGCTGGGCTTTTCGATCGTTTCGCTGCCGGACTGGCCTTCACGCAGTTCGCGGAAAATGCGCACCACCCGCTGGATTTCCTCCGGCAGGTTGACCGGCAATGGCAGATCTTCAGCCTTGCACAGCTTGCCGACCTGGTGTTCGACAATTTTGATTTCGGTCTGCTCGTCATCCGGCAGTTCCAGACGTACGGTGTTGAAACGGCGTGACAGGGCCTTGGACAGATCGTTGACGCCCTTGTCCTTGTCGTTGGCGGTGGCGATGATACTGAAGCCGCGACTGGCCATGACCGAGGTGTTCAACTCGGGGATCGGCATCATTTTTTCCGACAGAATGGTAATCAGGGCATCCTGTACGTCCGACGGAATACGGGTCAATTCTTCCACACGTGCCAGCTTGCCTTCTTCCATGGCACGGAATATCGGGGTTTTAACCAGAGCGCCGGTGTCGGTGCCCTTGCTGAGGCGATAGGCGTAATCCCACTCGTACAGCACCTTTTCCTCACTGATGCCCGCCGTACCCTGCACGATCAGCTGGCTGTTGCCGCAAATGGCAGCGGCCAGCAGCTCCGACAGAGTGGACTTGCCGGTACCGGGCGGGCCGTACAGGAGCAGGGCGCGGTCGGTGGTCAGGGTGGCAACGGCCACCTGAACCGACCGGTCGGCGCCGAAGTACTTGGCACTGATCGGGGTATCACCCGCCACGCCGCCGGTAATGAACAGGACGACGGCTTGCGGAGACAGTTGCCAGGCGTAGGGGCGAGCATGTCCGTTTTCGGCATCCCAGGCTTTCAGAATTTCGATTTCGTCCTGAAAGCGGTCTTCGGCCAGTGGCTTGATCAGTTCATTCACGGGTGTTCTCCTTGCGATGTGCTGGCCTGTCGGTGCTTCAGGGATTGTCTGAAGGCAATGGCCGTTCCAATACGTTGACAGTGTTCGCGATACAGAATTTGCTGGTCTTCGGTCAGCTTGCTCCAGTGTTCCGGCGGCTGGTTCAGCTGCTCGGCTGTAAGGTTGAGCAATAGACTGGCGCAGATCCCCGGATACTCGTGGTCGAGGAGTAAGGGCTGCAATTCTTTCCAGCAGCGCTGGCTGGCCTCGGACGTAAGTTCAACATCCGCCAGCAACAGGGCCAGACAGATGCGTTCAAGGCGCAGTAACTGCCAAAAGTTGTGGCGGTCGAGGCAGCCCAGCAGGGCGGAAGCCGCATGTGGTTGGTTGAGGACGTGATCCGCCGCGAGGCGTGCCAGAAAGTGTTCCAGGTGAAAGCGCTTGGGCTGATTGGCCGCGCGGTACAGCATGGGCAGAAGGTGCAGCTGGCGGTGCCAGAACAGACTGTCCTGCATGAATGGCAGCAGCTCTTTGCAGTAACGGCTATCCAGTAACTGTTGGCAGGCATTTTCAACGCTGGTGTCGAGCAGTTGTGCCCAGATCGAGGGGCCTCCCAGGCGTATCAGTTGCCCCAGGCGGGCCGCAGGTTTGCTGATATCGATGTCAGCATGGTTTCTGACATCGGCGACCCCCAGAGCGATCAGCTCGGGAGACAATGCTTCCGGGGCCTGCAGGTCGAAAGTGCCCTGTTTGGAAACTGCGATGCAGGCGCTCAATGCCTGTTTCAGCGCCAAGCAGTACTCGCCATGGGGGGCTCCTCTCTGCGCTAGAGTGGACTTGAGCAGGCTGAGCAACTGGCGTACTGAAGTGGCGCGCTCATTGGGCAGCGCGTGCAGCCAGTCGAAACTCTCCCGTCCTTCGGGAGACAGTAGCCAGTCGCTGATGCCGGCCAGCAGGTGGACCAGCATCGTGCGCCCTTCCGCGCGGGCACTGTGCCAGGCTGAGCGCACGAAGCGGGCCACGTCCGCCGCAGGCTTGCGGGCCAGCATACGTGTCAGCCAGCCTCGCAGGTTGGGTCGGCAGTCGTTGAAGGTCTGGATCAGTGAGTCTTGTGTTTCATCGCTCAGGGCTCGGTCCGGTGTGCTCAGCAGCTGTTGGGCCGGTTCGATCCAGTCGGTGGCAGCGGTAGACAGCAGCGCACTCCAGTCGGGCAGCAGTGACAGCATCCAGCGTAAACGCGCACTGGCGCCCAACCCGCACAGATCCTGCAGTCCGCGCTCACTGCCAGCAAAAACGGCAATGGCAAAGGTGTCGGGTAGCGCGTGACCGGTATTGAGCATACAGCTCAGCAAGGCCTGGGTGTCGGTGTAATGTTGCCCGTTGTTTAATCGGGTAAAAACCGTCAGGCAGGTCGGGTCGGTGGTATTCAGGAGTGTCTTTGGCTCTGCCGGCAGAGGTTCCATGTTTTCAGCCGACGCGGGCAGACGCGCAACGGAATGCTCGAGCTGTTGCAGGGTCAGCCATTGCAGAAAGCGGTCGGCATCGGAGCGAAAATTATCGCGGGCAAAGGTGTTGCTCAGATCGGCAGGGATCAGTGCGTCCAGGTCCGCGGACTGGCTCAGTCCGGTGACGGCCGTGCTGACCAGTCCTTCCTGAAGAGTATCGGACATGCTCAGTCTCCTGTTTCAGCGGTGGCCAGGTTGTGCCAGCTGGAGCCAAACAGCCCGCTCAGCGGCAGCAGCGAGCGTCCATCACGGGTCGACATGAAAAGCGTGCAGGGTTCAGGTCCGGCCAGACGCATCAGCTCCAGTTGCGCTTCGAAGGCAGCGTCCAGCGCCATGATATTGTCGTGATGGTCGGCCAGTGCCAGCTCGCCGGCAAGGGCGACCAGGCGCACGCCGGACACCATGAGTGGCCACTGTTCGGCAAACGGGTTGTGTGCCCGTTGCGTCTGCACGGACTGCATGGCGGTCAGCAGATTGTCGCTGGCGGCTTGGGTAAACATATCGGGCGAAGCCAGGGTCGGCTCCGTCAGCAGGTTGGTGGCTTCCAGTTCGGCGCGCAGCGGGGACCAGGCCGAATCAAACCGGAGTTGTCCACTGAGGCGGCGGCCGGGACGATAGCCGCCGGGCAGTGAAGCACCGGCGGCAACGCTGGCAAAGTGCAGCAGGCAGGCGAAGCGTTGTTGTGCCGGATCAAGTAACCAGACACGCTGTGAATGCAGTCCCGCTTCAAGGCGGCGCTCGTTGCTGAGTACCACCCAGTCCAGACATGCATCCGGTTGTGGCTGTTGGCTGCGTGGCCAGCCGATCAGTTGGCGCAGATGAGCCTGTTCGGCATCGGTTAACGATTGGCGGTTTTGCCAGGCGGCGCACAACAGGTTGAGCTGAGCGATCTCGGCGAGTGCCTGTTCAGTGGTATCGGCACCCTGAGCAACCTCCTGTCTCAGTTTCTCAATCCTGTTGGCCAGGCCACCGGCTTGTGCATCGATCAGGCGGCGACGCATGTTGTCCCATACATCGTGAGTGCGTTTGCCGGACTCGGCCAGGCCGACAGCCAGAATGTCTTCCAGGAAAAAGCGCAATTCGTTGATACCCTGATCGACATTGGCCTCCCGTTTGGCGGCGCGCTTGGCTTGAGCCTCCGGGTCCTTGACCTCGCCACTTGCACGGCTCTGTTTGGCTTTTGCGGCACTGTCGCGTTTGCTCAGCCACTCCGAGAGCGGCTCAGGGCGCTGCTCCGATGTCACGACCGAAGGGTCGTCCGCGATCAGCAGCATCAGGCCCATGATATGCTTGCAGGGCAGCTTTTTGACCGGGCAGCTGCAGCGAAAGGCGGGGCCACTCAGGTCAACGAGAGAAAAGTAATCACTGGAGCCCAGTGCCGTACCCCAAATGGCGCGATCATCGGCACCAATGTCTTTGTAGGCAGAAGGTTTTGCGATCTTGCGGCCGCGGCTGAGGGTACCGCTGTCAGGCGCGAAGCTTTCTGCCTGATCCCTGGTCAGCTTGCTCATCTATATCCCTATTCTACGGCTGTATTACTACACACTGAGTGTGCGTAAGTGTCAGGGAAAGCGTCTGCTGAGGCAAGTGCCTGGTGCCTGTTTTACAAATCGTTGGCACCCAGGTCCGGTTTGAGCCCGTTCAGGCAGCGCAAGCCGCCCGGGTCATACAACGGGCCTTTCAGGCAGACCTGACCATTGGATTCCAATTCCAATTCGGTAGAGCGATTTGGATAATAAGGGTTGATAACCTGAAGGGCTCCTGCGTCTTTTGATTGACCATCAGTTTCAGCCCAGGCATTGAATAACTCGATTTTGACCTCAATATCTTGCAGCCTGCCGGCATATTGCCGCATATCGGGTATGGCGATCTGATTCAGGATGGTACCAATAGGGTTGGTCACCCAGTGGGGCTCAGGGAATGGGTTCGGTGTGTGCTCCAGGTAGGCGACAAAATCGGCAGGGCTTTGCTGCGCGCTGGCAATAATATCCTGATAAACGGGCCAGATAGCGTTGATGCTGATGCCAGGCTTGTACAGCAGAGATACTGACCAGTGCGGCAGGCCATGAGTGCTGTCCAGCAGATAGGGGTTAGCATCCATCTGCCGGAATACATGAGCGATACCGGCGAATTCGCGAGCCATGGCATTTTCCAGGCTTTTTTCTGCGCTGTTCAGTGGTGCCAGTGCCGTCCGGGGCAGTTCAAAACGTTGGCTGAGTGCATGCAGTAGATCGATCTGATCAGACACCAGAGAGGTCGCGACCATTTTGCCAATCAGATGGCTGTCCTGTGTCAGCAGGCGGCGGGTCTGGTTGATATCATTCAAAAGTTGGCTGCGGGCGGTTTCAATTTCGCCGGTTTTGGCCAGTCGAATGCTGTCCAACAACGACAGGCGTGCACTGCGCTGCAGGTGCCGGTAGGGCGGCAGGGGTTCGGACAGTTGTGGCAGGCTCAAAACGGCAAAATCGTCCAGAGTAATAAAGGTACGCCAGCGCTTCAACAGTATTCGATGCTCGGATAAAGCGTTTTCCAGAGCGGTGATATCGGCGAATAATGTATCCGGACAGTTATAGGTGTTGAAACGGCAGAACAAGGGGCCTTCGGGTTCGGGCAGGCTAGTATCCGGTGTGAGGATGACGTCCTCTGCTTCCGGAGGGGTGTTGGCTTGCTGTTCCTGTATTCGTAGTTGCTTGATCAACGCCTGCCCTGCGCTGCTCGGGGTCTGGTCGGCAGGGCTGGCCAGCCCCAGTAGATAGGCATAGGCATGGCTATCGGTCGGGGGATCGGTCAGTGCTATCAGGGCTGATACTTCGGGTCGTAGCGCCTCGTCTCGTAAAAAGAGACCTAGAGTGATGCCGACCGTGATCAGCAGTACCAAAATGGACAGGAATACACGCATTGCTGCTTCTCCTTCCCTGGAGTTGATGACGTATGGACAGGAATAAATCCGTGGCGTCAGGATGACAGGTAGGCCAGTACCTGTTCCCGGTTGCCGCGGAACACCACTCGTTCGGCCTGACGTTCGCTCTGAAACCGGTACATGGGGTCATAATATTCGGTTAGCAGGGCTGCAATCCAGTCGCGATGCAGAGCAACATCACCGGTCTCGCGCTGGTGAGATAATGCCGCATCCATCTGCGATGCCAGGCGTTGATAGCGCTCGCTGCCGAGGCGTTTGGTGATGTTTTTCAGACTTTGCTGCAGGCGTTGTGCGTAGGCGGAAAACCCGTCCGCCTCTCCCTGTAGAGTCACGAATTCGAGGGTCAAATCGATTACGTATTCCTGCAGAATGCGTTCAATGCGATTTTCCAGCCGGTCTTCCAACCAGACAAGGGGTGACGCACTAAACCGTCGGTGCAATTCCAGTGGCACATGACAGCTGCCGATGGCGCGGTTTTCATCTTCAATAACAAAGTGCTCAACACCTGCGTCGCGTTTGCGCAGGATGTCGACTGCCAGCGCACTCTCGAAGTCGATCTGGGCGGGCTGCGGCAAGGCGTGGCGACCAAAGCTGGAACCACGATGATTGGCGCGGCCTTCCAGATCCAGCGCGTGATTCAGCTGGTGCAGCAGCAGGGTTTTGCCGCAGCCGGTAAGACCGCCCAATTGCACGAAGTGGCACTCGCGAGCGGCATCGTCCAGTGTCCCGATCAGGAAGTTGCGCAGTGCCTTGTATCCCCCTGTGATCATCGGGTAATCGACCCCGGCTTCCCGCAGCCATTGCTGCGTGATACGTGATCGAAGGCCGCCACGAAAACAGTACAGATAACCTTCCGGATGTGCCTGTACAAAGTCTACCCAAGCTTGCACTCGTCGTGTTTTGATTTCACCATCTACCAATCGATGGCCCAGTTTGATTGCGGCTTCCTGACCATGCTGTTTGTAGCAGGTACCTACCTTATGGCGTTCGGCATCGGTCATCAGTGGCAGGTTATGGCTGGCAGGGAAGGCGCCCTTGGCAAATTCCACCGGAGCGCGGGTATCAATAAGGGGAGCGCCGCTGAGAAAGATTTGGCGGTAGTCTGCGGATTGCCGGTTCATTACATAACCTCAACAGCGTGCTTGCCTGCAGTGACCAGCTCGCCAATGGGTTGCAGTGACAGACCCAGTTTTTCAGCCGTTGCCATAAACGATGCAATGGCTTCCGGTTGTACAGCAACCAGCAGACCGCCACTGGTCTGGGGATCGCACAGCAACTGTTGCTGGTCTGTGCTCAGTGAGCTGACACGATGGCCATAACTGTCGAAATTGCGTCCTGTCCCGCCGGGTACACACCCCTGGCTCAGATAATGTTCGATACCCTGGATACGGGGCACGGTGTCCGGATTCAGGCGAGCAGTCAGGCCACTGCCGTCGGCCATTTCGACCAAGTGGCCCAGCAAGCCGAAACCGGTGACGTCAGTCATGGCACAGACACCTTCCAGTGTCGCGAAATGCTGCCCCGCGGTGTTCAGGGTACACATGAGATCACGTGCTACACCGGCATCACCCGGGCGCAATTTGCCCTGTTTCTCTGCAGTGGTGAGGATGCCGATTCCCAGGGGTTTGGTTAGAAACAGCTGACTGCCGAGTGTGGCGCAGTCGTTGCGTTTCAGTTGCTGTTTGTCGACACGCCCTGTAACCGCCAGACCGAAAATAGGCTCGGGGGCATCAATCGAGTGTCCGCCGGCCAGTGGCATGCCGGCCTGTGTACAGACCGAACGTGCACCGCGAATCACGTCGCCGGCGACTTCAGCCGGGATCAGGCTGATCGGCCAGCCCAAAATGGCAATTGCCATCATGGGGGTACCGCCCATGGCATAAATGTCGCTGATGGCGTTGGTGGCTGCGATACGGCCAAAGTCAAAGGGGTCATCCACGATCGGCATGAAAAAGTCGGTGGTTGAAACAATGCCGGTGTGCTCATCGAAGGCGTACACGGCGGCATCATCACGTGATGCATTGCCAACCCACAGGCGGGGGTCCAGCGCCTGAACGCCGCTGCCGGACAAAATGGTGTCCAGAACCGCAGGTGAAATCTTGCAGCCACAACCGGCACCGTGACTGTACTGAGTGAGGCGAATAGGAGTGTTCATGGTCGACCTGTCGCGAAGAAAGGATGGTAAACCCGGTATCTTACACCCAAAGACGATGCTTGACTTGTAAGTTACCATTGGTAAATTACGTTTGGTAACTTATTGCCATGAACATGAGGATGCAGGATGTTTTCGGGTATGGCCCAGACGATGCGTCAGGTACTGGCGGCCAGATATCGAGTGCCGGGCCTGTACGAGCTGCGTGCCGGCACATGCACGCACTGTCCACCGCGATGATGAAAGGACGCGTCATTGTTTTTTCTTTTCAAGAGTGGAGTGCAGTATGCAAGGTATCAAGCGCAAGATTACATATGTGTTTTTCTATGAACTCATAACCCTGGTTCTGATCAGTACGGCGTTCTTTCTTTTTTCTGAAAAAGATGCGGCGCACTCGAGTACATTGGGTGTGATGACTGTTGTCCTGGCCATCGTGTGGAACCTGCTTTACAACACCGTTTTTGAATGGTGGGAGTCGAAACAGGTCACTCGAGGCCGTGGGTTACAGCGTCGGATTGCCCATGCCGTGGGGTTCGAAATCGGGTTTGTAGCCATCACTCTGCCACTGTTCGCCTGGTGGCTGGAGCTGACATTGCTGGATGCATTCTTTCTGGATGCCGGGCTGACCCTGTTTTTCATGTGTTTCACGTTCGCCTACAATTGGAGCTTTGATCGCATGTTTGGCTTGCCTCTGGCGGCTCAGTAGGCACGATTGATACAACTGAAAGAGGCGACGGGATGACCATGACGCAGATACGCATGTCCAAAGATGAACGGCGCGAGCAGCTGTTGCAGTTGGCGGCTGACATTGTGCGTGCCGAAGGTACCGATCGCCTCACTTTGCAAACCCTTGCCGATCGTGCAGGAGTGAGCAAGCCCATCACTTATAACCACTTTGGTGACCGCAAGGGGCTGTTGCAGCAGTTGTATCAGGACTATGACGAACGGTTGCTGCTTAGCATGCGCGCGATCGACAGGGCCAGGCTGGATTCGCTTGATGTGTGCGCGAAGACGTTCTCTCAGGCCTACTTTGATTGCACCGTACGTAACGGGGAAGTGTATGATGCAGTCGTGGCCGCGTTGAGCTGCTACGTGGATTTTACCGACCTTAGAACACGCATCGGGCTGTCATTTGTCGCGTTTTATCGTGAATTCTTCGGTGCGCTGGTCGCGCTTGACGGCCCTGCCCATACAGCGCGTCTGATGGCGATTTATGGCGCCAGTGATGAACTGGCTCGGGCTTTGACGGCGGGTGTGTTGAACCGTACAGAGGCAACAGTAGCCCTGACGGATATGATCATCTTGGCTCTGGAAAGGAAGAATCAGCCATCCTGAGCAGAGTCCGACCCGTCTGCATAGAGCAAAAGGGCCGGGTACCTTGAGTATCAGGCCGAGCGAGCCGGTTTGAAGCCCAGCAATCGGGCAACCAGCATCGCGGGGCACCAGCCGGTAAAGGCAGACTGGAGCAGGCTGATGCCAATAATCAGGGTCAGGATCAGCAGCGTCTGTGGCATAACTGCGAATATCACAGGCAAGACTGTCGCCAGGATCAGGAGACCGGCGATGATGTGAACACCCTGGTTGACGGTCATTCCCTGGCTGTCACAGGTTTCTTCTTTAAGACCCAGCTTGCGGAACAGCGTAATGGCCGGGCACCAGCGGGTAAATGCCGACTGCAGCAGGTTGAGACCGACAAATGCGGTCAACCAAAGCCATAGCGGACTATGGTAATAGCTCAATACGAGACTGAGTGTAACGGCAGATCCGGCCATCAGGCGCAGGGCAGCATTTAGCGTCATAGCAGCGACTCCTTCATTAGTCTTTTCTTAATTATATATATTAGATAAGTCTCAAGTACAGGCTTTCTGATGCCTTTTTATCGGTGGCTAATGATTCTGGACTTGGCGGGCGAGCATGAGGGAAGGTGCTACAGTGTAGTCAGGGCAGCAGACAGGCAGGTCATGGCCAGTATGGCAGGGCAGATAGAAGAGACAGGCTTTCGCCTGCATATTGGCGGGCGCGTCCAGGGGATTGGTTTCAGGCCTTATGTCTGGCGTTTGGCCAGAAGTTTGGATCTGCGGGGCATGGTGCGCAATATTCCAACGGGGGTCGAGGTGGAGCTGCGGTGTTCTGCTCTCGAGCTGGCCCTGTTCAGGAAAAGGCTCTTGCGGGAACTGCCACCACAGGCTGTCGTTGAGACCCTGACGGTCACGCCATTCATGCCGGCCGATGAACCCGGACCACAGAGCATGTTCTGTATTCGGCCCTCAGGTTCCGGTGAAGGTGTAACCGTGGTACTGCCGGACCTTGCAACATGTGCCGACTGTCGTGCTGAATTGTTTAATCCTCTGAGTCGTTATTACCGCTATCCTTTTATCAGCTGTACGCACTGTGGTCCCCGCTTCAGCATCATGGCCGAGACACCCTATGATCGTGCCGGTACCAGTATGGCGGCATTCGGCATGTGTGAGGTCTGTCGTCGTGAGTACCTTGATCCCGAGGATCGCCGTTTTCATGCGCAGGGCCAGGCATGTGCAGCCTGTGGGCCATCCTTGTGGCTGGAAACGCCTGATGGCAGTTCTTTGCAGGTCAACGATCCTTTCGAACAGATGGGAGAGCAGTTGCGGGCAGGGCGGATACTGGCGCTTAAAGGGTTGGGCGGATTTCATCTGTGTTGCAATGCGCTTGATGAGGCAGCCGTCCAGCGGCTACGCCGTTGCAAGGGCCGGCCGGACAAGGCGCTGGCGGTGATGTTTACCGACCTTGAACAGCTGCGGGCATACGTCAGTATTAGCCCTGAAGAAAGGAATTGGCTGACCTCGCCGCAGGCCCCTATTTTGCTACTGCGGCCGCATCGAAACGGAAGGCGACTGGCCCCAGGCATTGCGCCTGACTCTCCTTGGCTGGGATGCATGCTGCCATACACACCGATACATCATCTGTTGATGTCAGTTATGACGGGACCGCTGGTGATGACAAGCGGCAACCGATCGGGCCAGCCTCAGGTGTTTGACAACCAGGAAGCCCGTGAGCAACTGGCGGATATGGCCGATCTGCTGGTGATGCATGACCGTGACATTCTGCAGCCGATTGATGACTCGGTTGCCAGAGTTCAGCAGGGATCCGGTTATCGTGAAGTTGTGCGACCAGGACGAGGACTGGCTCCGTTGGCATTGCCGCTGCCGCCGGGTTTTGACCCCGCCGCTCAGGGGCTGGCACTGGGTGGGGATTTGAAGAATACCTTTTGCCTGGTTCAGGCGGGACGTGCCGTGATCAGTCAGTATCAGGGCGACCAGCAACAGCTTGCGATTCAGCATGCTACTGCGGCAATGCGGCAGCATTATCGGCAGCTGTATCGAACCGAGCCGGTCTGGCAGGCGTGTGATCGACACCCGGATTACCGGCTGACCCGCGACGTGACGGAAGACAGGACGGTGCCCGCTGCACTGGTACAGCACCATCATGCACATTTGGCATCCTGCCTGGGCGAGAACGGTGTCCTGCTGGACGGGGAGGCGGTGCTGGGGGTGTGTCTTGACGGTACAGGCTTCGGTGACCCGGATGGGTTGTGGGGAGGGGAGTTTCTGTATGGAAACTATGCCGATGTCGTCCGGGTGGGGAGCCTGAGAGCCTGTGCGCTTCCAGGCGGAGATACCGCGACCCGTGAACCTTGGCGCTTGCTGGTTGCTCAGTTGCTGCAGGCCGGGATTGATCCTGAGAACGTCCTGGATATCTGGCCGATGCTGGTGAGCAAGCCTCTGGCGGTTGTCCGATCCATGATTGAACACAGGATCAACACGCCGATGTCCAGTTCAGCAGGGCGTTTGTTTGATGCGGTGGGTGCCGCTCTTGGCTGCTATGCTGACAGTATCTCCTATGAGGGGCAGGCGGCCATTGCATTGGAGGCATTGGCACAGCAGTGTGCCGTTCCTGCGGGGATTGGGGGCTATGCGATGGATGTGACGAAACGGGATGGGCGTTGGCAACTGGACCCCGGTCGGATCTGGCTGCAGTTGCTGGATGACCTGAGGCAGCGGCGGCCGCCGGAAGAGGTTGCTCAGGCCTTTCACCTTGGGCTTGCTCAAGGTGTTGTCGAGCTTGTGACCAGAATCCAGCATGACTATCCGTTCGAGACACTGGCCTTAAGTGGGGGCGTTATGCAGAACGCCCGCCTGGTTGGTTTGCTGGAAGCGCACTGTACCGGAGCAGGACTGAAGGTCTTGAGACACCGACATCTGCCCTGTAATGATTCGGGTCTTGCTCTGGGGCAGGCTCTGGTGACGATGGCGCGCTTAAGCCGGGCACGAGGAAGGCAGGAGTGACCCAATGCATGAGCTGTCCTTATGTCAGGCCTTGCTGCAATTGTTACGCCGGCAGGCCGCAGAGCAGCGCTTCAATCGTATTAAGCAGGTGTGGCTGGAAATCGGTGCGCTGGCTGCCGTAGACCCCGATGCCATGTCGTTTGCCTTCATGGCCGCCAGTCAGGGGACGTTGGCAGACGGCGCTGTTCTTCACCTGCTGTACTGCCCGGGGAGAGGGCGTTGCCGACTTTGTCATGCAGAGGTCGAGATGACGCAGTGGTATCAGTCCTGCCCTCGATGTGGCGCGTTTCAGTTACAGGCGCTGTCCGGTGAAGGGGTGACAATCAGAGAGCTGGAGGTGGAGTGATGTGTGGTATTTGTGGCTGTGGTGAGGCACACGGACAGCACCGGCACAAAGAACGTGGTCAGGCGGGGCCTGAGCGTAGACATCTGCAGGTGGAACTGGATCTGTTTGCCCAGAACAATCGCTATGCCAGGGAGAACCGAGAGCGGTTTGAACGGGGTGACCTGCTGGTGCTGAATCTGATGTCGAGCCCGGGCGCGGGCAAAACGGAGTTGCTGGTTGCCACGTTGAAGCATCAGCTGGGTCGGTATCCGATCGGTGTGATTGAAGGCGATCAGCAGACCCAGCATGATGTGGAACGTGTCCGTACAACAGGGGTCGATGCGGTGCAGATCAATACCGGCAAATTGTGTCATCTGGATGCACATATGATCGGACACGCGTTGGAACAGTTGCCGAATCTGAAGGGGGGCATACTGTATATCGAAAACGTGGGCAATCTGGTGTGCCCGGCCGCTTTTGATTTGGGGGAAGATGCCAAGGTCGTGATTCTGTCTGTGGCGGAAGGTGCTGACAAGCCGCTCAAGTATCCTGATATGTTCCATTGTGCTCAGCTGATGGTCATCAACAAGATCGATTTATTGCCGTATGTGGACTTCGATGTGGCGACCTGTATCGAATACGCCCGTCGGATTAATCCTGATATACAGGTGGTGCAGCTGTCCGCACGTACAGGCGAAGGGATGGGCGAGTGGTTCGAGTGGCTGGCAGAGCAGCGTTCATCGCGACCGTTGGACTGACAAGCGGCGAGGAGCGAGCTATGTGTCTGGGAGTACCTGGAGAAATTGTTGCCATCGACAGTGCAGCGACTGCAAGTGCGGTCGTTGAAATCTCGGGAGTACGGCGACGGGTGAACCTGACCTGTGTGCTGACGGATAATATCCGTCCTGAATCCTTGCTGGGTCAGTGGGTGCTGGTACATACCGGGTTTGCCATGAGCCTGATTGACGCGGCCGAGGCACAGCATACATTGACGTTGTTGGCCGAGCTGGAAGCCTTCAGTGTTGACCAGGAGGCGGCGCCATGAAATATGTTGACGAATTCCGTAATCCGGTTGAAGCGCGGCGGCTGGGTGAGCATCTGGCTCGCCGGATGGCACTGCCTGAACTGCAGTCTCGACGACCTGTCCGTATTATGGAGGTGTGTGGCGGGCATACACACACAATATTTCGCTATGGACTGGAGGCACTGCTGCCGGAAGGTATCGAGCTGATCCATGGGCCCGGCTGTCCGGTATGTGTACTGCCACCAGAACGGATTGACGATTGTCTGACACTGGCCGAGCAGCATGACGTAATCCTGACCACCTTTGGTGACGCCATGCGGGTCCCGGGTTCCCGTGGCAGCTTGCTGCAGGCACGTGCACGCGGTGCAGATATACGCACGGTGTATTCGCCGCTGGATGCATTACAGGTTGCACGAGACAATCCCGATCGGAAAGTTGTGTTCTTTGCGTTGGGGTTTGAAACCACCATGCCCGGTACGGCCATTACGTTGCAGCAGGCTGTAGAAGAAGGTATCGCCAATTTTTATCTGTTTTGTCACCACGTAACCATCGTGCCGATACTCAAAGCCTTGCTGGACGATCCATTCATGCAAGTCGATGCCTTTATCGGACCGGGTCATGTCAGCATGGTGATTGGCATGACGCCCTATACCTTTATTGCCGACCAGTACCGCAAACCGGTCGTTGTCGCCGGTTTCGAGCCGTTGGATATCCTGCAATCCATCGTAATGGTGCTGGAGCAACTGCGTGAAGGGCGGACAGAAGTGGAAAATCAGTATATTCGCGTCGTCAGTCGCGATGGCAACAGGCAGGCGCTGCAAGCGGTTGCCGACGTGTTTGCATTACGTGCACGTAGCAGCTGGCGCGGTTTGGGCGAGATCGAACGCTCGGGGGTTGGGCTTAAACCGGCCTATGCCGCTTTTGATGCGGAAAGGCTGCTGGTTGCGCCGTCCGTTCGTCGTGCGGAGCCGGTCGACTGTCGCTGCAGTGAGGTACTGAAGGGGCAACTGCATCCTCGTCAGTGTCCCCTGTTCGGCAGGGCGTGTACCCCAGAACATCCCCGGGGGGCGTTGATGGTGTCATCGGAAGGTGCCTGCGCCGCCTGCCACCAGTATCAGGGGAGGGGCTGACATGAGTTTCACAGAGGCCTGTATAACGCTGAGTCATGGTGCTGGGGGGGCTGGCCATGCGACGCTTGATCGAGGAGGTCTTCCTGGCCACCTTTGATACGCCCGAGCTGGCAAGTATGGAGGATCAGGCACGTCTCCCGCTGGGTGACGTGATAGCCTCAGGTGATCGGCTGGCATTCACGACTGATAGCTACGTCATCGACCCACTGGAGTTTCCGGGGGGGAATATTGGTGCATTGGCCGTGAACGGCACGGTGAACGATCTGGCTGTGGGCGGTGCATCTCCCTTGTATTTGTCGTGCGGGTTTATTATCGAGGAAGGTTTGCCCCTGGAGCAGTTAAGGCGCATCGTCGAGGCGATGCGTGATGCCGCCGAGCAGGCCGAGGTTCGTATTGTAACCGGTGACACCAAGGTGGTGCCGCATGGCAAGGGGGACAAACTCTTTATCAATACCAGCGGAATCGGTGTTATTGCGCCGGGAGTGGAATTGGCGGCGCACCGGTGCCGCCCCGGTGACAGGGTGATTGTCAGTGGTACTGTCGGGGATCATGGTGCAGCCGTTTTGCAGGCCCGCGAGGACTTGGCATTGGAGGGCGGGTTGCTCAGCGACTGTCGGTCATTGTCTGGACTTGTCCGGGACATGCTGAGTACAGGAGCCGATATTCGAGCCATGCGAGACGCCACCCGTGGCGGGGTTGCAGCGGTCGTGCACGAGTTTTCGAGCGCTTCGGGCCGGGCGATCAGGTTGTTCGAAGACCGGTTACCCGTCCGCCCAGAAGTACGAGGTGTGTGTGAAATACTGGGTCTGGATGCCCTGCATTTCGCCAATGAGGGGAAGCTGGTGGCGGTGGTAGCTGCCGCACAGGCCAACTGGCTCGTGGCCCGGATGCGTCAACACCCGGCAGGGCGTGATGCCTGTGTCATTGGAGAGGTGCTGCCTGATGTGTCTGTACAGGTAAGGCTGCGTACTCTGATGGGGGGCGAGCGCTTGCTGGACCTGCCTGTAGGCGAGCTGTTGCCGCGCATTTGTTAGCCCGGCACTACAGGAGCGGTGCCGGGATGGCCGGTGCGTCGTCCAACAGGGTGCGAATACGACGAATGCCTTCCAGCAGTGCCTCTCGGCTGGCCGGTGGCGTGACGCAAATCCGAACCGCCTGGGGTGCGGGTTGGCTGCCGACACAGAAGGGTTCGGACGCAATGAGTGTGACACCTCGGGCATCGGCGAGTTGTACAAAATCGGCGGCGCGTACGCCTTCGGGCAGTCGCAGCCAGGCATGAAAACCGCAGGGGTGGGCGGATAATTCATAGGGCGACAGCCATTCATGCAGAAGCGCCTGTCGGGCGCGAATTTCTTCCCATTGCCAGTTCAGCAGCACATCGGCTCCTCCGTCGGCCAGCCATTGGCAGGTGACAGCGCCCATCAATCCGGGTGAAGACCAGCATTGAGCACGCAGGGCTACCCTGAGATGGGCCATCAGGTTGACAGGCGCACGCAGAGCGCCAAACCTGAGCCCTCCCGCCAGTAGCTTTGATACGCTGAATATATACAGGCTGCGTTCGGGTGCCAGTTGATACAGAGGCGTGCCGCGGTACTCGGCGGTTACGAATTGCACACCATCTTCCAGTAACAGCAGGTCATGCCGGCGTGCTACCTCCACTATGGCCTGGCGGCGAGCTTCGCCCATGCGTTGTCCGGTCGGATTGTTGTATTCGGGCATCAGGTAAAGCAGGCGAATTCGCTGCTGCTGGCACAATCGTTCCAGCAGATCAGGCCTGATGCCTTCGGCATCCGTGCCAACCGGCAAGTGTTTCAGACCGAGCTGACGTGCCGCTGCAATCATGCCGGGGTAGGTCAGAGCGGCCGAGGCTACGGCTTCGCCAGGTTTGACCAGGGCCTGTAAGGCCAGAAAATCGGCATGTTGCCCGCCTTCAGTCAATATCAGCTCGGCAGGATCAAGCTGCAGCCCTTGGCTGGCCAGCCACTGACAGAGTTGCTCTCGCTGTGCCGGGCAGCCTTGTTCGGGCTGGTAGGCCAGTGCTTCTTCGATAGCCTCCGGCCGGGAGGAAACGAGTTGAAGACAAGCCGCCAACTGCTGTTGACGCAAAGGGGTTGGAATCGGAATGCTCAAGGACAGATCAATGCTGTCCTGTCCGGCGCGGGACAGGTGATGGAAGTGAGGTCGAGTCTCGGTTGTACCCTTGACGCGAGTGCCGCTACCGACACGGGCCTCGACCAGTCCGCGGCGCTCGGCTTCACGATAGGCACGGGTAATGGTGCCTACAGTGACGCCCAAAGCATCTGCCAACAAGCGCTGTGGCGGAAGGCGCTCACCAGGCTGCAGGACGCCACCGGCGATGTCCCGCGCCAGCAGATCAACCAGTGCTTTATACATGGGGCCGGGGGGCAATTCCGTCTGTGGTAACCAGTGACAGCGTTTACGTGCCTTTTGCTGCAAATCCATAGCCATTCCTGATGCCTGTTTTGTCATGGATACAATTGATTGTAACAGTCACAAAGTAACAATTGCGGATATGATCTCGCCATATTAACGTTAATTGTATCGACCAGTCAGGTCGAATCAAACTAAATGAACCCCTACAATTGACGGTGATGCCCATGGAAACGGCTACTGGAGACCTGGTAGCCCTGATTGCCCCGGTTATTTTGTTTTCTTTTACAATGACCGCGACACCAGGCCCTAATAATATGATGCTGACCGCATCCGGTGCCAACTTCGGTTTTCGACGTACAGTCCCTCACATTCTTGGTGTCATGCTGGGTTGTGTCGGGCTGGTAGCAGCTGTGGCGTTGGGGTTGGGCGGCTTGTTTACAGCCTGGCCGGCATTGCAAACCGGACTGAAAGTGGTGGGCAGCATCTACCTGCTATGGCTGGCCTGGAAGATTGCGACGGCGGCACCGCCCTGTGTCGAAAGCCGTGCTGAGGGACAGCCCTTATCGGTTTTGCAGGCTGCACTGTTCCAACTGGCGAACCCCAAAGCATGGATCATGGCCATTTCGGGCGTGGCGTCCTTCACGCTGGCCGGTGATCATTTTCTGGCCTCAGCGTTGCTGCTGATAGGTGTTATGGCGTTGATTACGATTCCGTCGGTTTCCATCTGGGCGGGCTTTGGCGTGGCGGTAGGGCGGTTACTCAAAACCGCCCGTCACTGGCGGGTATTCAATCTGTCCATGGGCGGCCTGACCGCCGCCTGTGTCGCCTTGATTCTGATGTGAGAGTCAGCGTTTAAAGCCTGAGACCAACTCATGCATATCCGCTGCTACCGATTGCAATTTGCGAGTGGTAGTGGCGGATTCTTCAGCCTGCTCCAGACTGAGATTGGAAAGATCCGAAATATTGACGATCTGACTATTAATCTCTTCGGAAACCTGAGCCTGCTCCTCGATGGCAGCCGCCATCTGGATCGACATGTTGGCAATGGTGCTCATCATTTCCGAGATGCTGTGCAGCAGCTCTCCAGCCTGGTTGACCTGTTCAAGCCCGGTTTCCGCTTCCTTTTGACCTTCATTGGCGATCATGACCGATGCTTCGGTTCGTGCAGTCAGGTCACGCACAATGGCATGAATTTCCTTGGTTGAATTTTGGGTACGCAGAGCCAGTTGGCGTACTTCATCCGCAACGACGGCAAAACCGCGTCCGTGTTCACCCGCGCGCGCCGCCTCTATAGCAGCGTTCAGGGCCAGCAGGTTTGTCTGATCGGCAATCTGCTCGATCATCTCGGCCGCCTGAGCGATTTGCCCGGTCTGCTCGGCCAGCCCGATGACGGACTCTGCTATCTCGTTAACGGTCTGGCCCAGCTGAGCGATGGAAGTGCTGGTGGTGGTCGCGAGTTCACGCCCTCTGATCGCCGTCCCGTTCGAGGCTTCGGCCTTGTCGGCGGTTTGTTGAACATGGTTGGACACTTCATTGATCGTAGCCGTCATTTCATGCATGGCAGCAGCGACCTGATCGGTTTCATGCTGTTGCTGTCGCATGGCGGCACAGGAGCGCTCGGACACTTCCAAACTGCCACCGGCCTGTCGAGCAACGGTTTCGGCAGCATCGTCAATGCGGGTCAGGATGGTATTCAGGTGTGCCTGTTCGCTTAAAATGGCAACTTTCAATGCCGCCAAATCACCCTTGTCATCGGTATAGGTGGCTGCGGCAATCGGGTGGTGGAAGGCAGAAGGCATCATGGCCAGAATGTGTTTCTGTTGCCGACGGAGTGCATGTGTTCCGGCAATCTGACTCGCCAGTACAGTGACGATCAGGAGCAGGAGGGCCCCCAGTTCGAAGCCGGTTGCAAACAGGCCGATGCCTGCCAGCAGAGCCAGTCCCGCCAGAATGGGTTGAACCGGCAGCGCTGGACGCCGCAAGTGAGACTTGCCCCTGTTAATGTCACGATACACGTGTTCGGCACGGGCAACATCTTCACGTGATGGGCAGACCCGAACGGATTCGTAGCCAATGGTTTTGCCGTTTTCGGTGATGGGAGTGACATAGGCGTTAACCCAGTAGAAGTCACCGTTCTTGCAACGGTTCTTGACCAGCCCCATCCAGGGCTTGCCCGCTTTCAGGTGTTCCCACATCACCTGAAACGCGGCAGAAGGCATATCGGGGTGGCGTACCAGGTTGTGTGGCTGACCAACCAATTCTTCCCGGGAGTAACCGCTGATTTCGACAAAAATATCGTTGCAATGCGTGATAGTGCCGTTGAGATCGGTTGTAGAAATCAGCTTTTGCTCTTCTGGAAAGCGTTGTTCGTGGTCGGTAATGGGTAGATTCTTTCTCATCGCTTGGCTAACTCGGCATCATCATGTTGGCGGCCATTCAGGGTGGCCAGGGCCTGCGTGTTCTTGTGAGCCGGAGGGCGGCAGCTCAGTGGAGTAGTGCGCCAGTAGACGGGCTGATTGGAGCCGTATCCACATGGGTACACGAAAGCGCAGCCGTGAATTCTATGGTGATGCCCCTCAAAGTCAATCTACGGTCTGTTGCATTTAAAAGACATTCCATGCGGCTCAGGTCGTCCTGTTGATGTCAAATCCTTGTGTAAGGAATATCTTGATCTGGGTCATGCGGTGTATCCATATATGAACAATAGTCCTGAATGGGCTGGGGAGCAATGCGGGGTTCCGTTTGAATTGCCCTATGCCGAGCGGCCCGGAGTGTACACATTGTGTTCAACTCCGGAGGTGATTGTATCGGCTGCCTGCCAGGTAAAAAAAACGGCCCCGAAGGACCGCAAGGCTCAGTGCTACAACGCAATGGATGTGCGTTCAGTGCAATTTGAGGCGAGGTCTAATGACCTTGTTGATGCGATCAACCAATGCGATCAGGCAGGTTTTGGTGTAGCCGTAAATGGCCAGTTGATGCAGGCGGTAGAGTGAAACATACACCAGCCGTGCAAGCCGGCCTTCGACCATCAGACTGCCTTTGGACAGGTTGCCCATCAAGCTGCCTACGGTGCTGAATCGGCTAAGTGATACCAGTGATCCATAGTCCTTGTATTCATAAGCCGGCAGGGGTGTTTCTTTCAAAATATGGCGGAAATTCTTGTACAAGAAGGAAGCCATTTGGTGTGCGGCCTGAGCGCGAGGCGGTACGTTGCCATTGCCATCGGTACGGGCACAGGCGGCGCAGTCTCCCAGTGCGAAAATTCGCTTGTCCCGAGTGGTGCGCAAATCAGGGCCGACGACCAGCTGATTAAGGCGGTTATATTCCAGGTCATCCAGCCGAGTAAGAAATTCGGGGGCGCGAATGCCGGCTGCCCAGACCTTCAGGTCGGCCTTGATCAATTCGCCGGTATCGGTTGTCAGACCCGCTTCGCTTACGGATGTGATGCGGGTGTCCTGGCGTACAATAACCCCCAGTTTCTGCAACTCCTGACAGGCGGCAGAGGAAATACGATCCGGCAAGGCTGGCAGAATACGAGGTCCGGCTTCGATCAGGGTGACTTCAAGACGGTTTCGATCCAGTCTGGATATGCCATAGGCGGCCAGTTCCTGAGCGGTGTTGAACAGTTCGGCTGAAAGCTCCACCCCTGTTGCGCCAGCCCCCACGATTGCAATGCGCAGGTGCTGATCATCAGAGTTGCTGTTTTTCAGGCAGGCTTCAAGCAGTGTCTGGCGGAACGTCTCGGCCTGATGGCGGCTATCGAGGAAGGTGCAGTGTTGAGCCACACCTGTGACGCCAAAGTCATTAGTGACACTGCCCACGGCCATGACCAGGTAGTCATAGTAGAGTGTGCGTACGGGCATCAGCGTATCGCCGCTTTGGCCGGTAACAGCGGCAAGGTGAATACATTGACGCTCACGGTCGATGGATTCCATCAGTCCGACCTGGAATTTAAAGCCGGCGCTGCGCGCTTGTGCGCTGTAACTGAGCTCATCCAGACCGGCATCCAGCGAGCCTGTTGCGACCTCATGCAACAAGGGCTTCCAGATATGGGTGGGTTCGCGATCGACCAGGGTGACTTTAAGGCCCTTGCGGCGGTACTTGCGTGCCAGTCGAGTGGCAAGCTCAAGTCCGCCGGCACCGCCGCCGACGACCACGACATGTTGATAGAGAGGAGATGTCTGTTCCATAGCAGCAATTATCCTGCAGTTTGGGCAGCTTTGATCTGCTGCCTTGGCGAGATTTATTGCCCCCTATGGTATCTAATACCAAAGTGGCGGTAACGGGACAGATTGTGCAAATTTGTGGCATTTTCTAGCCCTTTGTACACTGGCTGTCGTGGGGGGGAGCGGTATAATCGTGCGCTGAATAATAATATCAGGCTTCGACGATGAATCGGGGTCAGGCTAGGCAGGGCATGTTCATGAGTGAAGTTTCACGACTCCGCAAATTCGTTTCGCCTGAAATCATTTTCGGCAGTGGTGCACGCAAGACGGTTGCCAACTATGCGTTGACCTTCGGTGCGCGCAAAGTGTTGATCGTAACGGATCCGGGGGTGCAGCAAGCCGGTTGGGTCAGTGAAGTGGAACAGCTGCTGGCGGAGCGCGAGATTCCATCGGTTGTCTTTGCCAATGTGTCGCCGAACCCGAGGGTTGAACAGGTGACGCAGGGAGCTGAGCTCTATCTGGAACAAGGCTGTAATGTCATAGTTGCGGTGGGTGGTGGCAGCCCGATCGATTGTGCCAAGGGCATCGGCATTGTCAGTACACATGGACGCCATATTCTCGAATTTGAGGGTGTGGACCGTATTACCATCCCGATTCCGCCGATGATCTGTATTCCGACAACTGCCGGGACATCGGCTGATGTGTCCCAGTTTGCCATTCTGTCCAATCAGCAGGAACGGATGAAATTGTCCATTATCAGCAAGTCCGTGGTGCCGGATGTGGCCTTGATTGATCCGGATACCACGCGCACGATGGACACCTTTCTGACAGCCTGCACCGGCGTTGACGCGCTGGTACATGCCATTGAAGCCTTCGTTTCCACCGCCAGTGGCCCCTTGACGGATATGCATGCGCTGGATGCGGTGCGCATGATAAACACTCATCTGGCGTTGTTGGTGGAACAGCCGGATGACGCACACCTGCGAGAACAGGTGATGCTGGGATCGATGAAAGCGGGCCTGGCCTTTTCCAATGCAGTGCTGGGGGCCGTGCATGCCATGTCCCATAGCCTGGGAGGCTATTTGGATCTGCCGCATGGCCTGTGTAACGCCATGCTGCTGGAGCATGTGATCGACTATAATTATGAGTCTGCACCGGACCGATTTCGCAGCGTAGCTGAGGCGATGGGCATTGATCCTCGTGGGCTGAGTCAGTCCCAGATCAAGCGTCGGTTGATGCAGCAGGTCATTACACTAAAGCGTGAAGTCGGCCTGCCACACACTTTGGCCGAGCAGGGCGTAGACCTGACCGATATACCCTACCTGAGCCGGAACGCGATCAAAGACCCATGCATCCTGACCAATCCGCGCAAATCCAACCGGCGTGATGTTGAGACCGTATATGAAGAAGCTCTATGACGGCCGCGAACTGACAGTAGAACACCTGATCGGGCTGGGGGGGCAGTCGGCACGGAAAAGCTATTACCCGGAATTGAGCGACAAGATCGACGAACTGGAAACTGAACGCAATCGCTATAAGTGGCTGTTTGATAACGCGTTGCATGGTATTTTTCAGGCCGACCTGACCGGCACCATCGTCAAGGCCAATCGGGCGCTGGCCAGGATCTGTGGCTTCCCCGATAAGGACAGCATGGAGGCCGGTCTCAATTTTGCCCATGATTTGCTGTTCAGTGAGCATGAATTTCACCTGATGACCGCACGTCTGATGAGTGACAATCAACTGTTCTTGTACGAAACCCGATTGCGCAAGTCCGATGGCAGTGCCGTTGAAGTCTCCATGAGTGTACTCCTGCGTCAACGGGGAGATGAAGCCGATATTATTGTCTGTGTGGCTGATATTACGGAATGTAAAAAACTGCAGCACCGCATGTTGTCGATGAATGAGGAATTGGAGCAGCGTGTGGAGGAGCGAACCTCCGAGCTGGTGCAGTTGAATGAGCGGTTGTTGCAGGAGGTTGAAACGCGGCAGCAGGCCGAGCAGGAAATGTTGAAAGCGAAGGAATCGGCGGAAGAAGCCAACCTGAGTAAGGATCGTTACCTGGCTGCTGCCAGTCATGACCTGTTACAGCCGATGAATGCGGCTCGGCTGCTGGTTGCTGCCTTACAGGAGCGCAACTTGCCGCTGTCGGAAGCCGAGCTGGTCGACCGCGTGCATCAGGCCTTGGACGGGGCGGAACAGCTGCTGACTGATCTGCTGGATATATCCAAGCTGGATCAGGATGCGGTTCAGCCTGAAGTGCAGAGCTTTTCCGTGGAGCGACTTGCCGAGGGGTTGAGGTCGGAGTTCGAGCCTGTGGCCGAGGCGTCGAATTTGACGTTTCGTGTACGCAGCCGTTCGCTTTGGATTGCCAGTGACCCCCGCCTGCTGACACGTATCCTGCGTAACTTTCTCAGCAATGCCTTCCGTTATACCGAAACAGGTGGCGTGTTGTTGGGGTTTCGTCGACGAGGCAGCATGCTGGCGATTCAGGTGCTGGATACCGGAAGCGGCATACCGGCCGACAAACAGGTTGCCGTGTTTGAGGAATTTTGCCGATTGCATCAGAAGTTGTCGCGTCGCGGCGGTGTCGGGCTGGGCCTGGCCATTGTGGATCGTATTGCGCGTCGTTTGAACCACCCACTTGGTTTGTATTCAGTGGTCGGGCAGGGCTCCTGCTTTGAAATCTGCGTACCGTTGACAGTACCGCCGGCACAACCCCAACCGGGGACGAGCTTGGGCCGGGTGAGTGATGATTGCGGGTTTACGGGCAAGCGTGTTCTGGTGCTGGACAATGATCCGGCGATCCTGGTCAGTATGCAGGCCTTGCTGGCAGGCTGGGGGTGTGATGTGGTGCTGGCCGAAAGCCTGTCACAGGCGCGTGCAGCCTGTGACAAGCGCGCTCTGGACCTGGTGCTGGCTGATTACCATCTGGATGAGGGCTGTCGAGGATTGGAGCTGCGTACCTGGCTAAATGACACCGGACGCGAGGCATTGCCGATGGTGATGTTGACGGCTGACCGTAGTGATGACAGCCGCCGAGCATTCAGGGAGGCGGCTGTGCATGTACTGAACAAGCCCGTCAAACCGGGCAAGTTGCGAGCGCTGATGACGCATATGCTGACCTGACGCCAGTAAATGCCAAGGGCAAGAGGGTGGCTCAGTGCCTTCTGGCCACTTGCTCGGACCTGAACCCCCAGAGAGCCAGAACCATAAAAACAGCGGTGGTGCCTGTCGTGATCAGCAGTGCTGACAGGTTGAGTTCGGTGTAGAGAGCAAATCGCACCAGTTCGACGGCATGGGTAAAGGGATTGACGTTGCAGATCCAATACAGCCATTCACTGGACTCGCGCATTTTCCACAATGGATACAGCGCCGATGACATGAAGAACATGGGGAAGATGACAAAATTCATGACCCCGGCGAAATTCTCCAGCTGACGAATGCGTGATGACAAGAACAGGCCGATGGAGCCCAGCATTAATGCTGTCAGAACCAGGGCCGGCAAAACTGTCAGCAGCCCCATGATCGGGGGTGTGACGTCCACCAGGAAACCCAGACCAATGAAAGCATAGACCTGAGCCAGTGAGAGCAGGGCGATGGCAATCAGCTTGCAGAACAGCAGCCAGCTTCTGGGTAGCGGACTCAGGAGCAGTACTTTCATGCTACCCATTTCACGGTCGTATACCATTGAAAGCGAACTTTGCATGCCGTTGAATAGCAGAATCATACAGCACAGGCCGGGCAGGATGTAAGTTTCATAGGTGATGTAGGTCTGATAGGGCGGAATGATGGAAACCCCCAAAGCTGCGCGAAACCCGGTGGCGAAAACCAGAAGCCAGAGTAACGGGCGGACCAGAGCACTCAGGAAGCGGGTGCGCTGGTGAATGAAACGCAGGAACTCTCGTTTCAAAATCCCCTTGAGGGCAATCATACAGGCAGCTAAATGCATCGGCGGCTTTCCTTGAGTTCGGTCATCCTCTCGAATGCCTCGGCCAGGGTTCGGGTCTGTTGCTTGTGGCAGATGACATGAGCGGGCGCATCGGCGAGCAGGCGTCCCTGATGCAGAACCAGAACAGGGTCGTCCGAGTCGATCTCTTCAATCAAATGTGTGGCCCAGAGCACGGTCAGGCTCTGTTCGTGACAGAGTTCACGTACCAGCCGGTTGATAGACTGGCGAGCGGCTGTATCCAGACCGACCGTGGCTTCGTCCAGCAACAGGATGGAAGGACCGTGCAACAGGGCGCGTGCAATTTCGACCCGGCGGCGGTGTCCGCCGTTCAGACTGCGGATACTGTCGTGCCGCCGATCGGCCAGATCCAGCCGTTCCAGCAATTCGGTGGCGGCCCGGTTCACGTGTTGGCTCGTCAGGCCATGCAAGGCACCGTGATATTCCAGGTTTTGCAACACGCTCAGGTCCAGATCCAGAGTGCTTTGCTGAAAGACCACCCCCAGACGTTGCTTGAGCCGGCTGGATGGGTGCGTTATTGACACGTCATCCAGTCGTATCTCGCCCTTTTGTAGACTGAACAACCGGGTCAGCAGGGCATAGAGCGTACTTTTGCCCGCGCCATTGGGCCCCAGCAGAGCATTCAATTGACCAGCAGCCAGAGTGAAGCTGACATCATCCAGTGCCTGGCGTGGACCGTATCGGAAGCCGAGCTGACGCACTTCAAGCCCCATGAGCGCCTCCTGTTTCAGTCCAGAGTCACGATACCCCAGGGGTAGCGACCGACCTTGATTGATTTGGTGACTTTCATCGCATCGACATCAATGACCGAGACATCGCCGCTGACCCCGTTGGTGGTCAGAAGATATTTCTGGTCGGGGGTGAACTCCATATGCCAGACTCGCCGGCCCACCAGCAAATAGTCCAGAATTTCATGGGACCGGGCATCCACAACCGCAACATGGTTGGCAGGGCCCAGAGCAACAAAGGCATAGCGCCCGTCGGCGGATAATTTGACACCTACGGGCTGAATCTTGTCAGGATGGATGCCGCGAATCCGGAAGCTCAGCTTTTGGGAGATCTGTCGGCTGTCAACATCAATAATGGAAACGGTCCCGCCGATCTCGGACGACGCCCAGAGAACACTTCCGTCATGCGAAAACTCGACATGACGAGGGCGTTGGTCCACCAGTGTGTTGTCAACCAGTTCATGTGTTTCGGTATCGATCCAGTGAAGCATACTGGTGGTTTCACTGGTATTGACGGCCCAGCGCCCATCGGGGCTGACGGCCATGCCTTCAGGCTCGACACCTACGTCGATCTGGGCCAGTACTTCATGGGTGTCGGTATCAACAACCGTGACCAGTGCATCATCTTCGTTGGCGATATAAAGACGCCGGTTATCCGGGTGTAGAGCGAACTGTTCAGGGTCTTCTCCCGATGGCAGATTAGCGATGATACGCTGTGTCGCCAGATCCATGACCTGTACTGTGTCGGAGTCACTGGCACAAATGAAAAGCTTGCTGTGATCCTTGGACAAGGCGATGCCTCGTGGCCGTTCGCCGACGTCAATGGTGTCGGTCACCTCCAGTGTCTCCAGATCAATCACGGACAGGGTGTTGTCCTTTTCGTTGGAGACGTAAGCGGTCGCGGCCTGAGTCATGGGGCTGGCCAGCAGGGCGCCGATCAGCAGGGTTTTAAGGAAGGGGGGCTTAGGCATCAGGAGTCTCCTTTGACTGAGCACTGGCTTTCACGCTGGTCAAAGCCCAGCGTGTCGAGATCGGTAACAGGGTGCAGGTAGCCTTCTTGTGGTGACTGAGACACCAGCGCACGAGGGTGTACCAGGGGGATGGGCTGGCGCAATTGCCCGCTCCAGGAACGGTACGTCAGCTTGCGGCCCTTGAAGGCTCCCAGTTGAAACTGTTCGGACATAATAAAACGGTGCAGGTTGGCCGGATCGATGCTGCCTGTTTGGGTGACGGCTTCGGCCAGAGTGCGAACGGCTGCCCAGCCTGCGTAGTCGCCACCATACATGTCCCGGTTGGCCAGTTTGCTAAAGCGACTCTGCAATTGCGCCGCTCCCCAGGCTTCCACAACGCGATGCCAGGTAACGGGTGACATGCCCTGAGTGCCGACGACCGGGCGCGGCAGCCAGGTATTGAAGGGGACATATTCACCAAAATCCCCTCGCTCGTCAGCCACGATGACAACGTCATATTCGCTGGTTTGGGTGAACGGCGGTAGTTCCTGCTGGGCGGTACGGCGCAGATCGGTATCAAAACTCCATTGCTTGCGTGCCACGATGACCGCTCCCATACGTTGGGCACTGCGGGCGAGCGAGTCGGCATAGGCTTTGTCTTCCTGCGTCTGTCCTTCCAGCAGAAGCCATCGATTCCAGCGTTTTTTAGCCAGCCACTGCGCCAGAGCATCGGTCAGCATGGCGCGGGACGGCATGCTGTGCAGCAGGCCGGGAATGCAATCATGTGTGCGCAAGCGATTGTCCTGACTGCCAGCGTTGATCAGTAGTGCATCATCGGGCAAGGCGGTCGCAACATTGATCAGCTGCTCGCGATTCAGATTGAGTACAAACAGCCGAACTCCCTGATCGTACAGGGTGCGTGTGGCCGGTACGATTTCGTCTGCCTTGTCGGTGCTCAGGCCACGCAGTGTGTAATGCTGCTTGAGAAAACGTCCGGTGGTATTGCTGTCGAGAATGCCCAGTTCAACCCCCTTGAATCCGGTATCGGCAGGTTCGGGCAGCAGGTTGGAAAGCACCGGGCCATGGTCGGGTTCGAAGCCGACATAGCCGATTTCGATCTCCAGTGAGGTCGCCAGGGCGTTGGTCGTCAAGGGGACTGTCAGGGCAGCCGTATACAGCAGTCGGGGCAGCTTGTTCATCGGGTCACACTCGGGCGTTATCGTTGTTATGAGGTGTTACAGGCTGAGCTTAGGGAGTAAGCCCGAGGGTTTAAATATTCAGAAAGTCTCAAACAATCAGTACCGAAGTAGTATGTTTTTGAGGGTAGTGCTCACTAGGATGGTGGGTAAATATCACAACAAGAACAGGAAAGAGCCATGAAACCCACCATCCGAAATCTGAGTCTGGCCCTGGTAATGGCGGTTGGTACAGCCATCGCCCCCACAGCTGTTGCCGAAGGCGATCTGACGACACGCCCGGAGCGCTTGCCCGATCTGGTGTTGGGTAGTGAAGTGACGGATTATGCTCTGTCGCAGAGCCGCTATGAGTTGGTAACGGGACAGGCGTATCGCCTGAAAGTCATCTCCAGCGGTCTTAAGGAATATGCCATGAAGGCGCCTGAGTTTTTCTCGTCCATCTACCTGCGCAAGGTGGAAGCGGGTGACCTGGAGATCAAGGCAGTGGCATTGACGGAGCTGGAGTTTGAGCAGGAAGGTGAAGCCGAGCTGTATTTCGTTCCGATCAAACCGGGTGAGTTCCGATTCTATATGAGTGGCCTGGAAAGCAAGGGTATGGAAGGCGTTTTCAGCGTTCGATAGCACGGGAGAATCGGCCATGCGTGCAGTTGTTCGACTCAATATTCTGGTCGCAGGCGCCTTCATGCTGGCCCTGCTATTGAGCCTGTTTGGGTTGATGCGGCAGGCGGAAGTGGATATCCAGCGAGAGCTGGAAGCCGGAATGGCGGTTGCTGATCCTCTGGTTCGTCATATGAGTCGGACCTCTGATGACCTGAAAACACTATTGACGACCGACTGGCGCCACCTGAAGCTGTTCAGGCTGCCGGCCGGTGTTTCCCCGCCGGCACTGAGTATTGAACAGGTTCCGGAATGGTTTGCACACTGGGTCTGGCCCGATACGATACCGCGTATCGAGCGCCGTATTGCCTTGCCTGACGGGCAGATGCTGGTGCTGATTGCAGACCCGGAAGACGAACTGGAAGAGGTGTGGGAGTCCGCACTTCAGGTGTTGATGCTGTTTTGTGCGGGGGCGCTGCTGTCGATCGGCGCTATTACCTGGGGAGTTGCGCAAGGCATGCGGCCTTTTGGCCAGGTGCTGGCGGCGCTGGATCAGGTTCAAAAAGGGTGCTTTACGGCGCGTTTGCAGTCCTATTCTGTGCCTGAGGCCAACCGGCTGGCCAGCCATTTTAATCGTATGGCGCAGGCGCTTGAACGAGAGCAGGCCGACAATCGGCATTTGACGCGCGAGTTAATGGCATTGCAGGAAAAAGAGCGTGCCTATCTGGCGCGTGAGCTGCACGATGACTTAGGCCAGTATTTGACCGGTATTAGAGCCCAGGCATATCTGATCGGCGAGGTGGCGGATCAGCCGGAGCTGGTTGCCAAAACGGCCCCTCGTATTGTGAATGACTGTGAAGCGATGCAGCAGGGCTTTCGACGTTTGATTCGCAGTCTGCACCCGGTCATTCTGGAACCGTTGGGGTTGGAGGAGTCCTTGCGCAGCCTGATTGAGCAGTGGCAGCACAGCAGCGGTATTGAGTGCTGTTTGAACATTCAGGCTTTACCCCTGCTGGATGATGAAACCTCAACTCACCTGTATCGCCTGTTACAGGAAGGGCTGAATAATGTGGCGCGCCATTCGCAAGCGACACGGGTCGATATTCGTATCGACCGGCAGGGTGATGCCCTGCAAGTCAGCCTGGCGGATGATGGGCAAGGCATGAGTACTGGTGCGCGACCAGGCGTTGGTATGCGCTCCATGCATGAACGAGCGCGCTACATGGAAGCCAAGTTGACGTTGTCATCCATTGCCGGAATCGGTATGAAACTGCTGCTTGAGCTGCCTGTTGGCCCTGAAACGATGAGATCCGAATCATGAAAGTGTTGTTGACCGATGATCATGCGGTGGTACGACAAGGCTATGCGAGTCTGCTGTCCACCATGTTGGATGAGTGTGAAATCGTGGAGGCCTCGAGTGGCTGGGATTGTTTGACGCTTTGGCAACAGCACCGACCCGATGCGCTGGTGCTGGATATCAACCTTCCCGATATTAGCGGTATTGAAACGGCCAGGCGCATTCTGCAGCGTGACAGTACCGCTCGCATCCTGTTTTTCAGTATGTATGACGAGTTGCCGATGGTACAGCAGGCCCTGGACGCGGGTGCACTGGGCTATATTACCAAAGGCAGCAGTCCGGCGGTTTTACTGGAAGCGGTACGTAAGGTTCTGGCTGGACAACCCTATGTTGAACATGAGTTGGCAACGCGTCTGGCGGTACAGCGCAATGGCGGGGTTGACCCACGCCTGGAAGGCATGACACAGCGCGAATTCGAAATTTTTGTCATGCTGGCGCGAGGGCTGACCCCTAAAATCATCGCGGAGCAGCTCTGTATCAGTGTTAAAACCGTATCCAACCACAGCACCCTGCTGAAAAATAAATTGCAGGTATCCTCGACGGCGGAGCTGGTGCATGTGGCCATTCAATGTGGTGTGTTGAAACTGGGCAGTTTGGCCTGACAGCCCGTTCTCGGTCAGTGACGGTGATTGTGATATCGTCAGAGGTTTCTCGGCTGTGGTGATGGGCATGGGCAGAAATGCAACCGGGCATGCTGTTCGCGAGGCCGATATACTCTGTTACAGGAACACTGATCATGGATAATTTGAAGATTGTTATTCACGCCCCCACGCCTGAAGCATTGGGCAGGGCCCAGGCCAATGTGCGTAATCTGCTCAAGCTGGAACCGGATGCGGAGATAGAGCTGGTGGTGAACGGCCCTGCCGTGGCGATGGCTGTCGATATAACCGATACAATTTTGCTGCCACGGTTGATGTTGTGCCGCAACAGTCTGGAAAATCAGCAGCTAACGGCTCCAAAGGGGGCTGGTGTGGTACCGGCAGCGGTACAGCACCTTGCCCACCGCCAGCAGCAGGGGTGGGGGTATATCCGAGCATGACGGACGGGCAGGGTCTTAGTGAGAAAGGTTTTTTACCTGGAGGTGACTGGATGTTTGGGAATCATCCAGTCAGTAGGACAGTCCTTGCATGACTCCATATAGGTTCCCTGGAAAGTGGCAAAACGAATACTGGCGCCACGCAAATCAGCGCCTTGCAAGTTGGCCGAATTGAGTTTGGCTTCCTGCAGGTTGGCATTACGCATATTGCAGTTGATAAAGCGTGTCTTGGTTGCCCACACCATTTCCAGATTGGTGGCGTACAGAACCGCCGATTGAAAATCGGCATTGCTCAGTCGGGCGAAAGACAGGTTGGCACCATCCAGTCGAGTTTCCCTAAAGGACGCGCCCTGAGCATGCATGGCCCAACCGGTCACGGCGACCATGTTGGCGTAGTCCAGGGTAGCGCCTCTGAGGTTGGCCTGTTCCAGATTGGCGCGGCTGAGCAGAGCATAGCTCAGGTCGGCACCGCTCAAATTGGCGCCTCTCAGGTCGGCATGACGCAGGTCAGCATAGCGCAGATCGGCACCGCTCAAATCGATGCGGTCAAGTTCCAGGCCAGAGAGGTCACGCCCATTCAGGTTGGCACCGGCACATTGGGCTTCAATATCCGGTATACAATCTGCCAATACGGATGACGACAGCATAAGCGCCAAAAAACCGGAGGGAATCAGGGATACAGTTGCCATGGTTATTCTCCCGAGAAAGGGGCCCCCTGATGGGGGCCCGTAACCGTACTAAAGGTTATTTACCGGTTACATCACCGGCCCATTTGGGCAGTTTGAAGGCCCAGAAGGAGCCACCCTGGGGGACAGGTTTGGTCAGATCTGCCATGTCGCCACCCCACAGAGGGACGGCACCGCCATAACCGGAAGCGATGCCGACATACTGCTCGCCATCCATTTCCCAGGTAACGGGGCTGGAAACGATACCGGAGCCGGTCTGGAACTTCCAAAGTTCGGTACCGCTCTTGGCGTCGAACGCTTTCAGGTAGCCATCACCCGTACCGGTGAAAATCAGGCCGCCCTTGGTGGCCAGAACACCTGCCCACAGCGGCAGTTTTTCCTTGTGCTCCCATGCGGTTTCGCCGGTAACCGGGTCCATGGCGCGCAGGATACCGACATGATCGTCATACATCTTGCGAATACGGAAGCCCTGGCCCAGGTAGGCAGCACCTTTCTGGTACGTCACTTCTTCGGTCCAGTAATCTTCTTTCCAATGGTTGCCTGGAATGTAGAACAGTCCTGTGTCCTGGCTGTAGGCCATGGGGTTCCAGTTTTTGCCGCCAAGGAATGGAGGGGATACCTCGATGGATTCTCCCTTTTTCTCACCCGGTTTCGGGGGCGGTGGGCGCTGGCCTTCCACTTCGGCCGGGCGGCCGGTTTTCGGGTCTATATGCGTTGCCCAAGTGATATTGTCGACAAACGGGAAAGCGCGGATGAAATCACCGTCTTCTCGATCAACGACATAAAAGAAACCGTTGCGGTCCGCGTGTGCCGTTGCTTTGACGGTCTTGCCGTTATCGTCATATTCGAACAAGACCAGTTCGTTATTGCCGGAAAAGTCCCAGGCATCGTTCGGGGTATGCTGATAGAACCACTTGACCTCGCCGGTTGTCGGGTCTACCGCGACCTGGCCAGAGGTGTAGAGGTTGTCATAATCCAGCGGGTTGCCGCCCTTGGATGTACGTTCCCAGGTATTCCAGGGCGCGGGGTTGCCGGCACCGACGATAATGGTGTTGGTTTCAGCATCAAAGCTGGCGCTCTGCCAGGGGGCACCACCGCCATGGCTCCAGGCTTCAACCTTGCCGGTAGGCGAGTCAGGATTGTCTGGCCAGCTTGGGGCGCGAGGGTCACCGGTAGGAGTGCTGTCTTTGCCGTTCAGGCGGCCCATATGACCTTCAACAAAGGGACGCATCCAGATCTCTTCACCAGTGTCGGGGTCGCGGGCAAAGAGTTTACCCACTACACCGAATTCATCACCGGAAGACCCATGGATCAGCAGCACCTTGCCGGTTTTCTGATCCTTGATCAGGGTTGGGGCGCCCGTCATGGTGTAACCGGCGGAGTGGTCGCCGAATTTCTTCTTCCAGACAACCTTACCGGTATCCTTATTGAGTGCAACCATGGCGGCATCAAGGGTACCGAAGAATATTTTGTCACCAAAGATTGCGGCACCGCGGTTTACAACATCACAACAAGGGCGGATGTCATCCGGCAGGCGCGCGCTGTAGCTCCACAGTTTGGCGCCGGTTTTGGCATCAATGGCAAAAACACGGGAGTATGAACCGGTGATGTAAATGACACCGTCATGCACCAGGGCCTGGGATTCCTGGCCTCGCTGCTTTTCGTCACCGAAAGAGAAAGACCAGGCAGGGGTCAGCATCTTGACGTTATCGGTGTTGAGTTGGGTCATTGGACTGTAGCGCTGAGCCTTGGGGCCAATGCCGTAACCCAGGATATTTTCGGGGGTTGCCTGGTCATTCAGAATATCTTCCCAGGTGACCTTGGATGAGGCGGCCTGCACAGCTGTACTGCCCAACCCGATTGCCGCTCCCAGAATGACCGCCTGGACCCGTTGGCTCAAAAGCTTTCGGCGCGGTGCTGTTATTGTTGTTTTCATCATATCAATACCCTTTTGGTGAATGATGCCGGCCCGACTGGATGGCCGAGCTGTGTGCAAGGGCATTGTGCGAATCCGCAGTGCTGAAGAGCCACGGCAAAACACCCGTCAAGGTCGGGCTTTTTGCGAATCAAACGTGTGTGGAGTTCCTGGTGGGACGGGAATATTTCCCGTTTAATCAATAGGTTATGCTTAAGTTTTACTACTTTGGGTGGGGTCGGTCAAATCTTTTGCATCGCTTCTGTGCCAAACGTACTACCAAGGAAGCATATTTTGCCTGCCAAGGTGTAATTCTGAGCAGGGTGCAGCTGGTTCATTATGAGGCTATCACAGTCGGGCACCTGGGCTCGGCGTTCATATTCTCAATTAGCCTGATAACAATAAATGGTGACCCACATGTCCAATCTGAACACACTCACGAGTCTGATGGCTGCAGCTGCTATGGCGACCCTGGTGTCAGGTCCTGTCCTGGCGCACGGTGATGTGGTACCTCAGGCCGTAAAGACTGAAGGCCTGAGCCCATTGGGTGATGAATGGGCAGAGACCAACCCGTACCGGGATAGCGGTGACTTTGAGCGCGCCGTCGAGATCGGTGCTTCAGCTTATAATCAAAACTGTGCTCGTTGTCACGGATTGGACGGCATTTCCGGTGGTATCGCACCTGACCTGCGTTACCTGACGCCCGATTATGATGGTGATGACTGGTACAAGTACCGTGTCATCAACGGTGCCGTGCGTGATGGCGCTGTCTACATGCCGAAAATGGCCGATACCTTGAGCCAAGAGGCACTGTGGGCAATTCGAAGCTGGCTGGAGACCAAATATGTTGAGGAATAAGCTGTCCATATCGCTTATTTCCCTTCTTGCGAGCCTGCTCACGTGTGAGCAGGCTTCTGCGCGTCTGTATGACGACGTTATGGCTTCCGGCCATATTCGCATGGGGGTATATGAGAATTTTCCTCCTTATTCGTTTATCCGGGAAGGGCAGCCGACGGGGGTTGATGTTGAAGTAGCCCGGCGTATTGCCCAGGCTTTTGGCCTGGAGCTGCAATTACACTGGATTACACCGGATGAAGGCTTGGAAGATGACCTGCGTAACAATGTCTGGAAGGGACATTATCTGGACAAGGACGAGGCCAACCCTCTGGCGATGAAGCAATTGGCAGATGTCATGTTACGAGTGCCCTATGACAAAGCCTATGCCTATAAGCAGGATTCGCTGGGATACCTGATTAACGAGCAAGTTGTTATGACGGCTCCCTACCAACAGGAAAAATGGCAGGTTGCCTATGATGGTCAGCGGTTGGATGCCGTTCGTACGGTGGCCGTTTTTCAGTACGAACCGATCGGAGTTGAGGTTGATAGTGTGCCGGCGTTTTATTTCACGTCCGCCATGGGCGGTCGAATGCGTGAGATGACCCATCACTATCCCAACCCGGAGACGGCTTTCAAGGCGATGAAGCAGGGCGAAGTTGCAGCAGTCATGGCCATGCAGTCCGAGATTGACTGGTGGTTGCATCAAGCGGGCGATAAGCGCTACCGACTGGCCGAAAACGGATTTCCTACCATGGGCAAGCAAAGCTGGGATATCGGTATTGCCATTCGGCAAAGTGATCGCCAACTGGGATATGCCGTTGAAGAAGTACTTGATCGCATGATTCAAAACGGGGACATGGAAAAGCTGTTTGCCGAATATGGTCTGCGGTATACCAAGCCTGAATTTTATCAGGTGATGATGGAGGCAGATGCCGAGCGCTGATTCACTACCCGCACAATAAAAACAAAAGAGGTGGCATAATGATCCGGCTATACCCTTTTCTGACAGGGCTGATTGCTCTGCTGGTTTTCGCCAATGTTCAGGCGGCCAAACCGACGGACCCATTGAAATCGGTCATGTGGGACTATACACGCAAGATTTTTATCGGCGATGACGATTACCGTTTTGATCCCGCCATTAAGGTTGAAGTCCCTGATTTTGCCGAAGATCCGACCCAGGTTCCTGTGACAATTGATGCCCGTGCCTTGACCGGTGATATTGAACGGATTGTGGTCTGGGCCGACTTGAACCCCATTCAACATATTTTTGACTACTATCCAGGTGAGCTGGCAAGCCCCAAAGTATCCCTGCGTATCAAGGTCCAGCAAAGCACAGCGATTCGTGCTGCCGTGTATACCCGAGACGGGGAATGGCATATTGGCTACGCCCAGCTGGAAGCTGCAGGTGGCGGTTGCACCACACCCAGCATGGGGAATGCGGATCCCTATTGGCAAAATCATTTGGGAGAGGTAAAGGCCAAGCGGTTTGCTTCTGATGATGCCGACAGTGCGCGGTACCGGTTTCGTGTCATTCATCCGATGGATACAGGGCTGGTTGATGCAATCCCCGAATTTTATCTGCAACAGGTCAAATTAAAGGGGCCTGATGGCGAAACGGTGGTGCGAATGGAACTCTCACCACCGGTTGCGGAAAACCCGGTGTTCAGTTTTGACTTGCAAGACAAGCGCAGCGGTTATCAGCTTTGGATGCGTGACAACGGCGGCAATGAATTCACTCAGGCGCTGTAGGAGGGAATATGAAACATATTGTAACGGCTCTGGTGTGTGTATTGAGTCTGCCGATCAATGCAGCTCCGCTCCAATATGACCTGACGGCTGAACGGGTTGCTGAGAATACATGGTTTGTGGAAGGAAAAACCGAAGACTTCAGTGTTGAAAACGGTGGCAATATCGTCAATACCTCGTTCATCGTAACGAATGAAGGTGTGATTGTGCTGGACACGGGTGTGTCTCGGCGTTATGGCGAAGCGTTGCATGCTCTGATTCGGGAAACCACCGAAAGACCGATCAAGCTGGTTATCAATACCCATCAGCACCCCGATCACTTTTTGGGCAATCAGGCTTTTGCCGGGGTTCCCATCGCATCACTTGCCAAAACACAGCAACAGATCCGTGAGAGCGGAGATGCCTTTGCCGAGAACATGTACCGATTGGTTGGAGACTGGATGAGGGGTACGGAAGTTGTCGTGCCGAACCAGTTGATAGAACCCGGCATCATGGAGATAGGAGGACACCGGCTCGAATGGATTGAACTCAGCGGGCACAGTGGCTCCGACTTGGTATTGTTTGATCATACGACGGGGGTGCTTTTCCCCTTCGATCTGGTGTTTTACCAGCGTGCGCTGACAACACCGCACACGCCCGGCCTTCAACAGTGGTTGGCGGATATTGAGCAGCTGCGGCAGGTCCCTTATGTACTCTTATTACCAGGGCATGGGCCCAAGGTGGAAGGGGCGGAGGCCCTTGACCAAATGGAAGCCTATCTGAACTGGTTGCATGATACGCTTGTTCAGGCCGCCGAACAGGGGCTCAGCATGACGGAAGTGATGAAGCTGGAGATTCCGCTTCGTTTCAGTAGCATTGCGCTACGCAAGGAAGAGTTTCAGCGCAGTGTATTTCACCTGTATCCGGATTATGAGCTTGAAGTTTTTGAGCGCTAAACGCGAAGGTGCCATTTCATGGCTCAACGCGGTGCCAAAACTGTTGGCGTATTGCATGCGCCCGTCTGATATATCCAGACAAAAAGGGTGTCAGGTACAATATTAAAACGATAACAGCGGCCGCAAACCCGATAAGACTGGCAGGTAAGAGAGAGAAGTTTCCCGTGTGCCAGGCTTGAATGCTGCTCATGGCTGTAGTCAGGGTCAGAAGGGTGGCATTCACGCGGCACAGCATAATGCCGATGTTTTTTTGCATGATGACCAGGAAGACACCTGTGGCGAGCATCAGGGTGACGCCTGTGCCGACTATCAGAATGGGAGGAGCAGAGTCTTCAAGGCTCAGGCCGTGCAGCTTGCACCATGCCAGACTGATCGCTATGAGTATTCCGACCGTGATGCACTGCAAGAGGACCGAGCCGATTAACCAGCTGCTACCTGCAGGCAAAAGCCGGCGCAGAGAATGCAAAGTAGAGGTCTGGGAGCCGGTGGTATCGAGTTTCATTGGGAAAAATCATCAGGGCGGGTGGGTAGAATCAGATTATCAGCCTTGGCCTGCCCGCATCAAGACTCAGTGAAACAGGTCCAAAAGCCTGTGCCACGCAGTTAATATTGATGGCAGCTGCCCTCCACTGATGGCCGTTCTGGCCGTGTCCTCTACCAGCGTTTCAATCCTTTTGATGCATCGACTATGCTAACATGCCGTTCGGCTCTGCAGGCGCCGTTGATGTTCTGCCCGAATGTCAACAGCCTGCTGCGCGCGCGCTGCAAAACTACCCAACACACCCAGAAAGTGATCACATGGAAATCAAAGTAAATTTCTTAGACAACCTCAGGCTTGAAGCCAAGTTCGATGACTTCACCGTTACTGCGGACCAGCCTATCCGGTACAAGGGTGATGGTTCGGCACCAAGCCCCTTCGATTACTTTCTGGCGTCTTCAGCACTCTGTGCGGCCTATTTCGTCAAAGTGTATTGCAAGGCACGGGATATCCCGACCGAGGATATACGGCTGTCCCAAAACAACATTGTCGATCCGGAAAACCGCTATAACCAGATTTTCCAGATTCAGGTTGAATTGCCGGACAGTATTTCCGATAAGGATCGGCAAGGCATCCTGCGTTCCATTGATCGTTGTACCGTGAAAAAAGTGGTGCAGGAAGGGCCCGAGTTCAAAATCGATCAGGTCACGAGCCTGGATGAAGATTCGGCGTTAATGTTTGCGGATATGACAGCCGGGGAAGGGCGTACCTATATTCCGGGCAAGGATCTGCCGTTGGAAGACACCATCGCCAACATGACACGGGTGCTGGAACAGCTGGGCATGAAAATCGAGATTTCATCCTGGCGCAACATCGTTCCCAACGTCTGGTCCCTGCATATTCGTGATGCCGCATCTCCCATGTGCTTTACCAATGGTAAAGGTGCCGGCAAGGAGAGCGCGCTTTGTTCTGCGCTGGGTGAGTTCATTGAACGGGCCAGCTGCAATTTTTTCTATAACGATCACTATTTTGGTGAAGAAATTGCCAACAGTGACTTTGTGCACTACCCGCGTGAAAAGTGGTTCCAGCCGGGGCCGGATGACGCGCTGCCGGAAGGATTGCTGGATGAATACTGTCTGGATATTTACAACCCGGATGGGGAGCTTTGTGGCTCCAACCTGATCGATACCAACTCCGGGCGTATCGATCGTGGTATTTGCGCCATTCCCTATATTCGTCAGTCCGATCAGCAAGCGGTGTATTTCCCGTCCAATTTGATTGAAAACCTGTTTGTCAGTAACGGCATGAGTGCCGGTAATACACTGCAGGAAGCGCAGGTGCAGTGTCTGTCTGAAATTTTCGAACGTGCGGTGAAAAAGCAGATCATCGAGGAAGAGATCGCCTTGCCGGATGTACCTCTGCATGTGCTGGAAAAATATCCGCATATCCTGGCCGGTATCCAGGGGCTGGAGGAACAGGGTTTTCCGGTACTGATCAAGGATGCCTCCCTGGGTGGACAATTCCCGGTTATGTGTGTGACCTTGATGAACCCGCGTACCGGTGGCGTTTTTGCTTCTTTCGGTGCGCATCCCTGTTTCGAAGTGGCATTGGAACGCAGCTTGACCGAGCTTCTGCAGGGGCGCAGTTTTGAGGGTCTGAATGATGTACCAGCACCGACCTTCAACAGCCATGCGGTTACAGAACCCAACAATTTCGTCGAGCATTTCATTGATTCGACCGGTGTGGTGTCCTGGCGTTTCTTTAGTGCCCGTTCCGAGTACGCGTTTTGTGAATGGGACTTCTCAGGGACGAACGAGGAGGAGCATGCCAGACTGATGCAGATTCTCGAGGCATTGGGCAAAGAGGTCTATATCGCGGTATTTGATGAGCTGGGGGCAACGGCCTGCCGTATCCTGGTGCCGGGTTACTCGGAGATTTACCCGGTTGAGGATCTGATTTGGGACAACACCAACAAGGCCTTGGCCTTCCGTGAAGATATCCTGAACATTCATCGTCTGGATGAAGATGGATGGGCAGATCTGGTTGAGCGCCTGGAAGACAGCGAATTGGATAATTATACCGAAGTGCCTACGCTGATCGGCATCGAGTTTGACGAAAACACGGTGTGGGGGCAATTGTGCGTAGGAGAGCTGAAAGGGCTATTGTACCTGGCGCTTCAAGAGTACGAGGAAGCGTACGATCTGATATGTGAATTCCTGTCCTACAATGACAATACTGTTGAGCGAGGTCTGTTTTATCAGGCCTTGCGAGCCGTACTGGAAATCGTACTGGATGATGAGCTTGAGCTTGATGACTACCGCTATAACCTGACGCGAATGTTTGGTGCAGAAACCATGCAGAACGTAATAGGTTCAGTGACGGGAGAGGTGCATTTCCATGGGCTGACGCCAACCAGCATGAAGCTGGAAGGGTTGGATCGACACCAAAAACTGATTGAAAGCTACAAAAAACTGCATAAGGCACGTGCCCAGGCCGGGCAGTAAAAAAAAGCTCCGGAGGTATAAGCATCCGGAGCTGCTTTTGTAGCTTTCCCCTTTGTTGCGTGGCCTGTGCGTATCCAGGTCGTTCATGACGACTGTCGAGCGGGCCTTGTTACCAGATCATGAGAACCTGCTCTTTTCTGCTCTGTATTGGCCGTCCTGGCCATGATGCCTTGTAACTCCGCGAATCCCGGCTACTCAGTCAACTCTATCCGTTGACCCTGACCATTGGCGTCTGCGGCATACCGTTGGTCTCCATGATCTTCACCCCACTCAAACTACCCGGCAGATCCAGACGGCAGGGATGTAATTCAATTGCTTTGCGACACAAATCAAAATGATTTCAACACCAATGAAATCATCGGGTGAGGTTGAAATTTTCTATTGATTAGTGCGGATTTTTGGCGTTTTTTGCGTTTTCTTGAAACTAATTATGAAAAAAATTAATATGTTATGCGTTCTATTGTAAAGGAGTAGGTTTTGAGTAAGCAGAAAATAGCAATTCTTGGTGCGGGTCCCAGTGGTTTGGCTCAGTTGCGAGCCTTTGAAGCAGCACGTCGAGCCGGGGTTGAAAATCTTCCGGAAATCGTCTGTTACGAGAAACAAAATGACATCGGGGGGATGTGGAATTACACCTGGCGTACAGGTCAGGACAAAAATGGTGAGCCGGTGCATGGCAGCATGTATCGATACTTGTGGTCTAACGGACCCAAGGAGTGTCTGGAATTCTCCGATTATTCGTTTGACGAACACTTTGGTCGAGCGATCCCGTCTTATCCGCCTCGTGCCGTGCTTAAAGACTACATTATGGGTCGTATTGATAAGCAGGCCATTCTGAAGTACATCCGTTTTGAGTGCCCGGTGCGCTGGGTTGAATATGACGAAAGCCGTGAGAAGTTCTCGGTGACAGTTATGAATCATAAAACGGGCGAGCAGGAAACCGACGAGTTTGACTATGTGGTCGTTGCAACAGGGCATTTTTCTACCCCTAACATGCCTTATTTTGACGGTGTAGAACAGTTTCCTGGTCGAGTGCTGCACGCACATGATTTCCGAGATGCATTGGAGTTTGAAGGCAAAAACCTGCTGCTGGTGGGTGCCAGTTACTCCGCCGAAGATATTGCGTCACAGTGCTATAAATATGGTGCCAAGTCCGTCACCATCAGCTATCGCAGCAATGCGCTGGGTTTTGAGTGGCCGGAAGGCGTTGAAGAAAAACCTTTGCTGACACACCTGGAAGGTGATGTGGGTCACTTTATTGATGGCACGACTCGCCAGTTTGATGCAATCATCATGTGTACGGGCTACCTGTTCAATTTCCCCTTCCTGCCTGACAACCTGCGTTTGAAAACTCATAACTGCCTGTACCCGGACAACCTGTACAAGGGGATGTTCTTTGAGGGGCATGACAGACTGATTTATTTGGGTATGCAGGATCAGTATTTCACCTTCAACATGTTTGATGCCCAGGCCTGGTATGCACGAGATGTGATACTGAATCGCATCCAGCTGCCGGAAGTGGCACAACGTCGAGCCGATATTGACGGCTGGCTGCAGCGTTATCAGCAGACAGACAGCTGTAATGATGCCATTGATTTCCAGGCTGGTTATATCCGTGAGCTGGTCAATGCTACCGATTACCCCGATTTCCCGGTAGAAAAGCAGGCTGCGCTGTTAAAGGAGTGGTTGCTCGACAAGCAAGAGAATATTATGGCTTTTCGCGAGAAAACCTATCGTTCAACGATTACGGGGACACTGGCAACCGAGCTGCCGGCAGCTTGGCTTGATATCAAGGATGACACTTTTGAAGGCTTCATGTCGCTCGAGTTTGTAGAGCAGAAAGCCTCGGCCTGACCCTGTTTGCAGGATCGATGACAAAGGCCTGGTTATCATCGACACTCGAGTGAGTTGTGGTAATAACCAGGCCTTTTCTGTCTGTGCGAGTTAGAAATGTTGGGCCAACAGTCGATAGCTGTCCATGCGGTCCTGGTGGCTGTGAGTGACGGTAACAGTTGCGACCTCATCACAGTCGAACCTATGACCCAGCTGTTCGATTTCCTGTAGACACTGTTCGGGCGTACCGACGGTATATCCTCTCAGAATATGATCATAGGCGGCCTGTTCGGAAGCGGACATGGAACGGTAGCGGTCCTGTACCTCTGCAGGTGTCAGAAAGTCTTCTCTTTGGCCCAATTGGGCGGCCAGTTTACGATAGACGGCAGTACCTGCGCGTAGCCGTGCTTCTTCTTCGGTTTCGGCACAGATACACGCGATGGCCAGCATTTTGTTCGGCTGTCCGGGGTGTCCCGCTTTCTTCCATTCCTTGAGGTAGGCTTCAAAAATGGCAGGGTTGCAGTTGTCCGGATCAATAAAGCGTGCCAGCGCCAAATTATACCCAAGGTGACCGGCCAGACCGGCACTGCCGCCACTGGAGCCCAGCATCCATAGCTCGGGGGCGGGAGAGCTGTCAGGCAGGACTTTGATGCGCTTATAGGGGCTATCGGCAGGTAAGGTGCCGTTAATGAACCCCTCCAGCATTTGGGACTGGTGTGCATAGAGATCGCCGTGCTGCGGTTCGTGAGGAAAGGCCAGAGCATGTGAGGTCAGGCCGGTGCCACCAGGAGCACGACCGATGCCAAGGTCTATGCGGCCGGGATGCAAAGTAGCCATCATTTTGAAACACTCGGCGACCTTAAGCGGACTGTAGTGCGACAACATGACGCCGCCGCTGCCGACACGGATGTGGCTGGTTACACTGGCGATGCTTGCAACCAGAATTTCGGGGCAGGGGTTGGCAAAGTGCACACTGTCATGATGTTCCGCAACCCAGTAACGGTGGTATCCCAAAGAATCACATAGCTGAGCCAGTTCAATGGTCAGATGTGGCGCTTCAGCTTTGGTGTGTGACCCATGGACGGGCGACTGGTCGACGACAGACAGTTTGATGTTCATCGGGCTCTCCTTGATTAACTTAATATATTAATTATTAGCCCCATTCTTTTCAATCGAAGCCTGGTCTCTATCGGGTAACAGGCTTGGTGTTTTATCAAGGTCTATCCGGGTATATTGATGTAAATCCTAAACAAAATCATTATCATTAACGTGAATTGCACGCTTCATCTTGCCGAAGGCGGGATGATCTGTGTGGCGAATAGTGCATGCAAAAGAGTGAGTCGAGGCATGAAAATCAGGGAAGTAGGCACGCTGTTTTTATTCAATATGCTGTCATTAACCGCAATGATCGCGTTTGTTCCCGTTGTGGGGCCAATTTTCAGGGCATTGGGGCTGGCTGAATGGCAAGGCGGAGTGGTTGTTGCCATGTCCGGTGTCTGTTGGATGCTGAGTGCTCGTTTTTGGGGGCGAAAGAGTGACCAGTATGGGCGCAAGCCTGTCCTGCTTGTGGCGGCCGCAGGGTATAGCCTGAGTTATCTGGCGCTGGCAGTTGTTTTTGCCAGTGCACTTGAAAAGGCTCTGTCGGGCGTGCTGCTTTTGAGTCTCTTGGTTTTGTTAAGAGGGCTGGTGGGCGCTTTTTATGCAGCGATTCCAAGTATCAGTGCTGCTCGGGTAGCGGATGTGGTCGTGGCTGAGTACAGGCCTCGGGCAATGGCTATGCTGGGTGCAGCCAGTGGATTGGGGATGGTCGCTGGGCCATTGATTGGTGGCTATCTGGCGCATGACAGCTTGACCCTGCCGCTGTTTGTGTCTGCCGCTTTGCCTGCCATCGCATTGCTTTGGCTCTGGTGGAAATTACCGGCCGATTCTGCTCGTTCAGGGGGCGGGGAGAGCACGTCTATGGGGGTGAAAATTAGCGATCGGCGTGTGAGGTCATACCTTGCAGTCATGTTTTTGGCCATGAGCAGTGTTGTCACGGCCCAGATCAGTGTGGGCTTTTTTGCAATTGACAGCTTGGGGCTAGGAGTCCACGCCGCAGCAAGGGCAGCCGGTTTGGCGTTGTTGGCGGTTGGTGTTGTGCTGATTGTAGTGCAAGGCATCATGGCGCGGATCAATAGCCGCCCGGATGTGTGCCTGGTGATCGGTGCGGGGATAGGGATGACAGGATTTTTCTTGGTATCAGTGCTATTGACGCCGGCCGGCCTGATTATCAGCTATGCGGTGTCGGCGGTTGGCATGGGGATGATATTTCCTTCGGTTCAGGCAGCTGTTGCCAATGTCGTGAATTCAGATGAGCAGGGTGCGGCTGCCGGGACGCTGGCTGCGGTTCAGGGACTGGCCATGGTGTGTGCGCCGGTTGGCGCGACGCTGTTGTATGGGTTGTCTCCAGTTGCCCCATACTATGCAGCTTCGTTGGCCTTGGGCGTGCTGGCGCTGGTGTCGGTTCAACGGATGATAACCGTCGCTCGGTACAGCTGAGGGGAACCGGCAGCCGTGATTGGATTGTGGCTGCCGGTAGTATGGCCTACAGACGTTGGGTCTGTATGAAGGCGGTAATTGAGTGACGCAAGCCGCTGGCCAGTATGAAAGCCAGTATAACGCCCGCCAAGAGTCCGAACAGCATGCCCAGACTGCCAAAGTGTCCCAGCATGATACCAGCCGCCATGGGAACCAAGGTGCGTACAACTGCAAACAGGCTGGACTGAATGCCGTAATCTACAGCAGCAAGCCCGGGGCGAGTATGGTACATCATGAGTCCGAAAATCAGACCGGAAGCCATACCCATTGCCAGTGCCGTGAGCAATGCTGCGGCGGCAAAGACGATGAAAGGCATCTCCAGTGCTGTGACCAGCAGTAAACCGCTTATTGCGCCAACACTGAGCAGGGCAAAGGCAGGCAGTGCAAGCCCTGATCCAAAATGTCGAGTGAGGCGACTACCGGCCAGGCTTCCAAGCGCACCGACCAGGCCACCTCCAATCCCCACAATAGCGGCAATGCGACTGGCATCGAACCCCTGATCCAGCATCAGCGGCTTTACATACACCCAGGCCGCGCCAATAAAAGGGAAATACAGCAGGATCAACCAGGACCAGCGGCGAAAGTCGGGGGTCGCAAAAAAGTTCAGCCATTCTTTCAGCCCGGCGCGTTGAGCTGTAACTGCTGTTTGGCAAACAGGCACATACTGACGCAGACACGCAAGCAGCACGACACCGGACACCAACAATAGGGCCAGTGCGACGAAGGGCCAGGCCCAGCCCAAATGTGTTTGCATCAGCAGCATGATTCCCCCGCCCACAATGGCACCCAGCGAGGTTGCTGCTGAACGGATGGCACCGGCCCTGATACGCTCTGATTCAGGCAGGTAGGTAATAGCCAGGGCGTTAACAGGGATATCAGCCCAGGTACCGATCAAACTGGCGGCCAGGGCCAGAGAGAAGAGCAGGGACCAGGGTGTGTGTTGAATGTCATACAGGGCCAGCAGAATGAGTACGCTGGCATACAGAGCCATCAGCAGTGCGCTCCAGCTCCGATAGGTGCAGCGGCCAAAATGATAGCGGTCAACCGGGGTCGCCAGAAGAAACTTGAATACGGCGGGCAGGCCTGCCAGTTGGAAAAGACCTATCTCGATCCCGGACCAGCCGTGCTGACGCATGATCATCGGGAGCCCCAGGTACAGATAAATTATCGGTGCTGTCAGAACGAGGTTAAGCCATCCCAGCATCAGTTGCAGTGGCCAATAGCGGGTATGCGTCATTCGGGTTTCCTTCCTGTATGTATCTGGACAGGTGTCATTGGGGAATGCGTGAGCGCGTGCGTACTCAAGTATTCGAAGCCATTGCGCTTCAATGCGTTTGGCAGCTCCCCTTGGTGGGGAACATAGTGGCCACGCAGCATCAGGGGTAGATAAAACGGCAGGGATTTCAGAGCATTATCTGGTGTTGTGCCGATTTCTGCATGAGCGCAAATCAGGAGCCCTCCGGGCTGCAGGGCTGTCCAGAAACGCTGCAGGGCCAGGTCCAGGTCCGGCAGAAAGTGCAGTACGGACGAACACCAGATCAAATCGTACGTCCCGCCCAAATCATCACGGGTGGCATCACCACCACATGTACTGAGTCGGGAGTTCAGGCCTGCTGCCTGAATGTTTCCTGCCGCGACCTCGGCTGTGGCGGGCCAGTCAAACAGGGTGCCAGTCCAACCGGGGTACTGGTGCGCCAGCGCAATACTGATAAATCCGGGTCCTCCGCCCAGATCAAGAAAGCGGCCAGTAGCGGGGATATCTATTTTTTGTTTGAGCAACTGGGCAACAGCCGGTGCCGTGACGCTGCTCTGCTCCTGAGCGATTTGGGTTTTGGCAGCCTCAGCCCAGGCCTGTTCGGACGGAGCGTACTCGGCATCATTGCCTGTCATGCGTCCTTCCAGGAAGGCCGACAGGTTTTGTCCGCATGTTTCGAGTGCTTGCATACGAAAGCGCCAGGCCAGAGCACAGCTGTGTTCGCCAGTGTCGAGTAAATAACGGGAAGCGACAGGTGTCAGCTGATACGTGAATGCTTCAGATGAGGATGATGAGGTCGGGGTGCGCTGGAGTATCTCCATGCTCCAGAGCAATTCCAGGAAAGCGGCGGTCGCGTCCGGAGCCAGCTGCAGGCGATGGGCCACGGCGGATGGCGTCGCAGGTGATTCAAAATGATGTAGCAGGCCCATGTTTATCGCATGTTCCAGGGCATGTGCCTGCAGCCGGGCTGAGGCCAGGTCCCAATAGCGTTGCAAAGGATGGGAGGAAGTTAAGTCCATCGGTCAACTCCGTGATATAGACACGCCAACGGCGTGTTGGCGGAGGAGAATAGTGTAGCCATTAAATGCTATTGCTTCTCATTATAATCCTATTGAAAGTATGAAAATTCGTATGAGTTTGAGTGTAAGAGTCGGGGTGACGACTGCTTACGGTGGTTGCTCCGTTCGTTTACCCGGCTCTATGCAGTCCCTGCAGCCTCAATGACATGAGGCACAAATTGCAGGGCGCCTTAATGGATGATAAATTAAAAGATAACAATTATCATTTGTAATAGATATCATGACCCCCTCCCAACACGCCATTGAATCCATCTATATCCAACATTACCCCTGGCTGGTTGCCTGGTTGAGGCAACGAGTTGTCTGCCGCGAGTCTGCTCAAGATTTGGGGCAGGATACCTTTCTTAAAATGCTGAGTTTTTCGCGGCCTGAAAGCATCGAAACACCACGTGCCTGGTTAATGGTGGTGGCCAATCGTCTGCTTATTAATCGCTTTCATCGACAGCAGGTGGAGCAGGATGCTCTACGACAGGTCGCATTGATGATGGTGCAGGAAGTGCCGTCCGCAGAAGTGAGTGTGGAATGTGAGCAACTGTTGACACAGATCGTCGAGATGCTGATCAGGGAGTTGCCGGAAAAGCAGTACCGCACTTTGATCATGGCCAGAGTAGAGGGGATGTCCTACAAGGAAATCGCTCTGGTGCTGGGCGTAACGCCGCATTCAGTCAAATATTACCTGGTACGGGCGATGGCTTTTCTGCATGAGCGCTTATTTGGTGCGGTCGATGGGGAGCAGGCTGCGTGAGTGAAACCGTTGAGCATGTTCGTGAGTGTGCCATTCAATGGCTGTTGAGAATAGAAGATGAGCCCGAGAGTCGAGAAATACAGCAAAAGCTCGAGTGCTGGCTGGATGAGGATGCCAACCATCGTCGGATTTACCACCAGATCAGCTTGATCTGGACAGCCACCGGTACGGAGTCACCGAACCGCCTGTCGGCCAAGGCGACAACCTGCTTAATGTTATTGCTTAATGTGCTGTTGTTCTGGACCTTGCAACAACCCGATGTTTCGACCCGCATTGGTCAGATGGCCACGATTCGTTTACCGGGGGGTGCGGAGTTGACGCTGGCACCGGGGTCGGCCATTAACATCCGGCCTGATCGCCGGGCCCACAGTATCGAACTGGTGAGTGGTGCGGTGTATGCCGAAGTGGATGCGGCACGACTGAACAAGCCTTTTGTGATTCGTTCCAGAACCGGTGAAGTGCAAGCACTGGGAACCCGGTTCTCGGTGCAGTGGGAGCAGGAAGGAGCGCGTGTCGATGTGTATGAGTCGCGTGTGCAACTGACCCCGTCGGACAGGAAAACCCAAGGCCAGGTGCTGGCTGCCGGACACTCGGCCATATTGCACACCTTTGGTGTCGAGCCATTGGCCTTGCCGACATACGAACGGCCCGACTGGCTGACGGGTGAGCTGGTCTTTTTACACAGCCCCTTGCGCAATGTATTGGCTGCCTTGCAGCGCCACGATACACGCAGGCAATGGCTGCAATTGAGCAAGTCCGATTTGGACACCCCTTTCAGCGGGGTGTTACGGGTCACTGATCTGGATGCCGCTTATACGCTGTTGGCTCAAAGCATGGGATTGTCCGTGGATAATCCTGGGTTGGATATCAGGCGTATCAAAAAAAATTGAAATAAGGTTACCCGATTTTGCGCACCATTTGTCTTTAACAGTAAAGAGTCGCCACTCAGGCGAAGTGTTAACCGTAAAGACAGGAGGTATAGATGCGAATCACGTCGGGCAAGTGGCGACATCCGTTGCATTCCATACTGTTGACAGGCCTGCTGCTGAACCCCGTATCCGGGCTGGCCGCTGGTGAGCAGCAACAGTGGAATATACCGGCGCAACCATTGGATGTAACGCTTGGACAGGTAGCCCTGCAGGCAGGAGTCAATATCGGGGCCAAAAGCGAATGGCTGGCGGGCCTTCAAGCGCCGGCACTGAAGGGCCAGATGAGTCTGGAAGAAGTCTTGGCTCGGATTCTGGCGGATACGGGACTGCACTATGAAATGGCCTCGGAACAGAATGTCGTCCTGCGCCTGCCGGTTCCACGGGTTGATGAAGAAAAGACAATTATTCTGGGACAGTCCCATCTGCCTTATAGTGGTTATACCCTGTTAAACGACCAACAGTTACGATCTACGCCAGCGGGTAATGGCAATTTGACCGATCTGTTGGAACGGGTACCGGCCATTGAGTCGCAGGGAGTCTCTCGGAGTAGTCAGGGTGCGGGTGAATTAAAGCCGGAGAATATCAGCATCAATGGCGCCCGTTTTTTCCAAAACGCGTTCGTGGTTGATGGCATCAGTATCAACAACGACCTGGACCCGGGGTATTCCGCAGCCACCAGTTTTGACCGTATTGGCAGCCACTCTCAAGGGCTCTATGTAGACACCAATGCCATTGCCAGTGTACGCGTCAACGACCATAACATCAGCGCATCGGCGGGCAAATTTACCGGTGGTACGGTTGAGGTTGATACTAAAAGCTATGCAGGCGAGGACAGCTTTGGCGTTAGCTGGCGGCATACGAGTGATAGCCTGACACGCTATCACTATGATGAAGAACAGGCGGAGGCGTTTGAGAATGGTGAACTGGGCTGGTTCCAGGCAACCAACAATGTCCAGCCTCGGTTTAAAAAGAATTTCTACAATCTGTACGGCTCTTTTGGTCATGGCAAGGATTGGGGCTCATTCCTGACACTGTCGCGCAGCCGTTCAACCATCCCTTTTTTGAACAGCAGCACTCGCAGCTATCAGGTGGACCCGGATGGTACGCTGCATGCCGGTGAGGCCTTGGCGGCCGGGGATATCAACCAGTATCGGCAAAATGAAAACTTGACCCTGAAAACCAGTTGGACACCATCGGAACATGAGCGTCTGGACATTCGCATGCTGTATGGCACAGGTGAATCCGTACATCAATTGGGCGCTGTTCCGGACTCGGAATTTACCAATAACCACCATAGCCTGAGTCTGGGACTTGGTTATCAGAATATGACCGCGTTGGGCCAGTATAGCGTCGACTTTGACGTGACGCGCATGGGTGATAAGCGTGACAGCGACAATGAATACTATGCCGTTATTTCGGGGTTGCATTCGGTTCGTGCAGAAGCTTCGGGTGGCCCTTATGCACTGGATAACACCCAAACCAGCACGACGCTGAAACCTGCATTCCGTTTCAATAGCCAGACCTTTCTGGGGGCCGAGCATCACATTGCTATGGGGGCGGATATTACGCACAAGCAGATGGAAACGGTGCGTCCCGACACAACTCTCAGTCATACCTTCATGTGCTTCACTGGCGCCTGTACGCCCGATACGCTGAATTACTTTTCCAAGGCTTATAACCATGCCTATCAATTGGATATTGATCAGAACGAGTATGCATTTTGGCTGGAAGACGATATTCGTGCCGGCCGTTTACAGGTCCGTCCAGGTGTTCGTGTCGACTATAACAGTTTCCTGGAAAACACGGATATAGCCCCACGACTGGCCGTCAATTGGGATCTTTTTGGCGACCGAAAAACGCGACTGGAAGCCGGCTTCAACCGTTACTATGGGCGCTCATTCATGGAATTGCAGGCGAAAGGCATTCGTGATGCCAGCCTGACGACGGTCCTGAATCCGGGTAAACCGTTTGAAACGGAAATCAAGGGCTCAACCGACTGGCGTACCTTGATGGGATTGAAGACGCCCTATGATGAAGAGCGCGTTTTGGGAATCAGTCATGCAACAGAAGACTTTCGTTTCAGTCTGACCGGAGTTAACCGCAAGGGGCGTGACCAGATCAATAGCCACTATGATCGAGCGCTGGGCGAAACCTACTATACCAATGACGCTTCGTCTGATACCGATATTCTGACTCTGGAAGTGGCCAGTACCAATAATCTGCCATTTGCGGGAGCCTGGTGGGGCATTCATGGTTCTCTCAAATGGATGGATCGCACGTCCAACCAGCTGTACGAATCCTATGGCAACAATGCCGTGTATGACGGATCGCTTGGCGGCGGCTATCAAGTCGATCGTACCGACAAAGTGGTGTATGACGGTCAGGTCATTGATCGTGGAGAACTTCCGGTCAATGCATTTGGCACGCCGTTGAAGGCACAGCTGAGCATCAGCACGCTGTGGCCTGAGCACCATCTCACCATGAATAATTTCTTTACCTGGAAAGACGAGTACGAACATCTGCGCAAGTTGTCAGCGGTTGCAACGGATCCTGCCAGTGGTGATCGCCTGCATGCGTTTGTAAAGGAGTCTTACGATCAGAGCTACACCTGGGATATGCAACTGAGATGGGAGCCTCGCTTCAATGATATGAGCCCCTATGTGCAGTTTGACGTACTGAATGTGCTGGATGATCAAAACGTCGCTTCCGCAGGCTCTTCCGGCATTTTATACGATATCGGGCGTCAGTATTGGCTGGAGCTGGGTGTCCACTTTTAACTTCAAGGAGAAATATGATGTTGTCACGTAATTTGGGTACAGGACTGCTGCTGTCGGTCGCAGTGTTGATGGCCGGTTGTGCCGGCACCTCGAACAAAGAGGTGAAGTCCGAACAGACAGTGGCCAGTGCAGCCCTGCCCGAAAAAATCCCATTCCCGTTCAAGGGGGAGCTGCATCGCGACAATGCACTGGTCGGACATTTCTGGTCAGCCAAAGATGACAGACTGGTGTCTTGGCGAGAAGTCTTTGCCAATTTGCCGGAAGGTGGTTGGCTCTTGTTGGGTGAGGCGCATGATACGCGAGACCACCAGAACCTGGAGAGCATGTTTATCCAGGTGATTGCCCGGTCGGGACGCTTGGGTAATGTGGCGTTTGAGCAGTTGAATGAAGATCAGCAATCGCTGGTTGACCCCTGGATAGGGCGCGGTAATGAAGTCAATGGGCATTTTATTGGCTGGGACCCTAACGCCTGGAGCTGGAGCACCTACATCAACCCGTTGAGCAATGCTCTGAATGCGGCTCAACGCGTTGTTGCCATTAATCCATCGAATGAGCGCATCATGCAAACCTACAAGGGGCAGCATCCTGTTGAGCAGGGGGATGCCGAGCATACTCGTTTGATGTCGGAGCTGATTCGCATTGGTCACTGCAACATGTTGCCTGAAAAAGCAGTGGCTCCGATGGTAAAAGTGCAGTTGGCCAAGGACCAGTTTATGGCCAGGACGTTGGCTGATTCGGCAGTTGAAGGTCGAGTGGGGGTTGCTATCATGGGATACCAGCATGCGCGCAAGGACTACGGCGTCCCGCTTTGGCTGAAAGGGAATACTGATACCGTCACGGTTTTGTTGCAGGCCGTGTCAGACGATGAAAATGTCGACAGCTATATTCGACATCGTTATGGTAAGGCCTTGCCCGCCGATTACATTCTGTTCACTCCCGGCGAGCCGAAAGGCGATTACTGCGAGCAATTGAGTAAAACGGATTTTAGCCGCATGGCCGGACATGAGCAGAGCCGGAAATAAACCGGGTTAGCTGACAAGAGAAACGGCGATTCATCCCGTTTCTCTTGATATCCAGGTCGAGAACTGACACGGGCCGGTATCTGCCTTCAGGAGTCATCAGATGTCTAAGTCCTTGCACAAAGGTGCCACTCGCATTGCCGATATTGCGCCTGAAACGTTGGCAGCCCTGTCCTGCGGAGAATTGCAAAGCGCAACCCTGACCGAAGGGTTGGCAGTGGATCAGTCGGTGTTGTTGCGCACCGTATTCCCCGATTTGTCGGCCGAAGCATTGAGTAGCGCCGACGCTTTGTGCCAGCAGGGTATTGTCAAGCGCATGCAAGGCATGGGTCGTCTGCTGCTGAACGAACTGGGCAGTGATGGTATACGGCAGTGTCTGGTGCACCATTCGGATACCGTGCGTGGTTGGGCATGTTTTATGCTGGGGGCCCAACCTGGGCTGGACATACAGGCCCGGCTGGAAGCTATCCGCCCACTGGCAAATGATGGACATTTCGGTGTGCGTGAATGGTCCTGGATTGCCATCCGTCCGCACTTGTCCGAGAACCTGGAACTCTCTGTTAAGTTATTGTTGGCGTGGACCCAAGCCCCATCCGAGCGTTTACGTCGTTTTGCCAGTGAAGTATTACGCCCGAGAGGTGTCTGGTGCGCGCATATCAACCCCCTTAAGCAACAGCCTGCTTTGGCCTTGCCTCTTCTCTCGGCATTGCGCAGTGATGAAGCTGTCTATGTGCAGGACTCGGTTGCCAATTGGCTGAATGATGCAGCCAAAGATCAGCCTGAATGGGTGCGTGATGTGTGTCGGAAGTGGCTGCAGGACAATCCATCTTCCGCAACACGACGAATCTGTCAGCGCGCACAGCGTAACTTACGATGAGTCGAGGTGGATCATGGGCAACAGAGAAGGGGAGGCTGAAGCCCATGTGGCAGTAACGAACGATTAGCGCTTGTTGACCCGGCCCTGGCGTGCCTTGAAGCGCGGATTACTCTTGCAGATCACGTAGTAGCGCCCTCTGCGTTTGACAACTTGACAGTCGGGGTGGCGTTTTTTGGCGGTTTTAAGAGAGCTTAGAACCTGCATGTCAATTCTCCTGAGATATTTTCTGACCACGTTTGCCAAAGCGCTTGTTAAAGCGTGCAACACGCCCTTCATTGCTTGCCTTGCGTTGTTCTCCCGTATAAATCGGATGTGACGCGCTGGATATATCCAAATTGACCAGTGGATATGTTTCTCCGTCGTCCCATACGATTGTTTCTGTCGGCTTGCAGGTCGAACGGATACGGAAGGTCTTACCGCAGCTGGTGTCGCGGAAGATCACATAGTTGGATTCGGGATGGATACCATCTTTCATTGGTGCTACCGTTATAACATAACATAACATGAATGTATTATTGAAACTCATTCCCATTCATATGTAAAGCAGGCATGGGGACTGATCGAGTTTCGTTCCTGTGAATATGGGAGATTGTTAAATATAAAATAATGAAATGGACGCCCCTCCTATACTGCTAGTTGGTAGCAACCAGGTGGAGGATGCATCATGGAACAGGTATCAGTGATCGGCTTGGATCTTGCGAAAAATGTCTTTCAAGTACACGGTGCTGATGAACGTGGGCGCTGCGTAATCAGAAAGTCATTGCGGAGGACACAGGTTTACGCATTTTTTGCAAAGTTATCCAAATGTACAGTTGGGATGGAAGCATGCAGCAGCTCGCACTACTGGGGTCGAGTTATTACTGACTGCGGACATGAAGTGAAGCTGATTCCACCCCAATACGTAAAACCTTATGTAAAAACCAACAAAAATGACGCTGCTGATGCGGAAGCGATTTGTGAGGCAGTATCTCGGCCACATATGCGTTTTGTGGAGCTGAAGACGCCTGATCAGCAGAGTATTTTGCTGATACACCGTGAGCGTGATGGGTTAATGAGAGACCGTACTGCTCTAATCAACCGCTTACGTGCAACCTTAGGTGAATTTGGCATAGCAGTGCCATCCGGCCCGGCGCGTCTAAAGCAGTGGTTCCGCGACAGCTATGGCATAAATGAAGATCAGCTGCCGGTACTGATGCAGCGCCACATTGAGCGTATGAGAGCTCGTTGGGTGGAGCTAGAGCGCTGCATTGGTGAGTTGGATCGTGAAATTGACCAACACGTGCAACACAATTCGGCATGCCAGCGTTTACTTGAAGTACCAGGTATTGGTCGTTTAACCGCTTCAGCTTTGGTAGCAACCGTGGGTAATGCATTGGCATTCAAGAACGGCCGCCAACTTTCAGCGTGGTTAGGCCTTGTTCCACGACAGCACTCGAGTGGCGGCAAAACAGTACTCAGAGGGATCAGTAAGCGTGGGGATGCATATTTGCGCAGGATGTTGGTTCATGGTGCGCGAGCAGTGCTAAGGCATTCAGCGACCAAGAAAAATGCCGTTAGCAACTGGTTACATGCACTATCAGTGCGAGCAAACAAGAATGTGGTCATTGTAGCAATGGCAAACAAGCTAGCACGTATAGCATGGGCATTATTGAATAAAGGGCAGCGGTACATAGAACCGGCTGCTGAATAAACCAATGACAGGAACGCGCTGAGGTTTGCGTGGGCAGAACTTGCTGATGACAGACAGGTAGAGCCGAGACTGGATAAGGCTGCGACTAACATCGTTCGTACAGAGAACGTTAAAATGATTAGCATCCAGTCAGCGGAATTCATCAGGGATAGAGGTTAATACCTCGTAAAAATCCGGATAGATGGCTGCAATACCTTCATGTCACGAAATGTTTTGCTTGCACAAAACGGGGCGTCCATAGATG